>NZ_AQQP01000002.1 GCF_002210165.1 Phaeobacter sp. 22II1-1F12B | reverse complement strand
GCATAAGGGACAGCCAACCTACATATGGTGAGACGGGTTCGAATTAGTCTGACAGCACCTGTGGTGCGGCTGAAAAGGTAGCCCCACCTGAGTGGTCCAGAGGGGGCAACGTGCGAATTGTTGACAACTGTTGAGGATTATCGAACCTGTCCGTCTCTTCCAAGTAGCAAGAATGCTAAGTTCACAAGCCTGGACAGAAAGGAAAATATTTTTGCCAAAATAACTTGGTGCTCAAAGATACGTCGTGCTGCTTACTCTGTGAGTCTTTTGGCGAGCGCGCAATTTGCATACAGCGGAAAGCCCGTGCTCTTGAAAGACGTCGAGCGGAGCTTCACTTCAAAAGTGTAGCTTCTCATTTTCGTTTCGTGAGGTGGGTAGGGGGGTGGGTTAAATTTACGGATCAATCTGTACGTGATTGATTTTATAAAAGATTCCGCAATTTTTGGTGCCCAGGAGAGGACTCGAACCTCCACATCGTTGCCAATACTAGCACCTGAAGCTAGCGCGTCTACCAATTCCGCCACCTGGGCAGGTGTCGTGAGCCGTGCACTTAAGGATTAGCGAGCGGGGTGTCAAACGGATTTTCGCGGAGTCAGGTAAAGTTTTTTGCCTTAACGTTACGATAATCTGCCGGGCGTTCAGGTTTGTCCCTCGGGCGCGGACGAAACGCGTCGATTTGCGCCTTGTTCGCAAGGGCGTAGAACGGTAGATCACGGTAAAAGTCAGTTACGGGAGAGCACGGATGTCCAGACTGGTGACGATCATTGGCGGGTCCGGCTTTGTCGGGCGATACATTGCCCGGCGGATGGCCAAACAGGGCTGGCGCGTGCGCGTTGCGGTGCGCCGCCCCAACGAGGCAGCCTTTGTGCGCCCCTATGGCGCGGTCGGCCAGGTTGAGCCTGTGCTGTGCAATATCCGCGACGATGCCTCGGTTTCTTCGGTCATCAAGGGCGCGGATGCGGTGGTGAACTGCGTCGGTATCCTTGCCGAGAAAAGCCGCAATACCTTCGACTCCGTTCAGAGCGAAGGCGCGGCCCGCGTGGCGCGACTGGCGGCTGTCGAAGGTGTCGAACATCTGGTTCAGATTTCGGCCATCGGCGCGGACACCGAATCCGAAAGCGATTACGCCCGCACCAAGGGCGAAGGCGAAGTTGCAGTGCTTGAGCACTTCCCGTCGGCGGTCATCCTGCGACCCTCGATCATCTTTGGCCCCGAGGATCAGTTCTTTAACCGCTTTGGCGGTATGGCGATGTTCTCGCCGGTGGTGCCGCTGGTCGGTGCAGAAACACGTTTCCAGCCGGTCTATGTCGATGATGTGGCCGAAGCCGCCGTCAAGGGCGTGCTGGGCGAGGCCGCGCCGGGCATCTATGAACTCGGCGGACCCGAAACCGCGACCTTCCGCGGCCTGATGGAAAAGATGCTGGGCATGATTCATCGCAAGCGGGTGATGATCGGACTTCCGTTCTTTGCCGCGCGGATCATGGCCGGGGCGCTCGACCTGCTGCAATTTCTGTCCTTCGGGATCTTCCGCAACACCATGCTGACGCGCGATCAGGTTCGGAACCTGGCGGTCGACAACGTGGTGGCCGAGGATGCCAGGGGCTTTGACGATCTGGGAATCAAGCCGGTCGCGATGGAAGCGATCCTGCCGGATTACCTGTGGCGTTTCCGTCCCTCGGGACAGTACGACGCGATCAAGCAGTCCGCAGGCAACCTGCGGACCTGATCGGTCAGCTATAGGCGTAGACCAGCAGGACAACGCCCAGTATCACGCGGTAGATCACGTAGGGCGTAAAGCTGACGCTGCGCAGAAGGCGCATCATCAGGGTCAACGCCAGCAGGGCCGAGCCAAAGGCAAAGAGCGCGGCCAGCGCGGCGTCGTGAACCGCGCCGTAATTCGCTTCTTTGACCACATCCGCGCCCAGCAGGACCGCAGAGGCAAAGATCGTCGGAATGGACATCAGCATGGCCAGACGGGCCGCGTCTTCGCGGTTATAGCCCATCTGGCGCGCGCCGGTGATGGTGATGCCCGAGCGCGAGGTGCCCGGGATCAGCGATACGGCCTGCCATAACCCCATTTTCAGCGCGTCGCCCTTGGTCCAGTCGCTGGCGGTTTTATGCTCGGCGCCGCGCTGGTCGGCCCAATACAGCACCAGCCCGAATACCAGCATGGTCCAGCCGATCACCGCGACCGAGCGCAGGGATTCGTCGATCCCTGTCAGGTGCAGGAAAGCGCCGAAAATGACGACGGGAATGGTTGCGATCACGAGGCTGAGCGCAAGGCGCGCGCCGGGCGTATCGACGCGCCCGCGAAGCAGGCGGCCCAGCCCGGCCAGCGCGCTGCGAACATCGCTCCAGAAATAGACGATCACCGCGCCAAGCGTGCCGACATGCACCGCCACGTCGATCAGCTGACCCTGATCGTTCAGCCCGGTCAGGCCGGGGAGGAGGATCAGGTGGCCCGAGGAGGAGATCGGCAGAAACTCGGTAATGCCCTGAATGAGGGCAATCAGGATTATCTGAAACAGAGGCATGGGCGAAGGGGCCGGTATTTTGGAGCGGGTTCGAGAATCATGTATAAGCACCTAAATTGAATGGAAAGCGGACATTTAGGTCCGGTTTGATACCTAAAAAAGAGCTTCGAACGCCACTTTTTGTCGTTCGGCGGTCGAAAAACGTGAAATGGGTCAGTGTTGCTGACTTTTCATCCTTTCATGCTTTGTTTAAATGATGCCGACTTCTGACCCTTTTCTGGAGACCGACTCGTGGCCAAACAGCCGATGCTCAAATTTGTCCAGATTGACCGGGATATGCCGGAGAAACGTGACGCTAATATGCGCCGCGAAGATTTTCATGAGATTTATGCCGAGTTCGCGGACGCAAAGGCTAAAGAACAGGCAAGCCGGTGCAGCCAGTGCGGCGTTCCTTATTGCCAGAGCCACTGCCCGCTGCAGAACAATATCCCCGACTGGCTGCGCCTGACCGCCGAAGGGCGGCTGCAGGAAGCCTATGAGGTCAGCCAGGCGACGAACACCTTCCCCGAGATCTGTGGCCGCATCTGCCCGCAGGACCGGCTTTGCGAAGGCAATTGCGTCATCGAACAGTCGGGTCATGGCACCGTCACCATCGGGTCGGTCGAAAAGTATATCACTGACACTGCCTGGGAAAACGGCTGGGTCAAGCCCGCCAACCCGTCGCAGGAACGCAAGGAAAGCGTGGGCATCATCGGCGCAGGCCCCGGCGGTCTGGCGGCGGCGGATGTGCTGCGTCGTGCCGGTGTGCAGGTTACGATCTATGATCGCTATGACCGCGCGGGCGGGCTGCTGACCTATGGCATCCCGGGCTTCAAGCTGGAAAAAGACGTGGTGATGCGCCGCAATGACCAGCTTGAGCAGGGCGGGGTGACCTTCAAGCTGAACTGCACCGTGGGCGAGGATATCTCGTTTCAAGAAATCCGCGAGGCCCATGATGCGGTGATCATCGCCACCGGCGTTTACAAGTCGCGCGAACTGGGCGGGCCGGGCAGCGGTGCCACGGGCATCGAGCGGGCGATCGATTTCCTGACCGTGTCCAACCGCAAGAGCTTTGGCGACGAGGTCGAGGATTTCACGAGCGGCCGGATGAATGCCGAGGGTAAGAAGGTCGTCGTGATCGGCGGCGGCGACACGGCGATGGACTGCGTGCGGACCTCGATCCGTCAGGGTGCGGTGAGCGTCAAATGTCTTTACCGTCGCGACCGGGCGAACATGCCGGGTAGCCAGCGCGAAGTCGCCAATGCCGAGGAAGAAGGCGTGGTTTTCGAATGGCTTTCGGCGCCCAAGGGCTTTGTATCCGAAGGCGACAAGGTCAGCGGCGTGATGGTGCAGAAGATGCGTCTGGGGGCACCGGATGCCTCGGGCCGTCAGGCACCCGAAGTGATCGAAGGTGCGGATTACGTCGAAGAGGCGGATCTGGTCATCAAGGCGCTTGGGTTTGAGCCGGAAGACCTGCCGCAGCTCTGGGATCAGCCGGAACTGACTGTGACCAACTGGGGCACGATCCGGGCCGAGTTCACCACCGGGCAGACCGATCTGCCGGGCGTTTACGCGGTGGGCGATATCGTGCGCGGCGCGTCGCTGGTGGTCTGGGCCATTCGTGACGGTCGCGACTGTGCCGACGCGATCCTGCGCCAGTTCGGCAGCCCGGTTGCGGTTGCGGCGGAATGACAGAAACCGGGGGGTGATCGCCGTACACAGGCCGTACACCCCCTGTACACCGCCGCGCTGCGGCATCTGAAGTACCCAAGCGTCACAAGGTCAGCGTTGCGGACCCGGTTGGCGAGACCCAGGCAAACGGATCAGTGACATGACGAAGCGGACCGGAAAATGCATGTGTGGCGCGGTGGAATTCACGGCGCAGGACGTCCCCGAGGGGTTCGGCATCTGTCATTGCGAGATGTGCCGTCGCTGGACGGGGTCCGCGCTGATGGCGGTTTCGGTGCCGGTCAAGGGCGTGACATGGAAGGGCGAGGCGCATGTGCGCACGCTGCAGAGTTCCGACTGGGCCGAGCGGGCGTGGTGCCAGCGCTGCGGCACGGGTCTGTATTATCATGTCACCGCCGATGGTCCGATGACCGAGAATTACGAGATTCCGATCGGGCTGTTCGACGACACCGAGGGGCTGGTCCTTAAGCGCGAGATCTATATCGACCACAAGCCGTCCTGTTTCGACATAGCGGGCGATCATCAGCGCATGACCCGCAGCGAAGTGCTTGAAATGTTGGGCGTTCCGGAGGCTGGTCTTTGAGCGAGGCGGTGCAACATGGCCGTTGCCTGTGTGGTGCGGTGACGGTCTCGGGCCGTCTGGGACAGGACATGAGCGCCTGTTTCTGCACGATGTGCACGCGCTGGAGCGGCACCGTGCAGATGGGCATCGATGCCCCGGCGGACACGGTTGTCGTCAATGGCCCGGTCAAGACCTATCGCTCGTCTCCGTTTTCCGAGCGCGCCTGGTGCGACACCTGCGGGTCGGCGCTCTGGCTGCGTGACGATGGCGGCGATTACGAATTTGTTCCCGGCCTGTTTGAAAATGCCGGGGGCGGGCGGCTGACCCGTATCGTCTATGCCGACCGAAAACCGGGTGGCTGGGACTTTGCCGATGTGCCGGTACGGATCACCGCCGCCGAATACGAAAAGAAACACCCGTTTATACCCGAAGGAGAAATGCCATGACTGCTTATGACGAGAACTGGGTGCGCGCGGAAGAAACCAAGCGCAAGTGGATGGCAGAGAATTCGCTCTATACCGAAGAGAGCGAGCATTCCTCCTGCGGGGTGGGCCTTGTCGTGTCCGTGGACGGGTCGAAAAGCCGCAAGGTCGTGGAATCCGGGATCAAGGCGCTTAAGGCGATCTGGCACCGGGGCGCGGTGGACGCGGATGGCAAGACCGGTGATGGCGCGGGTATCCATGTGCAGATCCCGGTGCCGTTCTTCTATGACCAGATCAAGCGGACCGGCCATGAACCGCGTCAGGACGAGCTGATCGCCGTCGGGCAGGTGTTCCTTCCCCGGACCGATTTCGGCGCGCAGGAAACCTGCCGGACCATCGTGGAATCCGAAATGCTGCGGATGGGCTATTACATCTATGGCTGGCGCCACGTGCCGGTGGATGTGACCTGTCTGGGTGAAAAGGCCAACGCGACCCGGCCCGAGATCGAGCAGATCATCATCTCGAACGCCAAGGGCGTGGACGAGGAAACATTCGAGCGCGAGCTGTACGTGATCCGTCGCCGGATCGAAAAGGCGGCTGCCGCTGCCGGTGTCGGGCAGTTGTACATCGCGTCGCTGTCCTGCCGGTCGATCATCTACAAGGGCATGATGCTGGCCGAGCAGGTCGCCGTTTTCTACCCCGACCTGATGGACGAACGGTTCGAGAGCGCATTCGCGATCTATCACCAGCGCTATTCGACAAATACCTTCCCGCAGTGGTGGCTGGCGCAGCCGTTCCGGATGCTGGCCCATAACGGTGAGATCAATACGCTCAAGGGCAACATCAACTGGATGAAGAGCCATGAGATCCGCATGGCGTCTTCGACCTTTGGCGATATGGCCGAGGATATCAAACCGATCATCGCGGGCGGGTCTTCGGATTCGGCGGCGCTGGATTCGGTGTTCGAGGTGCTGGTGCGTGCAGGGCGTAACGCGCCGATGGCCAAGACCATGCTGGTGCCGGAGTCGTGGTCCAAGCAGGCGGTGGAACTGCCCGAGGCTTGGCGCGACATGTATTCCTACTGCAACTCGGTGATGGAACCGTGGGACGGCCCCGCCGCGCTGGCGATGACCGACGGGCGCTGGGTTTGCGGCGGGCTTGACCGCAACGGTTTGCGCCCGATGCGCTATGTGGTGACAGGCGACGGGTTGCTGATCGCCGGATCCGAAGCGGGCATGGTGCCGATTGATGAATCCACCGTGGTCGAAAAAGGCGCGCTGGGCCCCGGCCAGATGATTGCGGTCGACATGCAGGACGGCAAGCTGTTCCACGATGTCGAGATCAAGGACCGGCTGGCCGCCGCGCAGCCGTTCGGCGAGTGGGTCGGCAAGATCAACGATGCGGACGAGGTGCTGGCTGGCGTCAGTGAAAAGCCGCTGTTCACCGGCGAAGACCTGCGCCGCCGCCAGATCGCGGCCGGTTACACCATCGAAGAACTGGAGCAGATCCTGTCGCCGATGGCCGAGGACGGCAAGGAAGCGCTGGCTTCGATGGGGGATGACACGCCGAGTGCGGTTCTTTCCAAGAAGTACCGCCCGCTGAGCCATTTCTTCCGCCAGAACTTCTCTCAGGTCACCAACCCGCCGATTGACAGCTTGCGCGAATTCCGCGTGATGAGCCTCAAAACCCGGTTCGGCAACCTCAAGAACGTGCTCGACGAGGACAGCAGCCAGACCGAGATCGTGGTTCTTGAAAGCCCGTTTATCGGCAATGCGCAGTTCGAGGCGCTGACCACCCAGTTCAACGCGCCGATGACGGTGATCGACTGTACCTTTGAACCGGGCGAGAGGGCGCTGCATGGCGCGCTGGCGCGTATCCGGTCCGAGGCCGAGGACGCGGTGCGTTCGGGGGCCGGGCATATCGTGCTGACCGATCAGGAGTCGGGCGAGGGCCGCGTCGCGATGCCGATGATCCTTGCCACCAGCGCGGTGCACAGTCACCTGACGCGCAACGGGCTGCGGACCTTCTGTTCGCTGGCCGTGCGTTCGGCGGAATGTATCGATCCGCATTATTTCGCGGTGCTGATCGGCTGCGGGGCGACCGTGGTGAACGCCTATCTTGCCGAGGATTCCATCGCCGACCGGATCGAGCGCGGGCTGATCGACGGGCCGCTGACCGAGGCGGTCATGCGCTATCGCGATGCCATCGACGCTGGCTTGCTCAAGATCATGGCCAAGATGGGGATTTCGGTCGTGTCGTCCTACCGGGGCGGGCTGAATTTCGAGGCCGTGGGCCTGAGCCGTGCGATGTGCAACGAGTACTTCCCCGGCATGACCAGCCGGATCAGCGGCATCGGTGTCAGTGGCATCCAGCGCAAGGCCGAAGAGGTGCATGCGCTGGGCTGGACCTCGGGTCTGACCACGCTGCCCATCGGCGGGTTCTACAAGGCGCGCGCCAGTGGCGAGACCCACGCCTGGGAAGCGACCTCGATGCATATGCTGCAAATGGCCTGCAACAAGGCGTCCTATGAGCTGTGGAAGCAGTATTCGCGCACGATGCAGAGCAACCCGCCGATCCACCTGCGCGATCTGCTCGACATCAAACCGCTGGGCAAGCCGGTGCCGATCGAAGAGGTCGAAAGCATCACCTCGATCCGCAAGCGGTTCGTGACGCCGGGCATGTCGCTTGGGGCGCTGTCGCCCGAGGCGCATAAGACGCTGAACGTGGCGATGAACCGGATCGGGGCGAAATCCGATAGTGGCGAAGGCGGCGAAGATCCGGCGCATTTCGTGCCGGAGCCGAATGGCGACAACCCCAGCGCCAAGATCAAGCAGGTGGCGTCGGGGCGGTTCGGTGTCACCGCCGAATACCTGAACCAGTGCGAAGAGCTTGAGATCAAGGTCGCGCAGGGGGCCAAGCCCGGCGAAGGCGGCCAGTTGCCGGGGATGAAAGTCACCGACCTGATCGCGCGTCTGCGCCATTCGACCAAGGGCGTGACGCTGATTTCACCGCCGCCGCACCACGATATCTATTCCATCGAGGATCTGGCGCAGCTGATCTATGACCTCAAGCAGATCAACCCGCGCTGCAAGGTGACGGTAAAGCTGGTCGCGTCCTCGGGCGTGGGCACGATTGCTGCCGGTGTGGCCAAGGCCAAGGCGGATATCATCCTGATCTCGGGCCATAACGGCGGCACCGGGGCTTCTCCGGCCACGTCCATCAAATACGCGGGTCTGCCGTGGGAGATGGGCCTGACCGAAGCGCATCAGGTGCTGGCGATGAACAAGCTGCGCGAGCGGGTGACGTTGCGCACCGACGGCGGTCTGCGGACGGGCCGCGACATCGTGATGGCGGCGATGATGGGGGCCGAGGAATTCGGCATCGGCACCGCCGCGCTCATTGCGATGGGTTGTATCATGGTGCGTCAGTGCCAGTCGAACACCTGCCCTGTGGGTGTCTGTACGCAGGACGAGGCGCTGCGCGGCAAGTTCACCGGCTCGGCGGACAAGGTCGTCAACCTGATCACCTTCTACGCCACCGAAGTGCGTGAGCTGCTCGCCGCCATCGGTGCCCGGTCGCTGGACGAGGTGATCGGTCGCGCGGATCTGCTGGCGCAGGTCAGCCGGGGGTCGGCTCATCTGGACGATCTGGACCTCAACCCGCTGCTGATCACGGTCGATGGGGCCTCGCGCATCCGCTATGACCGCGAGAAAGAGCGCAACTTTGTGCCCGATACGCTGGACGCGGAAATCGTGCGTGACGCGGCGCGCTTCCTCAAGGATGGCGAGAAGATGCAGCTTTCCTACGCGGTGCAGAACACGCACCGCACGGTGGGTACGCGCACCTCGAGCCTCATCGTGCAGAACTTTGGCATGCGCAACGCCTTCCAGAACGACCACCTGACGGTAAAGCTGCAAGGCTCTGCCGGGCAGTCGCTGGGGGCTTTTGCTGCGCCGGGTCTGAAGCTGGAAGTGTCGGGCGACGCGAACGACTATGTCGGCAAGGGCCTGTCGGGGGGTACGATTGTCGTGCGTCCGCCGATGGCGAGCCCGCTGAAAGCGAGCGAGAACACCATCATCGGTAACACCGTTCTGTATGGTGCGACCGACGGTTATCTCTTTGCGGCGGGTCGTGCGGGCGAGCGTTTCGCGGTGCGTAACTCGGGCGCGAAAGTGGTGATCGAGGGCTGCGGGTCGAACGGGTGTGAATACATGACCGGCGGTGTGGCGGTGATCCTTGGAGAGATCGGTGCGAACTTTGGTGCCGGGATGACCGGCGGGATGGCCTATCTTTACGACCCCGAAGGTAAGGCCTCGACCATGATGAACCTAGAGACGCTAGTCACCTGCCCGGTGACGGTGCCGCACTGGGAACTGCAGCTCGAAGAGCTGATCGAGCGCCACGTGGCCGAGACCAACAGTCTTAAGGGGGCAGATATCCTGCAGCACTGGGATCTGGAAAAACAGAACTTCCTTCAGGTCTGCCCGAAAGAGATGCTGAACCACCTCGCCGCGCCGCTGAGCCTTGAGCAAGGGGCGATCCCGGCAGAGTAACGGTTTGGTTTCAAGGACAGGGAAAGGGGCCGCTTTTGCGGCCCTTTTTCGTGGAACAACATAGTTGTCACAGTGATCGGCAATAGCGTGTTGTTTGGCCCGGCCGGTTGACAAGTCACGTGAGGATGGTGCCTCTGCGCTCAGGGTACAGGGAGACACCATGACTATTGTTAAAGCATTCACCGCAGTAGATTTTTTCGATGGAAGCGCAGGGTTCTACGGTGATGTAACCGCTTCGAGCACACTTATCCGGATCGGGGACAACTACGGGAATTCCAATGACTATTACGGCACTTACAGCTATGATGCGAACGGCAATCTTGTCGGGGGCACGGTTACGGCGATCAAGGCCTATGCGTCATACGCTTTGGTTTTGGACGTCACCGGGGCGAGCGTTCCGGCGCTGGACGTGGCATCGGCAGTCTTGAATGCCGATTTCCTGACGATGTATTCCTATTTTCTTGCCGGGAACGACACGATCACCGGTTCCAGCTTTGCGGACCGGATAACCGGGCAGGGTGGACAGGATCATATTTATGCTGGCGGAGGATCTGACCGTGCTTATGGCGGTGCCGGGGCAGATTTCGTTTATGGCGGTGGCGGAAACGACTTTCTTTATGGTCAGTCCGGCGACGATTTTCTGCACGGAGAACGCGGCGCCGATGTCCTGAGCGGAAAGGGTGGCGCAGATGACCTGTTCGGGGGCAAAAGGAAAGACACGCTTCTTGGCGGCGCTGGCGGTGACAATCTGAGCGGCGGCGGCGGCAACGATGTCCTGAAAGGGAACAAGGGGAACGACACGCTGACCGGCGGCGGCGGTCGAGATACGTTTTTCTTTAAAAAGGGCGACGGTGCCGACTTGGTTACAGATTTCAAGGTTGGAAAAGATCTGATCGAAATCGGCCGAGGGGCATCCCGGATGGAAAAGCTTCACTTTGAAAAGCAGGGTACCGATGTCGTGGT
Organism: Phaeobacter sp. 22II1-1F12B; assembly: GCF_002210165.1. GTDB lineage: Bacteria > Pseudomonadota > Alphaproteobacteria > Rhodobacterales > Rhodobacteraceae > Heliomarina. The sequence continues at coordinate 439,816 of NZ_AQQP01000002.1, read as the reverse complement.
GTCCTTCAAGAATGTGGAAATCACGGTTGAAGATGTTTCGATTGCCGATTTGCAGGTTGCGGACAACTTCCTGTTCTGAGTTCGGTGGGACCGTTTGATCGTCGAGGGGACCGCTGGACCAATGGCTCGATGAGGTTTCTACCCAGCTCGGAAGGGTGAAGTCCGGGCTTGGTGCGGTGATTGCAGCAAGCCCGTCCAAGATTGTCATTCTTGATGGATCTGTGGTCTTCCCCGGGGCGGCGTCTGCGCGTATTGCTGGGGCATGGCAAGTAAGACCTCATCGGCACGCAAGAAAAAGCCTTCGGCAAAGACCGGGGGGAAGACCCGGAAGCAGCGCAGTCTGAAAGGCTGGCTGTGGTTCTTGTGCAGCCGTGCCGTGCTGGCGGCGGTGGCCTTGGCGCTGTTCCTCGTGCTGCTGTTCACCGTGGTCAATCCGCCGGTTACCCATACGATCTGGGCCGAGCAGCGGCGCCTCGGCTCGGTCGAGCGGGACTGGGTGGCGTTTGAGGATGTGGCCCCCGAGATGGCCCGCGCCGTAGTGGCGGCGGAGGATGCGAATTTCTGCCTGCACTGGGGGTTCGACGTCGAGGCGATCCGCAAGGCCTGGGATGCAGGCGCCGCGCGGGGTGGGTCGACGATCAGCCAGCAGGTGGTGAAGAACGTCTATCTCTGGCAGGGGCGGAGCTGGATCCGCAAGGCGCTGGAGGCGGGGCTGACGCCGTTGGTCGAGGTGATCTGGTCGAAGCGGCGTATCGTCGAGGTCTATCTGAACGTCGCCGAGATGGGCGAGGGGGTGTTCGGGGTGGCGGCGGCGTCAGAGCGCTATTTCGAGCGGGCGCCGGACAAGCTGACCGCGCAGCAGGCGGCGTTGATCGCGGCGATCCTGCCCAATCCGCGCGAAAGGTCCGTCACGCAGCCGTCTTCATTCGTGCGCAAACGGGCGGCGTCGATCCGGGACGGGGCGGCCACCATTCGCGCAGATGGGCGCGCGGCCTGTTTCGAGGATTGAAAATCCCTGCCGCAACAGGCATTGCTGGTGAGGCTTTACTGTAACCAGGATCATCATGGCCCGACTGTTTCACGTCCCCCTTTCCCCCTTTTGCCGCAAGGTGCGTCTGAGCCTTGCCGAGAAGAAAATAGAAGTGGAGCTGGTCGAGGAGCGCTATTGGGAGGCGGATCCGGATTTCCTGCGCCGAAACCCGGCGGCCAAGGTCCCGGTGCTGAAGCTTGACGGCAGGATCATGGCCGAGTCCGCCGCGATCTGCGAATATATCGAGGAGACCCGGCCCGAACCTGCGCTGATGCCGAAAGATGCCGAGGGGCGGCTGGAAGTGCGTCGTCTTGTGGGCTGGTTCGACGACAAGTTCCATAACGAGGTGACGTCGAAGCTGCTGTATGAGCGGGTCAACAAGAAGGTGACCGGCGCGGGCTATCCGGACAGCAAGAACGTCAAGGCCGGGGCCAAGGCGATCAAGTATCATCTCGACTACATGGCCTGGCTTCTGGATCACCGGCGCTGGCTGGCGGGAGACAGCATGACGCTGGCCGATTTCGCCGCTGCCGCGCATCTGTCGTCGCTGGATTATATCTCGGACGTGGACTGGAACCGGTCGGCGGCGGTCAAGGACTGGTATGCGAAGATCAAGTCGCGCCCTGCCTTCCGGTCGATCCTGGCCGACCAGATCCCCGGTTTCCGGCCACCGCCGCATTATGCCGATCTCGATTTCTGACAAGGGGGCGCTGCCCCCGTCCTGCGGACTCCCCCGGGATATTTTTGCCCCAAAGAAGCCATGGATGTTCTGAAGGAGCAGCTTGTGGCGCAGGCCCTGCGCGAGGGGTTCGTCGCCTGCCGGATCTGTCGGCCGGGAGATGTGCCGGAGGTTGCCGGTCGGCTGGCCGCGTTTCTGGAGGCGGGGTATCACGGGCAGATGGGTTGGCTGGAAGAGCGGTCGCACTGGCGGGGCGATCCGGCGGCGCTCTGGCCCGAGGCGCGGTCGGTGATCATGCTGGCGGAGAGCTATGCGCCGGAGGTCGATCCCCGGGCGGTATTGGCGCGGCGGGAGTGCGGCGCGATTTCGGTCTATGCGCAGAACCGTGATTATCATGATCTGGTGAAGAAGCGTCTGAAGCGTCTGGCGCGCTGGCTGATCGAGGCGTCGTCCAAGGGCGGGTGCCGGGACGGGGAGGGGCGCTGGGTGTCGTTTCCGGAGATGGCGCCGCCGGAGGTCAAGGTGTTTGTCGATACGGCGCCGGTGCCAGAGAAGGCGCTGGGGCAGGCGGCGGGGCTGGGCTGGCAGGGCAAGCATACCAACCTGTTGAGCCGGGACTGGGGGAACTGGGCGTTTCTCGGGTCGGTCTTTACCACGCTGGAGCTGCCGGTGGACGGGGCGGAGCGGGATCATTGCGGATCCTGTCGGGCCTGTCTGGATGCCTGTCCGACCGATGCCTTCCCGGCGCCGTACCGGATGGATGCGCGGCGCTGCATTTCATACCTGACGATCGAGCATAAAGGGCCGGTGGCGCCGGAGTTGCGTGAGAAGATGGGCAACCGGATCTATGGCTGCGACGATTGTCTGGCGGCCTGCCCGTGGAACAAGTTCGCGGTGGCGGCGAGCGATATGCGCTATGCGGCGCGCGATGATCTGATTGCGCCAAGGTTGGCCGAGCTGGCGGTGTTGGACGATGCGGGGTTCAGGGCGATGTTCTCGGGCTCGCCCATCAAGCGGATCGGACGGGACCGGTTCGTACGCAATGTGCTCTATGCGATTGGCAATTCCGGGGACGCCGCGCTGCTGGAAGTGGCACGCGGGCTGGTCGGGGACGATGATGAAACAGTGGCCGATGCGGCCGTCTGGGCGGTGGAGAGATTGCAGGCATGACGGTCTTGCTGGGGGTGGATACGGGCGGTACCTATACGGATGCCGTTTTGCTGCGTGGTGAGGACGAGGTGATCGCCAGCGCAAAGGCGCTGACCACGCGGCAGGATCTGGCCATCGGCGTCGGTGAGGCGGTGCGTGCGGTTCTGGGAAAGGCCGGGGTGGCGGCGCCGGAGGTTTCGCTGGCCTCGCTTTCGACGACGCTGGCGACGAATGCGCTGGTCGAGGGGCAGGGCGGGCGCGTGGCGCTGGTCTATATCGGGTTTCGCGAGGAGGATCTGGCGCGGCACGGGCTGGCGGAGGTTCTGCGGGGCGATCCGTCGGTGGTTCTGGCCGGGGGGCATGATCATGCGGGGGGCGCGGTGTGTCCCTTGGACGTGGCGGGGTTGCGCGGTTTTCTGGATGAGGTCGCGGGCGGGGTGTCGGCCTTTGCCGTGGCCGGGCAGTTCGCCACGCGTAATCCGGGGCATGAGATCGAGGCGGCGCGGGTGATTGCCGAGGTGACCGGGCTGCCGGTGACTTGCTCGCATCAGCTCTCGGCCAAGTTGAACGGGCCGAAACGGGCGGTGACGGCGGTGCTTAATGCGCGGCTGGTGGGGATGATCGACCGGCTGATCGGGCGGGCGCAGGATGTGCTGGGCGAGATCGGGGTGACGGCGCCGATGATGGTGGTCCGTGGTGACGGGGCGCTGATGTCGGCGGAGCAGGCGCGGCTGCGGCCCATCGAAACGATCCTGAGCGGCCCGGCAGCGAGCCTTGTGGGCGCGCGCTGGCTGACCGGGGCCGAGACGGCGCTGGTGTCGGATATCGGCGGGACGACGACCGATGTGGCAATGCTGCGCGAGGGGCGGCCCTTGATCGATCCGGGCGGCGCACGGGTTGGCGGGCATCGCACGATGGTCGAAGCGGTGGCGATGCGCACCACGGGGCTGGGCGGGGACAGCCAGGTGCATGTGGAGGTCGAGGGGCTGCGCGGCGGTGTCCGGCTGGGGCCTCGGCGGCTGGTTCCGGTGGCGCTGATGGCGCGGGAGGCGCCGGAGGTGGTGCATCGGGCGCTGGAGGCGCAGCTTCGGGCGCAGAGCGTTGGCGAATATGACGGGCGGTTCCTGCGGGCGGTGCCCGGTCTACCTGCGAGCGGGTTGAGCGCGCGTGAGTCGGGTTTGCTGGAGCGGATCGAGGGCGTGCAGCCGATGGGCGCGGTTCTGCGGACCCGGATGGAGCAGGGCGCGCTGGGCCGGCTGGTGGATCGCGGGCTGGTGCAGGTCGCGGGTGTGACGCCGTCAGATGCGTCGCATGTGCTTGGGCGGCTTGACGCGTGGGACGGGGCGGCGGCGGAAAAGGCGCTGAGCCTGATGGCGCGGCGGCGGATTGGGTCCGGCGAACGCTTGGCCCCGGATGCCGGTGCGCTGGCGCGGATGATCGTGGACCAGTTGACGGAACAGACGGCTATGGCCCTGTTAGAGGCTGCTTTTGCCGAAGAGGGCGAAGCGTTTGATGCGGCGCCCGAGGTTCTGGCGCGACATGAATTGCTGGCGCGGGCCTTGGCGGGGCATCGCGGGGTTCTGGCGCTTGAGGCGCGGCTGAACGTGGAGGTGATCGGTCTGGGTGCATCGGCCCCGGCCTATTACCCGGCGGTGGGAGAGCGGCTTGGGTGCCGGATGATCCTGCCGGAGCATGCGGGCGTGGCGAATGCGATTGGCGCGGTCGTGGGGCGGGTAACGGTGCGCCGGTCCGGGACGGTGACCTGCCCGGCCGAGGGACGGTTTCGGGTGCATCTGGCGGAGGGGCCGGAAGATTTCGCGGAGTCCGAGGCGGCGATGGCGCGGCTTGAGGAGGTGTTGAGGGCCGAGGCGCTGGCGGCGGCGAGCGGGGCCGAGGGTGTGCAGATTTCTGTCGCGCGGGATGTGCGTGTGGCGCAGGCCGAGGCGCGCGAGGTCTTCGTCGAAGCGGTGGTGACAGTTGAGGCGAGCGGGCGGCCTCGGGTGGCGGCGGAGGCTTAGGGGCCTCTTCTCCACATGCGCTGTGGTCGGTTGAGGGGCGCGCCCGAGCTTGGGTGGGCGCGTCGTGCCTTCGGGTGGGGCGGATGATGCGCCTCAGGTTCGAACGATTTGCATGATGGGGCGTTGCAATGCGCCCTCCCGGGGGGAGGGGCGGGCGCGGACCGGGCTTCTAGCCCGTGCCAAGGCTGTTTTCATCCCGGCGCGGGCGGGGTGCGCGCACCGGGGTAATGTTACTCCGCCGCGGTGCGTTTCGGCAGCACCCAGTCGGGGCGGATAAAGTGGCAGGTATAGCCGTTGGGGATCCGCTCGAGGTAATCCTGATGCTCGGGTTCGGCTTCCCAGAAATCGCCAACGGGTTCGAGTTCGGTCACGACGCGGCCGGGCCAGAGACCCGAGGCGTTGACGTCTGCGATGGTGTCCTCGGCCACTTCTTTCTGGGCCTCGTCCACGTAATAGATCGCGGAACGGTAGGAGAGGCCAAGATCGTTGCCCTGCCGGTTCAGCGTGGTCGGATCGTGGATCTGGAAAAAGAACTCCAGCAGGCGGCGATAGCTCATCACCTCGGGGTCGAAGATGATCTCGATCCCCTCGGCATGGGTGCCGTGGTTGCGATAGGTGGCGTTCGGGACATCTCCGCCGGTGTAACCGACCCGCGTTGAAATCACGCCGGGCATCTTGCGGATCAGGTCCTGCATGCCCCAGAAACATCCGCCTGCGAGTACTGCGCGTTCTTCACTCATGCTACGTCCTCCACCTGGTTGAGATAGTCGCCATAGCCTTCGCTTTCCATGTCATCGCGATGGACGAAACGGAGCGAGGCCGAGTTGATGCAATAACGCAGCCCGCCCCGGTCGCGGGGACCGTCGGGGAACACGTGGCCAAGATGGCTGTCGCCATGGGTCGAGCGGACCTCGGTGCGGATCATGCCGAGCGAGGCGTCACGCAATTCCTGCACATGGGCCGGTTCGATGGGCTTGGTGAAGCTGGGCCAGCCGCAGCCGGATTCGTACTTGTCCGCCGAGGCGAACAGCGGCTCGCCCGAGACGATATCGACGTAGATGCCCGGTTCCTTGTTGCCCAGAAGCGCGCCGGTGCCCGGGCGCTCGGTGCCGGATTTCTGGGTGACGTAGTATTCCTCCTCGGAAAGGGCGGCGATCTTTTCGGGATCCTTGGTATACTTGGTCATGACTCACCTCTGCTTTGTGGCGTTGGGATAGTATTTGGCGCTTTCGCCGTCAAAATAAAGCCCCGGCGGACGGGTTCACCCGGAAAGTGATCCGGAGCGGCAGGGCAGTCGTAACAGGTATGATAAGAGAATATGAGGTTTCACATGCTGCGCTTTGTCCTGATGATCTGCGCCCTGCTGGCGGGTGCCGCTGCACAGGCCGGCGCCCTTCGGGGCGAGTTCCAGTCGATTGACGGGGGCGGGTTGTCTCTTGACCAGTGGCGGGGGCAGCCGGTGCTGGTGGTCAACACGGCCTCGCGCTGCGGCTATACCTACCAGTACGAAGGCATGCAGGCGCTTTACGATGCCTATCGCGGGCGCGGGCTTGTGGTGCTGGCGGTGCCTTCGGACGATTTTCGGCAGGAGCTTGGCAGCGCCGAGAAGGTCAAGGAGTTCTGCGAGCTGACCTTTGGTCTCGATATGCCGATGACCGATATCACCCCGGTGCGCGGGGCCAAGGCGCATCCGTTCTATCAGGACGTCAAGGCGGCGACAGGCTTTGTGCCGGGCTGGAATTTCAACAAGGTTCTTGTGGGGCCGGACGGAGATGTCGTGGCCACATGGGGGTCGAACACGCGCCCCGAGTCTCAAGAAATCCGGGCGCGCATCGAACCGCTGCTGGCCGATTGATCAGTTGATCGGCGGCTTTTTCACCTTGGATTGCCGCGACAGCTGAACGGCGAGGATGCCGACGGTCACGATGACCACGCCTAGCACATCCTGCGGACCGAGGCTTTCGCCCAGCAGGACCGCCGCAACGGCAACGCCGAACACCGGGTTGAGAAAGTGGAATGTGGCTGCGCGGGTCGGACCGATCCGATCAAGCAGCATGAACCAGATGAGCGTCGCGAGGATGCCCGGGAACAGCGTCGTATAGGTAAAGGCGAGCACCAGTGGCATCGTCAGGTTCACATGGACGGTTTCGAACAGGGCCGTAGCGACGAGCAGGATGGCCGAGCCGACCAGCATCTGCAAGCCGACGATCATCATGAAGTTGCCGCCCGAGGTGGCACCGCGGACCGCCAGCGTTGCAAAGGTGAGCGCGAGGACGCCGATGCCGCAGAGCATGACACCGTAGATATCGACGCCCTGGCTGATACGGCTGCTCATGATGATCGAGACACCAACGATCCCGGCGACAAGACCGACGATGCCCATGGGCGCCAGCTTTTCGCGGAAGATCAGCCATGTCGCCAGCGCGACCAGCAGGGGCATGGTCGAGGCGACGATGGAAGCGAGGCTCGCCTCGATGGTCTGCATCGCATAGAAGTTGAGGCCGAGGTAAAGCGCGTTCTGACATATCCCGAAGAGGATTGTCGCGTACCATTGTTTCTTGGTCAGCCGCCACGACTGGCCCATCATCCGCGCGATTGCGACGCCAATCACGCCCGAGACAAGAAAACGCATCGCCAGCGAAAACAGCGGAGAGGCGTCTGCGACGATGATACGTGCCGAGGTGAAGGCCGAGGACCACATCAGCGCAAAGGCCAGCCCCATCAGGATCGAACGGATATCCAACTCAGCGCACCCCTCGGGTGCAGGAATGGCGGTGCTCTGTCATGGTCATGGCCTCCTTGCGGGCCAGACACAGCCCTTTCAGGGCACCCAAATCAAAAAGGGCCGCCCGCGGGCGACCCTTTCCGAAATCTTAGAAAGATTCAAGATCAGCCGTTGACGCTGTCCTTGAGTGCCTTGGCGATGGTCATCTTGACCACCTTGTCGGCGTCTTTCTTGAACTGTTCGCCGGTGGCGGGGTTACGCACCATGCGCTCGGGGCGCTCGCGGCAGTAGATCTTGCCAACGCCGGGCAGGGTGACAGCACCGCCGCCGGATACTTCCTTGGTGATCAGGTCGCATACTGCGTCAAGTGCGCTGCCTGCGGTTTTCTTGTCGGTGCCCATTTCTTCTGCAAGTGCGGCGACAAGCTGGGTCTTGGTCATTGGTTTCGACATTTTTGTTCTCCTTCAACTGCCCGCTCTCTTGGGCCTCGTCCCGGATATTTAACGGGATATGGGGGGAGAACACAACGAATTGTGGTCTGTGCCAAGCCCCAAACAGGCGGATTTTTGCGGTTTTTTACTGTTTTTGCCCTTTAAAGAAAGGCCGTTTCGTCAAAAGAGCGCAATTTTCGGCTGTGGAGGCGTTCCAGAGGCATTGTTCGAAGCATTTCCATGGCACGGATTCCGATGTTCAGATGGCGCGAAACCTGCGTTGTATAGAAGTCAGACGCCATGCCGGGCAGCTTTAATTCGCCATGCAGTGGCTTGTCGGAAACACAAAGAAGCGTGCCATAGGGCACCCGGAACCGATAGCCGTTGGCGGCGATGGTGGCGCTTTCCATGTCGAGCGCGATGGCGCGGGACTGGCTTAGCCGCTGGACCGGGCCGGACTGGTCACGGAGTTCCCAGTTGCGGTTGTCGATGGTGGCGACGGTGCCGGTACGCATGATGCGTTTGAGTTCGTATCCCGAAAGCTCGGTCACCTCGGCCACCGCCTGTTCCAGCGAGGTCTGGATTTCGGCCAGTGCCGGGATCGGCACCCAGACCGGCAGGTCATCGTCGAGTACGTGATCTTCGCGCAGGTAGCCGTGGCCAAGGACGAAATCGCCAAGCGCCTGCGTGTTGCGCAACCCGGCGCAGTGGCCGACCATCAGCCACGCATGCGGGCGCAGCACGGCGATGTGGTCGGTCGCCGTCTTGGCGTTTGAGGGGCCGACGCCGATGTTGACCAGCGTGATGCCTGACCCGTCGGGCCGTTTGAGGTGATAGGTTGGCATCTGCGGTAGTTTCAACGGCGCGTCGAGAGGTTCGTCCGCTTTGGTGATCTCGGCATTGCCGGTGCTGACAAAGCTGGAATAGCCGCTGCCCGGATTAGCAAGCTGGGCGCGGGCGAAGGCCTCGAACTCGGTCACGTAGAACTGGTAGTTGGTAAAGAGCACGTGGTTCTGGAAATGCTCGGCATCCGTCGCGGTATAGTGCGAAAGGCGCGCGAGCGAGTAATCGACGCGCTGGGCGGTAAAGAGCGCCAGCGGCGCGATCCCGTCGGGGGCGGCATAGGTGCCGTTGACGATGTCATCATGGGTGGTGCTGAGGTCGGGCACGTCAAACACGTCGCGCAGTGTGAAGTCGGTCGCGCCATCCTGCGGCACAGTAATCTCGGGCCGGTTGGCCACGGCGAAATGCACCGGGATCGGCGTGTGCGAGGGGCCGATGGCGACGGGCTGGCCGTGGTTCTTGATCAAGAGGCCGATCTGCTGGGTCAGGTAGCTGCGAAACAGGTCGGGCCGGGTGACGGTAGTGCTATAGGTGCCGGGCAGCGCCACGTGGCCGAAGCTCAGCCGGGAGTCGACCTGTGCATAGGATGTCGTCGTAAGCCGGATCTCGGGGTAGAAGGCGCGGATGCGATAGCCGGGATTGCCCTTTTTTATGACCTCCATGAAGCGGTCGCAAAGGAAGTCGGTGGCCTCGGTATAAAGCTGTTCCAGCCGGGCGACGGCGGCCTCGGCATCGGTAAAGCTTTCGGTCTTGAATATTTCGGGCGTGTCTATCTTGCTCATGTCTGCGGCTCTAACAAAGGAATTTTCTTGAACTCGCGCACGTCTATCAGGCCAAGGTCGGAAATGCGCAACTCGGGGATGACGACCAGCGCCAGCAGGGAATGCTGCATATAGGCGTTGTTCAGTTTGCAGCCACAGGCGCGCATTGCCTCCATCATCTGCTCGGCTTTCGCGGCGACCTCGGCCGCGGGGCTGTCGGACATCAGCCCGGCGATGGGCAGTTCGACCAACGCGAGTTCCTCGCCGTCGCGGTAGAGGGTGATGCCGCCGCCGACCTCGGCCAGCCGGTTCGCGGCCAGCGCCATCTGGGCGCGGTCGGTGCCGACAACGATCATGTGGTGGCTGTCATGGGCCACGGTCGAGGCCATCGCCATCGGACCGGTATAGCCGAAGCCCGAGACAAGGGCGTTGACCACGCCGCCGGTGGCGCGGTGGCGTTCGACCAGCGCGATCTGGCAGGTGTCGCCTTCGCCTTCGACCAGACCGTCGCGGACGGGGAGGTCGATCTTCAGCGCCTTGGTCGGGGCCTGATTTTCCACCACGCCGATCACGTTGGCGCGGGCCGAGTTGGCGCCGTCGGGGGCGTTGATCTCGAAATCCGTCTCACTCAGATCGTGCCCAAGGTGAACCGTGCCTCGCGCGCTGTCGGGCCAGACGTAATGCGGGCAGTCGACAAGGCATTCGCCGTCCTTGGCCACGATCTGGCCGCGCGCGATGACCAGTTCGATGGGCAGCGTTTTCAGATCCGAGGTCAGGATCACGTCAGCGCGGCGACCGGGGGTCAGCGATCCAAGCTCACGCTCCAGACCGAAATGGGTGGCAGTGTTGATCGTCGCCATTTGCAGCGCGATCAGCGGGTCGCAGCCACAGTCGATCGAGTGACGTACGACGCGGTTCATATGGCCGTCATTCACCAGCGTGCCGGAATGGCAGTCATCGGTGCAGAGGATGAAATTGCGCGGGTCCATGCCTTTTTCGGTGATCGCGGTGATCTGGCTTTCGACGTCGTACCAAGCCGAGCCGAGCCGCATCATCGACCGCATCCCCTGGCGTACGCGCATGATGGCGTCGGCCTCGCAGGTGCCTTCGTGATCGTCGGCGGGTCCGCCTGCCACATAGGCCGCGAAATTCGGACCCAGATCGGGCGAGGCATAATGGCCGCCAACGGTCTTGCCCGCGCCTTGCGTCGCGGCGATTTCGGCCAGCATCTTGGGGTCGGCATTGGCGACACCGGGAAAGTTCATCATCTCGCCCAGACCTATGATGCCGGGCCATTGCATCGCCTCGGCCACGTCCTCGGGCGAGATTTCATAGCCGGTGGTTTCCAGACCCGGCGCCGAGGGGGCACAGGACGGCATCTGGGTGAATATGTTGATCGGCTGCATGAGCGCCTCGTCATGCATCATCCGAACGCCGTTGAGGCCGAGCACATTGGCGATCTCATGCGGGTCGGTGAACATGGTGGTGGTGCCGTGGGGGATCACGGCGCGGGCAAACTCCGCCGGGGTGAGCATGCCGGATTCGATATGCATATGGCCGTCGCAAAGGCCGGGGATCATGTAGCGGCCATCGGCATCGATAATTTCGGTGTCGGGTCCGGTGCAATAGCCGGCATCGGGAACGACGCAGGCGATGCGGCCCTCGGCGATGGCGATGTCATGGCCGGGCAGGCATTCGCGGCTGTGGACGTTGACCCAGACCCCTCCCTTGATGACGCAATCGGCGGGTTCGCGGCCAGCGGCCACGGCAATCAGGCGGGCGGCCACGTCGGGCCATGCGGGAAAAGCTGTATGATCCATGTTCCAATTGTCCTGATTGCGGGGCCGGGTTCAAGGGGTGATGGCATCGCGAGATGAAACCTGCGTGTCGCAATGGCGCTTGCCAGCGCCGGTCCGCTTGGGCAGGCTGGGTTTCATGGATTACGATACGGTTTCTCCCGAGGATTTCGGACGCTCCCTCAGTGGCTTGGGGATCAACCTGCTGGTGCGGGACGTGCGGCGGCAGTGCGCCTTTCTGACCGGGCTTTTCGGCATGACGGCGCATCAGGCTTCGGATGATTTCGCGATTCTTCGTTATGGCGAGCAGGTGTTTCAAATTCATTCAGACGGCACCTATCACGCGAATCCGCTGCTGGGGCTTTTGCCCGAGACCCCGCCGCGCGGGGCGGGGATCGAGATTCGCCTGTATGACAGCGATCCGGATGCGGCGGTGGATAAAGCCGAAGCGGCGGACGCAACCATCCTGCAAGCGCCTACGGACAAGCCGCATGGCCTGCGCGAGGCCTATATCCTCTGCGAGAACGGTTATGCCTGGGTGCCGAGCCGGGTGCTTTGATCGCGGGCGAATTCGGCGCGGACCCAATTGGCAAAGGCGATGGCGCCGGGAGAGCGTTCGGCCTGCGGTGACAATATAAGATAGTAAGCCTCGGCCATAGGTGCGCGGTGCTTGAAGGGCGCGATCAACTCGCCACGTTCGATCATCCACGATGCGATGGTGTCATGGGCCAGTGTCAGGCCACCGCCGGCGCGGGCAATCGACATGGTCAGCGCAAAGGTCGTGGCGGTGACAATCGTAGGATCCCCCCAGCTTAGAGCCTGATCCTCGGCCCAGTTCGCCCAGCTGCAAAGCAGGTTCGAGCATTCGTAAAGCGGTTGGTCCTGCAGCGTGTCGAGCGTCACGGGAAAGTCGGGCGCGCAGACAGGGTAGTAATAGTCGGAGCAGAGCTGTTCGGCCCGGACGGTATCCGAGGGGCGCACCGAATAGCGGATTTCCACATCCGCATTCTCGGCCATTTCGCGCGGCTCCCACAACTCGGTGATCAGGTTCAGCTTGACCTCGGGATGGGCGGCGCGAAACCGGGGCAGGCGGGGAGCGAGCCAGAAACAGGCAAGGCTGAGATTGCAGATTACCTGCACCACGTCGCCCTGTTGACCGGTCACGGCGCGCGTACCGCGCAGAAGCGTGCGAAAGGCATCGCGCACCACCGGGAGATAGGTGATTCCCGCCTCGGTCAGTTCCAGCGCGCGGGGGCGGCGGATGAACAGGGGCTGCCCGAGATAACCCTCGAGCGACTTGATTTGCTGGGAAACCGCGCTTTGCGTCATGTTCAGATCATGCGCGGCGCCGGTGAAAGACAGGTGGCGGGCGGCGGCCTCGAAGGTGCGCAGCCAGCCAAGGGGAGGAAGGGCGGTTTTCATTGCATAATTTTGCCATAAGTGCAGCTAATGGCAAGCCATTGTTTTTTTCATTGGTCAAATATTCGCGCCGGATGCAGGTTTGCGGCCAGACAAGGAGACCGATTAGATGAGCATCACGGAACTGCGCCCGAACATGAACCACTGGCCCGAAAGGGTGGACATGGCGGCAGCCTTTCGCTGGACCGCGCGGCTGAACTTTCACGAGGCGGTGGCGAACCACTTTTCGCTGGCGATCAACGATGAGGGCACCAAGTTCCTGATGAACCGCAACCAGGTGCATTTTTCGCGAATCCGCGCCTCGGACCTGCTGGAGATCGACGCCAACAACCCCGACACGCTGAAAGGCCCGGATGCACCGGACCCGACCGCATGGGGCCTGCATGGCGGCATCCACCGGCACTGCCCGCACGCGCGCTGTGTCATGCATGTGCATTCGATCCATGCAACGGTTCTGGCCTCTCTCAAGGACAGCAACCTGCCGCCGATCGACCAGAACTGCGCCACCTTCTACAATCGCTACGTGATCGACGAAGGCTATGGCGGGCTGGCTTTCGAGGATGAGGGCGAACGCTGCGCCACGCTGCTGAGCGACCCGAAGAAGAAGGTCATGATCATGGGCAACCACGGGGTACTGGTGATCGGTGACAGCGTGGCCGACACGTTCAACCGTCTCTACTATTTCGAGCGCGCCGCCGAGACCTATATCCGCGCGCTTCAGACCGGTCAGCCGCTGCGCGTGCTGCCCGACGATATTGCCGAGAAGACAGCGCAAGAGCTTGAGAACTATCCGGGGCAGGGCGACCGCCATCTGACCGAGCTGAAGCTTATTCTCGACGATGAAGGTTCCAACTACGCCAGCTGAGGCAACGACCATGAACATCAAACTGGAAGACAAGGGCCTGAGGCTGCCACTCGCTTCGGGACAGGGATATTTTAACTATTTCTGGCTGCGCGACAACGATCCGACATCGATCGATCCGGTCACGAACGAACGGGTGTTCGACATTTCCGGCCTTGAAGGCGATCCGCTGCCCGAAGAGGCGCGGATGGAAGAAAACACGCTGGTGATCCGCTGGAAAGGCGAGCCGCTGGAATCGCGCTTTCCGCTAGACTGGCTGGATGCCTGGGGCGAAACCGCCGCGCCGCGCGACCCGGCGATGATCCCGCGTCGGGCATGGCAATCCGGTTCCTACGAGCAGTGGGCGCGTGTGAGCCAGCCCGCACTTGACAGTGATCCCGCAGAACGCGCGAAATTCGCCCGTGCGCTGATCGAGGACGGCATCGCGCTGGTCCGCGACATGGAAGACAGCGACGAGGGCCTGACCCGGCTGACACAGGTGCTGGGGCCGATCACGCCCTGCGTCGATGGCTATTACTTTGACGTCAAGCTGCACATCAACCCGACCAACCTTGCCTATACGGCGGGGGCGCTGGAAATGCACACCGACCTGCCCTCGGAAGAGGCGGCACCCGGCGTTCAGTTCCTGCATTGCCGCCGCAATTCGGTGCAGGGCGGTCTGTCGATGTTCGTGGACGGCGTGGCCGTGGCCGAAGCGCTCAAGGCCGAAGACCCCGAAGCCTTTGAGTTGCTCGCCAGCCATGACATCCCCTTCATGCGCCGTCATGACGGCTGGGATTATCGGGCGCATCAGCGGGTGATCGAACTGGATGCGCGCGGCGAAGTGTCGGGCGTGACGGTATCGCAGCACCTGGCGGATGTCTTCGATCTGCCCCAGGACCTGCTGGACCGCTATTACCCGGCCTTCTGCAAGTTCCTGAAAATGCTGCGGTCGCCGGAATTCATGAACACCTTCCGGTTGAACGCGGGCGAATGCATCGTCTTCGACAATCACCGCGTGGTGCATGGGCGCGAAGCATTTGTCGCCACCAGCGGCGAACGCCACCTGCGTGGCTGCTATGTCGACCGGGGCGCATTGCGCTCGACCTACCGAACTCTGGTGAAACAAGGCTACTGATTACATGCAATACGGATTGACCGACGAGCAGGAGATGATCGTCTCCACCGTGCGGAGCTTTGTCGAAAAGGAGATCTACCCCCACGAGGAACTGGTCGAACGTACCGGTGAAGTGCCGGCGGAAATCGCCGAGGAGATCAAGCGCAAGACGCTGGATCTTGGCTTCTACGCCTGCAACTTCCCCGAAAGCGTTGGTTGTGCCGGGCTGAGCCACCTCGAGTTCGCGCTGGTCGAGCGGGAACTCGGGCGGGGGTCAATGGCGCTGAACCATTTCTTCGGCCGCCCCCAGAACATCCTGATGGCCTGCGAAGGAGAGCAGAAGGAACGCTACCTGATGCCCGCCGTGCGCGGCGAGCGGATGGACGCGCTGGCAATGACCGAACCGGGTGCAGGCTCGGACGTGCGTGGCATGAAATGCGTCGCGCGCCGGGACGGAGGCGACTGGGTGGTGAATGGCACGAAACACTTCATTTCGGGCGCCGACCACGCGGATTTCGTCATCGTTTTCATCGCGACGGGTGAGGACCAGACGCCAAAAGGGCCCAAGAAACGGATCACCGCGTTTCTCGTGGACCGCGGCACGCCCGGTTTCACCATCCGGGACGGTTACAAATCGGTCAGCCACCGCGGCTACAAGAACATGATCCTCGAATTCGACGATTGCCGCCTTCCGGACGTGCAGGTGCTTGGCGAAGTCGACGGCGGTTTCGACGTGATGAACACGTGGCTCTATGCGACGCGGATCACGGTTGCGACCATGTCTGTCGGTCGCGCCCGCCGGGTGTTCGATTACGCGCTGAACTATTCGGCCGAGCGGGAACAGTTCGGTCAGCCCATCGGCAAGTTTCAGGGCGTGAGCTTTCAGCTAGCCGATATGATCACCGAAATCGACGCCGCCGACCTGCTGACTCTTGCCGCTGCCGACCGGCTGGACAAGGGCCTGCCGTCGAACCGCGAAATCGCCTCGGCCAAGCTTTACGCCAGCGAGATGTTGGCCAGAGTCACTGACGCGGCGATCCAGATCCATGGCGGCATGGGGCTGATGGACGACTATCCGCTCGAACGCTTCTGGCGCGACGCGCGCGTTGAAAGGATCTGGGACGGGACGTCCGAAATCCAGCGCCACATCATAAGCCGGGATCTGCTGCGTCCGCTTGGCGCATGACCGAGATGACTTCGTTTGGGAAGCTTCGGTCGAACCGGGGGCTCTGCCCCCGGACCCCCGGGATATTTTTGACCCAAAGAAGAGGAAGAAGAATGAATCCACCCCCTGCCGCGTCAGGCAACAGGGGGCTTCTTCGGGTGCGATCATCGACGTCCCCGCCTGTACCGCTTTTCCAGCATGGCTCAAGATGGTCAACAAATGGTTACCAATAGCGCAGGGGCCCCTGCTTCTTTGGGTTTCAAAATATCCCCGCCGGAGGCATCCGGACTATCCAGATTTGAAGAGGTTGATGAATGGCGCGTGATATGAAGCGCATGTTATCCCCGCGAAGCATTGCAGTTGTGGGCGGCGGTACATGGTGTGCATCGATCATCGGTGCCGCGCGGCAGATCGGCTTTGAGGGCGACATCTTTCCCGTGCATCCCGGTGGCAAGGAAATTGCCGGGATGGCTTCAGTGCGTTCTCTCTCTGAATGGGAGGGAGATATCGATGTCGCGTTCATTGGTGTGAACCGGCATGCGACGATCGACATCGTGGAGGAGTTGCGGAGCCTTGGTGCTGGCGGGGCTGTCTGTTTTGCCTCCGGTTTTTCCGAGGCGCATGAAGAGGACGCGTCCGGCGTGGAATTACAGGCGCGCTTGCTGGAGGGGGCTGGTGACATGCCGATCTTTGGGCCGAACTGCTATGGCTTTGTCAATGCGCTCGACGGGGCGGCAATATGGCCGGACCAGCATGGGATGAGCCCTGTCGACTCCGGGGTCGCCATTCTGACCCAGTCTTCGAACATCGCCATCAACATGACGATGCAGCGCCGGGGGCTGCCCATTGGTTACATGCTGACCTGCGGAAACATGGCGCAGACCTCGCAGGCGGAGCTTGCGCTTGCCATGCTCGACGACCCGAGGGTTACGGCCATCGGTCTGCACATCGAAGGGTTCGGCGATCTGCGGCAATGGGAGGTTCTGGCCCGTGCCGCGCGCGAAAAGCGGGTTCCGGTTGTCGCGCTCAAGGTCGGGGCCTCGGAGCAGGCGCGACGGGCGACGGTTTCGCATACGGCTTCGCTCGCCGGGAGCGATGCGGGGGCGCAGGCCTTGCTGGACCGGCTGGGGTTCGTGCGGGTTCGGGACCTGCCGGAATTTCTCGAGACGCTGAAGCTGTTGCATTGTGTGGGCCCTCTGGCCTCGAACCGGATCGCGTCGATCAGCTGCTCGGGGGGCGAGGCGAGCCTGATCGCTGATCTGGCGGAACCGCGCGATCTGGTGTTTCCGGCGCTGGAGCCCTGCCAGAAGGACGGCCTGCGTTCGGCACTGGGGCCGATGGTGGCACTGGCCAACCCTCTGGATTACCACACCTATATCTGGGGCGACGCGCCTGCCATGACGCGGGCCTGGTCGGGGATGACTGGCGCGGATATCGCGCTGACGCTGAGCGTCGTGGATTACCCTCATACGGATGCCAGCGCATGGGAATGCGCCACCGAGGCGGCGCTTGGGGTGCGTAGGGAAACCGGTCGGCCGTTTGCCGTGGTCTCCAGCCTGCCGGAGTTGATGCCGTCGGACGTGGCACAACGGTTGATGGCGGGGGGCGTGGTGCCGCTCTGCGGGATGCGCGAGGCGCTGATCGCCGCCGAGGCCGCCGCGCGGCTTGGGCGTGTTTCTGGCGACTTGTGCGATCCTGTGCTTCTGCCCGGTCAGCGGGAAGATATCGAGCTGATCGGTGAATCCGAGGCCAAGCAGGCGCTGGCGGGTTTCGGGCTGGACGTGCCGCAGTCGCGTCTGGCCGAAACACCGGAAGAAGCGGCGGGCATGGCGGGCGAATTGCGCGCGCCGCTGGTGCTCAAGGGTACCGGGCTTGCCCATAAATCGGAACATGGCGCGGTTGTGCTGGGCCTGACGGCGGCCGAGATCGAGGCGGCGGCAACCGGCATGAGCGCCGGCGGTTACCTTGTCGAAGAGTTGATCGGCGGCGCGGTGGCGGAACTGCTGGTCGGGGTCACGCTGGACCCGGCGCACGGGTTCGTCCTTACGATTGGGGCGGGCGGGGTGCAGACCGAGCTTTTGCGCGATACCGTGTCGCTGCTGGTGCCCAGTGACCGTGAGGCCGTCGCCAGTGCAGTGCAGAAACTGGCCTGCGCGCCGGTGCTGAACGGGTATCGCGGCAAGCCCGGTATCTGTATGAAATCCCTGCTTGATGCGGTCGAAGCGGTACAGGCCTATGTTACGGCTCACGCAGAAACCTTGAGCGAAATTGAAATCAATCCGCTGATCTGCACGCCCGAAAGGGCTGTGGCGGCGGATGCCCTGATCCGAAAGGCAAAGACATGAGCCCGTTGAAAACTGAACGCGATGGCGGCGTATTGCTGGTCACGCTGGACCGGCCCAAGGCCAATGCCATCGACCTCAAGACCTCAGTGGAGATGGGCGAGGTGTTCCGCGATTTCCGGGACGATCCGGATATGCGCGTCGCTATTATCACCGGGGGCGGGGAAAAGTTCTTTTGCCCCGGCTGGGATCTGAAAGCGGCGGCGGATGGCGACGCGGTTGATGGCAATTACGGTGTTGGTGGCTTTGGTGGCCTGCAGGAAATGCGCGACATGAACAAGCCGGTGATCGCGGCGGTCAACGGCATCGCCTTTGGCGGCGGGCTGGAGCTGGCGCTAAGCGCTGATATCATCATCGCGGCCGAACATGCCACTTTTGCTTTGCCGGAAATCCGTTCAGGCACGGTGGCCGACGCGGCCAGCATCAAGCTGCCCAAGCGCATCCCCTATCACATCGCGATGGAGCTTTTGCTGACCGGGCGCTGGTTCGACGTGCATGAGGCGCATCGCTGGGGACTGGTGAACGAGGTGGTGCCCTCGGACAAGCTGATGGAGCGCGTGTGGGAGCAGGCGCGGCTGCTCGCCTCGGGTCCGCCGTTGGTCTATGCGGCGATCAAGGAAATCGTGCGCGACGCCGAGGATTCCAAGTTTCAGGATGCGATGAACCGGATTACCGGGCGGCATCTGGCGACGGTGGATGTGCTCTATTCCTCCGAGGACCAGATGGAAGGCGCGCGCGCCTTTGCCGAGAAACGCGATCCGGTCTGGAAAGGGCGCTAGGCCTGCGTCTTCGGACCAAAAGGGCCGGTGCCTTGTGGGGCGCCGGCCTTTTCATTTCAAGCTTACGCCTTGCGGAAAACCGCGATCAGCGCGGTATCTTCCTTGTGGGCGCCGGTCGCCTTGGCGCCAAAGATCTTGGTCTCGATCAGCTCGAGTCCTTCGATCGCGCCCTTGGACAACTCGGCGAATTTCGCCTCGAACCCTTCCGAGACGTAATGTTTCTTGTTGACCGAGAGCGCGAAAACCGCGCCCTTGCAGGCGACCGGCAGCAGGGCGTCGATGGCATCCGGACCCACATGCCCGGTGGTGAAGGTGCCCGAGGACACGATACCCTCGTAGCTTTCATCCTCCATCGGCAGGCCGACGGTCAGATCAGCCTCGAAGGACTTGCGGTACACGCTCTTTTTCATCGCCACGGCCAGCATCTCGGGCGAGATGTCGACCGCATCGACCGGTTTCATCCGGTGCCCGGCCAGCGCCAGACCGCAAAGGCCGGTGCCAGCGCCCACGTCCAGCACGGGGCCCTTGCCGCCTGCCTGCGCAAAGGCGCGCGCGGTGTGCAGGTGGAGTTCGTAATCCTCCTGCGCCGCGAATGTCATGTCATAATCATCGGCCCAGTCGGCATAAAGCCGACGGGAATCATCGGGGGTTCGCAGCGCGTAGGCTGCCTCCAGATCGGGATCAGTCATGCCATGAGGCAATCAAATCCCGACACGAGATTCAAGCCGCGTCGAAATCCAGCACGAGTTTTTCGCTGGTCGGGCGCGTTTGGCAGGCAAGTACGAACCCTGCTTCGGTCTCCCACGGCTCGAGCGAGTAGTTCACCGCCATCTCGGCCGAGCCTTCGGCCACCTTGCAGCGGCAGGTGCAGCACATGCCGCCCTTGCAGGAGAACGGCAGCTCCAGCCCCTGACGCGCGGCGGCGTCCAGAACCGTATCGTCGCTTTCCTGCACGGTGAAATTGCGCGAGGCACCATCAAGCACCACGGTCACGGCCACACCGGACCTGGCGGCGGCATCCGCCGCCTCCGAGCGCGGCTTGCGCGGGGCTTCGCCATCCTGCGTGAAACGTTCGAAATGAACGCGGGCGCGGTCGATGCCCTTTGCCTCGAGCGTCGCGCTCACATCGTCAATCATCTCGCCCGGGCCGCAGAGGAAAATCCCATCGGCGGACTCGAGATCCACCGCACCGGCCTGCGCCAGCTGGGTGATCTTTTCACCACAAACGCGGCCGTTCAAGATCGGTACGTCCTGCTCTTCGCGGCTGAGGATATGGATCAGGGTGAAACGGTTGAGATACTTGTCCTTCATCGCCTCAAGCGCCGAACGGAACATGATGCTGTTGGTCTGGCGGTTGCCATAGATCAGCGTCACTTCGGCCCCGCGCGACAGCGCATCGGCGGCAATCGCCATCATCGGCGTAATCCCCGAGCCGGCCGCGATCAGCACCAGTTTCTCTTCTTCCGAGGCAACGAACCGGCCTTCGGGCGCCATCACCGCAAGGGTCGAACCGGGTTCAAGCGACTGGCAGAAGGTCGAAAACGCCCCGTCCGGCACCTGTTTGACACCAACGGTCAGCGGCGCGCCCGGCGCCGAGGCGATGGAGTAAGAACGCCGGATATCCGCTCCGTTCACGTCCGACCGCAGAGTCAGATACTGTCCGGGTTTATAAGTGAAAGCGCTGCGCAGATCCTCGGGCACGTCGAAACTGATTGCGACGGAATCGTCGGTTTCACGGCGGATCTCGCTGATGGTCAGGTTATGAAACATGGACGTGTCCTCAGATGCATTTGAAATAGTCAAAGGGTTCGCCGCAGGCATTGCAGCGGTAATGCGCCTTGCAGGCGGTAGAGCCGAATTCCGACAGCTTCTCGGTATGATCCGAGCCGCATTTCGGGCAGGCGACCTTTGTCTCGCCAAAGAGCGCCAGCTTCGATCCCGATTGCTCTACCGGTGGCGCGATGCCGTAGTCTCGCAGCTTTTCGCGCCCCTCTTCGGTGATCCAGTCGGTGGTCCAGGGCGGCGACATGACCCGCTCCACCCGGGCCTCGAACCCGGCATCCAGCAGCGCGGTCTCGACCGCCAGTTCGATGGCAAGCACCGCCGGGCAGCCAGAATAGGTCGGCGTCACCCCGGCAACGGCGGTACCATCCTCAACCCGGACCCAGCGCAGGATGCCAAGATCGGCCACCGTCACGCAGGGCACCTCCGGATCCGGCACCGCAGAGGCCGCCGCCCAGGCGCGCGCCTCGTCCAGAGATGTGGCCGTGGTTACCACGTCGCCCCCGGATGGGCGCGATGCACCGATTGCATCTCGGCAAGCATATGTCCAAGGCCTTCGCCATGAACGCCCGACCGCCCGCCGGTCTGCGGAAACTTCGAATCCTCGAATGTCAGGCCGGCCTCGTCAAACACACGTTTGACCGTCGCAAGCCATTCATCGCGGATAGCGGCACGCGAGGGTAGCACATCCACCCCTTCGGCCGCGCCTTCCTCGAACAATTCGCCGACATAGATTGAAAGCGACTGAACCGCATCCGCCATCCGGCGCGCGCTCTCCTCGGTCCCGTCGCCAAGGCGCACAACCCACTCCCCCGCATGGCGGATGTGATAGGCCATTTCCTTGACCGCCTTGCCGGCGATGCCTTGGATGGTTTCGTCCTGACTGGTCAGCGCCGCCGTCCAGTACGGGTGCATGAAAGCCGCGAAATACAGTTGGCGCAGCATGGTATGGGCAAAATCCTCGTTCGGACGCTCGACCAGCAGCAGGTTGCGATACTCGCGCTCGCCCCGCAGATAAGCCAGATCGTCCTCATCGCGTCCGGCGCCTTCGACCTTGCCTGCGTAATCGTACAGGGACCGCGCGGTCCCGATCACGTCCAGCGCCATGTTCGGCATGGCAAGGTCTTCTTCCAGCATCGGCGCATGGCCGCACCACTCACTCACCCGGTGACCCAGCACCAGATGATCGTCGGCGAGTTCCAGCAAGGCGTCGAAAAGGGCCATCACATATGCCCCACTTCGTCCGGAATCTCGTAAAAAGTCGGGTGACGATAGATTTTCTCACCGGGTTCGAAATTCTCCCCCGCCTGGTCCGGATCGCTCGCCGTGATTGCGTTCGAGGCCACCACCCAGATCGAATTCCCCTCGCCGCGCCGCGTATAGACATCGCGCGCCGCCTGCAGGGCCATTACCTCGTCCGTCGCGTGTAGCGATCCGACATGCTTGTGCGCCAACCCGTTGCGGGGCCGGATGAACACTTCCCAAAGGGGCACTTCACCACTCATGGCGTTTTCCTCTTGCTAAAAATACTCCGGGGGAGTCCGCCTTGGCGGACGGGGGCAGAGCCCCCTTACTCGGCTGCCATCGGCGCGGCCTGCGCGCGGGCCTTACGCTTCTCCGCATGGGCCAGCGCCGCTTCGCGCACCCATTCGCCATCGTCCCAGGCCTTCTTGCGCGCCTTGACGCGGTCCTTGGCCATCGGGCCGAAACCCTTCACCACGCGCCAGAACTCGTCCCAGTCGATGGGGCCGTGGTCATAGCCGCCCTTTTCCTCGTTCCACTTGAGGTCCGGGTCCGGCAGGGTCAGGTCGAGATACTCGGCCTGCGGTACGGTGGCGTCGATGAATTTCTGACGCAGCTCGTCATTGGTGAAACGTTTGATTTTCCAGGCCATTGACTGGTCCGAATGCTGGCTGTCCGCGTCATGCGGGCCGAACATCATGATCGACGGCCACCACCAGCGGTTCAGCGCATCCTGCACCATCGCCTTCTGTTCGGGCGTGCCCTGCGCCAGTTTCATCACGATTTCATAGCCTTGACGCTGGTGAAAACTCTCTTCCTTGCAGACGCGGATCATCGCGCGGGCATAGGGGCCATAGGAACAGCGGCAAAGCGGGATCTGGTTCATGATCGCCGCACCGTCGACCAGCCAGCCGATGATGCCGATATCGGCCCAGCTCAGCGTCGGGTAGTTGAAGATCGAGGAATATTTCGCACGCCCGTCCAGCAACTCTTCGGTCATCTGCTTGCGGGAAACGCCCAGCGTTTCTGCCGCGGAATAAAGATAGAGCCCGTGGCCGCCTTCGTCCTGCACCTTGGCAAGCAGGGCCGCCTTGCGGCGCAGGCTCGGCGCGCGGGTGATCCAGTTGCCCTCGGGGAGCATCCCGACGATTTCCGAATGGGCGTGCTGGCCGATCTGACGCACCAGCGTGCGGCGATAGCCCTCGGGCATATCGTCATTCGGTTCGATCTTGGTTTCCGCATCAACGCGCGCCTGGAACGCCGCCAGAAATTCCGGGGTTTCCTCGCTGCGACCGTCAGCGCCGATCAGACCTTGGCTATACATGGGCTAGGCTCCTCCAAACTTGCAAAACCAATATATGTTACGAAAAATAAAAAATCAATCCGTTTTCGTAACGCTTGCATCGGATCGCGCTGCCGCGCATCAAGGGGCATGGGCAAGACATTGTTTTCTTTCGGTCATGGCTTTTCGGCGCGGGCGCTGACCCGGTTGCTGATCCCGCAGGGCTGGCGTGTCATCGGCACGACCCGCAGCGAGGACAAGGCCGAATCGCTGCGCACAAGCGGCGTCGAACCGGTGCTTTTCCCGGGCGATTTGCCGCCCGAGGGCTTGTCCGAGGCCACGCATCTTCTGATCTCTGCCGGGCCGGATGCCGAGGGCGACCCGGTCCTGAGCGCCCTGCGTCCCGAGATCGAGAAACTGGCGCCAAGGCTCGAATGGGCGGGGTATCTCTCGACCACCGGGGTCTATGGCGATCATCAGGGCGACTGGGTCGATGAATCCACGCCGCTCACCCCTTCGACCCGGCGTGGAAAATGGCGCGTTGCGGCTGAATCCGAATGGCAATCGATTCCCGGCCTGCCGCTGCATATCTTTCGTCTGGCGGGAATCTATGGACCCGGTCGCGGCCCCTTTGCCAAGGTCCGCAAGGGCACCGCACGGCGCGTCATCAAGGAGGGTCAGGTGTTCTCGCGCATCCACGTGGATGACATCGCGCAGGTGCTCGCCGCCTCGATTGCGCAACCCAATCCCGGCGCGATCTACAACCTCTGCGATGACGACCCGGCCCCGCCGCAGGACGTGATCGCCCATGCCGCCGAACTGCTCGGCCTGCCGCTGCCCCCCGCCGTCGACTATGAGACCGCCGAGATGACCCCCATGGCCCGCAGCTTTTACGCCGAAAGCAAGCGTGTCAGGAATGACCGCATCAAGGATGAACTGGGGGTAGAGCTGCTCTACCCGGATTACCGGGCGGGGCTGCAAGCGTTATTGGAAGACGAAAACGGCTGACCCCGGTAAGGGTCAGATTGCCGTTTTGACCCTCACGCCCGCTTTTCCCCGATCCGCGCGATGCCCAGCACGTCGAGCACTTTTTTCTCGATCTCATCCGCGCTCATGCCTGCGACGGCATACATATCCGCCGGACTCGACTGATCGATAAAGATATCCGGGAAGACCATCGAGCGGAATTTCAGCCCGTGGTCGAACACGCCCTCATCGCCGAGAAGCTGCGCCACATGGCTGCCGAAACCGCCAACCGCGCCTTCTTCGATGGTGATCAGCGCCTCATGCTCAGCGGCAAGGCGCAGGATCAGGTCGCGATCCAGCGGCTTGGCGAAACGGGCATCGGCGATGGTGGGCTTGATGCCCTTGGCGGCCAGCGCCTCGGCGGCTTTCTCGACTTCGGCGAGACGTGTGCCAAAGGACAGGATGGCGACGCGTTTGCCTTCCTGAATCATCCGGCCCTTGCCGATTTCCAGAACCTCGCCCTGTTCCGGCATCTCGACACCGGTGCCCTCGCCACGGGGATAGCGGAAGGCAATCGGCCCGCTGTCATGGGCGGCGGCGGTGGCGACCATATGCACCAGCTCGGCCTCGTCCGCGGCGGCCATCACGGTAAAGCCCGGCAGGTTCGCGAGATAGGCGATGTCGTAGCTGCCCGCATGTGTCGCCCCGTCTGCCCCGACAAGCCCGGCGCGATCAATGGCGAAACGCACCGGCAGGCGCTGAATAGCCACGTCATGCACGACCTGATCGTAGCCCCTTTGCAGGAAAGTGGAATAAAGCGCGCAAAAGGGTTTCATCCCGCCCGCTGCCAGCGCGGCAGAAAAGGTCACGCCGTGTTGTTCCGCGATGCCCACGTCGAAACACCGGCTGGGAAAGCGTTCGGCAAAGAGGTTCAGCCCGGTGCCATCCGGCATCGCCGCCGTCACCGCGCAGATCTTGTCATCGGCAGTGGCCAGCTTGACGAGGTTCTCTCCAAATACCTTGGTATAGGAGGGCGCGTTCGACGGGGCCTTGGTCTGTTCGCCGGTCACCACATCGAACTTGGCGGTCGCATGGCCCCTGTCGCGGGCCTGTTCCGCCGGGCGATAGCCCTTGCCCTTGCGGGTCAGCGCGTGGATCAGGATCGGCCCACGCGCTCGGGCCTTGACCATCCGAAGGATCGGCAGAAGCTGGTCCATGTCATGCCCGTCAATCGGGCCGATATAGGAAAACCCAAGTTCCTCGAAAAGCGTGCCGCCCATCGCCATGCCCTTGAGCATTTCCTTGGCGCGCTTGGCGCCTTCGCGGAACGGGCCGGGAAGCAGTGAAACGGCCCCCTTGGCGGCAGCCTTCAGCTCCTGAAACGGTTCTTCGGCATACAGCCGCGAGAGATAGGAAGACAGCGCCCCGACCGGCGGCGCGATGCTCATCTCGTTATCGTTAAGGATGACGATCAGCCGCTTGCCCAGATGGCCCGCGTTGTTCATCGCCTCGAACGCCATACCCGCGCTCATCGCGCCATCGCCGATTACCGCGATGCTGTCGCCGATCCCCTCGGGCGGATTGCCGCCCAGATCGCGCGCCACCGCATAACCCAGGGCTGCGCTGATCGAGGTCGAACTATGCGCCGCGCCAAACGGGTCATAGGGGGATTCGGCGCGCTTGGTGAAACCGCTCAGCCCGTCCTTCATCCGCAGGGTACGGATGCGGTCACGGCGTTCGGTCAGGATCTTGTGCGGATAGCACTGGTGCCCGACATCCCAGATCACCTTGTCGCGCGGCGTATCGAACACCGCATGCAAAGCCACGGTAAGCTCGACAACGCCGAGCCCGGCGCCGAGATGGCCTCCCGTGACGGATACGGCGGAAATCGTCTCGGCCCGCAACTCGTCCGCGAGCTGGTTCAACTGCTTGTCGGTCAGCGTTTTCATATCCGCAGGGCGGTGGATCTTGTCGAGCAGCGGTGTTTTGGGACGGTCTGACAATGGTCACTCTTTCGGCGGCTGGAACAGGATCGTGCGGGCTATGCCTGTCGCGAGATAACGAAACGCGCAGCCTCCCGCAAGGTTTCCGCCCGGTCTCCGTAAGGCGCAAGCGCATCGCAGGCGCTTGCGGTCAACGCTGCGGCGCGGGTTTTGGCCTCGTCCAGACCCAGTAGCGAAACAAAGGTAGCCTTGCCTGCCGCCGCATCCTTGCCGACGGCCTTGCCGGTCAACTCGGCGCTGCCTTCCACGTCAAGAATGTCGTCCGCGATCTGAAAAGCCAGCCCCATGTCCCGGGCATAGCTCTGCAAGGCGGAAATATCGGCCCCAGCAAGCCGGGCGCCCGCGCAGGCCGCCCATTCGATCAGTGCACCGGTCTTGCCCGCCTGCAAAGCGGTGATTTCCGACAGGGTCAGGGGCGTATCGGCACTTTCGGCCGCGATATCCAGCGCCTGACCCAAAACCATGCCCCGCGCCCCCGCCGCCTGCGCAAGGCTGAGCGTCAGCTCCGCCCGTACCTCGGGGGAGCCGGCCCCGGGATGGGCCGCGCATTCAAACGCCAGCGCCTGCAGGGCATCGCCGGTCAGCACCGCCGTCGCCTCGTCCCATTTCACATGAACCGTCGGCAGCCCGCGCCGCATGTCGTCATCATCCATGCAAGGCATGTCATCATGCACCAGCGAGTAACTGTGCATCGCTTCGATCGCACAGGCCGCCCAAAGCGCGCGGGTCTCTTCCACATCGTGCAGCCGCGCCGATTCCAACACCAGAAACCCGCGCAGCGCCTTGCCGCCCCGGCTCGCATGGCGCATCGCCTGCACCACCGGCACATCGCTCAGCCCGTCCAACAGACCCATCAGGCGGGTGTCGATCAAAGACCCCGCCGCCGCCAGCTTTTCCTCGAACATTCAGAGCCCTTCGACAGGCTTGGTCCCGCTCGGGTTGCCATCCGCATCCAGCGTGATGGCTGCGACCTTCTCCTCGGCGCGCTTCAGCTCTTCCTCGCAGCGTTTCTTGAGTGCCGCCCCCCGTTCGTAAAGCGTGATCGAGGCATCCAGCGGCACATCCCCGCGCTCAAGCTGGTCCACGACGGTTTCCAGCTCTTTCATCGCCTCTTCAAAGCTCAACTCGGATACGGGTTTGTCACTCATCTCTCGCGGCCTTCATCAGTTCCTGCACATGCGCCCTCGCGCTTTCGCTCAGGGCTTTCAGATCATAGCCGCCCTCGAGAGTCGAGACCACGCGGCCGCCGCAGATCTCTGCCGCCAAGGCACAGAGCTGTTCGGTCAGCCATGCAAAATCCTCGACCTCCCAGTTGAGCTCGGCAAGCGGATCGTCGCGATGCGCGTCAAAACCGGCAGAAATGATAATCAGTTCTGGCGCAAAGTCGCGCAGCCGGGGAAAGACCTTGGTCTCGTATTCTCCCCGCATCTGCGCCCCGCCGCTCTCGGGGGGCAGGGGCACGTTCAGGATATTGTCATGCGCGCCGGTCTCATCCGTCCGGCCGGTCCCGGGCCAGAGCGGCACCTGCTGGCTTGTCACCAGCAACGCGCGCTTCTCGTTCCAGAGCAGATCCTGTGTGCCATTCCCGTGATGCACGTCGAAATCCACCACGGCTACTCGGCTCAACCCGTGATGATCCAGCGCGTATTTCGCCGCCAGCGCCGCATTGCCGAACAGGCAGAATCCCATGGCCGTATCCGTCTCGGCATGGTGACCCGGCGGGCGGATTGCGGCAAAGGCGTTCCCGGCCTCGCCCCCCAGTACCATGTCGACCGCCCGCACAACCGCCCCCGCCGCGCGGAACGCGGCATCAAGCGAACTCGGCGACAAAAACGTATCGCCGTCGATCTGTACGATCCCGTGCTGCGGTAAAGCCCGCCTCATATCTGCCAGGTAGGCCGCCGGATGCACGCGCAGCACATCATCCTCCGCCGCCAGCGGCGCGGTCACCCGCTGCAACTCCAGATCCTCAAGCGCATGCAGCACATGTTCCAGCCGCGCCACCCGTTCCGGATGGCCCTCGGGTGTTTCGTGTCTCAGGCAATCCGCATGGGTGATCAGCGCCGTTACCATCTTAACTCCTGTTTTCCTCTTGCCGGAAATACTCCCGCCGGAGGCATCAAATCGCCGCGCAGCGGCTTCGACGCCCTCAGTCCGGTGCCAGCATATACCCCGCGCCGCGCACGGTCTGAAGATAGCGCGGCTGTTTCGGATCGGTTTCAATCTTGCGCCGCAACCGGGTGATCTGCACGTCTACCGCGCGTTCCTGCGCCTGGCCCCGGTCGCGGCCAAGATCCTCGACCAGCTTGGTGCGGCTCACCGCCTCGCCCGGGCAGGCCGAGAAGATCTTCATCAGCTGGCTTTCAGTGGCGGTCAGCCGGACCAGATCCTCGCCCTGCCACATCTCGCCCCGTTCCACGTCATAGCGGATCGCGCCAAGGTTCAGGAACTTCGGCGCACCGGTGGCGGCAGGCGTTTCCGGCATCCGTCGCAGGATTGCGTTGATCCGCAGCAGCAATTCCTTGGGCTCGAAAGGCTTGGCCAGGTAGTCGTCCGCCCCGGCTTCCAGCCCCGCGATGCGGTTCTCGGTCTCGCCCTTGGCGGTCAGCAGCAGGATCGGCGTCGTCATCGTTTCGCGTAAGGAACGTGTCAGGCTGATCCCGTCCTCGCCGGGCATCATCACGTCCAGCACCACGAGATCGAACTGCAAGCCGGTCAGGATGCGCCTTGCATGGGCCGCGTCGCGCGCCGCACTGACAAGAAAGCCATTACGCATCAGGAACTTCTTGAGCAAATCCCGGATGCGCTCGTCATCATCGACTATCAGCAGATGGGCGTCCATTTCTGCCATACCCCTAATCCCTCAGCCGGGTATAGGCGCGCCGCATGTCCGGGTCCATCATCGATTCAAGCACCAGCCTGAAACCGGCAACCGCTTCGGGTCCGGCATCGCGAAAGGCGGCCCGCATGCGGGCGCGCTGGGCATCGCTCAACTCCGCTTCCAGCTCACGCCCCTTTTCGGTCAGGTAGAGGTGCCGCTCGCGCTTGTCGGTGGTGCCGACCCGGCTCGACACCAGCCCGTCGGCGATCAGGGCCCGCAGTACCCGGTTCAGCGATTGCTTGGTCACGCCAAGGATGCTCAGCAGGTTGTTGACCGTCGTGCCCGGCGCCCGGTTGATAAAGTGTATCGCCCGATGATGCGCGCGCCCATAAGACAGCTCGGCCAAAATGCGGTCGGGATCCGCGGTAAAGCCGCGATAGGCAAAGAACATCGCCTCGATGCCCTGCCGCAATTGCTCGTCCGTCAGGAAAAGAAGGTTCCCGCCCCGTTGCGCTTGACCCGCTCTCGTGTCCGACATCGCTTTTCTCATTTCGTCACGTTTTTAGGCAGCATAAGTCAGCGATATTGACATTCCAAGGGCCAAGCGGTATCGAATCGCAGATTTCGCGCAATAATATATCCGGTTCATCCGCTTGTAGCGCAACAAATGAAAATCCTAGAGCGCAGGAGAATAAGACTATGTCGGCATATGATGATCGCGACGGCAAGATCTGGTTGGACGGAAAACTGGTCGAATGGCGCGACGCAAATGTCCATATCCTGACGCATGCCATGCATTACGCCAGCTCGGTCTTTGAGGGCGAGCGCTGCTATAGTGGCAAGATTTTCAAAGGCGTAGAGCATTCCGAGCGGCTGCGCGCCTCGGCGCAGATGCTGGATTTCGAGATTCCGTATACCGTCGATGAAATCGAGGCGGCCAAATACGCGATGCTCGAGGCGAACGGCTGGACCGATGCCTATGTGCGGGCTGTCGCATGGCGCGGCGCGGGCGAAGACATGGGCGTCTCAGCAGCCCGCAACCCGGTTCGTCTGGCCATCGCCGGCTGGGAATGGGGCAACTACTATGGCGACGCCAAGATGAAGGGCGCCAAGCTCGACATCTCGAAATGGAAACGCCCGAGCCCGGAAACCATCCCGGTTCACGCCAAGGCGGCGGGTCTTTACATGATCTGCACCATGTCCAAGCACGCGGCCGAGGCCAAGGGCTGCTCGGACGCGCTGTTCATGGATTACCGTGGCTATGTCGCCGAAGCCACCGGCGCCAATATCTTCTTCGTCAAGGATGGCGAGGTTCACACGCCGGACGCGGATTGCTTCCTGAACGGCCTTACGCGCCAGACCGTGATCGGCATGCTGAAAGATAAGCAGATCAAGGTGCATGAACGCCATATCATGCCCGAAGAGCTTGAAACTTTTGAACAGTGCTGGCTCACCGGCACCGCCGCCGAAGTCACGCCCGTCGGTCAGATCGGGACGTACAACTTCGAAGTCGGTGCGCTGACCCGCGATATCTCGGAAAGCTATGAAAAACTGGTCCGCAGCTAAGCGGACCGGCTTCAGATTGACTGGACGAGGAACATCACGGTGTTCTTCGCCACCCCAAGTACGGCACGCAGAGAGTCGAACATCGTCGCCATCTGAAAGGTCAGTACGAACATCGCGGGGTAGAACAAGAATTCGTAACGCAGTGCTGTATCGACAAGCCCCATGCGTTCAATCGCGTTCTGCAACGGTTTCATCAGCAAAACAGCCAAGGCGGCCCCGATTAGGATCCCTACGAATACGTCGGATGGCCAGTGCAGCCCGTATATGACGCGGGGCAGCAGTGCGATGAAAAAACTGTAGATGCTGATGATGATGCCCAGCGGGCGGTTTATCATGAAAACGCAGGCACAGAGCGATGCAAAAAAAATCGCATGATCGCTGGGCAAGGAACTCCACCCATCAAGGGTCCTGCGACCGAGGCCAGCAAAGACGGTGATGTCGGTGTCGGGCGAATGTATCGGACGCAGTCGGAACGGCAGGACCACGGCGAGAAACCGACCGACGATTATAGACACGAGCGCGATTATGAAGCTTGCCGCCACGCGTGAGCGGTTGATGTATTCCCCTTGCTTCAGTACGAACCAAAGCGCCCAAAAACAGATGATAAGCGGCAGGCTTTTCGTGATTGGGTTTCGTGCCAAAAAGAGAATATGGTAGTCGATCTTGTCAGAATGTCCGAGTATCGAGTTCAAGAGCAGTAGAAGGTATTCGTCCATCGGACATCCTCGTCAAAAACAAATTATGACAGTTTCATGACAGAAATGTGTCGATGTTAAACGTCGATTCGATGGGGACAGTTCCGAAAGGCCAAGGACGCAGGTAAATGTTGTCATACCAACACGCATATCACGCCGGGAACATGGCGGACGTGCACAAGCATGCCATCCTGTCCTGTGTACTCAACTATTTGGTGCAAAAGCCAAAACCTCTTTCCTACATGGAATCGCATGCGGGCAGGGGGCTGTATGACCTGGCCGGGGCCGAAGCGGTCAAGACCGGCGAAGCCGTGGCCGGTATCGCGCGGGTTCAGGACGGCTTTCCGGCCGATCATCCCTATATGCGGGCGCTGGGCGCAATCCGTGACACGGCGGGCGCGGACGCCTATCCCGGGTCGCCATTGATCGCCCGGACACTTTTGCGCAGCGAGGACACAATTACACTGGCCGAGATGCACCCGCAGGAAGTCGCGGCGCTACGTGAAAACGTCAGATCGGTGCATGTCAGGCAGACGGATGGTGTGCAGATGCTGCTGTCGCTTGCGCCACCGACCCCAAGGCGCGGCGTGGCGCTGATCGACCCGAGTTATGAACTCAAGGACGAATGGCAGGTGATGCCGAAACTCCTGCGCGATCTGCACCGGAAATGGCCCGTCGGGGTGCTGATGCTCTGGTATCCGATCCTGAACAACGGGATGCATGAAACGCTGACCCGGTCGCTGCCGGACATGGCCGGGGACATGCTGCACCACCAGTTGCGTTTCGCCGCGGCCCGCCCGGGGCATGGCATGATCGGCAGCGGGATGGTTGTGATCAACCCGCCATGGGGGCTGGATCGCGCCGTCGCCGAACTCGAGTCCTGTCTCGGCTGAACCCGACGCGGTTTGGCATCGGCGCGGTGGGCTTGGTCATTCCGCTGGCGAACCCGGGTCTTTTGTCACGATTTTGGGTTTTTCTGGCTTCCGGCAGGTCGACATTCCCGGTCTGTGCCGTCTAGCTTCGCCACGAAAAACGAACGCCGTGACGGGCGGCGTCGGCAAAGGAAAGACAGACAGAATGACAAGACGTTTCCAGGGGCCTCGCACCCTTGTCTCCCCCTCGTTCCAAAGGCGTAAAGGGGCCATGGCATGAAGGATACCCCGATCACCGAAGCCACGCCGCTGACCGTCGTCACCTTGTCGCGCGACGGCTATGACATCAAACGGGCCATGTCCAAGGCGCATGAACCGCGTCTGAACCTTGTACGCCCGGATGAGGTCGAAGATCCCTTGGCTGTGACTTGCGCGCTGGTCTGGGCCCCCGAGGACGATGCGTTCGAGCGCTTTCCCAACGTCAGGATGGTGTCGTCGATCGCGGCGGGCGTGGACAGTATCTTTGCCTGCCCCTCGCTACCTGCAAGCACGACCGTCACTCGTATCCGCGACGATGAGCAGGCCCGCCAGATGGCCGGTTTCGCGGCGTGGCACGTGATCTGGCATCACCGCAAGATGGGTGAATTCCTCAAGGCGCAGGAAGAAAAGCGCTGGGCCTATTCCCATTCGACCGACATGCCCTCGCAGGTTCCGGTCGGTATTCTGGGCTTTGGCCTGATGGGGCGGCAGACTGCCCGGGCGCTGGTCGCGATGGGCTATCCGGTCATGGCCGCCTGCCGAAGCGAGAAAGACCCCGAACCCGGTGTCGAAATCGTCGTCGGCGAAGATGCGGTGGAACAGGTCGCTGCCCGGTCTCGCATTCTCGTCAATCTATTGCCGCTGACCGAAGACACCCGCGACGTGCTGAACGCTGATCTTTTTGCGAAGCTGCCAAAAGGTGCGGCGCTGGTCCAGATCGGGCGTGGCGAACACATGGTCGAGGAGGATTTCCTCGCAGCACTCGAGGCGGGGCAAATCGGATCTGCCACGCTGGATGTTTTCCGTCAGGAGCCGCTGCCCGCCGATCACGTGTTCTGGACGCTCCCGAACGTGCTGGTGACGCCGCACAAGGCGTCGGACACCACGCGGCGCGAGGTCTTGCGGCAAGTGGTTGAGAATTATATCGCGCTTAGCGAAGGCAAAGTGCCGCCGGGGGCCGTGGATCGGTCTGTCGGCTATTGAGCCAAAAAGCGATGGCGGGGTGCCGCCATCGCCTGCTTGGCGAAGGCTTTAATAGTCGACACCGCGCTGGGCCTTGATCCCCGCTTTGAACGGGTGCTTGACCTCGCCCATTTCCGTTACGAGGTCGGCATATTCGCAAAGCTCGGGTTTGGCGTCGCGTCCGGTCAGGATAACCCCCGTCCGCTTGTCGCGCGCGTCGAGACCCGCGATCACCTGATCCACTGACAGATAGCCATAACGCAGGGCGATATTGATCTCGTCCAGCACGATCAGGTCATAGTCGCCGCTTTTCATCATCTCGCAGGCCTTGTTGAAAGCGGCGGTCGCGGCTGCGATATCACGTTCGCGGTCCTGCGTGTCCCAGGTAAAGCCTTCGCCCATCGTGTGCCACGTCACGCCGCCGAGGTCCTGAAAGAAGCGACGCTCGCCTGTGATCCATTTGCCCTTGATGAACTGGACGACGCCGCAGGTCTGTTTCCAGCCGAGCGCCCGGATCAGTACGCCGAAGGCCGAGGAAGATTTTCCCTTGCCCGCTCCAGTATGGATGAGCACCAGCCCGCGTTCCGGGTCCTGCAGCTTGGACACCTTCTCGCGCTGCTTGGCCTGAACCTTTTGCATTTCTTCCTTGTGGGACGTGGCGTCGGACATGAGATCTCCTCCTTGGATCAGGCTTTGGGGTCGGTGACGGCCCGCGCCTTGGTGCGTTGCAGGCCAAGCTGGCGTTCGCGCCAGACGACGATACCGTTACTCGCGATGACCAGCACCGCGCCGGCCAGCATCACCAGTGTGGGCAGTTCGGCGAACCAGACGTAGCCGATCAGGATCGCGAACAACATGGATGTGTAATCATAGGGCGCCAGCATCGAGGCGGGGCCGAAACGATAGGACGAGGTCACGAGGATCTGCGCGATCCCGCCCAGAAGCCCCGCGCCGATAAGCAGGAACAGGTTCTGCGGCGAAGGCAGGACCCAGCCGAAAAAGATCGTCACCAGCGAAAGAAGCGTCGCCGTTACCGAGAAATAGAATACGACAGCGGCGGCATGTTCGGTCTGAACGAGCTGTCGGATATGAATCTGCACCAATGCCCGCGCGATGGTCGCGCAAAGGATCAGGATCGCGCCGAGCGTTGCCGTGTCGCCCAGATCGGCACCCCCGCCCAGCCGTGGCCAGAGCATGATGACAACCCCGACCAGCCCGATGACAACGGCGGTAATCCGGATCAGGCGGATCTTTTCGCCCAGCATGAAAGCGGCAAAAATGACCGTAAAAATCGGGGCGGCATAACCAAGCGCCGTGACCTCGGGCAGGGGCAGCATGCCAAGCCCGGCGAATGTCATCCCCATTGCCGAGGTGCCCAGCACGCCGCGCCAGAAATGCCCGCGCGGGTTCCGGGTCGACAATCCGTGGCGCAATTCACCGCGCGCGGCCAGCCAGACAAAGATTACCGGGATCGCAAAGAGGGATCGAAAGAACACCGCCTCGCCCGGTGGAATGTCTTCCGAGGTCGCCTTGATCATCGCCGCCATGACCGAAAAGAAACCGATCGCTGAGATCTTGAGGACGATGGCAAGGCCGGGACGGTGAGAAGACAGGGGCTGTGGCATGCGCGCGAACCTGCGCCGTGGCGCGGGAAAGATCAACGGGTTGATTTTGCAGCCTTGCAGGAGGGACATGGCTGTTGCGGCACTCACGCGGTGGAGGGGCTGTCAAACGCCAGTTTGCCCCCCTAATTCGGCTCGGGCGCGCCCGCGTCAGGTCAGCAACCAGAGGAAAATGCTAAGCGTGACAAAGGCACTGCTGGTCCCGGCAAGCAGCGCCAGCGAAGCGGCCCCACCAAGGCCTCGTTCCTGAGCGAAAACGGTGTAGATCGCGAACATGGGCATGGCGGCAGTCAGGATGACGCTTGTGTGCATGTCGGGCGATATCTTCACCAGCCCCGCCCCGATCAAAAGCGCGGCGGAAAGCGCCACCAGCGCCGGGTGCACCAGCAGCTTGGCGGCCGCGATCTGCACCGCCATCGCACGGTTCCCGGTCAGCGGCAGACCCACGAGCGAGCCGCCGATCACCACCAGCGCCACGGCAGAGGCCGCCCCGGCGAGCAGGGTAAAGAACCGGTCTGCCGGTCCGGGCAGGTGCAGGCCAGCCATTGAGAATACCAGACCGGCCAGCAGCGCGATCACCATGGGCCGTTTGAGGAAATCCCAGATCACCGTCGCCAGCAGTTTGGGCAGGGACAGGTCGGGACGGTCTTCGGCCAGATCGACAAGGATCAGCGTCAGCGGAATGAACAGGACGTTTTCGATCAACACATTCTGCGCAAGGATGACGCCTGCGAGATCGGGGAATACCATCAGCATCAGCGGATAGCCGACAAAGCTGGAGTTCGGGCAGACCGAGCCCATGACGGCAATCGCGCGCCGCCGCTTGTCCGGCGCGGTCAGGGTGAACCAGCCAAAGGTCACTACGACGGTCAGCAACCCGCCGACGATGAGGATCGTGATGTAGCCAGTGTCGATGACCTCGTGCAGATCGCGCGAGGCGACGGCGTGAAACAGCAGTGCGGGCAGGGCGAGCTGCATCACGAACCGGCCAAGAACCGGCATGTCAGAGGGTTTGAACCATCCCGCGCGGACAGCGCCATAGCCAACGGCGATCACCGCAAAGAGCGGGAAGACGATGCCCAGAATGGATAGCATGTCAGCCGATCTTGCCCCGGTTCCCGCCGACCTGTCCGCGATGCAGCAGCAGGTGGTCAAGGATCACGCAGGCCATCATCGCCTCGCCCACCGGGACGGCGCGGATGCCGACGCAGGGATCGTGACGGCCCTTGGTGATGATCTCGGTCGACTGGCCGGATTTGGTGATGGTCTGGCGGGTCTTGAGGATCGACGAGGTCGGCTTGACCGCGAAACGCACCACCAGATCCTGCCCGGTTGAAATGCCGCCAAGGATCCCGCCCGCGTGGTTGCTGGAATAGACCGGCTGGCCGTCATTGCCCATGAAAATCTCGTCGGCGTTTTCTTCGCCGGTCAGCATGGCCGCTGCCATGCCTTCGCCGATTTCCACACCCTTGACGGCGTTGATGCTCATCATTGCGGCAGCAAGATCTGTGTCGAGCTTGCCATAGACCGGCGCGCCAAGCCCGGCGGGCACGCCGCTCGCGGTCACTTCGACGATGGCGCCAACCGAATTGCCGGACTTTCGCAGGCCGTCGAGGTAACCGGCCCATGTCTCGGCGGCACCGGCATCAGGGCACCAGAAGGGGTTCTCCTCGATCTGGGTCAAATCAAGGTTTTCGCGGTCGATCCCATGCGGCCCGATCTGCGTCATGTAGCCGGTGATCCTAACCTCTGGCGCCAGCGCGCGGATCGCCTCGCGCGCCAGACCGCCTGCGGCCACCCGCGCCGCGGTTTCGCGTGCCGAAGACCGGCCGCCACCGCGGTAATCACGAATTCCGTATTTCTGCCAATAAGTTATATCCGCATGGCCGGGGCGGAATTTATCCATGATCTCGGAATAATCTTTCGACCGCTGATCGGTGTTTTCGATCATCAGCTGGACGGGCATCCCTGTCGTCTGACCTTCGAATACGCCCGAAAGGATGCGCACCTGATCCGGTTCGCGCCGCTGGGTCGTGTATTTCGACTGACCGGGTTTGCGCCGGTCGAGCCAGTGCTGGATCATCGCCTCGTCGATCTCGACCCCCGGAGGGCAACCGTCGACTGTCGCGCCAAGCGCCGGACCGTGGCTTTCGCCCCATGTGGTAACACGGAAAAGATGGCCAAAACTGTTGGTCGTCATGTCGGGCGCCCTTTCAAAACCTTGTTTCGGTTACCCCATCGGGAACGGGCGCGCAATCGCGCTTGGGGGCTGAAAATCGGGCGATTTCATGGGGCAAACCAAGGCTGCTACAACCAAAAGGTGAAAATTTACTATAGGATTTGAAGATTCCATGCGACCATTGGACCAGATCCGGGATTGAGTGGAGTGAACCATGACTGTGTCTCATAGCGCGACAGACAGCGGAAAAATGTCTCTTACTGTCAAGGTGATGATCGGGATGGTCGCCGGCCTGATCCTTGGCGTGATCTTCAACATGATCGACAGCGATTTCATCAACACCCATATCGTTGGCGGTTTCTTCGGGATGATTGGCAAGATGTTTGTCAATGCTCTCAAGATGTTGGTCGTGCCACTCGTGTTTTTCTCGCTAATCAACGGGGTCACCGGGATCGGCGATATCCGCATCCTCGGAAGGGTGGGCGGGAAGAGCTTCGTGCTTTACCTCACCACCACGGCCATCGCCATCGCGGTTGCCATCCTGCTTGCGACGCTTGTCGGTCCGGGGCAGGGCTTTGACATGGAAGGCGTCGACACCAGCGGTGTCACCGGCAAGGAAGCACCGTCGGTCTGGGATGTCTTTGCAGGCATCGTGCCGACCAATCCGGTCGCCGCCTTCGCCAACGGCGACATGCTGCAGGTCATTTTCTACACGGTCATCCTTGGCGTCGCGGTGCTGATGCTGGGGGGCAAGTCCAAGGCCTTTGTCGAGGGCTGCGAATACATGAACGAATTGATGATGAAGGTTGTATCCATCGTCATGGCCTTTGCACCCTATGGTGTGTTCTGCCTGATCGCGAAAACCTTCACCGAACAGGGGATCGAGCTGTTTGGCCCGGTTCTCGCCTATGTGCTGACACTGGTCGCGGCCCTGTTCCTGCATCTCTTCGTGACGCTGATGTTGATGCTCAAGCTGTTCACCGGGCTGAACCCGTTCATCTTCATGCAAAAGATGCGCCCGGCGCAGATCTTCGCCTTTTCCACAGCCTCATCGAACGCGACCATCCCTGTCACGCTGCGCTCGGTCACGGAACGGGTGGGGGTCGATAACTCGGTCGCGTCCTTCTGCGTGCCCTTTGGCGCGACGATCAACATGGACGGCACCGCGATCATGCAGGGTGTCGCGACCGTGTTCCTTGCCAATGTTTACGGTATCGACCTTGGGCTTGGTGGCTATATCACCGTGATCGCGATGGCGGTTCTGGCCTCGATCGGGACAGCGGGCGTGCCGGGCGTGGGCCTTGTCATGCTGACGATGGTGCTGGGGCAGGTCGGTCTGCCGATCGAAGGCATCGCCCTGATCCTTGGTGTCGACCGGCTGATGGACATGATCCGCACTGCCGTCAATATCACGGGCGACGCGGTGGTTTCGACCATTGTCGCGAAGGGCGAGAACAAGATCGACCTTGCAGTGTTCAACGACCCGAACGCCGGGCTGATCACGGACGAAGAGCTGGACATAGACGAAACAGCCGAGGCGGAACTGGCGCAATACGCCAAGCCTCACTGATATTGGACCCGGCGGCGTTAATTGCGCCGCCGGTTATTCTTCAGGCGAAAATCGGAATATGCGGCGCGGCTTCCCTTGGAAGATCGCCGGTCAGACGCGGGTCTTCCAGCACTTCGATTTCCTGCCGGACAGGCGTGAACCCGGTGCGCCGGTAAAAGGCCAGCGCCCTTGGGTGATCCATGGTGCAGGTGTGCAGATGAAGCATGTCGATTCCTTGCGCAAATGCATAGGTAATCGCGTGGTTCATCAGGCAACGTCCCGCCGTGCTGCCGGTCAGCGCAGGGGCGACGCCGAAAAACGCCACCTCGCATTTGCCCTTCTCGCGAAAGTCGAGCTCCAGAATGGCCTGCGCCGTTCCGCCGAGATCAAGCGTGAACATATGCACATCGGGGTCGCGGATGATCGCGCCCAGCTTGCTGTTTTCCATCTTGAGCCGCGAGAACCAGAGCCAGTCCTGGCCGCCGACCCGCATGAACAGGTCCTTGTACCAGACCGTATCCGGATCAGTGACGCGCCGCAGGGTGACGCCCTCGGGCAGCTCAGCCGGGCGCAGGGCCGCGGGCGAGGTCATCTCGAGATAGGTGACGACGGTCGCCACATGTCCAAGCGGTACCTTGTGAAAGCCTTCTTCAAGCATGGTCAGAGAAGACCGGCCTTGCGCAGCAGTTCGGGCATGTCGGCTTCGGGCCGGGGACCGATGTGCGAGATCACCTCGCCCGCGCAGACGTTGCCGATCTTCGCGCAGGTTTCCAGATCGCGGCCTGTGGCAAGACCATAGAGGAAACCGGCGGCGAACTGGTCGCCCGCGCCGGTGGCGTCCACGGGGACGATCTTTGTCACGGGCACATCCACTCGGTTGCCCTCGGCCAGCACGGTGACACCGTCACCGGACCGGGTGCAGACTACCAGCGGGCAGATCGCGCCCGTCTTGGCGATGGCTTCTTCAAGATCGTCGGTTTCGAAGAGCGACTTGATTTCCTCTTCGTTGCCGATGACGAAATCCAGATCCTTTTCGATCAGGTCGAGAAAGTCGGCCCGGTGGCGTTCGACGCAGAACGGGTCAGAGATGGCGATGCCGGTCTTGCCGCCGCCCTTGCGGCAATCGCGGGCGGCCTCGAGGAAAGCGCTCTTTCCCTTGTCCTTGTCAAAGAGATACCCTTCGAGGAACATAATCTTGGCGTTGCCAGCCACGTCCGAGGAGACATCCTCGGGGCTGAGTTCCGAGGAAATCCCGAGATAGGTGTTCATCGACCGCTCGCCATCGGGCGAAACGAAGATCATCGAACGCGACGTCGGCAATTCGCCACCCGAAACCGGCGGGTTCACGAAATCGATGCCCTTGTCGTTCATCGCATCGGCGTAAAACCGGCCAAGCGCGTCATCATGGACACGACCGATGAAACCGGCGCTCAGACCGAGCGAACCCGCGCCGGCAATGGTGTTGGCAACCGATCCGCCCGGCGTCTGAACGCGGTTTTCCATCGCGCCGTAAAGTGTCTCGCCGCGGTCGCGTTCGATCAGCTGCATGATGCCCTTTTCGATGCCCATGAGGTCGAGAAAGCTGTCGTCGGATTGCGAAATCACGTCCACGATTGCGTTGCCGATTCCGACGATGTCATAGGTTTTCATTCAGTCTTTTCCTCGTATTGGCATAGGTCGCGGATCAGGCAGGCCGGACATTTCGGCTTGCGCGCGACACAGGTGTAGCGGCCATGCAGGATCATCCAGTGATGCGCATGGAGTTGGAAATCCGCCGGGATATTGTCTTCGATGGCACGTTCGACATGGTCGACCGTCTTGCCCGGGGCGATGCCCGAGCGATTGCCGAGACGGAAGATATGGGTATCGACCGCCTGCGCCGGGTAGTGCCACCACATGTTTAAAACGACATTCGCTGTCTTGCGCCCAACGCCCGGAAGAGACTGCAGCGCGGCGCGCGAATTGGGCACCTCTCCGCCGTACTCTTCGACAAGAATGCGCGACAGTTTCATCACGTTCTTTGCCTTCTGGCGGAAAAGGCCGATGGTCTTGATATGCTCGATCAGGCCTTCTTCGCCCAGATCGAGCATTTTCTGTGGCGTATCCGCGACCCTGAACAGAGCGGCGGTGGCCTTGTTCACCCCGGCATCAGTTGCTTGCGCCGAAAGGGCCACGGCGACAACCAGCGTATAGGCGTTCACGTGATCCAACTCGCCCTTCGGCTCGGGTTCGGCCGTGTGGAAACGGGTAAAGATCTCGCGGATCGTGTGGTAGCTGAGTTGTTTTGCCATCGCGGGCTTTAATGCCGTGCAAGCGCCAGCACCGCAACGGAAAATCCCGCCCATCCCCTGAGGAACCTTTCGGGGGCGCAAGAATTTTCAAAAATTCTTGGAAAAAGTCTTAATTAAAGACTTTTGAAGCGCGAAGCGCCGGGCGGTTTCCACAAGAAACGGGTCGCTCCGTTGGCACCGCCGGGATAGGTTGAGCAACAGCAAGGAAAGGGTGTTTCCATGAATGTCCAATCATCCGAGACCGGGTATCACTACGGTGTCATGCGCCGCGCGATCGAGCTGATCGATCAGGGCGGCGACGCGCTCACGCTCGAAGAAATGGCCCGCGAAATGGGCATGAGCCCCGCGCACTTCCAGCGCGTCTTCTCGGCATGGGTCGGTGTTTCACCTAAGCGCTATCAGCAGTACCTGCGCCTTGGCCATGCCAAGTCGCTGCTGGCCGAACGCTTCACCACGCTTGAAACGGCGCTTGCCACCGGCATGTCGGGCAGCGGGCGTCTGCACGATCTGTTCCTACGGTGGGAAGCGATGAGTCCGGGCGAATACGCGCGCGGCGGTGAGGGGCTGACCATTTACTGGGGCTGGTTTGAAAGCCCATTCGGTCCGGCGCTGGTCATGGGCACGGAAAAAGGCATCTGCGGCATGGGGTTCGCGGCCGATGCGGGCGAGGCGGCGGCGATGGAGGACCTCTGCGGCCGCTGGCCAAAGGCACGCTATGTCGAGGACGTGATGCGTTTGCGCCCTTGGGTGCTCAGCGCTTTTGGCGGCGAGCAGGGCTTGAACGAAACGCCGCTTTTCCTGATCGGTGCCCCGTTCCAGATCAAGGTCTGGGAGGCACTGCTGAACATCCCGTCGGGCCACGTCACGACCTATTCGGAAATCGCCGAGGCCATCGGCAACCCGCGTGCCGTGCGGGCGGTGGGCACGGCTGTCGGGCGCAACCCGGTCAGTTGGCTGATCCCCTGTCACCGGGCGCTGCGGAAATCCGGCGGGCTTGGCGGGTATCACTGGGGATTGCCGGTCAAACGGGCGATGCTGGCATGGGAATCGGCCCGCCACGACGCCTGAAACGGCCTTCGGTGAAGGGACGAATTGGCGGGAATTCGCCGAAGCAGGCCAGTTTCCGGCTGCGCCCTGCGACGGAAATATGGTTTACTGCGTTCAATATCCCGAACAACGGGATCCATACAGAGCAGGACCGATATGAATTTCAAGACACCTTTGGCTGTCGCTCTTGGCGGCGCAGTATTCCTCAGCGCGTGCGGCACCGACCCCGCGCGGCTGAATGACCCGACCAACCCCAACCGCAATACTAACAAGGGCGCGCTGATCGGTGCAGGCGTCGGCGCGCTGGTCGGTAACCTTGCGGGCGGCGATACCGAAGCGACCGCTGCAGGTGCCGTAATCGGCGGTCTTGCCGGCGGCGTGATCGGCAACCAGCTCGACAAGCAGGAAGCGGAACTGCGCAATTCGCTTGGCAATGACCGCGTGACGATCACCAATACCGGCGATCGTCTGATCGTGACCCTGCCGCAGGATATCCTTTTCGACACCGACAGCTTTGCCGTGCGCTCCTCGCTTGTGCCGGATCTGCGCGCCGTATCGCAGAACCTTCAGGCCTATCCCAGCTCGACCGTTCAGGTGATCGGTCATACCGACAACACTGGTGAGGCCGCCTATAACCAGGATCTCTCGGAGCGTCGTGCGGGATCGGTGGCGAACGTGCTGATCAGCTCGGGCA
This sequence comes from Phaeobacter sp. 22II1-1F12B, assembly GCF_002210165.1. Taxonomy (GTDB): domain Bacteria; phylum Pseudomonadota; class Alphaproteobacteria; order Rhodobacterales; family Rhodobacteraceae; genus Heliomarina. The sequence continues at coordinate 396,889 of NZ_AQQP01000002.1, read as the reverse complement.
CCTCGGCTTCGCGCATCGTGACCGTCGGACGTGGCGAAGATGCCCCCATCGCGACCAACCTCACCCCTGAGGGTCGCGCGCTGAACCGCCGGGTCGAGATCGTGATCCTGCCGCGCTGATCCCGGTAAGACAATCAAACCAACGTGAACGCCGGCCCGCTGAGGTCGGCGTTTGCTTTTGCGCTGTTTCCTTCCGGCCCGTGTGCGCTAGCCTCTCTCCCAGTGACATCTGATTACGGGAGGGTCTCTCATCAGTACCTACAAACTTGTCGGACTGTCCGGCTCTTTGCGCAGGGACTCTACCAACACGCGCCTGCTTTACGAAGCGGCCCGCCTGTTCGATGCGGAATCCTTTATGCTGCTCAACCTGAATTTCCCGCTCTACGATGGCGACCGCGAAAAGATGGACGGCATCCCGGACGTGGTGCGCGGCGCGGCGGCCAACATTGCCGAGGCGGATGGTATCCTTATCTCGACCCCTGAATACAACAAGGGCCCGTCCGGCGTGCTGAAAAACGCGCTCGACTGGATTAGCCGGGTAAAGGGCAAACCGTTTCAGGGCAAACCGCTCGCCGTGATGTCGGCCTCTTCCGGTCGCGCGGGCGGGGAACGATCCCAGCTGGTCCTGCGCACCTTCATGGTGCCGTTCCAGACCCGGATCCTGCAGGGCCCGGAAATGCATCTGGCGAATAGTTCGAACCAGTTCGACAAGGATGGCCGGTTGACCGGAGAGCTTTACATCGAAACCCTGCAACAATTGATGGATAACCTGCGGGCGGAAGTCTCGCGTTAGCTGACAGAGTTGCCGATGGTTCGCGATGATGTTGTTGCCGCTGCTTCGTGCGAAAGACCGAACCGATGCGGCTTGTTCCCTGTATCGTGCGAACCTAGTCTTTCGTGATGATACCCGGCACGGCAACCAGTGAAACGCTTACCGATCTGATCGATCCGGCCCGCGCCCGGGCGTTTCAGATCGCCATGGGTCAGACGCCGGAGATCGAAACCGGTTCGGCCCTGCCGCCATTCTTTCATCAGCTCTATTTCTGGTCGCCAGAGCCGCCGGAGAACCTTGGTCGCGACGGCCATCCTCGCGTGGGAGAGGGGCTGATCCCGGATATGGGGCTGCCCCGGCGCATGTGGGCGGGCGGCAGGCTTTCCTTCGAGGCATCGCTGATCGCTGGCAAGCCCGCCGAAAAAATCAGCGAGGTCGAACAGGCCCAGCACAAGACGGGCCGCTCTGGTCCGCTCGGATTCGTGACGCTGCGCCATGACATCTATCAGGACGGAAAACTGTGCCTCTCGGAATGGCAGGACCTCGTCTATCGCGAGGATGCCGATCCAACAGCCGACCCCGCTCCGATCATAGCGGCCCGCACGGATGAAACCGACCGGCGCGATATGGAATTCGATACGACGCTGCTGTTTCGCTATTCAGCGCTGACTTTCAACGGACATCGTATCCACTACGATCTGGATTATGCCCGGGATACAGAGGGGTACGGCGGGCTGGTGGTGCACGGTCCTTTGCTGGCGCAGGTCCTGATGCTGATGGCGCAGGACCTGATCGGGCCGCTCCGGCGATTCTCCTTTCGCGCGTCCTCGCCCCTGCTCCATTTTGAGAGGGCCAGTTTCTGTCGCGCAGGCGAGACGCTTTGGGTGCGCGGTCCGGATGGGCGCCAATGCATGACGGCCACCGCTGAGAGCTAGGCGCGAAAGCCCTCGGGGATCTGATCGCGCCCTTCCAGCATAAGGTCAGCCATGACCTCGGCGATTCGAGGGGCCATGCCAAAGCCGATCTTGAAGCCGCCATTGGCAATGAATTGTCCCGGATAAATCGGATGTTCCCCCAGCACCGGTGCTCGGCTTTGTGAGCGGGGCCGCAGACCGGCCCAGCGTTCGATCAAGGGGGCGTCCCGTAGCACCGGCATGGCCGCAATGGCACGAGCCAGAACGTCATCAAGCAGGGCATCGGTGCTGTGACCGTCTTTGTAGTCGCGTTCGCTGGTCGATCCGATGGCAAGCGTCCCGTCGGCGTGAGGGATGAAATGCAGCGTATCGGCGAACAGTTGGGGCGCTTGCGGCCCGGCGTCGAATGCCAAAAGCGCGGCTTGCCCCTTGACCCCGTTGCCAAAGGTCTTGCCCTTGGCGCGGCTGATCTCGGCCAGCCCGGCGACGCCTGTCGCGTGCAGAATCTGCCCCTCGTCCGGTGCTTCTTTCACTATTTCGACGCCTATCACGCCCAAGGCCGCGACCAGCGCGGCACATCCCTGCCGGGGATGGACGCGGGCGCTCAGCGTATCGCGGATTAGGAAACCCGTGGCGCTGGGCGGCGACCATGTTCCAGCCTCGGGCGCGGCGATGACTTCCCACCGAGCATGATCCTGCCACAGTTCGGCGGCGGTGTCCTCGCGCGACTGGGCAAGAACCAGCGCGCGCTCATCCGCAATCGGCTGAAGCCGCCCGGTCCGCGCATATCCGGGGGAAACGCCACCGGTCTTGGCAATCCCGGCCCAGAAGCTTTCGGCCATCAGCAGGCTGGCAAGCTGGAACGCCTTCTTTTCGTTCCAGTTCTCAGGCACATGCGGTGCCAGCGCGCCGACGATCCCGCCACTGGCCCCGGCGGCCGGGCCATTGGGGTCGACAACGCGCACGCTTGCACCCCGCCGGGCACAGGCCCATGCGATAGAGAGACCAAAGATACCGGCCCCGCGGATCGTGATATCGACCATTGCCAAGGTTAGTCCCTTTCGCCAGTGTCGCGCCGTTCCGGGCATGGTTTAGAGAATTGCGCGATGCAGCACCAGAAGGCAGAGATCGAATGGCGGGAAAGCGGTGTCCCTGTTTCCAAGCGCTTTGACGATCCGTATTTCAGTCTCGAGAACGGGCTCGCGGAAACGCGCCATGTTTTCCTTGCCGGGAATGATCTGCCAGACCGGTTCTTCGACGGGTTTTGCATTGCCGAGCTTGGGTTCGGCACGGGATTGAATTTTCTGGCAACTCTCGTGGAATGGGAAAAGGCGGGCGCGCCCGGCCATCTGCACTACACGGGGTTCGAGGGTTTCCCCATGTCGCCTGAGGAAATGACCCGCGCCCTGTCGCACTACCCTGAACTGGCCGAACCTGTCGAGGCGCTGGTGGCCTTCTGGGCGGGTGGTTCGTTCTCCCATCCCTCGGTGTCACTCGAAATCATCGGAGGGGACGCGCGGGAAAGCCTCGCCGCGTGGCAGGGCCGCGCCGACGCATGGTTTCTTGACGGCTTCTCCCCGGCGAAGAACCCCGAACTCTGGCAGCCCGAGCTGATGGCCGAGGTCGCGGCCCATACGAACCCGGGCGGCACGGCGGCGACCTACACGGCGGCGGGCTTTGTGCGCCGCGGGCTTGAAGCGGCCGGGTTTGACGTGACACGGGCACCGGGATACGGGCGCAAGAGACATATGACACGGGCGATTCTCGGATGAGCGAAACACATTTGCCGCGCGCCGCCGTTCCGGCACAGACCCCTTCCACGCAAAGCAATAACGTTCCGCTCGGCGTGGCGCTCATGCTGGCGACGACGGTGGTTTTCTCACTTCAGGACGCGATCTCGCGCCACCTGGCAAGCGAATACAACACCATCATGGTGGTGATGATCCGCTACTGGTTCTTCGCCACTTTCGTCATCGCGCTTGCGGCGCGAACAGCAGGTGGCTTGCGCGCGGCGGCACGTACCAGCCAGCCGTTCCTTCAGATTTTCCGCGGCCTGATGCTGGCCGGTGAAATCTGCGTGGCGATCTATGGTTTTACCTTGCTGGGGCTTGTTGAAAGCCACGCGGTCTTCGCCTGTTACCCGCTGTTGGTGGCGGCGCTTTCCGGTCCGATTCTGGGCGAAAAGGTCGGCTGGAGACGCTGGACAGCCATCGCTATCGGCTTTGTCGGCGTGTTGATCATCCTGCAGCCGGGTTTTGGCGTCTTCGACCCGCTGGCGGTGATTCCTCTGATCTCAGCGGTAATGTTCGCAGTCTACGGGCTTTTGACGCGCTATGCGGGACGGCGGGATCGCACGGCAACCTCCTTCTTCTGGACCGGGGTGACTGGCGCGGTGTTCATGACTGCCATCGGTGTCTGGTACTGGGAGCCGATGACCCAGACTGACTATGCCTGGATGGTTTTGCTGTGTCTGACTGGCGCTTCGGGCCACTGGCTGCTGATCCGCTGTTACGAGGCCGCAGAGGCCAGCGCGGTGCAGCCCTTTGCCTATTTCCAGCTGGTTTTTGCCTCGGCCATCGGGATGATCGTATTCGGCGAAGTGCTGCGCACCAATGTTGCCATTGGTGCAGCGATCATCGTGGCAGCCGGGCTGTTTACCCTATGGCGCGAACGCCAGAAGAGTTGAACCGGCAAGCTCGCGCGAGAAGGGGATCGGCAGGGGATCCTTGCCCAATCGGGCGCGATAGACGGGCAGGCTCTCGGTGACGCGCATGACGTAATTCCGGGTCTCGTCGAAAGGAATCATCTCGATCCAGTCTACGATTTCGGCCTCGTCTTTCGGCTCGGCTCGGCGCGGATCACCGTAAAGCTCCATCCAGCGCGAGGGGCGGCCCGGCCCGGCGTTATATCCAGCGGACATCATGACGACATTGCCGGTGAAATCGCCCGCGAGCGTGGCAAGGTAATTCGCGCCGAGCTTGGCGTTATAGTCCCATTCGCGCGTCAGCCGTCCCGTGTCATGGGCCGATAGGATGCCAAGGCCCGTGGCGACGATCTTGGCTGTCGCTGGCATCACCTGCATCAAGCCGCGCGCCCCGGCGCCGCTGATCACCGTGTGGTCGAATTCGCTTTCCCGGCGGGCGATGGCAAGGGTCATTTCTGGCGCCATCGGCAGATCCATCTGGCCAACGGGATGGATCGGATAATAAGCGCCGTACAGGATCTGCCCCTGCCGCGCCGCGCGCTTGGCGATCATCACTGCAAGATGGGGTCGTTCCATTTCGACCGCCATTTGTCCCATCTGTCCCGCGCCGATCTCATCCTGCGATTCGACCAGATGGGTCAGGAACCGTTCGCCAAGGTTTTCCTCACCGGCGGTCAGCAGCATCAGCCCAGCCATAAGCACCGAAGAATCCATATAGGCCGCGTCGCGCCAGTCGGGCAGTTCCGGTGGCTGGCGCAGCGACGGATCAAATGGCAGCCCGGCCCGTTCGGCGGCAAGCAGGCCGTAGAACGAAGTCTGGTATTGCGCGCCCATCGCGTAGGCGAGCTTGGCAGCGTCGGCTTCACCCAGCGCCTCATACGCCCGGCCCAGCCAGTATCCCCCACGGCCTTGGGAAATCGGCGATTGAACGGCGGCCTCGAAACGGCGGAAATGTTCGAGCGCGACCTTGGGATTGTTCAGCTTGCGCAGGGCAAGGAACCCCGAAAGCCATTCAAGATCGGCGTGAACATAGCCCGCTTCGGGCGTCGTGTGGTGCGACGCGGCGATCTTGTAGGCCTGTGCCGGATCTCCTCGGCGCATCATCGCGCGGGCAAGGTTGAGCCTGCGATAGGCCCATGCGCCCGGATCGCCAAGCGACTCGGCGTTCGAACTGCGTTCAAGCATCAGGGCAATTGCGTCGGCATCGCGCCCTTTCTTGTCACGCCAGACAAACCGGTCATAGGCCATGCCGGGATCGTTCTGGAGCGATGCGGGCACGGCGGCAATCTTCGTGTCGACGCCCGGCGCCTGCTGCTGCAGGGCGATGCGCGCCTCGGCAAGTTTCCGGTGGGCGTTATCCACGATGGTCAGCATCTGCCCGGCACTGTCTAGGTGCCCGTCCCACAACATGCGCGACAGCCGCGCCTCGTGATGCGGGGCCAGCAGTTCCCTGTGCGCCGAGAGGTAGGCGGCCTGAATCGCGCTGCCCATAGGCATGGTGCGCCATGCCAGCACCAGCGCGGCCTCGCCATCACCGCGCGCGTCCGTGTCTATCAGCGCATTGGCAAAGGCAAGCACGCCCTCGGGGCTTTGCGGCGGGGACTGGGTGAAAAACCGCAGCACTTCTGCCTGCCCCGTGGCGGCAATCGCCCCTTCGCTCTTTCGGCGCAGCCAGTCCAGACCGGGCCAGTCGGGACGTCTGCCGAGAAAGGCGATAACCTCGCCGCCGGTGCCGCGCCCGGCCCGCAGGCGGTGCCATTCGATCACGTCTCGCCCGATCGATCCTTCGCGTCCGGCGGTGCGCAGGGCCGACTCGTAATCGCCCTGCCGCATCTCGATCATCGCGCGGCGCAGATCGTCGGCACTATCCGCCGAAGCGGGCAGTGCGAGAGCCGCCAAAATAAAGGCGAAAAGAGCCAGAACGCGTGTCATCACTTGCATTTCCCGAGCATCCGAGTTTAGAGCCTCTAGACGATAAAGCCTGTATAGGCGGGATCAACTCACTTTCGTGCCAGCGATCATCTTTGACCGGATGAGTCTCGTCCGCACAACGCAACCCTGTCAGCGGATTTCACCCGCCGACGTAACAGAAATTAACGGACGGGAGACACCCGTCAGCAAAAGGCCCGGTGATTGATGGGGCAAACCCGTCAACATCACGTTAAACTACGGAGAGCGCCCATGTTCAAAGGCTCAATGCCCGCCATCGTTACCCCGTTCCGCGACGGCAAATTGGACATCTATGCGCTCAAACGCCTGGTTGACTGGCATGTCGAGGAAGGCTCCTCGGCCATCGTGCCCGTGGGGACCACCGGCGAAAGCCCGACCCTCAGCCACGAAGAGCATGAGCAGGTCGTCGAAGAGGTGGTAAAGGCCGCCGCCGGGCGCGTGCCGGTGATCGCCGGTGCCGGGTCCAACAACACGACGGAGGCGGTGCGCCTGATCCGTTTCGCGGAAAAAGCCGGTGCGGATGCCGCGTTGGTCGTGACACCCTATTACAACAAGCCGACCCAAAAGGGGCTGATCGCGCATTTCACGGCGGTTCATGACTGCTGCGACCTGCCGATCATCATTTACAATATTCCGCCGCGCTCGGTCATCGACATGGTGCCCGCGACAATGGGCGAACTGTCCAAGCTGCCCCGGATTATTGGCGTCAAGGACGCGACCGCAAAGCTCGACCGTGTCAGCCAGCAGCGCGCCGCCTGCGGTAAGGATTTCGTCCAGCTTTCGGGCGAAGACGCGACAGCGCTGGCTTTCAACGCGCACGGCGGCGTCGGCTGTATCTCGGTCACTGCGAACGTCGCGCCCCGGCTCTGCGCCGAATTCCAGGCGGCCATGGCAGAAGGCGATTTCGTCAAGGCGCTGGAGTATCAGGACCGTTTGATGCCGCTGCACGAGGCGATCTTTATCGAACCCGGCGTCGCCGGTGCCAAATACGGTCTTTCTCGTCTTGGGCTCTGCAGCGACGAAGTCCGCTCGCCGCTTACCGCGCTTGAAGACAGCACCAAGGCGGCGATCGATGCGGCCATGGAACATGCCGGTTTGATTTGATCCTGCGCGGCCCGGCCGGGCTACGTTCGCTTGCCATAGTAGAGGCCGACCACGTGTTCGGCTTCTGCAAAGAACAGCCATCTAGACGTGATAACGCCGGTAAGGTGGCTGATGACCGCCAGCGCTGCAAGCGCATGGCTGAAAGGCAGAAGCAACAGAACCGCTGGCAGGAACACCATCAGCAAAAGCGCAATGACGCGCAGTTTGCGCGCATGTTTGCGGCCAACCACGTAGATCATCTCACGGGTCAGGTAATTGCCGCCCGTGTGGGGTGGCTCGAAAGAGCGGACCGTGCCGATCTCGCCCAGCCCGGTCGCCGTGGCAAGTGTCGTTCCGGAGCTGGCCAGTGCCTGATCTCCCCGCCACCAGTGCAGGCACTGGATCACCCCTGCAACAACCAGCAGCCAGGGTGCCACGCTTGTCATACCGGCGAGCAGGGCACCGCCCGACAGGCTGAGGCTCAGGAACAGGACCGGGGTCAACGGCTGATGCCAGCGGGGAACCGTCCGAAGCTGGCTATAGATCATCGACGTCGTAAATACGGTTAGCAGGGAAAGTGCTGCGCCAAGCCAACCGATGGGTGCAAGGGCGATCCCGGCGAATACAAGCCCGGCACCGAAAGCGGCCATGACAAGAAGTGTCGCCACAGAGGTCCATGCCTCGCGGCTGAGCCAGCTTGTCTTCCATTGGGTGAACGCCTTGAACGCTCGCTCAGGATGCCCGAGGTGAAAGGTCGAGGCGAGCAGACCGCCGACCGACAGCAGGTAGGCCAGCGCGAAGAACACGAAGGCGACCCAGCCGGTGACAGCCGGGAACCCAAGCCCGAGCCAGAAGAGCAGACCAAAGCCAAGTCCGGAGAGAGAGGTGAACGCGATAACGGATGCTGCGGGGTTCATGTCAAAGCCGGTCCAGCGCCCTGTCGAGCCAGCCGAGAAAACCGGGCAGATCCGCCCCCACCGATTCGAGCTGCGGCGTTTGCGTTTCGGCCATCCGATCCTTTGCACGCGGTGGCAGGTAACGGTTGACGGGGCGTGTGCCCTGCTCAGGCATAAGTTCGATGCCACCACGTTCCCGCGTCAGTCGCGACACGTTGCTTTCGGGATCCGCAAAATCTCCGAAGTAGCGCGCGCCTGCGGGGCAGGTGCGGACACAGGCGGGCTCGCGATCTTCTTCGGGCAGGTTCTCGTTATAGATCCGGTCGACGCAGAGGGTGCATTTCTTCATCACCTTCTCGGCTCCGTCCATTTCCCGCGCGCCATAAGGACAGGCCCAGGCGCAGAGGCCGCATCCGATGCAGTCGGTTTCGTTGACGAGCACGATACCGTCCTCGACCCGTTTGTAGCTGGCGCCCGTCGGGCAGACAGTCACGCAGGGCGCGTCTTCGCAATGCAGGCAGGACTTTGGGAAATGGATCAGCTGGGCCGGACCGATGTCCGGCTGGACCTCGTAGGAATGCACGCGATTGAGGAACGTGCCGGTTGGTTCTTCGCCATAGGCATCCTGATCCGAAAGCGGTGCGCCGTAGTTCTCGGTGTTCCAGCCCTTGCAGGAGATCACGCAGGCATGGCAGCCGACGCAGGTGTCGAGGTCGATGACCAGCCCCAGTTTACGGGTGGTTTCACCGGGAAGTTCGGTCATCGCGCGGATACTCTCGAAACGCCCAAGAAAATTGAAATTTTCTTGGCAAATTTTTTGGAAAAATTTGGAGCTCTGGTCACGAAACCTTCCATTCTTACTGGTCCGCCGGATAGTGGATCGGTGGAAAGACCGGCTGGCTCTGGTCGGGAGGCGCCACTTTTTCGATCCTAACCCGCAGATCGAACCACGCCGCCTGTCCGGTCACCGGATCAGAATTCGACCAGCGCAGCCCGTCGCCTTTTGGCGGCAGCAGCTCGGATATCAGGTGGTTGAGCAGAAAACCCTTGGTGGCCTCAGGCGCATCGGGGTCCAAGGCCCACGCACCCTTGCGTTTGCCTATGGCATTCCATGTCCAGACCGTATTCGAATTCAGCGCGGCCATTTCCATGACCGGCACGGTAATCTCGCCATGTGCCGAACTGACCCGCGCCCAGTCGCCGTCCTGCAACCCTTTTTCCCGCATCAGCTTGCTTGGTACATAAAGCGGGTTGTGCCCGTGAAGTTGCCGCAGCCAGGCGTTCTGGCTCCCCCAACTGTGGTACATCGCCATCGGGCGCTGGGTCAGCGCGTGGATGTCAAAGCTTTCCGCCGAATCCTCGCCATCGCTGTACCAGATCGGCAGCGGATCGAGCTTTTCCTTGATCCGGTCACGCAGCGCCTCGGGGGGCTGGCGATCTCCGTGGCCTTCGGCGGCAAGCTGGAACCGGCGCAGGGGTTCGACATAAAGCTGGAACAGATAGGGCTGGGGTTTGTCGTAAAAACCCGTCTCGACGGCCCAGTCCTGATATGCCGAGTTCCAGGGTTTGTAATAGGCGCATTCCTCGGGGATATGCTTGATCCAGAAGCCGCCGTTTTCAATATATCTGTTGATCTGGTCTGGCGGGGCTTCGCCGCGTCCCGCGCCGTCGCCCACCCGCCAGCCCGCCAGCGGCCCGATCCCGGGGCGGCGTTCATGCGAGACAATGTAATCCGCATAATCGGCGTATTTCTGGCTCCCGTCCTCGTTCACGAATCCCGACAGGGCAAGACGCGCGCCCAGATCGCAGAGAACTGACTGGAACCCGCGCACATTCCGGTCAGGTTCGACCACGGGCCAGCGGATGGCATCTGCGGCGGCCTCGGCCTCGCAGATCGGTCTGTCTAGCAGGGAAATGCAGTCATGTCTTTCAAGATAGGTGGTGTCGGGCAGAATCAGGTCGGCATAGGCCACCATTTCCGAGCTATAGGCATCCGAATAGATGATCCGGGGAATGACATACTCGCCATCCTCACCCTTGTCCGTCAGCATCTCCATGACGCCGCCGGTGTTCATGGAGGAATTCCACGACATGTTCGCCATGTAGAGAAACAGCGTGTCGATCTTGTAGGGATCGCCGGCATGGGCGTTCGAAATGACCATATGCATCAGCCCGTGCGCCGACATGGGATTTTCCCATGTAAAAGCCTTGTCTACACGCGCAGGCGTGCCATCGGGTTTCAGTGCGAGGTCATCAGGTCCCTGTACAAAGCCAAGGTGCGGGCCGTCCAGCGGACCCCCGGGGGTTACGTTGCAATGGGGCTTGGGATGGGCCTCGGCAGGTTTCGGGTAGGGCGGCTTGAATCGGAAACCGCCCGGCGTTTCGACCGAGCCGAGGATAATTTGCAACACATGCAGCGCGCGGCAGGTCTGAAACCCGTTGGAATGCGCAGAGATACCGCGCATGGCGTGAAAACTGACCGGACGTCCGATCATGCTGCGATGGGTTTCACCCCGGAAATCGGTCCATTCGCGGTCAAGCTCGATAGCTTCGTCAAAGGCGACGCGGGCAAGTTCTGCCGCGATGCTCCGGATCCTGGCTGCGCTTATACCGCAGCGTTCGGCCACGCTCTCTGGCGCGTATTCCGGGGAAAGGTAGCGTTCGGCCATCCGGTGGAAAACCGTGCGATGGGTGACGCCGTTCTGATCGTAACTGGCCGAGAGATCGGGGCGTACGCCCGGCCTGTCGAACGGCACCAGCTCTTTTGACATGCGGTCGATGACCAGCGGTTTGCCGTCCTCATCGCGCAGGAACAGGCCGAATTCGGCCGAGCCCGCGTCAGAGTTCAACAGTACCGGCGCGTTGGTGTAGCGCGACAGGTAATTGAGGTCGATTTTGCCGGCTGCCATCAGCACATGGACAAGCGACAAGATGAACAGGCCATCGGTGCCGGGGGTGATGCCGACCCATTCATCGGCAATCGCGTTATATCCTGTTCGGATCGGATTGACCCCGATCACCTTGGCGCCCCGCGCCTTGATCTTGCCCAGCCCCATCTTGATCGGGTTGCTGTCGTGATCTTCGGCCACGCCAAAGAGCATGAAAAGCTTGGTGTGATCCCAGTCGGGCTGCCCGAATTCCCAGAACGCCCCGCCCATGGTGTAGATACCGGCGGTGGCCATGTTGACGGAACAAAATCCGCCATGCGCCGCGTAGTTTGGCGTGCCGAAGTTCTGCGCCCAAAAGCTGGTAAAGGATTGCGACTGGTCACGTCCGGTAAAAAAGGCCAGCTTTTCCGGTGCTTCTGCGCGAAGCGGTGCCATCCATTCGGTGGCGAGATCGAGCGCTTCGTCCCAGCTGATCTCTTTGAATTCGCCCGATCCACGTGGTCCGACCCGTTTGAGAGGCGCGCGCAGCCGCGAAGGCGCGGTATGCTGCATGATCCCGGCAGACCCCTTGGCGCAGAGCACGCCCTTGTTTACCGGGTGATCACGGTTGCCTTCGATATACGAGACCTTGCCCGATTTCATGTGGACGTTGATCCCGCAGCGACAGGCGCACATGTAACAGGTGGTTTTGCGGATCTCGTCGGAAACCCGGGGTGACGTATCAAGCTTGGGTTGGTGTAAGGCCATTCAGTCCCGGGCGCGTCTAGGTATTTGTTCTGCTATTCAGATCGTCGGTAAAATTCTGTCCCCGATGGGGCGCAAAAAAATGGAACAAAGTCAACAGTTGCTGCGTGAACCCCGGCATTGGCGCCGGGGTTCAGCATGTATGACGGATGTCATACAGGTATCATACGGTTTGTGTACGCATGTCAGCCGGGTCGATTCCGGCGACCGAGACCGGTTTTTTCATCGCGTCGCGACGGAAGGGTTCGCCCAGTTCCTGGTTGATCAGCGCTTCGATTAGAGTGGTCGTGCCATTCTGCATCTGGTCGGTGATCGCTTGGTTCAGCGCCTCGGTCAGCCCTTCCATCGTCTTGGCCTGAACGCCTTTCAGACCGCAGGCCTGAGCGATACCGGCATAGGAAACGCCGTCGGACAATTCGGTGCCGACAAAGTTGTCGTCATACCAAAGGGTCGAGTTCCGCTTTTCCGCGCCCCACTGGTAGTTACGGAAAACGATCATGGTGATCGGCGGCCATTCCTTGCGGGCAATGGCGGTCAGTTCCGTCACCGCGATGCCAAAAGCACCGTCACCGGCAAAGCCGACAACCGGCACATTCGGGCAGCCGATCTTGGCGCCGATGATCGCGGGCAGGCCATAGCCGCAGGGACCGAACAGGCCTGGGGCGAGGTATTTGCGGCCTTCCTCGAAAGAGGGGTAGGCGTTGCCGATGGCGCAGTTGTTGCCGATGTCGGAAGAGATGATGGCCTCACGCGGCAGGGCGCTCTGGATCGCGCGCCATGCCATGCGCGGGCTCATCCAGTCGGGCTTGGCGGTGCGGGCGCGTTCGTTCCATGTGGTGCCCGGATCGTCATCTTCGTGATCCATCGAGGAAAGCTGCTGCGCCCAGGCGGATTTGGCCTGCGCGATCTTCGCCTGACGGTCATCGCGGCCTTCGTCACCGGCGCTGTCGGAGAGGCGCGAGAGGATGCCTTGCGCGACTTTCTTGGCGTCGCCGACGATGCCGACCGACACCTTCTTGGTAAGACCGATGCGGTCGGGGTTGATGTCGACCTGAATGATCTTGGCGTCCTTGGGCCAGTAATCCATCCCATAGCCCGGCAGCGTCGAGAACGGGTTCAAACGTGTGCCAAGGCACAGCACGACATCCGCATCCTTGATCAGCTCCATTCCGGCCTTGGACCCGTTATAGCCCAGCGGACCTGCGAAAAGCGGGTGCGAGCCGGGGAAGGCGTCATTATGCTGGTAGCCGACGCAGACAGGCGCCGTCAGTCGCTCGGCCAGTTTCATGGTATCGGGGATCGCCCCGGCCAGAACGACACCGGCACCGTTGAGGATGACCGGATTCTTGGCAGCGCTCAGCATCGCGGCCGCATCATCCAGCGCCTTTTCGCCGCCCGAGGGGCGTTCGAATTCGACGACTTCGGGGATCTCGATATCGATCACTTGCGTCCAGTAATCGCGGGGCAGGTTGATCTGTGCCGGGGCCGAGGCGCGTTTTGCCTGCAGGATAACGCGGTTCAATACTTCGGCGACGCGGGACGGGTCACGAACCTCTTCCTGATAGGCCACCATGTCTTCGAACAGTTTCATCTGCTCGACTTCCTGAAACCCGCCCTGACCGAGGGTCTTGTTCGCAGCCTGCGGTGTGACCAGAAGCAAAGGTGTATGATTCCAGTACGCGGTTTTCACGGCAGTAACAAAATTGGTGATGCCGGGGCCGTTCTGCGCGATCATCATGCTCATCTTGCCGGATGCGCGGGTATAGCCATCGGCCATCATGCCGCCGGAACCTTCGTGTGCACAGTCCCAGAAGGTGATGCCAGCCTTTGGGAACAGGTCGGAGATCGGCATGAAAGCCGATCCGATAATTCCAAAAGCGTGTTCGATTCCATGCCTTTGCAAGGTTTTTACAAAGGCTTCTTCTGTTGTCATCTTCATCGGGGATGCCTCGTTTGGGGGCGGATCGCCCCGTTTGCGTTTGCGCGGACAGTACCGGATTGCGGGCTTTCGCGGTTAGGGCCAGTTGGATGTGGCAGTTAGGTCCACACGGCTGCTTTGGCTATGCAACGACTACAGGTTTCACGGATGCATGGCAAAGACGCTGGCAGGACGGTTCCTTTATACACGGAAAGGTTCCGAAATGCGCGTTCTCCGCGTGGCATTAGGCCATAGGTTCGTATTTTTCCAGCCCTTCCCGGATCAGGCGCACGCCTTCGTCGATCCGGTCGACATGGATCGACGAATAGCCCAGCCGGTAGAAATTCGCAGGACCCGACTTGGCGGAAAAGAAGGGGGCGCCGGGTTCGATGAGCACGGCTTTCCTGCGCAACTGGCTGGCCAGCAATTCGGTGTCCACATGGGGCGGCGCCTGCATCCAGAGGGCCGAGCCGCCGTACCCGCCGTGCCCGGCGACGGTAAGCCCATGACGTACCACGGACTCTTCAAGCTGTTTGCGGCGCGCGTGCAGGGCCTTGGACATGCGCCGGATCTGGGCGTCGTAATGTCCCAAAGACAGGAAGTAAGCGGCGGTGCGCTGCACGTGCCCTGGCGGGTGACGAAGCACCGAGGCGCGCAGGGCGCGGGCTTCGCGGATGAAGGGTTCCGATCCGACCAGATAGCCCAGCCGCAGGCCGGGAAAGAGTGATTTGGAGAAGGAGCCGACGTAAATGACGCGCCCGTCGCGGTCCATCGATTTTAGCGCGGGGGAAGGGGCTCCGAGAAAGGACAGTTCAAATTCGTAATCATCCTCGATGATGAGGGCGTTCAGCGCGCTGGCTTTTTCAAGCAGGGCCTTGCGTCGGGCCATCGGCATCGTGGCGGTGGTCGGGGACTGATGGCTTGGCGTCGAGAAGATGATGTCCGTGTCGGCCGGAATGGCGTCGGGTGGAAGGCCGTCTGCATCGACGCGGACCGGTGAAATGGAGCAGCGGGTATGGGCGAGAACGTCCCGCAGGGCGTGATAGCCGGGATCTTCGATCGCGGCCCGGCGGCGACTGTTGAGCAGTACCTGCGCGGTCAGCCAAAGCGCGTTCTGGGCACCCATGGTGATCAGCACCTCGGACGGGCGTGCGGTGATGCCGCGACGCGGCAGCGTGTGACGCGAGATGAACTCCACGAGAAGAGGATCGTCGCGATCGTAGTAATCGGAGGTAAGAGAGGAGAAATCCTTGGCCCCGAGCGCCCGCATGGCGCTGAGTCGCCAGTTTGCATGATCGAATAGCGTGGGGTCTACCTGCCCGTAGATGAAGGGATAGCGGTAGTTTTCCCAGTCCGAAGGTTTGACCGGGGTATCGCCGCCGGTAAACGTGCGGGTGATCGCCCGGGTCCAGTCCACCCGGTCTTCCGATGCGGGGCGGGGGTCGTAGACCGGGGGCACCGGTGCGTTGTCGGAAACGAAATAGCCGGAGCGCCCACGGGAGCTTAGGTAGTCGTTGGCCAGCAATTCGGTATAGGCAAGGGTGACGGTAATCCGGCTAACCCCGAGGTGCGCGGCGAGGCTGCGCGAGGAGGGGAGCTTTTCACCACGATGGAACCGGCCTGACAGGATGCCCTGCGCGATCATTTGCTGGATCTGCGCCTGAAGCGTGCCTTGCCCGTCTGCCGCGAGGAAAAATGTTTCGACCGAAATTGCCATGTACTGGCAATAAGCTGGTCTTAAGGCGGGTGCAATCTGGACTTAGAGGTCCGCGAGATGTGTTGGTCAA
Organism: Phaeobacter sp. 22II1-1F12B; assembly: GCF_002210165.1. Taxonomy (GTDB): domain Bacteria; phylum Pseudomonadota; class Alphaproteobacteria; order Rhodobacterales; family Rhodobacteraceae; genus Heliomarina. The sequence goes on along the minus strand of NZ_AQQP01000002.1, from coordinate 381,234 downwards.
AAAAGCCCCGGCAAGTCTGCCGGGGCCAATTTTCCCAAGGAAAATTCCCAAGAAAATTCAATTTTCTTGTTAGTCGAAAACCTTGGTCAGCGCGGAATCAACGGCCGTGGTGATCTCGTCGATATTGTCGGCGCTGGCGATCAGGGCCGGCGAGAAGCACAGGCAGTTGTTCTTGCCGGGAACGGAGCGGTTCGATGCGCCGATAACAACGCCTTGCGCCATGCAGTCGCCCGTTACCGCTGCGATCTGTGCCTCGGTCACCGGTTCCTTGCTTTCGCGGTCCGCGACGAGTTCGAGTCCGCAGAACAGGCCCTTGCCGCGCACGTCCCCGATGATCTGGTGCTTGTCTTTCAGCGCGTGCAGATTGTCCATCAGCCGTTCGCCCATGGCAACCGTGTTGTCGAGCAGGTTCTCGTCCTCGATGATGCGCATGTTTTCAAGCGCTGCGGCCGGTCCGGAGGTGCAACCGCCAAAGGTCGAGATATCCCGGAAGTAATTCAGCTTGTCCGAGGGATCGTCCTTGAACATCTCGAACACTTTCTCGGTGGTCACGAGGCAGGCAATGGCGGCATAGCCCGACGCCACACCCTTGGCCATGGTGACCATGTCCGGTTCGATGCCGTATTGCTGGTAGCCGAACCATGTACCGGTCCGTCCGACGCCGCAGACGACCTCATCGATATGCAGCAGGATGTCGTACTTGCGGCAGATCTCCTGGACCTTCTGCCAGTAGCCTTCCGGCGGCGTGATGACCCCACCGCCTGCCGTCACCGGCTCGAGGCAGAGCGCACCAACAGTATCCGGGCCTTCACGCAGGATGACCGCTTCGATCTGTTCGGCCGCCCATTCGCCGTAGTTCTCGACCGGCGCGCCATCCTGTTCGTGGCGACGGTATTCGAGGCAATGCGGCACCCGATCGAAACCCGGGGTAAACGGGCCATACTGCATCCCGCGTTCGTCCTGACCGCCCGCGGACAGGCAGGCGATGGTCGTACCGTGGTAGTCGCGGTCGCGATAAAGAATCTTGTGCTTTTTGCCGCCGTATTTCTTGTGCGCGATCTGGCGCACCATTTTGAAGGCTTTCTCGTTCGCCTCGGACCCGCTGTTCATGTAATAGACGCGGGAGAGACCCGGCATCTTGGAGATCAGCTTTTCGGCGTAGATCGCGCCGGGAATGGAGCCAGCGGACCCAGCGAAATAGTTCAGCTTGATCAGCTGGTCGCGTACTGCATTGGCGATAGACTCGCGGCCATAGCCGACGTTGACGGTCCAGACGCCGCCGGAAACCGCATCGAGATGTTTCTTCCCGTGCTGGTCCCAGACATGGATGCCCTTGCCTTCTACGATGATGCGGGGATCGGAGGTCTCATACGGCTTGTGCTGGCTGAGGTGGTGCCAGACATGGGCCTTGTCGGCCTCTACAACATGAGAAATATCGTTCTCGCTGAATGCGCCATCCATGACGGGCCCTTTCGAATGCGGTGAAAACACAGGAAAAACGGGCAGACTCGCTACCCTCGTTTCATTACCGACAACAGCGCGAATTCTTTGCAGGTTATAGGGCCAATTCAGCATCGGCCATAAGTCCAGAATAGGCTATGAAGCGCTGTTTTTAGCAATTTGCCGCAGTCTAACTATAAGATTTTATTAAATAAAACTGTTTATTAGCCCGCCTTGCAGGTCACCTTTTTTGCCGAAGTGGAGTGAGAGCTGTCACAAAAAATGTTGATCGACTGCTTCTTTTCGGTTCGGGTTATCGGAAGGGACGCACCCGAAAGGGCGCATTTCGGAAAACTTGATCCGGCTGTTCTGCAGCCGGACAATGTAACAAGCCGCACAAGCGGCGGAGTAGGGAGAAAAACATGAAAACGAAACTTAGACTGCTGGGCGCGGCAGCGTCGCTTGCCTTTGCCGCCGGACCCGCGCTGGCGGATATCACGGTGGGTTACTTCCTCGAATGGCCGATGCCGTTCCAATACGCCAAGGCCACCGGCATGTATGACGAAGCGCTGGGCGAGACGGTCAACTGGGTGAGCTTTGATGCGGGCACCGCGATGAGCGCGGCGATGGCATCGGGCGATGTGCAGATCAGCGTCAGCCAGGGCGTGCCGCCGTTCGTCGTCGCGGCAAGCGCCGGTCAGGACCTTCAGGTGCTGGACGTTGCGGTCAGCTACTCGGACAACGACAACTGCGTGGTCGCGAGCGCGCTCGAGATCGACAAGGACAGTGCAGGAGAACTGGCGGGCAAGAAGGTCGCCGTTCCGCTGGGGACAGCCGCGCATTATGGTTTCCTCAAGCAGATGGATCATTTCGGGGTTTCGCTCGACAGTCTCGAAATCGTCGACATGGCGCCGCCGGATGGCGCGGCAGCCTTTGCGCAGGGCGCGGTCGACATGGCCTGTGGCTGGGGCGGTTCGTTGCGCCGCATGAAAGAGCATGGCAACGTGCTGCTGACCGGTGCCGAAAAGGAAGAGCTTGGTATTCTGGTGTTTGACGTCACATCGGCTCCGGCAGGCTGGGTTGCCGAGAACAGCGATGTTGCCGCCAAGTTCCTCAAGGTCACCGCTGAGGCCAACGCGATGTGGGCGGATGAGGCCAACCATGCCGAAATGCTTCCCGTGATCGCCAAGGACGCGGGCATGGATGAAGACGCGACGATGGAAACCATCTCGACCTTTGTTTTCCCGACCGTCGATGACCAGCTCGAAGCCAAGTGGCTTGGCGGCGGCGCGCAGGAGTTCATGAAGGGCGTGGCGCAGGTCTTTGTCGAAGCGGGCAGCATCGATGCGGCCAAGGACTCTTACGAAAATGCCGTCAACACGGGGCCGCTTCAGGCCGCGCATGGCATGTGATTGAAACGGATCGGGCGGCCCTTGTGCTGCCCGGTCCATTTCTCATCGGGCTCGGGCGAGGGCCATCACGACAATCTGGAAAATTGAAAGCGGGGCCTCATGTCAGGGTTGGCTATCGACAATATATCCATGCGCTTTGACCTGCCCAACGGGACATCGGTTCAGGCGCTGAAGAACGTATCGCTCGATCTCAAGGCGGGCGAGTTGATGAGTGTTCTGGGGCCATCCGGCTGCGGAAAAACGACCTTGCTTAACATCGTTGCAGGATTTTTGGCGCCGACGGACGGGCGCATCGTGCTTAACGGGCACGACGTAAAGGGGCCGGATGCAGAGCGTGGCATGGTTTTTCAGCAGGGTGCCCTGTTTGAATGGATGAGCGTGCGGGAGAATGTTGGTTTCGGGCCTTCGATGAAGGGCATGGCCAAGGCCGAGAAGGACAAGATCGTGAACCACCTGCTGGATGTGGTCGGTCTTGGGGCTTTCAAGGAAAAGGCAGTTTATGAACTTTCCGGCGGTATGCAACAGCGCGTCGCGCTGGCGCGGTGCCTCGCCAACGATCCGGACGTGATCCTGATGGACGAACCGCTTGGCGCGCTGGACGCGCTGACACGGGAAAAGATGCAGAGCCTCGTGCTCAAGCTCTGGAAAGAAACCGGCAAGACGATCATCCTGATCACCCACTCGGTCGAAGAGGCGCTGCTACTAGGGGAGCGCCTGCTGGTGATGGCGCCGCGGCCCGGACGGATCCACAAGGAGTATCGCCTGCCGTTTGCGGAACTTGGCGTTAATCAGGACCTGCGGGAGGTCAAGAAACACCCCGAGTTCGCGGTAAAGCGGGAAGAGATCCTTGGCATGATCTGGGATATGGAAGAGGAAATCATGGGCCGCACGGAGGCAAGCGCATGATCGTCTTTCTTCTCTATGTCGTCATCTTCGTGGTGGCCTTTTTCCTCGTGACAAAGGTGATCGCCAAGGCAACGACGCGCGATTTCACGTCTCTCAAGACGGTCACTTTCGGCGATGAAAGCGCGGTGCGCCCTAACCGGGCGGCTTCGGTCATTTCGATCCTGACGCTGTTCCTGCTTTGGGGCATGTTCACCGGATCGAACCTTCTGCCGAAGTTCCTGCATGCGCCGGGCCCGTTCGAGGGGTTGGCAACATTCGAATACACCGCCGAAGCGCCCGGTCAGGGCAGCGACACGGCAACCGTCAGCGTGATGGTTCACCCAATTGATCAGAGCGTGGACGCGCCCCAAGTCGATCCGGGCGAAGGTTGGGCCAAGAACGACAGTGCGACAGTCGGCGTCTGGCGAAGCGGATTGATCCGGGTCGACAGCAATGACGAGATAGGCCGCGATGAAGGTGCCGAAGTTGTCGCCGTGAACGGCCAGCCGATCAGCCCTGGCGGCGAGGTCATTACCGAATTCGGCCGCATCGGCATGAGCCCCAAAGGAACCCTGAACTTCGAACCCAAGAAAGGCTGGCAGATGGAGCCGATCTGGCTCCCGGCGCCCGAAGCTGTTGTTGCGCGGGTCGTCGAAATCGCCAGCGAGGGCTTCCGGGGATCGACACTTTGGGAACACCTTGGATATTCGCTGTTCCGCGTCATCGTCGGTTTCCTATGCGGGGCCATCGTGGGCATACCTCTCGGCTATGCGATGGGCCTGTCCGACTGGTTCCGCGGCTGGTTCGATCCCATCGTGGAATTCATGCGCCCCGTACCGCCGCTGGCACTCATTCCGCTGGTCATCATCTGGGCGGGCATCGGTGAGGTCGGCAAGATCATCCTGCTGTTCCTTGCGGCTTTGTGGATCATGGCGATTGCTGCCCGGTCGGGTGTGTCGGGCGTACGGATATCCAAGGTTCACGCAGCCTATTCGCTCGGGGCGAGCAAATGGCAGATCATGCGTTATGTCATCATCCCGAACTCGCTTCCTGATATCTTTACCGGCGCACGTGTTGCGATGGGTGTCTGCTGGGGTACCGTTGTGGCCGCAGAACTCGTTGCCGCCGAGAAGGGGGCCGGTATGATGATCATGGTCGCGTCCAAGTTCCAGAATACGGATATCGTGATCATGGGGATCATCCTGATCGGCATCATCGGCTTTGGCATCGACATGCTGATGCGCTGGGCGGAACGCCTGCTGGTTCCGTGGAAGGGCAAGGGCTAAGCCAGCTAACGCTGAGCAAGAAAGGCGCGCGCTCGTTTGATAGGCGCGCGTCTTTTCGTTTCACGATAGCGATCTGTTTCATTGAAGATGCTTGGCGACCGCTGGAAACGGCGCAACTGCGACCGTCTTTCCTGAATTGACCTGCGTTGCCGCCCGGCGCTTCAAAGGAAGACCAAACAAATGGTCACCTTTTGTCAATACGCCTGCCTTTTAATGCCGGGAATTGCGCAGGCGGAAAGGGGTTGCTGGCTTGACCCACAAGGCGAACGATCCAAGGGTTCACGGTGTTGGCATTACCTCGTATCGACAAGGAATGGCGAATATAGCCAAGTTCCGGCTCGGCGCGGTCATTGTGCTGATCGCCGCGTTGATCGCGCTGATTGTTGTATCCCTCAAGATCGAAGAACTGATCGAGAAACAGTATCAGGAAGATTTCAGGGCCGCGGCCTATGACGAGTTGATCGAAAGGCGGGAAGAAGTCGAGGCTACGACCTTCGGCATGTTTCTTGCGCTGCAACGGCTGGCATCTCACGTGTTGGATAGCAGCAGCGACTGGGGAGAACATTTCGAACATTTCGCCGAAAGGGAAATTGGTGATAGCAGTTACGTGACCGCCGTTATTGCCTCTCCACTGGTTGGACCCGAGGCCGCCTATCCTTCCGGGGCCGCAGACCTCCTTCCCGCCGGACAAGAGGCTGTACTTTTTGACAGCCAGGCATCTGACCCTGAATACCTCGCGGCGAAAGCGGGGCTTTTGAACGGACCCTTGCAAGCAACCGATGGCCGCCAGGTGCTTTTGCTGCGGCACCGGGTGCTTTCGCATTTCATGGAACCGGAGAATGAATTCTGGGGTGTCACCACGGTTGTGGTCGATCTGGTTCGGTTCCTCGAACGCATCGGTCTCGCAGAAATATCGAGAGGATTTGATATATTGATCCGGGATGAGTCGAACTCGTCCACGACTGACACGATCATTCACGGGGACGTGTCCAGAAACTGGACTGATGCCCTGAGTTTCGACTTTGAGTTTCCGAACGGAAGTTGGGAAGTTCTGGCTATACCGCGCGAAGGCTGGCCGCTGCATTCTCCGGACTGGTTACGCAACCGGATCGTTATGTTCGGGGTAACCTTTTTCGTGATCCTGACCCTCAGCTACGTGCTGCGGCTATCCGAGTTGCGCTACTTGGCGGAAGAGCGTCTGAACAACGCCATTCGCGCCATGGAAAACGGCCTCGCGATCTTTGACAGCCAGGGACGCCTGCACAAGTGCAACGCCAATTTCGCGGGTTTTTACAGCGGTGCCTTGGATGTCATCCGGCCGGGTGCCACGGCCCGGGAAATTGTCGAGACGATCGCCCGGCGGGGAATCGTAGCTGATGCCATCGGGTGCGAAGACGAATGGATCGCCGAACATGGCTCGGCGCATCGCCGGACAAAGAACTATACCTGCACCGACAAGATGAGTAACGGTCGGATTCTACGCGTATCGGACCACCGGATGGAAGACGGGGGTACGGTCTGTATCCGCTCCGACGTTACCGAACTGGAAGAAGCCGTCGCAGAGGCTCAAGCTGCAAACGTTACCAAGACGCAGTTCATCAATACCCTGTCGCATGAACTTCGAACGCCGCTGACGGTCATCCTTGGTCTCGCTGGCATCGCCAAGTTGACCGATCGCATGCCGGTGGTGCGGGCGCTCAAAACTGTTCTGGAGGAAACCTCTGCGCCACCTATCGTTAGGGAAAAAGTCGACGAGGTCATCGATCATTTCTCCAAACTGGTTATTCAGCAGGAAAAATCGGGGCAGCACCTGCTAAGCCTCATCAACGAGATGCTGGACTTTGCCAAGATCGAATCCGGAACTTTCGTGGTCGAATGCGCCGAGACACCAATCAGCGAGATCGTCGAACCCCTTGAGGCCCAGCTTGAAATCGAGGTCAACAGAAAGGGTTTGGCCTTCGAAGTGAATTGCGATGAAGGCTCGGTCTATGCCGATGCGTTCCGAACGCGCCAGATCCTCTATAACCTGATCGGAAACGCGCTCAAATTCACGGATATGGGAAAGATCGTTCTCAGCACTGAAAGGACTGATAGCCATGTCATGTTTCATGTGCGCGACACGGGAACCGGCATTGCGCTAGATGATATCGACAAGATCTTCGAAGCTTTCCGCCAGGTGGATTCCTCCGTAACTCGCCGTCGTGGCGGAACAGGGCTGGGACTAGCTATTTCACGCGAGCTTGCCTTGGCTCAGGGCGGGACGATATCTGTCGACAGCGAACTGGGGGTAGGAAGTACCTTTACCCTAAGTCTCCTCGCCGCCGCGCCAACGACACGAGCGCGAGAAGACAAGCGTGACCGGGCCGACCGTGGGCAGGCGGCGTGAACCATTCTGCCAGGAACGGCGCGTGCGGGCTTACACTCTAGATATTGGAACCGTCCGAGCAACTAATGATAGCCGCGGTATGGGCAAAGGCCTGTGGCAGCTTGTTGAGATATTTTTCAGGGAAGTTTGGTGGAGCCTAGGGGGATCGAACCCCTGACCTCTTGCATGCCATGCAAGCGCTCTCCCAGCTGAGCTAAGGCCCCGATTGTGTGCGCCGCTGAATAGGCGCAAGCTTGGGCGGGTTCAAGCGAAAAATTCCGCCCAAGCGCAGGTTTTCTTCAATCGTCGTCGTCGCTGGCGACGTCCGCGATTTCGTCGAGCGAAACATCATCGTCGTCGTCTTCGTCTTCGAGAAGATCGTCGCCGAGATCCACATCGACATCATCATCGTCCAGAACGACGTCGTCATCGTTCTCCATCGCTTTTTTCGACTTTGCTGTCGCGGCATCTTCGGCGTCGGCGGCAATCATGCGCGCCTTGGCGTTGTCTACTTCGACCACCTCGCCCGTATACGGGCTGACGATCGGATTCTGGTTCAGGTCGTAAAACCGTTTACCCGTTGTCGGGCAAACGCGCTTTGTACCCCATTCTTCCTTGGGCATTGGCGTCCCCTTGAAATTGCTTCTGGTCATATCGACGATTCCGGTCGCTTGCCATATGACGTAGGTACTGTCAAAGCCTTTGAACATATTCGGGGGGCCATCTTGGGCAAACATCATCTGCCAGGCGTGCCGGGCGTGCCAATCGTGATGCGGCGTTCTGCCCGGGCAAGGCGGATTACGCTGCGCATATCACAGCTTGACGGTCGCGTGACGCTGACCTTGCCCAACGGCACGCCGGAATCCGAAGCGCTCGATTTTGCGCGGCAAAAGCAGGACTGGATTCTCGGACATCTAGACCGACGCGAAGAAGACGTAAGCGTCGCGCCGGGCGTTTCGCTGCCGGTTGACGGGATCCCCCGGGAAATCCTGCAAATCAAAGGACGTCGTATTCTGCTGCAAGATGAGACACTTGGCGTGCCAGAAGGAACGGTGGGGCCGCGATTGCAGGCCTGGCTGAAAGTCCGGGCGCGCGATCGTCTTGCGGCGGCATGCGATGGTTATGCGAAGCAGCTGGGACGACCGTATGCGCGGCTGGTGTTGCGTGATACGCGGTCGCGCTGGGGGTCCTGCACTTCGGAAGGCAATCTCATGTTCTCCTGGCGGCTGATTCTCGCGCCTGCCGAAGTTCTGGATTACGTCGCCGCGCATGAGGTAGCCCACCTTGCAGAGATGAACCACTCTCCGGCTTTCTGGTCCGTGGTGGAAAACCTTTACGGACCCTATGCCGCACCCCGGGCATGGTTGCGCAGTGAAGGCAACAAGCTGCATCGCTATCGCTTCGATTCGGATAGTTGACTTGTGACGGAACTGTGATCACAAACCGGACAACATGATGAACCCGCGTCTGACCGAAGCCTTTCCTGCCGCGCATGAACGCGTTTACCGTGCGCTTCGCACGCGGATCATGCATGGGGAAATCGCGCCCGGCGCGTCTCTGACCCTGCGGGGCATCGGTCGGGAATACGATGTCTCGATGACCCCCGCACGTGAGGCCGTTCGCCGGTTGGTGGCCGAGGGCGCCCTGTTCCTTTCAAGCTCGGGACGGGTGTCCACGCCGGAACTTAGCAACGAGCGGATCGAGGAACTCGCCGCGCTGCGGGCCTTGCTCGAGGTCGAGCTGGCCAGCCGGGCCCTGCCAAGGGCGCATATGGCGCTGATCGACCGGCTGCAATCCATCAACCACACGATTGGCGAAGTCGTCGTGAATCGCGATGCTGTCGGTTATATCCGCACAAATCTCGAATTTCATCGCACGCTCTATCTGCGGGCGCAGGCCCCGGCGATGCTGGCGATCGCAGAAACCGTCTGGCTGCAGCTGGGCCCGACCATGCGGGCGCTATACGGTCGTCTGAAACGGACCGACCCCCCGCATTACCACAAGCTCATCATCGCGGCGCTCAAGTCTGGAGATGAACCGGGACTCCGTCTGGCGGTGCGCTCGGATGTGACGCAGGGGTTGCGGCTGCTGACAACTTAGACCCATTTGCTGGGCCGGGTGAAACTGTTAAGAAATTATTAACAAAGGACTATCGCGCGACGGCAACTTGTGGCTAAATCTACCCAAGGTTGATTTGAGCTATTTGGAGGCGCGCAATGAATTGTCCGGATTTCCTGAAAGTCGTCACCGTTACATCGCTGCTTTCCATGGGACCTGCCGCGGCGCAGGACGCACAGGATCTTGCGAAACAACTAAGCAACCCGGTTGCGGCGCTGATCAGCGTTCCCTACCAGTTCAACTATGACGAAGGGTATGGGCCAAATGGCGACGGCTCTCGCAGCTTTGTCAATTTCCAGCCGGTGATCCCCATTTCCATCGGTGAGAACTGGAACCTGATCTCGCGCACGATCATCCCCTTTATCGATCAAAAGGACGTTATTCCCGGTACCTCTCAGTCCGGTCTTGGCGACATCACCCAAAGCTTCTTTTTCTCGCCCAAAGCACCGACTGCCGGCGGGTTGATCTGGGGGGTCGGACCGGCTTTCCTTTTACCGACGGGCGGTGACAACCTGAGCGCGGATGAGTTTGCAGCCGGTATCACAGGCGTCGTGCTAAAGCAGGCAGGGCCGTGGACGATAGGGGCCTTGGCAAACCATCTCTGGGACGTAGATGGCGATACCGAGATCGATTCGACCTTTTTTCAGCCTTTCCTGAGCTATTCCACGCCAAACGCCTGGACCTTTACCGTGAACTCCGAGGCCACGTATGACTGGACGACAGATGACAGCGGTGTGCCGATCAACTTTACAGTCACCAAGGTCACCAAGATCGGATCGAACCTCGTCAGCATCGGCGGCGGGGTCCGCTATTGGGCGGATACGACGGCAAACGGGCCGGATGATTGGGGCGCGCGGATTATCGTGAGCTTCCTTTTCCCGAGATAGGTCAACACCTTCCCCGACTCTATTGCAATTGCACCTCTCGGCGTCGCGAATTAGGGTCGCGCCGGAACATCCGCCTTCATTTCGGGGGCAAAGCGACTATGGGAGGAAGACTCATGACGAATTTCACTCGGCGCGGTGCGCTTGGCTTGATGGGCGGTGCCGCGACTCTGCCGATGCTTGGGACGCCTGCACTGGCCAATACGAAGATGACCGTGGGTGCGCTGCGCTTTACCAGCCACGCCGCCAGCTTCGTCGCCTTTGAGCGCGGATACTTCAGCGAAGAAGGTCTGGATGTCGATTTCCGCTTTTTCCAGGCAGCGCAGCCGATGGCCGTGGCGATTGCTTCGGGTGATGCGGATTTCGGTGTGACCTCGATCACCGGCGGCTTGATCAGCCTTGCCGAAAAAGGCGCGGCCAAGGTGATCGGCGGTGCGCTCAGCGAAGAGCAGGGGATCGATGGCCAGATGATCCTTGCATCGAACGCAGCCCATGAAGCCGGTCTGACCGCACCGGACCAGCTGGATGGCAAGAGCTTTGCCGTCACGCAGGCGGGATCGTCCTTCCATTACATGGGCGCCAAGATTGCCGAGGCAGAAAACGCCGAAATGTCCTTTAAGCCGCTGCAGAAGGTCGGCGCCATCATCGGTGCGATGAAATCCGGACAAGTCGATGCCTGGACCATCGTGCCGCATATCGGCAAGGCGCTTGTCGGTGGCGGCGCAGTCAAGCACATCGGTATGGTTTCGGATTACCTGCCCGATTATCAGGTGACCACGGTGTTTACCTCGGCAGAGAATGCTGAGAACGAACGTGCCAAGACCGAAGCTTTCCTGCGTGCGTTCTCGAAAGGCGCAGCCGATTTCAACGCGGCGCTGGTGGACAAGTCCACCGACGAGGCGGGCATGGAAGACATGGTGAAGCTGATTCACAAGTATGTGTACGCGGACGACCCCTACGAAAAGGCCAGCAAGTCGATCATCAACGGCGCGATGCGGATCAACGCAAATGCCTCGCTGAATATGGGTTCGGTGACGGATCAGGTGGACTGGTTCAAATCCGAAGGTCTGATCAAGGACAGCATTTCCACCGAAACGCTGGTCGATTCCAGCTATGTGGAAATGATCTAGGGCTTGACCGGGCGGGCCATTTGTGGCCTGCCCCATCCTGCCATGAAACTATCTCTCGAACAGATTACGCATCACTATGCCGGCATGCCGGTATTACAGGACATTTCGCTTTCCATTCCGGCCGGAGAGATCCTTTGCATCATCGGGCCCTCGGGCTGCGGAAAGTCAACTCTGCTGCGCCTGATCGGCGGGTTGGAGCGACCCGATTCCGGTGAAGTTCTCCAGGTGGGAGAACCGCCAGAAGGCTGTCTGAACCCGCTGACCTATGTGTTTCAGGATTTCGCGTTGCTGCCCTGGCGCAGTGTCGGCGGCAATATCTCTCTCGTGCTGGAAGATCATGGCATTCGCGGCCGTGAAGCGGATGAGATCATCGAGGATGTACTGGCGCGCACCAAGCTGAGCGATTTTCGAAAGGCGCTGCCAAGGCAGCTTTCGGGCGGCATGAAGCAGCGTGTAGCCATCGCGCGGGCGCTGGCGGTGAAACCGGCCGTCATGCTGCTTGACGAACCGCTCTCGGCGCTGGATGCGCAGACGCGCGAGTTGCTGATGGACGATCTGCTCGCGCTCTGGACCAGGCAGCCGTTCTCTGGGGTTTATGTAACTCATAACCTTGCCGAAGCCGTGCGGCTTGGACATCGGATCGCCGTGTTGTCGCGCCGACCCGGCAAGGTCCGTGAGATCATTGAAATCGACCTCCCACTGGAAGAGCGCCATCACGGTCATGCCCGGCTTGACGAGGTGCAGGCGCATCTCTGGTCGTTGATGAAACAGGAAGCGATGGCAGCGGATCAGGAGTTGCTGGATGTCTGATGCGACGCTGGCCCCATCGGGGCAGATTCCCACGCGCAAGGTGCCGTTCCGGGGCGGCGGTTTTCGTCCCGTCGCCAAGCGCGGCATCGGTTTCGTGGTATTCGTCGTGCTTCTGCTTGTCATCGAATGGGGCACGCGGGCCGGGTGGATCGGCAACCTGACACTGCCGCGCCCATCAGATGTGGGGCAGACCCTGTGGGGTCTGGCCGAGAGCGGCCAGCTCTGGGTGCATATGCAGCCTTCGCTGACCCGGCTTGTCGTCGGCAGTCTTCTGGGTGTCAGTCTTGGTGTGGCGGTCGGCGTGCTGATCGGATTGTTCAGCTACGCGCGTGCCGGGCTGGTGCCGCTTGTCGCAGCCCTGTTTCCGATCCCCAAGATCGCGCTACTGCCGCTCTTTGTCATATGGTTCGGCATCGACGAGGCCAGCAAATACGCCCTGATCGCGCTGGGGACGTTCACGCCGACCGTTGTATCGACCTACGGGGCCGTCGATAACGTCGATCGGACGCTGATCCGGATGGGCCAGAGTTTCGGTCTGAGCTGGTGGAGCATAGTCCGCAAGATCGTCGTGCCCGGTGCGCTTCCCGGGATCCTGTCAGGCTTGCGAGTGTCGCTGGCCATCGGGATCATCCTGCTGGTCGCGGCAGAGATGCTTGGCGCGGAATACGGTATTGGCGCCTATATCCTGCAGGCGGGATCTCTTTACGATCTGGAGAAGCTTTTCGCCGGGGTGGTTATACTCTCCGCGCTTGGCGTTCTTACGAGTTCCGGCATCGGGCTGATCGAAAAACGCCTGCTGCGCTGGCGCGCCTGAGGCATAGATGGTGACCGGGGAGGGGCTCTGCCCCATCCGCGCAGGCGCGGATTCCCCGGGATATTTTTGACCCAAAGAAGCGGGTAAGATCAGGGGTTCGGTGCGCCTATCAGGCGGCGAGGCCTTTGGACCCCATCTTGAGGAATTTCTGGCGGCGATCGGCGACCAGATCGGCGCCTTTCTTCTTGCCGAGTTCCTTGAGCATCGCCTTGATCGACTTGCCAACGCTTTCCATGGCGGCGGATTTACCGCGATGGGCGCCTCCGCTGGGTTCGGGGATGATCTCGTCGATGACGGCCAGCGCCTTGAGATCCTGTGCCGTAAGGTGCAGCGCTTCGGCGGCTTCGCGCATTTTTTCGGAATCTTTCCATAGGATCGAGGCGCAGCCTTCGGGGCTGATGACCGAGTAGATCGAATGTTCAAGCATGGCGACACGGTTGGCCGTTGCAAATGCCACGGCACCGCCGGATCCACCTTCGCCGATGATGACACTGATCAGCGGTACGGGGATCTGGAGGCAGGTTTCGGTCGAGCGGGCGATGGCCTCGGATTGGCCACGTTCCTCGGCACCCTTGCCGGGGTAAGCGCCGGTGGTGTCGATGAGGGTGATGACGGGCAGGTTGAAGCGGCCAGCCATCTGCATCAGGCGGATCGCTTTGCGGTAACCTTCGGGGCGGGCCATGCCGAAATTGCGTTCGATCCGGCTCTTGGTGTCCGAGCCTTTTTCGTGGCCGATCACCATGACCGGCGTGCCGTCGAGCCGGGCGAGGCCGCCCATCACGGCGAGATCGTCGGCAAAATTCCGATCACCTGCGAGCGGGGTGAACTCTGTAAAGAGCGCATCGATATAGTCACGGCAATGGGGCCGTTCCGGGTGGCGCGCGACCTGGCATTTGCGCCAGGGCGTCAGGCTCTTGTAAAGGTCGGTGAGCATGGTTGCGGCCTTGGCATCAAGTGCCGCGGCCTCGGAGGCGACATCCATCTCTTCGTTTGCCCGTCCGAGGGCGCGCAGCTCCTCGGCCTTGCCTTCGATCTCGGCAAGCGGCTTTTCGAAATCCAGATACTGTGTCATGCCTTGGCTCATCCTTGTTTCCCGCATCGTATATGTCCTTGGGCAAGGAGATTGCAACTCGGCAAGATTTGCAAATGCGCTTCATGTCACCCTGCAAAGGCGAAGCAACGGGGGAACTGGATGGCCCAGGCATATGAAAACCGGCTGATCCGTGTGGTGAACTATATTCATGACAATCTCGATGGTGATCTGTCACTGGATGCGCTGTCGGATGTCGCGGCGATGAGCCGGTTTCACTGGCACCGGATCTGGACCGCGATGACCGGGGAGACGCTGGCGCAGACGACGCGGCGCATTCGTTTGCACCGGGCCTCGGTCATGCTGGTGTTCGAAGATGCCACTCTGCCAGAGATAGCCGCCAGATGCGGGTACCCTGACCAAGCCAGTTTTACCCGGGCTTTTCGCGAAAGGATGGGCGTCACGCCGGGTGTGTTCCGCGACCGCGGGCGCGCTCTGCCGCCGCTTCGATTTGATAGCCATAGCAGGGAAAATGACATGACGTACGAAGTAAGATTGAGCGAGGAAGCGGTACGGAAAGTTGCCGGTATCGAGCACAAAAGCGCTTATCAGGAAATCTCGCGCGCGTTCGAGACGCTTGCCGCGACGCTCGCGGCGCGTGGCCAGATAGCCCAGATGCGCGAAATGGTCGGTGTCTACTACGAGGACGCGCGAAGCATGCCTGTCGAGGATCTGCGATCCTATGCGGGCGCCGTCGTGCCCGTGCAATTCGATGTGACCGAACCGTTCAAAAAGGTTGAGTTGTCGGGCGGTGAATATGCGGTGCTGACCTTTCATGGTCCCTACACGGGATTACAAAAGGCCTATGATTTCTTTTTCGGTGAATGGCTGACCGGTAGTGGCCGGGATGCGGCGAATTCACCGTGTTTTGAGAAATACCTCAATACGCCAGCCGATACCGCGCCGGAGAAGCTGGTGACAGAGATCTATATGCCTCTGGTCTCTGCATCTTAGAATTCCGCCGGTCACCTGCCGAGGTCGGCAGGGGACCGGCGGCATTGCTTAGCCCGCGATCAGCTCGGACTGTTTGACGATGACTTCGGCCTGTTTGATCGATGCGATATCGACGAGCCGGCCTTTGTAGACCGTGGCACCGGCGCCGGTGCGGGTCGCTTCCTCCATCGCCGCGAGGATTTCACGTGCCTCGGCAACCTTTTCGTTTCCGGGGGTGAACACTTCGTTCGCCAGCGCCACCTGTTTGGGGTGGATCGCCCATTTGCCGACCATGCCGAGCGTTGCGGAGCGGCGCGCCTGTGCGCGAAAACCTTCGTCGTCCGAGAAATCGCCAAAGGGACCGTCGACCGGCAGCAGTCCGTGTGTCCGGCAGGCGGCTACGATGGCGGCCTGTGCCCAGTGCCACGGATCGGACCAGTATTTCTGGCCTTCCTGAAGCATGTAGTAATCTTCCTGCGTGCCGCCGATGCCGGTGGTCTGCATGCCCATCGACGCGGCAAAATCGGCGGCACCGAGGCTCATCGCTTCGAGCCGGGGGGAGGCGGCGGCGATTTCTTCTACATGGGCAATGCCTGCCGCACTTTCGATGATCACTTCGAATTTGACCGGTTTGGTGCGGCCCTTGGCGCGTTCCACCGCCGTGGCCAGCGCATCGATGGCATAGATGTCTTCGGCGCAGCCGACCTTGGGGATCATCAGCATGTCGAGACGGTCGCCCGCCTGTTCGAGAAGATCCACCACATCACGATACCAGTACGGCGTGTCGAGAGAGTTGATGCGCACCGACAGCGTCTTGTTGCCCCAGTCGATATCGCTGATCGCTTCGATGATGTTCTTACGTGCCTGATCCTTGTCGTTCGGAGAAACCGAATCCTCGAGATCGAGGTTGATGACATCCGCATCGCTTGCTGCCATCTTCGGCGGCAGTTTCGTGTTCGAACCCGGTCCGAAAAGCTGGCATCGGTTCAGGCGGGCCGGCGGGGTAGGCTGGAGGCGGAAGGACATGAGGGCTCCTTGGCGAAATAAAGTTTTCTATTGTCTGTTGGTTTGGTTATAAAATTACCCGATGGTTCGCAACATGTTTCTGCGATGCAGCGTTTCAAGCAGTACTTGCTGGCGCGCCATGACATTTTGAGGCCTGACCGTGATTTTCGTCGAAATTCCGGCTAGCAGTGAGAAAGGGCCTGAGAAAAGGTAGCGAGACAGGCGCGTCTTCTCGTGTGCCGGCCATCTCTTGCCGATGTATGAGGGCGCGCTGCATGAATTTGCGGCGCTTGAGCAGGTTTTTCGAATAATCTTGCGCCTCGGTGGTCGCTTGCGCCGATTTATGCAAGCGACTGGATCGCGTCTTCTTTTATGGTCCGGGCGAATCAAAGGAGTATCCGCAATGATCGAGACCCCATACCTTCTTTTCCTCGGCGACGCGCCGGACCAGCTTTCTGCCAAGGTCGCCCAGGGCATCAAGGACTGGAGACCGGAAAACGCGGTCGGCCAGTTCCGGATGGAAGGGTGCAAGGCCGATATGAAGCTGCCGGACATGGACCTGGCGGCAGCCAAGGCGGCGGGTGCCAAGACGCTGGTCATCGGTGTTGCCAACCGCGGTGGTATCATCTCGCAGGCATGGAAAAAGGTACTGGTCGAAGCGCTGGAAGAAGGGTTCGATCTGGCTTCGGGCCTGCATAACCTTCTGCGCAACGAAGAAGATCTTGCGGCAGTTGCAAGGGCATGTGGCCGGACCCTGCACGACGTGCGTATTCCCACGGTGCAATATCCGATCGCCAACGGCGTGAAGCGTAGCGGTAAACGGGTTCTGGCCGTTGGTACCGACTGTTCGGTCGGCAAGATGTATACCGCGCTGGCGCTGGATGAATCCCTGCGCAAGATGGGCAAGAAGAGCACGTTCCGTGCGACCGGTCAGACCGGTATCCTCATCACCGGCGGCGGTGTGCCGCTGGACGCTGTGATCGCCGATTTCATGGCCGGGTCGATTGAATACCTGACGCCCGACAATGACGACGATCACTGGGATATCATCGAAGGTCAGGGCAGCCTGTTTCACGTCTCCTATTCCGGCGTGACGATGGCGCTGGTGCATGGTGGCCAGCCGGACGCGCTGATCCTCTGCCACGAGCCGACCCGAGAGCACATGCGCGGTCTGCCGGAATACAAGCTGCCGACGCTTGAAGCGCTGCGCGATACCGCACTGCCACTGGCCCGTGTTGCCAACCCCGCCTGTGAAGTGGTCGGTATCTCGATCAATACGCAGCACCTGAGCGATGAAGAGGCCGAGGCCTATCTTGCGAAGGTGGAAGCGGAAATGGGTCTCCCGACTGTCGATCCTTATCGTCAGAACGCCGACCGGCTTGCCGAGGCACTGGCTGCGCTTTAATCGCTGACGTAAGAACAAGTTGACCCGCCGGGAGCCTCCGGCGGGGATATTTTTGACCCAAAGAAGGATGGGGCGCCCATGAAAATCGATGTGACTCGCGATGTATTCAAGCTGGCGCAGGTGTTCACCATCTCGCGGGGGTCCCGCACCGAAGCGCAGGTTCTGACTGTAAAAGTCGAGGATGGCGGTTTTGTAGGTCGTGGCGAATGCGTGCCTTATGCTCGCTATGATGAGACACTGGAATCTGTCGAGACGGAGATCCGGTCGCTGCCTGCGGATGTGACCCGGGAAGCGCTGATGGAGCTGTTGCCCGCAGGGGCCGCCCGCAACGCGGTGGATTGCGCGCTTTGGGATCTGGAATGCAAGCGGTTGGGCAAACGGGCCTGGGAACTGGCGGGGCTGCCCGTGCCGGGTCCGGAAATCACGGCCTATACACTGTCGCTCGGCACGCCCGAGGATATGATGGCGCAGGCGGCGAAGAACGCGATGCGCCCTTTGTTGAAGATCAAGCTTGGCACGCCGGATGACATGCCCCGCCTTGAAGCGGTGCGTGCCGGCGCCCCGGCATCGCGGATCATCGTCGATGCGAACGAGGGCTGGAGCGCCGAGGTCTATGCGGATCTGGCGCCGCACCTGACGCGGCTTGGGGTCGAACTGGTGGAACAACCCTTACCGGCCGATGAGGATGACGCGCTGATCGGCATGGACCGCCCAGTGCCGGTTTGCGCGGACGAGAGCTGTCATGACCGCGCCAGTCTGCCGGGGCTGAAAGGTAAATACGACGTCGTGAACATAAAGCTCGACAAGACCGGGGGGCTGACCGAGGCGCTGGCGCTGCGCGAGGCCGCGCTGGCCGAGGGCTACAAGGTGATGGTGGGCTGCATGGTCGGCTCGTCGCTGGCCATGGCGCCTGCCGTGCTGGTTGCGCAGGGCGCGGTGGTGACCGATCTCGACGGGCCCCTTCTGCTGGCTGAGGACCGCGACACGCCTTTGACATTTGACACCGCCGGAGTGCACCCGCCGAGTGCGGCGCTCTGGGGATAAGGAGACAGTGATGACCCGAACAGTTTACGTGAATGGCGATTATCTGCCCGAAGAAGACGCCAAGGTATCGATCTTTGACCGCGGTTTTCTCATGGCTGACGGTGTGTATGAGGTGACCAGCGTGCTGGGCGGCAAGCTGATCGACTTCGACGGTCACGCCGTGCGGCTTGAACGCTCTCTGTCCGAGCTGGACATGTTCAACCCCACCACCAAGGAAGAGTTGCTCGAGATCCACCGCGAACTCGTCAGCCGGAACGGTATTGAAGAAGGGCTTGTCTACCTCCAGATCACCCGCGGCGCGCCGGGCGACCGTGATTTCGTCTTCCCGGATCCGGAAACGACCGCGCCGACCATCGTTCTGTTTACCCAGAACAAGCCCGGGCTGGCCGACAGTCCGGCGGCGAAAAAGGGCATGAAGGTCATCTCGATCGAGGACATCCGCTGGGGGCGGCGCGACATCAAGACGGTGCAGCTGTTGTACCCGTCGATGGGCAAGATGATGGCCAAGAAAGCCGGTGCCGACGACGCCTGGATGATCGAGGACGGTTTCGTGACCGAGGGCACGTCGAACAATGCCTATATCGTCAAGGACAACCGGATCATCACCCGTGCGTTGTCCAACGATATCCTGCACGGCATCACCCGGGCCGCCGTGTTGCGTTTCGCCCGCGAAGCCCAGATGGAAGTCGAAGAGCGCAGCTTTACTATCGAAGAGGCCCGCGCCGCTGACGAGGCGTTCATCACGTCGGCCAGCAGCTTCGTGATGCCGGTCGTGGAAATCGACGGCTCGGTTATCGGCGACGGCGTGCCGGGTAAGGTTGCTCCCCGCCTGCGTGAAATCTATCTCGACGAGAGCCGCAAGGTCGCGATCTGAGCGAAAACGGCAGCTGCGCAGGGGCAATCGCCTGCGCAGACTGAAACCGGTTGGCAGCGGGGACGGTTTCAGGGCAGACAGTCATCGGGGGCTGGCTCTTGGCCGTCGCTGCGTGACAGATCGGGAACTCGCGTGACATGACATTCGTGATTGCACTACTGCTCTTGCTGATCGCAGTCCTTCTGGGACTCTACCTCTGGACCCAGAATATTGCGACGGCGGCATCCGCGATGGTCCCGCAGGCCGGAGAGATCCAGCCGGTGACCGGTGGAGCGATTCATTTCGTTGAAATGGGAGAGCCGGACGCACCGCCGCTGGTTCTGATCCACGGGATATCCGGGCAGCTTCAGCATTTCACCTATGCGCTGGCAGGGATTCTGGCCCGGGATTTCCACGTTTACGTGGTCGACCGTCCGGGATGTGGCTACTCGCGCCGCGACCGGGATGAAGATGCGGCGCTGCCGGTACAGGCCCGCATGATCGGGGAATTCCTCGATGCGAAGGGCGTCGAGGCTCCGATGATCGCAGGACACTCCCTCGGCGGTGCAGTAACACTCGCGATGGCGCTGGACCGGCCGGAGAAGACAAAAGCCATCGCCTTGATCGCCCCCCTGACCCATGTTCAGGAAGCGGTGGACCCGGTATTCAAGGGGCTTGAGCTGCGCAATCCTCGCGCTCGTCGCCTGGTGGCGTCGACCGTCGCCACACCACTCGCCCGGGCCGGAGCCGAGAAGGTGCTGGCGCATGTCTTTTCGCCGGAACAGCCGGTCGATAACTTCCTGACCGGTGGCGGCGCCGCGCTGGGCCTGCGTCCGGGTGCCTTTGTCGCCGCCTCAGGCGATCTGATCGCCCTCGAGGCAGCGCTGCCCGCGCAGGTCGCGCGCTATGGTGAGCTGACTGTTCCCGGCGGTATCCTTTATGGTTCCGCAGATGCGCTGCTCGACCCGGAAAAACAGGGGCGCAGCATGGAACCCTATGGCTTGACCTGCGAATTCCTTCCTAATCGCGGACATATGCTGCCCCTTACGGCCCCCGAGGACTGCGCCGATTTCATTCGCAGAATCTGGGCACAACAGGCCTGAAGAACGACGTCTCTCAAAAGGCCGGCTATCCCTTTTCAGCCTTTTCGCGTCACGTTCTCTTCAAAAGCGGTTTCAAAGGCCGCCTGCTTGTCCGGGCCTGCGTCGGTCTGGTACTGGCTTTTCCAGTCATCCATCGTCATCCCGTAAAAGATCTCGCGCGCCTCCTCCTTGCCCATACCGATGCCGCGTTCATTCGCGGCTTCCTGGTACCACCGGCTGAGGCAGTTCCGGCAGAACCCGGCAAGGTTCATCAGGTCGATGTTCTGCACATCATTGCGATCCTGCATCAGATGCTGCCTGAGACGCCGGAACGCCGCCGCTTCAAGCTCGATTTCCGTCTGCTTGTCCATCTCACCCTCCATTTCACTTAACTGATCTAAGACGCCTCATTGCAACTGTCACCCCCGATGACAAAGCTGTTTTTCCTCTTGCCGGAAATACTCCGGGGTCCGGGGCAGCGCCCCGGTCAGACTGCGCCTGCGGAAACACTGGTGACTTCAGCCAAAGCCTGCTGCAGCGCAGGTGCCAGTCTTTCCGCCCAGCCGGACTGCGCTTCCTCTCCCGCAATCAGATCGTTTCGCAGTTCGATGAGCACACTGGGTCGTCCCGGCAGCGTGGCATGCCTGTCGATGGCATCCCCCGGCAGATCGCCAAGATAGGGTTCATTATCACCGACCACGATGTCACTTTCAGCCGACAATTGTCGGATCAGCGGATCGGCAAGCCGGCGGTCACGGGCCGACAGGATGCCCACGTGCCAGGGGCGTGGCAGGCGTCCGCGCAATTGCGGCGTAAAGCTGTGAACCGAAAGGATTGCCGTGTTGGGCCGCGCGGCGAGCTGCGCCAGCGCCTGGTGATAGGGGCGATAATAGGCATCCAGCCGCCTTTCCCGCTCCGTCCCGTCCGCGTGGCGATTGGCCGGGATGATCGTGCCGTCGTAAAGTTTCATTAACAATGTCGGATCATCCTCGCCGCGATTGGGATCGATCACGAGGCGGGAAAAATTCGATGCGATCACCGGGGCGTTCAGCAACCGCCCAAGGTGGAGGGAAAGCCCATAGGCGCCTATGTCATAGGCAATATGCCGTTCCATGTCTTCCTGCGGCAGGCCAAGTTGGCCTTGGTTCACATCCGGCGGTACGGTGTTGCGGGCGTGGTCGCAGGTCACAAGCCATCGGCCGGGACGGGTTTCACCGTGGATGGAATAAGGGAAATATGTCATATGCCTGTGCTGATTTTTCCCGAAGGCTTACGCCAGTTGTTCCGCGAGGGGAATTGGGTCATAAGGATTTTAATTATGTTTGCGATAACGGGCAGCGATCAGAGGGGAGCCGAAAAATGAAACGCTCAAGAAACGTCAAGATCGTCGCCACGCTCGGACCGGCATCCGACACATACGAGATGATCCGTGCCCTGCACGAGGCCGGAGCCGATGTCTTTCGCCTTAACATGAGCCACGGCACACAGGATGATATCCGCGAAAGGCACAAGATCATCCGGCAAGTCGAAAAGGATCTCGAAAGCCCGATCGCCATCCTCGCCGACCTTCAGGGGCCGAAACTGCGGGTCGGTACCTTTGCCAATGGCGAGGAGATGTTGGAACAGGACGCTGAGTTCCGGCTCGATCTCGACCCTGCAGAGGGCGACGCAACCCGTGTCCGCCTCCCTCATCCCGAGATTTTCGCGGCCCTCGAAGAAGGCGCGCACCTGCTGGTCAACGACGGCAAGATCCGCCTGCGTGTGACGGATTGCGGAGAGGATTTCGCAAACTGCGTGGTCGAGGCCGGCGGCGTGATCTCGAACCGCAAGGGCGTCAATGTGCCCGATGTTGTGCTGCCGCTTGCGGCCCTGTCGGAAAAGGACCGTGACGATCTGGAATTCGCCTGCTCGCTCGGTGTGGACTGGCTGGCCCTGTCCTTCGTGCAGCGTCCCCGCGATGTCGAAGAGGCGCGGGAACTGGCACAGGGCCGTGCCGCGATCCTCTCCAAGATCGAAAAACCGGCTGCGGTCGATAATTTCGATGCGATACTAGAGGCGTCCGACGGGATCATGGTCGCTCGCGGCGATCTGGGCGTTGAACTGCCCGTACATGCGGTGCCGCCGATCCAGAAACGCCTGACCCGGAAATGCCGTGCCGCGGCCAAGCCGGTGATCGTGGCCACGCAGATGCTGGAATCCATGATCGAAAGCCCGATGCCCACCCGGGCCGAGGTTTCGGACGTGGCAACCGCGATCTACGAAGGCACGGATGCGATCATGCTCTCGGCTGAATCCGCCGCCGGTTCCTACCCGATCGAGGCGGTCACGACGATGAACAATGTCGCGACCGAGGTCGAGGCCGATCCGAACTATATGCAGATCATTGCCGCATCACGGGGCGGGCGCGCCTCGGGGGTCGCGGACGGGATCGTCGCCGCCGCCCGCGAAATCGCGGAAACTACCGATATCAAGGCGATCTGCTGCTTTACCCAGTCGGGCACCACCGCTCTGCTGACTGCACGGGAACGCCCCGGCGTGCCGATCATCGCGCTGACATCCCAGCGCGGAACGGCGCGGCGTCTGGCGCTAAGCTGGGGCTGCACCTGCGTCATGGTGGGCGAGCTGAACCGCTTCAAGATGGCCGTGGTAAGCGCCGCCCGCGCCGCGCGTGCCGGTGGATTCGCAACCGAATCCGATCAGATCGTCGTCACTGCCGGTGTGCCTTTCAACGTTCCGGGTACAACCAATATTCTGCGCGTGGCGCCCTGCGACGAAAAGCTGATCTTCAACACCGATCCGGGCTGATCCATGGCCATCTCCGCCGATCCGAACCTTCTGCTTGCTCTTGGCCTGTTCCTCGCTTGGCTCTCGATCCCTGCGATGGTTTCGGCCTATAGCGACAGCCGACCGCCCCGGGTCTCGGCCGTGGTGGTGGTAACCGGCGGGCTTCTGGTCCTCTGGGCGTTTCAGGTCAAACCCGGCGGTTATTCTCTTTCCGAGATACCGCTGGCGATCTACGATGTGCTGGGGCGGATCCGGTTTTTCGGTCACTAGCGCCAATTCCTGCGCAAATTGCCTCTTGCAACCAAATCCCTCTTTTCGTAAACGGCGCCTCTATTCGCGCGACCGGCCAGAGTGGCATGCCGAGTCGTGTTCACGACCGACCCGAATAAAGGAGACGGAAATGCCCAAGATGAAGACCAAGGCAAGCGCCAAGAAGCGCTTCAAAGTGACGGCGACCGGCAAGGTTCTCGCCGGACAGGCCGGCAAGCGCCACGGCATGATCAAGCGCACCAAAAAGTTCATTCGCGACGCCCGTGGCAACACCACGCTGAGCGCACCGGATGCCAAAATCGTCAAGGGCTATATGCCCTACGACCGCTGATAGGAGTCTGATCACATGTCACGCGTTAAAGGTGGTACCGTAACCCACGCCCGTCACAAGAAAGTCGTCAAGGCCGCAAAAGGCTATTACGGCCGTCGCAAGAACACCTTCAAGGTTGCATCGCAGGCCGTCGACAAGGCCAACCAGTACGCAACCCGCGACCGCAAGCAGCGCAAGCGCAATTTCCGCGCGCTGTGGATTCAGCGGATCAACGCAGCTGTCCGCAGCCACGACGAAGCGCTGACCTACAGCCGCTTCATCAACGGGCTGACGCTGGCCGGTATCGAAGTTGACCGTAAGGTTCTCGCCGATCTGGCCGTGCACGAGCCCGAAGCATTCGGTGCCATCGTCGCACAAGCCAAAGGCGCGCTCGCAGCCTGATCCGGGCTTCGACAGGAATTAAAAAAGGCCGTCCCTCGGGGCGGCCTTTTGCTTTTTGGTCCAGCTTGAGATCACTCTGACATTTCACGTTGCCGCATGGGCATCCGGTCGATCACGGCAAACAGTTCCTCGGGTTGCAACACCGCGTCCTTCTCAAGTTTGACGCCCCCGTCCTTGCCCACTAGCACCAGCTTGAACCCACCGGGCGAAAAGGTCTGGCGGATCGGGCCGGGGTTCTTCGGGTCTAGGTCGCTCAGCACCACGATGTCCCGCTCACGAAGTGCGGCTTCGGCCTGACGGAACAGTTCCATCTGTCGCGCGTAATCCGAACTATCCCCGGATGGGGCGAACAGCAGGACGGGACGGGCCTCCCATCGCAGTTCTTTCAAATCACGTGCCTCGGCAGGAAGCGGGCGGAATGTGGCCTCTCCGCTGGCATTGACGCTTGTAACCGCCGATACTGCAGTAAGGCCGAGCACAGTCACGGCACCAATCCGGGTGAATTTCTTTAAGCCTGCGCGCATTTTTCAACTCCTTTTCGGTTCATCAAGTCTACGCGCGAGACTCGGTTTCGGATCGTTCACGATTTCAGGCGATTTGAAATCCGGGCCAATTTCTCCTTCGTAGAATTGGGAAAGTCGGAAAATCGGGAACCTTCCAGCGCTGTAACCGTGTTTTCCATATGAACCAATAAAACAGGAGCGCGCTATGACAGATACAACCACGCTGTCGCCGGGCCTGAGCGTCTCGGACCCAGCAAGATCAAGCACCAAGAAAAAGGCGGTTCTTTACCGGATGGTAATGCCGGATCACCTTTGCCCATTTGGTCTCAAAAGCAAATATCTGCTCGAACAGCAGGGCTATGAGGTTGAGGACCATTGGCTGAAGACCCGCGAGGAAACGGATGCGTTTCTTGAGGAATACGACGTTAAAACCAGTCCCCAGACATGGATCGATGGCAAGCGGGTCGGCGGGCATGACGATCTTCGGGTCTATTTCGGCAAGGACGATGCCGAGGATGACGGCAAGAGCTACCGACCGGTTCTGACCCTGTTCGCCGTCGCGGCCCTGCTCGCGCTCGCTGTCACTGCATTTACCGCGATCCCCTTTGGATTGCGGACCTTTGAACTCTTCATCTCGATCTCGATGACACTGCTTGCCCTGCAAAAGCTTCAGGACGTGGAAAGCTTTTCGACCATGTTCCTGAACTATGACCTGCTTGCGCGACGCTGGGTGCCCTACGGATACATCTACCCCTATGGCGAGGCACTGGCCGGTATCCTGATGACGGCGGGCATCCTCTGGTGGGTGTCAGCACCGATCGCGATCATTATCGGCACAATCGGTGCGGTATCGGTTTTCAAGGCGGTCTATATCGATCAGCGAGAGTTGAAATGCGCCTGCATGGGCGGCGACAGCAATACGCCTCTGGGCTTCATCTCGCTGACCGAGAACGTGATGATGAAGGCCATGGGTATCTGGCTCCTTATCAAGCATCTGCTGCTTTGAGGGCAGGCTGCAAAACCGCGCAGCCAGCGCCGATCAGCAGGATTGCCGATGCGGTGACAAGACCGGTGCCGATATTGCCGGTCAGGTCGCCGAGCC
This sequence comes from Phaeobacter sp. 22II1-1F12B, assembly GCF_002210165.1. Classification (GTDB taxonomy): domain Bacteria; phylum Pseudomonadota; class Alphaproteobacteria; order Rhodobacterales; family Rhodobacteraceae; genus Heliomarina. Next base: position 355,307 of record NZ_AQQP01000002.1, on the reverse strand, counting down.
ATCCGGCCGCATAGGGGCCGACGGTCTGGGCAATGGCAAAGACCACGGTGAACAGGCTGATCGCCGCCCCCCAGCTGTGCGGCGTCAGGTTTTGACGTACGAAACTTGTCACGGCACCCGGTGACATGAACACGCAAAGCCCGAAGACCGTGGCCGAAATGACAAGGCCCAGCCCCTTGGGCCAGATCACCGGCATGACCGACCCAATCGCAATGCCAGTCAGGATCATGGCGAGCGGAATGCCCCCCGAAAACCGCGCCAGCACTGGTCGCCAGACAAAGGGCGACAGGCACAGGCAAAGCCCCAGCATGACCCAGGTGGCCGCGATCAGCCACGCGCCCGACCCCTGTTCCGTCATCCATGCGCTGAGAAACGTGAAATAGACGATATAGCCAAGGCCGAAACCCGCATATCCCAGCAGTTCCGGCAGCATGGCGCGCAGGGGGAGGTCGGGCTTTTGCCTTTGCTTCTGCGCGGGCGGACGCACCTGCAACGCGGCCCAGAAGCTGAGCGGCAACATGACGAAACAGGTCAACCCGATGATCGTCCAGGCCCACGGCCACGAACCGCTGCCCCAATAATCGATCATCAGCGGCAGCGCGGCGCCGGCAAGGACGATCCCCAAGCCGCCGCCAAAGCCGAACAGGATGGCGATGGCCAGCGCGTTGCGTTTCGGATCGTTCTGGAAAAGTTGCGCGGTCAGCGCGCCCGCCGTGGAAAACGACATCGCGCCGAACATGCCCGCAAGGATGCGCCACATGGTCTGCCACCAGAGCGCCTCGTCATGGCCGGTGGCAAAAAGGCAGAGCGCGGTGCTCACCAGGCCGAAATTGAACAGGTAGGACGGGTTCATGCGCGAAATCATCACCATGGTTATCACCGCGCCGATGATATAGCCGATGGCATTCGCCGTGTTCAGCCAGCCCGCCTGTGCGTAGGTCCAGTGCAACTCGGCCTTCATCGCGGGCAGGATCAGCCCATAGGCAAAACGGGCAAAACCATTGGTCACGCAGACACCGAATGACAGGCCGATCAGCACCAGCCATGGGTGGCGTGGTTCCGCGCTCATGACGGCACCCCATCGGCCACTGCTCTCCCGTTCACGTCGCGTCCCCCCGCGTTCTCCCTCGCGGCAAGCTATCGGGCAAAGCCGGATGTTGTCCATGCTTCATGCCATTGGACCCGCAATCGCGCCTGCCCGGCTTGCATTTGGGGGTGGCTGAGGCTAGCAGGGCTGGGAATTTATCAGGGGGCCGTCATGGACGATCTGAAAAACAAATATCTGGGCCAAATCGCCGATGCGGGCGATGAAAACGCCCTCGAAGCGATCCGCCTTGCCGCCGTCGGCAAAAAGGGCGAAGTCGCGCTGAAAATGCGCGAGCTGGGCAAGATGACGCCCGAGGAGCGCCAGACGGCCGGTCCCGCGCTGAACGCGCTCAAGGATGAAATCAACTCGGCGCTGGCCGCGAAAAAGGCCGCCCTTGCCGACGCCGCGCTGGATGAACGCCTGCGCAGCGAATGGCTCGATGTGACCCTGCCCGGTCGCAACCGTCCGCAGGGCACGCTGCACCCCGTCAGCCAGGTCACCGAAGAACTGACCGCGATCTTTGCCGAAATGGGCTTCTCGGTGGCCGAAGGCCCCCGGATCGATACGGATTGGTATAACTTCGACGCGCTGAACATCCCCGGCCACCACCCCGCGCGGGCTGAGATGGATACTTTCTACATGGCGCGCGCCGAGGGCGATAATCGCCCGCCCCACGTGCTGCGCACTCACACCAGCCCGGTGCAGATCCGCACGATGGAGGCGCAAGGTGCTCCGTTGCGCATTATCTGCCCCGGTGGTGTCTACCGTGCCGATTACGACCAGACCCACACGCCGATGTTCCATCAGGTAGAAGGCCTTGCCATCGACAAGGACATCTCGATGGCGAACCTGAAATGGGTGCTCGAGGAATTCTTCTCGGCCTATTTCGAAATCGACGGCATCAAGACCCGCTTCCGCGCCTCGCACTTCCCCTTCACCGAACCGTCGGCAGAGGTCGACATCCAGTGTTCCTGGGTGGATGGCACGCTCAAGGTAGGCGAAGGCGACGGCTGGCTCGAAGTGCTGGGCTCCGGCATGGTGCACCCCAAGGTGCTTCAGGCCGGCGGCATCGACCCGAACGAATGGCAGGGCTTTGCCTTTGGCATGGGGATCGACCGTATCGCGATGCTGAAATACGGCATTCCCGACCTGCGCGCTTTCTTTGACAGCGACCTGCGCTGGCTGCGCCACTACGGTTTCGCCAGCCTCGATCAGCCCGCGCTTCACGGGGGGCTCAGCCGCTAAACGGGCAGGGGGTAACCCCCGCCCAGCTTGCATCCAATGGCTTTCTTTGCCATTGCCAAGCGCAACCGAAACCAACCTGTCCGGACGTCTGACCATGCTGTTTCATCAGGATCAACGCGACCGTAACGCCGATAGCAAGCGCGTCCATGCGCTATTCGAAATCGTCTATACCGCCGTCGATTTCGCGGCGGCGATGACCTTCCTGATCGGCTCGGTGATGTTCCTGTATGAAAGCTGGCAAACCTTCGGCACATGGCTTTTCATCGTTGGTTCGATCCTGTTTGCGACAAAACCGACATTGCGGCTGGCCCGTGAACTGAAACTTGCGGCGATGGGCGACGCCGATGATCTCGCCAAACGGCTGAACGGCTGAGCAAGGATACAACATCATGAAATTCACCCTGTCCTGGCTGAAAGACCACCTCGACACCACGGCCACACTCGATGAGATCGCCGAGGCGCTGACCGATCTGGGTCTCGAGGTCGAAGAGATCTCGAATCCCGCCGACGCGCTCAAGGATTTTACCCTCGGCTACGTGAACCATGCCGAAAAGCACCCGGATGCCGACAAGCTGCGGGTCTGCAAGGTTGATACCGACGAGGGCGAGATGCAGATCATCTGCGGCGCACCCAACGCCCGCGAAGGCATCACCGTCGTCGTCTGCAAACCGGGCATGTACGTGCCGGGCATTGATACCACCATCGGTGTTGGCAAGATCCGCGGCGTCGAAAGCTTTGGCATGATGGCGTCCGAACGCGAGCTTGAACTCTCCGAGGAACATGACGGCATCATCGAACTGCCCTCGGGCAAGGTTGGCGACAAGTTCATCGACTGGCTGGCGGAAAACGATCCGGCCAAGGTCGACCCTGTGATCGAAATCGCGATCACGCCGAACCGCCCCGATGCGCTGGGCGTCGAGGGCATCGCCCGCGATCTGGCCGCACGGGGCCTTGGCACGCTCAAACAGCACCCGGTCGAACCGGTGCCAGGCAGCTTCCCCTGCCCGGTAGAGGTGAGCATCGATGACGACACGCTCGACGGCTGCCCGGCTTTCGCGGGCCGCGTGATCAAGGGCGTCAAGAACGGCCCCAGCCCGCAGTGGTTGCAGGACCGCCTGCGCGCCATTGGCCTTCGCCCGATTTCGCGGCTGGTCGATGTCACGAATTTCTTCACCTTCGACCGCAACCGCCCGCTCCACGTATTTGACGTCGACAAGGTGTCGGGCGGTCTGCGTGTGCACCGTGCCGAAGGCGGCGAGACGCTCGAGGCGCTGGATGAAAAGACCTATACGCTCCAGCCCGGCATGATGGTGATCTCCGATGCGAACGGGCCGGAAAGCCTTGCCGGGATCATGGGTGGTGAAGAAACCGGCGTGACTGACGAGACCGTCAATGTCTTCGTCGAATCCGCATTCTGGGATCACGTGCAGATCGCTATGACCGGTCGCGCGCTCAAAATCAATTCCGACGCGCGCTATCGCTTTGAACGCGGTGTCGATCCGCTCTTCACCGCTGACGGTCTGGAACTGGCGACGCAGATGATCCTCGAGCTCTGCGGCGGTGAGGCCTCCGAAGTGGTGTTGGCCGGCACATTGCCGGATCATTCCCGCGCGTACAAGCTTGATACCGACCGGGTGCAAAGCCTTGTCGGCATGGACATTCCTGCCGATACGCAGCGCGACACGCTGACCGCGCTGGGCTTCCGTCTGGATGGTGACATGGCCCATGTCCCAAGCTGGCGCCCCGATGTGCAGGGCGAGGCCGATCTGGTCGAGGAGGTCGCGCGCGTAGCGTCTCTCACCAAGCTCGAAGGTCGTCCGCTGCCCCGCCTCACCCAAGGTGTACCGAACCCGGTGATGACCCCGATGCAGCGCCGCGAGCAGGCGGCGCGGCGCATGGCGGCGGCGCTGGGCTACCATGAATGCATCACCTACAGCTTTATCGATCAGGCCAGCGCTGCGCTTTTTGGCGGCGGTGATGATGCGACCCGGCTGGAAAACCCGATCAGCTCGGAGATGAGCCATATGCGTCCGGCGCTTTTGCCGGGCCTGTTGCAGGCCGCAGCCCGCAATCAGGCGCGCGGTTTCATGGACATGGCGCTGTTCGAACTGGGGCCTGCGTTCCACGGCGGCGAACCGGGCGAACAGCACACGCTGATCTCCGGCCTGCTGGTCGGACGTACCGAACCCAAGGATGTGCACGGCGCGTCGCGCCCCATCGATGTGTTCGACGTCAAGGCTGATGCCGAGGCGATCCTGTCGGCGATGGGCGCACCGGCCAAGGTGCAGATCCTGCGCGGCGCGCAGGGCTGGTGGCACCCGGGCCGTCACGGCAAGATCTGTCTGGGGCCGAAAAAGGTCCTGGGCGTCTTTGGTGAGTTGCATCCCAAGGTTCTGACCGAGATGGGCGTCAAGGGGCCGGCGATGGCCTTTACCCTCTGGCCGGGCGAAATCCCGATGCCGCGCAAGACGGGCGCGACCCGTCCGGCACTGGCGCTCAAGGATCTGCAAGCGGTTGAACGCGACTTTGCTTTCGTCGTCGACGCCGATGTCGAGGCGCTGACGCTGGTCAACGCGGCCAGCGGTGCCGACAAAGCACTGATCGTGGATGTGCGCGTCTTTGACGAATTCATTGGCGGCTCGCTGGGTGAGGGCAAGAAATCGCTCGCCGTGACCGTGCGGCTTCAGCCCAGCGACAAGACCCTGACCGAGGCGGAAATCGAAGCGGTCAGCGCCAAGATCGTCGAGAAGGTCTCAAAGGCAACCGGCGGCAGCCTGCGCGGTTAACACCGGCGATCCGCTAATAGACCCCTTCGGTTTTGATGCGGATCGTCTCGCCACAATGCTTGCAATGCACGGCGTCCGCGTCGTGCAGGACAAGGCCGCAGGTCGAACATTCGTGGCGCACCTTGGTCGGGCGGAACATGACCTGCGCCAGCCGCAGGAACAACGTGACACCCACGATCATCACCCCGACCGATAGCATCCGTCCAGAGGTGCCATGCAGGGTGATGTCGCCGAACCCTGTCGTGGTCAGCGTGGTGACCGTGAAATACAGCGCATCCGCGTAATTGCCGATGTCCGGATTCTCGGGATACTGCGTCGCATAGATCAGTCCGGTCATCACGAAGAGGAAGACAAACAGGTTGATCGCCGCAAGGATGATCTCCTGGTTCTCGCGGAAGTACCTGAAATCCTGCCGCAGGCGCGAGCTGAGCTCGTAGGTGTGCAGCAGACGCAGGGTCCGCAGGACGCGCAGGAACCCGAACCCTTCGCCCGCGATTGGCGCAAGGAAGGACGCGATCGCGATGATATCCGCAATCGTCGCGACGCGGAACATAAAGGTCTTCTTGTTCTTCTCGATCGTAAAGCGGATCAGGAAATCCGCGAGTATGATCACACCAAGCACCGCGTCGATGATCTCGATGGCAAGGGTATGTTTGAAGAACGAGGTCACGACCACGAAAGCGATGGTGCCAAGGTCGAAGGCCAGCAACCCATAGCGAAACCGGTGCGCGGCAGGCGTATCGTCCTGATATAGCGATGCAAGTTTGGACAGCATGACCGGTTCCTCTGTCTTGACCCGGAGGATCATAGCGCGGGCGGGCTTTGCGCCTCAACCTTTCACCGGGGTTTCGACCGGGGCTGTGATCCGCTAGCAAGAGCGCAGCAGCAAGCAGGAGAAAGCCATGGCACTCAACGTCTATCTGAGCGGCGAAATTCACACCGACTGGCGCGAGCAGATCACTGCGGGCGCCGAGGGGCTGGATATTACCTTTAATGCCCCGGTCACCGATCACGGGGCCAGCGATGACTGCGGCGTCGCGATCCTTGGGGCCGAGCCGAACAAGTTCTGGCATGACCGCAAGGGCGCGCAGGTCAACGCGATCCGTACCCGCAAGGGGATCGAGGATGCCGACGTGGTCGTGGTCCGTTTCGGCGACCAGTACAAGCAGTGGAACGCGGCCTTTGACGCGGGCTATGCCGCCGCGCTTGGCAAATCGCTCATCATCCTGCACGGGCCCGATCATGCCCATGCGCTGAAAGAGGTCGACGCGGCCGCGCTGGCGGTGGCCGAAGAGCCGCGTCAGGTGGTCGAGATCCTGCGCTATGTGCTGACAGGCAAACTGCCCGGCTAAGACCGGACAGCAGAAAACATCAGGGACGGGGCGGGATATTCTTGCCCTTTTCCACCGCCGGACGCGCGTAGAAGCGTTCGAGGTAAGCGATCAGGTTGGGATGGCCCGACCAGTTGACAACGTCCTTGGCTCCGTAGAATTCAAGCGCGTTGACCCAAGGCGCGATGGCGATATCGGCGATGGAATAGTCCCCCGCCACCCAGTCCTGGCCATCAAGCTGCTTTTCCAGAACGGCCAGCAGGCGCTTGGCTTCGTTGATGTAGCGGTCGCGCGGGCGCGGGTCTTCGATATCCGCACCGGCGAATTTGTAAAAGAACCCAAGCTGGCCAAGCATCGGCCCAAGGCCACCCATCTGGAACATCACCCATTGGATGATCTTGGCCTTGTCGGTCGCCGAAGTTCCGATCAGCTTGCCGCTTTTCTCGGCCAGATAGATCAGGATCGCGCCGCTTTCGAACAGGCCTACCGGGGCGCCGTCCGGCCCGTTCGGGTCGATGATCGCGGGGATCTTGTTGTTAGGGTTCAGCGACAGGAAAGCATCGCTTTTGACATCGGCATCGGCCAGCGTGACCAGATGAGGTTCGTATGCAAGGCCCATCTCTTCCAGCGCGATAGACGCTTTTACGCCATTCGGCGTGGGAAACGAATATAGCTGGATGATTTCCGGGTTTGCGGCGGGCCATTTTGCGGTAATGGGAAATTGGGTGAGGTCTGTCATGAGAGCGCTCCTGATAGCGTAACCCTTGTTAACGTAATGATATTCGCCCGGACGGACAGGGTTGAATGAGTGCATTGGTGCCCGGTCCGATGTGTGAATGCGAACAGTGGTCGCAGGGTCTTTCGATCAAGGAGCTAGGGAATGATCCAGGAATTCAAGGATTTTATCGCCAAGGGCAATGTCATGGACATGGCCGTCGGCATCATCATCGGCGCGGCCTTTACCGCGATTGTCAGTTCGCTGGTTGCCGATATCATAAACCCTTTCATCGGGTTGTTCACCGGCGGTTTCGATTTCACCGACAAGTACATCGTGCTGGGTGGCGAAGTGCCGGAAGGCGCAAGCCTTGCCGCCGCGCGTGAATCCGGGGCGTCGATTTTCGCCTATGGCAGCTTCCTGATGGCGGTGCTCAATTTCCTGATCATCGCCTGGGTCGTCTTTATTCTCGTCAAGATGGTGAACCGGGTCAAATCGTTGGCGGAAAAGCCCGATGAGGTCGCGCCCGAGGTTCACACCGGACCGTCGGAAAAGGACATCCTGATCGAAATTCGCGACGCGCTTCAGCAGCGCTAACCCGGAATCTTCAGAACAAGGGCGTTATCCGCGCGTTTCTGCGGATAACGCGCCATATCAAACGGTTAAGCCGCTTTGACAACCAGCTGGGGCGAGGTCACATCGATCCCCAGCGCCTTGCCCACGGCGAAATAGGTCAGCTTACCCGCGTGGACGTTCAGACCGTTCAGCAGATGCGGGTCGTCGGCGCAGGCCTGTTTCCATCCCTTGTCGGCCAGTGCCAGCAGGAAGGGCATGGTGGCGTTGCCAAGCGCGATGGTCGAGGTGCGCGCCACAGCGCCGGGCATGTTCGCGACGCAGTAATGCATGATGCCATCGACTTCGTAGATCGGGTCCTGATGGGTGGTCGCGTGCGAGGTTTCAAAGCAACCGCCCTGATCAATGGCGACATCGACAATGGCCGCGCCGGGCTTCATGGTGGAAAGCTGGGCGCGGGTGACCAGTTTCGGGGCGGCGGCACCGGGGATCAGGACGGCGCCGATCACCATGTCGGCCTCGGCCACGAGATCGGCGGTATTGCCCGCGCTGGCATAGGAGGTCTTGAACTGTCCGCCGAATACGTCGTCGAGATAGCGGATACGGGGCAGGGAGCGGTCGAGCACGGTGACATCTGCGCCCATTCCAGCGGCGATCCGTGCGGCATGGGTGCCGACTACGCCACCGCCGATCACGGCAACCTTGGCCGGGCCTACCCCGGGCACACCGCCCATCAACACGCCGCGTCCGCCATTGGCCTTTTGCAGGGTCCATGCACCGACCTGCGGCGCAAGGCGGCCCGCGACCTCGGACATCGGCGCCAGCAGGGGCAGCCCGCCTGCCGCATCGGTCACGGTTTCATAGGCGATGGCGGTGCAGCCAGAGGCAATCAGGTCATGTGTCTGGGCCGGATCGGGCGCAAGGTGGAGATAGGTGAACAGCAACTGCCCTTCGCGCAGCATCTTGCGCTCGACCGGCTGGGGTTCCTTGACTTTGACGATCATCTCGGCGCTGGCAAAGATTTCTTCCGCTGTCGCAATAACTTGCGCGCCCGCTTCGGTATAGGCGGCATCCTCGAAACCGGCACCTGCGCCAGCGTTTTTCTCGATCATGACGCTGTGGCCATGAGCGACCGCCTCACGGACCGCGTTGGGTGTCATGCCGACGCGAAATTCCTGCGGCTTGATTTCCTTGGGGCAACCGATCTTCATGTTCTGACCTCCCTTGTGTAAATGTACCGATTATGCGCTTCCCATCTTGCAATTTCTGTGAGAATTCTGGGCGCTCAGCGGGGTTTTTGTCGAAGACTCTTCGGTATTTTAATCGCTTTACGCAAAGGAATTGCGCGGATGGAGCTGGATGCAACCGATCGGCGGATACTCGCGGCCCTGCAGGTCAGGGGGCGGCTGTCGAACGCGGACCTGTCCGAAAAGGTGAACCTGTCACCCTCGGCCTGCCATCGCCGGGTGCAGCGGCTTGAGGCCGAAGGGTTCATTCGCGGCTATGTCGCGCTGCTGGATCCGCGGCGGCTGGGCATGTCCACCACGGTCATCGTCGAAATCAAGTTGCAGAGCCAGTCGGATGAGGTTCTGGATGCCTTCGAAAAGGCGGTACGGCGGATTCCGGATGTATTGGAATGTCACCTGATGGCGGGGACGGCGGATTACATCCTCAAGATCGTTGCCGAGGATACCGAGGATTTCGCCCGCATTCACCGCCAGCATCTGAGCCGTCTTCCGGGCGTGTCACAGATGCAGTCGAGCTTTGCCCTGCGGACGGTTCTGCAGACCACGGCTTTGCCGGTCTGAAGGGGCGAAACAGGGGGTGAAAGCCGTACACTTCCTGTACACCCCCCGTACACCGTTTGTATGACTTTTGCCCTTTTTTGCGGTGTTCAGTGCCGCAGACCCAGATAGAGCGAGCCGACGAGCAAAAGCGCCATGAAGATGTTGAAGGCGCGCAGCCGGGCGGGTTTCGACAGCCAGCGCTGCACCATCGTCCCGGCAAAAACCCAGAACGTGAGCGAGGGCAGGGTCACCGCGACAAAAGCGGTTGCGACGATCAGCACGGCCGAGAGGGTATGTTCCGGTGCGTAGAGCGTGATGGCCGTGGTGCCCATGGCCCAGGCCTTGGGGTTGACCCATTGAAAGGCGCTTGCCTGCAGAAAGCTGAACGGTTTTCCCACGTCTCCGCCAGCCTGCGGCGGGGCGGCATTGGCGATCTTCCAGGCCAGCCAGAGCAGGTAGGTGACCGAGGCCACCGTTAGAATGGTGTTGAGCAGCGGATACCGTTCGAATAGCGCCATCAGCCCAAGCCCGACCAGCACGATCATCACGGCGAACCCGATGCCGATGCCGAACATGTGCGGCAGGGTCCGCCGAATGCCGAAATTCGCGCCCGAGGACATGACCATGATGTTGTTCGGCCCCGGCGAGGCGGCGGCGACAAAGGCAAAACCGATCAGGGCAGGGAATTCGGCGGCACTGGGCATGGGAACCCTCCATGGCTGGGTCCAAAGAGCCTACCCGTGGCGGCGGAGGACCTGCAACGGCTCATAACCCGTTGCGCGCGGCATTTTCGTGATGCGCCCCATCAACCCCGGCGATGAAAGGGGCTGCACAATCGCGCTTGCGGTTCCGGGGTTGCTGGCTGACAAATGGGCCAAGGGGAGAGTGATATGGAATTCGATTACATCATCGTCGGTGCCGGCAGCGCGGGCTGCGTTCTGGCCAATCGCCTGAGCCGTGCGGGTCACCGGACCCTGCTGCTCGAGGCCGGGGGCGGCGACAATTACCACTGGATCCATATCCCGATGGGGTATCTCTATTGCATCGGCAACCCGCGCACCGACTGGATGTATCGCACCGCCGAAGAGGATGGTCTGAACGGGCGCTCGCTGCTTTATCCGCGCGGCAAGGTGCTGGGCGGGTGTTCTTCGATCAACGGGATGCTCTACCTGCGTGGGCAGGCGGCGGATTACGACGGCTGGCGGCAGCAGGGCAATCCGGGCTGGGGCTGGGATGATGTGCTGCCCCTGTTCAAGCGGCTGGAAGATTACGTGGACGGTCCTGATGACATGCATGGGGTCGGTGGCGAATGGCGGGTCGATAACCAGCGGCTGCGCTGGGATCTGCTGGATGACTGGATGGCGGCGGCCGAGGCCGAGGGGCTGCCCCGCACCACCGATTTCAACCGGGGCAATAACGAGGGTGTCGGGTATTTCCGGGTCAACCAGCGCAAGGGCTGGCGGTTGAACGCGGCGCGTGCTTTTCTGAAAGCTGCGCCGAAAGACCGCCTGAAGGTCGAGACCAACGCCCATACCACGCGGCTCTTGCTTGAAGAGGGGAAGGCGGTTGGCGTCGAATACCGTCAGAACGGCGTCTTGCGGCAGGCGCGGGCGCGGGCCGAGGTGATCTTGTCTGCGGGCGCGGTGAATTCGCCGCAGATCCTGCAATTGTCCGGGCTGGGGCCGGGGGCGCTTTTGCAGGAACACGGGATCGACGTGCAGCGCGACATGGCGGGGATCGGCGCAAACCTTCAGGACCATTTGCAGCTGCGCTGTGCCTGGCGACTGAAAGATGCGCTGACGCTGAACACCATGGCGGCGACCCTGTTCGGCAAGGCCAAGATCGGGCTTGAATACATGCTGCGCCGGGGCGGGCCGATGTCGATGGCACCCAGTCAGCTTGGCGCCTTTTCCAAGTCGCGACCGGACCTTGAGACGCCTGATCTGGAATACCACGTGCAGCCGCTCTCGCTTGAGGCGTTCGGCCAGCCGCTGCATGATTTCCCGGCGATCACGGCGAGCGTCTGCAACCTGCGTCCCGAAAGCCGGGGCAGCGTAAAGATCGCCTCGCCCAAACCCGAGGACGCGCCGGTGATCGCCCCCAACTACCTGTCGACTGAAGGCGACCGGGCGGTAGCGGTGGCCGCGATCAAGCAGGCGCGGCGGATCATGGCGCAGGGACCGATGGCGAAATATGCGCCCGAAGAGATGAAGCCGGGCATGTCTATTGAGAGTGATGCCGATCTGGCCCGCGCGGCGGGGGATATCGGGACGACGATCTTTCACCCGGTGGGCACGGTACGGATGGGCGCGGGCGATGAGGCGCCTCTGGATCCGCAGTTGCGCCTGCGCGGGGTGGCAGGGCTGCGCGTGGTCGATGCCTCGATCATGCCGACAATCACCAGCGGCAACACCAATTCCCCGACGATCATGATCGCCGAAAAGGCGAGCGAGATGATCCTGGCGGCACGGTAAGGGGTTTACCTTGCAATCGTTCCGCTCCGGGCGTCATCCTCCCCCTGCGCAGCCAGCTTGGAGGGCATCATGCATATCGGTCTGGTAGGTGGAATCGGCGTTGCGGCCAGCGTGGTTTACTACCAGCGCCTTGCGGCAGCGATGGAGGCAAAAGGCGCAAAGCTGCGCATGACCCTGTCGCACGGGGATATCCATACGCTGATCAAGAACAACCTTGCCGATATCCGCACGCCGCAGGCCCGCATCTTTGCCGATCAGATCGCCGAGCTGAAAGGCGCGGGGGCCGAAGTGGCTGCGCTGACCTCGCTTGGCGCACATTACTGTTTTGACGAACTGGTGGCGATTTCGGCTTTGCCGCTGGTCTCGGCGGTGACGCCGCTCGACAGGTATTTTGTCGAGAATGGCATCCGGCGGGTCGGGCTGCTGGGGACGCGGGTCGTGATGCGGACACGTCTGTACGGGCAGCTTGAGCAGACCGAGGCGGTTGCGCTGGATGCAGAGATCGAAACGCTGGGGCAGAGCTATCAGGACGTGGCCGTTGCCGGGACATGTAAGCCTGCGCAGCGCGAGATGTTTCTGGATGCAGGTCGTCGGATGGTCGAGGAGCAGGGGGCAGAGGCCATCGTGCTTGCGGGCACCGACCTTAACCTTGCATTCGACGGACAGGACCCGGGCTATCCGGTCATCGACTCGCTGGATGTGCATGTGGCGCTGTTGGCGCGCATTGCCGCCGGGGAGGTCGATCCGGCGGATATCTGACACAAGCTGAACCCGTGCCCGTGATGATTCAGGTCAAAGCGCTGTCACATCCGGGGGATTATGATTCCCGCATGTCTTGTGGGAGGTTTGAGACATGATTGAACTGAAGGAAACGGCGCGGGCCGACATGCTGGAAATCCGCATGAGTGGCGCGATCACGGATGAGGATTACCGGGACGTACTGGTTCCGGCGCTGGACAAGGCCATCGAGGAGTCGGAACGGGTCCGGGTGCTCGTCGTTCTTGAGAGCGATATGAGCGATTTTACCCTTGGTGCGATGATGGACGACGCGCGGATGGGACTGAAGCACTGGCGCGGCTTTGATCGCTGTGCCGTGGTAACCGGATCGGATGCGATGCGCCGCATGATCAAGGCGTTCTGGGTGTTCATGCCCTGTCCGGTCAAGGTCTTTGCCCCGGAGGACATCGACGAGGCGCGGCGCTGGCTGTCTGAATCGCTGGGGGCGATCCACCAGACCGATCTGGGCGGTGGTGTATTGCATATCCAGCTGCTTGGGCAGCTTGACGCGGCGGTCTATGCCGAGGAAAGCGCGGATCTTGATGCGTTCATCCGCAAGAACAACAGCTTTCGGATGCTGCTGGATATCCGCGAGTTCGACGGCTGGCAGGGGCTGGGCGCCATCGGCGAGCATCTCAAGCTGGTCCGCAACCATGCCGGGTTGGTCGACCGGGCCGCGATTGTCGGGGATGCGGGCTGGCAACGCATGGCGGCCGAGGTCGGCAAACGGGTTCTGTCCGGCGAGGTCAGATATTTTCCCGGCGCAGAGATCGAGGCGGCGAAGAGCTGGCTTGCGGCCTGAACTGAGCCCTGAAAATTTGAACCCCTAAAAAGCAAAACCCCCGCGGTTTCCACCTCGGGGGTCGCTCATTCCGTTCGGAATGCTGCGGCAGGTGACTTACATCATCCCTTCGCGCTGTGCTTTTTTCCGTGCCAGTTTCCGGGCGCGGCGGATCGCTTCAGCTTTCTCGCGCGCTTTTTTCTCGGACGGCTTCTCGAAATGTTGCTTGAGCTTCATTTCACGGAAAACGCCTTCACGCTGCAGCTTTTTCTTCAGGGCGCGGAGCGCCTGATCGACATTGTTGTCGCGAACACTAACCTGCATGTGGTTGTCACCACCTTTCTAAGTTAAAGTTGCAAGAGATTGCAGGAAGTGGCCCTATAGCAAGACCGGGCTATCTTGTCCAGTCAGACAGGATTTTTAGCGACGGGAGTGTCCAAATGACCGATGCACAGAGTGATCCACGGGAAAAACTGCTGGATGCGGCGCTGAACCACGTGCCGTTCGATGGCTGGAGCGATGCCACGTTCCGTGCCGCAATCGCCGATTCGGAGATTGAACCGGCGCTGGCGAAATCGTTGTTTCCGCGCGGCGCGGTAGATCTGGCGCTGGCCTATCATGCGCGTGGCGATGCGGCGATGCTGGCCAAGATCGAGTCTGCCGACATGGAGGCGATGCGGTTTCGGGACCGGATCGCGGCGGCGGTGCGGTTTCGTCTTGAGGTGGCCGACCGTGAGCTGGTGCGCCGGGGTACGACGCTGTTCGCGCTTCCGCAGCACGCGGCGGACGGGACCAAGGCGATCTGGGGCACGGCGGATGCGATCTGGACCGCGCTGGGCGATACCTCGGAAGATGCGAACTGGTACACCAAGCGGGCGACGCTTTCGGCGGTTTACTCCGCGACGGCGCTTTATTGGCTGGGGGACGACAGCGAAGGCAATCGCGCGACCTGGGAGTTTCTTGACCGGCGGATCGAGAACGTCATGACGATTGAAAAGATCAAGGCCGACGTGAACCGGAACCCGCTGCTGAAGCCGCTGATGATGGGGCCGAACTGGGTGATGAGCCAGATCAAGGCGCCGGGAAAGCATCGGATGCAGGGCTTTCCGGGGTCGACGACTCCGCGCGGCTGAGGCGGTCGAATCAACTTCTTGAAATGTGTGGAAAAGTCAGGTTTCCTAGGAGGAGCCGAGACTTACGCGCAATTTCCCATCCCGGGGACGCGCAGGAAAGGATAGCCAGAGCCATGACGCAGACCATGCGCGCCGTTGAGATTTCCAAGCCCGGCGGGCCGGAAGTTCTTGTGCCGACGACCCGTCCGATCCCGGAACCGGCGCCCGGTCAGGTGATCATCAAGGTGGCCTATGCCGGGGTGAACCGGCCCGATGCGCTGCAGCGCGCGGGGAGCTATGCGCCGCCGCCGGATGCCAGCGATCTGCCGGGGCTTGAGTGCTCGGGCGAGATTGTCGGCATCGGTCAGGGCGTCAGCGAATGGAAGCTGGGCGACAAGGTCTGCGCCCTTCTGCCCGGTGGCGGATATGCGGAATACGTGGCGACACCAGCGGTCCATTGCCTGCCCGTGCCCGAAGGCATGGGGATGAAAGAGGCCGCCTGCCTGCCCGAAACGTTTTATACAGTCTGGACCAATGTGTTCATGCGTGGCGGGCTGGAAGGCGGGGAGAAGTTCCTTGTGCATGGGGGCTCTTCTGGCATCGGGACGACGGCGATCCAGCTGGCCAAGGCGTTCGGCGCGCGGGTCTTTGCGACCGCCGGATCGGCCGAGAAATGCAAGGCCTGCGAGGATTTGGGTGCGGAAAAGGCGATAAACTACAAGGAAGACGATTTCGTCGAGGTCATGAAGGCCGAAGGCGGCGCGGACCTGATCCTTGACATGGTGGGCGGCGATTACATCCCGCGCAATATCAAGGCGCTGGCCGAAGACGGGCGGCTGGTACAGATCGCGTTTCTGCAGGGACCGGTGGCCGAGGTGAACTTTGCCCTGATCATGGTGCGCCGCCTGACGGTGACGGGATCGACCCTGCGCCCGCAGAGCGTGGCGGCCAAAGCTGCAATTGCCCGCGAGCTGCGCGAAAAGGTCTGGCCGCTGCTGGACGCGGGCCGGGTAGCCCCGGTGATGGACAGCAGCTTTGCCTTTGAAAAGGCGGCGGATGCCCATGCGCGGATGGAAAGCTCGGGCCATATCGGCAAGATCGTTCTGGAGGTCGCGGGCGGTTAATTTCGCGCCGCCCGGCTGTGGCCATTGCGCCCCTAACTTATCAGATATCGAAACTTATCCGCGTTTGAATTGACGTGAATCCGGGTGCTTGCTAGCCCGGATTTGCGGTCGAACGACCCGTAATTATTGAGAATTATTTCCTGAAGGGTCGGAAGATGGCTGGATACTCGCTTACCTGGAACAGTTTCGGTTCCATGCAGAACATGTTGCTTGACGTTCTGGGCAATGACGATGCCGGCTATATCTCGGGCACGACAAGCCGGATCGATTACGGCACCAATCCGATGCGCGAGACCTATACGCAGTTCTTCGGCTTTCAGCTGGATTACGAGGCGCTGACGGGCGTCGTGACGGATATCGATATTTACTGGCCGAATGTCGGGTCCACCGGGCTTATCGTTGACGAACTGCCGGATATTCCGCTGGCAGACCTGTTCGCGCTGTCCGATGGTGCGGCGTCGCGTGATGCACTGGATAGGCTTTTGGCGCAGGCGGACTGGACAATCTATGGCTCGGCCATTGGGGACGATTTCGAAGGCATCTATAGCGAAGAGACGATCAACGGCAGCGGTGGCAGCGATTACTACACGGCGACGATGGCGCCGGGCTTGGCGCGGGCGATCAATGACAGTTTTGACGGTGGCGAGGATGACGACACGGTCAACCTGCTGGATCTGACCGTCGGGGTGAAAGCGAACCTCAAGAGCGGCATGATCAGTTTTTCCGAGATGGTCAACGGGGTCAGCTATGACCGCAGCATCTCCCTCACCAGTGTCGAAGAGATCATCGCGACCAATCATGATGACAAGCTGCTTGGCTCGAACGCGGGGGACAATCTGTCCGGCGGCAAGGGGGCTGACGTGATCAAGGGGCGCGGCGGGTCAGATACGTTGTCGGGCGATGCCGGGGGCGACAGGCTGATCGGCGGCGGTGGCTGGGATACGCTTTACGGTGGTGGCGGCGGCGACGTCCTCAAGGGCGGCGGTGGTCAGGACACGATCGAAGGGCAGGGCGGCAAGGACCGGCTTGCCGGTGGCGGCGGGTCCGACGTGCTGGACGGCGGCGGTAAGGCCGACCGGTTGGAAGGTGGCAAGGGAAATGACATGCTGACCGGCGGCAAGGGGCGTGACAGCTTCGTCTTTGACACCGGCTCCGGCTGGCAGGGGCGCGATATCATCACGGATTATGAGCTTGGCAAGGACGAGATCATGTTCGATGCCGCGAATGTTGCTGTCGAGGTGTCGCATCGCGATGGCGACACGGTGATCGAGTTCGACAACGGGGTGATCCGTCTTGAGGACGTTCTGTGGCCAGAGGTCGGATTCTTGACGTTTTAGGACGGGCCCTTGATTGGGGGTGGTCGCCAGCCAAAGAAATTACATTTATAAATCAATGGCTTGATGCTGGGCTCGGTTTGTCGCCTGCTGCGAACAGATAGTTTCCATTTCTAAGATTGAGAATTGGGGCGGATTTGTGTCAAACGTTTGTCAACACGGTGGGGGCCGACCAACAACCCAATGTTAGGACGAGTTATAATGGTTAAAAAGTATGTTACCGGCGCTGTCATGGCGCTTTCCCTGTTTGCTGGCGCGGCTTCTGCTTCGACCGAGTACACGATCACGCACCAGTCCTCGGGCGTCTTTGGTTCGGGCAACCTGAAGCAAAGCGTGAAGATCAAAAACGGCTACAGCACGTCCACTGTCAATGCGGGCATGTTCCACCTGACCGGCAATAACGGTCTTGGCGATTTCCTCGCCTTCTGTGTCGATCTCGACCAGTATCTGGGCAACCCGCAGAAAGCCACGATCGCGCCGAACCTGTTCAACAGCACTATCACCAACAACCTGTCCAAGCTGTTTTCGAGCGTTCTGGGCGGCGGCACCCTTGGCGATGTGATCACCACGTCGGTTCAGGCGGCCGGTCTTCAGGTTGCGATCTGGGAAGTTGTCGAAGACAGCAACAGCTACTGGGGTCTTAACCTCGACCGCGGTACTTTCGAGGTGGAGAGCAACTGGGCCGTTAAAAGCCAGGCGAACAGCTACCTGAGCGCCCTGTCCGGCGGCAGCCTTGACGATTACGACATGACCTTCTTTGCCAGCGCGAAGAACCAGGACCTCGTGACGGCCAACCCCGTTCCGGAAACCACTCCGGTGCCGGTTCCGGCCGCTGGTCTGATGATCATGAGCGCGATGGGTGCCCTTGGCCTCATGCGCCGTCGCAAGAAAGCATAAATTCGGGAAGCGATTGACAGCTGGCCCGTTCAGGCGGGCCACGCGAAGGGGCATATCGCGCGCCTGACAATCTATGCAGCAACCCAAGGCGGCTTCGCGTTCAGACGCGGAGCCGTTTCATTTTGCCCCTAGCGGATCGGGTTGAACAGCGCGTCGTCCAGCGAGCAGTCCCGGATGACGTCAGAACCGCAGGTCACAGGGTCGAGCGAGCGGGAGAGGCAAAGCCGCGCTTCCTGAATGTGGCCCTGTTTGCAGGTGACGGTCAGCATATCGGGTTCCCATTGGGGATTGGCCTCGAGAAAGGCCTCTTCGATGACCGAGGCGGGCAGGCGCAGGGGCTTGTCGAGCTTGCGCAGGATTTCGGGGCGGTTCACGCCCTCATAGGCCAGCCGAGCCAGCGCGAAATACCGGTCGGCGGCAAGGCCCGAGCAGGTCCCGTGTTTGTTCCACTGGTACCAGGCAAGGCCCGGTGTTCCCATGATATCGGCCATGTCGGAGGTCATCTTGCGCGAGGGTGCACGATGATGCGTCGGGCAGTTCGACGGGTAGCCTTGGGCATATTGCGGCCAGAGACCATGCATGATCCAGCCGTGGTCATGGCGCGCGTCGCATTGATCGGAGCCCTGCGCATCGCCGGTCATCGCGCACCAGTTCGGCGACCAACTGAGCGACAGAACGTAATAATCGAATTCACCGGACTTTTCGCCCTGGGCATCGGCGGTGAGTGGCAGGGCCAGCAGCGCGGCGCAGAGGATAGCTGTTAGTGACCGCTTCATTCGGCTCTTTCCAATTTGCACAGACCTGACTATATAGGCCCCAAGTTCCCCGACAACGGAAGCCCGCCCCCGAGTACCGGAGGCCGCCTGCGAAAGCCGGGCAACGGGGAAGAATTGAGTTTAGGAGATGTGACATGAGCAAGCCGCTTATGGCAAGAGCCACAGCCGTCTGGCTGGTGGACAACACGACGATCAGCTTCAAGCAGATCGCGGATTTCGTTGGAATGCACGAGCTCGAGATTCAGGGCATTGCGGATGGTGACGTGGCCGCTGGGGTCAAGGGGTTCGACCCGGTCGCGAACAACCAGCTGACGCAGGAAGAAATCGATGCGGCCGAGAAAAGCCCGCTGCACAAGCTCAAGCTGAAATATAACGCCGCCGCGCAGGGCGAGGAAAAGCGCCGTGGACCGCGCTATACGCCTCTGTCCAAGCGTCAGGACCGTCCGGCGTCGATCCTGTGGCTGGTCAAGTTCCACCCGGAACTCTCGGATGCGCAGATTTCCAAGCTTGTCGGCACCACCAAGCCGACGATTCAGGCGATCCGCGAGCGGACTCACTGGAACATCGCGAACATCCAGCCGATCGACCCGGTTGCGCTGGGGCTTTGCAAGCAGTCCGAGCTGGACATGGTGGTGCAGAAGGCCGCCGCGAAGAAAGCCGCCGAAGGCGCGGTGATGAGCGACGACGAGCGCCGCAAGCTGGTCTCCACCGAGCAGTCGCTTGGCATGGAAGCCGAGCCGCGTATGCCGACCGCGATCGAAGGTCTCGAGACCTTCACGCTTAGCGGGACCCCGGCCGAGGAAGAGGACGAGGACGAAAAGCGTAACGCCAAGGAATATTCCGACGCGGACAGCTTCTTTAACCTTCCCGACGCGGATGACGACGACGAAGACGAGGATTGATCCCGGCCTGACGGGACGACGAACGGCGCGGGATTTTCCCGCGCCGTTTTGCGTTTCAGGAGCCGAGCGCGTCGCGTTCGATTCGCCGGTAGGCGAGTTTCGATTCCGGCAGGAAGGTCACCGCCGGGAACACATGGATCGCGCCGGGGTATTCGTAATAGCGCCCCGTGTTGCCCGCCGCCGCAAGCCGTTTGGCGTAATCGCTCGCATCGGGCCAGCAGAGATCGGCCGTGCCCTGATGGATGTCGATGGGCGGCAGCCCGTCCACCGGGCCGAAGAGCGGGCTGAGATGCGGCGCACGCGGATCTTCCGGCCCGGCCCACCATTTCCCACACTGGCGCACGACCTCAAGCCCGATGATCGGGTCTTTCGGTTCCAGCGCGGGGCCCTTGGGATTGGCGCAGGTCAGGTCGAGCCAGGGGGCGAGCAGGATGAGCCGGTCCGCTTTCGGCACGTCGCCCGCGCGCCCGGCCAGCGCCATCGCCAGCGCAAGGTTGCCCCCGGCGGAGTCGCCCCCCATCAGAAACGGTCGCTCTTCCTGCGCCTGCAATAGTGCGCGCGCCTGCGCATGGGCAGGGCGGTGATCGTTCTCCGGTGCAAGCGGGTAAGACGCAACGATCATCTCGGCGCGGAGCACTTCTCCGAGCCTGGCGATCAGGCGCCAATGCACCTTGCGCATCGGGTTCACAAAGGCACCACCGTGGAAATAGATCATCCGGTTCGAAAGCGTGCCAGCGGGTGTCACGCGGAAAAATGCGGACTCGCCGATTTCATTGTAGGAAACATCGATATCCGAGGGCGGATCGACCCGTATCGGGTCCTCTCGGTTCTCGCGCTCGGCAAGGTATCGGGCCGGCTTGTTCATCGGCTTTCCAGCCGCTTTCAGGGCCAGTCGCACCGCGTTCATCATCAGGCTGGCCATTCTTTCCCCTTTTCAGTCCCCCACTTCCCGGGCTTCATCCTGCGGTGAAGAGTGCCTGAAAATCCACAGTTTTTAGTCTCGAAAATTCGCTAAATTCTTCTCTTGCAAGAATTCGAAAATGGCTTAAATGGCGATTCAAGACGCCAACGCACGCGCCTCTGGCCTGTGTCGGGTTCCACCCCCGAACCACGTGTTTACGTAGCGACGGTAACGTCTCCTTGGAAGTAAGTGGCCCTGTTGGGCCAGTTCTATTGGAGATGACCATGAACGCCTACGTAACCGACCTTGTCGGCGCCTTCGCTGACGCGCGCACCCAAACCATCGACAGCTTTATCGCGGCCAATACCTTTGACCGCCCGACACTGGTGCTCGACACTGCGCTGGTATCCGATCAATACGATGCGCTCGCCCGTGGTTTGCGAACCGGCAAGGGTGGTGCCGATATCCACTACGCGGTCAAGGCGAATCCGGCCCGCGAAATCATCCAGATGCTGGTGCAAAAGGGCTGCCGTTTCGACGCCGCCTCGCGCGGTGAAATTGAGCTCTGCTTAAGCCAGGGTGCCGCGCCCGAGCACATCTCCTTCGGCAATACGGTCAAACGCACCTCCGACATCGCTTTCGCTTATGGCGCCGGGGTTCAACTCTTTGCCGCCGATGCCGAGGAAGAGCTGGAAAAGATCGCCGCCCATGCGCCGGGTGCACAGGTCTATATCCGCGTGATCGTCGAAAATTCACAGGCAGACTGGCCGCTCTCGCGCAAGTTCGGCGTGGCAACCGGCCATGCGCTCTCGCTGCTCGGCCACGCCCGCGATCTGGGCCTGCGCCCTGTCGGTCTTTCTTTCCATGTCGGCTCGCAGACCAAACGCGCCGAGATGTGGACCGGCACGCTCGATCAGGTCGCCCGGGTCTGGCACGCGGCGCAGGCGGCGGGCTTCCGCCTGACCCTGCTCAACATCGGCGGCGGTTTCCCGGCTTTCTACGGCGAAGCGATCGACCACCCGAGTGCCTATGCCGCAGCGGTGATGGACCTGATCCAAGACCGTTTCGGCGACGTGCCCCGCATCATGGCAGAGCCGGGCCGCGGCCTTGTCGCCGAGGCGGGCAAGATCGTGGCCGAAGTCCTGCTCGTGTCGAAAAAATCTCCCGATGATCTGCACCGCTGGATCTATCTCGACATCGGCAAGTTCTCGGGCCTCGCGGAAACCATGGACGAAGCGATCCGCTACCAGTTCCAGACCGCCCGCGATCACGAAGACATGGGTGCCTGCATCCTTGCCGGCCCCTCCTGCGACTCCGCAGACGTGCTTTACGAAAACCGCCCCGTGCAGCTGCCCCTCGGTCTGCGTTCGGGCGACCGTATCGTGATCCGCGCCTGCGGGGCTTACACCTCGTCCTATTCCTCGGTTGGCTTCAACGGCTTCCCGCCTCTGGACGTGGTCGTTCTCTGAGCAGGGCAGGGCGGGTCGCGGCTCGGTCCACCGCGATCCGCCCTTCTTTGGGTCTAAAATATCCCGGGGAATCCGCGCCTGCGCGGATGGGGCAGAGCCCCGAGCCCGACTGCCCCCGCCACGCCCTTTGCGATCAAAGCGAATCCAGATAGGCCATCGCCTCCCGTAAATCGCTTTCGAACTGCGCTTCGGCCATGGTGCGCTCTGCATCGGGCAGGCGCAGCAGGTACGACGGATGCACCGTCACAAAGATCGGCGTGCCATCGGCAAGCGTCTCTATGCCGCCGCGCCGCTTCAGCAGGTCGCGCCGGTTGCCGGTCAGGCTCTCCAGAGCCGTCGCGCCCATGGCAAGGATCAGTTTCGGGCGCACCGTCTCGCGCTCCATGTCGAGCCACCAGCGGCAATGCGAAACCTCGCCCCGGTTGGGGGCCTGGTGGATACGGCGCTTGCCGCGTGGCTGGAATTTGAAATGCTTGACCGCGTTTGTCACATAGGCGCTGGACCTCGTTAGCCCGGCGCGTTCCGCGACCCGGTCGAATAACTGACCCGCCGGTCCGACAAAGGGGCGGCCTGTCAGGTCTTCGTGATCGCCCGGCTGTTCGCCGACAATCATCAGCGCGGCGTCCGCCGGGCCTTCGCCAGGAACTGCTTGCGACGCATTTTCCCAGAGCGGGCAGCGGCGGCAGGCGGCAAGCTGCGTTTTCAGCGATTGGCCGGTATCGTCTGGCCGAGCCATCGCCTGATCTGACCGGAGCCGTTCGGTGATCGCTTCGGCGCGCTTGGGCGCCAGGCTGGGTGCGGCCTCGGCCATCTCGCGGGCGCGCGCATGGGCCGAGGCGACCATTTCCGGGATCAGCGCGGTTTCCGGCATGTTGCGCCAGTATTTCTTGGGCATCTCGGCCTGCATCGCTTTCAGCTTCACCCGCGCCGGGTTGAAGATGTTGCGGAAATAGGTGCGCCAAAGATCCTCGGCCGCGTCATCGGGCAGGTCGGGTCGTGGCGCAGGTGGGGCGAGGCTCAGATCGCCACCAAGGAAATGCGCGCTGAGGTCGGGGGTAAAGATCGACCAGTCCATATCGCCAAAGCGTTTGACGAAGAACGGCGCTGTCGGTTCGAGGATGTAATGCGAGGGTTCGAACCACGCCGCAAACCGCCGCCGGTTCGCGCCCGGATCGCCAATTTCGCGGAACCGAACGAAAGCGGTCATCTTGTGTCGGTCGCGCCCGACCTCCTTGGCCAGACGGTTAAGCCGGGCCACGCGGGCATCGCCGCGATCCTCCAGAAGCTTTCGGTCCGATTTCAGCGCCCAGAGCAGGGCGTAGAGCCGGGCAAAGCGCTCGGGGTCGCTGTGCCACACAACCTGCCGGGCCAGATCGACAAAGCCGCGCGGCACGGTGATGTCGCCCCCGGTCAGCGGCGGCAGGGGGGCGGCAAAGAGGTCCGCGTCGCCTTCGCCACGCTGCCATAGCAGGTCTTCGGGCCGGATACCGGCGGCGAGCAGGGCGCGGGCCTGATCGCGCCATGCCTCGAACGTGCCGATCTCGGGCAGGGTGACGCGGCGCATCAGATCAGTTGCATCTGCTCGGGCGGCGGGGCAAAGCGGGCGCGCAGATCGGCGATGTCCGAGAGCGCCCGTGGCCGCCAGTCGAGCAGCGTGATGAATGGCTTGGCCTGTTTCAGATTCGCGCCCATGCGGCGCAGATCGTCATAGCGCAGGCTGCGGTGTCGTCGTGTCGTGAGGATGCGTGCAACGGTTTTGGTGCCCAGTCCTGGCACGCGCAGCAGGTTCTCCCGCTCGGCCCGGTTCACGTCGAGTGGAAACAGGTGCCGGTTTGACAGCGCCCATGCAAGCTTTGGGTCGACCTCGAGATCGAGATTGCCGTCGCGCGTGGCGCTGGCGATTTCATCCGCGTCGAAACCGTAAAACCGCATCAGCCAGTCGGCCTGATAGAGCCGGTGTTCGCGTACCAGCGGCGGTTTGATCAGCGGCAGCGCGGCAGAGCTGTCCGGAATCGGCGAAAAGGCCGAATAATAGACCCGCTTGAGCTTGTAGCTGGAATAGAGCCGGGTGGAGGTTTTCAGGATCGTTGCATCATTGGCCCCGTCCGCGCCGACGATCATCTGGGTGGACTGGCCCGCCGGTGCGAAACGCGGCGGTCGCTTGCCGGTAAAGCTGCGCTCTTTGCGCGATTCCCGCGCCAGCCGCACGTCGGCCATGGCGCGGCGGATCTGGTCTGGGTCCTTTTCCGGCGCATAGGATTTCACTGCATTGTCGGTGGGCAGTTCGACATTGATCGAGAGCCGGTCGGCGTAAAGCCCGGCTTCTTCGATCAGGGCGGGATTGGCATCGGGTATGGTCTTGAGGTGGATGTAGCCGCGGAAGTGGTGATCGAGACGCAGCATCCGCGCGATGCGCACCATGTCGCCCATCGTATCGTCCGGGCTGCGGATGATGCCCGAGGACAGGAACAGGCCTTCGATATAGTTGCGGCGATAGAATTCCGTGGTGAGGGTCACGACCTCTTCGGGCGAAAACCGCGCCCTTTCGACGTTGGAGCTGACGCGATTGATGCAATAGGCGCAGTCATAGATGCAGAAATTGGTCATCAGGATCTTGAGCAGGCTGATGCAGCGCCCGTCCGGCGCATAGGCGTGGCAGATGCCTGAGCCGGTGGTCGAACCCAGCCCCTTGCCATCGCGCGAGTCGCGTTTCTGCCCGCCGCTCGATGCGCAGGAGGCATCGTATTTAGCGGCGTCCGAGAGAATCGCGAGTTTTCTGTCCAGTGTGAGTTTAGCCATTCGTTCACGATATGTTCGCACGTGGGCGGGCGCAACTGGTCTTGGCAGGGTACGCGATCAACTTTTTTAAAGGGCAGATTTTCGCCGGGCAGCGGCGGCAGGTCAGAGCGCCTTGCGGGCGCGCATGGCGGCGCTGATGGTGCCGTCGTCGAGATAGTCGAGTTCACCGCCGATGGGCACACCCTGTGCCAGCGAGGTGATGCGGACCCGTTCGCCGAGTTGATCGGCGATGTAATGGGCGGTGGTCATGCCGTCGACCGTGGCGTTGAGCGCGAGGATGACCTCGGTGATGCCTTCGGTTTCAACCCGGTCGAGCAGGCGCGGGATGCGAAGCTCTTCTGGGCCGACGGCATCGAGGGCGGAAAGCGTGCCGCCCAGCACGTGGTAGCGGCCGCGAAACACCTGCGAGCGTTCCATGGCCCAGAGATCGGCCACGTCCTCGACGATGCAAAGCTCGCCCGTGGCGCGTTTCTCGGACTCGCAGATGTCGCAGATATCGCTGGTTCCGACATTGCCGCAGTTCAGGCATTCGCGCGCGGTGGCGGCGACTTGCTGCATGGCCCCCGCCAGAGGGGTCAGCAATTGCCCGCGTTTGCGGATCAGGTGCAGTACCGCGCGACGTGCCGAACGGGGGCCGAGGCCCGGCAGGCGGGCCATCAGCTCGATCAGGCTGTCGATATCGCTGGTACTGCTCAAGCGGGGCTCAGAACGGGAGTTTCATGTCCTTGGGCAGGCCCATGCCCTCGGTCAGCTTGCCCATCTCTTCCTGAGCGCGATCGCTGGCCTTGCCCTGTGCGTCCTTGATGGCGGCGAGGATCAGGTCTTCGACCACTTCCTTGTCGTCGCCGTTGAAGATCGACGGGTCGATGTCGAGCGATTTCAGCTCGCCCTTGCAGGTGCAGGTCGCCTTGACGAGACCGGCCCCGGATTCGCCGGTGACCATCAGGTTGTGCATGTCTTCCTGAAGCTGCGCCATCTTGGTCTGCATTTCCTGCGCGGCTTTCATCATCTTGGTCATGTCGCCAAGACCGCCTAATCCTTTGAGCATTTCAGTCTCCTGATTGTTCGTTTCGCGGTGGTTTACACGTTTGGCAGGCGGGCCACCACCTTCACTTCGATGAAGTTGCCGGGAATGATGAATTCCGTCACGCCCACCGCCGTCCATGCAGGATATGGGGGCGAAACCCGCGCATTCCAGACCTTGCGGAAGGTATCGAGATGGTCCTGAAGCCCGATGTGAAAGGTCGTGACGTCAACCATGTCGGCCAGCGTCATGCCGCCCTCGGCCAGGATCAGCGCGATATTGTCGAAAGCGGTTTCATACTGTTCCTCGGGCGTTTCGGGGATCACGCCGTCGATGCGCTGGCCGGTGATGCCGGTCAGATAGACATGATCGCCCGAGATCAGCCCCGGCGACATGCACCAGTCGCGTTCGATGGCGGCAAGGCTTTCGGGCACGAGCGCGCGGGTCTTGCGATCAGTCATCCTCGAACGGGTCCCATTCGTCCTCGACCTCGGGCAGGGCCTCGGTTTCAACGTCGGCGGCGATCTGTTCCGGGGTGCGGATATCCTTGATCACCGCCTTGGGGAAACGGGCGAGCACGGCCTGCACCATCGGGTGGGTGCTGGCCTCTTCGCGCAGGGCGTTTTCCTTGGCATCGCGTACCTCGGCCACGGTGGGCGCGCCACCGGTGGCGACCACGCTGACCGCCCAGCGGTTGCCGGT
Organism: Phaeobacter sp. 22II1-1F12B; assembly: GCF_002210165.1. Taxonomy (GTDB): domain Bacteria; phylum Pseudomonadota; class Alphaproteobacteria; order Rhodobacterales; family Rhodobacteraceae; genus Heliomarina. The sequence goes on along the minus strand of NZ_AQQP01000002.1, from coordinate 328,711 downwards.
CCAGCGTTGCAGCGCGGAGCCGAGCCGCTGGGCCATGTCGCCGGGCGCGGTATCCGTCGGCGAGAATTCGATGCGGCCCGGCGAATAGGAGACGAGACGCAGGCCGGTTTCAACCTCGACCAGCAGTTTCACGTCGCGGTTGGAACGGATCAGTTCGAGGACGTGCTCGAAGCTTGGGTAATGGGCCAGCGCGCTGTTCGGGGCCTCGGCCGGGGCGGGCTGGGCGCCGCCACTGCTGCGGTGCGACACCGCATTGGTGTTTGACTGGTGGTGGGCGCTGTGCCCGCCACCACCACCACCACCACCCGAGGGGGGCGGCGCAGAAGGCTGGGGCGGTTGCGGCGTGGTGCCCAGCTTGCGGACCAGCTCTTCGGGACTGGGGAGGTCGGCGACATGGGTCAGGCGGATCACGGCCATTTCGGCGGCCATCATCGCGTTGGGTGCGGCGGCGACTTCTTCCATGGATTTCAGCAGCATCTGCCACATGCGCGACAGCACCCGCATCGGCAGGTTCGCGGCCATGTCGCTGCCGCGGGCGCGTTCGTCGGGCGAGATGGTCGGGTCTTCGGCAGCATCCGGGGTGATCTTGACGACGGAGACCCAGTGCGAAATCTCGGCCAGATCGCGGAGCACCGCCATCGGATCGGCACCCTCGGCATACTGGGCGGAGAGTTCCGTCAGCGCCCCGGCGGCATCGCCGCGCAGGATCATGTCCATCAGATCGAGCACGCGGCCCCGGTCGGCAAGGCCCAGCATGGCGCGGACCTGATCGGCGGTGGTTTCGCCCGCCCCGTGCGAAATCGCCTGATCGAGCAGCGAAGTCGCATCGCGGGCCGAGCCTTCGGCGGCGCGGGTGATCAGGGCAAGCGCATCCTCGGAGATTTGCGCGTTTTCCGCCCCGGCGATCTTTTTCAGCAGGTCGATCATGACCTCGGGTTCGATCCGGCGCAGGTCAAAGCGCTGGCAACGCGACAGCACCGTGACCGGGACCTTGCGGATTTCGGTCGTGGCGAAGATGAATTTCACATGCTCGGGCGGTTCCTCGAGCGTCTTGAGCAGCGCGTTGAAGGCACTGGTCGAGAGCATGTGAACTTCGTCGATGATGTAGATCTTGTAGCGGGCCGAGGCGGCGCGATAGCGCACGGAATCGATGATTTCGCGGATGTCGCCGACGCCGGTGCGCGACGCAGCATCCATTTCCAGCACGTCCACATGGCGGCCTTCCATGATAGCCTTGCAATGTTCGCATTCGCCGCAGGGATTGGTGGTTGGTCCGCCATTGCCGTCGGGGCCGATGCAGTTCATGCCCTTGGCGATGATCCGCGCCGTCGTTGTCTTACCCGTGCCCCGGATGCCGGTCATGATAAAGGCCTGCGCGATGCGGTCGGCCTCGAACGCGTTTTTCAGCGTGCGGACCATCGCATCCTGTCCGACCAGATCGGCAAAGGTTTCCGGGCGATACTTGCGGGCAAGAACGCGATATTGAGAAGGCGCGGTTTCGGACATGCAGACCTGTGGGGAATAGGATTCGGGTGCTCGTTTCGGGACAGGTTAATGCGAGCGCGCGGCAAGGTCCACTAAAGCAGCCAGAGCAATGTGCCGGTGGCCAGCGCGCCAAAGGTCAGGCTGGCGGCAAGCAGGGTGAAACTGCGCGGGCTGAGCGGCTGCGCACGGTGGTCGTTGAGCCGTTCGAGCGTCTTTGCCGCGTTGCGCCGCGCGGTCCAGAAAATGCCGATGGCGACGAGCAGGAAGATGCTCGCGACTGTCTTGGCGAGCCATGTCGGCTCGAACGCGCCGAACAGCGCCCTGAGGCCAAGTGCGAGGGCCACCGAGGCCATGCCCGTCCGCATCCAACCCGCAAAGGTGCGTTCATTGGCCTGAAGCGTCCGGTCCTCGGCCCAGTCGGTCCGGTTTTCCGCCCAGCGGGTGTTTCGGTCTGCGTCGGGAGCGCCGTCATCCTGCATTTGTCATCTTTCCGGAACCATAATCCCTCAAGTTATGTTAACTTTGAATTGAATTAGTGTGATTGGGAGGTGTCGCCATGCGCCTGGGTGGAATTGGTCGCAGTCGTAACGTCGAAGACCGCCGCGGGCGGCGCATGTCAGGCCGCGGCGGGGCAGTCGGTGGCATTGGAATCGTCGGATTTCTTGCGATCCTTGCCTTTGGGTATTTCGCGGGAATCGATGTGACGCCGTTGCTGACGGGGCAGGACAGTACCCAGATGGTGGCCCGCGAACCGACCCCGGCCGAGGAGCAGGAGGCGGAGTTCGCCTCGCGCGTGCTGACGACAACCGAGCAGGTCTGGACCGAGGTGTTCGACGCGCAGGTCGATGGCGATTACGTGCCGCCGCAGCTTGTGCTGTTTTCCGGCGTGACGCAGAGCCCCTGTGGCGGGGCCTCGGGCGCGACGGGGCCGTTTTATTGCCCGGCGGACCGCAAGGCGTATCTTGACACCGCGTTTTTCGAAACGATGCACCGGCAGCTTGGCGCGGCGGGGGATTTCGCGGCGGCCTACGTGATCGCGCATGAGGTGGGCCATCACGTGCAGAACCTTCTGGGAATCCTCGGGCAGGTCGACAACGCGCGCCGCCAGAGTAGCCAGGTTGATGCCAATGCGCTGACCGTGCGGCTTGAACTGCAGGCGGATTGCCTGGCCGGGATCTGGGCGCAGAAGGTCGGCGGGCTGATGGAGCGCGGCGATCTGCAAGAGGCGCTGAACGCGGCCCGCCAGATCGGCGATGACAAGTTGCAACGCGATGCCGGACGGGTGCCGCAGCCGCATACCTTTACGCATGGCACCTCGGAGCAGCGTCAACGCTGGTTTGCGACGGGGTATGACAGCGGCGATTTGCGGTCCTGCGACACGTTCAGCACGGATCGGTTGTAGGGGTCTGGCGCGTGGGGTCGTTCAGAGGGGATGGGCCTGCGCGTAAATCGCTATGCGATTTATCGCTTTCGGCTTTTCGCGCAAATCCCGTTGGGATTTGCTGCTTAAGTGAGAGGCTGGACATCGACCCAAGCGGGGCTCGTTGTGGCTGCTTCCTTCCGGACCTGACCAGGTTGGCGAGGCGCTTGCCCGCGCCAACCTCTCAAGGCCCCATATAGGGGTCGTGTTCTGGATTCGCAAGCGGGCGGTCTAAAGCGGAAGCGAGAGCCGGAGAAAACCGCATTCGTCGATGCCGTTGCTGGTGACATCGAGTGGCGCGATTTCTTCAAGGTATCGCTGGGCGTCGGGTCCGGTCTGAAGGCTGACCGAGGTGCCGGGCATCGGGGCAAAGCGCCACGGGTGGGGCGCGGATTCCAGCGGATCGCGGGGCAGTTCACCGGCCAGATAGGCGCGCAGGACGCTGCGCAGCCCGACCGGATCGACCGGCAGGTGCCGCGCGTTTTCGAGGACTTTGAACCGGCCTCCGGCAGCACGAAAACTGTTCAGGGCGACGGCGAAAACATCGTCATCGTCGACGGGTTGCCCCTTGTGGCAAAGATCGCGGATACGACGGTGGTTACCGGGCCGGAGTGTGCCATCGGGTTCAAATCTTGGCGGCACGGCGATGTCGATCACGTAGGTCAGGCCGTAGATGACATCGAATTCGTGTCCGGGCAGTTCCGGGTCTATCAACGCGGCGTGCTCGGCGCCCGGCGGGATCTGGCGGAACAGGCAGGCGGACATTTCGAGCCAGTCCACAAGCTGCCCGCCGGAGACCATGACGGCGTGCAGATCGTTCTGAAAGGTCTGGAGGTCGCTCAGGTGGCGCAGGGCAAGCGGGCCGGCGGGCACATCGGTGTAATTGCCCGGCCCGCTGCGTGCGCCGTACCGGCCCGGGGAGGTGGCGGAGAGCAGCGGCAGTTCGGCAACCGGCGTGCCCTGCAAGAGCGGACGCAGGGCGGCGGCCTGCGCGGCGGCGACGGTGGCGAGAGAGCGATCCGGCGCGATGAAGGAAAAGTAGCTGTGCAGCGGCTGGCTGACGCGGCCGACGGGACGATTCAGCATCTCGATCGTATCGGCGTGGTCCTCGGCCAGTTGGGCGACCATCTCGGGGTCTTCCTCGGCGAGCGATTCAAGCTGCCCCTCGGGGGTGCGGCGGGCGATGGCACGCAGGCTTGATCGGCTGCGGGCGATTTCCCAGCCACTGTCCCGGCGTTTCAAGTCGAGGTCTATGAGGCCAAGGTGCGAACCTGCCGCGCCTGCCATCACCACGGGCTTGCCATGCACCTTGCCTGCGCCGTGGTCGAGACCGTCGATCCCGGCGAAATCCGGGCCGGGCAGAAGCATGTGGCTGTGTCCGGCGATGATCACGTCGATACCGTCGATCTCGGCGAGCGGGAGCACGGCGTTTTCCATGCGGTGATGTGCCGGAGAGCGGCTGATCCCGGCATGGCAGAGCGCGACGACGATATCGCATTCGAGCGTTCGAAGCGTGCGGAGACTGGCGCGGGCGCTGTCGACGATATCGTCGATTTCAAGCTGATGCCGGGGCAGATGGGCATTCCACATCAGCGTCTGGGGCGGCAGGAAGGACAGGACGCCAAGGCGGATCGGCACTTCGACCGGTTCGGAGGGGGACGGATCTCCTACTTTTTCGGCCGAAGAATGGATCTGAACGATGCGGTCAAGGATTACGAAACGCGAAAAGCAGGGCGTCTGGGCGGGGCTGCGGCAGGTTGTATTGGTCGAGAGCACGGGGCAGGGGGCCTGGCCGATGGCCGAGCTGAGTGGTTTCAGACCGAAGTCGAAATCGTGATTGCCAAGCCCGATGGCGTCGTAACGGAGCGTGCCAAAGGCCCGCATCATCGGGTGCGTTCTGTCCGGGTGGTGACGGACAAGATCGGCAAGCGGTGTGCCCTGAAGGGAGTCGCCATTGTCGAAGAGAAAACAGGCCATGCCGTCCTGCTCGGCCTCGCGGCGGGCCTCGCGGATCAGGGTCGCGGTGCGGGTCATGCCGACCGAGGGGTCGTCGCGATTGCTGCGATAATCGTAGCTCGCGAGATGCATGTGCAGATCGGTTGTCGCCATGAGGCGCAACCTTGCATTCGTTCCGACGTCAATGAACCGTGAGCCGTTCATGCTGCCGATGCCTCTCCCCTGAGGCGGGTGTGCCTGTGATCGTGTTTTCCGACCGTTCTGCCACAGGCGTTCATTCATAAAACATATAGGGAGATTGCCATTTCCCTAATTTTTGGCCGGACGATTTGTGTCAGGATTGACGCTCTTTCGCGTCGTTCGTCGGTACGTGAAAATGGCTGGCTCTTGTGTCGGAACCTGTCGTGGAATTGAAAAGTGGGAAAAGCTGTGCGATTGGAACGGGTAACGGGCGAGCGGGGCGGTAACAGAGCATGAAACACGCGGAAAAAGTGACGTTTGGCGGATCGGGGCTTAACCGCGCGGCGCATATCAGGATGGACGAGGATGCGCTGGCCGCGGCGATGGCCCATCCCAAGGCGGCCTGCGTACTGCTCTGGCGGGGCAAGCCACTTATGCGGGGCGAAGGCGAGCTGGCGTTGGTGCCGATGAACCACCCGATCCTCAAGCAAGGGCTTGGCGGCGATATCGAAGCGCCGGTCTTTCTGGGGCTGGAAGAAAGCGGCGCGCCGGATTTTGCCTGCGATATCTCGAAATGGGAGCCGGAGGGGCAGGATACCGGCAGCCTTGGCATGTTCGCGGATCTTTCCATGCAGCATCATCCGGATTTCCCGGACGACTGCGTTTTCACCGAGTTGCGCCGGGCTATGGTGCATATCACGCCGCGCGATGCGGAACTGGCGGCGACGGCCAAGGCCATCGTGAACTGGCACGGATCGCACCGGTTCTGTGCGCGCTGCGGTTCGCCGAGCGATGTGGCGCAGGCGGGCTGGCAGCGGATTTGCCCGAATTGCGGCACGCATCATTTCCCGCGCACCGATCCGGTTGTCATCATGCTGATCACACATGGAAATTCGGTGCTGATGGGCCGGTCGCCGGGCTGGCCCGAAGGCATGTATTCTCTGCTGGCCGGTTTTGTCGAACCGGGCGAGACACTGGAGGCCGCAGTGCGGCGCGAGGTTTTCGAGGAAGCGGGGGTGAGCGTTGGCGAGGTCGGCTATCTGGCCAGCCAGCCTTGGCCCTTTCCCGCCTCTCTCATGTTCGGATGCCACGGTGAGGCACTGAGCCGCGAGATCACCATCGACCCGGTTGAGATCGAGGATGCGATCTGGGTCAGCCGCGAGGAAATGATGTCGGCCTTTGCCGGGGAACATCCGGTTCTGAAACCGGCCCGCAAGGGGGCCATCGCGCATTTTCTTTTGGACAACTGGCTTGCAGATACGCTTGACTGATCCAACAACCGTAGGGCGTAGCCGCGCTATCGGCGGCGTCGATAAAAAATCGGAAACCACATGAAATTCTCAACCCGGGAAGACGGCGCGGTGCCGAAGTTCAGCGTACCAGCAAGGTGCATCCGCCCCATGTGGGCGCGGCATGGGACGTCAAGTTCTCCCTCCGGGGTAAGGCCCGCACGATCCAGATCGAACTGGTTAAGGCCGTGGCGCCCGAGGAGTTGCTGTTCGACGCCACGTCGCAGGGGCTGGAGACGCATATGTCGGTCGAACTTGTCGCGCTTTCGCAGAAACGTACGCGGGTTTCGATTGAGCTGAAGCTTACGCCGAAAACGATTTCGGCGCGGTTGCTCGTTCAGTCGCTCAAGCTGGCCAAGTCGAACCTGGCCAAGCAATTCGCGGAACGGGTTGCCGAATACGGCAGGTTCATCGAGGACCATCACAGCCGTACGGCGTGATGGTCGATTTTCCCTAGGTGCGGTCCGCTGCGGCCGGGTAGACCCCGAGAATTTTCAGACGTGATGTGAAATAGGTCAGTTCGTCGAGCGCCCGTTTCACATGTGCGTCATCGGGATGGCCTTCGATATCCGCGTAGAATTGCGTCGCGGTGAATGATCCGTCCATGTAGCTTTCGAGCTTGGTCATGTTGACGCCGTTGGTCGCGAAGCCGCCCATCGCCTTGTAAAGCGCCGCCGGAATGTTGCGGACCTGAAAGATGAAACTGGTGATCATCATGTCGCCGCGACGCGAAGAATCAGCCTCGGGCGACATAATCAGGAAGCGCGTCGTATTGTCGTGATTGTCCTCGATATGGCGGGCAAGCACGTCGAGACCATAGATTTCACCTGCAAGTTCCGCCGCCAGCGCGGCGGTCGCCGGGTTGCCTGCCTCGGCCACCTGCTTGGCGGATCCTGCCGTATCGGCGCCGGTAATGCGGTGAATGCCATATTCTTTAAGGAAACTTTTGCATTGGCCAAGAAGCACTGTGTGGCTCATCGCGTGGGTGACCTGATCGAGCGTGGTGCCCGGTACTGCCAGAAGGTTGATATGCACGCGCACAAAGGCTTCGTCGATGATATGCAGGCCCGATTCAGGCAGCAGCGTATGGATATCGGCGACCCGGCCATAGGTAGAATTCTCGACCGGAAGCATCGCGAGATCGGCCGCGCCGGATTTGACCGCGTCGATGGCATCCTCGAAGGTCCGGCAGGGCATGGCCTCCATGTCAGGGCGCGCCTTGCGGCAGGCCTGATGGCTGTAGGCTCCGGGTTCTCCCTGGAAGGCTATGCGATTGGTCATGACGAGACTTTCTGGGTGGTGGGCGAATAGTCGCGGTGTCTATACCTTGCCTCCGGGAAGGGGAAGGCTTAGACAATCGTCCGAAACGGATCAAATGGACTCGCGATCAAATGGACACGATGACCTCAACCAAAGTGGTGGCCTCTCTCTGTGGCGCCTTACTGGTGTTCCTGCTCGGCAAATGGGTAGCGGAAGAATTGTATCACGTCGGAGGTCATGGCGAGGCTGCCTATGTCATCGACACCGGCGCCAGCGATGAACCGGCCGAAGCGGAACCGGAAATCGATTTCACCGAGGTCATGGCATCGGCCGATGCCGGCAAGGGCGCGAATGTCTTCAAGAAGTGCCAGGCCTGCCACAAGCTGGGCGCGGGCGAGAACGCAACCGGCCCGACCCTGCATAACGTCGTTGGCCGCGATATCGCCGGCGTTGACGGGTTCGGTTACTCCGGCGCGCTGACCGAGATCGAAGGCGTCTGGGATTACGATCACCTGAACCGCTTCCTCGAAAACCCCAAGGGTTACGCGCCGGGCACCGCGATGGGCTTTGCCGGTCTGCGCAAGGTCGAAGACCGCGCGAACGTGATTGCCTATATCGAAAGCGTCAGCAACTAATCCTTGCCAGTTTCGAAAGTTACAGGGGCCGCAGCATGGTGCTGCGGCCTTTTTGCATTTTGTTGCCGGATATTAGGGTGAGTGGGCGCTCTTCACGTTTTCCTTACATAATCTCAACTTGAATGTTGGCGCGCTGGCCAATTAGCTTACATCAGCAAGCAGCAATGCGGAGAGAACACCGCCGATGGAGGACGTGCCCGATGAGACAACCCGCCACCCGTTCGCAAAGCCGTGCCCTGGATCGCAGACCGGTCTTTCATGCCCTGACGGGACTGGTCGTGAGTTTCGCGACCGCGCTGGCTCTGGCGGGAATGGCGCGCGGGCAGGACACCACGGCGGAAGAGGGCGAGATGATCGTCTCGCACGGGTATTCCTTTTACGGGGATCTGAAATATCCTGCGGATTTCGAGCATTACGATTACGTGAACCCGGATGCGCCCAAGGGCGGTGAGCTTTCCTATGCGGCGCTGGGCACGTTTGATTCGATGAATCCCTACACCGTCAAAGGGCGCCGGGGTGAGCTGAGCTGGATCATGTACGAGAGCCTGCTGGCCGATGGTCCGGCAGATGCCTATGGCGAGGCCTATGGCTTGCTGGCCGAGAGCCTTGAATACCCGGTCACCAAGGACTGGGTGATCTTTCACATGCGCCCCGAGGCCAAGTTTTCCGATGGCACGCCCGTCACGGCAGAAGACGTGATGTTCAGCCATAACCTTTTGCTGGAACAGGGGCTTCCGTCTTATGCGGCCGCGGTCAAAAAGCGCATCCCGCGGGTCGAAGTGCTCGATGAGCATACGATCAAGTTCTACTTTACCCCCGGTATTTCGCGCCGCAGCCTGATTGATCAGGTGGGGGGCGTGCCGGTCTGGTCGAAGAAATGGTTCGATGAATCCGGCGCACGGCTGGATGAATCGCGGATGGAGACCTCGCCCGGTTCGGGGCCCTACATGATCGACCGGATCGATGTGAATCGCCGCATCGTCTACAAGCGGAACCCGGATTACTGGGGCAATGATCTGGCGATCAATCAGGGCCGGCATAATTTCGACAGCATCCGCGTCGAGTATTTCGGCGACGACACTGCGTCTTTCGAGGCCTTCAAGGCGGGTGAATATACATTCCGCGTGGAGGGCGATTCCAAGAAATGGGCGACCTCCTATGATTTTCCGAAGATCCAGGCGGGGCAGGTCGTGAAAGCGGAATTGCCGGATGGTACGCCGCCGACGCCATCGGGCATCGTGTTCAACCTGCGCCGCGAGGTGATGCAGGACAAGAACCTGCGCGAGGCGCTGTCGCTTGCCTTTAACTTTGAATGGACCAACGAAAGCCTGCAGTACAACCTTTTCGAACAGCGGGCCTCGTTTACGCAGGATACGCCGCTGATGGCGACGGGCGTACCGGAAGGGGCCGAATTGGAGTTCCTTGAATCGCTGGGCGATGTGGTGCCAGACGAGATGCTGACGGAAGAGGCGCGGATGCCGCATAGTTCGGACGCGTCGCGCCTGACCGACCGTCGCAATTTGCGTCGCGCTATGGGCCTTTTGGACGAAGCCGGTTGGCCGGTGGGCAGTGACGGTGTGCGTCGCAATGCCGATGGCAAGACGCTGAGCCTGACGCTGCTGTTCAACACGGCCGCCGAAGGCACGCTGGGGGCTATTCTGGAAAACTACGTCAACAACGTGCAGGCGATGGGCATCGACATTACGCTCGAGAAAGTCGACCCGGCTCAATACACGCTGCGCGAGCGCGAGTTCGATTTCGACCTGATCTTTGACGCCTACCGGCCTTTCCTTGGTACCGGCACCGGGTTGATGCAGATGTATGGCTCAAGCGAAGCGGCGTTTTCCGTGTTCAACCCTGCCGGGCTGGCAAGCCCTATGGTGGACGCGATCATCGAGGCCTCGCTGATGGCGGAGAATACCGAGGAAGAGGAAACCACGCTGCGGGCGCTGGACCGGGCGCTGCGGTTCGAATTCTTCATGATCCCGGTCTGGTACAAGGCGGACTACTGGGTGTCCTATTACGATCAGTACGCTTATCCCGAGCCTTTGCCGCCCTATGATCTGGGCTATCTCGATTTCTGGTGGTACGACGCCGAGAAAGCCGAGGCACTTAAGACCGCCGGCGCATTGAGGTAATCGCCAGATGGGCGCCTATATACTGCGGCGATTGCTGCTTATCATTCCGACCCTTCTGGGCGTTCTGATCATCAACTTCGTCCTTGTCCAATTCGTCCCCGGTGGCCCGATCGAACAGGCCATCGCGCGGGCGCAGGGGCAGGGCGATACGTTCGGGTCGTTCGCGGGCGGTCAGGGCGATGCCGGTATGGGTGGGTCCGGCGGGGGCGATCCGCAATCCGAGGAATATATCGGCGCGCGGGGGCTGCCGCCTGAATTCATCGAAAAGCTGGAAAAGGAATATGGGTTCGACAAGCCCCCGCTGGAACGGTTCGGGCTGATGCTCTGGAATTATGCTCGGTTCGATTTCGGCGAGAGCTATTTCCGCTCGGCCAGCGTGATCGACCTGATCTTAGAAAAGATGCCGGTTTCGATCTCTCTCGGGCTATGGTCGACGCTGATTGCCTATATCGTGTCGATCCCGCTTGGCATCCGTAAGGCGGTGCGCGAGGGGTCGCTGTTCGATACATGGACGAGTGCCGCGATCATCGTGGCTTATGCGATCCCGGCCTTTCTGTTCGCGATCCTGCTGCTGGTGCTGTTTGCAGGCGGGTCCTATTGGCAGATCTTCCCGCTGCGCGGGCTGACCTCGGACAATTTCGACCAGCTGACCACGATGGGCAAAATTCTGGACTATTTCTGGCATATCGCGCTGCCGACGATTGCGCTCACGATTTCGTCTTTTGCGACGCTGACCCTGCTTACCAAGAACAGCTTTCTTGACGAGATCAAGAAGCAGTATGTCATCACGGCCCGGGCCAAGGGCCTGTCGGAAAAGCGGGTGCTTTACGGGCATGTGTTCCGTAACGCGATGCTGATCGTGATCGCCGGTTTTCCTGCCGTGTTCATTGGAGTGTTCTTTGGCTCGTCGATCATCATCGAGACGATCTTTTCGCTCGACGGGTTGGGACGGCTTGGGTTCGAGGCCGCCGTGGCGCGCGATTATCCCATCGTCTTCGGCACGCTGTTCATCTTTGGCCTGATGGGCCTTTTGGTGAATATCCTGTCGGACCTGATGTATGTCTTTGTCGATCCGCGGATCGATTTTGAAAAGAGGGAAGGCTGATGGCTCTGTCCCCCCTCAACCAGCGGCGCTGGCGTAATTTCAAACGCAACCGGCGCGCGTTCTTTTCGCTGTGGATCTTTGCGGTGCTCTTCGGGCTGAGCCTGTTTGCCGAGTTCATCGCCTATGACAAGCCGATCCTCGTGCGTTATCAGGGGCAATTCTACACGCCGATCTGGAATTTCTATCCCGAGACCGCTTTCGGCGGAGATTTCCAGACCGAGGCGGTCTATCGCGACCCCGAGGTGGAATGCCTGATCCAGACCGGCGGTAATATCGACTGTTTCGACGACCCCGAAGCATTGATCGTCGATGCGCAGGACGGGGTGATCGACGGCGAGGACATCCAGAAAGGCTGGACGATCTGGCCGCTGATCCCATACTCCTATGACACGCCGGTGGATCGGCCCGGTGCAGCGCCGCTGCCGCCGAACGGGCAGAACCTGCTGGGCACCGACGATACCAAGCGCGATGTTCTGGCGCGGGTGATCCACGGGTTCCGCCTTTCGGTGGCCTTTACCCTGATCGTGACGCTGCTTTCGAGCCTGATCGGCATTGCCGCCGGAGCGGTTCAGGGCTTTTTCGGTGGGCTGACCGACCTGCTGTTCCAGCGTTTTATCGAGGTCTGGAGCGCGACGCCGCAGCTTTACGTCATCATTATCATGTTCGCGATACTGGGGCGAAAGGTCTGGCTGCTGATCCTGCTGATGGTGCTGTTCGGATGGATGGCGCTGGTGGGCGTGGTCCGGGCCGAGTTCCTGCGGGCGCGGAACCTTGAATACGTGCGCGCGGCCAAGGCGCTTGGCGTGGGCAACATGAAGATCATGTTCCGCCACATGCTGCCCAATGCGATGGTTGCCACGCTGACCATGCTGCCGTTCATCGTGACCGGCACCATCGGCGCGCTGGCAAGTCTCGACTTTCTCGGTTTTGGTCTGCCGTCTTCGGCGCCGTCGTTGGGCGAGCTGACGCTTCAGGCGAAACAGAATCTGCAGGCGCCGTGGCTGGCTTTTACCGCGTTCTTTACCTTTGCGCTGATGCTGTCGCTTCTGGTGTTCATTTTCGAAGGGGTGCGTGACGCGTTTGACCCCAGAAAGACCTTTTCATGAGCCTGCTGGACGTTCGCGATCTGAAAGTGTCGTTCCGGCAGGACGGCAAGGTAACGCAGGCGGTCAAAGGCGTGTCCTTTACCGTCGACCGGAGAGAGACCGTTGCGCTGGTCGGTGAATCCGGGTCGGGCAAGTCGGTGACAGCCCTGTCGACGGTTTCGCTGCTGGGTGACAGTGCCGAGGTCGAAGGCTCGGTCACCTACGAAGGTCAGCAGATGATCGGCGCGTCGAAGGGCCTGCTGCACAAGGTGCGGGGCAATGACATCAGCTTTATCTTTCAGGAGCCGATGACCTCGCTGAACCCGCTGCATACCATCGAAAAGCAGATGGGTGAATCGCTGGCCCTGCACCAAGGGCTGAGCGGGAGCGCGGCGCGGGCACGAATCCTCGAACTGCTGAAACGTGTCGGGATCCGGAGCGCGGAATCGCGGCTTGGGGCCTATCCGCACCAGTTATCAGGTGGTCAGCGCCAACGTGTGATGATCGCCATGGCGCTTGCGAACAAGCCCGCCGTGCTGATCGCGGACGAACCGACGACGGCACTGGACGTGACGATTCAGGCGCAGATCCTTGAGTTGTTGGCCGAGCTGAAGGCGGATGAGGACATGGGCCTGCTGTTCATCACCCATGACCTGGGCATCGTGCGCCGGATCGCGGACCGTGTCTGCGTGATGAAGGACGGCGAGATCGTGGAAACCGGGCCGACGAAGGAGATCTTCGAGAACCCGCAGCACGCCTATACGAAAAAGCTGCTGGCGGCAGAGCCGACGGGCGAACCCGAACCGGTGGCGGCGGACGCCAAGGTGATCGCGGAAACTGAAAAGCTGAAAGTCTGGTTCCCGATCCAGCAGGGGCTGCTGAAACGCACGACCGGCTACGTCAAAGCGGTGAACGAAGCAACGTTGCGGGTGCGGGCCGGGGAAACGGTCGGCATCGTCGGGGAATCCGGATCAGGCAAAACGACGCTTGCGCTTGCCATCATGCGGCTGATCGCGTCAGAGGGGCGGATTGCCTTTGTCGGCGATGACGTGCGTAAATGGTCGACCCGCCAGTTGCGGCGCCTGCGCGCCGAGATGCAGATTGTGTTCCAGGACCCTTATGGCAGCCTCAGTCCACGCATGACCTGCTTCCAGATCATCTCCGAGGGGTTGAACGTGCATAAGGTGGACGCCAGCCGCGATCAGCGGGAACTGGTGGCCGAGGTGATGCGCGAGACCGGGCTGGACCCGCAGACGATGGATCGTTACCCGCATGAGTTTTCGGGTGGGCAGCGCCAGCGCATCGCTATTGCGCGGGCGATGGTTCTTCGGCCGAAACTGCTCGTTCTGGATGAACCGACCAGTGCGCTGGACATGACCGTGCAGGTGCAGATCGTGGAACTGCTGCGCAAGTTGCAGCAGAAATACGGGCTGGCCTATCTGTTCATTTCGCATGACCTGAAGGTGGTGCGGGCCATGTCGCATCAGGTCATCGTAATGAACCAAGGCGACGTGGTCGAGCAGGGACCGGCGGCAGAAGTGTTTGACAGCCCGAAGGAAGAATACACCAAGACGCTGGTTGCCGCGACCCACTGATCGGGCGCGGCAAGGTCGGCCAAGGGCGACAAGAATTTTACAGCAAAATTCTTTGCAAAACTTTTTTGCAAAAGTTTTGGTCGTTCAGATCGCAGAGCTATGGCCGTGGACGCTCATGTCATAGAGGTCGAACTGCCGCGCGATCATGCGGGTCAGCGGGCGCATGTCCTTTGGGATGCTGAGGCCCTTGTCGTCCACCTTCAGCCCGTTTTCAAATCTTTCGTTTGCCCGGTCCAGCAAGCGGCGGACATGATCCCGTCCGACGCCGAAATCGCGAACCAGTTCGTCGGTGGCAATACGGAAATCACACATGATCATTTCGATCATCCGGGCATGAAGGCGGTCTTCGTTGCTGAGGCTGTGGCCCCGCGTGGTAGCGAAGCTGCCGGACCGGATGCGTCCCACATAGGCCGAGGTGGCCGGAGCGTTCTGGGCGTAGCCTTGGGGCAGCCGCGAGATCGACGAGGCACCCAGCCCGATCAACGCATCAGACTGATCGTCGGTATACCCTTGGAAATTGCGCCGGAGCCTCCCGGTTTTCTGCGCCTTGGCGAGCCCGTCTTCGGGGCGGGCGAAGTGATCTATGCCGATGGCCTCGTACCCGTCCCATGTCAGTAGTTCATGCGCCGTATCGAACAGCGCGAGCCGTTCTTCGGGCGAGGGAAGCGTATCCGAGGGGATCATCGACTGACGACGGGCCATCCAGGGCACATGCGCATAGCCATAGAGGGCGATCCGGTCGGGGTTCAGTGACAGCAGTTTCTGAACGCTTTGCGTCATCTTTTCCCGGGACTGGCCGGGCAGGCCGAACAGGATATCGGTGTTGAGGCTTTCTATGCCCTTGTCACGAATCATGTCCGCCGCACGCTGTGTGATTTCAAAGCTTTGCTGGCGGCCGATCACTTTCTGGATTTCGGGGTCGAAGTCCTGAACGCCGATCGAGGCGCGGGTCATACCCATGTCGGCAAGCGCATCGACACGTTCCGCGTCGAGTTCGTTCGGGTCGATTTCGACAGAAAATTCGGCGTTCCCGGCAAGCGGGGCCACCGAAAAGATCGCTTCCGCAAGCTCGCGGATCATGTAGCCGGTCAGCAGGGTGGGCGTGCCTCCACCCCAGTGCAGCCTCGACAGGCGGATACCATTGGGCAGGGTCGCGGCGAGCAGCTGAAGTTCCTGCTTTAGCGTCTCAAGATAGCTGACGACGGGCGCCTGCTTCTGGGTGCCCTGTGTTCGGCAGGCGCAGAACCAGCATAGCCGGCGGCAAAACGGGATATGCACGTAAAGTGAAATCTCGCGCCCGGGGGTAAGGCTGGCGATCCAGTCGCCAAAATCACCGGGACCGGTGGCGTCGCCAAAGTGGGGCGCCGTGGGATAGCTTGTGTAGCGGGGCACGCGAGCGTCAAAAAGACCCATGCGTGAAAAACGAGTTTGAGTCAGCATGTGCAATCGATATTCGATGTGTTAGATTCGCCTCATTGATCCAGATCAATCGGCCCGGCCTAATGACAGTTATCACCAAATCACTTGTTTCAAATTGTGCGGATTGTCCGATCCGCCACCGCGCAGTCTGTGCCCGGTGCGAGGCGGATGAGCTCGCCCAGCTTGAGGAAATCAAGTATTACCGCAGCTTCGAAGCAGGGCAGACGATTGTCTGGTCCAATGACCGGATGGATTTTGTCGCCTCGGTCGTGAGCGGTGTCGCCACCCTGACGCAGACGATGGAAGACGGCCGGACGCAGATGGTTGGCTTGCTGCTGCCGTCAGATTTCGTCGGACGTCCCGGGCGCAAGGGTGCAGCCTATGACATCGTGGCGACGACCGATCTTATCATGTGCTGTTTCCGCAAGAAGCCGTTCGAGAAGATGATGATGGAGACCCCGCATATCTCGCATCGCTTGCTTGAGATGACGCTCGACGAGCTGGACGCCGCGCGGGAATGGATGCTGGTGCTGGGTCGCAAGACCGCGCGGGAAAAGATCGCGAGCCTTCTGAATATCGTGGCGCGACGGCAGCCTGCCTTTTCGCCGCACGGGGCCGTGGTCTTTGACCTGCCGCTGACGCGCGAGGCCATGGCGGATTATCTTGGTCTGACGCTTGAAACGGTAAGCCGACAGATGTCTGCCCTTCGCAAGGCGGGTGTCATCTCGCTTCAGGGCAACCGGCATGTGACCGTGCCGGATATGGCGCGGCTGATGGAAGCGGCTGGCGATGACAGCGATGGCGGTCACCTGATCTGAGCACAAGGCCAGCGGGCTGATCCGCGACAAGCTGCCGGATCGGCGGGACCGCTGGTTGTGGGACCGTGGCGCAGTGTCAAGACTTCCGACTGAACAGATTCGCGGCTCTGCGGGTGCAAAGCGCGGGGCAACCGGAAAGCTGTCATGTTAACTTAGCAAATGTGTCGGAAAATTGTCGTTCGGCGCGGGTAACTGTCTGATTGTTGGCGCATTTGCGCCACGAAAATTGCACAATTCAAGACAGGATCTCCCTCATGTTTCGCCTGATCGCGACCGGCTTTGCCGTCGCTACCGCATTCGCTGCGCCGTCTTTCGCTGCTTCCTTCAACACGCTTTCCGGAGAAGCCCCGCTGGTGATCGCTCACCGTGGCGCCAGCGGCTATCTTCCGGAACATACGCTGGCTGCCTATGAGCTGGCGATCCAGATGGGCGCGGATATCGTCGAGCCCGATCTCCAGACCACCAAGGACGGCTACCTTGTCGCGATGCATGACAGCTCGCTCGCGCGCACGACCAACGTGGAAACCGTTCTGGGTGAACGCAATGGCAGCTACAACGTGTCCGAATATACGCTGGCCGAAATCAAGACGCTGACCGTCGAGACATCGGCTGGTAATACCTACCCCGGTTACACGCCGTCGATGGCAGAGCCGTTCAAGGTGCCGACTTTCCAGGAGGTCATGGACCTTGTGAAGGCGCATAACACGGCGACCGGCGACAAGATCGGCGTTTATCCCGAAGCGAAAGTCCCGAGCGCGGAAACCATGAACCGCCAGATCCTGACGGAGATGCAGGCCAACGGGTTCACCACGCGTGAGGACAATTCTTTCGTCCAGACGTTCAGCGCACAGGGCGCGGCCGATCTGGCGGCGATTCAGGATGAGCTGGGCATGGATAACCAGATCGCAGTTCTGGGTTATGCGCAGGTGACCGCCGAAGGGTTTGGTGTTTACGACTACCCGACAGGCACCATCAACGCGCTGGCCGATCTGGCACTCTTTGCCGATGGTGTTGGCGTGAACCTTGGATCGCTGACATCCGAGTTCATCGTCGCGGCCCACGATCTTGGCCTCGCCGTGCATGGCTGGACCTTCAACCAGTCGACCGAAGAAGACGCGCTGGCGTCGCAGCAGGCGTGGATCGATGCAGGCATGGATGGCCTGTTCACCAATTACACGGACCTGACCCGCGCGATCGTTGATGCGAATGTCTCGGCCGTGCCGCTTCCCGCCGGTCTGCCGCTGATGCTGGCAGGGGTTGGCAGCCTTGCGGTGATCCGTCGTCGTCGCAAAGCCGCCTGATACAGGTTGTGTCGTACGAGTTGATTGGCCGCCCCGAAACGGGCGGCCATTTTTCAATGCGCCATGAGCACCGGTACGGTGGCTTTTTCCAGCATGTGCCGGGTCGCGCCGCCAAGCACCGCTTCGCGCAGGCGGGAATGGCCATAGGCGCCCATCACCAGCATGTCGGCACCGGTATCGGCGACATGGCGGTTCAGGATATCAGAGACCTTGGGCATGGTTTGCGACAGCACGTCGATTTCGCAGCTTACACCGTGCCGCGCCAGCATTTGCCCGAGCATACCGCCCGGATCCGAGCGTTCCGGACCATGGGCGGGCGGATCGATGATGGTGATCCGAACCCGGTTCGCGGCTTGCAGGAAGGGGATGGACCGGCGGATCGCGTTCAGCGATTCCGCGCTTTCGTTCCATGCCACGACTACGGTCTGCGGCAGCGAAATGGGCTGACCCTTGGACGGCACGACGAGAACCGGTGCCTGACCGCCGAACAGCGCCGCCTCGATTACCGTTTCAGCGTCTCGGTCACCGTGTTCGCCATAGGGCTGCGGCGCGATCACCAGATCGGTGAATCGGCTGTGAAAGGCGACCTGACGTCCGAGATTGGTGACTGGCACAACGCTTTCCTCGGCGGACCAGCGTATGTCGCTCTTGCCCATTGTCTTGTTCACATGGGCCAGCAATTCGGCGGCGTCCGACTGGGCCCTGTCGATGGATTCCTGAAGCACCATCGCGGTGGCACCGGCGTCATAATAGCCGAGTTGGGTGCGATCCAGACCCATGCAGAGGATCTCGGCGTGGCTGTCGAGGCGGTCGGCCAGCGTTGTCATCTGCGCCAATGCCGGTTCGGCCGCCTTTCCGTCAGTCACCACGCACAGCAAAGATTTGTATGTCATCAGTTTTCTCCCAGAATGCGTGTCCACCAGGGCTGTCGATGGCAAGCGGTGGTCGCTTACAACGACTGGCACGGATCAACCGCATTTTTGTTGACACAGATCAAAGCTGCCCCCGTCCGATTTCAGCAGTATCTGCCGCGAACGGATCTGTCTCGGGTGGCACAAGACTTGCCCAGACCAGAATAAGGGACAAGAAAATGTCTAATTATATCAAGCTGATCGTGCTTGGTGTCATTACCTTGATCGCGATGATGGGAATCAACTATGCGCGCGATCTTGCGTATATGGTCCATGCCGCGATCATCGTGATCGTCGCCGGTGGGTTGTTTCTTTACACGCTGCGGAACATGGAAGAACCGGAGGTTCCCGTATCGCAGGGCGACTATTTCGATACTGTCATCAGGGCCGGGGTCATCGCGACAGCCTTCTGGGGCGTCGTCGGCTTCCTTGTCGGGGTGGTCATCGCCTTTCAGCTCGCCTTTCCGCAGCTGAACTTTGAATTCCTGCAAGGCGTCGGCAACTTTGGCAGGCTGCGGCCGCTGCATACTTCGGCAGTTATCTTTGCCTTTGGTGGCAACGCGTTGATCTGTACGTCTTTCTACGTCGTGCAGCGTACCTCGGCTGCTCGTCTCTGGGGCGGTAACCTTGGCTGGTTCGTGTTCTGGGGCTACCAACTTTTCATCGTGCTGGCGGCGACCGGATACCTCTTGGGCGCAACGCAATCCAAGGAATATGCCGAGCCGGAATGGTATGTCGATCTGTGGCTGACCATCGTCTGGGTGGCTTACCTGGCCGTATTCCTTGGCACCATCGTCAAGCGGAAAGAGCCGCATATCTACGTGGCGAACTGGTTCTATCTGGCCTTTATCGTCACCGTTGCGATGCTGCACGTGGTCAACAACCTCTCTATCCCCGTTTCGGTCTGGGGTTCGCGTTCGGTGCAGGTTTTCTCGGGCGTGCAGGATGCCATGACGCAGTGGTGGTATGGCCACAACGCCGTGGGCTTCTTCCTCACCGCGGGCTTCCTTGGCATGATGTACTACTTCGTGCCGAAACAGGCGGAACGCCCCGTTTACAGCTACAAGCTGTCGATCATCCACTTCTGGGCGCTGATCTTCCTGTATATCTGGGCCGGTCCGCACCACCTGCATTACACCGCGCTGCCTGACTGGGCCTCGACCCTTGGCATGGTGTTCTCGATCATCCTGTGGATGCCGAGCTGGGGTGGCATGATCAACGGTCTGATGACGCTGTCCGGCGCATGGGACAAGCTGCGCACCGACCCGGTGATCCGCATGATGGTGATCTCGATCGGTTTCTACGGCATGTCGACCTTTGAAGGCCCGATGATGTCGATCCGCGCGGTGAACTCTCTGAGTCACTACACCGACTGGACCATCGGTCACGTTCACTCGGGTGCGCTGGGCTGGAACGGCATGATCACCTTTGGTGCTCTCTATTTCCTGACCCCGGTCCTGTGGAAGCGCGAGCGGCTGTATTCCCTGTCGCTGGTTAGCTGGCACTTCTGGCTCGCGACCATCGGTATCGTTCTCTACGCCGCTTCGATGTGGGTGACCGGTATCATGGAAGGCCTGATGTGGCGTGAAGTCGATGCGAACGGTTTCCTCGTCTGGTCCTTTGCCGACACCGTTGCTGCCAAGTTCCCGATGTATGTGACACGCGGTCTGGGCGGGGTCATGTACCTGGGTGGTGCGCTGATCATGTGCTATAATCTCTGGATGACTGTCCGTGCGGCCCCTGCCAAAGAGCAGAGCCTCGCGACAGCTGTCCCGGCCGAATAAGGAGGGCCGAGACAATGAGTGACGAAAAAACACCGAACAACCCCAAGATCAGCGATCCGGAGGACGATCCCAAAGTATCCACCGTGAAGGATATGCCCGATGAGGTGCCGAATGAGCTGCCGCATCACACGTGGTTCCTCGACAAGCACAAGTTCATCGAAACCAACGCGACGCTGTTGCTTGTGCTGAGCTTCCTTGTGGTGACCATCGGCGGGATCGTGGAAATTGCGCCCCTGTTCTATCTTCAGAACACGATTGAAAAGGTCGAAGGCGTGCGGCCCTATTCGCCGCTCGAACTGACCGGGCGTGAGGTCTACATCCGCGAAGGCTGCTATGTTTGCCACAGCCAGATGATCCGTCCGATGCGCGACGAGGTCGAACGCTATGGGCATTACTCGCTGGCGGCGGAGTCGATGTATGACCACCCGTTCCAGTGGGGGTCCAAGCGGACCGGTCCCGATCTGGCGCGGGTTGGCGGGCGCTACTCGGACGACTGGCATCTGGACCACCTGCGCGATCCGCAGTCGGTCGTGCCGGAATCCGTCATGCCCAAGTACGGCTTTCTTGAGAATACCATCATCGAGGGCGAGTACGTACAGGAGCTGATGGAAACGCATCAATTCGTGGGCGTGCCCTATACCGAAGAGATGATCGTGAACGCCTCGGCCGATTTCCGGGCGCAGGCCGATCCGGACAGCGATTACGACGGCATGCTGGAACGCTATCCCGGCGCGCAGGTCCGTAACTTTGACCGCCAGCCGGGGATTTCCGAGGCGGATGCGCTGATCGCCTATCTTCAGATGCTGGGCACACTGGTCGATTTCTCGACCTTCACGCCTGATGCCAGCCGCTAAGGAGGACCTGATATGGATATGTATTCACTCCTGCGCGAATTCGCCGACAGCTGGATGCTGCTGAGCCTGTTCCTGTTCTTTGTCGGGGTCGTCCTTTGGGTGTTCCGGCCGGGCAGCAGCAAGACCTACGCGGAGACATCTGAAATTCCGTTCCGCCACGCAGACAAGCCTGCAAAGGAGCCAAGAAAATGAGTAAAGTACCTCCTAAAAAGGCGGGCGATCCGGAAACAACCGGCCATAGCTGGGACGGGATCGAAGAATTCAACAACCCGCTGCCGCGCTGGTGGCTCTGGACCTTTTACGCGACGATCATCTGGGGCTTGGGCTATACGATTGCCTACCCGGCCTGGCCGATGATCAACAAGGCGACCGCAGGTATCCTTGGCTATTCCACCCGCAACGAACTGGTCGAGGATCTGGCCCGCGCCGAAGCGGCCAATGCCGAGATCAACGCCAAGCTGGCTTCGGCCGACCTTGCGGCGATCTCGGACGATCCTGAGCTGAGCCAATATGCCACGTCGGCGGGTGGCGCGGTGTTCCGCACCTTCTGCGCCCAGTGTCACGGGTCCGGTGCGGCCGGGGCCAAGGGCTATCCCAACCTGCTGGATGACGACTGGCTGTGGGGCGGCGATATCGAATCCATTCACTACACGATCTCGCACGGGATCCGGAACGAACAGGATTTCGACGCGCGCTATTCCGAAATGCCGGCGTTTGGACGTGATGGCATCCTTGACGGTGAGCAGGTGGATCAGGTGGTGAACTACGTGATGTCCCTGTCCGGCGAGCCGCAGGATGCGGCGGCGGCGCAGGCGGGCGAACAGGTGTTCGCGGATAACTGCGTATCCTGCCACGGCGAGGATGCCAAAGGCATGCGCGAGCTGGGCGCGCCGAACCTTGCGGACGCGATCTGGCTCTATGGCGGGGATTACGAGGCGCTGCATGAGACGGTGATGAACGCCCGCTTTGGCGTGATGCCGCCTTGGTCGCAGAACCTGAGCGAAGCGGAAATTCGCGCGGTTGCTTCTTATGTCCATCAGCTGGGTGGCGGCGAATAACCTTTCGTCCTAAACCGAAACGAAAGCCCCCCGATCCTTGGTCGGGGGGCTTTATTTTTGGCCGATCATAATTTGTTCGGGTCGATGTCACGCGCCGATTGAACAAACCAGTGCCCTCTGGGCAGCCACCGCTTTTTCCTCTCGTGGCGTTCCGGGGTTACATCCCGGACTTGTTCGGTGCCGGTCCGCGTCGCGGTCATGAAAGATCTGGCATAAATTCCAAGCATTGGTCCTAATCCTAACATTTCGTGTTTCCGATCATTGTCTTTCGACACGCTCATCATTGACCGAAACGTCGATGGATGCGACTTAATGAGATATGCAATATGTAAGCGTGAATTACACATGAAGTGGAAGGACATGCCGCCCCTCGCCGGGTTGAGGGCATTTGCTGCCTTTGCTGAAACCGGCAACGTGGTGTCGGCTGGCGAAGAGCTGAACGTGACTCATGCCGCGATCAGCCAGCATCTGCGGGCGCTCGAGCGACATATGGGCGTGGCCCTGCTGGACCGGAGCGGGCGTGCATTGAGCCTGACCGATGAAGGAAGGCAGTTGGCCCATTCGCTGACCGTAGGGTTTGGGGCAATCGCCTCGGTCGTGCAGGAACTGACCGGGCGAGATGCGGCGCGGCCCTTGCATATTTCCACGACGCCGTCGTTTGCCGCCAACTGGCTGATGCCTCGTCTGCCCGACTTCCGAATGGCGAACCCGGACGTGGAACTGATGATTGACCCGACCGCGACCGTTGTCGAACTCAATCCGGGTGGGATCGACGTTGCCCTGCGCTATGGATCGGGCGGCTGGGCCGGGCTGGACACCGAACTGCTGATCGCCACCCCGATGGTCGTCTCTGGTGCGCCCGCGCTGATCAAGGGACGCAAGGTCGATGAGCCAAAGGATCTGGCTGAGTTTCCATGGCTTGAGGAACTCGGGACATCCGAGGCATCGACATGGCTGGAAAAGCGCGGCGTATCCGGTGCGCTGGCAAAGAACCGGTCACAGATGCCCGGGAACCTAGTGCTGGACGGGGCAAGGAACGGTCAGGGGCTTGCCGTGAGCACGCGGCTTTTCGTTGAGGGCGATGTCGCGGCTGGCCGCTTGCAGATCCTGTTCGAAGAACCGGACCACGGCGCGGGGTATCACATCGTCACGCGACCGGGTGTCATGCGCCCCGCCGCGCGGAGTTTCGTGAACTGGCTGAGAAGAACGATCTGAAGCCCGTCAAACGATGGTCAGAACCTCCCACAGGCTGTCGACATCCGTGAAATTCTGAAGCGTCAGGCTGTTGTCCTGATCTATCGAGAAAACCGTGTCGCTGCCGGAAACGTTGGCAAGCGCGAGAACGTCCCATGTGTCCGGCGTGGATCCGCTCCAGAGGCTTTCGTCAAAGCAGAGCAGGTCGTTTGCGAAGTCGGTGATGACATCCATGCCACCGGAGAAGATAAAGGTATCCTTGCCCCGGCCGCCAGTCAGCGTGTCATTGCCGGAACCGCCGGCAAGCGTATCGCTGCCTCCATTTCCGATCAGCCGGTCGTCGCCTTCGCCGCCAATCAGCGTGTCCTTGCGGTTGCCGCCCTTGAGGATGTCATTCCCGGCGCCGCCGTCGAGATAGTCTTTGCCTGCGTTGCCAAGCAGCTTGTCGTCACCGTCACGTCCGTAGAAAGTGTCGTTGCCCTTCTTGCCCTTGAAGAGATTGTCATTCGCATCTCCCCAGACCGTATCGTTATGGGCTGTACCGATGATCCGTTCGATATCGATCAGAACATCGCCTAGCGCCGCGCCGTCATTCAGATCCGAATCCTGCAGGTCCAGCGTGATGCCGCTGCTTTCGCCAAGGTATATGGCGGTATCCTTCCCGTCGCCGCCATCAAGGCGATCGGATCCGCTGCCGCCGTTCAGCTTGTCATTGCCTGCACCCCCTTCAAGAATGTCATCGCCGTCGCCGCCGAACAGCTTGTCCTTGCCGTCGCCACCGCGCAGCGTGTCCGAGCCCCAGTTGCCCCGGATGACATTGTTGGCCGCGTTGCCGTCCACGATATCGTCGCCGTTTCCTGCGTCGTATTCTTCGATCAGGGTACCACGGGCGATGTACATGTTGCCGGTGCTGCCGAGCACATCCGAGACGGATTCGGGGTTCAGATCGACGACCTGATCGAAATAGTCGTTTGAGAAATTTATCCGGTCCCGGCCATTGGCATCGTAGATGGTAAAGGCGACGTAGGTATCTTCGAAGACGCTGTCATTCGGGTTGCCGTTCATGACGTCAAAGATCTGGCCCAGCCAGCTATCGCCAAGCGTATGGCCAACTCCGTAGACAGTATCGCCGTCGCTAATGCTTCCGGTGGTGGCCGCGCCATAAAGCTCTTGTACCGCGACGATATCTGCGGCCATGGCCGAGATCAGCGTTGCATAGCTTGCATCGGTTTCGGTGTTCTCGTCCTGATCGAAATAGGACATCACCGAGACCTGCCAGCTGTCATTGGCAAAAGTGTTGTTGTTGCCGTAGGTCGCGTCGCCGTTGTAATCGCCCAGATGGCCAAGTCCCAGCGCATGGCCGATTTCGTGAATGAAGGTCTGGAAAGCGTAGGTTCCCATGGTGGCGCCGTATTCGTTGACCCAGTCCTGACCGACGTTCACCTCGGCAAAGCTGGTCGCGTCGCCCAGCGACGAATAAGTGGCATAGGCACCATCATCTTCGTCATCAAAGGTGATCTGGGCGCTGCCAGCGGTTTCTACGAAATCGAGATCGGCGACGGCTTCCCATGTTTCGAGCGCCCACCGGGCGAGTTTCTGACCGTCCATGGTCAGGCCGTCGAGGTTTACGGTGATGATGTTGCTGGCGCTGGTATCAAAGTGATGTGGAGTGCCGCCGTCGTCGTTCCAGTAGCCTTCAATAAGGTAGTCGGCCAGCGTGTCGAGATCAGCGGTGATTGGCGCGGCCCCGGGGAGCGCCTGCGACTCGCCTGCTTGCGCATCGACAAGAACTTCGTAGCCACCCGTCGCGCCCGAGTAACCTTGGACCGAGATATAGTACGTGCCGGTGGCCGTAGCCTCGAAAGCGAGGAAGGAATTCGTGCCTTTGCCGCCATCGTCGTTTTCGGCAAGGTAATTGCCAGCCGCGCCGTAGATCTTCATGACCGGGTCGGACAGCATTCCGGTCAGATCGGAAGAACCGTTGACCGCGATATCGTAGACGATGCCTTTTTCCAGCGAGACACTGATCCAGTCGACGTCCGAACTGTCGTCCAGAACGCCGGTGAACCTGTCGCCGACAGAGATTCCGTAGGTGGTGGAAATACCGTCCGCGGCATCTGCGACCTCGGTTATTTCCTCAGCAGAGACGATGCCCTGATATTCGCAAGGGACTACAGGGTGGCGGATCGCCGAACATACCGTGCACATACTTAACTACCTACGTTTTACCGTTCTGGTAGTCGGGTTTGATTCAGGCAATTTCAGCGTCCGAATGTGGCAATGCCGTGAAATGTGGATTCAAGACGTTCGATCCAAAGCTGACTTGGAGATGCTTTTTTTGACCCATGTCAAAGAGCGCCTGTCTTTGGCATGAAATACAAACATCAGAAATTCTGCATTTGATGTGAGTATCGTGACCCAAGCCAGCCAGCCGCCAAGCCTTTACGCCGCGAGAGAGCCGATTTTTCCTCGCCGCGTGTCCGGTAAATTCAGAAACCTCAAGTGGATCATCATGGCGGTGACGTTGGGGATTTACTATCTGACGCCGTGGATTCGCTGGGACCGGGGGCCAAGCTTGCCTGATCAGGCGGTTCTGCTCGATATGGCGAACCGGCGATTCTATTTCTTCTGGATCGAGATCTGGCCGCATGAATTCTATTTCGTCGCAGGGCTGCTTATCATGGCGGGGCTTGGACTGTTCCTGTTCACTTCAGCTCTGGGGCGTGTCTGGTGTGGCTATACATGCCCGCAGACTGTCTGGACCGATCTGTTCATCCTTGTCGAAAGGTGGATCGAGGGTGATCGCAATGCCCGGCTGCGCCTGCACCGGCAAAAGAAATGGGACCTGCGCAAGGTTCGGCTGCGGGTAACGAAATGGGTCGTCTGGCTGCTGATCGGGCTTGCGACCGGTGGGGCCTGGGTTTTCTATTTTGCCGATGCTCCGACTCTTGCCCGCGATCTGGTGACCGGGCAGGCGGCGCCGATTGCCTATACGACGATGGGTGTTCTGACGCTGACAACTTTTGTCTTTGGCGGGTTCATGCGCGAACAGATTTGTATCTACGCCTGCCCCTGGCCTCGAATCCAAGCGGCGATGATGGATGAAGATACGCTTGTCGTCGGGTATCGAGACTGGCGCGGCGAGCCTCGCAAACACTCGGCCGAGGTGAAACTGGGTGCAGAGCAGGGCGATTGCATCGATTGCATGGCCTGCGTCAACGTCTGCCCGATGGGGATCGATATCCGCGAAGGGCAGCAGTTGGAGTGCATCACCTGCGCGCTCTGCATCGACGCCTGTGACGACATCATGGACAAGACCGGAAAGCCCCGCGGGTTGATCGACTACATGGCCCTGTCGGATGAGCCGCGCGAAAAGTCCGGTCAACCGCCGCGCCCCATTTGGCAACACGTGCTGCGCCCTCGTACGATTTTGTATACGGCTTTGTGGTCGCTGGTTGGCATCGGACTGGTCTTTGCGCTGTTCATTCGGGCTGACATCGAAATGACCGTCGCCCCGGTCCGGAACCCGACATTCGTCACGCTGTCGGACGGGTCTATCCGCAACACCTATGACGTGCGGATGCGCAACAAAAACGGCGAAGAGCGCGAATTCTTCCTGAGCCTGACCGGAGTCGACGACCTAGTGGTTGAACTGGAAGGGCAAGAGGGTCAGACCGTAGATGTGCCGGCCGATACAACCAGCCTGCAGCGTGTCTATGTTATCGCACCGCGGGGCACCGAACCTGCCGTGCAAGAGAGTTCTCCCTTCCGGCTTTGGGTCGAAGACAGCAAGACAGGCGAGCGGGCCTACAGAGATACGACGTTTAATGGCAAGGAGTCCTGACGATGGCGCAACGTGAATTCACTGGCTGGCATGCCGCGGCCGTTTTCGTCGGCGCCTTTGGAGTCATCATCGGTGTGAATCTCGTGCTCGCGTTCAGCGCCGTCGAAACCTTTCCGGGGCTTGAGACCAAGAACTCCTACGTGGAAAGCCAGCTTTTCGACCGCCAGCGCCGGGCGCAGGAAGCACTTGGCTGGTCGATCTACGCTAGTGCGCGCGAAGGTGAGGTGCAACTGGACATCACCGATAAAGAGGGCAACCCGGTCGAGGTCGCCAAGCTGCACGCCGTTCTCGGGCGCGCCACCCATGTGCGGGACGACGTCGAGCCGAATTTTGAGTTCAACGGCACCGCCTATGTGGCCCCGGTGCACTTGGGGCCCGGTAACTGGAACATCCGTATGACGGCGAGGGCCGAGAACGGAGTCGAGTTCAGGCAGCGGGTCATCCTGCACGTCAGAGGCTGAGCGGAAATGCGAGACGAAGCGCCAAATGCGATCATCGCCTGTCCCGGATGCGTCGCCGCACCGGCTGCGGCGGTCGTTGAGCCGCCTGCAAAGGTGCAATTGGCGTTATCCCTGCCGACGATCCATTGCCAGAATTGCATCACCTCGGTCGAGCGTGGGCTGGCGGATATGCAGGGCGTCAAATCTGCCCGGGTGAACCTGACGCTCAAGCGGGTTCTGATCGATGCCGAGCCCAGTGTCATGCCCGGTGTGCTGATCGAAAGGCTCAAGGATCTGGGCTTTGAGGCGCATGAACTGGATACGGCAAGCCTTGGCGCGACGCAGACGGATCTGGCCGGGCGGGCTTTGCTGACAAGGCTGGCGGTTGCTGGGTTCGCGTCGATGAACGTGATGCTCCTGTCTGTTTCGGTGTGGTCCGGGGCGACGGATGCGACGCGTGACATGTTCCACTGGATTTCAGCTGCGATCACTCTACCGGCGATCGCCTATGCGGCACAGCCCTTTTTCAGAAGTGCGTGGTCGGCGCTGCGCGCCCATCGCCTGAATATGGATGTTCCCATCGTGCTGGCGATTCTGCTGGCGCTGGTCACGTCGCTTTGGGAGACATCGCTTTCCGGCGCACATGCCTATTTTGATGCGGCGCTGACGTTGACGTTCTTCCTGCTGGCCGGGCGCTACCTTGATCATCGGACAAGGGCAATTGCCCGTTCCGCTGCCGAAGAGCTGAGCGCGCTCGAAGTGCCGCGCGCGCTGTTGTTGGGGGGAGCGGAACCGAGAGAGGTGCCGGTAGCGGAGCTGAGGCTTGGCGATCTCTTGCTGGTCAGACCCGGCGCAAGGATGCCGGTCGATGGCGAGATCGTCGAGGGACGCTCGGAAATTGACCGGTCGCTTTTGACGGGGGAGACCATTCCGGTCTTTGCCGAACCGGGCCAGAAAGTCAGCGCGGGTGAGATCAACCTTACGGGGCCTCTGCGGGTCCGCGCCGAGGCGGTCGGTCGCGATACCTCCCTGCATCGGCTGGCCGATCTCGTCGCCGTCGCTGAATCGGGCCGGGCGCAGTACAATTCGCTGGCCGACGCGGCGGCGCGGCTTTACGCGCCACTGGTGCATATCCTCGCGGCGGCAAGCTTTCTTGGTTGGCTGCTATATGCGGGGGATATGCGCGTCGCTCTCAACATCGCGTCAGCGGTGCTGATCATCACCTGTCCCTGCGCGCTTGGGCTGGCGGTACCTGCGGTAACGACGGCGGCCTCCGGACGCCTGTTCCGCAAGGGGATGCTGATCAAGCACGCAACGGCGCTTGAACGGTTGGGCACGGTCGATCACGTGGTCTTTGACAAGACCGGAACCCTGACAACGGGCAAGCCGGAACTCAGGAACCTGTCGGAATTCAGCAGCGACGAACTTGCAGTGGCGGCGGCCCTTGCGCAGGCATCTTCGCATCCCTTGTCGCAATCGCTGGTCGAGGCCTTTGAAAAGGCGCATATCGTGCCTGCGCCCGTTACCTCGATTGCGGAGGTGCCGGGCTATGGTACGACCGGCCAGTTGAACGGTGCGGTTGTTCGGCTGGGCCGGGCGTCATGGGTTGGCGCCGAGCGTTTGAATTCGGGTGCGACGGGCGATACGGCAACCTGGCTGAGCATTGGCAAGAACCGGCCTCCACGCGCGTTTCTGTTTTCGGATAGCTTGCGCCCCGGTGCTGCGCATGCGGTAAAGGCGCTGATGGATCAAGGGAAATCCATCGCCTTGATTTCGGGCGATACCACCGAAGTTGTCCGGTCAATGGCCGACAGGCTGGGGATCACCGACTGGACTGCCGAGGCATTGCCAGAGGAAAAGGCGGCCCGCATCGAAGACTGGAAAGCAGCGGGCAAAAAGGTACTGATGGTCGGCGACGGGTTGAACGATACGGTGGCGCTTGCCGCGGCGGATGTGTCGATTTCGCCTGCTTCGGCACTCGATGCCGCCCGTGTCGCATCGGATATCGTGCTGCTGAATCAGGACCTGAGTGTGATTGCAGGGGCCTGCGAGACCGCGAAAATCGCGACACGTCGTATCCGGCAGAACTTTCGCATTGCCACGGTCTACAATGTGATCGCGGTGCCTTTGGCGGTTGCCGGTCTTGCGACGCCTCTCATCGCGGCCCTTGCGATGTCGAGTTCCTCGATTACCGTGTCGCTGAACGCACTGAGACTAAGGGGGGCGAAATGAACGTCCTGAGCTATCTGATCCCGATATCCGTGACGCTTGGCGCGGTCGGGCTTGCTGCTTTTATCTATACGGTGCGGTCCAACCAGTACGATGACCCCGAAGGGGACAGCAGGCGAATCCTGTCAGACGAATGGGATGATCATCCCAAGAGTTGATTTGTTCCCTACGTTTTTCGCGCGTAGGCAGGGCGGGATTGTTCGAAAGAGGCCTGCCCCGGGTCAGCTGGGGCCGACCATGAAGCAGGACACGTTACGGGCCTGAAGGCGACGGCAGGCGAGATCCGCGCTTTCGCGGGTCATTCCAAGGAAGTTGGCATCGAAGCCGCGTGGTGACTGCACGACCTTGCGCAGGGTGCCGTCAAGCGTTGCCATTTCCGTCAGGGCCATCTGGAGAAGCACCTTTTCTGCCTCGTAACGGCTGCCGTAGCGGCCGACGTTGATCCCCCAATGGTGTCCGCCAGAGGTGGACAGGCGAGTCACGATTTCCTGCGAGGTGTCTTCCGTTGGCGTTGTCGAGGCGAGGATGAGATCCTGCGGACGCGCGGTGGGACGCAGCACTGCGTCATCCGAAACCGAGGCCGAAGCTACCAGCGAGGCCGCGTCGGAGGGACGCAGTTCCTTGGGGGCGGGCTTGGCCGGTTGCGCGGCGCTGCCCAGTCCGGCAACAGCGGCATCTATGCCTGCCTGCAGCGTGGAACTTGCCTCGACCGCCGTGTCGACAACGGCCTGCGCAACTTCGATGGAAGGCACGGTTCTGGCCACTGGACGCAGGCTCGATTTGACCAGCCCCGATACTCGGATCGATCTGCCGGTAGGAATGGAATCGTCGGCACCTGCGACATAAACGGGGCGCTCGGGCTTGCGTAGCGGCGCGCGCGAGGGGGCGCGACGGAAACCGATATCAAGCAGCTCGGCAACGCGCGCATCGCGGGTAGGTGTTGATTTCCCGCCGAAAACAGTTGCGATGACGCGTTCGTTGCCGCGTTCGGCAGAGGCGACGAGGTTGAAGCCTGCCGCGCGGGTGTAGCCGGTCTTGATGCCGTCAGCGCCTTTGTAGCTGCGCAGCAGCCGGTTGTGCGAGGTCACGGTCTTGATCCCCGCATGCGCGGACTGGCGCGAGAACAGGTTGTAGTATTGCGGGTAATCGTAAAGCAGGTGCCGTCCCATGATCGTCATGTCATGGGCCGTGGACAGATGCCCTTCCTCGGTCAGGCCGTGCGCGTTCTTGAATGTCGTGCGCGTCATGCCGATTGCCTGTGCGGTGCGGGTCATGCGCCGGGCGAATGCGGCCTCGCTGCCGCTGATGGCCTCGCCGATTGCCGTGGCCGCATCGTTGGCGGATTTGATTGCGGCGGCGCGGATCAGGTAGCGGAAGGCGATGGTCTGACCCGAACGCAGGCCCAGTTTCGACGGCGGTTCAGAGGCTGCATGCTTGGAAATCCGGACCTTGGTATCAAGGGTGATCTCGCCATTGCGGATAGCCTCGAAGGCGACATAGAGCGTCATCATCTTGGTGAGCGAGGCCGGATGCAACCGCGTGTCGGCGTTCGTGGAGTGCAGCACTTCGCCGGTTCGGGCGTCGATGACATAATCGGCGTATGGCGCAGCCATAACGCTGATCGGAAGGATCACAAGGAACCAGATTGCTGCGAAAAAATACACGCCCATCCGGGCCGGGCTGATGCGCCGTACCTGCACGATAAATTGCCTCTGTCTGCCTCATGTCGCCGATTTTCCGGCTGACCTTTTAAGTTGTGATCAAAGTACCATAAGAAATAACTAAAATAAACCCGTCGGTTGAGCGATTGAGCGGAAATTCGGCGGCGTGAAAAAGCTACATCTGGGGGGTGACTAAATAATTGGCAACCATACCAGCGATTGTGTCAAAATTGTGTTTTCTGCCCTTCAAAATCTAACCAATTTCCCGAAGCAATTCTGGCAACGGGGCAAGTGTTGCTAACTGGCGAAAACGGTCACTGTCGGAGGGCAGGTCGGCATGTTCCAGATCCCAGACGAGTTCATGCGGCACGTGCACGCCCCATCCTCCGGCCTGCAGCATCGGCGTCACATCGGATTTGACCGAATTTCCGATCATCATGCCCCGGTCGCTTCCGTCTCCGTGACGTTCGAAGATTCGCCGATACCGATCTGGCGTCTTGTCCGAAACGATCTCGACCGCCTGAAACAATTCGCCCAGGCCAGACTGTGCCAGCTTGCGTTCCTGATCGAGCAGATCGCCCTTGGTGATCAGGATCACCCTATGTGTCTGCGCCACCGCGGATACGCTTTCAGCCGCATGGGGCAAAAGGTCGATTGGGTGCGCCAGCATCTCATGCCCGAGGTCAAGAAGTTTGCCGATCGTCGCCACGGGAACTTGCGAATCGGTGACTTCGATCGCGGTTTCGATCATCGAAAGGACGAAGCCCTTGATGCCAAAGCCATAGCGCGCAAGGTTGCGCTTTTCTGCGGCCAATAGTCTCTCGTTCAAATGATCCGGTTCAGCGAATTCCCCGAGAAGCTCGGCAAAACTGTCCTGTGACAGCCGGAAGAACCGTTCGTTGTGCCAAAGCGTGTCATCTGCATCGAAACCGACAGTGGTAATTTTTTGCATGACGCCCCCCTGCAGACACATTGGTCTTTAATAAACTTGTGTTAGGGTTATATACACCCCGATATCCCACACCAATGTCGACCTGAACAGTTTCCTGCCATGACGCTTTTGCAAATTTCGATGTCGAACAAACAGGATGACGGTACCGATGATGCCGTCATCGTGGAAACGCGTCCCAAGACAAAGCGTCCGCCGCTTTACAAGGTATTGCTGCTGAACGACGACTACACGCCGATGGAGTTCGTTGTTCATGTGCTGGAAAGGTTCTTCGGGCTCAACCATGCGCAGGCTTTCGAGATCATGCTGACCGTTCACAAGAAAGGGCTGGCGGTCGTGGGCGTGTTCAGCCACGAAATAGCCGAGACGAAGGTCGGTCAAGTCATGGATTTCGCGCGCCGCCATCAGCATCCGTTGCAATGCACGATGGAAAAAGAAGACTGACGTTTCCATGTCACTTCGACTGAGCCTTGCCCTTTCTGAGGGTGGATTGGCCTTGCCGTCCGAGGGGCGGATCGCCGTCTTTCACCCTGTCTCCGGCACCGACCTTTCGATGCTCGACCAGGGCAGGGTCGTGATCGTGCAGCCAAATTTTCCTGATTTCAGGTTTTTTGAAAACGCCGGTTACGACGTGATGACATCGGCAGAGGACATCGTCGATCCGGTCGCCGCCTCGATTGTCTTTCTGCCAAAGGCCAAGGCGCAGGCACGTTCCCTAGTTGCTCTCGCGATGCAAAAAAGCACAGACACGGTCGTGATCGACGGCGCAAAGACCGAGGGCATCGACAGCATTTACAAGGACCTGCGCAAGCGAACCGATGTGTCGGCCGCGCTCTCCAAGGCGCATGGCAAGCTCTTCTGGCTGGATTCACATCCCGACACGGTTGCTGACTGGCTTGTTTCAGGTGGGCAACGGGTGGGTGAGTTCGTCACCGCGCCGGGTGTGTTTTCGGCAGACGGTATCGATCCGGCCTCGGCGCTGCTTGCCAAGACGTTGCCGCGCAAGCTGGGGCGGCATGTGGTCGATCTCGGGGCGGGGTGGGGGTTTCTCGCCTCTGCGATACTTGCAGACGAAGGCGTCGAGACTCTGGACCTGGTCGAAGCCAGCCATGACGCGCTGTCCTGCGCGCGGCAGAACGTGACCGACCCGCGTGCGCGGTTCCACTGGGCGGATGCCCGCGACTGGGAACCGACGGAACGTATTGACGCTGTCGTTTCCAATCCGCCCTTTCATACGGGGCGAAAGGTCGATGCCGATCTGGGCAGGGATTTCATTCGAACTGCGTCGCGTATCCTTGTTTCGTCGGGTCATTTCTGGATGGTTGCAAACCGGCATCTTGCTTATGAGGCCGTTTTGAAGGAATGCTTTGCAGAGGTAACAGAGCCAGCAGGCGACAACAGGTTCAAGGTCCTTCATGCAAAACGCCCGATCCGTTCGCTGCGCTAATCCCCGGTAAACTCCTGCAAATGCCGTGAGCCAAGGAGGCTGTCATGTCCTTTTCCATCGCCGGTAAGACCGCCATCGTCACAGGGGCCGCCAATGGCATCGGTCTCTCTATCGGTCGGCTGTTTGCTGAAAAAGGCGCGAATGTCATGTTCGCCGATATGGACGAAAAGGCATTGGCCGCCGAGTTGGGAGAGCAGCTTGAAGAAGGAAACATCCGCTCTTTTGCCGGCGATCTGCGGGAAAAACTGACGATTGCCAATCTCGTGTCCGCCACTCTGGATTCATTCGATCAGATAGACATTCTCGTAAACGGCGCGCGCCAGATCCAGATGACAGATCCGCTGGATGGCGATGATGAAACCGTTCAGGCGATGCTTTACAATAATGTCATGCCAGCCCTGCGGCTTAGCCAACAGGTGTCCAAGCGCATGATCAAGCAGGCCGAAGGCCGTACCGAGGGTATCGCCGGTTCCATCGTTAACATCAGTTCGATTTCCGCACGGCGGACCCACCCTGAACTGATGGGCTATTCCATCAGCGCGGCGGCGCTCGACCAGATGACGCGCTCGCTGGCAGTCGCGCTTGCACCGCAACGTATCCGGGTGAATGCGGTCGCAATCGGTTCCGTCATGAGCAATTCGCTGCAAAACTTCCTGAAGGAAAACCGCGCCTACCGTGCAGAGATCGAAGAGTGCACGCCGCTTGGCCGGATTTCGGCCCCAAGCGAGGTGGCAGAGGCCGTACAGTTCCTCTGTTCGGAAGCGTCCAGCTTCATGACCGGCCAGATCGTGACGGTTGATGGCGGCCGGACCCTGCTTGACGCCGTGCCCGCACCCGCGCATTGAGGGTGGCATGGCAGAAGAGTTCACATCCGAAAAAGCCGAGGCATCGGCATGGTTTCGTCAGTTGCGCGACGAAATCGTAGATGCCTTTGAAGAATTAGAGCAAAGCCATGACGAGGGCCCGCTGTCGGACGCCGAGCCGGGTAGGTTCGAGGTCACACCGACCAAGCGTGAATCGAGCGATGGCTCGGATGCGGGCGGTGGCCTGATGAGCGTGATGCGCGGTGGTCGCGTTTTCGAGAAAGTCGGCGTGAACGTCTCGACCGTGTTCGGCACCCTCGGAGAGCGGGCGCAGATGGCAATGGCGGCGCGCAAGGGGATACCGGGCATGACCGAGGATCCTCGGTTCTGGGCTAGCGGGATCAGCCTTGTCGCGCATATGCAGAACCCGCATGTGCCTGCCGTTCATATGAACACCCGGATGTTCTGGACTCCGCACGCGTGGTGGTTCGGCGGCGGGTCTGATCTGAACCCCTGTATCGAATACGATAAGGACACGGCGCATTTCCACGGCGAGCAGCAGGCGCATCTCGATCCGCATGGGAAAGCCCACTATCCCCGGTTCAAGGAATGGGCGGATGAATATTTCTATATCCCGCACCGCAAGCGGGCGCGCGGTGTCGGTGGCATTTTCATGGACGACTATTCCACCGGCGACTGGCATGCCGATTTCGCACTGACGCAGGACATCGGCCGCGCCTTTCTGCCGGCCTATCTCCCTCTGGTCAGAAAGCGCCGCACGACAGCGTGGGATGAGGCTGACAAGGATGCGCAGCTTGTGCATCGTGGGCTCTATGCCGAATACAACCTCGTTTATGACCGGGGTACCAAGTTCGGGCTTGAGACCGGCCATGATGCCAACGCCGTGCTTATGAGCCTGCCGCCACTGGCGAAGTGGGTCTGAGCCTTTTAGCTGTCTTTAAGTTTCCAGCCTGACTGCGGCGGCAGGAAAACCTCGACCGCCGCGCTTGCGATGACGATCACCGTACCGGCTTGGGGGTTTTCTACGTTGAGACCGCCCTTGACGGCTTTCACCGTTACCTGCCCGTGGGGCAGCTTGGTCGCAAGCTGGTCGGTGTTCACTGCCTCGGGCCGCTGGACGCCAATGGTGACAGACACGCGCATATCGGTCTCGGCTATGCTCAGCGATTTGATGATCGGCAGGGAGGAATGGCGGATCGCATCCTCGATCGCCCGTGCCGCCGCCTTGGTGTAGTCCTGACCGTACTGGTCGTTGCCCATGCCCATTTCGATGATGACGCGCTGATCAGTCATTGGCTTGTTCCATATCGAAACTCACGGATAGCGCAACGTTAGCGATGACCGTCGCATTACCATCGCCGTCGGGGCGCGGGATGTCGAGGCCGCCAGCAACCACCCGGATTTCCGGCTGGCCGTAGGGAAAGATTTCAAGCAGAGCCTCTGCATCGACGGCTTCGGGTTTCTGAACACCGATTTCGACAAGGATGCGCATTGCGCTTTTGTCGAAACCGAAAAGTTCTGCCATGTTGATCGAATTGTGCCAGAGGGCATCCGAGATGCCGCGACGCGCCGCTTCGGTGTAATCTCCTCTGCGCAGGGATGTTCCCATGCCGAATTCGGTAAGAACGCGGGTCATCGCAATCCTCTCAACCTATTCTCGCCAGTCGAAAAAGCCCGGGCCTGCCCTGTCGAGCAGTTTGACGGCCATTTCCCGGCCAAGCATGGCGCCGTCTTCCACCGGGCAGGTCTGATCGTCGTCGATCGCTTCGGATCCGTCCGGGCGAAGCACCTGTCCGCGCAGACGCAGCTCTCCGCCGTCGAGTTCGGCCAGTCCCGCAATCGGCGTTTCGCAGGAACCGTCGAGCGCGGCCAGAAAGGCGCGTTCAGCTGCAAGGCGCTTGCCGGTCTCTGCATCATGAACCGCTTCGAGTAGCTTCGCGACGCGCGTATCGTCTGAACGGCGTTCGATGCCGATGGCACCCTGCGCTACGGCGGGCAGCATATCGTCGACGTCGATGGCACGAGCTGGCACATCGGTCATGCCAAGCCGGTTAAGCCCTGCCATCGCCAGAAAGGTACATTCGGCGACTTCGTCGGCCAGCTTGCGCAGGCGGGTCTGCACGTTGCCCCGGAATTCGACAACCTGCAGGTCGGGCCGTCGGTGGAGCAGCTGCGATTTCCGTCGCAGGCTGGATGTTCCCACAACCGCACCCTCGGCCAGTTCCGCGATTGAGCCGACTTTGAGCGAGACGAAGGCGTCGCGCATATCCTCGCGCCGCAGATAGGTGTCAAGCAGCAGCCCCTCGGGTTGCAGAACCGGCATGTCCTTCATCGAATGGACGGCGATGTCGATCTTGCCTGTCAGCAGATCCTGTTCGATCTCGCGGGTGAATAGCCCCTTGCCGCCGATTTCGCGCAGCGCCCGGTCCTGTACCCGGTCACCGGTGGTCTGGATCACCACGACTTCGAATGAATCCGGTTCGAGGCCAAAGGCATTGCCCAGCCGCAGGGCCGTTTCATGCGCTTGCGCAAGAGCGAGCGGAGAGCCGCGCGTGCCGATCCTGAGCGGGGTGGCGGGGGAGGGGAGTTCAGTTGTCATGTACCTGTCTCTAATCGTCGCAACGAAGCGTGACAACAGGCCTGACGCTTGACATTTCGGTCTCTGGCCGCGACCCATCGCAAAAGCATTCATGGGGGGCGATATGAGCCAGAAGAAACTGTTGCGCGCCTTGGCGGGCGAAATTCTCGAAACCCCGGCGATCTGGATGATGCGGCAGGCAGGCCGCTATCTTCCCGAATACCGCGCCACGCGGGAAAAAGCCGGGGACTTCCTGTCGCTCTGCTACAACCCCGAACTCGCGGCCGAAGTAACGCTTCAGCCGATCCGCCGGTACGATTTCGATGCGGCGATTCTTTTTGCGGATATCCTGCTGGTCCCGCAGGCGCTGGGCGCGGATCTGTGGTTCGTGACCGGCGAGGGGCCGCGTCTGTCGACCATCACGTCGCAGCGCGATCTGGATGCGCTGAAACCGGTTGATGACATTCACGACACGCTGGGCCCGATTTACGAGACAGTGCAGATCCTGTCGCGGGAGCTGCCGTCGGACACGACGCTGATCGGCTTTGCGGGTGCGCCATGGACGGTTGCGACCTATATGATCGCGGGCAAGGGAACGCCCGATCAGGGGCCTGCGCACTTGCTGCGGCAGGAAGATACCCAAGTGTTCGAAGCCCTGCTGGACCTGATCACCGAGGCGACCATAGAATACCTGTCGCGCCAGATTTCGGCGGGCGCGGAATGCGTCAAGCTGTTCGATAGCTGGGCCGGGTCACTCTCTGGCGAAGCATTCGACAAATATGCGCTGGCCCCGGCTGCGAGAATCATCGCCGAGCTCAAGGCGCGTCATCCAGGCATTCCCGTCATCGCCTTCCCGCGCGAAGCGGGACCCAAGTACGAGGGCTTTGCCAAGGCGACCGGCGCGGATTGTGTCGCTCTCGACAATTCTGTCGATCTCGACTGGGCGGTAGAGCACGTACAGCGGGACGGCTGCGTTCAGGGCAATCTCGCCTCGTCGCATATGGTGACGGGCGGGCAGGCGCTAATCGACGAGACGCGTGCCATCGTAGATGCCTTTTCCGGCGGGCCGCATATCTTCAATCTTGGCCACGGGATCACGCCGGATGCCGACCCCGACAATGTTCAGCTCATGATCGATACGGTTCGGGCGAAATAGTGCGATTTCAGGCTTGACGGCCCGGCTCACCTGCCGTACGTCCGGCCTCGCTTATGGCGGAGTAGCTCAGTCGGTTAGAGCAGCGGAATCATAATCCGCGTGTCGGGGGTTCAAGTCCCTCCTCCGCTACCATTCCTTCTTTACGATCTCTGAAGACTTGATGAAGCGTTCAGCGGCGCAAGCTTCGTCTGCGGTGATATGCCTCCAGTAGTCGGGATGCCGAGATATCAGTGCCAACGGGGCGGAGAGATGTCGTTCGCTGCGATTCTCAATAAGGACGGCTTTGAAGCTTGCAGAGGTGATCGCGGCGCCACTTCCATGATGGCCCACACCGCACTGTAGAATTTCGATCAATCGATGCGGAAACGACCGTTCTTCCGGTTTCCGACACGCGGCTATCCAACCTGTCTCTGCCTGGCGCCAATTCCCGCACCGACATCCAGAAACTCGTCCATGAAAAGGCTCATCAGTTCCAAACGCGACGCAACGCCCGTCTTGCGGAAGATATTTGAGGTCTGCGCCTTTACGGTACCCTCGGCGGTGGACCTTGCCGAAGCGATCTCGGCGATGCTCAGCCCCTTCAGCATGTACATCGCGATGTCACGCTCCGCTGGTGTGAGTGTCCACTCATCGAACTTTCCGTGCACGAAACTGTCCATCTCGCCGCGCAGGAAACTGAGGGATTCCGACTGTCTCGCGTTGCGTGCCTGAAGCCAGCGCAATTGGCGAATAAGGATTCGGATCGCAAGGATCAGCGCCCCGGCCGAGAATACCTCGAAGAACAGGTGCGTCAGGTCAAGCAGACTTGGCGCATTGCTGGCGATTACGCGTTCGTAGATGTCGCTCGCCACGTCGAATACGAAAAAGACGACGCTGCCGATCAGGAAGGCGGTCACGTATTTCAGCGTGCTGGCCTGCATGGACCCTACGTGCTGCATGGAACTATCCTCGAAGTTCGTATGAGCTATGAGAAGGCAAGAAAGGCGCGAGGGCAATGACGACTTGCCTTGACGGCCTGCGTCATTCCGCGCCTTGGAAACGGCGAACAGGCCCTCCGGGAAGGACCTGTTGTTTGCATTGGGTTCGCGGTACCCGGCCGCACGCCGACATCTGGCTTACTCTTCCCGTGTCCACTGGCCTCCGTTTCGGCAGATCAAGCCGCCGAGAACGCATCCGTTGACCGAGATGCGGTCGCCTGAAAGCTCCAGCTTCGACATGTATTCCTTGTCCCGGTCCGGGGCGTAAATCCGGCCCTTGTACTCGTTAGAATCGCTGTGAGTCAGGTTCCAGACGATCTTGCGCCCCAGAGTATCGGGTTGGATCGCCTTGCCTTGCGCGTTTTCCGCCCGCTCCAGCACGCCACAGTAGCTTTCCCCGCAACTGCCGACACGGATAAAGCCGACGTCCCCATGGTCATCCGGCGCGGTGCGCCACAGACCTTCGATGGGATCGGCCAGCGCCGGGCAGGCGGCAAACAGAGAAATCAGGAAAAGGGTCGCTAATTGTTTCATGGTCTTGGTCTCATTTGATGGGGTTGGCGAGTAGAACCGGCCGGGAAGGGTCAGAGGTTGCCCATGCCGATGAAAAGCTGCCGGTTGGTGTCGACGATGGCGCGACGACCGTGCATTACGCGTGTGTTGTCCAGAACGGCGATGTCGCCATCCTGCCAATTGATCTCATGCGTGCAGGTCTCGGCCAGTGCACGTAACTCCTCGATCTCGTCTTGGTTGATGACATCCGCATCGCCGAACCGGTAGCGCGGCGGCGCGTAATTGTGTGATGGACCAAGCACCGCGTTTGCAAATCCCTGCCCGCCTGACAGGGCAGAGCCACGCACCGGTGCCACGGTCAGGCGGTAATTGATGCCTCCATCCTCCAGCATGTCGAAATCCTGGTTCGGGATCGCGGCTCGAAACTGTTCTACATGTTCCGGTGTGACCTCTTCGGGTTGCGAAATCGCAGGGTGCTCGTTGGCCAGATACCGCTTCCACAGCTGCTCTGGCAGGTAACGCTCTACAATCATGTCGCGCTGCCAGCGGGCCTTTTGCATATCACTCATCGCGCCGAAGACCTGACGCCCGTCGCACACGGTCGTCTGCGAGCCCTCGAAAGCCGCGACAGGGCTGTAGAAGGCGACGATATCGGGACACACAGGCGTGTTGCCGTTCTCTGTATGCAGGCCGATTGGGCCGGTTCCGGCGTCGACTTTCTGCGTATTGGCGTCCCCGTATTCTCGTGCCGGGTCGAACGTGATCTTGCGGCACAGCGCCGTGGTCAATTTGCTGAACGCCGCCATATCGGGGCGAAAGCCGCGCAGCACGGTCCAGCCATCTTCTTTCAGGTGCGCTTGGATCTGCGTTGAGACGAAAACGTCTGTCACGGATTGCCCCTCTGTCGTAGGGCGGATGATGTTGTAGCTCATGGATCAAGCTTCTTTCTGTCTGCAATAGGAGTTGAGGGCGGCCTGCGCCTTGGCGGTTCCGGCCTTGTAGGTCAGCGCGGTGTCGATCAGCGATGGCGCGAAAGCCTGTACCAGCGCAAAGACACGTTCGCCGAAACCGGGATAAATCGTCTTTTGGCCCGCCATGATGCCGCCCCAAGCGCGCCTGGCAACGCGCTCTGGGTCGTCCAGCGCCATGCCGAAAGGCTCGACCAGATGAGCGAAGGTTTCTTGAGCTGGCGTGCGCGTCGCGCGGGGCGCGACATAAGTAACCGCGATGCCGAATTCCGACAGTTCACGGCGCAGCGCGTCCGACAGGCCGCGAAGGGCAAATTTCGTGGCCGAATAAGCGGTGAAGTAAGGGAAGGCGATCAGGCCGAACATCGAGCCGACGTTGACGATCCGTCCCTGCGCCATCGACAGGGCCGGGACAAGATCGCGGGTCAGCAGCATGGCGGCGGTCAGGTTTGTGCCGATCGTCTGCGCGATTTCTTCATCGCCGAGGTCGGTCAGCCGCCCTACTGCCAACCTTCCGGCATTGTTCACCAGCATGTCCAGCCGGTCCCCGGCCGCAGCGGTGATTGCGGCGCGGCCTTCAGGCGTAGTGATATCGGCCGTGACAAGTTGTACCTTCCCGGCCTCCAGCAGTTTTGCCGTTTCCTCAAGCTGCGCCTTTCTGCGTCCGACAAGGACAAGGTCATAACCTGAACGGGCGGCTTCGATGGCAAGTGCGCGACCGATACCGGAACCGGCCCCGGTAATCAGGGCAAGGGGTGTCCTGGGCGTCATGCGACCCGCTCCTTTTGTTCATTGTAAAGAGAATGGGACGGAAGAACCGTCGACAGATGCCCGAGCTGGCTCCGGTCGATTCCGCCGCCGGGCTTCAGGAGCCCCTGTTGCGAGGCGGGCGCGAAACGTACCCGCGCCGGACGGGCGTATTGTGGCAAGTCGTCCATCAGATGTTCAATGCGGTTCGGTTCAACCGACGCCGTGATAACCGCTATGATCTCGAGCTTGTCGTCCTCTGCAAGGAGAAGCCCGGCGGCGGGAATGTCCGGGTCTGCGCAAAGGCAGGATTCGACCCATTCGGGATTGATATTGCGCCCCTGCGGCGTGACGATCAGCCAGTCCTTGCGTCCCTCGACGATCAGGCGGCCATTCTCGATCCGGCCGAGATCGCCGGTGTGCCATTCTCCGGTTACCGGCGCTTGCCCAATATAGCCCTCCATGACGGTGGGACCGGCCACGACGATCTCGCCATTGTCTATGCGCACTCGGACCCCGTCCAGAATTTCACCCACAGTTCCCGGTTGTGGGTTACTTGGTCGGTCCATGGACACGACCGAGCAACATTCCGAAAGGCCGTATCCCTCGTAGACGGGCAGGCCGTGGGCTTTGGCGTCGGCCAGCAGGGCGGGAGAGGTCTTTGCGCCTCCCACTGCAACAAGCCGCAGGTTTTCGGGAGCGTTACACTTCATCGCCTTCAGTTCGGACACGATCCTTGCGAGCAGCGCCGGAACGAGGATCGTCGTGGTTGGCTGGGCGGCTTCCATTATCGCCATCACCGGCCCCATCGGGCCACCAAACAGAGCAGTCAGCGCTTCGGGACAGAAGCAGACCTCGGCTCCGGCCAAAAGCGGCAGGTAGATACCGGCTATCTGTTCCAGCAACTGCGCAACCGGGAGAAGCGAAAGATGCGTATCGCGCGAACGCGGCAAAATCGCCTTTTCCAGCCCGGCAATCGCTGCGGCCATCTGACGTTCACCGATAAGCACACCCTTCGGCGTCCCGGATGACCCCGATGTGAATATGATCCGCCGCGAACCGGAGACAGGCAGGTTCCGCGGACCGTCCAGCGGCGGGCAATCCTCGGGACGTGGCAGAATTTCGGTTGCTACCGACGCGTCAGACGTACCGATGAAGCTCTCGATACAGGCCGCCTCGGCAATATGCGCCCTTTGGGTGGGTGAAAAGAACGGCGGCACGTGCACCACGACATGGCCGTAAAAGGTC
Source organism: Phaeobacter sp. 22II1-1F12B (assembly GCF_002210165.1). GTDB lineage: Bacteria > Pseudomonadota > Alphaproteobacteria > Rhodobacterales > Rhodobacteraceae > Heliomarina. Next base: position 285,643 of record NZ_AQQP01000002.1, on the reverse strand, counting down.
AATGCAAGATCGGCGAGTGCCGCCTCCAACGGATCGCTGGTGCTTATCCCGACAACCCGTGGACTGTCTGCCAGCGCTTCGGCGCTTTCGGCGAGAAACGCCGCCAGCGCGCCATAAGAGATGGATCTTGCACCACAGCGCAGTGCGACCTTTAACGGGGTTTGAAGCGCATGCAGGGCCAGCGCCCGGAAAACACGATTAGTCATCATGCCGTCTCCGCACGCGGCATCGCGTCATCCGCTGCCTGAACCGGATCGCGAAAGGCGCAAACCCATGGATCATGGTCATAGTAATCGCCCCATTGGCTCGGATCCTGTACCCGGTTGGCTTCCGCTGGCGCCAGCATGAGCGGCGTGATGCGCGCCCTTTGGATCAGTCGCCGTATCTCGGTGGTAGCGGTGAAAAGGCCCCAGCCAATTCCGCGCTCTCGTCCCCACTGGAAGACCGCGCGCAGCGTCGGATAGGCTGAAAACGGTGAGCTGCACGCAAGTCCCCCAACCTCAAGGATCGCCTCGGGTACCACCGCCAACCCGCTACGCCGCGACAGTATCTCGTTGACCGGCACGTCAAGGTATTGCTGCGAAAAGAAAGTCTCGTAGTGGCATCGGATACTCGCGGCGCAAGCCACCTCGCCGGTACGGGCTGTCGTGATTACAAGGCGGGACGGCCGGATACGCGTGTCCGCGGAAAATGCCGTGCGGTAGCCGCGGTCAATATGTTCCAAGGCCTGCTCGAACAGGGGGTTAGTTGCAGGGTCGTCGTCCACGACAATGGTCGTTCTCATTTGATTGTTCTCCGCAAAAGGAGGCTGCTCATGCCTCATTTTCCAGAGATCTCCTGCGTCGTGTTCTTGAAATCTATTGGACCGGAGTCACAACACCACGGTGATCGCGGGCTATATGACTATAGTTTATCCCAGCGACGTCGGAATTTTCGGCTTCAGTTCAACTCTTCTAGTTGTCCGTTTGCGAAAAGCTGCGCTCGCGTCAAAGACAATCGCAGTACGCTCGCTGAGCAACATTGCGGACCAGCGGGAGACACAAACCGCGCGAGTTAATGGCTGCCGCTAAATCAGCAACATTGAAAAGGCCGCATCCGGGGTTAAAACGTTTGGGCGTTATCGCTCCATAGCAGACGGCTGTAATTGGATAGATATGACACCGGTGCAGAGGTGGTGTCGAAATCCTACTCTGTCCGAACTCGTGCAACTCATCACACGAGAGAATGGCCCCGTGTCGGAATCTATAAGAGCATTATCTGTGAACCTTCCTTCCGCGTGACCAGAGAGTCACCAAATTACGAAAGGGTATTTGATGGAGTTTTCGCCCGGAATGCTGCACCGGTACCATTGCCGGACTGATCCAATATTCCGGTGTCGAGTTCTTTGCGAGTAAACGATGATACGCGAGACTTTTTTCGTCCTACAGCGGAACGACCATCGGACGGCCGGTCACTGGATCGGGAACGACCTTCGATTTCAGGCTAAAGGACTTCTCTAGGTTTTCCGGCGTGATGACCTGTTCCGGTGTCCCGATTGCGACCAATCCATGGTGACCCAGCAGGATGAGCGTGTCTGAAAAGCGGGCGGCGAGGTTCAGGTCATGCAGGACACTAATGACTGTCAGGCCATCATCCACGTTGCGCCTGTGAAGCAGGCTGAGCACATCGATCTGATGCACCAGATCCAGGTAGGTCGTGGGTTCATCCAGCAACAAAAGCGGCGCACTCTGAGCCAGGACAAGCGCAATCCATGCCCGCTGGCGCTGACCACCAGATAGTTCCTGTACGGGACGATCCGTCATATCGGCCAATCCTACGGCGTCCAGCGCATCGCTGCAGGCTTGCGAATCTTCCTCGCTCCACGGCGAGAGAAAGCCTCTCCAAGGTGTCCGGCCCCGTTTGACCAGATCGCCCACAGTGATGCCCTCCGGGGCGAGGGGCGATTGCGGCAGGATCGCCATTTCGCGGGCCAAGGCTCGGCTGTTCAGGGCGTGGACGTCGCGGCCGTCCAGCGTGACGCGTCCATTCGACGGCTTGACCAACCGTGCGAGCGCTTTCAGCAGCGTTGATTTCCCGCATCCGTTCGGGCCGAGTATCGTGGTCATGTCGCCGCGTTTCAACTCGATGGCCAGATCTTTGATCACGGTATGTTCATGATAACCGAGCGACAGGTTCTCAGCTCTCAGGGTCATAATTCACCCCTTTCCATTTCACGCGACAGTCGCCAGAGCAGATAGGGCGCCCCGATCAGGCCGGTCATCACACCAACGGGGAGCTGTATTCCCGGCAGCGCCGCTCTTGCAAAAAGGTCCGCAAGGACGGTGACCAGCGCGCCGGCAGCTGCAGCGGACATTAGCTTGCCTTTCAGGGTGCGGGCCTTCGTGAGGCGGCTGCCAAAAGGCCCGGCCATCAGGGCCACAAAGGGGATGGGCCCCGCGACCGCTACGCCGGTGGCTGCAAGCAACACGCCGGTTGCCGCGATACCCCATCGGCTGCGCTGAACATCAATGCCAAGCCCGGCAGACAGCTCATCGCCAAGTTCGAGCACGGCGAGGGTTTTGATCTGGGCTGCCGCTGCGACGGCCAGAACCAGTCCGGGTAGCCAGACCTGTAGCACATGGCTCCAGTTGCGCGCCGCCAGCGAACCAGCCATCCAGCGTTGTGCGTCCGCCGCTGTCGCGTTCGGCAAGAGCGTCATCAGGAATGTCGTCAGCGCAGAGGCCCCGAAACCGATCCCGAGGCCGACGAGAATAAGGGTCAGCGGCGAAGTCGGCGTGCCGGGCCTAAGCGAAGCCAGTGCCACCAGCAACGCGGCAAGCAACCCGCCAAGAGAAGCGACCAAAGGCATCGGCAGGTTCAGCCCAAGCGCGGTTGCTGCAACCACGGCCAATCCGGCGCCCGAAGTGAAGCCAAGGATATCCGGCGCTGCCAGCGGGTTTCGAAACAGGGTCTGAAACAGCGCGCCGGAAAGACCGAGCACGGCCCCGGCACCAAGCGCGGTCGCAACACGCGGGCCGCGAATGGTATCGAGGATCAGTGCGCCGGGACCTTCTCCGGTGATCAGCCCGGTGAGGAGGTCACGCACGCCGATATCGACCTGACCCATTGATATTGCGGCCAAACATGAGGCCACGAGCAATATGCCGAGAGGTGCCGGGCCTTTCATGCGGTTGCCCCGGGGCGCAGGCTGCGCGCGATGAAGATAAAGACAGGCGCACCGAGCAGCGCCACCATGATACCAGCGCGAACTTCTCCGGGGGCCAGAACAAGGCGGCCCAGCGTATCCGCAAGCAGCAACAACCCCGCGCCGAGGATCGCGGAGGCGACCAGTTCAAGTTGCAGGCTGTGGCCTGCTAAGCGGCGGGCAGCTGGTGGAATGATCAGCCCGAGAAAAGCGATGGGTCCGGCAACCGCTACGGCCGCGCCGGTCGTCAAAGTCACGGCGACTAGCGTGGCTGCCTGAACCTTTCCGGGGTTGGTCCCAAGACCACGGGCCAGCGCAGCCCCGAGGGAAAGCGCTTCGAGGCGTTGAGAAATAGCCCAGGCGATCAGCGCACCCAAAGCGGCCACGCAGGCCATTTCAAAAAGCGGTCGTACGGTCGCCTGCGAGAGCGACCCTGCGACCCAGAAACGCAGGATTTCAAGCGAATCCTGACGGATCAGTACAATCCCCGTTACCAGCGAAAGCAGCAGCGCATTCAAAGCGGCCCCGGCCAGCGTCAGGCGCACCGGCCCGGCATCCCCCCTGAGACCGCCGCCAAGGGCAAATACCGCCATCGCAGCAAGCGCCGCGCCGGGAAACGCAAGGAAAGCAATGTGGCTCTGGCTTGCCTGACCAAAGACTGTGACCCCGATGATAAGGGCAAAGGCTGCGCCAGCATTGACCCCAAGCAGCCCCGGATCGGCAAGGGGATTGCGGGTCAGTGCCTGCATCAGGCTGCCCGCCACCCCAAGCGATCCGCCGGCGATCAGCGCCGCGATCAGTCGCGGCAGCCGAATATGAATGACGGTGACATGATCCGGGTCGTACTGATCGTAACTGGTGAACGCCGCAACATAGTCCGAAAACTCAAGGCTTCTCACACCAAGTGTCAGGGACACCGCCATGACTGCAAACAGCCCGAACACAAGGACAATCCATTTCACGGTGCCAGCCCAGCAATATTGGCGGATTGGACAGGCGTCGCCGGATCGCCGTCGATAGCGGCGACGAGATCCTGTTCCAGCGCATTCAGGGCAAAGGGCAGCGACAGGATGCTGCCAAATGACAGGGCTCCCGCGATCAGCGGGCCTGCAAAGATTTCGCGTCCTTGCCGGTGCGCGGCCAGTGTCCGGCGCATAGGCAGATTGGCGATGTCATCTGCGGAATCGAACCCGGAAATCCACAAAAGAACGTCGGCATCGAGCGGGGAGAGATCCTCGGGCGAGAAGGTCGCGTAAAAGCCGTTTGGCGCTTCCATCTCTCTCAGGCTGCGAGTGGGGATGAAACCGAGTTCTGAAAGGAATTGCGCCCGATTGTCGTCCTGGATGAATGCACCGGTCTCACCGCCGTTCTGCCAGGCCGCAACGGCGGTTTTGCCCGTCCAGTTTCGATGCCGCTGCCGTGTGTCGGCAAAGTGGTCGTCCAGTTCGTCAATCAATTCTTCCGCCCGCGCAGGTCTTCCCGTTGCCTGCCCGACAAGCCGCGTCGTTTCCTGCCACGGGCTGCCAAAGGTGGAATACTCGGGTGATTGCAGCAGAACCGGCGCGATCCGCGACAAAAGCTCGTATTCCGGTTGGGAAATGCCTGAACCCACCGCGACAATCAGGTCGGGCGCTAGACCGGCAACTGTCTCCATCGAGACCTCGCCCGACATCAGCACCGGCTTTTCGTTTCCCAGGTGCGCCTGTGCCCAGGGCCAGACGCCGTAGGGGGTGTCGCCGAACCAGTAGCGGATGCCGACCGGCACCACGCCAAGCGCCAAAAGCGGATCCTGCGTTGTGTACCCGATCGAAACGACACGGGACGCCGGGCGATCAAGCACGGTCTCGCCGTAAATGTTCGGAAAGCGAATGGCAGTTTCGGCATGCAGCGCAGGTGCGGCAAGCGTTGCGCCAAGGCTTCCGAGGAAACAGCGGCGATTCAGTCTTGGGGTATTTTCTTCGGGCAGGACAGGCATAGCTCGATCAGAATCCGTATTCTTCCATTATCTGATCGAGTGATCTCTGCTGGGTCCCGGACGATCCCGCTCTGTCGGTCAGGTCCGTGCGCGGGTCATCTAATGCGTCGCCACGCTTCTAGGATAGAATTCCTGATAAAACAAGTTGGGAATATGGTCGCCGGCCGAAGTCCCCGGCAGATCACTCGGTTTAGGCCGAAACGTTGGACTAAAACGCACGCAATCCCTCCGATCTCGCGCTCAAATTGCCTTTGGGTCGCCCAAAGGCAGCGACCGTCCTACGCCCCGTAACAGCCAAAGCGCGTAGAGCGCATTGGGGAGCACAAGCGTGAAGGGCAGGAGCATCGCGGCAATGGACGGGGTCGCATTGACCTGTTCGGGCACGGCCCCCTCGGCCCCCGCAATCCCGATAAAGAGGATCCAGTCCCAGAGTGCGTGATAGGCAATCGCAACCCATAGCGATCCGGTGCGTAACCTTATCGCAATGAATACCAGCCCGCTGGCCGCTGCGGCAAAGGCCTGTATCGTCGCCATACCGAAATCGCCGGTCACGAACCCGTTGAGAACGTGAACGGCACCAAAGGCGACGCTTGTCCAAAGGATCGAGGGCCAGATCGATACCCTGTCCCGAAGCCCGGAAAAGAAGACGCCGCGGAACATAACCTCTTCGGAAAAGCCCACCAGAAGCGTGTTGAGCAGGATCATGACGACGACGGGAACCGGCGGCAGTCCCGAAAGAATCGCCAGCATTCCCATTAACCCCAGTATCAGGAATGGCAGCCAGAGCAGCCTCAGCGTGCCCGCCTGAGGCCCACGCAGGCCCAGGTCGCGCCAATTGAAGAACCAAATAACGCAAACGAGGTAAAGCGCCGCTGCAAGGATTTGCCATGCGATGCCAGTTTTCACGACATCGCCGAGCGAGACGTCACCGGAGTAGATCAGCCTCGCCCCGAAAATGGTGATGATTGTCCATATCACGAGAATAGCGAGGAGCAGGGCAAGATTCCGGCTCGCGCGAGGTTCAGCACCGTCGGACTGGATCAATGCCTTGTTTACTTGCCTGTGGCGCGCCACTGAACGCTGGCCTCAACTAGTTCTTTCAAGCATGTTATTTCCAATAGTGGACAATCTACGCTGAGATCGAGCAAAAAAGAAGCGCGCCCAATATCTGCTTGTCCTTCGGGGAACCCGGCCATCACGCGGCGCGCTCAACGCCCTGGAACTCGATGAATTTTGACATGTGGTCCCACAGGAAATCGCCGTAAGCAAAAGGGGCGAAAGGCTCGCACCCGGCAAGAGGAAGCGGTTCGATGATTGCATCGACCGCCGGCTCAAAGAAGAAGGGGATCGAGACCCGTTCCCGCAGACCGCCAAGCACGCGGTGTCGTGTCGCGCGAACCTGTCCGCCGGTCCACTGCTCCAACAACTGACCGAAATTGACCGCCAGCCCGTTCGCGGTCGGCGGGACATCAATCCAGTCGCCATTATGCGCTTCGGCCTGTAAACCGCCGTTGCCGTCCTGCCAGAGCAAGGTAACAAAGCCGGAATCCGTATGGGCACCGCCAACCAGCCAGCGCGGATCGCCCGAGCTGACCTGAACCTGTGTCAGATCTTCCGGCAGGGACTCCGCTGATCGTTCCGGGTAGCGGATTAGCCGAAGTGTGGAATTCGAGGCATCGAACAGCGGCGTCATGAGGGTGGGATCAAGCTCCAGACCACGGGCAAGCGCAGCAAGTAGCATCCGGCCAAGACCTTCCATCGCCGCGTAATACTCGGCGACACTCTCACGCCATTTATCGGCGTTTTCGGGCCATGGGGTTGGCTCAAGCAGCGGATCGCCAAAATTGCCCGTACGCTTGCTATCGACAGCATCCGCCCCGATGTCGATCCCTTCCTTATAGGTGGGCTGGCCGCTCTGCAGCGGGAAATATCCGCGATACACATTGGGATGTTCGGACGCGAATTTGCGGCGGGCGAGCTTGTCCTTTTCGGACGAGGGCAGGTCAAAGAATTTCAGCAGCTCCGTTCGCAAGTCCGACGAAAGCCCCAGCGCCTCGTCGACGTTCGACAGACGCATAAAGCCCGCATCCTTAGCCGCGGCCGCGATTTTCGCGTCCGCTGCCCGGTCTCCCGAGGTGATTTCCCGAGCGTCAATGATCGGAATGGTCGTGTCGGAAATGCCGTTGCCCATGATTGTCCTGATCCGGTTTCGTTATACCGTGTTCAATTTGAACGCCGGAACAACTTTCAGGTCAACGGTGGAAACCTGAATTTACTTATAGGTTCTTTCCTCAATGGGGACCGTTTCGATCGCCTCCAGCAATGCCTGAAGCAAAAGCTCTTCTGCCCTGTTCTTGATGGCCTTCGGGTTCCAGACCACGTGCACGTCGATGGCCGGAAGGTTTTCATACGGCGGCACCTGCCACAAATGCCCGTCGGCCACGTCGCGTGCGGCTACATGCACGGGCAGCGGGCCGATCCCCAAACCAGCGACGATCATCCGCCGGACTTCCTCAAGATGGCTCGACAGACCGGTGATCTTTTGTCCCAGTTCGGCCTGCGCCCGCATGACGGTCACCGGGCGCAACACATCCTGCAGCCGGTCCGTTTCGAAACTAACCGAACTGTGCCCGGCCAGATCCGCCTGGGTCAGGTCGTTTTTGCCGAACAGCGGGTGTGGCGGGCCGCAGAACAGGCCAAAGAACTCCCGGTACAACCGCCGGTATTCAAGGCCCGGGTTGTGATCCTTGACAAGGCAGACGGCAAAAGAGGCGCGTTTCGCGGCGACCTCGGAAATCGCATCCGCGCTCGATTCAACCTCGATTGTCAGGCTCGCGTTGGGGTGCCTGCCGTGGAAATCCGCGAGCACCTGATCAAATAGCGGGCATACTACATGGCTTGCCGCCATCAGCCGAACGTGGCCCTGCACCTCATCCGTCAGTTCGCGCATCAAGGTCGAAAGCCGCAGAACCGACCCGTTGATGTCGAGAGCTTCTCGGTAAAGCAATCGCCCCGCATCGGTCAGGGTGTAATGTCCGGGCGAACGGTTGATCAGTTTCCGTCCCAACCGATCTTCCAGCCTTTTCAATGCGGTAGAGACGGATGGCTGCTTGAGGCTCAGCTTTTGCGCCGCCTCGGAAACAGACCGGCTTTCGGCCAGAACGACAAAAGTCCGTAGCAGATTCCAGTCGAGTTCGCGCGCGATCCGGTCTGGTTTCAATTTGGGATCGAGGAAGGGTTCTCTGCGCATTATAGATAAAGCCAATATTGATAATACTAATTATCTATTTGATCTATGGTTAACCGTTTCGCAATCCTTTTCTCATCCTGAAATGAAACGCGAGATCACATGTCCGTAGAAGCACGAGAGGCACGACAGCCGTGGATTCTGCTCAGCCCCGCACTGACGGCGGTTGCGCTGTTTCTCTTCGTGCCACTGCTGTTCATTCTGGTTTACAGCTTCTGGCTGCGCACGGCGACAGGCGCGGATCAGGCGGGATTCTACCTCGACAACTGGCGCGAGGCTCTGACCGACGCCTTCTATCGCGACATCCTTTTCAGCACGCTGCGCATCGCGGCGATCACAACGCTTGTCTGCGCGCTGATGGGCTATCCGGCCGCCTATTTCATTGCCCGGTCCAAGGGGAACAAGGCGATCCTTCTTTTGCTGCTGATGCTGCCGTTCTGGATCAGCTACATCATCAGGACGATGAGCTGGATCAATATTCTTGGCGTATCCGGCGCGTTGAACACCTTTCTGCTGTGGACGGGGATCATCACGGACCCGATCCAGATGCTCTACAATGAAACGACCGTGATCCTAGGTCTGGTGCATTTCCTGCTGCCCTTCATGGTGCTGAATGTCTTTGTCAGCCTCGAAGGGATCGATACCAATCTCGAAGACGCGGCCAATTCGCTGGGGGCGACGCGGTGGGAAACCTTTCTGCAGGTGACACTACCGCTGTCCTTGCCCGGGCTGGCTGCCGGAGGCTTGCTGTGTTTCGTACTGGGGGCGGGAACCTATATTACGCCGCTGGTTCTGGGCGGGCCACGCGATGCGATGTTCGCCAACCTCGTATTCGAGGCGATCATCACCCAGCTCAACTGGCCACTGGGCTCGGCCCTAAGCCTGATGCTGCTCGCCGTGCTCGGGGTGCTGGTCATGATCTACAACCGCTATCTCGGGATGGCGCAGCTGATGAAGGGGCTGGGCTGATGGGGTGGCAACTGATCCGAGGCTGGGCGATCCTCGTCTACATCTTCATGTTCCTGCCGGTGGCGGTTGTGGTGCTGCTCAGCTTCAACGCCAGCCAGTTCGGCAGCTTCCCGATGACCGGTCTCTCGTTCCGCTGGTTCATCGAGCTCGCCAATAACGAAGCGATCCTGCGCGCGTTCCGCACGTCGATCATCCTCGGCCTGCTGACGGCGCTCATTTCCACGACTCTCGGCGTTCTGGCAAGCCTTGCGCTGGTCCGTTACCGCGTACCCGGTGCCAATGCGATTTCGACGCTTCTGATTGCGCCGATCCTTGTGCCCGAGGTCGTGCTGGCCGTCGCCCTGCTGCTGTTCCTGAATTTCCTTGGGATCAACAAGAGCTTTACCCTGCTTCTGTTCGGCCATGTGATCTTTACGCTGCCCTTCGTGATTCTCGTGGTTCAGGCCCGGCTGATTTCGATCAAGCGCGACGTCGAAGAGGCCGCGATGAGCCTTGGCGCCAGCCCGCGACAGACCTTCTTTCAGATCACCTTGCCGCTGATGATGCCCGCCGTGCTGGCGGGTGGGTTGTTCGCCTTCACGATCAGTTTTGACGACATCACCGGCACCCTGTTCTGGAAACCCGGCGGCGTGGAAACGGTCCCGACGCAGATTTTTGCGATGCTGCGCAACTCGATCAGCCCCGAGATCAACGCGTTGGGCACGGTGATGATTGTGATGACGGTCGGCCTGCCGCTGCTGGGCGCGGCCATCGCAAGGCAGATTTCCAAGAAAAGCGGCACGTAGAACCGCAAATACCCAACAAACCATACCGACAAGGAGTGAACGATGACCAAGAAAATGGACAATACAACCCGATACGAACGCCTGCGCGAACGCTATATGAACGGCGATCTCGACCGGCGCAGCTTTCTGGGCATGATCGGCGCGGCGGGGCTGGCCTATGGGGTTCAGACGCCATTTGCCAAATACGCCCATGCGGCGGCGGGCGAGGTACGCTTTGATGGCTGGGGCGGCGTCGTATCTGAAGCCTTCCGCGAACATGCCTTTGATCCCTTTACCGAAAAAACCGGTATCCCGGTTGTCGATGGCACGTTCGGCGGCGGTGACGAATACCTGAGCCGGGTCAAAGCCAGCCAGGAAGGGGAATACAACATTGCGCACCTCTCGGGCGTCTTCGACTATGCCCGGTATTACAACCTCGGACTCGCTTCGACCCTGAACGAAGACAATATTCCGAATCTGAAATTCGTCATTCCCAAGCTGGTGGATGTTTTCCGCAATGTGTCGGACGGGGCGCTGTCTTGTGTCCCTTACGATTACGGCACCACGGGTCTTGCCTATAACCGCAAGTACATCTCGGACGAAGAGATGAAGGAAAAAGGCGCAAAGATCCTGATCGACGAAGCCTACAAGGGCAAGATCGCCGGCTGGGGCGACTGGCGGACCCGTATCTGGTTCGGCTCGCTTCAGACGGATCAGGATCCGAACGGTGCCACCGACATGGAAGCGGTCTGGGATGCGATCCGCGCGCACCGCGACCTGTCGCTTAAGTACTGGACCTCCGGGGCCGAGTTGATGAGCCTGCTGGCCGAAGAAGAAATCTATGTGACCGAAGGCTGGTCGGGCCGCATCTATGCGCTGCAGGAGCAGGGCCATGACATCGGTTATATGGACCCGCCGAACGGCTATGGCTGGCAGGAATGCCTCTTTGTTATGAAAGGTTCGCCCATGGAGGCCTGCGAAGAGCTTCTGAACTTCATGCTGGCGCCGGAAACCTCGATCGCGGTGGCCGAAGGGCAGAATTATCCGCCCGCGCTCGATCCGCAGCAGGTCGACCTTGGCAGCAAGATCCCCACGCTTCCTGCCTTTGATCCGACGGGCACCCTGTCGGGCCTGACCTTTGCCGATCCCGCTTATTGGAACGTCAACGAAGCCGAATGGTCCAAGACCTTCGGCCGCGTCCAGAAAGGCTACTGAGTCCAAAGCCCTTTCCCGCAAGGGAAGGGGCACTTCCATTTCGGAGATCATCCACGTGAGTTCTGTCACCCTCAAGAATATCGTGAAGCGGTTCGGCACCTTCACGGCTGTCCATCAGGCCAATCTCGAAATCCCCGAGGGCGATTTCGTCACCCTTCTGGGACCATCAGGCTGCGGCAAGACAACCAATCTCCGGATGATCGCCGGGTTGCTCGACCCGACCGAAGGCGAAATCCAGATCGGTGGCAAGCGCGTCAACGATATCCCGATCCACAAGCGCAACCTTGGCATCGTCTTCCAGAACTACGCGCTGTTCCCGCATAAGACAGTGGCCGAAAACGTGGCTTTCGGTCTCAAATATCGCGATGTGCCGAAATCTGAGGTTGCTAGCCGGGTACAGGCCGCGCTTGACCTCGTTCAATTGCCCGACGTAGGCGACCGGTACCCCAAGGCGCTTTCGGGCGGCCAGCAGCAGCGCATCGCGCTGGCGCGTGCCATTGTGATCGAACCCGACGTGCTATTGCTGGATGAACCGCTTTCCGCGCTGGACGCGAACCTGCGCGAAGACATGCGGGTCGAGTTGAAGCGGATTCAGTCGCAGATCGGGGTGACGACGGTTTTCGTGACGCATGACCAGTCCGAAGCCCTTGCCATGTCGGACAAGATCGTCGTGATGAGCGCGGGACGCATCGAGCAGGTCGGCACTCCCGAAGAGGTCTACAACACGCCCGCCAGCGAATTCGTCGCCAATTTCCTTGGCGCGTCGAACATCCTCAATGGTACATGCTTGGGGAAGACCGGCAGTGATGTTGCGGTCGAAACACCCCTGTTCGGTTCGGTTCCCGTTCCCGCAGGCAAGGCATCGGGGCTGGACCATGGCCCCGCGAAACTCGTTCTCAGGTCCGAGAAGCTGACTTTGCTGGCCCCCGGTGCCGATACAACGGGCATGATCACTGCCCCCGCGACCGTCGAAACCGTCGATTACCAAGGGCAGACCGTTCGCTATTTCATCCGCATGGGCGATACCCAGTTGCAGGCGATCAACCTGATCGACGAACGTCCATTCCCGGAGGGCACGGAGGTCACCGCTGCCTTCCGCGCCAAGGATTGCGCCGCATTACCCGGAGCTTGAGATGAGCAACCTCTTTTACCAGGGCCGTGGCCGGAAACCCATGCTGGATCAGGCGCGCGGCGTCTACATGTGGGACACGGACGGCAAGCGCTACCTTGACGGGTCTTCCGGCGCGATGGTTTGCAATATTGGCCATTCAAACCGCAACGTTTTGGCGGCCATGCAGCGGCAGATGGAGAAATCCACTTTTGGCTACCGCCTGCATTTCGAAACCGAGGCCTCGGAAAAACTGGCGGCGTCGCTGGTCGAACTGATGCCCGAACATCTGACGCGGGTTTTCTTTGTTTCAGGCGGTTCCGAAGCCGTTGAAAGCGCGCTCAAGATGGCGCGCCAACACGCCTTGGCCATCGGGCAGGGCAGCCGCTGGAAGGTGATCTCGCGCCAGCCAAGCTATCATGGCTGCACCCTCGGTGCACTCGGGGTGACGGGCTATGCCGCCCTGACAGATCCTTTTGAGCCGATGATGCGCATCATGCCGAAGGTTCCAGCGCCCCGGGCCTATCTTGATGGTCTCGACGCAGATGATGAGGCGACCGGCCACCACTATGCCGACATGCTTGAGAAGCAGATCATTGCCGAAGGCCCAGAGACCGTTCTGGCCTTTATCGTCGAGCCGGTCGGCGGCGCTTCGACAGGCGCGCTGGTGCCGCCCAGCGGCTATATGGAGCGCATTCGTGAAATCTGTGATCGTTACGATGTGCTCCTGATCATGGACGAGGTCATGACCGGTGCAGGACGAACCGGGACTTTCCTTGGGTGCGAACACTGGGGAACCCGCCCGGATATCGTCGTCATGTCCAAAGGGATCGGGTCTGGCTATGTGCCGCTTGGGGCGATGATCGTCGATGAGCGTCTGGTCGAACCGGTTCTGGATGCGGGCGGTTATGCCCATGGCTTCACCTATGCGGGCAATCCGCTCGCTTGTGCTGCCGGGCTGGCCGTCGTCGGGGAAATCCGCAATCAGGGTCTTAGCGACAACGCGGCACGAATGGGTGAAAAGCTCATGACCCGCTTGCAGGCGTTGAAGCAAAAGCATGAAATCATCGGTGACGTTCGCGGCAAGGGTCTTTTGACCGCTTTCGAATTCATGTCCGACAGGGATGCGAAAACGCCCCTGCCGCGCCATCTGAATGCCTACCAGCGTTTTGTCGATATCGCTTACGAACGCGGTTTGATCGTCTATTCCCGCCGCACCCATGACGGGTATGAGGGTGACCATATCCTCGTCTGCCCGCCGCTCATCCTGAATGACGGCCATCTCGACGAAATCATCGAAGGGCTCGATGGTTCGCTCGAACAGTTCGCCCACGAGATACACGACGCGGCGGGAGCTTCCTGACGCATGTCCAAAATCCTCATCACCTGCGCGGTTACGGGCTCGATTCATACCCCGTCCATGTCGCCCTATCTGCCGTTTCGGCCGGATGATATCGCGCGGCAGGCGGTCGACGCGGCAGAGGCGGGGGCGTCGATCCTCCACCTGCACGCCCGCGATCCGGAAACCGGTCAGCCCTCGGCTGACATCGCAAATTTCATGGCCTATCTGCCGTCAATCCGGGACGCGACAGATGCGGTTCTGAATATCTCGACCGGCGGCAGCGCTGTAATGACGCTGGACGAAAGGCTCGCCGCCCCGCAGCAGGTCGCGCCCGAGATGTGCTCGCTCAACATGGGAACAATGAACTTCGCCCTCTATCCGGCAGCAGAGCGGATATCTGACTGGAAGTATCCTTGGGAAAAGCCTTTTCTCGAAGGCTCTGATGATCTCGTCTTCAAGAACACGCCCCGTGACATAGCGCGTATCCTGACCGAACTGGGGGCCGAACGCGGTGCCCGGTTCGAGTTTGAATGCTACGATATCGGGCATCTTTACATGCTGCGTCATTTCGCAGATCGCGGCCTGATCGAACCGCCCTTTTTCATCCAGTTCGTATTCGGCGTGCTGGGTGGCATGGGGGCCGATCCCGAAAACCTCAGCCACATGAAAAGGATGGCAGACAAGCTCTTTGGCGATGACTACATGTTTTCCGTTCTTGCCGCAGGTCGCCAACAGATGCCCTTTGCCGCGATGGCGTCCGCAATGGGCGGGCATGTGCGGGTCGGTCTGGAAGACAGCCTGATGATCGAACGCGGACAGCTTGCCAGCAGCAATGCCGAACAGGTGCTGAAGATCAGACGCATCGTTGAGGATCTCGGGCGCAGCGTTGCCACGCCCGACGAAGCCCGTCAAATGCTTGGCCTGAAGGGCGCCGACAGGGTGGGGATGCAATGCTGAGCTACCGCAGCGCGATGATCGACGACGCTGAGGCGTTGAACGCGGCGCTCTCCCGGCTGTCGGCTGAACTGGGCGATACCCACCGGGCCGATGTAGCGGCTCTTCGGGGGCTAGGCTGGGGCGCAAACCCCGCCTTTCGCGCCATTCTTGCCGAAACCGATGACGAAGTCGTCGGCACCGCGCTCTATTCGCCCTATGTCTCGACCGTTTTCGGCAGCGCCGGTGTTTATGTCTCGGACCTGTGGACTGCACCATCGGTGCGGGGGAAAGGCGTGGGCAAGGGGCTGCTCGCCGCCGCACTTCGGGACGGAAAACAGGTATGGAACGCGCGGTTCATGAAGCTGGATGTGTACCACTCCAGCCCCGATGCACGTCAATTCTACGAGCGTCTCGGATTTCGACCGAGCGATGAACAGACCAAGATGATGTTGGATGAAGCCGGTTGCATGGCACTGAGAGGAAGAGAATGAAGGCTGTCTTTGATGAAAGGCAATGGGGCCATGATCCCAAGCACTTTATGGCCAATGGTGCGATAAAGCCCAACCCTGAGCAACCGCGCAGGATCGAAATCCTGCACGAAGGCGCATCAAAGGCGGAATGCAGCTTCATCACGCCAGACGACGCGGGGCTGGGTCCGATCGCCGCGCTTCATTCGGCGGAATACCTTGGCTTTCTGGAAAACATCTACACCCTCTGGCAGCGCATCGAAGGCGCGGGCGAGGAAGTCATCCCGAACATCCATCCGGGCAACCGAACCGACAGCTACCCGGATTCGGCTGTCGGGCAGGCAGGCTATCATCAGGCTGACACCGCCTGTCCCCTCTCCTCCGGAACATGGGACGCTGCCTATTGGTCGGCGCAGAGCGCGATTGCGGGCGCTGATCTGATCCGCAAGGGTGAACGCGGGGTCTATGCTCTGTCGCGTCCGCCGGGACACCACGCTTTCGGCGATCTGGCCGGTGGGTTTTGTTTTCTGAACAACTCTGGCATCGCGGCAGAGCGTCTGCGCGCTGCGGGCATGCGGCCAGCCATCGTCGATGTCGATGTGCACCACGGCAACGGAACCCAAGGCATTTTCTACGACCGCGATGACGTGCTCACCGTGTCCATTCATGCCGACCCGGCCCGGTTCTACCCGTTTTTCTGGGGGCACGCGCATGAACGCGGAGAGGGGCGCGGCCTTGGCTACAATCTCAACCTGCCGCTGCCGCGACAGACCCCGGACGAGGAGTATATGAAAACACTCAATAAGGCCCTCGCGCGCGTCCACAGCTTTGGTGCCGATGTCATCGTTGTCGCGCTTGGGCTGGACGCCGCAATAGACGACCCGTTCCAGGGTCTCGCGGTGACGCAGGACGGTTTCGCCCGGATTGGCGCGGCCTTTGCCAAGACGGGTCTGCCAATCCTATTCGTGCAGGAGGGCGGCTATATCTCCGACAGTCTTGGCATCAACCTGACCCGAACCCTTACAGGGTTTCAGGAGGCACTGTGACCGGAGCCGAGGCTATCGTCATTGGCGGCGGGATCGCCGGGGTCAGCGCCGCCGCCCGGCTGGCCAAGCATATGTCGGTCATCCTGCTCGAGGCGGAAAAGCAGTTCGGCTACCACTCGACCGGGCGGTCTGCCGCGATCTTTATCCGTAATTATGGCAACGCGACCCTGCGCCAGCTGAATGCGGCCTCGGCGTCGTTCTTTGAAACGCCTGATGAGATCGGAGAGACCAGCCTGCTCACTCCGCGTGGGGAAATGCTTGTCGCCGCCGAGGATGAACTCGAAGACCTCGCGGAATATGCAGCCGGTGCTACGGGGCTGGAATTGCTGAGTCCGCAAGAGGCTGTCGATCTCGTGCCAATCCTCCGGCAGGACAAGATCGCCGCCGCCGCCATCGAATGGGATGCTCAGGACATTGATGTGGACCGGATGCTCGCCGGTTTCCTGCGGCTGTTCAAATCGCGCGGCGGCCGGACGGAAACCGGTGGCAGGGTGACAAGTATCGTGCAGCAGGACGGGACATGGTCTGTCGAAACCGAAACCGGCAGCTACAAGGCCCCGATCGTCGTGAACGCCGCCGGTGCCTGGGCCAGCCATGTCGGTGCAATGGCAAAGGCCGCCAAGATTAACCTGACGCCGATGCGGCGGTCTGCGGCCATCCTGCCCGCGCCCCAAGGGTGCGATACGGCAACCTGGCCGCTTTTCGCATCCGCGTCAGAGCGCTGGTACGCCAAGCCTACCGGAGGCAAACTGATGGTCAGTCCGGCGGACGAAGATCCGGTCGACGCCCATGACGCATGGGTCGATGACATGGTCCTTGCCGAAGGTCTGCACCGCTATGAACAGATGGTTACGGCGCCCGTCACCCGAGTCGAAAACGCATGGGCAGGCCTGCGCACCTTTGCAGCGGATCGAACGCCGGTCGTGGGATTCGATCCCGTTGCGCGGGGGTTTTTCTGGCTCGCGGGGCAGGGCGGCTATGGCGTGCAGACCGCGCCAGCATTGGCCGAAATGACGGAAAAACTCTGTACGAATGACACAAGCCCGTTCTTGGCAGAGACGATGGCAGCACTTTCACCTTCGCGCTTCACCTGAGATTATAATATTATTTCAGTATCTTAGCCTTAGTGTGTCCGGATTCCGGGCAGATTGGCGCTGCTCAGGCACTCTTCAAATAGTCATCACGACCCCTTGCCGCCGAACGATGCCGGTCTATCTCCAAAAAAATTACCTTGGCGATGCTAGTCGCCAAGGTAGAAGCAATTTTAAATAAAGACGCGACACCACTCACGGAACGACGTCCGGTACAGAATACCACGTCGTAACGTGGAGGCCAAGAATTTATCATTATGATAATTTGATCGGTAACCCTGCCAGTCGCCCGCCATTGACGCGAGCCCCTAAAAAGACGAAGGATGCGGGCATGGATAAATTGAAATCTATTTTTGAATTACGAGAAATGTTGCGCCAGCTTGAAAAGGACATCGGCTTCGATGACCTGAGCCGCACCGAAAGGGACGTGCTGCTCGCGGCGCATAGCCTGAGTGACAAACCCGGCGATGTGATCAGTTCAGAGCAGATCCGCCATCACAATCTGCTCCAATCGGTTGCGCAGGCGACTTTCTATCGCGCGATCGGTACGCTTCTTGGTCTTGGCCTTCTGGAACGTGCTGCGCAGACCAAGGCCCGGTCCTACGTCGTCCGCGATGATCTCGTCGGTGGCGGTTTTGGCAAGGATTTTGACATTCGAGGTGCGCTTCGAAATCGACAAAACGGGTCCGTCGCAAGCAAGAAAGCTAACGGGTTCTAAGTGCCTTTTCTTCAGAATTGGTTCGTGATCGTTGTCGCATATGTCCTTGCACATGGGCTGACCGCGATGTTGATCACGCCTCTCCAGTCAAGGTTCATTCCCGAAATCACGGCATTCGCCAGTCTCGTCTATCTTCCGCACGGGGTGAGGGTACTCTCGGTCTGGCTATTAGGAAAAATAGCGTTTCTGCCATTGTTCGCCGGAGCGTTCCTGTCCGAACTGCTATTTACCCCGGCGGACGTGAGCAGGGTGACCGATCCGGTAATCCTTGCTTCGCTTGTCGTGGGCGCGGCCTCGGCCGTTCTGGCGTTCGAGCTGTTCAGGCTTCTGGGGTACAACCTTTACGCGGGGCGCAAATTCCGGATTCACTGGAAATGGCTGCTGCTCGTCGGGATGCTTGCGTCCGTTATCAATTCAATCGGGCAGTCTCTGGTGTTCTCGGGCCTGATCTTGTCCGAAGCGGTGTTCGCGGTCGTCATGACCTATGCGGTCGGTGACCTGATCGGTCTGATTGTGACCACTTTGGTCCTGATGTTCTGTTTCCGCTGGATACGGCTTCGCCCCGGGCGATAATGAACATCCAGAATTCCAGTAGTCCGTGAACGCATAGCGCCGGGGTCTAGAACCGTGGCCGCCCTCGACGGCGTTGTAACGACAGAATCCAGCCCCTTAGCTTCACATCCACTCTCCGAGGTGGACTTCCATCCGCTCCCTTCACCCTTGCGAATCTTTGTATTTCGTATATTCACGAAATATGGAAAAAGAAACCGCCGCTCGTCTCTCGACACTTGGACACCCGCAAAGACTGGCAATCTTCCGGCTCTTGGTCCGGCGGTTTCCCGACCGCGTTCCGGCCGGAGAACTGGCCGATGCGCTCGATCTCAAACCATCGACGCTTTCCGCCTATCTTGCCTCTCTGATGCAGGCGGGGCTGGTAACGCAGGAAAGGGCCGGCACATCGCTTCGTTACGCGGTCGAGATGACAGCGTTGCGACAGACCTTCGAATATCTGCTGCTGGACTGCTGTCGTGGCCGTCCGGAACTCTGTTCATCCCTGAACCTCGATCTAGGAGACACCCTCATGTCTGATCGTAAATTCAACGTCCTCTTCATCTGTACGGGTAATTCAGCGCGTTCGATTTTCGCGGAAACCCTGCTGCGCGAAACCGCCGGTGATCGTTTCAACGTGTATTCCGCTGGCACCAGACCGCAGTCTGAACTCAATCCCTTCGCGCTCGAGGTGTTAAAGCAGAAAGGGCATGACACATCGGCCCTGCGCGCCAAGAATATCTCGGAATTTCAGGGGCCGGATGCGTCGGAGTTTGACTTTGTTTTCACCGTCTGTAACCAGGCCGCGAATGAGGAATGCCCGGCATGGTCCGGTCAGCCGGTCAGCGCGCATTGGGGCATGGTTGACCCGGTCAAGGCGACCGGAACGCCCGCCGAGAAAAGCCTCGCCTTCCAGCAGGCCTACGGCATGTTGCTGAGGCGCGTTGCCGCTTTTGCCGCCCTGCCAATCGAGTCGCTCGACAGGATTTCTCTCCAGCGCGCGGTTGACGATATCGCGCAGACAACCTCCGGAGAGCCGGCATGACGGTATATGCGCTGAACGGACTTGGGCGCATTGGCAAGCTGATCCTGAAGCCCCTCCTTGAGAGGGGCGCAAAAATCGCTTGGATCAACGATGCCGTCGGCGACCCGGCCATGCACGCGCATCTGCTGGAATTCGATACGGTGCACGGACGCTGGCAGGCGGACTTCAGTCACGATGACGACAGCATAACGGTGGACGGTGTGTCCCTGCCGTTCATCGGCAAAAAGGATATTGGTGATCTGCCGCTCGAAGGTGTCGATGTGGTTATCGACTGCACCGGGGTTTTCAAGTCCGAGGCCAAGCTGGCCCCGTATTTCGAGGCAGGTGTTAAAAAGGTCGTGGTTTCCGCCCCGGTCAAGGATGGCGATGCGGCCAATATCGTCTTTGGCGTGAACGACGACATTTACCAGCCCGACCGCCACCGGATCGTGACGGCAGCCTCCTGCACCACGAATTGCCTCGCGCCCGTGGTGAAGGTCATTCATGAATCGCTTGGTATCCGGCACGGATCGATGACGACGATCCATGACGTGACCAACACCCAGACCATCGTGGATCGCCCGGCCAAGGACCTGCGGCGCGCCCGGTCGGCGCTGAATTCGCTGATCCCCACAACAACGGGGAGCGCGACCGCGATCACGCTGATCTATCCGGAACTGAAAGGGCGTCTGAACGGCCATGCGGTCCGTGTTCCGCTTCTGAATGCTTCGCTCACCGATTGCGTGTTTGAGGTCGAACGCGAGACAACGGCCGAAGAGGTCAACGCCTTTTTCAAGGCCGCTGCTGAAGGCCCGCTCTCTGGCATCCTCGGGTATGAAGAACGCCCGCTGGTTTCGGCCGATTACACCAACGACACAAGATCCTCTATCGTGGATGCGCCGTCGACCATGGTGGTCAACGGGACGCAGGTGAAGATATTTGCCTGGTATGACAATGAGATGGGCTATGCGCACCGGCTGGTCGACGTGGCCTGCATGGTCGGTGACTCGCTTTGATATCTGCTGACGCAAGAGGGCAGGCGCTATCCGCCTACGTTGCCGTGACCGCCGCCTACTGGGCGTTCATGTTGACCGATGGCGCGCTCCGGATGCTGGTGCTTTTGCATTTCCATACGCTGGGGTTCAGCCCGGTTCAGCTTGCTTATCTCTTCGTGCTCTACGAGATCGCCGGGATGGTGACGAACCTTGCCGCCGGCTGGGTCGCCGCCCGTTTTGGTCTGACCTCGACGCTCTATGTCGGGCTGGGATTGCAGATCGTGGCCCTGATCGCGCTCACGCAGCTTGACCCCTCATGGACGATGGCCGCTTCGGTGGTCTTCGTGATGGCGGTGCAGGGTCTTTCTGGCGTGGCCAAAGACCTGGCCAAGATGTCCTCCAAATCCGCGGTCAAACTCCTGGCCCCGGGCGAAAAGGGCGGTCTCTTTCGCTGGGTCGCGGTGCTGACCGGGTCCAAGAACGCAGTGAAGGGAGTCGGGTTCCTGCTCGGCGCGGCCATGCTGGGCACCCTTGGTTTTCTCTGGGCGGTACTGGTCATGGCGGCGGTGCTCGCCGTCATCCTTGTCGCGCTCTTTTTCGTGATGCCCCCCGGTCTACCCAAGGGCCGCAAGGGCGCGAAATTCTCCGAGGTCTTTTCAAAGTCGGCCAATGTGAACTGGCTCTCGGCGGCGCGGGTCTTTTTGTTCGGCGCGCGCGACGTCTGGTTCGTGGTTGGCATCCCGATCTATTTCTATGCTGTGCTGTCAGACGGTTCCGAAGAAGGGAACCGGGCCGCGTTCTTCATGATCGGCACCTTCATGGCGCTCTGGATCATCCTCTATGGCGGAGTTCAGGCACTTGCGCCACGCATCCTGCAGGCCGGTAAACGCCCCGAAGGCGAACTGATCCGAGCGGCAAGGGACTGGGCCTACTTGCTGTTCGTGGTGCCGCTGCTGCTATCGATCGCCGTGCTGCTCTCCCCCGGTCCCAGCGACTGGCTCACGATCACGCTTGTCATCGGACTGCTCGTATTCGGCGCAATTTTCGCGGTCAATTCGTCGCTCCATTCCTACCTGATCCTTGCCTTTACCAAGGCAGAGCGGGTGACAATGGATGTCGGGTTCTACTACATGGCAAATGCGGCCGGACGGCTGGCCGGCACGGTGCTCTCCGGAGCAACCTACCAGATCGGCGGTCTTGGTCTGACGCTTGGCACGGCGGCTGTCATGGTCGCACTGTCGGCCCTCACCGCAGGCCGCCTGCAGGAAACGGAAGAAACGGTTATCAAGGCATGAGTATTTTTGAACGCTACCTGAGCCTCTGGGTGGCTCTGGCAATGATTGCGGGCATCGCGCTGGGCAGCCTGTCGCCGGGATTCATCGGGCTGATCGCGGGGGCGGAAATCGCCAGCGTCAACCTTGTCGTCGCAGTGCTTATCTGGGCGATGGTCTACCCGATGATGATCGGCGTCGATCCGGCCTCTCTCCGCGATGTTGCCCGCCAGCCCAAGGGCATCGCCATCACGCTGGCGGTCAACTGGCTGATCAAACCTTTCACGATGGCGGCGCTTGGTGTTTTCTTTTTTGAGTTCGTCTTTGCCGATCTGATCGACCCGCAGGATGCGCAGCAATACATCGCAGGTCTGATCCTGCTTGGCGCCGCGCCCTGTACGGCGATGGTTTTTGTCTGGTCGCAGCTCACCAAGGGCGACGAGAATTACACGCTTTTGCAGGTGTCGGTAAACGATCTCGTCATGGTCTTCGCCTTCGCGCCCATCGTCGCCTTCCTGCTGGGCGTTGCGGAAATTTCGGTGCCTTGGGAAACCCTTGTCCTGTCGGTTCTGCTCTTTGTAGCGCTGCCCCTTGTCGCCGGCATCCGGACCCGCAAAAGGCTCGGCACACCCGCCCGGATCGAGGCTTTTCGCAATCGCGTTAAACCTCTGTCCGTGATCGGCCTGATCGCGACGGTCGTCATCCTTTTCGGTTTGCAGGGGCAGGTCATTCTCGACCGGCCGCAGGTGATCCTGCTGATTGCCGTGCCGATCCTGATCCAGTCTTACGGCATCTTTGCGCTCGCCTATGCCGCAGCTTTTGCCATGAAAGTACCACACCGGATCGCTGCGCCCTGCGCGCTCATCGGCACGTCGAACTTCTTTGAGCTGGCCGTCGCCGTCGCGATAAGTCTGTTCGGGCTCAACTCGGGCGCGGCACTGGCGACGGTTGTCGGCGTTCTGGTCGAGGTGCCTGTCATGCTATCGCTGGTCGCCTTCGCCAACCGCACGCGTGAGCGGTTCACTTGAAGTCACTCGGGGGCGCTTAAGGGAATCATCTTTACAAAACTAGTTTTATAGTTATTTTGACGGCATGACCATCAGCAGCCCCCATGCCCGCGCCCTTGCCGCCCTCGGACACGATGTCCGGCTTTCGATCTTCCGCCTGCTCGTCAAGGCGGGCAGGGACGGCCTGCGCGTCGGCGATATCGGCGATCATCTGAACATCGCCGCTTCGACGCTTGCCCACCACCTGTCGACCCTTGTCGATGCCGGGCTGGTCAGCCAGCAAAAGCAGGGCAGGGAGGTCTACAACATGGCGGATTACGCTGCTGTACAGACGGTGCTTGATTTCCTGACGTCGGAATGCTGCACCGGTGTTTCGATCCAGCGGGATGAGGACGCGGCATGACGCGGCCCGATCCGAACGCCCTATCCAGAGAACCAGTCAAGCCGGAGGCATGGCGATGACCGATGCGACGATAACCCCGAACGGCCCTCGTATCTGGCTGCGCACGCTGTGGAAGGATCACCGCGTCTGGCTGGCCTCGTTCGCCATCGTGGTTCTCCTGACCATTTTCGATTCGCAGCAGGCCACCGAAAGCACCGGGTTTGCTGTCTCAGCGCTGCTGCACACGGCTCCCTACCTGCTGCTTTCCATCGCAATCGCCGCATGGGCCGGTGCCACTGGGGCGGATAACCTCATCGCAAAGGCTTTCGTCGGCGCACCGCTGCTGATGATCGGGCTGGGGGCGCTTGCCGGGGGGCTTTCTCCCTTCTGCTCCTGCGGTGTCATCCCCCTTATCGCGGCACTTCTGGCGATGGGGGTGCCGCTTTCGGCGGTCATGGCATTCTGGCTGGCTTCACCGATCATGGACCCCTCCATGTTCTTCCTGACAGCGGGCGTGCTGGACATGGAATTTGCCCTTGCCAAGACGCTCGCAGCCATCGGTCTGGGCGTATTCGGCGGCGTCACCGTTCATCTTCTGTCGAAAAGCGGCGCGATGCAGAATCCGCTGCGCGAAGGTGTCAGCAACGGCGGCTGCGGCGGCGCAAAGATCCGTGCGCCAAAGCCGGTGGTCTGGAAATTCTGGACCGACCCGGCGCGCCGGGCAACGTTCGCGCGCACCGCTTGGACCACTACGATGTTCCTTGCAAAGTGGCTGTTCCTCGCTTTCCTGCTGGAAAGCCTCATGCTGGCATGGGTGCCTGCCGAGACCATCACGTCCTCGCTTGGCGGGACGGGTATCCAGCCGATTGCCATCGCGACGCTTGTCGGTGTGCCTGCCTACCTGAACGGTTACGCGGCTCTGCCGCTTGTCGGCGGGTTGATTGAGCAGGGTATGTCGCCCGGTGCCGGTCTTGCCTTCCTTGTCGCGGGTGGGGTCACCTCGATCCCGGCGGCCCTTGCCGTCTGGGCTCTGGCCCGCCCGCCGGTTTTCGCCCTCTATATCGCGCTCTCCCTTTCAGGTGCTTTCGCGGTTGGATTGCTTTTCCACTTCTGGTCGCTCGCCTGACATCATGGTCGACATCGCCCGACCGACGCAGGCCTCGAAAGGGGCCGTGATCTCCGCGCTGGGCGTGGTCATGATCTTTACCTGGGGCAGCACCTACTACCTGATGGCGGTGCTCGCCGCGCCGATTGCCGCTGACACGGGCTGGCCGTTGTCCGGAATCACGGCGGCGCTCTCAGTGGGCATGCTCGTCGCGGGGCTGGCCTCGCCAACCGTTGGACGGGCGATCAGCCATCACGGCGGGCGTCCGGTTCTTGCCATCGGCTGCGTACTCATCGCCCTCGGCCTCTCGGTGATCGCCCTGGCTCCGCATCTCTGGCTGTTCTGGGTGGGCTGGCTGTTACTGGGAGTGGGCATGGCGGCGGGTCTCTACGATCCGGCCTTTGCGTCGTTGGGCCGGTTATATGGTGCGGACGCGAGAAGCGCGATCACCATGCTGACCCTGTGGGGAGGCTTTGCCAGCACCGTTTGCTGGCCGCTTTCGACGGTCATGCTCGAAGCCTGGGGTTGGCGCGGCGTTGCGGGTGCCTATGCTGCTATCCATATCTGCCTGACCCTGCCTCTGGTCCTGATTGTGCTCCCGGCAGAACAGAAACGCGTGCCTGAGACGGCCACCGGTGCGACGAAAATAGCCAGCCTGCTCGGGCAGGAAAGAACCGTCTTTATCCTTATGGCCGTGCTGCTTGTGTTGAACGGGCTGATCGCGGTCAACATCGCTACATGGCTGTTCACCTTTCTGCAGGCACAGGGCTACGCGCTTGCCGCCGCCGTCGGCCTTGGGACACTGATCGGCCCGTCACAGGTCGCCGCGCGCGTTCTCGAAATGCTCGGCGGTGGCCGCCATCACCCGATCTGGACGATGATCGCCTCGGCGGCGGGCATCGGGACCGGCGTTGTCCTGCTCGCCTCGGGGCTGGACGGGGCCGGAATGGCGCTGATCCTGTTTGGTGGCGGCAACGGGTTGTTTTCAATCGCACGCGGAGCGCTTCCGCTCGCGGTGTTTGGCGTCGACCGTTACCCGGCGATCATCGGACAACTGGCGCGACCCTCGCTCATTGCCGCAGCAGCGGCGCCGATGCTCGGGGCGTGGCTGATCAGCGTGGCCAGTCCGGACCTGACCCTGCGCATCATCGCCGTACTTGCGGTGGCCAATGGCGCCGTAGTATTCCTGCTTTGGCGGGTGATCCGGCGCGACTGAAAAGGCTCGTGCGTTAGCCGACGCCCACAGGTATTAGGACGGACGGCGTTCCTGCGGGAATTCCACCCAAAAGGTCGAACCCTGCCCTTCGTTCGAGGAGAATCCGATCTCGCCGCCCATACTCTTTGCCAGTTCCTTGCTGATCGCAAGGCCAAGCCCGGTACCGCCCTTTTTCCGCGTGGTCGATCCGTCCACCTGCGAGAACCGCTGGAAAATCCGGTCGTGAAATTCCTCGGGAATGCCAATGCCCCGGTCGACGACAGATATGCGCACGGTGTCCGTTTTGCGTTCGGCATAAAGCTCGACGGATTTCTCATCGTCCGAGAATTTAACGGCGTTCGAGACGAAATTCCCGAGGATCTGGAGCAGCCGTTCCTTGTCGACGAGAATACGCTCATCCGCCGTTTCCTGCGGCAAGTTAAGCCGGATCGGAAAGTCTTCGGACATTGTGAAATTGTCCTGCAGAACCTGACTGATCAGCTCTTCGATCCGGTAAAGCTGCATGTTGAACTTGGCGCGGCCCGAAGATGTCTTTTCGAAATCGAGCAGGTCATTGATCAGCGAGGTCAGTCGCTGGCAGTTGCGCATCGCGATCTCGGTAGTGCTCGACACCATCTGGGGCAGCGTGCCAAGCTTGCCGCTGTGGATCAGCGCCAGCGGGGCCGAGATCGAGGTCAGCGGCGTGCGTAATTCATGGCTGACCGTCGCGATGAATTCCGATTTCAACTGTTCGATGCGCTTGCGCTCGGTGATGTCCCGCACCACCCCGACAAAGATCATCTCGCCATTATATGCGACTTCGGTCAGGGCGACTTCGATGGGGAATATCTCACCGGATTTCCGTTTGCCTTCCACCTCGGGGCGGCTGCCGATCAGCTTTGCCTCGCGGGTTTTTGCATAATTATCCAGATAGTCATCGTGCCGGTCGGCATGTGACCTTGGCATCAGCAGGTTGATCTTCTGGCCAAGGACCTCTTCCGCCGTGTAGCCGAAGATTTCTTCCGAAGCCTTGTTGAAGGTCCGGATCGTTCCACGCGCGTCGATACAGACGATCCCGTCTGCCACGGTGTCGAGAATGGCCTGATTGTACTTGGCCGCTTCGAAAAGCGTCTGCTCGGTCTGGTCAGTGGCTTGCATTACTTGAGAATTCCCCAGGCATTCACAGAGAAACGGTTCGACATATGCGACAGCGGCGCAGTCGACATTTCGACAGGCACAGGGCGCGGGATGCACTGCATCAAAGTCGGACTCCGGGAAGGCGGAACCTGACCGGCACGTAACGGGATGCCAATGGTTTCATACTGCTGCCTGCGTCTCTTGACGGTATTACGTGTGACCGTTGGATCGGCCTTCACTTAGGTATCTGTTTTAGTAATCTTTAATCTTTTCGAAGAGGCAAAACCAACTGTTTCTGTTCGGAATTTTCTTTCTTATCAGCATGCTGTGGCGCGATAGCCGCACAATTGACATGTCAACTCATGTGGCGGCGCTGTGCGGGGCTGTTGGCGACTCGGCGAAGCGACTCAATAGGCCGGTCGCGCCAGCCCCTGACCGATCACTGGCCCAGTCGGAAGCCCGGTGGGTGAGCCGCCCTGCGGTTCCACCGATATGGCAAAGAACTGGTCAGAGCGCAGCTGCGGCAGGTCCTGCGCCGACAGCATGGTTCGCGCGCCCTGTTCCATCACCGCGATGGATACTGGCGGGCCGTCCGGGTCGGGCTGGGTCCAGAGTTCGAGAACCTGCGCGTTTTCCGGCGTGATTGCTGCCAGCGGAGTCACCTGCAACCGTGTGTCGCTGAACGCCTCGACAATGGCAATCGACTCGCCGGTGTCGTCCACGAGGATGGCAACCATCGTCGGCGGTTTCGCCTGGATCAGCTGCCAGGCAAGCCCCATGGCAAGAACCAGCGCGGCGGCGGTCGCCAGCAGCGCCGTTGGCCGCCAGCGCGTGGCCTGCGCATCTGCGGATTTCGTCCGGTCAATCCGGACAACATTCGATCCTGTCTCCGGTTCCGGCTCATCCAGCGCTTCCTCGATCCGGGCCCATGCCTCGGGGCGCAGCGGAACGGACTCGGCGGTCAGGTCAAGCTCGTGAAACTTTTCGCGTTCGCCCGCGATCTCTTCGGCCTGCCTGCGCGCGGCGGCGGTGGTAGGGGCGAGCGTGGCTTCGGCCTCGGCCCGGAATTCATCGTCATCCTGTCCGAACAGGTTCAACATCTCTGCGCGGGTCATGACAGGCACGCCTTCAATGATTGCAGTCCGCGTCTGAGCCAGCTCTTGATGGTGCCAAGCGGTCGGCCCAGCTTGCCGGCAACTTCCTCCTGCGTCAGCCCGGTCACATAGATCAGCAGAACCGCATAGCGCCGGTCATCTTCCAGCGCTTTCAGGCAGTGATAAAGAATACCGTTCTTGTCGAGCCGACGAAAAGAGAGGTCCACCGCATCCTCGCGCAGCTTGTCGAGATTTTCGGGTTCCGTCACCTCTTCCCTGCCGCGTGCCCGCAGGATGTCAATCGCGCGATACCGGACAATCGTGTACATCCACGCACGGGGCGAGCCGAGCGCCACGTCATAGCGCGAGGCTTTCCGCCATATCTGGATAAAGGCATCCTGAACCGCATCCTCTGCCTGATCGCGGTTGAAAAGAATACGCATGGCCACGCCGGTCATGCGGCTGGCTTCGGCATCGTACAGGGCCTTGAGCGCCGTCCGGTCGCCCCCGCTGCATCCGCGCAAAAGCGCGACGAGGTCCGGACCCTCCTGCGCGTTTTCGCTCTTGCCGCTTGCCGTACCCGTATCCACGCTGGTCTCCCCTTTTCCCTGCGCTGGTCCGCACCCTAGCACGGCGAACCGCTCGCGTGCATGAGAATTTCGTGATTTCGTTGCCCCCGCGCAAGGTGTTGAAATTTCGTCGAATTGCGGCCCGCGCGGGGACAGGCGGTTTTTTCGGCGGACGCGGTCTTTTGCCTGATATAGAACCGGGAAGCGACCTATTCAAAAGCGAGACCCTCATGTCCGAACTGCCTGTGAACCGTTTCAAATCCGCGCTGCGCGACGGGCAGCTTCAGCACGGGATCTGGTGCACGATGAGCGACAGTCTCGCGGCGGAAATGATGGCGGATTGCGGGTTCGACTGGATGATGTTCGACACGGAACATTCGCCGCTGGACCCGATTGGCGTGCTGCCCCTGTTGCAGGCCGTCGCGCCTTACCCGGTAACGCCCATTGTGCGCCCCGGTTCGCTGAACCCGGCAGAAATCAAGAAACTGCTGGATCTGGGCGCGCAGACGATCCTTGTTCCCTACGTCCAGAATGCCGAAGAAGCCGCGCTCGCCGCCGCCTCGGTCGATTACCCGCCTTCCGGGATCAGGGGCGTGTCCGGCAGCACGAGGGCGTCCCGTTTCGGCAAGATCGCCGGATACCATCGCAAGGCCCGCGAAGAAATCTGCCTTATCGTGCAGGTTGAAACGCAAGAGGCGCTGGACCAGATCGAAGCTATCGCCGCCGTGCCCGGTATCGATGCGATCTTTGTCGGCCCCGCAGATCTTGCCGCCTCGCTCGGCCATCCCGGCGAGCCGTCGAACCCCGACGTCCGGGAGGCCGTGATCGAAGCGATCCGCCGTATCCGCGCGACGGGCAAACCGCCCGGCATCCTGACGCTCGACCCGAAACTCTATGACGACGCCATCGAAGCAGGCGCGCTTTTCGTGTCGCGAAACCTCGACCTGACGGCTCTGCGCAGGGGGCTGGTTGCGCCGGACAGCACTGGCTGAATGCCGTGAAAGGCATGCCTCTGACCCATTGACCGAGGCTCTCCTGTCACATGTGCAGGCAATCCGGCTTTTGTCTTTGCCAACTGCCGGTTATGGCGCGTTTGCCGGTTGTCTGGACCCGTTCCGGGCTATAGCCTTGAGGCAGCGGATCAGCTCGGGGAGTGGCTGCTTGCAAGGCGGACAAGGAATGAAACGTCTCGACACTGTGCGTCAGCAACTGCTGGAAGAAGCCGAGATAACAAATGTGCAGGACAAGGCGCTTGTCATGTCCCGGCGCGAACAGATTTGCGATGCGGCGCTCGAGTTGTTTCTCGAAAAAGGGTTCGCCTCGACCACGATCCGCGACATCTGCGCCCGCTCGGGGGTCAACCAGGCCAGCATCTACGACTACATCGCCAATAAGAACGATATTCTGCGTCGCCTGTTGAACCAGGTCTGGTTCCGTCAGGATGTAAAGACGCTGCCGGAAATTCTCGAAGATACCAGCATCCCGCTCGAAGAGGTGTTTATCGGCTATTTCCGGGAAACGTGGAGCAAGAAGCGCAACGGCGCGTTGCTGGCCTACCGCTCGGTGCCGCACCTGTTAAGCGAGGATCGCCACGCGATGCGCATCCGCGAACTCGCGCTGATCAAGGACATCGCGGATCAGCTGCGCCGACGATCGGGCAAGGAACTGGACGATGCCGAGATCGAGGTTCTCGCCAACGTGCTGCTTTTCCTGTCGGTTTATGCGCCGATGCGGGACTGGCTAAGCCGTGACATACCCGAGGAAACCGTGATCCGTACCGTGGCGATCGGTGCGGCGGCGATGGTGCGCGAGCTGATCGGAGAGACCGGCCCGCGCTGAACGCTCCCTATTCGGCGGGGACGTTCCTTTTCTTGTTATCCGCGATGATCAGCCCGACCAGCAGCGCCGAAATCGCGCCGCCGATCAACGTTGTCATCAAGCCCGGGAAGCTGAACGCGAACCCCGCCGCCGCCAGTGGCAGACGCAGGGCAGGGCGCACATGGCCGATCCCCAGCAGGTATCCTTCGAGCCCGCCTGACAGCAGCATGATCCCGATGATGATCGACGGCAGAACATAGATCAGCGGGGTCAGATCTCCCTGAAGCACCAGCGCAGGCTGGAACAGGAAGAACAGCGGTACGAAATAGATCACCACACCCAACCGCATCGCGGTGAACGAGGTCCGCATCGGCTTCGCCCCGGCGATGGTCGCTGCAAGGAAGGCAGCCGCGCCGACCGGCGGTGTGATTGCCGACAGCATCGCGTAGTAGATGATGAAGAAATGCACCGCGACGGTGTTCAGCCCGCCGATCTCGATGATGGCCGGGGCCAGCGTTACCGCAAGGAAGATATAGGCGACGATGGCCAGTCCGGCCATGCCCATGATGAAACAGGCCACGACTCCCAATGCGATGATGAGGAACACGTTGTCGCCGCCCAGCGCGATCAGCCCCGAGGTCACCGAGCCGGTCACGCCGGTAATGGTCAGCGCACTGACTACATAGGCGATGGGCAGGATGATCGCGGTGGTCTGCGTCACCAGCAGACCTATCTGGCGCACGGTCTCGATCAGTCGCTGTGGGGTCATCCGCGTGTCGCGACGCAGAAAGCTTAGGGCGACCATGAGGATACAGGCATACCACGGCGCGTAATATTCCCAGCGCATGTAGAGCAGGCCCCAGACAAGGAAGACCAGCACCGACATGAACGGCCAGCCCCGGATCAGCACCTGCCATGCCGAGGGCTGATCCGGGTCAACCACCCCGTCCAGCCCCTTGCGCGCGGCGTAGGCATCGACCTGAAGGATCAGCCCGAAATAGAACAACAGCGAGGGCACGATTGCCGCGATCATGACGGTCGCGTAATCGACGCCGATGGTGATCGCCATGACAAAGGCAATCGCGCCCATGACCGGCGGCATCACCACCCCGCCGGTCGAGGCGCAGGCCTCGATCGCGCCAGCGTAATGCGGCGGGTACCCGACCTTTTTCATCGTCGGAATGGTAATCGACCCGGTTCCGGCGATGTTGGAAAAGATCGACCCCGAGAGCGATCCGAAAAAGGCCGAGGCGACGATGGACACCTTTGCAGGGCCACCGCGATACTTGCCGAAACCGGCATTCGCGAGGTTGATGAAAAACTCGCCCGCGCCGGTAGCGATCAGCACACCGGCAAAGACCAGAAAGCCCAGTACGATCTCGGCCACAATCTTGGTGGTGATGCCCATCATGCCTTCGGCGCGAAAGACATGGGCCTCCATCAGCCGGTCGAAACTATAGGGAATGCCCATCAGCAGGCCGGGGAAGTAATCCGCGACCAGCGGGTAAAGCCCAAGGAAGAACACGACCATCAGGAAGGGGATGCCGCCGGACCGGCGGGCCATTTCCAGCATCAGGGCCCAGATCACGATACCAAGCGGGATATTCGTCCATCCCGCCTGCACCATGTCCCAGGCGTGGGTCGAGAAATAGAGGCTGATCGCAAGGATCACCACGGCCGCGATCACGTCGTAGAACGGTACCTTGTTCTGGTTGCGATGTGCGGGGATCGCGATAAAGGCGCAGGCCGAGAAGATGCCGATGAAGACCCAGTAATACTGCCCTTCAAGCAGGCGCTTGCCCAGGATGGGCAGCCCAAAGGCATAGGCGACCCCCATGCCGATCCCGACGGCGACAAGCGCGACAAAGACGAGGCTCCAGAGGGAATAAGTCCCGCCAAGGCGGGTGAAGTCCGAGGATTGGGTCGCAGTGTCCTCAGTAGAAGGGGATGAGATGCTGTCAGACATGTACCGGCCCGATAGGTTGAAAATGAAAACGCCAAAAGCGCGGGGCGACCAGCGCCGCCCCGCCTTTGTTCAGCCTGTCACAGCCGCGACTGGAAATTCTCCACGCCCGCGGTCTTTTCCTTCATGAGATCAAGGAACTCCTGGTTCTCGAAGTTGACTTCGATCCCCTGTTCCTGTGCCGCTTTCAGCGCTTCCTGACGGGCAGCGATCCAGGCGTCCATGGTCTCGATGGCCTTGTTGTTCCAGGTATCGTCCTCATCGCTCCACTGGCCGATTTCACGCAGGTATTTCACCGTGCCTTCATGGACCGGCAGCGGGGTGCGGTTCAGGTACTTGCGGAACTGGTCCATCGACATGCGCGTGGCCAGCGGGTGGGTGCCCTTGTAAGCGTCAAAGGATTCATGGAACCACTTCGCCATGTTATAGGCAAAATCCACGTCCGCCGTGGCCGGAACGCTGTAGACAAAGTTCGATGTCGCCCCATTCACGCCGCGCGCGGTTTTCACGCCCATCTCGATCTCGGCGGGGATCAGCATCGGGCGTTCGGCGAGATAGGCGTTCCAGCCTTCCTTGTCCGAGGGGTCGAGGTCGAGCCAGCGGATGCTGCCCGGCGCGCCTTCCATTTCCGACAGGACCGAGCTGATCGGCGAGCAATAGGCGATGTCGGATTTGCCCTCGACCACCGAGCGGCAATTTTCGGCATAGGACGATGCCGGCACGAATTCGATCTTCTCCGCGACCTCGTCTTCGCTCATGCCGAGCATGGCCGGAAGGCCGACGGTGACGGCCGAAACCATCGGGGGCGAGAACACGCCCTGCGTGATGCGCACGCCGCCATTCTTGATGTCCTGCACGCTTTTCACCGGCGAGTCACCTGCAACCACGTAGCCCCACGGCGTGTCGTTGTGATGCCAGAGGATGCGCTGGGCCACGGGCTTGGTCTGCGAATACCCGTCGATGCCCTGAATCTGATAGCGCATTTCCGACGCGGAAACCGACGAGATCGCGATGTCTTCCCGATCGGTCAGGCGGCGATAGCGCTGGGTCTCGCTGTCTTCGGGAACGATGCGGACGGTGGTGCCGGTTTCCTTTTGCAGGATCGGGCCCCAGCCGTTGGTCGAGGCAAAACTACCGCTCGACGTGCCCGGTGTACCGATGACAAGCAGGCGCGGCCACTCGAAATCCTCTGCCGCCGCACCGCCTGCCAGCCCCAGTGACAAGACCAGCGCGGTAACCGCGCCGGACGCCAAAGACGTAACATTCTTCATAATTTCCTCCCAAGGATCGTTTGTCGTGATCTGTCGCGCCGGTCCGGGGAACACCCCAATCCCGTGTCGCTAGTAATTGTCAGCAGGGAACGCCCGGACCCGCGGATCGGTAACCGGCCCGCGCGGGGCCGTGATTGCCAAAGTCGTGTCTTCCAGTGCGAACAAAGAAGCCTCCCCTCTTCTTGTGACAGCCCGGCATTAAACGTCGCAAGGCCAGACTGACACTTGTCAGGTTAAGCGCCCCTTGCCAGTTTCGTCAACACTTCCGGCATCACATTTGGGGCGAAACTGATGCGTGCGGTTCACCTTGAGCGGGAAAGCGCGGGTTGACAGAGGCGTTTGATCCCACACCCTTTTTCCCGAACCGCCCAAATCCGGGCAATCGCGTGGAAAAACCGCCGCAAAGGTTAATTTTTCTTTCGAACGGGCCGATGTCGGTTAATCTTTGCCGTGACCGCTACCCAAAGGCGCGGCAACGCCCGGGCAAACCCGGACGGCCCGACACCGGGTAAAGACCAACAGGGACAAAAGGGAGTTACATCATGAGAGTTATGAACAAGGGCCAGAACCGCCGTTCCGTTCTCGCGGGGCTCGCAGGGACAGGCTTGCTGATGGCCAGCCCGGGGATCATCGGGCGAGCGCGTGCACAATCGGGCGACGCGATCCGGCTGGGCGCCCCGTTTCACCGCACCGGCATCGGCGCATCCTACGGGCGCTGGTATGAACGCACCGCTAACGCTGCGCTCGAGGTGATCAACGCGGGCGGCGGCATCAACGGCATGCCCGTCGAGATGATCGTCGAGGATGACGGCACCGACCCGAAACGCGGCGTCGAGCTGATCGAGAAATTCTCGGCCGAGCACAAGGTCGACGCGGTATTCGGCCATCTCTTTTCGCATGTCGCGGCGGCCACCGCCCCGCGCGCGGGTGAGTTGAAGATGCCCTATTTCCTGTGTTCCGAGGCGCATACGCTGGCGGCGGGCGGGTTCAACCGGTATTGCTTCCAGCCGTCGATCTCGGACGTGAAGAGCCAGGTCAGCTCGATGGCACCCTGGATTTCTGAAAATCTCGGCAAGAAGATCACCCTGATCTACCCCGACTATGCCTTTGGCTATGACCATCGCGACAACATGACCGCCGCGATCAAGGCGCAGGGCGGCGAGGTCGTGGCCGACATCGCCATCCCGCCGACGGAGACGACATTCACCCGCTACATGCCGCGCATCCCGTTCAATACCGAGGTCATCTACCACGTGATGGTTGGCCCCGCCGTGATGACATTCGTCAAGGAACTGGGCGAGCATCTGGGCTCTAACCGTCCGGAAATCTTCGGCTTTATCGACAGCCTCGAGGCGGTCGACATCGGTATCCCGCAGTTGGAATACCTTGAAGGCACGCATTTCTGGGAAGGTCATGCGCGCTATGCCCAGGCTGACCAGACCGAGTTCGACAAATTCTATCGCGAAAAGGTCGGCGTCGACGAAAACGGTGCCTCGGTGGATGATGCGCGCGACATCTCGACCTATGCGCACATGTTCTCGGTCTGGGAAACGCTGTTCGCGATGAAGCAGGCGATGGAAATGGCCGATTACAAGGGGCCGGACCAGAAAGTCGCCTTTCTCGAGGCGATGGAAGCCATCGAAGGATTTGAAGCGTCGAACGAATTCCCGCAGGGTGAAAAGCTGTTCAACGGCAAGACCCACCAGTCCTTTGCCCATCAGAACATCTCCAAGGTCACGGACGGCAAGCTGGAAGTCGTCTATCGCACCTCGATCGAGGAAACCTTGTACGAGGATGAGACGGACTATACCCAGATGTCCTTCTGATCAGGCGCATCAGGGCGGCAAGGCATTGACCTGCCGCCCTTTTTCTTGCCTCTTTGCTTTCGCCCCCGAAATGGCGGGCTGAAGGAGTGACTTCATGATGGATCTTGCGCCCTATCTCCTGCTGGCCGGGCTGGAAGGGCTGGTGATGGCCTCGGTGCTTATGCTGACAGCGCTGGGGCTTTCGCTCGTGTTTGGCGTGATGCGCGTGGTCAACGTGGCGCATGGCGAGTTTTACATGCTGGGCGCGGTCGGCGCGTGGGCCTGCGCGCAATTCGTGCCCGGCCACCCGGCGCTGGCCTTCTGCGTGGCGCTCGTCGTCGCGCCGCTGCTGGTCGGGGTGCTGGCCTATCTCGCAGACTGGGCGATCCTCAAGCGGATCAATTACGATCCCGAAGGCACCATCGTTTCGACCATCGGAATGCTCTATATCATTCAACAGCTTACCCTGATGAGCTTTGGCCCCGATGCCCGAGCCGTCGATGCGCCGTTTTACTATACGATCCGCACGCCGTGGTTCGGGTACTCCAGTTACAAGCTGTTCACCGTGGTCATGGCGCTGGTGCTGGTGGCGGGGCTCTGGGTGATGCTCAAACGCTCGAAATGGGGGCTGGTCATGCGGGCCACCCAGTTCGACCGCGAGACGGCGCAGAATTTCGGCATCCCGGTGAACCGGGTCTATTCCATCGTTTTTGCCATCGGCGCGATGCTGGCGGCAATCGGCGGCGTGCTGGTCGTGCCCAATCAGCAGGCCCATTATCTGATGGGGGGCGACCCGCTGCTTCTGTCCTTTGTCGTGGTGATCGTGGGCGGGCTGGGGTCGATCCCCGGCACCATCGCCGCCGCGATCCTGATCGGCATGTCCGACGGGTTGCTCTCGGTTTTCTTCTCACCGACGGCGGCCAAGATCTTTTCGACCCTGCTTGTCGCCTTTGTTCTGGTGTTCAAGCCCGAGGGTCTGTTTGGAAGGTCAAACCGCGTATGACGCCTGTATGTTTCGCGTACACAACCTGTACACCCCCTGTACATCAGACAGGCGGAAATCACCGGCCATGACCCTGCATAATGGTAAATTGCTGGCGCTCTGCGTCGTCACGGTCATCGTCCTTTTCGGGCTGCAATTCGTGCTGCCACCCTATCTGACGCTCGCGCTGACCCGCATCCTGATCCTGTCGGTCTTTGCGATGGGGTATAATATGCTGATGGGCTATACCGGGCTGCTCAGTCTGGGGCATGCGATGTTCTTTGCCGCCGGTCTTTATGCGGCGGGGCTGTCGACCTATTATTGGGGCGTGACCCTGCCGGTCGCCTTTGTTCTTGGGATCGTCGGTGCCTTTGCCGTGTCGCTGGTGATAGGTCTGCTGGCGCTGCGTACGCAGGCCGTGTCTTTTATGATTGTCACGCTGATGTTCGCGCAGGCGGGTTACCTGATGACGCTGCAGTTCACCAATATCACCGGTGGCGATCAGGGGCTGACCCTGCCGACCGATGCGCGCAGCTTTGGGCTGTTCGGAATGGTCGTCGACATGACCTCGGACACGGCGCGGTTCAACCTTGCGCTGCTGATCTTTACGGTGGTGCTGGCGGTGCTTTTCGCGATCACGCAGGGGCCGCTGGGGCGGCTGTTCGTGGCGGTACGCGAGAATGAGCCGCGCACCCAGATGCTGGGCTTTGACACTTATGCGATCAAGCTGACCGCCTTTACCGTGTCGGGCACTATTTCTGGTACGGCGGGGGCGCTTTACGGGCTGATGTTCGGCTATATCGGGTCGTCCTTTGCCGGGTTCCAGAACTCCATCGAGGCGCTGCTTTATACGCTGATCGGCGGGCCGGGCACGTTGCTGGGGCCGCTCCTCGGCACGGCAGTCATGACCATGCTGATTGATCGCCTTAGCGGGATTACCACCGCCTACCTGATCGTGATCGGTGTTCTGCTGATCGTGGTGAACCTGTGGTTTCCCAAGGG
Organism: Phaeobacter sp. 22II1-1F12B; assembly: GCF_002210165.1. Classification (GTDB taxonomy): domain Bacteria; phylum Pseudomonadota; class Alphaproteobacteria; order Rhodobacterales; family Rhodobacteraceae; genus Heliomarina. The sequence continues at coordinate 248,412 of NZ_AQQP01000002.1, read as the reverse complement.
TATTCTCGGCACGATCCGCGACAGATGGCTGGGGTGGCTGAAATGACCTTGCTGCGTACCAAGGGGCTGTCACGCCATTTCGACGGGCTAAAGGCGGTGGATGGCGTCGATTTTGCGCTGGACCCCGGTGAGATCCGCGCCATCATCGGGCCAAACGGCGCGGGCAAATCCACTTTTGTCAGCCTGCTGTCGGGGCGGATCAAACCCTCGGCCGGGCAGGTGTTTTTTGAAGATCGCGACGTGACCGGGATGCCCGCGCATAAACGGGTGCGCATGGGGATCGCCTATACTTTCCAGATCACCAATATCTACGGCGCGATGACCGTGCTGGAAAATATCGCAATCGCCGCGCAGAACCGGCTGCGCCCGCATCTGTTTTCGCGCAAACCCGTCAGCGAGGTGGAGATCGCGCGCGCCGCGACCAAGGCCGCGCAGGAGGTCGGGCTGGGCGATCTGCTTTACGAAACCGCCGGAACGTTGGCCTATGGGCACCAGCGCCTGCTGGAGGTGGCGATGGGGCTCGCGCTGCAACCCAAGCTGCTGATTTTGGACGAGCCGACGCAAGGCCTGTCGGATTCCGAGATCGAGAACTTTCAGGAGGTCGTGCGTAGGGTCGCGCAATCGGCCACGGTGCTGCTGATCGAGCATAACATGGATGTGGTAATGGCGCTGGCCGACCGGATCACCGTGCTGGACAATGGAAGGGTACTGGCCGAAGGCAGCCCGGGTGAAATCGTGCACAATGACGCGGTGCAGGCCGCCTATCTGGGAGCACCGGCATGAGCGAGATGCGCGTCGAGGGCTATGACGCCTTTTATGGCCGCAGCCAGGCGCTGCGTGATTTCTCGATTACCGTTAAGGGCGGCGAGGTGCTTTGCCTGATGGGCCGGAACGGCGCGGGCAAGACCACCGCGCTCAAGGCGATCATGGGCACGGTGCGGCCTGCGGCGGGGCGGCTGTGGCTGGATGGAGAAGAGCTGACCGGGTTGCCCGCCTCGGAAATTCCCCGGCGCGGGATCGGCTATGTGCCGCAGGGGCGGCGGCTGTTTTCGGAACTCACCGTAGCGGAAAACCTCGAGATCGGGCTGATGACGCGCCATTCGGGGCAGGAGTCGCTGGAGTATGCGCTGGGGCTTTTCCCGGTACTGCGCGAACGGATGAAGCAACGCTCGGGCACGCTGTCGGGGGGTGAGCAAACCATGCTGTCGATGGCGCGTGCGCTTTGCGTGAACCCGTCGGTCTTGATGCTGGACGAGCCGACCGAAGGGCTGATGCCCTCGGCCATTGCCAGCATTCGCGAGGCGGTGGTCAAGCTGCGCGACGATGGCGTCGCGATCCTGCTGGTGGAACAGCGGGTGGATGCGGTTCTGCCGATTGCCGACCGGGTGGCGTTCATGAACCACGGCGAGATCAAGGCCCGTTTCGACATCGAAGAGGTCCGCAGCGACAAGAGCCTGCTGCATCAATACGTGGGCGTCGGGGCCTAGGCCGGAACGCGGGTCAGTTCCTCGCGCAGGGCCACGACCTCGAGGTCGCGGGCACGGAAACAGGCGACCTTGTGGCCATCCGGATCGCCCGAAAGTACCGGGCTTTCCTGACGGCAGCGGTCCTGCGCGAACTGGCAGCGCCCGGCAAAGCGGCATCCCTCGGGCGGGGAAATCGGGCTGGGCGGGTCGCCTTTTAGCCGCATGCCTGCGTCCATCCCGGCGTCGAGCGTTGGCACCGCCGAGATCAACGCCATGGTATAGGGGTGCATAGGACGTCGGAAAATCTCGCTCCGCGAGCCGATCTCGACGATCTGCCCTAGGTACATGACCGCGATCTGGTCGCAAAGATGCTGGACCACGCCAAGGTCATGGCTGATGAACAGGTAGGACAGGCCCAGTTCCGCCTTGAGGCGACCGAGCAGATTCAGGATCTGCGCCTGAATGGCCACGTCCAGCGCCGAGACGGGTTCGTCGCAGACGATAAGTTTTGGCCTTGTGGCAAGTGCGCGGGCGATACCGATGCGCTGGCGCTGCCCGCCCGAGAACTGGTGCGGAAACAGCGCTTTTTGCTCGGCGCGCAGGCCGACGGTCGCGAAAAGCTCATCGACGCGATCTTCGCGTTCCTTGGGCGTGCCGATCCCCATGAGATCCATCGGGCGGCGGACGATGGCCCCGGCGCGTTCGCGCGGGTTGAGCGAGGCGTAGGGATCCTGAAACACGACCTGAATGTCGCGCCGGGCCTGCCGCATCTGGTCACCGTCCAGATGGGTGATGTCCTTGCCGCCCAACCGGATCGTGCCGTCGGTCGGGTCGTTTAACCGGGCGCAGGCCATGGCGGCGGTGGTCTTGCCGGACCCGGATTCCCCGACGAGGCCAAAGGCGATGCCGGCGGGGATGTCAAAGCTGATTCCGTCGACCGCATGGACGACCTTGCCGCCGCCGACCGGGAAATGGACCTTGAGGTCAGAGACGCTGAGGGCGGGTTTCTCGCTCATGCGGGGATCTCCTCTTGGCGCAGGCAGGCGACGGCGCGGTCGGGGCCCAGCGCGGTCAGGGCGGGGCTGTGCAACAGGCACTCATTGATGGCGCGATTGCAGCGCGGCGCAAAGGCGCATCCCTTGAGCTCGGCGAGATCGGCGGGGCTTGGCACCACGCCGGGAATTTCGAACAGAGGTTCCGGCGTATCGCTTGGGTCGCGGCTGAGCTTGGGGATGCAGGAGATCAACCCGCGCGTATAGGGGTGGCGCGGGTCGCGGATGAAGGACCGGACAGGGCCTTCCTCGATCTTGCGGCCCGCGTACATGACCATGACCCTGTCGCACATCTGCGCAACCACGCCGATGTCATGGGTGATGAGGATGATGGCGGCGCTGATCTTGTGCTGCAACTCGCGGAACAGGTCGAATATCTGCGCCTGCACGGTCACGTCGAGCGCGGTGGTCGGCTCATCCGCGATCAGCACCTTGGGTTCGCAGACCAGTGCGATGGCGATCATCACTCTTTGGCGCATCCCGCCCGAAAGCTGGTGCGGGTAGTTATGGGCGCGCTGTTCGGGCGAGGGGATGCCGACCAGCCGCAGCATCTCAATCGCGCGGTCCCATGCTTCGGCGCGGGAACTGCCGAAATGCGCGCGGGCGGTTTCGGCGATCTGTTCGCCCACCGTGTAGACCGGGTTGAGCGAGGTCATCGGTTCCTGAAACACCATCGAGATTTCATTGCCACGGATGCGGGTCAGACGGTCTTCGCCAGCGGTCACGATGTCTTCGCCGTTCAGCAGGATTTGGCCCTTGGAAACTCGACCCGGCGGGCTGGGCACAAGGCCGATCAGCGAAAGCGCCGTGATGCTCTTGCCGCAGCCGGATTCGCCGACGATGCCAAGCGTCTCGCCAGCGGAAAGGTCAAATGAGAGGTCGCGCACAACGGGGATGTCACGCCCGCCGGTGCGGAAGGAAATCTCAAGATCGCGAACCGAGAGAAGGGGGGTATCGCTGGTCATCGCTGTCTCAATTTCGGGTTGATGGCGTCGTTCAGCCCGTCGCCGACAAGGCTGATGGCCAGCACGGTCAGGAAGATGGCGATGCCGGGAAAGGTCACGCCCCATGAGCTGTCGAGGATGTAGGGGCGGTTGTCGCCGATCATGCGGCCCCAACTCATCGCGTTGGGATCGGAGAGACCGAGAAAGGACAGGCCTGCCTCGAACAGGATGGCCGAGCCGATGGAAAGCGCGGCGACCACGATCAGCGGTGGCGCGGCATTGGGTAGGATCACCTTCCAGATCAGTCGGGCATTGCCTGCGCCGATGGAGCGTTCGGCCTTGACGTAATCCATCTCGCGGATTTTGAGGAATTCAGCGCGGGTCAGGCGGGCGGTCGAGGTCCATGACACGATGCCGATGGCGATGGCGATATTGATCAGCGAGGGCGAGAAGAGCATCACGACGACCATCGCAAAGAGCAGGTTCGGCAGGACCTGAAAGAATTCGGTCACGCGCATCAGCACGTTATCGACGCGGCCGCCAAAGAATCCGGCCAGCGCGCCGATGGTGACGCCGATCAGGATGGTCAGCACGGCGGCGGAAAACCCGATGGTGATGGTCACGCGCCCGCCGTTGATCAGCCCGGCCAGCAGGTCGCGGCCAAGGTAGTCGGTGCCCAGCAGGTATTCGGACTGGCCCGGCGGGGTCAGCGGCATCCAGACCATATCGCGCGGCGACACCGTATAAAGCGACGGCCCGAAGATCGAGATCACGATGATCGCGAACAGGATGAATAGCCCGATCATCGCGGAATGGTTCTGGCGGAACATCTGCCAGACCTGCCGCGAAGGCGAGACCGGCTTGGGCAGGGGTTTGCCTGCGGTCGCGGCGACGGGCGGGGTGGTGTCGGTGACGCTCATGTGGCTTTGATCCTTGGGTCGATCCGGCGATAGATAAAGTCGGTCAGCAGGTTCATCACCACGACCATCAGGGCGGAAAAGAACAGGATGCCAAGCAGGGTGGGCGTGTCGCGGCGCAGGATCGATTCAAAGGCAAGCGTGCCAAGCCCGGGCCATGCAAAAACGGTTTCCACCAGCACCGCGCCGGAGATCACCTGTCCGAATTGCAGGCCGGCAAAGGTGACGACGGGCAGCACCGCGTTGCGCAGCGCGTGTTTGTAGATCACCAGCCGCTTCGGCAGGCCCTTGGCGCGGGCGGTGCGGACGTAATCGGTTTCCAGCACTTCCAACATGCTGGTGCGCGAGAGGCGGCTGTAAAAGGCGAGGTAGATCAGCCCGAGGGTCAGCGCGGGCAGCACCAGATGATGCGCCACGTCGAGGATATAGCCGATGGTGCTTGTCGCGGCCTCGGTGCTGGTCATGCCCGAGATCGGCAGGATCGGGAAGGCGACGGAGAGAAGCAGGATCAGCATGATCCCGATCCAGAACACGGGGGCGGAGAAGCCCGCCAGCGACAGCACAGTGACAAGGTGCGAGATCCATGAATTGCGGCGCTGGGCGGAAAACACGCCAAGAATGGTGCCGATCACGATGGCCCAGAGCAGGGCGACGGTGACAAGCAAAAGCGTGGGTCCGATGCGCTCGGCGATCAGGTAGGTCACCGGCTGGTCGTAATAGGTGGAATAGCCAAGATCGCCCTGCAGCACGCGGCCCAAGTAATGGCCGATCTGCACGTAAAGCGGCTTGTCGAGTCCAAAGCTTTCGCGCAGCTCGGCGATAAGTTCAGGGGTCGCGCCGCCCATCTCTCCGACCAGTGCCTCGACCGGATCGCCGGGGGCGATGTGGATCAGGGCAAAATTCAGCACGAGCACGGCGAAGAGCAATAATACAGCATTGGCGAGCTTGCGCAGCAATCCGGTGAGCACGGGGGCGGTCCCTTTCGTGAGTGGTGGAGGTCGGGAGGGCGGCGCAAACCGCCCTCCCGGTTACTTTACTCTTCGAGGTAGACGTCGGTGAACGGGGCCAGCGCGCCAAAGGGCGACGCGGGGGCGTTGCCGATCCGGTCGGAATAGACCGTCGCCGAGAAATCCTGCGGCATGTAGATGAACACGAGGTCTTCCTGCGCGATCTTCTGGATATCGGCATAGAGCGCCTTGCGGGCGTCCATGTCGGTTTCCACCGCGGCCGCATCAAGCAGCTTGTCCATATCTTCGTTGCAATAGCCCTGGGTGTTCGACCAGATCACGTTCTTGATGTTCTCGCAGTCGAAATGACGGTGCACGCCGATGGTCGGATCGGGATAGTTGAATGACCCGTTCATCGTCGCGTTGTAATCCCAGCTTGCGATGCGTTTGACCCATGTGCCGAAATCCGGCGCCTTGCGCAGTTCGACGGCGATGTTCAGCTTGGCTAGCTGCGCCTGAATGTACTCGGCCATCGGCACATGCGCGGCGGGGGCCCAGCTTGGCACGTCGAGCACAAAGGAAAACCGTGCGCCGTCATCGCCGACGGGATAGCCGGCTTCGTCGAGCAGGGCGGCCGCCTTTTCCATGTCGGGTTCGTACATGGGCACGTCCGCCGAGTAGAACGGGTTGCCCGTGTGCAACGGACCGGTGCCCGGCTGGGTGCGGCCGCCGAAGATCACCATCGAGAGGAAGTTGGTGTCGATGGCATGGGCGAGCGCCTCACGGACCGCGTGGTCGCTGAACGGCTTTTCGCGCAGGTTCAGCTCGAGGTAATGCACGTAGCCGATCGCGCCGTAGCCGTCGGTGGTGACATTGACGCCATCGGCTTTTTCAAGACGGGTCGCGTCGTTCGGGCGGACACCGGCAAAGGGGGCATAGTCGATTTCGCCCTTTTCCAGCATCAGAACGCGGGTCAGCGGGTCCTTGATCAGCGGGTAGACGATCTTGTCGAGATAGGGACGGCCCTCGATGAAGAAATCATCGTATTTCACCAGCGTGAGGCGCTGGGTCGGGTCGTTTTCCTCGACCATGAAGGGGCCGGAGCCGATCACGTTTTCCATGTTGCGGGGGTGGGTCTTCATGTCCTGCCCGTCGTCGTAGATATGCTTGGGCAGCACCGGCATCAGCAGCGGTTGCAGGGACATCAGCAGACCCGGCACCGGCTGGTCGAGATGCAGCACGACCTTGTCCGCCTCGGGGGTTTCGATGCTGGTGACATGGCCGAACATGTTCTGGCCGAAGGGATGGTTCGCCTTGACCACCTCCATCGAGAATTTCACGTCCTCGCCGGTGATCGGCTCCCCGTCGTGGAATGTCGCGCCATCGACGAGATCGAAGGTCACGGTCAGCTGATCCTCGGACACCTCCCAGGATTCGGCGAGATAGGGTTCGATGGCGTAATCGGCGCCGACGGTGACCAGACCGGCAAAGATCTGCGAGGCGGGCGCGCCGGTGGCGGCCCCCGATTGCACGGCTGCGTTCAGGGTCCGGTAGCCCGAGGTAAAGGCGGTAAGCGTACCGCCCGCCTTGGGTTCGGCCTGCGCGAGCGAGGCCGCGCCCAGGGTCGCGGCCAGCGCGACGGGGAGCGATTTCAGGAGAGTATCAAGCATCTATGTTCCTCTGTTGGTGATTATTTGCGCGGCTTTTCCGGCGTCTTGTGGTTGTAATATTCAGAACTGTTGCAACGGTTCTGAAAAAATGCAACGAATTTTTCAGTCCAGTGAAATTAGAAGGGGAAAACCTCGTGACTTCGGCAAATATTCAAGCGAAGCGGTCTGCTGGACCTGTCGACGCAACCAAGGCGGATGCCGATCTGAACAACAGCGCCAGCGAACCGGTGGGGCGCCAGATACGTGAGCTTCGCCGGGCAAGGGGGCTGACGCTGAGCGATATGGCAAAGGCCATTGGCCGGTCGGTCGGGCATCTGAGCGAGCTGGAGCGCGGAGTAAGCCCGATCACGCTGGATACGCTGGACAAGATCGCGCGGCGGCTTGACGTGTCGATCAGCTGGTTCTTTTCCCACGCGGAACAGGAAGACTCCGCCGAGAGCGCCTATGTGGTGCGGCGCGGGGCGCGGCGCGAGATCAACCTCAGCCAAGCGGGCGTGCGCGAGGAACTGCTGTCGCCGCATCTGAACGGAAACCTCGAAATGGTGCTGACCACCTTTGCGCCCGAGGCCGGGACCGGCCCCGAGGGCCGTGCCCGCAAGGGGGACGAGGGCGGCTATATCGTGTCGGGCCAGCTTGAGCTGACCATCGACGGCCAGACCCTTTCGCTCAGCGCCGGGGACAGTTTTCAGCTCAACGGAACCGGCAGCCATTCCTGCCGCAACCCGGGGCCGGGGGATGCCGTGATCGTCTGGTCCTTTGCGCAGGCGAATTTTTAACGACCCACCGGGAAAAGCCGGGGACATGCCCAACAGGAGCCATAAGAGATGAGCGACATCACCGTATTCACCGCGCGCAAGATCCGCACGATGACCGGGGCCATGCCCGAGGCAAGCGCCGTCGCGGTGCGCGACGGGCGGATCATCGAGGTCGGCACGCTTGAGACGCTTAAGCCCTGGCTCGACGCGCATCCCCACCAGATCGACACGCGGTTCGAGGACAAGGTGCTGATGCCGGGGTTTATCGACCCGCACCTGCACCCGACGCTGGGCGCGATCCTGATGCCTTGCCATTTCATCACCGCGATGGAATGGGTGCTGCCCGACCGGACCTGTCCGGCGGTCACCAGCCACGAAGACTACCTTGCCCGACTGTCCGAGATTATCGCCGCAGATGACGGCAGCGAGGAAATCACCGTCACCTGGGGCTTTCACCGGATCTGGCATGGCAACGTGGACCGCGAGGCGCTGAACTCGGTATCCTCGACCAAGCCGATCTTTGTCTGGCAGCGGTCCTTTCACGAGATCATCGCCAATGACGCGGCCATCGAATGGATGGGCACGGCGCGCGAGGATCTGGAGCGGCATCCGCAGATCGACCTCGACTCGGGGCGGTTCTTTGAGACCGGCATGGCGCTGGCGGCCCAGGCGATGAACAAGGTGCTGCTGGCCCCGCAGCGGTTCATGAAAGGGCTGGAACTGGTCAAGCAGACCGTCCATCTGGGCGGGCATACCACCATCGGAGAACTGGCGTATCCGATGATGAACGACCAGATCGAATGGCAGCTTCTCAAGGGCGCGCTGGACAATGACACGGTGCCGTTCCGGATGAAGATCATTCCGCGCGCCTTGCAGCGCGGCACCTTTGAGGGCAACGCGCAGGAAAACGTCGAGCGGGTGCGCGAATTCGAAGGGCGCGACACGGACCGGCTGTTTTTCGGCAATAGCGTCAAGCTTTTCACCGATGGCGGGTTCTTTGCCGAGCTGATGCAGATGCGCGAACCGGGGTTCATCGACGGGCATCACGGCGAATGGCTGATGTCGCCGGAATCCTTTTATGACCACGCCCGCGCCTTCTGGCTTGAGGGCAAGCAGATCCATGTGCATTGCACCGGCGACATGGGCGTCGAACTGGCGCTGGACACGCTGGAAAAGTTGCAGGCGGAAAAGCCGCGGTTCAATCACCGCTTTACCATCGAACATTTCGGGGTCTCGAACGAGGAACAGGTGCGGCGGATCAAGGATCTGGGCGCGATTGTCTCGGCCAATGTCTATTACCTGCACGAGCTGGGCGAGGCATATTGGCGCGATTCCATCGGCTATGAGCGCGCCTCGCAGATGGCGCGCATGGGTTCGCTGGAACGGGCGGGCGTGACATTCGCGCTGCATTCCGATTTCACCATGGCCCCGGCGCTGCCGCTGAATTCGGCATGGGTCGCGGTGAACCGGATCGCGGAATCCGGCTCGGTCCTTTGCGCGGAAGAGCGAACCTCGCTTGAGGCGGCGATGCGGGCGATCACCATCGATGCGGCCTATGTGCTTGGGCTGGAAGACGAAATCGGGTCGATCCGGGCGGGCAAAAAGGCCGATTTCACGGTGCTGGAACAGGACCCGTGGGAGGTTGAGCCGCAAGCGCTGCGCGACATTCCGATCTGGGGCACGGTGTTCGAGGGCCAGCCCTTTCCGATCGAGACATGAGCCGCCTGCCGATCACCCTGCTGTCGGGCTACCTCGGGTCCGGCAAGACGACGATCCTGAATCATTTGCTGCGCAACGCGACGGGGGCGCGGCTGGGGATCATGGTGAACGATTTCGGCGCGGTGAATATCGACGCGGGCCTGATCCGCGAGGTGGACGGCGCGGCGGTTGAGCTGACGAACGGCTGTGTCTGCTGCTCTATCGGCGATGACATGGGCGCGGCGCTGAGCGAAATGGCGATGCGACCGAACCCGCCGGACCGGGTGATCATGGAGGCAAGCGGCGTTGCCGAACCGGCGCGTCTTGCGATGCTGGTCGGGAACTGGCCGGGGTTCGAGCTGGATGCGGTGATCACCGCCGTCGATGCCGAGACTGTGCGTGAGAGGGCGAAGGATAAGTTCGTCGGGCGGCTGGTGCAGAGCCAGATCCGCAGCGCCGATATCGTGGCGCTGACCAAGCTGGACCTTGGCGGCCCGGCCGAGGAGTTGCGGGCCTGGGTGCAGGGGCTTCGGCCGGGAATGCGCGTGGTCGAGGCGGCGCAGGGCGCGCTGCCGCAGGCGCTGCTGCTGGGGCCGCAGGAAGACGGGACGCGCTGGCAGGTACCGGGGGCGGAGACGGGTGGTTTTGTCAGCCGGGCATGGCGGCCTATCGGTGCGATGGACCGGGCCAGTTTGGCGGGCGCGTTAACCGTGTTGCCCGAGGCGGTGCATCGGATCAAGGGGCGTGTGCGTGCGCCGGACGGGGGCGGGTTACTGGTTCAGGCGGTTGGCGCGCGGGTCGAGATTTCTCCGGTGGGCGCAGTGGACGACCCCTGCCTCGTGATGATCGCCAGCGGCGGGGCCGAGGTGTTCGATCCGGTCTGCGCGGCCCTGGAGCGGGCCTGTCATTGAGCGAAAAGCGGCAGGCACAAGCCGTACAGTAGCTGTACACCCCCTGTACACCGTGCGTGCAGCGGAAGCTGTCAGTTCTGAGGTGCGGTCAGCAGCCCGCAGGCCGAAGTGATCAGGTTTTCAATCGCATCGGGAGAACCCCAGAGCTTGCCGCCGGTGGGGTCCTGTTCGAACGCGGCCTCGCGGGCGGCAAGGGTTGAGATCAGCAGCAGGTCCATGAAGATAAGCCGCTGGTTCAGCAGGCTTTTCGGCATGTCTGGCACAAGGTTGTAGATATGTTCGATGCAGCGGATATAGCCCGAGGTGCGATGCCCTGCGAGCGCCTGCATGAAGGCCTTGCGATGGTTGATCTTGAGTCCGACGACGAACCGCATGTGGCCAAGGCTTGAGGCCACCGCGCCAATGCCTTCGACATCGCTGGGGGTGGTTTCGACCTCGACGATGAGGCGGATGATGTCGGCGAGTTCGCGAGGACCGCCATTGGCCTCCATCTCATCCAGCTTCTGGATGCGGGCGCTGTCGGAGACATGGGCGCAATCGAGGATCAGCGCATCAACCAGTGCGTCCTTGGAGCCGAAGTAGTAGTGCAGCGAGGCATTATTGCGCGCGCCGGATTCGGCCACGATTTCGCGGACGGTCACGCCGTCGACGCCCTTGGAGGAAAACAGCCGCAGGGCCGCGTCCTTGATCTTTTGCGCCGAGGATTCCTCGCCCCTTGGGCTGCGTTCCTGTTTCTGCCGGTTTGCCATGGCCGGTTCCGTTTCCTTGTCGGATTTTGCCGCCTAAAAGGCGGGGTGTTGAAACAATCGACTTAACCGAAGGTATTCGGAAGATACATCACTAATTGCGGGAACAGGACCAGAATGCCGAGCAAAATCAGGTCCATGACCAGAAACCACCAGATGCCGCGGAAAATCGCGCCCGTCGAGATACTCTTGCCCACGATGCCCTTGATGACAAAGACGTTCATGCCGATGGGCGGGGTGATCATGCCGATTTCCAGCAGTTTGGTCATGATGATGCCGAACCAGAGCAGGTTGAAACCCGCGCCGTCGATTACAGGCAGCAGGATCGGCAGGGTCAGGAGCATCGCGCCGATGGGTTCAAGGAACATGCCGAGCAGCAGGTAGATCACGATCACGCCCAGCAGGATCATAGCCGGGGACGCGCCGCTGCCGAGGATGGTGCTGCTGAGGAATTCGCCGGTGCCGGAGAGGGCGAGGAAGCGGGTGAGCAGGCTGGCACCGACGCCGATGATGATCAGCGCGCCGGTGGTCAGCACGGTTTCCTGAATCGCGGCCTGAAACCGCCCCCAAGTGAGCGTGCCCTTGACCAGTGCCACGAGGGTGGCGAGGAATGCGCCGACGGCCCCGGCCTCGGTCGGGGTGAAGACGCCTCCGAAGAGACCGGAAAAGATGCCCAGCATGATGAGGATCACCGGCCATGTGTCTTTCAGCGAGTCGATCCGTTCGGCCCATGAGGCGCGGTCGTCCGTCGAGGGCGCGAGGGCGGGGTTCAGTGTCACGCGGATCATCACCACGAGGATGTAGCCAAGCGCGGTCAGGATACCCGCCGCGATACCGCCGAGGAAAAGCTGGGTAATCTCGACCTGCGCGACGATGCCGTAAAGGATCATGATGACCGAGGGCGGGATCAGCGCGCCGATGGTGCCTGCGACGGCGACAGTGCCGGTGGCAAGCTGCGGGTGGTAGCCTGATTTCAGCATCTCGGGCACGGCGATCCGGCCCATGGTGGCCGAGCAGGCGACCGAAGAGCCGGAGACGGCGGCAAAGCCCGCGCTGCCAAGGATCGCGGCAATCGCCAGCCCGCCCGGCAGCACCGAGAGCCAGGCGCGGGCGGCGCGGAACAGGCCTTCGGTCAGCTTCGTATGATAGGAGATGTACCCAAGCAGGAGGAACATCGGGACCGAACTGAGAATCCAGTTGGCCGCGAATTTATAGGGGATCAGCCCGAGCGAGCCCCATGCGACACGCCAGTTGGTCAGCATCCAGAGGCCAAGGATCGACACGCCGATCAGGGCGATACCTATGGGCATCCGCAGGGCGATCAGCACGATCAGCAGGATGAGGGCGGCAATGCCCAGTTCGACTCCGGTCATTCGGGGGCCTCTTGGGGCGTTTTGCCCGTGACATAAAGTGCAAAGCGCAGGGCGAGGATCAGGGTCATCAGCCCGGCGCCGAGGGGCAGGGCGAAATAGGCGGGCCAGACCGCGATCTTGGTCGCGCCGCTGATTTCGGCGGTGCCCTTGGCCATGGCGCTGAGCGCGGCCTCCCATGTGCGCCAGGTCAGCATACCGGTGACGAGCGCGGTGGGCAGCAGCATCAGCCCGGCAAGGTGGCGCTGGACGCCCTTTGGCATCAGATCGGTGACGAATTCGACCGAGATATGCGCCTCGCGCTGTTCGGCCAGTGCCAGCGGGACAAAGGCGGCGATGACCATGTAGTAATAGCTGACGATGGTCAGTGTTCCGGGCAGCGGGCTGCCGAAGAGATGGCGCATCGCCACGTCAAGCGTGACCTGTACCATCATCAGCGCCACTGCCGCGCCCGCGAGGACCGAAGTGCAGGTCGCGCAGGTGGACAGGAATCGGGAAATACGTGTCATATGGCCGCCTTTTGCCTGCCGGGGCGCAGGGATGCGCCCCGGTTAAGTCATTTGGCTTAGTTGATGCCGTGCTGGGCGATGTCGACCTTGGAATAGATCTCGTCCCAGTACAGTTTCTCGACCGCTTCGGCACCGTCGGCATCACCGAGCAGGTCGACCCACTTGGTCAGAAGCGCGCTGAAGTCGTTCAGCATCTCTTCGCCGCGTGTGACACCGTAGGTTTCCGCGAAATAGGCGATGGTGTTCTGGCGGTCTTCTTCGATGAATGCCTTGGTGGCCTCGATCACTTCGGGCGCGGCGTCGTGGATTTCCACGCCGTTCTCGCGGGCGGCGGCTTCGACGGTTTCAGCGCCTTCCTGATACGCGACCGAGGTGCTTGCGGCGGCGAAAGCCATCGCCTTGAGGAACTCGGTGCGCTGTTCGGGCGAAAGTTCGTTCCAGCTGTCCTTGTTCATGTTCGAGACCGAGGCGAAATAGGCCCCGCCCGGTGCGCCCTTGGTGATATGGCTGACCGATCCGCCCATTCCAAAGTTATAGATGTCGGGCGTCGACAGGATGATGCAGTCGAGCACGCCCTGGTTCAGCGCTTCGAGCATTTCATTGCCCGACATGGTGATCGGAGCGGCACCGATGGCTTCGGACCAGCGGGCCCAGTTCGCGCCGCCGATGCGCAGCCGCGCGCCTTGCAGGTCCTCCATACTGACGATGGGTTTTGTGCAGTTCAGCACATAGGGCGTGGTGCCCGCGCCGCCGGTGAAGACCTGGTTCTCGGCTGCGAATTCTTCATTACATTCCGGGCACTTGGTCATGATGAATTCGACGACCGCAGCGGCAAAGGCGGGGGCCTGTACCTCGGTCGCGCCGGGAATGGTTTCGAGGATCATCGAGGATTCGACGATCAGGTTGGTATGGGGGAATTCAGCCGGGAAATAGGGCGTCATCACCGTGCCCACGTCGGCCAGACCTTCGCGCAGACCGCCGGGGGTTTCCGCCATGGACAGCAGGGTAAGCGGGTAGACCTTGAGGGTCATGTCGCCGCCGGTTGCCTCGTTGAATCGTTCGGCGGCGGCTTCGGCGCCCTTGACCAGCGAGGAGACCGGCGGGTGGCCGATGGCAAAGCTCAGTTCGCGGGCCTCGGCAGCGCCGGCCAGCGCCAAAGCGGCCGTGGCTGCGGTTGCAAGTTTCTGATATTTATTCATTTCTTCCTCCCAAGTTGAAATTCTGGCGCTAGCGCGCCCAGTGTCCGTAAGTGTCGTTTCGGTAGCCGAGGCAGCGGTAGGTGGCGTCGACAAGGCTTTGGCCGCGCGTGTTCAGCAGCAGTCCGCCGCCAAGCTTGTTCATCGAATAACCAAAGCCGAGACGGCAATCGGGGTCGGCGAAGCCGAGCGAGCCGCCCATGCCCACGTGGCCAAAGGCGTTCTGGCCCATGATCAGGCTTTCGGGGCCTTCCGGTGTCGGACGGCGGCCCATGTTCAGCATGAAGCCGGGGCCAAAGCGCGAGGGCGCGATGAAAGTCGCGTCGCTATGGGTGGCCGCGCTGGCCTGCGAAAAGCTGGCGATGTAGTCGGGGTCGAGCCCCAGTGCCGCGCCACCGGTAGCGAGAGCGGAAAAGAGTTTTGACAGCCCGCGCGCGTTGGTCACGCCATTGGCCGCCGGGATTTCCGCAGCGCGTCCGGCGCGGCTGTTCACGCCCTTGATCGCCCAGTCTCCGCTGTTGAAAACAAAGAGATTTGGCACGGTGTCGCGGGTTTTGGCCGCTTTCAGAAATGGTGTATCCTGTGCGTCCTTGGGCGGGCGATGGGGGATCACCGGCGCGACGCGATCTTCGTCCTTTTCCGGCAGGCCGATGGCGAAATCGAGCCCGAGCGGGGTGGCGATTTCGTCGTGAAAGAACTGTCCGAGTGATTTGCCCGAGACGCGGCGCACGACCTCTCCCACGAGAAAGCCGAAGGTCACGGCGTGATAGGAGACCTGAGTGCCCGGGGTCCAGAACGGCTCTTCCTGTTGAAGATGTTCGACCATGTAGGACCAGTCGGTCAGGCAATCGGGCTTGAGCGGGGTACGCAGGGCGGGTTGTCCGGCGCTGTGATCCAGCAGCATCCGCAGCGTTGTGCCTTCCTTGCCGTTCTGCGCGTATTCCGGCCAGTAGGTGGCGACGGGCGCGTCCAGATCGACTTTTCCGCGCGCGGCCAGAAGATGCAGGCATAGCGCGGTCGCGGGCTTGGTGCAGGAGAAGACCACGTGGACCGTGTCCTTTTGCCATGCACCGCCATCCGGGCTGGTCTGGCCGCCCCATAGATCGAGAACAGGCTCTCCGTCGAGATGGATGCAGAGCGATGCGCCCAGTTCGCCGCGTGATCTGAAATTCTCGGCGAATGCCTCGGCCACAGGGCGCAGATCGTCCCGGCAGATGCCCGAAACGCTGGGTTCCGACACCTCTTGCAGCTCTGTCGTCCTGGTCGTGGTGGACATGCTGACCTCCACTTCAGCTGGCCGGATTCGATACTAAGTCGAATAATTAAAACAAATGACCTAATCTATTGACTTATGTCAAGTCGTGGAGTCATGTTTAGACCCGAGATCACGGTTTCGGCCGAAATGGATCGGGAAATACGAGGTCGGGGAGGGCCGTCGAAATCATGGCAGTGGCAGAGAAAAAACCTTTGGGCGACACTTGGGAAGCGCAGCTTGCCGAGGCCGTGAAACTGGCCAACGTGCCGACTTTGCTGATGGTTCTGGTGCAGCTGACCGGCGATCTGAACTGGATGGAAGCGCCGTACACGCCCAAGCGCGGGCGCGGGCTCGATGACAATGACAGTGGCGGTCTGCCCGAAGAGATTCAGGACGAGATTCGCGCTGCGGCCTTTGGCGAGATTCGCGAATGGCACCAGAATGGGAACGTCGAACTGCCCGAACCGTCAGGCGATTTGGCGGCAACCATGCTAAGCCGGGCGATGGGCGAACAGGTGACGCCTGCCTATGGGCAGATCGTGGCGGCGGAACTGGCCGACAAGTCGTTCAAACGCACGCCCGTGGACGCGCCCGAAGGGTTTAACGTGCTGATCATCGGCGGCGGCATGTCCGGCATCTGTGCGGCGATCCGGCTGAAATCGGCAGGCATTCCGTTTGAAATGATCGAGATGGCGCAGGATTTCGGCGGCACTTGGCGCGAGAACCGTTATCCCGGCGCGGGGGTGGATACGCCGAACCATCTCTATTCCTATTCTTTCGCGCAATATGACTGGTCGCATTACTTTGCGCTGCGCGACGAGTTGTTCGATTACTTCCGGACGGTCGCGCGGGATAACGGTCTGTACGATTACGTGCGGTTCGGCACCAAGGTGGACCGCGCCGAGTTCGACGAAGACGCTGGCGAGTGGATCGTGGAGACCTCGGGGCCGAAGGGCAACGAGACCCGCCGGGTGAGCGCGATATTCTCGGCAGTCGGCGTGTTGAGCATCCCGAAAGTACCGCCGATTCCAGGGCTTGAGAGTTTCCCCGGCCCGGCCTGCCATACGGCGGAATGGCCCGAAGACCTTGATCTGACCGGCAAGCGCGTTGCCATCGTTGGCAATGGCGCAAGCGCCATGCAGGTTGTCCCCGCGATTGCGGACAAGGTCAGCGAGATGGTGATTTTCGCGCGTTCCAAACAATGGGCCGCGCCCTTTCCGCAGTTTCGAAAACCCGTGCCCGAGCCAATCCGCTGGCTGCTGCGCGAGGTGCCGCTTTACCAGAAATGGTACCGGCAGCGGCTGGCCTGGACGTTCAATGACCGTATCCACAGCTCGCTTCAGGTCGATCCCGAATGGGAGGAACCGGCGCGTGCGATCAACCGGACCAATGATCGTCACCGGCAGGCTTTCATCGACTATATGAAAGCGGAACTGGGCGAGCGGCAGGACCTGTTGCCCGATGTGCTGCCGGATTACCCGCCTTTCGGCAAGCGGATGTTGCTGGACAATGGCTGGTATCGCACGGTGGCCCGCGATCACGTGACGCTGGTGCCGGAACACCTGAAAGAAGTACGCGGCAACACGCTGGTCGCCGCCGACGGGCGCGAGTTCGAAGCCGATGTGCTGATCCTTGGCACCGGGTTTCAGGCAACGGAACTGCTTGCCTCGCTTGACGTGATCGGGCGCGATGGGCAGCGGCTGCGCGATGTCTGGGATGGCGACAATGCGCGCGCCTATCTTGGCTCGACCGTGCCGGGGTTCCCGAACCTGTTCACTCTACTCGGGCCGAATACCGGGCTGGGGCATGGCGGCAGCGTCATCACCCCGGTGGAATCGCAGATCCATTACATCGTGCGCCTGCTGGAGCAGGTGTTCGAGAAAGGCGCGCATCTGGTGGAGCCGAAACCCGAGGTCTACGAGAATTATAACGAGCGCGTCGATGCCGCCCATGCCGCGATGGTCTGGACCCATAAGGGCATGGAGAACTGGTATCGCAACTCGCGGGGTCGGGTCGTCGCGCTGACGCCTTGGCGGCACGATGACTTCTGGCGCATGACCCGCGACGCCGATCTTGAGGATTACCTGCTCGACGCCTGAACCACAGGCGTGCGTAAATGAAACACTGGCATTTTCTGGGGAGGAAAAGATGCTGACCGTTGAAGACAGCCCCGTTGCACCCGAAACCACCGACCCCCGTGTCCCGCCGCGCAATGGCGTTGTGACACGATACTTGATCGATCGCTGGGCCGAGGAACGCCCCGACAAGGTGTTCGTCAAGTTCGACGACAATGGCGAGGAGTGGGATTACCGCAGTTTGCGCGAAAAGATCGTGCAGACGGCGCTGGGTCTGCAGAACCTTGGCGTGGCGCAGGGCGATCACGTGCTGGTCTGGATGCCGAACTGCCGCGAGCAGATCCGTATCTTTTTCGCGCTGAACTATCTGGGCGCGGTCTATGTGCCGATCAACACCGCCTACAAGGGCAAATTGCTGGAACACGTGATCGACGTGTCCGACGCCAAGCTGGCGGTGGTCGAATCGAGCCTTGTCGAGCGGATGGAAGGTCTTGACCTTGCCGCGCTGGACCAGATCCTCGTGACGGGGGGCCGCGTCGACAAGGCGCCCCTGCCGCACAAGCACTACGCCGAGGTGATGGAGCCGGAAAGCGGCACGTTGAAGCCGCTGGCGCGGACCATCGAACCCTGGGATCCGATGGCGATTATCTTTACCTCGGGCACCACCGGGCCGTCCAAGGGCGTGCTGACCTCCTACCTGCACCTGTTTTCCAACGCGGGTCCGGAAAGCTGGCCTTTCGTCACCGAAGACGACCGTTACATGATCAACGCGCCGATGTTCCATATCGGCGGCATGGGGCCGATGTTCTGCCTGCTCGCGCGGGGGGCGTCGATTGCCGTGGTCGACCGGTTCGATACGGCAACCTACTGGGACTCTGTCAGAAATACTGGCGCGACGGTGGCCTTCCTGTTGGGCGTGATGGCAAGCTTCCTTGAAAAGCAGCCCGCCGGTGAGGACGATACCAAAAACCCGCTGCGCACGGTGCTGATGGTGCCGCTGGCATCGAATGCCGAGGGCTTTGCCAAGCGGTTCGGCGTAGATGTCTACACGATCTTCAACATGACCGAGGTCTCCTCGCCCATCGTGTCGGAACCCAACCCGACGGTGCGCGGGTCCTGCGGCAAGGCGCGGCCCGGGGTAGAGGTCCGGCTGGTTGATGAGAATGACTGCGAGGTGCCGGTGGGCGTGATGGGCGAGATGATCATCCGCACCGACCGGCCCTGGGCGATGAACAGCGGCTATCACAAGATGCCCGAGGCCACGGCGAAGGCATGGCGCAATGGCTGGTTCCACTCGGGCGACGCCTTTATCCGCGACGAGGAAGGCAACTATTTCTTCACCGACCGGATGAAGGATTCGATCCGCCGCCGGGGCGAGAACATCTCGTCCTTCGAGGTGGAATCCGAGGTGCTGGCGCATCCGGATGTCTTCGAGGCGGCCGCCGTGGCGGTCGACAGCGAACATAGCGAGGATGACGTGCTTATCTGCGTTGCCCCGGTGGCCGACAAGGAAATCGACCCCGGCGCGCTGATCGATTTTCTCAAGGACCGGATGGCCTATTTCATGGTGCCCCGCTACGTGCGGGTGATGGAGAGCCTGCCAAAGACGCCAAGCGCCAAGGTGTTGAAACACGAGCTGCGCCGCGAAGGCGTGACCCCGGAAACCTGGGACCGCGAGGCCGAGGGCCGCTCCATCAAGGGCGAGCGGTTCCGCACGCCCGCCTGATTTCAAACGATATGACCGGTGGCCCGTGCTGCGGGCCCCGGCAGGTGACCTGCGGCGCAGAGGAGGCGCGCGCGGGGTAAATGGATGCATGAGGAGGAGAAAGACATGCCGGAACTGAACAAGGGCATGGTGGTGCTGACATCGACGGAACGCGTGCGCTTTGGTGAACGCGCGGCCCAATCGCTCAAGGCCGAAGCCGAGATGATGGATAACAAGCGCGTATTCCTGATCGCCAGCGATTCACTGGTGAAGAATACCGATGAAATCGCCCAGATCGAAGCCGCGCTGGGCGAGCGTCACGCCGGCACGTTCAGCGGCGTGCAGCCCCACGTGCCACGCACAGACGTGATGGCGGCAACTGAACAGGCGCGCGACGCCGGGGCCGACCTGATCGTTTCGGTCGGCGGCGGATCGGTCACCGACTGTGCCAAGATCGTGCCGGTCATGCTGAAGCACGACATCCGCAATGCCGATGACATGGAACCCTATCACATCACGGTTGACGACGCCGGCGCGATGGTCCTGCCGCAGTTCGACGCGCAGGACATCCGCACCATCTGCGTGCCGACGACGCTTTCGGGAGGCGAGTTCAACCCGCTCTCCGGTTCGACCGATCCGGTCAGCAAGCACAAGCAGGGCTATCAGGAACGCGTGATGGCGCCGGTTTCCCTGGTTCTTGACCCGGCGATGACGGTGCATACGCCTGAATGGCTGTGGCTCTCAACCGGCGTGCGCGCGCTGGATCACGCGATCGAAACCCTCCAATCCTTGCACTCCAACGATTTCAGCGACGGGCAGGCGATGAGCGCGTTGAAACTGCTGATCGAGGGCCTGCCCCGCGCCAAGGCAGACCCGGGTGATCTCGACGCGCGGATGAAATGCCAGATGGGCGTTTGGCAATCCATGCTGCCGATCATCGCCGGCGTGCCGATGGGGGCCAGCCATGCGATCGGCCACGTGCTTGGTGGACTCTGCGACGTGCCGCATGGCTACACATCCTGCGTGATGTCGCCCTTTGTGCTGCGCTGGAACGAGAGCGTGAATGATCACCGGCAGGCCACCATCCGCGACGCCTTCGGTCAGCCGAACACCTCTGCTTCGGAACTGGTGGATAATTTCATCGCCAGCCTCGGCATGCCGCGCTCGCTCTCGGCGGTGGATGTAACCGAAGACCGCTTCCAGCAGGTCGCGGAATACACGATGGATGACATCTGGGGTAAAACAAACCCCCGCCCGATTTCCGAACCCGCCGACGTGATGCAGATCCTGGAGCTGGCGAAGTAAACTTCGCCAATTCTTTTCTACTCGTCATCAGCCTTCGGCTTCTTCCTCGGAATTGCCTCCGGCGGGGATATTTTGAGACCCAAAGAAGCAGGGGAATCCTCATGTTCTTTGGGTTTCAAATATCCCGGGGTGAATTGGCCGTCAGGCCAAGAGGGGCTGGCCCCTTCTTTCAGATTTAGCCCTTTATGGGGTGAGTTCTATTCGGCATCGGGGCCGACAGATACGAGATAGGCCCAGACATTGGCCGCGTCTTCTTCCTTTCTCATCTTGAAGGTCATCTTGCTGCGGGCGGAACTGTCGCCGGTGTGCTCCTTGAGATAGGCGGTCGGGTCCATGACGTAGTCGGTGAAATGGGCCTCGTCCCAGACGATGCCGGTTTCGCCGAGTGCGACCATCCCTTCGGAGTAGTTGTAGTCTTCGACACTGCCGGGCGTACGGTTCAGAATGCCGTAGAGGTTCGGGCCGACCTTGCCGCCTTTGACGATGGCGTCGCCGCTGTCGGAGACGATGGTATGGCAGGACCGGCATTTGTTGAATTCGCGCTCGCCCTTTTTCGCATCGCCCGAGGCGTGGCTGTCGGCGAGGACCGGGGTGGCGAGGCTCAGGGCGAGGGTGGCGAGGATGGCGGTCGGTTTCATGCGTGGCTCCTTGCTGTAGCGTTTGACTTATGACTAAAGCATCCGGTGCAAAGGAAAAAATGTATTGATGTCGCACCTTGGCGATGTGTCATTCTTGTCTCGCGCGGCGGGGGAGGATATGGGGCGGGCCTTGATATGGCGCCCGTGGCGCGCTGGTTCCTGCCGGAGGTGTGGATGTGAGCGAGATCAGTGATATCCCGGCATGGGTCGATGGCACGCTGGTGGCGGTGGACAAGATTGACGTGCATCGCCGCGGGCTGCGGCATCCGGCGGTTTCCGTTTTCGTCATCCGGGGGCGGGAGGTGCTGATACAGCGTCGTGCGCTTGGCAAGTACCATACGCCGGGTCTTTGGGCGAATACCTGCTGCACCCATCCGCATTGGGGGGAAGACCCTTTGGACTGCGCCTATCGTCGTCTTGGGCAGGAGCTGGGGATTGACGGTCTGGAGCTGTCCGCGCGCGGACAGATCGAGTACCGCGCCGATGTCGGCAATGGCCTGACCGAGCATGAGCTGGTTGACCTTTTCGTGGCCGAGTCTCCGGCGGAGCTTGATGTGACGCCGAACCCGGAAGAGGTCGATCAGGTGCGCTGGATCGACCACGACGCCCTGATCGGGGAGATCGCGGAGCGGCCGTTGGATTTCACCCCATGGATGCGGATTTATATGGCGGACCATGCCGGGGCGATATTCGGCCCCGGCGATTGATCTGCGGTATCAGAGCAGGCTGAGCCTGCGCAGTCTTTCCTGATCGATGAAGGCGAGTTGCGCGCGGTCGGGGCTTAGCGGTACGAAGGTCGCGGTAAGACCCGAGGGACGCACATCGCAGATCGCGAAACCGGTGCCTTCGATGATGCGCATGTCTTTGCGTTCGAGCAGGTCCACCGTGGAGTGATTGCCGTTCGAGACCACGACCGGGATGCCGTGCCAGTGGATCACCTGGTTGATGTGTATATGACCGCTGAGGATACCCACGACCTTGTAACCCTTGAACGCGCCGGCGAGGAATTCCGTGCTGTCGGTATCGATGCTGCCCCAGGGCAGGCCCGCCGGGTCGATGCGGGGCGGGTGGTGCAGGATCAGGAGTTTCGGCAGGTCGGGTTCCTGCGCGAGCTTCTCGGTCAGGAAATCCCGCTGTTCCGCGTCGATCGCACCCGCGACCTTGCCCGGCACACCGGTGTCCAGCGTGATGACATGCAGCCCGGCAAGGATCTGGTCGTGGAAATAGGGTCGGTCCGAGGGGCCGTCCCGGAACACGGCGTTGAAGCCTTCGCGCTTGTCATGATTGCCCAGCGCCAGCACCACGGGCACCGGCAGGTCGGCGAGAAGTTCCTTGACCAGCTCGTAGCTCAGCTCGTCGCCGTGGTTGGTGAGATCGCCGCTGGCCACCACGAAATCGGGCGCAGGGTCCATGGCCGTGATAGCCTCGACCAGTCGGGTCAGGGTGGCGGGCGTGTCAGAGTGGAGGTTGGGATCCTTGAGATCGGGATGCGAGACATGCAGGTCGGTGAGGTGGAGGAAACGGGTCATATCAGGCTCCGGCGGCAGTTAGCAGGGATTTCGTATAGTCATGGGCGGGCGCGTTCAGGATCTGGGTCGCGGCGCCGTATTCGAGGGTCTTGCCGTGTTGCATCACGAGAAGCTGGTCGCAGATGCTGGCGACCACGGCAAGGTCATGGCTGATGAAGAGCATGGCAAGGCCCAGTTCGTCCTGAAGATCCATCAGGAGGTTGAGGATCTGGGCCTGCACCGAGACATCGAGCGCCGAGACGGCCTCGTCCGCGACGATGAGGTCGGGGCGGGTGACGATGGCGCGGGCGATGGCGATGCGCTGGCGCTGGCCGCCGGAAAATTCGTGCGGATACTTGTCGGCATCGGCGGCGCGCAGGCCGACCTGTTCCAGCGCCTCGGCGGTCTTGTGGGCGGGCGTTTCGGCATGGGTGACGCGCAGCGGTTCGGCGATGGACCAGCCGATCTTGCGGCGCGGGTCCAGCGAGCCGAACGGGTCCTGAAAGATCATCTGGAAGCGCTGGCGCATGCGGCGCAGATCGGATGCGCCAAGGGCGTGAATGTCGGTGCCGTCGAAACGGATTTCGCCGCTGTCGGGGGCCTCGAAGGCCATGACCATCCGGGCGAGCGTGGATTTGCCCGAGCCGCTTTCGCCGACAATTCCGAGCGTTTCGCCCCGGTTCAGGGTGAATGACGCGCTGTTAACGGCGGTCAGCACCTCTGGCGCGCGCAAAAGGTGTTCGCGGGGCATGCGGTAGTGGCGGGAGACCGATTTGACCTCGACAAGGGTGGTCATGCGCTCACCTCCTGCGACAGGACATGGCAGATGGCGCTTCGGTCGGGGCCGGGTTTCGTGAGGGCGGGGCGCTCACTGGCGCAATGGGGCAGTTCCACGGGGCAGCGACCGGCAAAGCGGCAGCCTTTGGGCAGTTCGGCCATGCCCGGCACGGTGCCGGGGATCGTGGGCAGGCGGGCGCGTTTGCCATTGGCGTCGCGGGGGAGCGACGTGGCGCTGGGCCGTGCGCCGAGCAACCCGCGCGTGTAGGGGTGCGCGGGCGAGTCGAGCACTGCGCGGGTCGGACCGCGCTCGACAATGTCGCCGCCATACATCACCGCGATGTCGCTGGTGGCGCGGGCGACGGCGGCGAGATCATGGCTGATGAAAAGCAGCGCCATGTTGCGTTCAGCCGAGAGACGCACCAGCAGGTCGGTGATGCGCAGAGCGACGTTCGCGTCCAGCGCTGTAGTCGGTTCGTCGGCGATGAGCAGGTCGGGGTCGCAGGCGAGCGCGAGGGCGATCAGCACCCTTTGGCGCTGGCCTCCGGAGAGTTCATGGGGGAACTGGCGCAGGCGGGCCGCAGGGTCGGGGATGCCGACCTCGGCAAAGAGATCCAGCGCGCGGGCGCGGGCGGCCTGTTTCGAGAGGCCAAGGTGTAGACGCAGCGGGTCCATCACCGTATCGCCGACACGCGAGAGCGGGTTGAGCGCGGCCATCGGTTCCTGAAAGATCATCGCGACGCGGCGGGCGCGCAGGGCCTGCCAGTCGCGCTCGGTGGCTTCTGCCATGTCGCGCCCGTCGATGGTGAGCGTGCCGGAGAGGGTGGCGGCCTCGGGGGCCATGCCCATCAGGCAGAGGGCGAGCATGGATTTGCCCGAACCGCTTTCGCCGACGATGCCAAGCCGGTCGCCGGGTCGGATGGTCAGGCTTGCCTCGCGCAGGGCGGTGGCGGGGCCGAAATGGACGGAGAGGTTGGTGAGATCGAACATCTAGCGCTCCCGTACCAGCCGGGGGTCGGTCACGTCGCGCAGCCCGTCACCCAGCAGGCCAAAGCCCAGAACGGCGGTGACGATGCAGAGGCCGGGGTAGATCGCCAGTTGCGGCGCGAGATACATCAGCGTTTGCGCCTCGGAGAGCATCCGGCCCCATGAGGGCGCGGGGGGCTGCGCGCCAAGGCCAAGGTAAGACAGCGCGGCCTCGGCCAGAATGGCGACGGCGAATTCGATGGTGGCCTGCACGATGATCGGCGCGGCGATATTGGGCAGGATATGATCGCGCGAAATGGCGGCGCGGGTCAGCCCTGCGGCCTGCGCGGCTGTCACGTATTCGCGGGTCCATATCTGGTTGGCCGAGGCGCGGGCGACGCGGGCGAAGACGGGGATGTTGATGAAAGAGATCGCAAGTATCGCGTTGGTGAGTGAGGGGCCGAAAACGGCGGCCAGCATGATCGCGAAAAGCAGCGCCGGAAAGGCGAAACCGATATCGGCGATGCGCATCACCAGATCCTCGACCCAGCCGCCGATGGCGGAGGCGAGCAGGCCGAGGGCGGTGCCGATGGAGCCGCCGATCAGTACAGCGGCGAGGGCCACGGCCATGGAGTTGCGCGCCGCTGCCATGAGCTGCGAGACCACGTCGCGGCCAAGCTGGTCGGTGCCAAGCCAGTGCGTTTCCGAAGGCGGGCCGAATTTCCCGCGAATGTTCATGTCGGTATAGTCATGCGGCGTCCAGATCAGCGACAGGGCGGCGGCCCCGATCACTAACATGACGAGCGCCGCGCCGATCAGCAGGTTGACGGGCAGCCGTTTCATGCGCGGGCCTTCAGGCGGGGGTCGATCACCACATAAAGCAGGTCAACGATGAAATTCGCGGTGACGACGATGGCGGCAAAGAGCATCACCAGCGCCTGCACGGTGGGCAGGTCGCGGTTGGCGATGGACTGGAAGATCAGCCGCCCGAGGCCGGGGAGGTAGAACACGTTCTCGATCACGATGGTGCCGGTCACGAGGGCGGCGAATTGCATCCCCACGATGGTGACGATGGGCACCAGCGCGTTGGGCAGCACGTGACGCCAGAGAACGCGCTGGCGGGAAAAGCCCGTGGCGCGGGCGGTGCGGACGAAATCCTGCCGCATCACCTCGAGCGCGGAAGAGCGTGTTACGCGGGCCAGCACCGAGGATTGCACGAGACCGAGCGCCACGGTGGGCAGGATCAGCGCGCGCATGGCGGCGACCGGGTCGCTCCAGCCGGGGAAACCGCCGGGGGGCAGCCAGCGGAGTTTGACGGCAAAGAGCAGAACGAGCAGCATTGAGAGCCAGAAGGCGGGGACGGCGATGCCGAGCTGGCTGAGGAACATCACGCCCCAGTCACCGGCCTTGCGGTGGTTGGCGGCGGCACCGATGCCCATGATCAGGGCAAGGATGACGGTGAAGATCATGCCTGCGACGGCGAGCGAGATCGTCATCGGCAGACGTTCGGCGATAAGTTCCGACACGGGGACGCGGAAGGAATGGCTGGTGCCGAAATCTCCGGTCAGCGCATTGCCGACCCAGCTGAAATAGCGGCTGAGCAGCGGATCGTTGAGGCCGAACTGTTCACGAAGCGCGGCGAGCGCGTCTTCGGTTGCGTCGAGGCCGAGAATGGTGAGGGCCGGATCGCCGGGGAGGATGTTCATCACGGCGAACACGACAACGGACACTGCAAGCAGCGTCAGCACGAAGCCGAGCGTCCGGCGGAACAGGAAATATGCCATGTAACTTCAGTCTTGCCCGCGGGGAGAGCGGGAGGCCGGGCGCTGACTGCACCCGGCCATGCCTGTCATCAATTAACGGTCACACCTGCCAGCGGCTGGAACAGGACCGGTGCGGATTTCCAGAACCCGTCCACGTTGGTGCGGATCACGCTGAGGCGCGGCAGCTGGAAGAGGAAGCCGTGCACGGCCTGATCGGCAAGATATTCCTGCCCCTGTTTCAGCAGCGCGTTGCGCTTTTCGTCATCAGCCTCGGTCTGGATGCTGTCCCAGAGCTTGGTGAACTCGGGATCGTCATAACCGTAGAAATAGTCGGGACCGCGCGCGAAGTTGCCCATGTCGTTGGGGCTGGTATGCGCGATGATGGTCATGTCGTAGTTCTTTTTCTTGTAGACCTCGTCGATCCAGAAGCCCCATTCGACATTTTCCACCTTGGCGTCGATGCCCGCATCGGCCAGCTCGGCCTGGATGATTTCAGCAGAGCGGGTCGCGTAGGGGAAGGGGGGCACGCGGATCGTCATCTCGGTGCCTTCGACACCGGCCTCGGCGAACATCGCCTTGGCCTTTTCGGCGTCATGCGGGTAGAGGCCGGTCAGATCCTCGTAGGCCGGGCCATGCGGCGGGTAGAAGCTGCCGATGGGCACGGCCTGACCGTACATCGCGCCGTCGATGATTTCGTCGCGGTTGATCGCGGTGGAAACGGCGCGGCGGACCTCGACATTGTCGAAGGGCGGTTTGGAGTTGTTCATCGCGAGGATGACTTCGCCCTCGGTGCTGCCGATTTCCACGTTGAAACGCGGGTCGGCTTCGAACTGGGGCATCATCTCGGGCGCGGGGAATCCGGGGAAGGCGTCGATCTCTTCGGCCATCATCGCGGCGCTGGCGGCGGCGGCATCCGAGATGAAGCGGAATTCGACGCGGTCAAGCTGGACGCTTTCGGCATCGTGCCAGTTGTCGTTCTTGACCAGTGTCAGGCGGTCGCCACGGGTCCAGCTGTCAAACTTGAACGGGCCGGTGCCGACGGGCGTGGCGTTGTTCAGGTCTGCCGATTCCTCTGCCACGATGGCAGCATCGCCCTGAGCGAGGTTGAACAGGAAAAACGCGTCCTTCGTCGTCAGGGTGATTACGACGGTATTTTCATCCGGCGCTTCGACAGAGCCGATGGGCTTGAAAATGCTCTTGGAGGGGTTGGTGCTGTCCTCGGCCATCGCGCGGTTGAAGGCAAAGATCACGTCGGCCGAATCGAAATCGGTATCGTCGTGGTATTTCACGCCTTCGCGCAGCTTGAACGTATAGGTCAGCCCGTCTTCGGAGATTTCCCAGCTTTCGGCCAGCGCCGGTTCCACTTCGCCGCTTTCGGTGACGGTGGTCAGGGATTCATAAACATTCGCGGCGAGCATCCCGTCGATCGATGCGGTGGCATCTGCGGTCGGGTCCAGCGAGGTCGGTTCCTGCTGAAGGCCGATGACCAGATCGCTGGCAAGCGCGGGCGCAGCGCAGAGCGTGCTGCCCAGCAGTACCGACAGGGTGACGCGGGATAGGGTGGTGGAAAGCAGTGACATGGAAACTCCTTGGGTCTTTCGGGCATCGAGGATGCACCGGCCGCAAATGGTTCGACATCGAAAGAGTGCCCGAGCCCGCGCGACGGGGTCAACGCTTATATGCGTCACATGACACAAGGGTGACGAAACGGGCACCGAATGATGAAAGCTTTGCCCGTTTGGGTTCCAAAAATTGACGCGAGGTCAATCACTTGTCACCCGACGTAATAAGCAGATTTCGGAATATTAGATATCTGCTATAGGTTGTACTAGGCTGGGCGAGCTCCTAACCCATAATCATCAAGAAATGCAAGTCGCCAAAAAACAAGCCCGGCCTGCGGGTGAAAGGAGAAAAAAGCGTGACAATAGATCAGACAATGGATGGGACCGGCGCCGCGATTCAGGACGGCAATCGCCTTTCCCGCGAGGTCGGAAGGGCCGCAAGGCACTTTACTCGCACGCTTCAGATACGTCTGACGCAATATGGTGTGAGCATCGGGCAGTGGTCCTTCCTGCGCGCGCTCTGGCTGGAGGATGGGCTGTCGCAGCGCGAGTTGAGCAAGCGCGTGGGCCTGACCGAACCGACGACTCACAGTGCGCTTCAAAAGCTTGAAGATCGCGGTTTGATCACGCGACGCACGATGACGGGAAACAACCGTAGATTGCATTCCTTCCTGACGGAAGAAGGCAAGGCGCTGAAGCCCGTGCTAGAGCCGCTGACGCTGGAAGTCGATGAGGTCGCCGTGCGCGGGCTTGAGCCGGCGCAGCAGGTTGCCCTTCAGGAAGCACTTGAAGCGGTGATCGAGAATCTGAAGGCGGATGAAGCCGCCGCTGCCGAGCGTGGCCTTCGGGTGCCGCCGACGCGCGAGCGCGAATGAAAAGAAAATGGCTGACGGGGAAACCCGTCAGCCATTGTCCAGTCCAGGGAAAATTCGAAAAGTGGGCGTTTCGCGTCGGTGTTGACCGGGTGGCGCGGAACGCCTTGTCAGTGAAGGGGCGTAAATGACCCTATCAGGCCGTTGCGTAATGGGTGATGAGCAGCGGCGGGCGCTCGGAGGCGCTGCGGATCAGGGCGGCGACGTGCAGGATGACGGCCATGCCCAATGCGGTTGCGCTGCCGGTCACGGAGTACATGCCTAGCGCCATCAGGAAACCCGCGCCTGAAAACAGGGTGATCGCCGCAGCGATGGTTCCGGTAAGTCCGCCGAGAAGCATGAGTCCAAGAGCCACAACATGTACCTTTCACTAAATTCCGTTCACTGGAGATCAATAGAGCGTCCAAGTTTGACGGAAATAAGGCGGCATTCGGGAGATTGTGGCGCGTCTGAACCTAATTCCGAAACTGTCAACAACCTTGAAAACAAGGGCAAAAAACCGCCTATAGCCGGCGAATGTGACGAAAAGTGACGGTAAATGCCACAAATCGCGGCGACTCGGGCAGCGGTGAGGCGGCCGGGGTGTTGCCTGCGCGGCACGAAACGCTTGCCGTAACAACGGCACAGGTGCATCAAGGTCCTGTTTACTGTAATAAAGTCGAAACACCGCCGTCCGTG
This sequence comes from Phaeobacter sp. 22II1-1F12B, assembly GCF_002210165.1. Taxonomy (GTDB): domain Bacteria; phylum Pseudomonadota; class Alphaproteobacteria; order Rhodobacterales; family Rhodobacteraceae; genus Heliomarina. The sequence continues at coordinate 219,127 of NZ_AQQP01000002.1, read as the reverse complement.
GGGCTGGCGGGAACAGGAAAATGGACAGAGAAGCTGCTATGACGCGTGTTTTCAAAATTGTGACTGTCTTTCTTGCTGCGCAGTTCATGGCGCTCGCCGCATTGGCGCAGGATGGATACAGCATCAAGCCGGGCGACGTCGTCCGTGTCGAAGTTCTTGAGGATTCCTCGCTTAACCGTGAATCGCTGGTGCTGCCCGATGGCCGTATCACCGTGCCGCTGGCCGGGACCGTGATGGTTGGCGGGCGTACGGTTGATCAGGTGCGCTCGGACGTGACCTCGCGCCTGTCGAGCAATTTCGCCAGCGATCCGACGGTGACCGTATCGTTGATCCAGCTGGGCGAAGCCCCCAAGTCGACCGGCACCTATTCCAGCGATATCGAAGTCTACTTCATGGGTGAAATCAACACGCCCGGCATGGCCTCGGTCGAGAAGGGCACGACACTGCTTCAGGCAATTGCCATCGCTGGCGGGTTCTCGCGCTTTGCGGCGACCAAGCGGGTACAGCTGCGCCGGACCGACAGCTCGGGCGTTCAGAAGGTCTATGCCTTCAACTATGAAGACGTTCTTGCTGGCCGGACGAGCATTGGTGGAACAGTTCTTGCCAAGGGCGATGTGATCGTCGTACCAGCACGAAAACTATTCGAATAACCGTTTGCAAAAATCGGGGCGGAGCAGGTTGAAAATCAGGGCGCTGATAGGCGGGACGGCAATGGCGTCCCTTGTCATTTATGCGACACAGCCGGGCTGGGCGCAGGATGACAGCAATGCGGGCTTTCATGCTACGCTGGGTGTCACCCAAGGCTTTACCTATGGCGATAACCTCGGGCTGGGCATTCCGGGAAACCCGAATGACCCCGAGGAAGGCACGAGTTCGCTTGCCACGACCGGGCTGCGCCTTGACATGTCCAGCATCACCCGGACGCAGCGGTTCAATTTCTCGATCGGCGGGTCCGGGCGCTATGGCAGCCCGGCCTCGGGCACCTCGCTCAGCACCGGTTTCGTCGATCCCTTCATGACGGTTCTTTATTCGCGTGAAGGCGCGAATGCGCGGTTCAACTTTTCGGCGGCGATCCGTGAAACGGACGTGTCCGATGTCATCGGCGCAGAGTTCGACGACGATGGGGTGCTTATCCCGCCGACGGACCTTGGCGATCTGACCGGTACCGGTACGCGGCGCACCTATACGGCAAGCGTCGGGTTCGAAACCGGGCTCTACTCGCCCTTTGGGCTGCGGTTTCAGGCCGACAGTTTCAAGGTGGAATACAGCGATACGACCTCGAATTCTCTGAACGATTTCGAGCGGACCTCGGCCCAGATGACCGCGCTGTTCCGGATCGACCCGATCAACACGGCCGTCGCTGATTTCCGCTATTCGCTATATAATGACGATACCGGCAACCCGGATGAAGAGACCCGGACCGTCGAATTCGGGTTCGACCGCGATCTGGTCTCGGGCGGTTCGATTGTGGCGCGGCTTGGTTACACCGACACCGATGACGGGCTTGCCAATACGAATGACAATGGCGGTACGACAGGGCGTCTGGTCTATAACGACAAACTGCCCAACGGCGGCTACAGCGTTGGCTATATCATCCGGCGCACGAACAATAACGAGATCGACACGCTGCGTGTGTCGCGCAACCTCGATTTGCCGCTTGGGTCGATCAGCGGCAACATCGGCCTGACCAGTCTTGGCGGTGCCTCCCCCGAAGTCGTGGGCGGGCTGAATTACAACCGGGACACGCAGAAAGGTTCCTATTCGTTCCAGGTCAATCGCACGGTGACCTCGGATTCGGATGACGAGGACCGGTTCAGCACGCAGCTTTCGGCGCGCTATCGTCATGACCTGACGCCCTATTCGAGCCTTGTCGCCAATATCCTCTACTATGAGCTGGACGGCACTTCGACGTCCAACGAGGTCAGCCGTTCGAGCCTTGAGCTTGGTTACCAGCATTCGCTGACCGAGGACTGGTTCCTGTCGACGGGTGTGAACCTGAGGGTGCGGGACGAAGAGAATGTCGGCCAGGGGGAGTCGCAGGAGATATTCCTGCGGTTGTCGCGCAGTTTCGACCTGTTCTGATCCAGACTGCTTCGTGTTGGTCGGGTCAGACCGCGGAGAATTCCACCCAGATCCAGACCATCGCGAGATACGTCAGGTGATGCAGTGCCTGATCGAAACCGCTGGCGCGCCAGTAGCCCGCTTCGTTAGGGCCATAGCCCTTCATCTCGGAATAGCGGGCCTTGCCCCAGTCGATGTTGAAATGCACGATCCATTCGAGCACGGCCATGACGGCGATAAAGGCCGGCGAGGCGCCGACGATGAAAAAGGCGATCACCGAGCCGAAGGCGTGGACAGCCGCATGTTCGGCGCGGCCGAGGTGGAAATATTCGCCCCTGCCGGACAGCATGCGCGGAGTCTGCAGGAAGTAATCCGCAAACATGTGCTTGATCTGCAAAAGGCTCAGCAGGATCAGGACCGAACTTACGGTTGCTGGCAAGGCGAACTCCGTTTCTGTACGTTCAAGGCCAGCTTAGGCGGATCGTGTCGGTACCGCAATCGCTGGTCTTGCAAGCAGGGCAAGGGTTTGCGGGTTTGGCGCGTGCCTGCCGCCTTGCTACTCGACGCCGTGGTGGTAATCATGCCTGAACGCATCCTGCGAAACCTGAATGCAAAGCCAGTACAGGGAAAATGGCCATAGAACCGACGCTCTTTCGCTATATCTGGAAGTATTCCAAGCGCGATCAGCTTGTGCTGCTGGTCGTGACCTCGCTGCTGTTTCCGCTTTTGTACCTGACGCTGGAACTGCCCAAGCGGATCATCAACGATGCGATCGGGTCGCAGTCGAGCGAGATCGAGTTTCTGGGCTATAGTTTCTCGCAGGTGCAGTTCCTTGCCCTGCTTTGCGCCGCCTTCCTGTTGTCGGTGCTGGCGCATGGGCTGGTCAAGATGCGCGTCAACACGATGAAGGGCATTCTGGCCGAGCGGATGCTGCGCCGGTTCCGGTATACGCTGATCGGGCGGCTGATGCTTTTCCCGCAGCCCTATTTCGAACGGGTGAGCCAGGGCGAGCTGACGTCGATGATCACCGCCGAGAGCGAACCGATGGGCGGCCTGATGGGGGATGCGATCAGCCAGCCGGTGCTGCAGGCGGGTCAGATGCTGACCATTCTTGGCTTTCTGTTCGTCCAGAGTTTCTGGTTCGGTCTTGCTGCCTGTGCGCTGATCCCGTTGCAGGCGTGGTTGATCCCCAAGCTGCAACGGCAGATCAACAAGCTGAACAAGGAGCGGATCAAGCAGGTGCGCGTGCTGGCGGCGGATATCGGTGAAAGCGCCGTCGGGGCGAGCGCACTGCGCGCCAATGGCGGCTGGCGGTATCGTATGGCGGTGATCACCGCCCAGCTGGGCCGGATGTTCGACATCCGCTTCGAGATCTACCAGAAGAAATTTTTCATGAAGTTCATCAACAACTTCATTTCGCAGCTGACTCCGTTTTTCTTCTTTTCCATCGGTGGCTACCTTGTGTTGCAGGGCGCGGTATCGCTGGGTGCGCTGGTGGCGGCACTGGCGGCCTACAAGGATCTGTCCTCGCCGTGGAAGGAACTGCTGACCTATTACAACCAGACGCAGGATATGTCCGTGCGCTGGGAGATCATCATCGAGCGGTTTGCGCCGTCGGGGATGATGGACGAAAAACTGTTCAAAGGCCGCCCCAAGGAAATCCCGGCGCTGACCGGTGATATCGTTCTGGACCACGTGACGATGCGCAATGCGGATGGCAATGCGGTGCTTGAGGATCTGAACGCCACCCTGCCGGGCGGGGCGGTCATCGCCATTGCCGCGCCCAGCACCGAGGACCGCACGGCCTTTACCGAGCTGCTGAGCCGGGAGGTTTTGCCGAGTTCGGGGTCTGTCACCATCGGCGGGCGTGATCTGAAAGGCCTGCATCACGGGGTGATTGCCGCGCGTATCGGCAGTGCTTCTTCCCGGCCTGTGCTGTTTCAGGGGACATTCGGCGATAACGTGACCATGCCGATCCGGCAGCTTCCGAAAGGGGAGAGCGTGAACGCGGCCCTCATCGAGGAGGCGCTGCGCGCCGGGAACAGCCCGGACGCGCTGGACGTGAACTGGATCGATCCGGCAGTGGCCGGTTTCGAGACGCAGGAAGAGCTGCGCGACTGGTGGCTGCGGCTGATCGAGGGGATGGGGCCGGGGAATGCGCTGTTCCGGCGCGGTCTGGACCAGAGTTTCGACGCAGATCGGCATCCGGATCTTGCAAAGCGGATCGTGGAACTGCGCGGGCGCATCCGTTTCGCGGCGAAGGAGGCCGGGCTTGCCCGCCATGTGCATGCCTTTGATCCCGAGCTTTACAACCCTGCGCTGCCAGTTGCGGACAACCTGCTGTTCGCGGTGCCGCGACGGTCGATCACCGCCGAGGAAGTGGCGGCGCAGACGGAATTCCTTGGTCAGCTGCGCAGCCTGCATCTGGACCGCCCGCTGATCGAGGTGACGCAGGAAGTCATCGACGTGCTGCGCCAGATCTTTGGCATGGATGGGACGGATCATCCGCTGTTCCGCAATCTCGGGTTGGAAGCGGCAACCTACGAGACGGCGGTGGAACTGGTCGAGAAGTCCCGCAAGCAGGGCACCGACGCGCTGAGCCAGGACGAGCTGGCCAGCCTGCTGACCGTACCGATGCGGATTTCGGCCGAGAAGATCGGCGTCGCCTTTCCCGAGGAGATCCGCGAGCAGGTGCTGGCGCTGCGCAAGAGCCACAGCGCCCAGCTTCTCGAGAGCATGGGCGATCTGTTCGACCCGCTGGACGAGACGCGCTTTGCGCCCGGTCTGACCGTGATGGAAAACGCCCTGTTCGGGAAAATTTCGCAGGATGCCGGGAGCCGGGGGGACGATCTGCGCAAGCTGGTGGCAGCCGTGCTGGTGGAGAGCGGCGCGCAGGAAGGTGTGGTGCAGCTGATCTATGACCTGCCGGTGTCGATTTCCGGCAGCAATCTTCCCTCGATTTTTGCCGAACCGCTGGCGCTGAGCCGGGCGACGATCAAGCGGCCCGATGTGCTGATCCTGAACCAGGTGCTGGCCAGCTATAGCGCCGAGACACGCGCCTCGGTTCATGATAACCTGCGGCGGCACATGCCGGATACGACGCTGATCTACCTGGCGGAACGGCTGGAGGATGTCCCGGCGCATGACGTGGCATTCGAGCTGGTGCAGGGGCGGATCGTGAGCGAGGATATGCAGATCGGAGAGGAAGCTGATAGCGCGGCGAGCGCGGATCTTGGCCGCAAGCTGCGGGCGCTGGAACAGACCGAGCTGTTTTCGACGTTGAACCGAAAGCAGCTGCGGCTGCTGGCCTTTGGTGCGCGGTGGTTCGAAGCACCGGCAGGCGAGACGGTGTTCCTGAAAAACGACGCGCCGACGGACGGTGCCTATCTGATCCTTGAGGGCGAGGCGGGCATGTACCTGCCCAAGGAGGAAGGGCCGGATGAGCTGATCGTCACCGCCGGGCCGGGCAAGCTGGTGGGCGAATTGGGGCTGATCCGCAACGAACCCCGGGCGCTTTCCATGGTCGCGGAGAGCGATCTTCGCTGTCTGCGGATCGGTGCCAAGGAGTTTCTCGCCGTGGTCGAGCATGACGCGGCGACGGCGTTCAAGCTCTTGCAGGTGGTGGCGGGTTACGTCGGTACCTGAGCCCGGTTGCGGCGGTTGCAGGGGCTTTGCCCCGCCGCCCGTACCGGGCGACTCCCCAGGATATTTTTGACCCAAAGAAGGGGGTGGTTTGCGGGGGCCCGTGAGGTGGGGCCGTTCAGTGCCTGCGGATTGGGTCGATCGGGGTCGCGGGCAGGTTCAGGGCCTGTTCGATGAAGAAGGCGGCCTGAAGCAGGGTCGCTTCGCCGCGCGGCGGGCCGATGAGTTGCAGGCTGATGGGCAGGCCGGTGTCGGTGAAGCCGATGGGCATGGCCAGGGCCGGGAGAAGAGTGACGACGGAGAGAAAGGAAAACCGCAACCAGTGTTCGTAGGTCGGCAGTTCCTGACCGTCGACGATGGTCGGGTACATTTCCTCGACCGGGCCGGGGGCGGTGCCGACGGTAGGCAGCGCCAGCACGTCGTGATCCTGCAGGAAGAGCCGCATGATTTCGTAAAGCTGCGAGCGGCGGGCGGGCGCGGCGAAGATGTCTTCGGTCGTCATGGCGAGGCCATAGGCGATATTGGCGCTGAGGGTCTTGTCGTAGTATTTGCGGATATGCTCGGGCTGGCGTGCGGCGGTCGAGGCGTAATGCATGCCACGCAGGGTCAGGAAGGTTTCGTTCAGATAGGGCAGGTCGGGGCAGGTTTCCGTGACCTCGGCCCCAGCGCGGGCGGCGGTTTCCATCGCGATGCGGATAGCGGCGCGGATGTTCTGGTCGACCGGGGAGAAGCCGTTTTGGTCTTCGCTGAAAGCGATGCGGGGCGGGCGCGGCGCCTGTTCAACAGCGCTTTGGTAGGAGGTTTCCGGTTCCCTGCGGGAAAGTGGCATGCGGGGGTCCCATCCGGTCATCGCATCGAGGAACAGCGCGGTGTCCCGGATGTCGCGCGCCATCGGACCGGAGAGCGCCTCGCCATTGTAGATGGTGTTGGACGGGCCGCCGCCAGCGCTGCCGGGTGAGGGGCGCAGGCCGACCACGCCGCAATGGGCAGCGGGTGTTCGCAGGGAACCCATCAAGTCGGATCCTTGCGACAACCAGACCTCGCCGGTGGCGAGCGAGACCGCCGCGCCCCCCGAGGAGCCGCCCGCGTTCATCCGCGTGTCCCATGGGTTGCGGGTCGAGCCGAAGACGAGATTGGTGGAATTGCCGCCGGCGCCGAATTCGGGCGTATTGGTTTTGCCCATGACGATGCCGCCGCGGGATTCGACCCGTTCGACCATCGGGTCGCTTGTGGCGGGGACGTGGTCTTTCAGCCCGAGCGTGGCGAAGGTGCTGCGCACGCCGCTGACATTGGAGAGATCCTTGATGCCGATGGGCAGCCCTGCGAGCCAGCCCGCCAGCCGGGCGTTTCGGCCGGCGTGATCGGGCAGATCGGCAAGGGAGTCGCGGGCGCGGGTGAAACAGGTGGTGACGGTTGCATTGACCGCCGGTTCGACCTGTTCGATCCGCGTGGCGGAGGCGTTGACGAGATCGGCGGGGTCGAGATGGCCCTTGCGCAGTTCGGCGACGATGTCGCGGGCGAGACGGGCGCAGAGATCGGGGCCGGTATAGGATGTTTCGGGACGCATCAGGACTCGCAGAAAAGGGAATGGAGAAGGCCGATCACCTGTTCGGTGCGATGGTCGGCGAGAGCGTAATAGACGGTTTTGCCGTCGCGCCGGGTGGTGACGAGGTTTTCGTCGCGCAGGCGGGCCAGCATCTGGCTGACCGCCGCCTGCCGGATGTCGAGGAGGGACTCCAGCTCGCTGACCGAAAGCTCCTTGTTGCAGAGATGGCAGAGGATCTGCAGCCGGCCCTGATGCGAAAGGGTCTTGAGATAGGCGGCGGCTTCGCCGACCTGGCTGTCGTCGAAGGAGGCTTCGCCGGGATCGGCGGTTTCTATGGGTGCGGGGCCGCTCACAGAGTTTGATCCGGTGACGGGGCGCCGCCCTGGAAAGCGTTGCCGTTCACGTAGTCGCAGGGGGCTTCCTGCATTTCGAGGTGCAGCCCGGAGCCGGTATAGGGGTGGGCGCGGGCGAGGTCTTCGTCCACGTCGATCCCGAGACCGGGGGCGTCGGAGAGGGTGATATAGCCGTTTTCGACCTTGATCGATCCGCGGATCAGGTCGCTATGGAAGGGCGTTTCGATGGTTTCGGCCAACAGCAGGTTGGGGATCGAGGTGGCGAGATGCAGGTTGGCGGCCCATTCGACGGGGCCGGCATAGAGATGCGGAGCCATCTGCGCGTTATAGGCCTCGGCCAGGGCGGCGACCTTCTTCATCTCCCATATCCCGCCCGCGCGACCGAGGGCCGGTTGCAGGATCGAGGCGGCGCCGGATTGGAGGAGGGCGGCGAATTCGGCCTTGGTGGTTAGGCGTTCGCCGGTTGCCACGGGGATGTTCACGGCGGCTGCGACCCGGGCCATGCTGGCGACGTCGTCGGGGGGGACGGGTTCTTCGAACCAGAGTGGCTGGTAGGGTTCGAGCGCCTTGCCAAGACGGATCGCCCCGGCGGTCGTGAATTGCCCGTGGGTGCCGAAGAGCAGGTCGGCCCGGTCGCCGACGGCGTCGCGGATCGCCTTGCAGAACGCGACGGATCGGGTGATGTCGCTCATCGCGGGCATATGGCCACCGCGTATCGTATAGGGGCCGGCGGGGTCGAATTTCACCGCCGTGTAGCCGCGCCGGAGCATTTCGGCCGCGCTTTCGGCGGCCATGTCCGGGGAGTTCCAGAAGGCGGAGATGTCATGGCCCGGTTGCGGGTAAAGATAGGTGTAGGTGCGGATGCTGTCGTTCATGCGCCCGCCCAGCAGCGCATGGACCGGGCGGTCGCGGTCCTTGCCGAGAATGTCCCAGCAGGCGATCTCCAGCCCGGAGAAAGCGCCCATGACGGTCAGGTCGGGGCGCTGGGTGAAGCCGCTGGAATAGGCGCGGCGGAACATCAGTTCGATATTCTCGGGGTTTTCACCCTGCATATGCCGGGCGAAGACATCTTTGATGACCGCTTGCATGGCGTCCGGTCCGACGCTTGAGGCATAGCATTCGCCCCAGCCAGTTATGCCGGTATCGGTCGTGAGCTTCACGAGGATCCAGTAGCGCCCGCCCCAACCCGGTGCGGGGGGACTTGTCACGATGATGTCGAGATCCTGAAGTTTCATGTCTTCCGCTGCTTTGCCTTCTTGCTTGGGCGCAGCATTGCGGCTTGTGTCCGATGGTGCAAGCGGGGATCGGTCGTGTCAGACAAGTTTTGTCGGGTTGGGTGAGGGGCCGTTTGGTGGGGCTTTGCCCCGCCGCCCTTCGGGCGACTCCCCAGGATATTTTTGACCCAAAGAAGGGGATTGGGTGCGCAAGGGAAAGGCGGCGTTTCGCGGGATCGAAATATGATATGCGCGAAACGCCGAGGCGCCGGTTTATTCCGTGAGTGGCGGCGGCACCTGTTCGGAGAGATCAGAAACCGAGCGCCATGCCATCCTTGCGGCTGTCGCTGCCGCCCGAGAGGGTGCCGGTTTCCGCGTCGATGCGGATCGCCTGGCTGCCGCCGATCGGGCTTTCCATCAGTTTCAGCTTGTGACCGCGGGCTTCCAGATCGGCGCGGGCTTCGGGGGAGACGCCGGGTTCGATCTGGAGTTCGCCGTCATGGGCGAAGGTACGCGGGGCGTCCATTGCCTCTTGTATGTCCATATTGAGATCGAGCAGGGCAGAGAGGAAGGCGGCATGGCCCGCTGCCTGGTACTGGCCGCCCATCACGCCAAAGGGCATGACCGGTTTCCCGTCTTTGCAGAGCATGCCGGGGATGATCGTGTGCATCGGGCGTTTATAGGGGGCGATGGCGTTGGGGTGGTCTTCGATCAGCCGGAAGGAGGCGCCGCGCGAGTGGAACAGGACCCCGGTGGCCGGATCGAGCCGGGTGGAGCCGAAACCGTGGAAGATCGAGTTGATGAAGGAAAGCGCGTTGCCGTCCTTATCGACCACGCAGAGGTAGATCGTATCCTTGTGTTCCGGTTCGCCCCAGAGGACCGGTTCCTGCGCGCGCGTCATGTCGATGCGGGCGGCGAGCTTGTCGATGACCGCGTCCGAGAGCAGGGTTTCGGTGACGCCGGGACAGGTTTCGGGGTCGCCGATGAGCGCGTCACGGTGGAAGTAGCCGAGCTTGGTGGCCTCGGCATGGAGGTGGATGCGGTCGGCCTCGGACATGTCGGCGCCCATGTCGAGTTTCGACAGAATGCGCAGGATGACAAGCGCCGCGAGGCCCTGCCCGTTGGGCGGGCATTCGACGACGTCATAGCCGCCGTAGGGGGTTGAGATCGGGTCGACCCAATGGGCTTGGTCGATGCCCTTGTTGAAATCCTCTTCGGTATGCAGACCACCGAGGGATTGTAGATGTGCCGCCATCTTTGCGGCTGTTTCGCCCTCGTAGAAACCAGCGGCACCCTTGGCAGCGATGTCGCGGAGCCGGTCGGCGAGGAGGGGCTGGGCATGGTGTTCACCGGCCTTCGGGGCGGTGCCGTTGGGCAGGAAGAGCGCGGCAGCATGGGTGTCCTTGCCGACCGTGGCGGCGTTGGCGGCCCAGTCCTGCGCGACGCGGGGCGTTACGACATAGCCGTTTTCCGCATAGTGGACCGCGCGGGCGAAGAGACGCTCGAGCGGCAGGGAACCGTGATCCTTGTGCAGAAGGCACCAGGCGGAGATTGCGCCGGGAATGGTGACCGCATGGGGGCTGGTCTGGGGGATCTCATCTGTGAGACCGGCGGCTTTCAGCGCCTCTACCGTGGCGGCGGAAGGGGCGCGGCCCGAGCCGTTCAGCGCCTTTACGGGGCCGTCCTTGGGTGCGTAGAGCGCGAAACAGTCGCCGCCGATCCCGGTCATCAGCGGGTCGACCACGCATTGTACCGCGACGGCGGCGATGGCGGCGTCGACCGCATTGCCGCCGGTCGAAAGGATGTCGAGACCGGCCGCGGTGGAGAGCGGGTGGGAGGTGGCGATCATCGCCTGCGAAGCCAGCGTACTGGGGCGGCGAGCGGAGAAAAAGTCGAACATTCGGGTCGTCCTGTCGTGAATTTGGCCGTCGGAAATGCGTGGTTTTGCGCCGTCGGCGGGCGTTGGTGTCAGGTCTCTGGACTGGCCAGAGGATGAAGGCAAGCGACCGCGCGTGCTTGGCCGAAACGGCCAAGCTGCGGGTCGCGGGTCTGGCAGTCGGGCTGCGCGGCGGGGCAGCGGGTTGAAAACCGGCACCCTTTCGGCAGGTCGAGCGGGCTGGGGATTTCGCCGGGTAGCGGTTCGGGCATCGGCTCGAAGAACCTTGGCGCGGCGGCGCGCAGGGCGGCAGCATAGGGGTGCGCCGGGGCGTTCAGCACGGCATCTGTCGGGCCGGTTTCAACGATGCGGCCGAGGTACATGATGGCGATTTCCTCGCAGAGAAAGCTTGCGACGCCGAGGTCATGGGTGATGAAGACGAGGGTCAGGCCCATGTCCTGTTGCAGCCTGCGCAGCAGGGTTAGCAACTGCGCCTGCGTGGAGACATCGAGACCCGAGACGGCCTCGTCCGCGACGAGGACGGAAGGTTCCGAGGCGAGCGCGCGGGCGATGGCGACGCGGCGGACCTGACCGCCCGAGAGGCCTGCCGGGTAGCGTTTGGCGGCATCCGTGGGCAGGCCGACGCGGTTCAGCAATTCGGCGACGCGTGATTTGATCTGGTCTTTCGGGACGATGTTGAAATGGCGCAGGGGTTCGGCGATCAGCGCCTCGATTGTCATGCGCGGATCGAGCGAGCCGCGCGCGTCCTGATAGACCATCGCCACGTCGCGGGCGAAATCGCGGCCATGGGCGCGGGCGTCGCGGATCGGGCGGCCATGGTAGAGCGCGCGCCCGTTGGTCGGGGCGTCAAGACCGAGCAGCACGCGGAGCAGGGTCGATTTGCCCGAGCCGCTTTCCCCGACAAGGGCGAGGGAAGTGCCCTTTTCGACCCGTAGGCGCACACCGTCGAGCGCCTTGAGACCGATGGTTTCGCGGGTGAAGCGGCGGCCGGGCGGGCGGATCTGGAATGTCTTTTCAACCTCGATCAGCTCGAAGACAGCGGCACCGGGGGCCTGCGCGGCTTGCGCCTTGGGGTCGGGGAGTGCGTTCATTCCGGGTTCCAGCAGGCAAATACGTGATCCAGTGCGCCGTCCTTGGCGGGGTTTGCCGGGGTCAGCGGCGGGGCCTCGCCCGCGCAGCGGTCAAGCGCGCGGGGGCAGCGGGTGGCGAAGCGGCAGCCTTTCGGCATCTGGTCATGCGGCGGCACAGTGCCTTCGGGGGCGACCAGATCGTGACGGCCGATTTCGACCACGCAGCTTTCGAGCTGGCGGGTATAGGGGTGGCGATGATGGGTCAGAACATCGCGCGCGGGTCCGGATTCTACCACCTGCCCGGCATAGAGCACGACGATCCGGTCGCAGGACTGGCTGGCAAGGGCAAGGTCATGCAACACGAAGATGCAGCTTGCGCCGCGTTCGCGGGTCAGCGACAGGATCAGCCGGATGATCTGGGCCTGAATGGTGACGTCGAGCGCGGAGGTCGGTTCATCCGCAAGCAGGAGGTCCGGGTTGCAGGCCAGCGCGATGGCGACCATCACGCGTTGCTGCATCCCGCCTGAGAGCTGATGCGGAAAGGCGGAAAGGCGTGCCTCGGCATCGTTGATCCCGACGGAGGTGAAGAGTTCGATGGCCTTGGCGTGGGCGGCGCTGCGCGTGAGTCCGAGATTGCGGCGCAGCGTCGTGGTCAGTTGACGGCCTACCGTATAGGCGGGGTTCAGCGCCGCGCCCGCGTCCTGAAAGATCATCGAGAGGCGGCGGCCGCGCAGTTTCACCATCTGGCGCGCGGGGAGGGAGAGCAGATCGCCTGCCTCCTGCAGCTCGGCACGGCCTTCGACTTCGGCGCCGTCGAGAAGCTGCATCAGTGCGGTGGCGATGGTGGATTTGCCTGCGCCGCTTTCGCCCACAAGGGCTAGGGTTTCGCCCTTTGCGATAGAGAGGTTCACGCGGTCGAGAATCTTGGCCGCGCCGCGATGCACGGTCAGATCGCTGACCGTCAGGAGATTGGTGTCGCTCATGCGCCTCTCCGGCCCTTGGGGTCGAATTCTTCACGGATTCCATCGCCGACGATGGACAGCGCGATCAGCAGCAGGGCAAGCGCAAATCCCGGCATGGCCGACATCCATGGGGCGAAGGAGACGAAATCGCGGCCTTCGGCGATCATCAGGCCCCAGTCGGGGGTGGGGGGCGTGACGCCGATGCCGAGGAAGGAGAGCGAGGAGGAGACGAGGATTGCCTCGGATATGCGGATCGTGACCTGCACGGCGAGCGGAAAGATCACGTTTGGCAGGACGTGACGCCAAACCACCTGAAGCGAGGGGATCGACATCAGGCGCGCGGCCTCGACAAAGCCTTGCACGCGGACACGCATCACGTCGGCGCGCACGGTACGTGAAAAGGGGCCGATCATCGACAGGCCCACGGCAATGACGACCTTGTCGACCCCCTGGCCGAGGATCGCAATGAAGGCGACGGCAAGGATCAGCGAGGGCAGGGCGAGGATCGAGTCGATCAGCCGCATCAGGCCCCACTCCACCCAGCCGCCGGAAAGACCTGCGGCGAGACCGATCACCAAACCTCCGGTCGCGCCGATGATGACGGAGAAGAACCCGATGATCAGGGCGAAACGCGCGCCGTAGATGGTGCGCGACAGGATATCCTGACCGTAGCTGTCGGTCCCCATCGGATGCGCGGCGGTGGGCGGTTGCATCATCGCGTCATAGGATTGCAGTACCGGGTCGTAGGGCGCGACATAAGGCGCGAAAATCGCCGCCAGCAGATAGCCGAGGGCGACGATCAGCGAGACCGTAAAGAACGGGCGGCGCACGAAAATCGACCGGCGGCCGCGCCGTTTCGTCTTTGGCGGGCCTGCGGGGGGATTTGTTGCCGGGGCGGGTGCCTTGGTTGCCAGCGGCGAGGCCTGCGCGGTCATTTGCGGTCTCTCAGTCTTGGGTCGAGGATCGGGTAGGAGAGATCGACCAGCAGGTTGACTCCGATGAAAAGCAGCGCGGTCATCATGACCCCGGCCTGCACGACGCCGTATTCACGGCCCAGCACCGCCGAGGTGAGCATCTGGCCGATGCCGGGCAGGTTGAACACGGTTTCAGTCAGAACAGTACCTTGCAAGAGCGTGCCGAGCTGCAGCCCGAGGATGGTGACAAGCGGCATGGCGATGTTGCGCACGCCGTGTATCCAGATGACCCGCCAGCCTGGTTCGCCGCGCGCGCGGGCGGCGGCGATATAGGGTTCCTCGAGCACTTCGATCAGCGAAGCGCGGGTGAGGCGGGTGATCATGGCGATGAAATAGGTCGAAAGTGTCAGGCCGGGCAGGATCATGTGATAGATGCCGGTCCAGAAATCCTCCCATGGGGAGACATAGCCCATGACCGGGAACCAGCCGAGGCGGACGCCAAAGAACCAGATCAGCAGGATGCCCAGCAGGAAGGAGGGAAAGGCGGTGCCGGTCAGCGCGAATACCGCCGATCCCGCGTCGAATGCAGTGTCTTTCTTGACCGCTGACAACACGCCCAAGGGGACGCCGATCAGGATCGCGAAGGAGAGCGAGAAAAAGGCCAGCGTCAGGGTGACGGGCAGGGCCTCTTTGAACCCATAGGTAAAGATGTCGGTGCGGGCGACAAAGGAAGTGCCCCAGTCGCCCTGCACGAAGTTTATGGCCCAATCGGCGTATTGCACCAGAAAGGAACGGTCCAGGCCCATTTCGGCCGTCAGCGACTCGTATGCCTCTTGCGAGTATTCCGAGCCGAGCATGATCTGCACGGGATCGCCCGGCGCCAGCTTTAGCAAGCCAAAGGTGGCGACCGAGACTATGAACAGAACGACGAGCGTCTGCCCGATCTTGCCGAGAGCCTGGACCAGCATCAGGCGAGGCTGACCGTGTGCAGGTTCACGAGGTCGGCGGGGATGTACTGGAAACCCTGCACCTTGTCCGAAAAGACCTTGTAGATCGGCATGTGGGCCATGATCCCGATGGGTGCTTCGTCCATCAGCAGGTCTTCGGCCTTGTAGTAGAGTTCCTTGCGCCCTTCGCTGTCGAGGATCACCTGCGCCTGCTGGCACAGTTCGTCAAACTCGGTGTTTACCCAGCCGCAGAAGTTCCACGCACCGTCCGAGCGGAACTCGGGGTAGATGGTTTCGTCCGGGTCCAGATCGGCCACCCATTCGAAGTCATAGAGATCAAAATCGCCTTCGTTGCGGCGCTTGACCCATGTGGCGGGCTCGATCAGTTCGAGGTTCACCTTGATGCCGATCTTGGCCAGCATCGGTGCGATGGTCTGGGCGACACGGGTGCCGACCGGGCCACGTTCAGCCATCATGTAGGTGACTTCGATTTCACCCTGCTCTTCGGCCATGGCACGGAATTCCTTGGCCTTTTCAAGGTCGAACCACTGACCGCGACCCGAGGTGGCGATATCGGGATCGAAGAAATCGGTCATCGGCGGGGAGATCGGGGTATAGGCCTGCTGGGCGCGCCCGAAATAGGCCTGTTTCACCAGCGTCTCACGATCCAGCGCCCAGGCGACGGCCTTGCGCAGGTTCATGTCGGTAAAGGGGCCTTTCTTGCAGTTCATGCCGAGGAACGTGTAGTTGCCTTCGATTTCGCCGTAGAGATTGGCCTTGGGGAAGGCTTCGACCTGA
The DNA here is from genome assembly GCF_002210165.1 of Phaeobacter sp. 22II1-1F12B. Taxonomy (GTDB): domain Bacteria; phylum Pseudomonadota; class Alphaproteobacteria; order Rhodobacterales; family Rhodobacteraceae; genus Heliomarina. Next base: position 203,723 of record NZ_AQQP01000002.1, on the reverse strand, counting down.
TCGACAAGCTGCATCGGGCAGTCGGTCATGCCGTCGATCTGGCCCGACATCAGGGCGGCCAGCGCGGTCGAGGCCTCGTTCATCAGAACAAAGGTGACTTTCTCGAGCTTGGGCATGTCGGGTTCGAAATACTCGGTGTTGGCTTCGAGTTCGATGGCGTCGTTTTCACGCCAGGAGACGAACTTGAACGGGCCGGTGCCGACCGGGTTGCGGCCGTAATCGGTGCCGTATTTCTCGACAGCGGCGGGGGAGACGATGGTACCCGCGCGACCGGTGGAGCCATTCAGTGCGACCGGGAGGAAGGCATAGGGCTGCGAGAAGTGCAGCTTGAGCGTCAGGGGATCGACGATCTCGATCTCGTCCAGCAGCGCCAGTTTCCATGCGTGGGGCGATTTCGGCTCGCCTTCCTTGACGCGGAGCAGCGAGAATTTGACGGCTTCGGCATCGCACGGGGTGCCATCGTGGAACTTGACGCCTTCGCGCAGTTTGAACACGTGGGTCTTGTCGTCTTCGAGATCCCAGGTTTCTGCCAGATCGGGTTCGAAGGTGACGTTTTCGCCGTCATAGACGATCTTGAGCAGGCCGTTGTGGATGTTGTTGATGATCTGGATCGCCGACAGGAAGCCGGTGAAATGTGGGTCGAGCGTGTCGATCACCTTGATCGAGGCGATCTTGAGGTGGCCGCTTTGCTGCGCGCGCGCCACGGAGGGGAAGCTGCCGCCAGCGGTGGCCGCGACGATTCCCGCGCCCATTCCCTTGAGGACGGCCCTACGTCCGAATCGTGCCGAAAGTCGTTCGGCGAGGATTTTCTTGTGGTCTGTCTCTGTCATGTCCTGGTTTCCCTGTTGGCATGGTCTCCTCCCATTTTATTCAACGGCGCCAGTGCTTTTGGGTGAGTGGGTTGATCCCGCTTCGTCACATTTCTGCGCAGTTTGGCGGCGAAATTTTCTGTTTTTTAGTGTTTCCTGTCCGTTGAGATGAATTCAGGTTGAAAGGATATGTATACATATGCAAGATGAAAGTGCATCTTTTAGGAGAACAGGTCCACGGATGACTAATCGGACAGCAGAAAACATCTTTGACAAGCTGGTCGATGGCATCGTGGCCGGAAAAATGATCCCGGGTGAGCCGCTGGCGGAAAAGGCGCTGGCAGAACAGTTCGGTGTATCACGCACGCCGGTGCGCGAGGCGCTGCACCGACTGGAACAGTCGAACCTTGCCGAGCGCGGATCGCGTCGGGCGTTTTTCGTGCGCAAGATGAAGGCGGCGGATCTGGCCGAGCTTTTCGAAGCGGTGGGCGAGGTGGAAAGCGCGCTGGCGGCGCTGGCCGCGCATCGCCTGACCGAGATCGAGCGCCAGAGCCTGACCGCCATACTGGAAGAAGGCCGCATCTGCGATGATCCGCAGGCCTATGGCGAAATCAACGCGCGGTTTCACGCGACGATCAAGAGCGGCGCACGCAATTCGGCGCTTGCGGCGACTCTGGATGACCTGAACCTGCGGACGCTGGCGTGGCGCGCGGCCAACTTTCACGAAAATACCAACCGGCTCGCCACGTCGCGGGTTGAACATCAGGCGATAACCGAGGCAATTCTTGCGCAGGATGCCGAAGCGACCCGGAGCCTGATGCGCAGCCACGTGGCCAGCTCTTATGTCGTGGTGGCCGATATTCTTGCGCGGCGCGAACCGTAGCGGCGGAAAATGCGCGACGACCCGCCCGTCGCCCGAATGAAGGAACGCTTCGTGCCTGATCTGACCCTTACCCTAGAACTGCTGGCCTTTCTGATCGTGATCGGCGGATTTGCCGGTGTGCTGGCCGGGCTGCTGGGCGTGGGGGGCGGTATCGTTCTTGTGCCGGCGTTCTTTTTCACCTTTCAGGCGCTGGGCTACGACGGGCCTCAGGTGATGCAGGTCTGTCTTGCCACATCGCTGGCGACGATCATCGTGACCTCGTTGCGCTCGGTCATCGGGCATAACCGCAAGGGGGCGGTGGAATGGCCGATCCTGAAGGGCTGGGGCCCGGGGATTGTTCTGGGAGCCATTGTTGGCGTTCTTGCGGCAGCGGCGCTGCGTTCGACCAGTCTTCAGATCATATTCGGTTGTCTGGCGCTGGTTATCGGCTGCTACATGACCTTCGGGCGTAATAGCTGGCGTATCGCGCAGCAGATGCCTACGGGGATCAAGCAGTATCTCTATTCGCCGCTGGTCGGTTTCCTGTCGGTCCTGATGGGCATTGGCGGCGGCAGTTTCGGTGTGCCGTTGATGAGCCTGCATAACGTGCCGATCCACCGTGCCGTGGCGACCGCTGCGGGGTTCGGCGTATTGATCGCCGTCCCTTCGGCCATCGGTTTCCTGTTTCTTGATGTCGGGGCCGCTTCGAGCCCACCACTGACCATTGGTGCGATCAACCTGCCGGGCTTTCTGATCGTCATCGCGATGACCCTTATCACCGCACCGCTTGGTGTGCGGCTGGCCCATTCACTTGATCCGGGACCGCTCAAGCGCGCCTTTGGTGTGTTCCTTCTGCTTGTTGCGCTGAACATGCTGCGCAAGGCGTGGATGGGCTAAGCCGCTAACGCTGAAAACTGTCGTGCATGTCGTGGTCCGGGTTGGGCTGCCGGTTCCGCTGCTCGCGGTAGAGCGAGGCGAAATGGCCGACGATCAGGCAGAGGATGGCAAAGCCCAAGATCGCGGCGATAGGGCGTTCGAAAAAGTCGCCGAACACGCTGACCCGGTTCATCGCGGGGCGGAACTTGGTTTCCATGATGCCGCCCAGCACGAGGCCAAGCACGATGGGCACGGCGGGCAGGTTCTGGCGTTTCAGGATCAGACCGAACCAGCCGAACGCGGCGGCGATGGCACAATCCACCACTGAGTTGCGCAGCGAATAGACGCCCACAAAGCTAAGCGTCAGGATCATTACGCCCAAGAACCGCGTGGGAATGCGGATGATCCGCAGCAGCAGGTTCGACGAGACCAGCATGAACAGCACCACGATCACGTTCAGAATGATCATCGCCGCGTAGAGTGCATAGACGAAATCGATCTGGCCCTGAAAGAGCTGTGGGCCGGGGATGACGTTATGGACGTAGAAGACGGACAGCATCATCGCGGTCAGGGCCTCTCCGGGGATGCCGAGGGCCAGCAGGGGAATCATCGCCGCCGCCGGAACCGCGTTATTGGCGGATTCAGAGGCGACGAGACCTTCGGGGCTGCCCTTGCCGAAGTCCTCCGGCGTTTTCGATGTCTTCTGGGCGTAAGTGTAGCTGAGGAATTGCGCGGTGAATTCGCCAACGCCGGGGATCATCCCCATGAGTACACCAAAGCCCGATCCGGATACCGCGAGCCGTTTGTATTTGAAAATACGCAGCATGGCCCGGCCCATCGACCCCTTGATCGGTGGAGTCTCGGGGGCGCTTTCGGGTTCGCTGAGAAGCAGGAAGGCCTGGCTGAGGGCGAAGAGACCAAGCACGATGACGATCAGGTCGAAACCGGAGGCCAGCCATTCCTGTCCGAAGGTGAATCGCTGGGTGTATTTCAGCGGCTCGAGCCCGACGGTGCCGAGGAAAACCCCCAGCCCGGCGAGCATACCGGCGGCGAGTGTCTGGCCCCGGTGGGCGATGATGACAAGGACAAGGCCGAGGAGCGCGGCAAGGAAGATCTCTTTCGAACCAAACATGGGCGCGATCTTGGCCAGCACGGGGGACAGCAGGATCAGCGTGAGGATCGACAGGATGCCGCTGACGAAAGAGGCGCCATAGGCTAGGCCGAGCGCGCGCAGCGCTTCGCCGCGTTGGGTCATCGGATGACCGTCATAGGTGGTCAGCGCGTTGACGGCGGTGCCGGGCGTGTTGATGAGGATGGCAGGCAGCGCGCCGCCGAACATGGAAGAGCCATAGATGCCAAGCAGCATGACCAGCCCCACCAGCGGAGGCAGGGCAAAGGTCGCAGGCAGCAGGATGGCGATGGCGACGGCCGGGCCGACACCGGGTATGGCGCCGATAATGACACCGCCGATCGACCCGATCAGCAGCGCGAGCAGGACATCGAAGTGCATCAGCATTCCGATGCCGGAGAGCAGCATATCCATCGTCAGCCTCTAGAAATTTGTCATCAAGAAAGAACGGAGCGCGCCCGCGGGCAAAAGCTCGTAAATGTCGCCAGCCGGGATGTTCACGCCGAGCAGCCCTTTGAACAGCACGACGACTCCAAGACCGAAAACAGCGGCAAGCCCCATCCAGCGCACGCCGCGATAGCCCATGCGAAAGCTGAGGGCGCAGGTAAAGGCGATGGTCGCGATCAGGTAGCCGATGATCGGCACCAGCCAGACATAGACGATGAACCACAGGACAAATTCCAGTGCCCGGGCCCATGCGGCGAGTTCTGCGGCAAGACCGGGAAGGCGATTTGCGCAGAGAACGCAGAACAGGTGACCAGCGGAAAAGAGGGTCATCACGGTGATGGCGATGCCCGGCCAGAAGGCGGGCTGTGTGAACAGCTTGCTGAGCGGTACCCATTGGGTCTGCCATGGGATCAGGATCAGCAGAAGGACCGAAAAGCCAAAGAACCCGGCGGCAAAGACAAGCTCTCCGGGGCGGGCATTGCGCTGGAACATGTCCTGAAAGTTTCGCGTTCGGACGAAATTACGAAACCGGGTGCCGATGCGCTGGCCCGGGCGCGGCGGGATATCCGCGCCCGGAACCTGTTGGCCGTCTGGTTTACTCATCGAGCAGTTTGCCGATCTCGGCGCGCGCCTTGTGATCGGCTTCGATCTGCGCTTCGGATTCGGCGGCATCCTGCCAGTAAATCAGTGCACCTGTATCCGCAGCCAGTTTCTTGGCCGCATCAGAGTCCATGACCTTTTCCGCGACGGCGGCGATCTTGTCGCGGGCCTCTTGCGGGACATCGGCCTTGACGAAGAGACCGTTCCAGAGCGCGAGATCAAGTTCGGGGATCATCTCGCCAACGGTGGGGGCATCGGGGGTCAGCGGGATGCGTTCCGAACCGATGGAAGCGAGAACCTTGATGTCGTCGAGGCAGGGGAAGACCTGTTGCAGCGTCGTATTCATCACGTCAACATCGCCCGAGGCGAGCGAATTGCAATCGAGCGCGTCGAAGGCGGCCTCGTAGGCGAAATCGAAGCCCTTGGCCTTGGCCACTGCAAAGGTGATCTGGGTCGGTGTCAGCATCGCGCCGAAATGGCCGAGGGCGACCTCGTTTTCCTTGGCGTAGTCGGCAAGTTCATCGAGCGTGGAGTAAGGCGCGTCGCCGGAGGTCGCGAGCACGAAGGGGTAGGTGACAAAGATGCCGATGGGCTCAAACGGGTTCGGCGACAAGGCGGGGATGCCGATGTCGGGCCCCGAGAGCGGCACGTCAGAGACGAAGGAACCGATGGTGTAGCCATCCGCCCCTGCATTCGCGACCTCGACGGCACCGGGGAAGGGGCCGCCGCCACCGCCGGGCTTGTTCACGACCGCTGCCGCGACGCCGTATTCCTTTTGGAACTCGTCCGCGATCATGCGGGTCAGGATGTCTTCGAGATCGCCGGGCGGGAAGGGAATGATGAATTCGACCGGCTTTTCCGGATATTCCGCCTGCGCGGCAAGGGGGACTGCGGCCAAGGCCGTGGCGAGTGTCAGTCTGGCGAGGTTGTTCATTGTGGTCTCCTGTTGGGTCTTTTCTTGGTGTTTTCTTGAATTGGTCATCCGAAGCCGACGCCCATGCCCACGGTCGCAAGCGTCATGGGGGCGACTTCGGCAATGATAGCTGGCCGGTTCCTGAGAACCCCGTTCAGGCAAAGCGTCAGCCCGTAGACTGCATAAGCCGCAAGGCCGAGAACGATGGCGAGCAGGTAGGTTTCGGCAAGGACAGGCATGGGCAGCGATGTCATGCCGTTAGGGGTTAAAAGCGGTATGGAAGTGCTTGCGCAGATCGCGCTGCCATTGAGCAGGAAGAGCGCGACGAGTACGCCCGCCATGCAAAAATGAGACGCGGCCCGATGCAGGCAAAGCAACGGGGCCGGACCGCGCAAGGCGAACGGGATCAGCATCACCATGACGGTCGCGCCCAGCACGAGACCGGGCAGGCCGCCAATCATGGCCAGCAGCATCGCGCCGAGACCGAGCCATGCCAACCCGGCCTGCCAGCGGGTTACCCCGTTGGTGCAGGCCCATGTGCCAAGGGCCGCGAGGGCCAGCAGGCAGAGGTGATAGGCTGACATGATCCGGCCCCGATGCTGCGATTACTCGGCCGCCGTCTTGTTCGAGTGGCAGCAATGCGCACCGTTCGGGTCCTTGGGAACATCCAGCGTCGGATTTCGGTCAAAGAAGTTCTCGGGCCGCAGTTTGAACCCGGCATAGTCGACGGGCATCACCGGCCAGTCCTCGGTACGCGGGAAATGGGTCAGGCCGAAACTGTGCCAGACCACGATATCTTCGCCATCGACCGCGCGGTTGGCCGCGCTATAGGCCGGCAGACCGGCACCGCCGGGATGCTGGTTCGGCGTGTATCCTGCGGCCCACATCTCGTCCCGATCGAACTGGGTGACCCAGAGCGACTTGGTGGCGAAACCGGCGCGTTTTGTGATCGACGCCTCGTCATCGGCAAGCAGAAGCGGCAGGCCTTCGGGGGCGAGAACATAGGCAGTCGGTTCGCCAAGATGGTTGGTCTTTTCCGCCGACGAGATGCGCCAGATGCGGCCAAGCTCGTTCTTGGCGACGCGTTTGGCGTCCGCTTCGGTTTTAAGGCGGGTAATCTCGCGGGTAAATGCGTTGCCGACCGGGTTGCCCTTGCCCATTTTCAGACGCTTTACGTCGATCTCATCGACCTGGTTGCGCAGACCGTCGATCGCAAAATCGAGCCGCGCCGAGAACATGTGCTGGTGTTGTGGGGCGCCGAGACGCGGGGCCAGTTCGGTGGCCCATTCGTAATCGCCTTCGGGACGGCCAGAGGTGAACACGACGCCGGTCGCCTTGCATTCCAACTCGATCTTACCGTCGAGGTAGAAGTACCAGTAGAAGCCGTAATCGTAATTGCCGACCGTCACGAAGAAGGAGACGACCAAACGCCGCTGACGGCGCACATCGGCGCGGCCCGAGAAGATATCGGTGTGCTTCCAGAGCGTGCCGAAGTCCTCTTCGTGGATGCAGATGGCATTGGGCAGAACGACGGGATTGCAGAAATCGTCAACGACGGTTGCATCGACATAGTGGATCTCTCCAAGGCAGTCGCAGCCCAGAACCAGCGCGTTTGCGAGGCGACCGAACTGGTATTCGCCTGCATCGAAGTAGTTCTGCCATTCGTGGGTTGGCTGTGGTTCGCCATAGGGGACTACCATTTCCGAAACCGAGGCACGGTTCAGGATCGAGCGTTTCTTGCCGCCGTCCTTGAATGAGATGTCATGAAGGGTCAGACCTTCACGACCGTTGAAACCGACGCGGACCGACCAGTTTTCCCATTCGAGGACATTGTCCTTCATGGTGAAGGATGCGCCCTCGGGCTGGGTGATATTGAGCGGCTTCATCGTCTCGCGCGGTGTGATCGACGGGTCGAGGTAATCGCCGCGATCCTGCGGGATTTCCATGTAGCCGGTATCGACGAAACGCAGAACTTTGCGGTCGGTTAGGTCCACGTGGCAGACGATGCCTTCGATCGGATGCGCCCAGAGTTCGTGGATGGCGTTTTCATTGGGGGCATAAAAGCTGAGAACACGGAGCATCCGGCGGCCGAGTTCGTCCTCATGCCCGAAAACACCGGCGGAGAGCGGACAGCAGAAGACCTTGTCGAGATCGGTGATGCCGCGCTTGGCCAGTGCTTCGACAAAACGCGGATCGGCCTTGGAGATTTCCTCGGCGGCGACGTAATCCTCGTCGAGAACCGGGCCCCAGCCGTCCTTGGCCGGATCGAGCGACCGCTGGTGGATAATCTTGCCCGCCGGAATATCGACGATAATCTCGGTCACTTCGCGGGCGGCGACATCCATGACGAGCACGCCGATTTCCCGGGCGACCGGTCCGCCGGGCTTGAACGTGGCCATGGTTTCGCGGCTGGGCTCGCGCAGCATCACGTACGAGTAGCGGGTGCTTTCGCCCTTGAAACCGTTTTCCTCGAGCACGGCCTTGAGGCGGGTGATCTCGACCGCGGAGATCGGGTCCAGCGGGTGCTTGATGCCGGTGTCGGCCGTTGTTTCCCTGACTGCTTCATTCATCTTTCAACCCTCCGATGATTGGTTGGCTGACAGGATCAAGGCGAGTTTCAGATGCATCTATTGCAGGACGCGCCAAAGATTCGATAATTTGCGCCAACCTGCCGTGCCGAAGTCACAAAACCGTTGGTGTCGGAGGGGAGGCACTGAAATGGGGGATAGTCGATTTCTCGGTTGCCGCTTTTCTGGACGCTCCTCATGCGCGGATGCGCAAGAACGGGGCGGGTGCGGGACTGGATGATTCCCTGCAAGCGCTACCCGGCCTGATTCCTTTTCGACGGCGCATGGCCGGTCCAGCTTCGATAGGCGCGCCAGAAGACGGTTTCGTCGGAATAGCCAAGGCTCTGCGCGACGGTTTTCAGGCTGGCGTTCGGGTCGTCGAGATGGGTTTCTACGATCTTCTGGCGCTGCGCCTGAAGAATGGCCCGAAGAGAGGTGCCTTCGGACGCGAGATGGCGTTGCAGACTGCGCGGCGCTTGCCCGAGTTCCTGCGCGATGGTTGCGAGATCGACGGGGAGATGGCCGAGGTTACGGCTGACGATGACCTGCACCTGTTCGGCAATCGTGCGACAGGGGTCCTGCGTCAGGACGAGGTCGGCGACATGGCGTTCGATCAGCGCCAGCAGAGCGGTGTCTTCGGCGCGGTGAAGCGTATCGAGGCCGCCTTGTCGGAACAGCAGCCGGTTGGCGCTTTGGCCAAAGCGCACCCGCGCGCCAAAAATACGTTCCAGCAGATCGGCGCGGCGGGAGGGGCCGTGGATGAAATGGACCTCTTCGGGCGTCCAGCGCGGGTCGAATGCAATGTGGACAAGCCGACAGATGCAGGAGAGCGAAAATTCTGCATCCTGCGCGCCGGCCTGAAAATCGGGTGATCCGAGTTGATAGGTCAGGCCGAGCCGGTCACCGTCATGAATGAGGTGCATTTCGGTCGCGCTTTGCAGGGCGGAGAGGCTGTCGCGAAATCTCTCCAGCCCACGCCGCAGGGTCGAGGAGTGCAGCATCAGAAGCCCGGTGGGCCCAAGATCGGCCGGGCTGATCCTTGCACCGAGCCGGGCGCCGAGGATCGGGTCGTGGGCGTGATGCGCGGCGGCTTCGAAGGTTTTCAGGTAGGCCGCCAAAGAGATGATCTCGTAGGGATCGCGCACGGCCTCGGGGTTGATGCCGTTCTGCTGGAGGATGGACCTGATCGTATCACTATCGTTGCCGAAGTGGCGCAGGATCGGTGCGAGCGCAGCGGCCCGCAGGGAGGGGACAGGGGGTGGATTGGCGTGGGGCCGTGGCATGGATCGGGTTCGCTGGGTGAACCCCAAGTATCCGCAGGAGGGGCGGTTATGGCAAGTGTCCGGGCTTCGGGAGAGTTCTCTATGCTTTGAGATGGGGAGGCGGTGCTGATTGGTTTGTCAGCCCGCCACTATATGCTGCGACCAGTCCCGTGGTTGCATGTGAACGGGGTCTAATGTCGCTTGTCGGAACATGACCGCCACGTCGCGGACCCTTGCGACGTGGCTGGGGCGCTGCCCCGTCGCCCTGATGGGCGACTCCCCGGGATATTTTTGACCCAAAGAAGCAGGTCAGCGGTTGAACATGATGACGTTTCGTTTGGCCGCGCCGCCGAGGGTGTCGGCGATGGCTTCGTTGATCTGGTCGAGTTCCCAGCGTCCGGAGATCAACTCATCCAGTTTGAGGCGGCCCTGCTGGTAGAGGTCGATCATCCAGGGGATATCGCGTTTGATGACTACGTTGCCCATTTTGGAACCGATGAACCCCTGTCCGACATCGGCCATGAACAGCGGTGAGAATTTCGAGAACTGGTCGCCGTGCGGCATGCCGATCATGACCACGTTTCCGCTGGCTGCCAGGTAGCGCGGTGCCTGGTCGTAGACCTGGGCGACGCCGACCGTGACCATCACGCAATCGGCACCGCGTCCGAGGATTTTCTTGACCACATTCCAGGGTTTGGCTTCTTTCGCGGATACCGTATCGGTCGCCCCGAATTCTTTCGCGATTTCAAGCTTTTCATCGACGAGATCGACCGCGATGATGCGGCGTGCCCCGGCGATGCGTGCGCCCTGGATCGCGTTCAGGCCGACTCCGCCCGCGCCGATTACCACCACGTCCTGTCCGACCCGCAGCCGTGCCGCGTTCACGGCGGCTCCGACGCCGGTGATTACGCCGCAGGAGATCAGGGAGGCGACATCCTTGCCGATGTCATGGGGGATGGTCACCACCTGGCTTTGATCGACCACGACCTTTTCCGCGAAGGCACCGGTGTCGAGCGCTTGCATCAGGGGCGCGCCGTCCTTGGTCTGCAGCGGGTGCTTGCTGCCATCGGTTGGGGTTTCGCAGGTGGTCAGGTGACCGGAGTGACAGGAGGGGCAGTTGCCGCAGGCCCTGATCAGGGTAACGCAGACGCTGTCGCCAATTTCGATGCCTTGCACGTTATCGCCCAGCGCGGTCACGCGACCGGCGGCTTCGTGGCCGTAGACGGCTGGTAGTTTACCGCCAAAGCCGCCTTGCCAGAAGGAGATATCGGAATGGCAGATCGCGACCGCGTCCAGTTCGACTTCGACTTCGCCGGCCGCGGGCGGGGCGATTTGGACGTCTTCGATGACCAGAGGTTCATTGAAGGCGTGGCAGACGGCAGCCTTGATGGTTTGCATGGAACTCTCCCTGTTCATTTCCCTTGCACGTTACCTGTATCAGGGCGGGCTTCAAGTGCGAAACAATATTTCGCTGTGCGGGATTATGATCCTCTTCGGGGAGCCGCCAGATGAGCAAGAGGGCGACCGCAAGGAGGAGCGCGGCGAGAAGAAAGGCTGCGCCCGGGAACTGGAACTCGGCAGCGGGCCGGGTGAAAAAGGCAAATGTCGAGGTCATGAGAAGTGGCGATATGACGGCGGCGAGTGCGTTGACGCTCGTCAGTACGCCCTGGAGTTCGCCCTGCGCGTTGTCATCGACCTGCCGTGACATGATACCTTGCAGGGCGGGGGTGATTACGGCGCCGATCGCGGCGATGGGTGTCAGGATGATGGCGACCGTGCCATTGGTCACGATGGCGAGGCTGAGGCAGGCGATGATGTCAAAGACCAGCCCGTAGATCACCGTCCGCCTGTCGCCCAGACGTCGCAGCATGTGGCGCAGTACAACCGCCTGCATGATGGCGGCGGAAATGCCGTAGATGGCCAGAGAGATGCCTATGGTGCGGGAGGTCCAGCCAAAGCTGACCTGCGTGAAATAGGCCCAGATCGCCGGGTAGACGTAGAGGGCAATGCTGTAGAGCAGCGTGGAGAGCAGAAGGGTGCTGATGCCGGGCAGGTCGGAGAGGTGGCGGAACGCGCCGAAGGGATTGGCGCGTCGCCATTGAAAGGCGCGTCGGGTTCGATCTGTCACGGTTTCACGCAGGACGAACAGCCCGAGCATGAAATTGACACCAGAAAGCAGCGCCGCCGCAAAGAAGGGTGCACGGGTGCCCATTTCGCCCAGCAGGCCGCCGCCGACCGGGCCCAGAACAAAACCGATGCCAAACGCGGCGCCGACCAGTCCGAAATTGGCTGATTTTTCTTCGCGCGTGGAGATGTCGGCCATGTAGGCGCTGGCGGTGCCGTGGGTTGCCGCGGTGATCCCGCCGATGAGTCTCCCGATGATCAGCAGCGAGATCGTTCCTGCGAAGGCCATGACGAGATAATCCAGCGTCATGAAGAACAGCGACACGAGAAGGACCGGGCGACGTCCGAACCGGTCGGACAGGCTGCCGACCAGTGGTCCGAAACCGAACTGCATGAGCGCGAAAACGGTCGAGAGCACGCCGCCCCAAAGCGCGGCATTGGCGACGGAACCGCCACGGACCTCGCGGATGAGATCGGGCATGATCGGCATGATGAGCCCGATGCCCATCGCATCGAGCATGACCGTCACGAGGATGAAGATCATCGACAGGCGCAGGGATCTCCCCTGCGCCGTCGCTTTAGACCGGTCCTGCACTTTGGCTGCGAACGGCTCTGACAAAGGCGAGCGCCTCGTCGGGGGCATGTCCCATCTGGTGACGGGGATCGAAAAGCGCCTGCACATCCAGTTCCGGGTGATCGCGGGCAACAAGCTGACGCAGGGCCGTGTTCTGCTCCTGCGCCTCGGCGCAGAGCTTTTTGACCAGCGCCTGTGCCTCTGGCCGGGGCATGGTTTCGGCAAGCGCAAAGCTCAGCGCCTCGGCATGGATCATGTCGAGGCCGTTAGACAGGGCCTGTTCCATCTGTTCCGGTCGCGGTGCGATCCCTTTTGTCAAGGCCCTTGCGGTCTGTGCCGACGTGGCCGCGCCAAGCACGATCTGCGGCAGGGAGAGCCATTCGGTGAACCATGCGGCCCCATCGCGTTGATAGCGCGGCATGGCGGCACCTTGCAGGGCGGTTAGCAGGGCCGCTGAATGACGCCCGAGGGCCACCAGAACAGAAGGTCCGACCGGGTTCTGTTTCTGCGGCATGGTCGAGGATGCACCCGCGCCCCCGAGGCTGATTTCGCCGATACCGGTCTGCACCAGCTCGGTGGCGTCTTCGCCCAGCTTGCCAAGGCCGAGGCTGACGCGGCAGAACCAGTCCGCCAGTCGCAGGACCGGGGTGCGATCCGTGTGCCAGCTGCGCCCGGGATCGCCGAGACCAAGGGCAACGGCAAGATCTGCGCGGATTTCAGGAGCCTTTGGACCCAGTGCCGCGCCAGTTCCCGCCGCGCCCGAGAGCGAAACAAGCAGGCAGTCGCGGCGCAGGATTTCGAGCTCTGAGAGCAGGCCGAGCAGGGGGGTACCCCATGCGGCCACGACCGCGCCAAAGCTTGTCGGTGTGGCGTGCTGGCCGTAGGTGCGCGCGGGCATTGGCTGGCGGGCGTGTTTCTCTGCCAGATCGGCCAGCGATGACAGGACGCTGCGCAGGTCCTCTTCGACCAGACCAAGCGCCTGTCTGAGGCGCAGCATCAGCGCGGTATCCTGAATGTCCTGACTGGTGCATCCCCAGTGCATGTACTGCGCATGCTCGGGCGCATTCATTTCTCCGCGAAAGGCGGAGACAAGTGCAGGCACGCTGACGCCGTTGCTGCCGGTGGCCTGCGCCAGCCCGCCGGGGTCGATCTGAAGTTCCATCGAGGCGCGGTGGATCGCCTTGGCGCTGAGTTCCGGGATGACGCCGAGTGCACCCTGAACCTTGGCCAGAGCACCTTCGACCAGCAGCATGGCGCGGACCTCGGCGGTATCGCTGAACAGGCGCGCAGCATCTCCCGACGAAAAAAGTTTGCCGTAGAGAGCGCTGTCAAAGACGCTTGCCGCCATCAGAGGCTCCCTGCGATCTGATCCATCAGTTTCGCCAGCCCCTTTGGGTCCGAGAAGAACGGGGAATGCGATGTTGGCATCTCGAAGACACGCTCGCTTGGCCAGTCTTCGACCATTTCGGCCTGATACTCCGGTGGGATGGTCTGATCCTCGGTGCAGCGGATGTAGAATTTCTCGACGCTTTCGTAATCTTCCGACACTTCAAGCGGGGTCTTCTGCGGGAGAATGGCCTGATCGCAAAGCTGGGGCACGGCAAAGTCGATGATCTCTTGCGAACAATCGCTGTAGAAGAGACCGGCGGCCTGTTCCGGGTCGATCCGCATCGTGGCACCATCCGGGTTGCGGATGACGGCGGGAAGGATCGGCTGGCGCTTGGCCCGCTTGCGCAGGTCGACCATCGACAGTCCGTCGCGAGGGACATAGGCGCAGAGAAAGATCAGCGCCCGCATTGCTTTGGGATCGACCTCGGCCGCGGCGGCAATGGGAAAGCCGCCCCATGAATGGCCGAGGATAATGGTATCGGGGGTAGAGGCAGCCAGCACAGCGGCGCCGCATCCCGGCAGCGTCGCGTCCCCGCAGGGGGTATCGTCCTCGCCATGGGCTGGCAGGTCGATGGCCCGGACGGTATGGCCCAGAGCTTCGAGCTCAGGAATGAGATCGCGCCAGCACCACGCGCCGTGGCACGAGCCGTGAACCAGAAGAAAATCCGCCATTACAGGTCCAGAAAGACGGTTTCGCCTTCGCCCTGAAGCCGGATGTCGAACTGGTAGCTGTTGTCGCCGGTCTTTTTCGCGATCAGCGTTTCCACGCGGTTCTGATGCTCAAGTCGGGTCAGCAGCGGGTCGGCGCTGTGATCATCGCCTTCGAAATAGATGCGGGTCTGCAGGCCGATGTTTATACCGCGCGCCACGATCCAGAGAGCGATATGCGGCGACTGTTTTCCGACGGCTGCGGGTTTGACGGTGTTCAGCGTCCAGATGCCGGTTGTAAGGTCGGAGGGCATCCGCGCGAACCCGCGGGAACCGGGTCCGAACGTGCCCTCGGCGTTGCATTGCCAGCTTTCCACCAGCACATCGCGGAGAACCGTGCCGGTGCCATCCAGAATAGTGCCGGTGATGGTGATGTGTTCGCCCGGCTCGTCCTTGGGAAAGGGCACGAGGCCGAGATCTTCGTCATAGATGCCTTCGATCCCGACGAAATTCGGTGTGCAGCCGATGTGGACGTACGGACCGGCAGTCTGCGATGCGGTTTCTGTCAGCGTGTTCAGCGGCTGGACCATCAGAGCCCCTCCATCTTGTTTTCAAACATGGTCTGACGGCTTCCGCGCAGAACGATGTCGAACTTGTAGGCAAGGCAATCGAGCGGCATCGCGCGGCTCATGTCGAGCGGCGCGACAAGGCGGTCGACAGCGGACTGGTCGGGGATCGTCTTGACGATCGGGCAGAGCGGGATCAGCGGGTCGCCTTCGAAATACATCTGCGTAATGAGGCGCTGGCCAAAGCTGTGCCCGAAGACCGAGAAATGAATGTGCATCGGACGCCAGTCATTGGGACCGTTGGGCCACGGATAGGCGCCGGGGCGAATGGTGAGGAACTCATAAGACCCGTCCTCGCCGGTGATGGTGCGTCCGCAACCGCCGAAATTTGGGTCGAGCGGGGCGAGGTATCCGTCCTTTTTGTGGCGATAGCGGCCGCCCGCATTGGCCTGCCAGACCTCGACCAGAGCGCCCGGGACCGGACGAGCGTTTTCGTCCAGCACCCGGCCGTGAACTATGATCCGTTCACCGATGGCGGGTTCTCCGGTGAAATTCAGGATCAGGTTGCTGTCCAGTTTGCCCAGCAGATCGTGACCAAAGACAGGTCCGGTCTGCTCGGAGGGCGTGGCAGATCCCGAAATCAGAGCCAGCTTGGGGCTGCGAGCGACGGAGGATTTGTAACCTGGCGCGTAGGCGACCGGGTGGCCGCCCCTGTTGCGGGGAATGAGCGTCATGCCTCGTCTTCCATTTCCTTGTATGTGGCTTTCGCCAGTTTCAATGCATGATTGGCTTTTGGCACGCCTGCGTAGATGGCAACGTGCTGAAATGCTTCGAGAACATCGGACTTGCTGGCACCGGTCCGCGCAGTCGCTCGGATATGCATCGGAATTTCGTCGAAATTCCCGGTGGCGGCGAGCAGCGCCAGTGTCAGCATCGAGCGTTCGCGGCGAGAGATACCGTCGCTTGCCCAGACTGTGCCCCAGGCGCCCTCGGTGATCAGGGTTTGAAATGGCAGGTCGAGATCCGTTTTGGCGGCTTCTGCGCGGTCTACATGGGCGTCGCCCAGAACTTCGCGGCGGACTTTCATGCCCCGTTCAAAGGCTTCAGACATGTCCCGTCTCCTTGAGGAAGTCGGTCAGGACCTGTGCGAACTCTTCGGGTTTTTCGACGCAGGGCAGATGGCCTGCACCACGGATCAGGTGATAGCGCGAACCCGGGATCAGATCGATGGTCTCCTTCACAACATCGGGCGGTGTCGCGCCATCCTGATCGCCGGCGATGCCAAGGGCCGGGAGCCTCAACCCGCTGGTCGGCGTGTAGAAATCGGTGCCGGCGATAGCAGCGGAACAACCTGCATACCCGTTGACCGGCTGGCGGGTCAGCATGTTTCGCCAAAGTTCAAGCTCGACCGTGTTTCGGAAATCGCGGGAGAACCACCGTTCCATCACGTTGTCAGCCATCGGTTCGATGCCATCGCGCAGAACGGCGTTTACCCTTTCCTGCCACATCTCGGCCGTGCCAATCTTGGCAGCGGTATTGGAGAGGACGAGAGACCGCACGAGATCAAGACGCTTTACCGCGAGGCCTTGGGCAATCATGCCGCCAATGGACAACCCGACAAAGGCGCATTCCTTTACCCCGAGATGATCCAGCAGCAACTCGGCGTCGCGGACCAGTGAGCCCATCGAATAGGGCGGCTTGGGCATCGAGGAAAGACCGTGTCCGCGCTTGTCATAACGGATGAACTTTAGCCCGGCGGGAAGCAGCGGCAGAACCTTGTCCCAGAGACGCAGATCTGTTCCGAGCGAATTGGAGAAGACGACCGGAGCGCCGTCTGGATCCCCATCGACCCGATAATGAAGCCGGATCTCACCCAGATCAGCAAATTGCATCTAACGCCTCCTCATTTCTGCCGGTCACAATAACCTTGTCTCCGGAAGAAGGTAAAGGCGGTTGGCGTCGATGGCGGGACCAATTTTCTTGCAAGAAAATTGCAAAGAAAATGTATATTTTCTTGGCGTGCGTCCTGATCAGTCGGCGGCGAAACGGTCCATTGCCGACTGGAACACGGCCGGGTCAACGTTTCCGCCCGAGGCGACGGCAATCACTGTGTCCCCATCGATTTCATCCGGATGGAAAAGGGCGGCGGCGAGCGCAACGGCACCTCCCGGTTCGACGACGATCTTGAGCCGCAGCCAGGCGAGTACCATCGCCCGCAGCGCTTCCTCTTCGGTGACAACCAGACCTGCGCCGCAAAGGTTCTGCATGATAGGGAAGGTGATACTGCCCGGTTGCGGTGTGATGATCGCATCGCATAGCGACCCGCTCAGCCGTTCGTTCCGTTCGATCTTTCCCGACGCCAGAGAGCGTGTGACGTCGTCGAAAAACTCCGGTTCCACCGGGCGGGTTGTCATGCCCGGGGCCTGCTCTGCGAGCGCCAGCGCAATTCCCGACGTCAGCCCGCCGCCGCCGCAGCAGACCAGAACGTCGGCTTTTTCGATCCCGGCGTCGGCTGCGATTTCCAGCCCCACCGTCCCCTGACCGGCAATCACCTGCGGTTCGTCAAAAGGTTTGATCAATTTCAACCCGCGTTCCTTGGCAAGCTGGTCGCCGATTGCGTCGCGGTCACCGGTGGCGCGGTCATATAGAATGACCTCGGCACCCAGTGCGCGGGTATTCGCGATTTTGAGCTGCGGTGCATCTTCTGGCATCACGATGACAGATGAAATGCCATGCCCTCGGGCCGCAGCGGCGATGCCCTGCGCGTGGTTGCCGCTGGAAAAGGCGATCACGCCATTCTCGCGGGTTTCAGGGGCGAGGGCGGATATTGCCGACCACGCGCCGCGAAACTTGAAGCTGCCCGTATGTTGCAGGCACTCGGGTTTGACCAGAACCTTCCTTCCGGCAATGTCATCGAGGAAGGGCGAACCAAGAAGAGGGGTGCGGCGCGCATGCCCGTCAAGGCGGGTTGCAGCGGCTTTTATCATGTCGATTGAAGTCATGGGAATTCCGAAAATATGGGGAACAGGACCGGGTAACGCTGCCGGTTATCCGAGCCCTGCCAGCCGGGGAATTGGGTTCAGATCCGTGAGGACATGTCCGGGGCGCCAAGGCAGTTGGTCCATCGGCTCTTCGGCGCGGTTGACCCAGGCCGTTTCAAAGCCATAGCCGGCAGCAGCCGCTGCGTCCCAGCCGTTGGAGGACACAAAGAGAACCTCGCTTGGTTCGCATCCGAAACGACGCCCGACAAGATCGTAAACCCGCTTGTCAGGCTTGAAAATGCCGACGCTTTCCACCGACAGGACGTCATCCAGATACGCTCCGATGCCAGCCGATTGCACCGCGCCTGTCAGCATCGCCGGAGAACCATTGGACAGGATCGCAACCTGCATTTGCCCCTCTTTAAGCCGTTTCAGCATACCGGGCACTTCCTCGAAGGCGTCCAGTTCCCAGTAAAGATCCAGCAGCCGTTGGCGCAGATCCGCATCGCCATCGAGGCCGGTTTTTTCAAGTGCCCAGTCCAGCCCGTTGCCAGTGACTTCCCAGAAATCGGTGTGGGCATCTGAGATAGCCCGCAGCCAGGAATATTGCAGCTGTTTCGTGCGCCAGTGGGCGGCCAGTTCAGACCACTTCGTTTCGAGCTTCGGGAAGTTGCCTTCGTCCGCGACCTGCCGGGCAGCCGCGGATACGTCGAAAAGAGTTCCGTAGGCATCGAAAACACAGGTGGTGATCGTCATGCTTTGCGCTCTTTCGGCCAGTTCGGTTGCCTGAACTGTGGCACAAGCGGTCGTCGGGTGAAAGACAGATTGAGCCGGGCGGGTTTACATCAGGGTATGAGGCTTTAGGTTAGGGGGGATGAAAGTTACCCGCGATGCACGCGGCCTTTTCAAACTCACCCCAAACAGATCGGATATCCAATGACGCAGGTTGAAAACGGCGACAACGTACAAATCCATTACACCGGCACCTTTCAGGACGGCACCACTTTCGACAGTTCCGAAGGACGTGAGCCTCTGGCATTCGAAGTCGGATCGGGGCAGATCATTCCGGGTCTGGACGCGGCGCTTCCCGGTATGGGAGTCGGGGATTCCAAGACGGTGAACGTGCCCTGTGAAGACGCCTATGGACCTGTAAACCCCGATATGCGTCAGGCCATTCCGCGCGAAGGTATCCCGGACAATATCCCGGTCGAAATCGGCGCACGTTTGCAGATGCAGACGGCCGAAGGGCAGGTGATGCCGGTTACGGTTGTCGGTGTTGACGACGAAAGCGTGACGCTGGACGCCAACCACCCCCTAGCCGGGCACGATCTGACATTTGCGATCGAAGTGGTTGCCATCGACAAAGCGGCCTGAGGTCGTTTCAGGTCTTTCCATGCCGAGCCAAGTGCCAGGTGTGGAAAGGCCCCACCCCCAGCCTCGCCAGTTCGCATGACCTGATTGTTATGCATCGGCTGTTCGGGGGCTCAGTTTTCGTAAGCGGAGGAAATGTTCTCGGCCATGTCCGGGTTGGACAGCATGGCTGCGACCATCACCGCGATACCGACAAGGAAAACTGCCCGGACGCACCAGCGAGCGATCCTGCGCCGCCTTCTGCGTTCGACGCTAAGCCTTGTATCTATTTCAAATCCATCCATGCGAAATATTTGCCAATTAACTGTGGCGACGCAAAGGCGGACCGGTGAAAAAAGCTTGGAAAATCGCCAAGCTGCCAGCGCTAGAGGAAATCCGGTTGAGGCATGCCAAGGATATGATACCCGCCGTCCACGCGGATGATCTCACCTGTTGTGCAGGCGCCTGCGTCTGACGCCAGATACACGGCGGTACCGCCGACTGCCTCGAGCGTGGCGTTGCTGCGCAGAGGGGCGTTCTGGTCCGTATGCTTGTATGTCTTGCGCGCCCCGCCAATCGCGGCACCGGCGAGGGTTTTCATCGGGCCGGGGCTGATGGCGTTGACGCGGATGCCTTCCGGGCCGAGATCGTTGGCGAGGTACCGTGTCGCGGCCTCAAGAGCGGCCTTGGCGACCCCCATCACGTTATAATTCGGGACAACGCGGTTCGACCCCTGATAGGTCAGGGTCATCAGCGTGCCGCCATTGTCCTTCATCAGGGGATGGGCGCGTCGGGCGACCTCGATGAACGAATAGGCAGAGATATCCATCGAATTCTTGAAGTTGGCCCGGCTCGTGTTGAGGAACCGTCCGGTCAGCTCGGACTTGTCGGAGAACGCGATGGCGTGAACGAGAAAGTCGATGGTCGGCCACTTGCTGGCAAGCTGTTCAAAAGCCGCATCGAGCGAGGCGTCATCGGTGACGTCGACATCGACCATGAAATCCGAGCCGACGCTCTGCGCCAGTGGCTCCAGACGTTTACCGAATGCCTCGCCCTGGTAGGAAAAGGCCAGTTCCGCTCCGGCTTCGGCCATGGCTTTTGCAATGCCCCAAGCGATTGAACGGTCGTTGGCGACCCCCATGATCAGACCGCGTTTTCCCGACAACTGCTTTGACATTCTCAGCTCACCCAACCGTTTATCGTTTTTATCCGTTGTATCTGGACAGGATCATCGACCCGTTCGTGCCACCGAACCCGAATGAGTTGGTCATTACGCTGTCCAAGCCGGCATTTTCCACCAGTTCCGTCGCGATTTCCCGGGCGTTCAGCTTGGGGTCGAGCGTTTCGACATTGATCGAGCGGGCGATAAAGTCGTTTTCCAGCATAAGCAGGCTGAAAATCGCTTCAAGAGCCCCTGCGGCGCCCTGTGCATGGCCGGTCATCGACTTGGTCGAGCTGATTGGAGGTGTAGTGCCTTCGCCGAACACGCGGCGTACCGCTTCGACTTCGCCGACGTCGCCGACAGGAGTCGAGGTGCCGTGGGCGTTGATGTATCCGACCTTCCGGTCTTCGGGGAGCGTTTGCAGCGCGAGACGCATGGCCCGTTCGCCGCCTTCACCCGAGGGGGCAACCATGTCGTGACCATCGCTGGTCGCCGCGAAACCGGTGACTTCGGCATAGATCTTGGCACCACGCGCCTTGGCATGTTCGAGTTCTTCCAAAACGACGATGCCGCCACCGCCGGTGATCACGAAACCGTCGCGATTTGCATCGAAAGCGCGCGAGGCCTTTTCCGGGGTATCGTTAAACTTGGACGACATCGCGCCCATTGCGTCGAACAGGCAGGACAGCGTCCAGTCGAGTTCTTCACCGCCACCGGCAAACATCACGTCCTGCTTGCCCATCATGATCTGTTCGGCCGCATTGCCGATGCAATGCAGCGAGGTCGAGCAGGCGGAAGTGATCGAGTAGTTGATGCCCTTGATCTTGTAGGCCGTCGACAGGTTGGCGCTGATCGTGGAGGACATGCATTTCGGCACCGCAAAGGGACCGATGCGCTTGGTCGCGCCGGATTTTAGCACGGTTTGGTGCGCAGACAGCATGGCCGAGGTGCTCGGCCCGCCAGAGCCTGCGATCAGCCCGGTGCGCGGATTGACGATTTCGTCTTCTTCCAGCCCTGCATCGGCAATGGCCTCGGCCATCGCGATATGGGCATAGGCGGCACCCGGACCCATGAAGCGCAATGTGCGCTTGTCCACGTGTTCGGATACATCGATCTTCAGCGTCCCGGCGATTTGGCTGCGAAAGCCATGTTCGGCCATTTCCGCACTGGATTCGATCCCGCTTTTCCCGGTTTTCAGGGCGGCGAGAACCTCGTCCCGATTGTTTCCGATGGACGAGACGATGCCCAGCCCTGTGACGACGACGCGGCGCATTGGCGGTCTCCTTTTTGGTGATGTCCCGTGCAGGAACTCAGGTCTGGGCTGTCGCCAGACCCACCTTCATATCTGTTACGGAATAAATCTCTTCCCCGTCCGCGACAACCCGTCCATTGGCAACGCCAATCTTGAGCTTGCGGTCGATGACGCGGGTCATATCCACATAATATGTCAGCATTTTGCGATCGGGCTTTACCATGCCGGTCAGCTTGACCTCGCCCACACCCAGCGCCATGCCTTGACCCTGCATACCGCGCCAGCCGAGATTAAAGCCGGTGAGCTGCCAGAGGCCATCGAGGCCAAGACAGCCGGGCATGATCGGGTTGCCGGGGAAGTGGCAGTCAAAGAACCAGAGGTCCGGGGTGATGTCGAATTCGGCGATCACATGGCCTTTGCCCGCACTGCCGCCATCATCGCTGATCTCGGTAATCCGGTCCATCATCAGCATCGGCGGAAGCGGCAATTGAGCGTTACCGGGGCCGAATAACTCGCCACGGGCGCATTTCAGTAAGCCTTCTTTGTCAAAGCTGCTTGGGTATTGGGCCATTCTGGCGCGTCTCCTGCTCCTGTATGGTGAACCCTCTAGCACCCGTCCCGCCGGTCCTGCAAGCCTGCGGCATAGTCGCCCCTGGCAGGGCCGCAAACGGCGGTTGCAAGGAATTTTGTTTGAATGTTCACCTTTGCGACCCTTATATATCATGTAAATCTGTGAGACGAGGATTGGGATGACACCGGACGTTACGGAAACCGCAACCAAATGGTTGGGCACCGCAGGTCTGAGACCGACGAGGCAGCGCGTGGCGCTGGCCGAGTTGCTGATAGGCGACGGCAAGCATCGTCATGTGACCGCCGAAAGCTTGTTCGAATCCGCGCGCGCATCTGAGGCACCGGTCTCTCTGGCGACCGTGTACAACACGCTGCGGGCCTTTTGTGACGCGGGTTTGCTGCAGGAGGTCACCGTGGACGGATCGAAGAGCTATTTCGATACGAACACGATAGATCACCCGCATTTCTTCTGGGAAGACGAAGGTCACCTGACTGACGCGCCGTCGGATCAGCTTGTCATTTCGCGGGTGCCTGATGCGCCCGAAGGTGCCGAAATCGCGTCGGTCGACGTGGTTATCCGTCTGCGCCGTCGCTAGGTCGGCAACGTTCCAGCTTTTTGCGGTGATTCGCCTTTGGTGGCGTAATTTCTGCGGTCAAAACCTGCCTGCAGTAGCTGAATCCCTACATTCAAAGCGACGAAGATGTGCCCGATGAATTTCTAAGCATATGCTGAAAATTCATCGCAACGCCCGCGTTCATGGCGCTCGATCAGCGTCATGGTGGAGGTTGACGCTGTTAATATCCGGCGGGTGGTTGCAATCCCCCATCGATAGGGCGCATCCAGCAACTGCACTGAGTGCCGCTGCCACTGCCCGCGCACAGGGAATTGTGGTAAGTACCCGACGCGACGTTTCATACGGCATCGCAGCGTCGGGCCGACGGAAACGTGAGTGCTGCCGCTTCAAGAAAGCTAGGATATGACATGAAGAAAGACATTCGCCCCGACCACATGACAGAGATCGAGTGGAAGACGCGTCAGGATCTGGCGGCTTGCTACCGCCTTGCCGCGCTGCACCGCATGACTGACCTGATCTATACCCACATCACGGCACGGGTCCCCGACGAGGATAATGCCTTTCTGATCAACCCCTATGGCTGGCGCTGGGAAGAGATCACCGCGTCTTCGCTGGTCAAGATCGATACCGAAGGCAACAAGCTCGACGATAGCCCGCACGAGGTCAATCCGGCCGGTTTCACCATCCACTCGGCCATCCATCGCGCCCGGCACGATGCATCGTGGGTTATGCATACGCATACGCGGGCCGGCGTTGCGGTGTCCTGCCTCGAAGAAGGGCTGCTGCCGCTGAACCAGATCGCGCTGCAGTTTTACGGTCGCGTTGGCTACCATGATTTTCAGGGCATCGCGCTGGACCTCGCTGAACGGGACAGCATTGTCGAAGACCTTGGCGATAACCCGGTGCTGATCCTCAGAAACCATGGCCTGCTGACCGTTGGTGGCAGCGCGGCTGAAATGTACAGCAACATGTTCTACCTTGAGCGTTCCTGTGAAATCCAAATGTCTGCGCTGTCGGCGGGTCGGAAAATTCAGGAAATCCCCAAGGCCGTCTGCGACCACACGGTGGGCCAGTATTCGCAAGGCTCTGACTCTGTGGGGCTTAATCGTGAATGGCAGGCGCATCTGCGCAGCATTGAGGCGATCGACCCGGCCTATCGCACCTGACCAACCTGAACAGTGGTTCCGTGTTCTAGGGCGCGGAGCCGCTGTCTGCCTTTCATCTGAGGCCTGATCTGAGCGACCTCAGATGTTCGGGTTCCGGGAGAGCGCAGTACGCCCAGTCAGAACCACTGTCCGGGCTCAATCAATCCCAGTTCCAGCAATTGACGCGAATGCCATTCGAACTCGGTCGAGTTGCGCCAGTTGAAGGTGTTGATGTCAAAGGAAGAACCGGGATTGCGCTTCAGCGCCTTGGCCGTGCGGAATGAACAGATCGCTGCTGTCAGGTTATTGTGCCACGGGCAGGCGTAGGTATTGAATTCTTCGTCGCTAAGCGTGTGATCCGCTTTCAACCTCAGCCCCGGTTTCGCCCGGAACAGGCCAATGCGGTCGATGCGGCGTTTGCCAGAGGGCACGTGTTCCTCGAACCGCCAGCGCAGCCCGCCAAAAAAGTCGAGTTGACGGTCGAAGGGCTTGCCTGTCGCCGGGTTCGTGCGGGCCAGCGCGTAATAACCGGACTTATCAAGATACGCATGATCCAGCGAGACGGCACCAGGGCTGGTTGTGAGATCGCCAGCGTAGAGGTCGATCACATAGGTCAGCATGGCCTCGCGGCGTTCTTCGCTGTGAAACCTCAGCATCTCTTTGATCGAGCGCGTCTCACAGAACGGGTAGAACAGGTATTCCGAGTTGAAGCAGTAGTAGAGCCATTGCTCGGGTGCGGCGGCAATCAGGCGGTTCATGGCGTCGATGACCGCCATGTCGGGAAGCGGGTCGAAATCGATCCGCAGCACGCGCGACGCAACATCCGGTGAAAGAAGAAACGACTCCGGCATCAGCGCCAGAACGGTTTCGAACCCGCATTCCAGATGATGACGGAGGGTCGTGTCGATTTCGACCGTGTCCTCGACAAAGATCGCGGCGATGGGACCGGCGGGTTTGCTGCCATTCTCGAGATACGCGTCGAGAGAGGGATATGTACGCTCTGCCCCGTTCATGCTTTCCCTCTGCTGGCAACTCCGCGCAGAATCCGCTAATCGCCCCGACATTGCAAGCCATCAGCGATACGTCTAGATGATGGCGCTTACCGCGAATCCGGAGGCCGGACATGACTGAGCCGAAAAAGCTGTTTCTCAAGACCTATGGCTGTCAGATGAATGTCTATGACAGCGAACGCATGGCCGAAGCGCTGGGCGGCGAGGGCTATGTCGAAACGGATCGGCCGGAAGATGCGGACATGATCCTGCTGAACACCTGTCACATCCGGGAAAAAGCGGCCGAGAAAGTCTATTCGGAGCTGGGCCGTTTCCGGGGGTTGAAAGCGGACAAGCCCGATCTCAAGATCGGTGTCGCAGGCTGTGTCGCACAGGCCGAAGGGGCCGAGATCATGCGTCGGCAGCCGCTGGTCGATCTGGTGGTCGGTCCGCAAAGCTATCACCGGCTTCCCGAGATGGAGGCAAAGGTGCGCGGCGGCGAGCGGGCGCTCGACACGGATTTCCCCGAAGAGGACAAGTTCGAAAAGCTCAAATCGCGCCCCAAGGCCAAGCGCGGGCCGACCGCGTTTCTAACGGTGCAGGAAGGCTGCGACAAGTTCTGCGCCTTCTGCGTGGTTCCCTATACGCGCGGCGCCGAAGTCAGCCGTCCGGTTGATCGCATCCTGACCGAAGCGCGCGATCTGGTTGAGCGGGGGGTGCGGGAAATCACGTTGCTCGGGCAGAACGTCAACGCCTATCATGGCGAGGCGGCAGATGGCGACTGGACGCTGGCAAAACTGATCTGGGCGCTGGACAAGATCGATGGTCTGGAGCGCATTCGTTTCACGACCTCGCACCCCAACGACATGGGTGACGACCTTATCGAGGCGCATGGTGAATGCGCCAAGCTGATGCCCTATCTTCATCTGCCTGTGCAGTCCGGATCGGACAAGATCCTGAAACGGATGAACCGTAGCCACACGGCAGATAGCTACCTGCGCCTGATCGAGCGTATTCGGGCCGCACGACCCGATATCCTGATGTCGGGTGATTTCATCGTCGGTTTCCCCGAGGAGACCGAAGAGGATTTTCAGGCAACGCTCGATCTGATCGAAGAGGTCCGGTACGGCTATGCCTATTCTTTCAAGTATTCGACCCGTCCGGGAACGCCGGCTGCAGAGCGTGCGCAGCTTGACGAGGACGTGAAGAATGATCGTCTACAACGGCTTCAGGCATTGATCTCCCGCCAGCAGCGCGAAATTCAGGACGAGATGGTCGGTCGGGTCGTAAACGTGCTCTTCGAGAGGGAAGGGCGCATTCCGGGCCAGATGGCTGGCAAGTCCGAGTACCTGCACGCTGTGCATGTCAAGGATGCCGGGCTCGATATCGGTGAGATGGCCCCCGTCCGAATCGTGGAATCCGGCGCGAACTCACTTGCTGGCGTGCGCGTCGACTAAACACTTCGTTAATCGTACCCAAATTAAATCAATTGAAAGCGATTCGCTGCTGCTGGCGAATGCTTGAAACTTGAGGTAATGGCAGTTCGTTTCCAGTTCAGGGGCAATGCCGCTTGCGCGCGATGACTGTGTCTGGTCTGTCGCGGCTTGCGTGTGATTTGCCGCAATTTTGCCCCAATTGGATTCCGATCGCCTAGGATCGCGTCTGCGGGCTGTTGCGCCACGTCAGGGACAGCGCGTGTACCCGGAGAAGCCGGGATGAAGGAAGGGTTCGGAAGTGAAATTGAATGCAAGGTCGGCTGCGGGCTTAATGGGGGCTCTCTTCGCCGCAATCGTCGTGACCCTGACCCCGGTCGCGGCTTTCGCTCAAAGTCAAAGCAAAGGGGAACGCTACATCCCCTCGATCTGGGTCGATCCCGATGGATGTGAGCACTGGGTCATGGACGATGGTGCCGAAGGTTACATGACGCCGCATGTCAATCGCGAGGGTCATCCGATCTGTCGGCGGGGCAAGGTCTGCGGCATCATGCCGACCGACCAGTTTTTTGCTACCGACCAGTACACGATCAGCCGGGCAGGTCAGCAGCGCCTGAAAGAATTCTTTGCGAAAGCCAGCGCGCCATCGGGATTTATTATTACCGGGCATACGGATAACCGTGCTTCGGATGAATACAATATGCGCCTGAGCGAGCGCCGCGCAGCCTCGGTCGCACGGGTCGCCAAGGCGGTCGGCGTGCGCATCAACGATGTTCGCGGCTATGGCGAAAGGCAGCCGAGGGCAAGCAACGATACGGCCAAGGGCAAGGCGCAAAACCGGCGTGTCGAAATCATCTGCCTGCAATAGGAATGCGATCATGAAATACGCAAAAGTTACCGTCGCATTGCTAGCGACCGTCGGATTGGCTGCATGCGGTGCCAACCTTGGCGAAATGGGCGCGGACCGTGGCATCGATTCCAAAGGTCTTGGAACTTTGCAGGCGGGCATCTGGGTTGATCCTACGGGATGCGATCACTGGATTATCGATGACGGTCTCGAAGGTTATCTGAGCCAGCGACTCGATCCCTATGGGCGTCCTGTCTGCTCGGGTATCGCGCCGCCGAATACGGCTGTCGGCCCCTTCAAGGCAGGTACGGCCATTCCCGACACGATCTGATCCGCAAGCCTACGGGGCGTGCGCCGCCTGGCCATACAGGCAGCCTTTTTGTTTCAAATTTACGAAATCGCTTGATCTGCGCTTGCGTGGTCGGGGGGAAGTTGGCACCCTTGAACTAGACGTCCAATACAGGAGAGCGGATTGGCCATAGGTGCCCTGAACCCACCGCAGACAAGCAACGCAGCTCATGAGGCGTTGATTGAATTTCCCGACAACCGGTTGCTCATCGACTTGTGTGGCGAATACGACCGGAACCTTGCCGAGATCGAAAAGAAACTGAGCGTGCAGATCCTGAGACGCGGCAACCAGCTGGCCGTGCTTGGCGAGGACGAGATGCGCCGTCAGGCCGTCGATGTATTGCAGTCGCTCTATTCTAGGCTCGAAGCTGGCCGACAGGTCGAACCCGGCGATATCGACCGTGAACTGCGGATGAGCCCTGCTGAACCGGATGCCTCGACGGGAACGCAGCTCGAGATGTTCCGCGGTGGCAAGGTCGAAATCAAGACCCGCAAGAAGATGATCGAGCCGCGCACCGACGCGCAAAAGGCTTATGTCCAGTCGCTCTTTGAGAACGAGCTGGCTTTCGGCATCGGTCCCGCAGGTACGGGCAAAACCTATCTTGCAGTCGCGGTTGGCGTGAACATGTTCATCAACGGACTAGTCGATAAGATTATCCTGTCGCGCCCCGCCGTCGAAGCCGGTGAAAAGCTTGGATTTCTTCCCGGTGCGATGGAGGACAAGGTCGATCCTTACATGCAGCCTCTCTATGATGCGCTGAACGATTTTCTGCCAAGCAAACAGCTTGCCAAACTGCGCGAGGAAAAGACGGTTGAGATTGCGCCGCTGGCGTTCATGCGTGGCCGGACGCTTTCCAACGCTTTTGTGGTGCTGGATGAGGCGCAGAACGCGACCACCATGCAGATGAAGATGTTCCTGACACGTCTGGGTGAAGGGTCGCGTATGGTGATCACCGGTGATCGTACCCAGATCGACCTTCCGCGCGGGACCGCATCGGGTCTGGCGGATGCCGAGCGGTTGCTGAAATCTATTCCGAACATCAGCTTCAACTACTTCACTTCCAAGGACGTGGTGCGTCACCCGCTGGTCGCCGCGATTATCGAAGCCTACGAATCCGACGCCGGACCGGTTTGATCCTGCCCTTGCAACCGGGGCCTTCCCTGCCTAGCTGCCCATCACGGTCAGACAGGAAAGGGTTTGGATGCCGGTAGAGGTGGTGACGGAGGATTCGCGCTGGGATGATCTCGGGCTGGAGGATCTTGCGGAAAAGGTGAGCGTTGAGGCGCTGACGTATCTGGGGCTCGACCCGGATATCTGTGAAGTCACGCTGCTGGCATGTGATGACGCGCGTATTGCCGTGCTTAATGCCGATTTTCGCGACAAGGGGCAGCCGACCAATGTGCTGAGCTGGCCAAATGCGGAACTGGCACCCGAGTGCGAAGGCGAAAAACCCGATATGCCCGAAACCGACATCATGGGCGAACTGGCTTTGGGCGATATCGCGATTGCCTATGAAACATGTGCGCGCGAGGCTGCGGAAAGCGGAAAATCGCTGAGTGCACACAGCACGCATCTGGTTCTTCACGGACTTTTGCATTTGTTGGGCTATGATCACATCCGTGACGGGGATGCCACGTTGATGGAAGGCCTCGAAACAACTATACTTGGCAGATTGGGGTTGGATGACCCATATAGCGATTAATTGGGCTTTCACGGCCTTTTTCGGATAAGGACAGATGGGCGACATAGAAGGCAGTTCTAACGCGGCGCAACGCGCGCTTCCCGAGACAGATGAAGACCTCCACACCGAGGACCAGCCCGAGGAACGGACAGGATTTTTCGGTCGTATTCTCGAGGTTTTTTCACCATCCGAAGAAGAGGAATCCCTGCTGCTTGCAGGGCGAGGCCCGATTTCCGAGGCACCGCGCGGGCTGATGAACCTCCGCCGCATGCGGGTCGAAGATGTGGCTATCCCCACGGCTGAAATCGTCGCCGTGCCGAATACCATATCAAAGGACGATCTGGTCGGCATCTTTCGTGATACCGGCATGACGCGGATTCCGGTCTACGAAGGCACGCTGGATACACCGACCGGTTTCGTCCATCTTAAGGACTTTGCCCTGATCCACGGCTTTAACGGCGGGACGACTGAATTCGATCTCGAATCCATGTTGCGGCCGCTGCTGTTTGTTCCGCCCTCAATGCCGATTGGCGTCCTTCTGACCAAGATGCAGACGGAACGGCGACATATGGCGCTGGTGATCGACGAATATGGCGGCGTGGACGGGCTTGTGACCATCGAAGACCTGATCGAACAGGTGGTGGGCGAGATCGAGGATGAGCACGACACCGATGAAGACAAGACCTGGGTCAAGGAAAAGCCCGGTCAGTACATCGCGCTTGCCAAGACGCCGCTCGAGGAATTCGAGGCCGAGATAGGGCAGTCGTTGACCGATCACGAAGAGGTGGATGAAGAAGAGATCGATACGCTTGGCGGTCTCGTATTCATGCTTTCGGGGCGCGTTCCGACGCGGGGCGAAGTCGTTTCGCATCCCGATGGACCCGAGTTCGAGGTGGTCGATGCTGACCCGCGCCGTATCAAGCGTCTCCGAGTGCGGTTGCCCGGCCAGACTGCATGAGAATTCTGAAATCGTCGCCTCTGCTGCTTCGCATGGCTTTGGCGGCGATGCTCGGTCTTGTCGCCGCGCTGGGGCTGGCACCCTATGAGGTCTGGCCACTCACGCTTGTTTCTCTGGCGGCGGTGCCGTTCCTGATCCGGTACAGCCGCGGTTCCTGGCGCGCAGCTTGGATCGGCTGGGCATATGGCACAGGCTACTTCGCACTTGCCCTTTCATGGATCGTCGAGCCGTTCTTTGTGGACGCGGCCCGTGACGCATGGCTCGCCCCCTTCGCGCTGATGTCCATGGCCGGGGGACTTTCACTGTTCTGGGGGCTTGCTTTCGGTCTTGCTCGGGTTTTTTCAGGCAGTGGGGCAACACGTACAGGCTTGCTGATCCTGTTCTGGACGCTGGCGGAAATCGCACGTGGCTATATCCTCACCGGGTTTCCATGGGCCGCGCCGGCACAGATCTGGACCAGTACACCCGTGCTGCCGCTGTTGGCTTGGACCGGCCCGCAGGGGCTTACACTGATCACCCTGTTCGTGGCGTTGTCGCTAAGCCTGATTGCCGCACCGGGGCCGCGTCGGTTCCTCGCTTTGCTGCCCGGGCTGGCCCTGCTGGTCGCGACGCTGATGGTAGCCCCGCCGCAGGAAATCGAAATGACCGGCAAGACCGTGCGCCTCGTGCAACCGAACGCGCCGCAGGACCAGAAGTGGGATCCCGACTTCATGCCGGTCTTTTTCAACCGGCAGATCGAATATACCGCAGCCGGCCCGCGCCCCGATCTGATCGTCTGGCCCGAGGCGTCGCTAAGCAGCTATGTCTATGGTGTCGAGGACCCTCTCGCGGAACTCGAACAGGCAGCGGCCGGGGTGCCGCTTGCCATTGGCCTCTTGCGGCCCGACGAGGAGGGTTTCTACAATTCGCTGGCCTACTTCGATCAGGCTGGCGACATTTCGCAGGTCTACGACAAGCATCACCTTGTGCCTTTCGGAGAATACATCCCGTTCGGCGGTTTGCTCGACGGTCTTGGCATTCAGGCCATCGCCGATATCTCGGCTGGTGGCATGAAGTCGGGCCCCGGTCCCGAACTGCTCGATCTCGGTGGGTTGGGCAAGGCGCTCCCCCTGATCTGCTACGAAGCGGTGTTTCCA
Organism: Phaeobacter sp. 22II1-1F12B; assembly: GCF_002210165.1. GTDB lineage: Bacteria > Pseudomonadota > Alphaproteobacteria > Rhodobacterales > Rhodobacteraceae > Heliomarina. The sequence continues at coordinate 172,529 of NZ_AQQP01000002.1, read as the reverse complement.
CAGGACGTGAACCGCGCGGAGGGCAGGGCGAGCTTCCTTTTGCAGGTTACGAACGACGCGTGGTTCGGTTCCGGATCCGGTCCTTACCAGCATCTCGCGCAGGCGCGCATGCGCGCCGCCGAACAGAGTTTGCCGATGATCCGCGTCGCCAATACCGGGGTTTCTGCCATGATCGACCCTTATGGCAGGATAATCGGAAGCCTCCCACTGGGGACTGCCGGATACATCGACCTGCCGCTCCCAAATCCGCTTGAACCCAGTTTTTACAGCAGAACCGGAGACTTAGTGGCGCTTTTTGTGACGCTTTTGGGGATTGTCGGTGTTTCTATGCGAAGTGTCTTTATAAAAGCGCTCAAGAAAGATTGACCGCGCGCTCGCAGCCGCGTAACCCTCTCAAAGCCCATCACAACGGCTTCCTGACGTGATGGTGAATGATCAATGGAGCGCTTTCATGGCACGCGATAACTATATTTTCACTTCGGAATCCGTTTCCGAGGGACACCCTGACAAGGTTTGTGACCGTATTTCCGATGCGGTACTCGACGCATTCCTCTCCGAGGAGGCCGAAGCGAGAGTCGCGGCCGAAACTTTTGCCACCACGAACCGGGTCGTGATTGGTGGCGAAGTGGGACTCTCCGATCAGGACAAGCTCAAGGATTACATGGAACGGATCGAGGGCATCGCCCGCGACTGTATCAAGGATATCGGCTACGAGCAGGACAAGTTCCACTGGGAAACCTGCGAAATCACCAACCTTTTGCATGAACAGTCCGCGCATATCGCGCAGGGCGTCGATGCCTCCGACAACAAGGACGAAGGTGCCGGCGACCAGGGCATCATGTTCGGGTTCGCGACCAATGAAACCGATGCTCTCATGCCCGCGCCGATCCAGTTCAGCCACGCGATCCTGCGTCGGCTGGCCGAGGTCCGCAAGAATGGCACCGAACCGGCGCTTGGCCCCGACGCCAAAAGCCAGCTTTCCGTGCGTTACGAAGGCGGCAAGCCGGTTGGCATTCATTCGCTCGTACTGTCGACCCAGCACCTCGACCCTGACCTGAACTCTGACGATATTCGTGCGATTGTCGAACCCTACATCACCGAAGTACTGCCCGATGGCTGGCTGACCGATGAAACGATCTGGCACGTCAACCCGACGGGCAAGTTCGTGATTGGCGGTCCGGACGGCGACGCCGGTCTGACCGGGCGCAAGATCATCGTCGACACCTACGGTGGTGCTGCGCCGCACGGTGGCGGTGCGTTCTCGGGCAAGGATCCGACCAAGGTGGACCGTTCCGCCGCTTATGCCGCGCGTTACCTCGCCAAGAACGTGGTTGCCGCGGGCATGGCCGACAAATGCACCATCCAGCTTTCCTATGCCATCGGGGTCTCCGAACCGCTGTCGATCTATGCGGAAACCCATGGCACGGGTGAAGTCGCTCCGGCGGATATCGAAAAGGCCGTCCGTAAGGTCATGAGCCTGACGCCGCGCGGCATCCGTGAAAAGCTGCAGCTCAACAAGCCGATCTATCAGCGCACTGCCGCATATGGTCACTTTGGCCGCGAACCCGATGCGGACGGCGGTTTCTCCTGGGAGAAAACCGATCTGGTGGACGCCCTCAAGAGCGCGATCTGACGTTAACGCAAGGTTCGGGCGGGAGAACTGCCCGAATCTCCTTTTAGGTTTTCGCCATGTTGTCCTTCGCACAAATCATGGTCACGGTCTTCGCGCTCTGGCTTGGTGCGTATCCCGTATTGGCGGAACAGGCAGAGCCGGGTTTCCCGCCCAAATTCACGCTCAACGACGTAACGCTTGTTTATGATACCGAGAGTGTAGGCGCGGATGAGCCTGCCGGTATCACATCAGATGACGTAGAGAACCTCCTCAGGATTTTGCGTTCAGATGAATCCATCCGCCGGTTGCAGATCAATTCCTCTGGCGGGTCGGTCTATGCAGCGCAGCAGATCAGCGACATCATCATAGATTTCGGTCTCGACACGCACGTTCACGGCGATTGCGACAGTTCCTGCGTGACGATCTTTCTGGCCGGTACGAAGCGGACCATGTCGCGCGGATCGCGGATCGGGTTTCACCAGATCTTCTGGTCTGCCGAAAACATCGCCTCCTACTACGACCGCGAAAGGGGCGAGCAGGGCTGGGCCACGCCCTATGATTTCGCGGCTTGGATGTATCTCGACACGCAGGATGAGATGTACGCGCATCTCAAATACATCACCTCGCGCGGGGTGGACCCGGGTTTTGCCATTGAAACCATTCGCAACCCGCAGTCCGAAATGTGGCGTCCCTACCGGGCGGAACTGCTCAAAGCCGGCGTCCTGACCGAATAACCCGTCATTGCCCTGCGCCTGCACCTCGGCTAGAGCAGCGCCCATGACGCATCCCGAACGCCCCCGCCGAAACTTTTATGGTCGCCTGAAAGGCAAGTCTCTCAAGAAGAGTCAAAAGACCTATCTGGACGAAGACCTTTCTGCCTTGTCGCCGGGGCCGGTTGGATGGGATGAGAACCCGTCGCGGGACAACCTTGATCTTCCTGCGCTTTTTGATGGCAAACCCGTCTGGCTCGAGGTCGGCTTTGGCGGTGGCGAACACCTCGTCCATCAGGCCAGCGAAAACCGTGATATCGGGATCATCGGGGCAGAACCCTATGTCAATGGCGTCGCGATGCTCTTGGGCAAGATTCGCCGCGCGGGTGTCGAAAACCTCGCCGTACATCCCGGTGACGTGCGTGACCTTTTCGACGTTTTGCCGGATCAGAGCATCTCAAAGGCGTTTCTTCTTTATCCCGACCCCTGGCCCAAGGCGCGGCATCATCGCCGTCGCTTTGTCACGCAGGAACATCTTGTCCCGCTTGCGCGTGTGCTCAAACCCGGCGCGGAATTCAGGGTTGCGACCGACATTCCCGATTACGTGCGCCAGACGCTTGAGGAAGTGCCGCAAGCCGGTTTCGAATGGCTGGCGGAAGCGCCGGGTGACTGGCGAACCCCCTGGGCGGACTGGCTTTCGACACGGTACGAGCAGAAAGCCCTGCGTGAAGGCCGGACGCCGCATTACCTGACCTTCCGCAAGACCTGAGCGCTGTCGCCTTTCCCCACGTATTCTTCATCAGGGCCAGATTGAAAATCTAGCACTACGGCCATCCCTAATTTCCAGCGATGGACGCTGGATCAAGGGTGGTTTACAACCGCGCCGACAAAACAGGCGAGGTAGGCATGTCCGCACACGGCACCCCCATTCCCATGACATCGGTCCCCTGCGGTCCGCTGGCCGGCACGGCTGATGTGCCGGGCGACAAGTCGATCTCTCATCGGTCGCTGATCCTTGGCGCAATGGCAGTTGGTGAAACGAAGATCACCGGCCTTCTCGAAGGCGAAGATGTGCTCGACACGGCCAAGGCCATGCGGGCCTTTGGTGCCGAGGTGACCCGCCACGACGATGGCAGCTGGAGCGTGTTCGGCGTGGGCGTCGGCGGTTTCGCCGAACCAGATCAGGTCATCGATTGCGGCAATTCGGGCACCGGTGTCCGGCTGATCATGGGCGCCATGGCGACCTCGCCGATCTCGGCGACCTTTACCGGCGATGCGAGCCTCAACAAGCGACCAATGGCCCGTATCACCGATCCGATCTCGCTGTTCGGGGCGCAGTCCGTCGGCCGGGCAGGGGGGCGGCTGCCGATGACAATCGTCGGGTCGGCAGACCCAGTGCCGGTGAATTACACCGTGCCGATGCCGTCGGCTCAGGTGAAGTCCGCCGTGCTTCTCGCCGGTCTGAACGCACCGGGCAAAACGGTCGTCATCGAAAAAGAGGCGACCCGCGATCATACAGAGAGGATGCTTGCCGGTTTCGGGGCCGAAATCACTACCGAGGAAACCGACCAAGGCCGCGTGATTACCCTGACCGGCCAACCGGAACTCACGCCTCAGACCATTGCGGTGCCCCGCGATCCGTCCAGCGCCGCCTTTCCGGTCTGCGCAGCCCTGATCGTGCCCGGCTCGGACGTGCTGATCCCCGGAATCGGTCTGAACCCGACCCGCGCCGGATTGTTCACCACCCTGCGCGAGATGGGGGCGAACCTGACCTATGAAAACGAACGCGAAGAAGGCGGCGAACCGGTTGCCGATCTCCGTGCGCGCTTTTCGCCCGACATGAAGGGGATCGACGTTCCCCCGGAACGCGCCGCAAGTATGATCGACGAATACCCGATCCTCTCCGTGGTCGCGGCCAATGCCAGCGGCATCACCATGATGCGCGGCGTCAAGGAGCTGCGCGTCAAGGAAAGCGACCGGATCGATGCGATGGCGACGGGCCTGCGGGACTGTGGCGTCGACGTCGAAGAGGGCGATGACTGGTGGTCGGTCACCGGCATGGGGCCGGGCATGGTTGCCGGTGGCGCGACCTGCCAAAGCCATCTCGATCACCGCATCGCCATGTCCTTCCTCATTCTTGGTATGGCCGCAAAATCTGCGGTGTCGGTGGATGATGGCGCACCGATTGCCACGTCTTTCCCGATCTTCGAGCCGCTGATGTCGGCGCTTGGCGCGTCGATCCATCGCGCGAATAAGGATGCGGCATGATCTTTACCGTCGCTATCGACGGCCCTGCCGCAGCGGGCAAGGGCACGATCTCAAAGGCAATCGCCGCGCGTTTCGGGCTGGCGCATCTGGATACGGGACTTTTGTATCGGGCGGTGGGCGCGCGCACCCTTCACGGCTTGGGTGCCGTGGAGGCCGCGCAGAAGTTGCAGCCCGAAGATCTGCAGGCCACGAACCTGCGGACCGCCGAAGTTGCCGAAGCGGCCAGCAAGGTCGCAGTCATCGCCGAGGTCCGCTCGGCGCTGACCCAGTTCCAGCGCGATTTCGCGCGCCGTGAAGGTGGCGCGGTTCTGGACGGGCGCGATATCGGCACCGTGATCTGCCCCGAGGCCGAGGTGAAGCTTTTCGTCACCGCCAGTGCCGAAGTGCGGGCGCAGCGGCGTTTCGCGGAATTGCAGGGTGGCGGCAGTGAAACAACCTATGAACAGGTCCTCGCGGATGTCCGGGCCCGCGATGACCGCGATATGAACCGCGCCGAAGCGCCGCTCAAACCCGCTGCCGACGCGCTGTTGATAGACACCAGTTCGCTCAGCATCGAGGATGCAGTTGCAGCAGCGGCAGCGCAGGTTGAACAGCGTCTCTGACGCGTTTCGCCAGAGAAACTGCGTATTCCACGGTGGTTTTCGCCGATCAGAGCGCCGCGAACAGCAGGCCCTTGCCAAAACCCGGTGGCATCCTGTATAGCGCGCGGGTCACAAAAGGCGAAATCACGCCGCAGAGCAGAAACACAGGCAGGGTCGGAGGCTACCGGCCCTATTTCTCTTTGTGGACCGTCCGACCAATCCCAAGACCGGCGGAGACAACCGCGCGGCCAGTCAAAACCGAAGAAAAGGAAACCTGAGACCACATGGCTCAAGATACATCGATGGAGGAATTCGAAGCCCTCCTTAACGAAAGCTTCGAAATGGACACCCCGGACGAGGGTTCGGTTGTCAAAGGCAAGGTCATCGCGATCGAAGCGGGCCAAGCCATCATCGACGTAGGCTACAAGATGGAAGGCCGCGTCGAACTCAAAGAATTCGCAAATCCCGGTGAAGCGCCCGACATCAGCGTAGGCGACGAAGTCGAAGTCTTCCTGCGTCAGGTCGAAAACGCCAAGGGCGAAGCGGTCATCAGCCGTGAAATGGCCCGCCGCGAAGAAGCCTGGGATCGTCTCGAAAAAGCCTATGCAAACGAAGAGCGTGTCGAAGGCGCGATCTTTGGTCGCGTCAAAGGCGGTTTCACCGTCGATCTGGGCGGTGCCGTGGCATTCCTGCCCGGTTCGCAGGTCGATGTGCGCCCCGTGCGCGACGCTGGCCCGCTTATGGGGCTCAAGCAGCCGTTCCAGGTTCTCAAGATGGACCGTCGCCGTGGCAACATCGTTGTTTCGCGCCGCGCGATCCTCGAAGAGTCCCGTGCCGAACAGCGCGCCGAAGTCATCGGCAACCTCACCGAAGGTCAGGCAGTCGACGGCGTGGTCAAGAACATCACCGAGTACGGTGCGTTTGTTGACCTCGGTGGCGTAGACGGCCTGCTGCACGTCACCGACATGGCATGGCGCCGTGTGAACCATCCTTCCGAGATCCTGCAGATCGGCGAAACCGTCAAGGTTCAGGTCATCAAGATCAACAAGGACACACACCGCATCAGCCTTGGCATGAAGCAGCTTCAGGAAGATCCGTGGGATCTGGTCGGCGCCAAGTACCCGCTGTCCTCTGTCCACATGGGCCGCGTCACGAACATCACCGATTACGGTGCGTTCGTCGAACTGGAGCCGGGTGTCGAAGGTCTGGTCCACGTTTCCGAAATGTCCTGGACCAAGAAAAACGTCCATCCGGGCAAAATCGTGTCCACCTCGCAAGAGGTTGAGGTCATGGTCCTGGAAATCGATCCGTCCAAGCGCCGTGTCAGCCTTGGTCTCAAGCAGACCATGCGCAATCCGTGGGAAGTGTTTGCAGAGACCCACCCCGAGGGCACCGAAGTCGAAGGCGAAGTCAAGAACATCACCGAATTCGGTCTGTTCATCGGCCTCGAAGGCGACATCGACGGCATGGTTCACCTCTCCGACCTGTCTTGGGACGAGCGTGGCGAAGACGCGATCCAGAACTACCGCAAAGGCGACATGGTTCAGGCCGTTGTCTCCGAAGTCGACGTTGAGAAAGAGCGTATCTCGCTCTCGATCAAGAACCTCGGCGGTGACAAGTTCGCCGAAGCGGTTGGCGGCGTAAAGCGTGGCTCGATCGTGACCGTGAATGTCACTTCGATCGAAGACGGTGGCATCGAAGTGGAATATGAAGGCATGAAATCCTTCATCCGCCGCTCCGACCTGTCCCGTGACCGTGCCGAACAGCGCCCCGAGCGTTTCTCGGTTGGCGACAAGGTCGATGTGCGCGTGACCAACGTGGACAGCAAAACCCGTCGTCTGGGCCTGTCGATCAAGGCACGCGAGATCGCGGAAGAGAAAGAAGCCGTCGAGCAGTACGGTTCGTCCGATTCCGGCGCGTCGCTTGGCGACATTCTCGGCGCAGCGCTCAAAGGCGACGAGTAAGCCTCACACGAAAGCACAGTCTTTCGCTGACAATATCGAACCCCGCTGCCGAAAGGTGGCGGGGTTTTTCTTTGCGCGCCCGTCTCCATTCGCCCGATCGGAAAGGCGTCATTTCGTTAACCGCGTCAACAATCGTCGCTGCCGAATCGTCTGAACGTGGTTCGGGGAAACGCTGAAATTTCAGAACAACGCGCGCGGAATCCGTGGACGGATCAGCCTGCACATGCATCCATTGGTGTTAACCCGCCGAAAATTTCTTTCATATTCTGATAGTTCTGGTCTAAATACATATTCAATGCTCCAATAGATCTTGCGAATCCGACTGCTCGAAAAAGATGCCTTGGGAGGGGCGCAAAAATGATCCGGTCAGAATTGATACAAAAAATCGCTGATGAGAATCCGCACCTCTATCAGCGCGACGTGGAGCGGATTGTGAACACGGTCTTCGAAGAGGTCACAGAGGCGATGGCCCGGGGCGATCGGGTGGAACTCCGCGGTTTTGGCGCTTTTTCGGTCAAAAAACGGGATTCAAGGGTTGGCCGCAACCCGAGAACAGGCGAAACGGTACATGTAGAAGAGAAGCACGTGCCTTTTTTCAAAACGGGCAAGTTGCTTCGTGACCGTCTGAACGGAAAGTAAATAAATGCGCTACGTCCGCTATATCGTGCTCGCCGCGATTGCGATCCTGCTGATTTCTGTCTCGCTCGCCAACCGCGGGCTCGTGGAATTGAAGCTCGTGCCCGACGATCTTGCGACCTTCCTGGGTCTCGAATGGTCGATCACGCTGCCGCTGTTTGTCGTCGTTCTTGGCGGTGTGGTGGCAGGGCTGGTCATCGGTTTCATCTGGGAATGGCTGCGCGAACACAAGCATCGTCGCGAGGCGAGCGTGAAATCGCGCGAAGCCCAGAAACTGGCGCGCGAGGTCGACCGGCTCAAGAAAGACAAGCACAAGGAAAAGGACGAAGTTCTGGCCCTGCTGGAATAGCGCCCTCCGACCGCTTTCAAATCCCGCCCGGCGCGGATAAGCACGTAGCATGAATACCCGAATGAAATTCTGCGGGCTGCGCACGCCCGCCGACGTCAGCGCGGCTGTAGAGGCCGGGGCCGCTTATGTCGGCTTTGTCTTTTTCCCGCCATCGCCGCGCTATCTGACACCAGAGGACGCCGCGCCGATTGCGGCGCAGGTTCCCGAGGGGATCGCCAAGGTCGCGCTTGTGGTCAACGCCGACGACGACCTGCTGGACCAGATCACTGAAACCGTTCCCATCGACATGTTGCAGCTGCACGGCAAAGAGACGTTCGAGCGCGTGACCGAGATCAAGCAGCGCTATGGGCTGCCGGTGATGAAGGCCGTGGGCGTCGCGGGTCCGGAAGACCTTGAAAATCTCGACACCTACCTGCGGGTCGCCGATCAGGTTCTGGTGGACGCCAAACCGCCAAAAGACGCGACGCTGCCCGGCGGCAACGGGCTTGCCTTTGACTGGCGTCTGATCGCGGGTCGCCGCTGGCCGGTGCCTTGGATGCTGGCCGGGGGCCTGACCGAAGCCAATGTCGCCGAGGCGATGCGCCTGACCGGCGCGCGGCAGGTCGATGTTTCATCCGGTATCGAATCCGAACCGGGCGTGAAAGATGCTGCGCTGATGCAGTCCTTTTCAGCCGCAGTCCGCACCGCCTGAACGGCCGATTCCCGCTGGCAATGCCGGGGCACGGCGTTTATGTGGAACAAAGCACAGAAATGAGGGTCCGCAAATGCCTGACGATCTTTTCAATTCTTTCATGACCGGCCCTGATGAAAATGGCCGTTTCGGCAAATTCGGTGGCCGGTTCGTCTCGGAAACCCTGATGCCGCTCATCCTGAGCCTTGAAGCGGAATACGAGAAAGCCAAGACGGACCAGTCGTTCTGGGACGAGATGGACGATCTCTGGACCCATTACGTCGGGCGCCCCAGTCCGCTGTACCATGCAGAGCGCCTGACCGAGCATTTGGGCGGCGCCAAGATCTACATGAAGCGGGACGAGCTGAACCATACCGGCGCGCACAAGATCAACAACGTGCTGGGGCAAATCATCCTTGCCCGCCGCATGGGCAAGACCCGGATCATCGCTGAAACCGGCGCGGGCCAGCACGGCGTCGCCACCGCGACCGTCTGCGCCAAGTTCGGCCTGAAATGCGTGGTTTACATGGGCGCGCATGACGTCGAACGGCAAAAGCCCAACGTCTTCCGCATGCGTCTGTTGGGTGCCGAGGTGATCCCGGTCACATCCGGCCGCGGGACGCTCAAGGACGCGATGAACGACGCGCTGCGCGATTGGGTGACCAATGTGCGCGACACCTTTTACTGCATCGGCACCGTGGCCGGTCCGCACCCCTATCCGGCGATGGTCCGTGATTTCCAGTCGATCATTGGCAAGGAAGTCCGCTGGCAACTGGCCGAGGCCGAGGGCGAAGGCCGTCTCCCTGATACAGTGATTGCCGCGATCGGTGGCGGGTCGAATGCGATGGGCCTGTTCTATCCCTTCCTCGACGATGACGAGGTCAATATTATCGGCGTTGAAGCCGGTGGTAAGGGTGTGAACGACAAGATGGAGCATTGCGCCTCGCTGACGGGCGGACGTCCCGGCGTGCTTCACGGCAACCGCACCTACCTTTTGCAGGACGACGATGGCCAGATTCTCGAAGGGTTTTCTATCTCGGCAGGACTCGATTATCCCGGCATCGGACCCGAGCATTCCTGGCTGCATGACGTGGGGCGCGCGCAATACGTGTCTATCACCGACAAGGAAGCGCTTGAGGCGTTCCAGCTCTGCTGCACGCTGGAAGGCATCATTCCGGCGCTGGAGCCCAGCCATGCACTGGCCCACGTGATGAAGATCGCGCCTGACCTGCCCAAGGACCATGTCATCGTGATGAACATGTGCGGTCGTGGCGACAAGGACATCTTTACCGTCGCCGCCGCGCTTGGTTTCGAGATGGAGGAAAAGGACTGATAGCCACGTCCTGATCCCTAGATACTTAATGCCCGGCACATTTGTTGCCGGGCTTTTTCTTTCCTGTCGCCTGCTGGCCCGTCACGGAAAAGCCAGACCCACTCTCGGATTGCATTTGGCAGAACACATGAAGGCCGGTTAACCTGATCCCGATAGCGGGAGGTGAACCATGCGTTTCAGTGTTTTCATTCTGTTTCTCTGGGCGGCGGTGATGGCTGCCGGTTCGGTTGCCGCGCAAAGCCCCGAAGATACCGTGCGCTGGATCTACACTTCGCTTTCCCAGCCGGGATCGGCCGAGCAGAAAGGGCTCGCGTATTTCCGGGCGCCTGAGCGGCGCGCGCAATACATGACCAGCCGTATGGTATCCTTGTTCGAGGCGAACGACACCTACGGCAATGACCTCGCCAACGCCTGCATCGATTTCGCCCCCGAAATTCCCGGCAATGATTTTGACGCGGCCGAAATCGCACGTACTTTGCAGACCACGGTCGAGGGGGACGAGCAGGCGCTCAGCGTGACGGCTCAGTTCAGCAATTTCGGAACGCCGGCACAGATCGTCTATGACTTCATCCCCGAGGACGGCTTCTGGAAGATCGACGATATCGCCGGACCGGGATGGCGCCTGTCGCAAATCCCCTGCACCGCTGCATCGGCCCCGTCGGGCGGTGCCCTGACCGGGTATTGCTATGTCACGGATAACGCCTCGCTCCAGCTGCGCGTCGATGATGCGGGGCATGGCGAGTTCGACTTCGACAGCCTTGGCGGAAACGGTCATACCTGTGGGGCGCTCGGCCCGGTTGGCCCGATGCCCGGCGGCTGGGTCTATCAGGAAGATTTTCAGGGCGCGCAATGCCGGATTGAAATTACCGTGACTCCGGAAAGCGGATTGCGTCTGGTCGATGTAGATGGCGGTTGCAAGATGTCACTATGCGGCCAGCGCGCCGTAATAGGAGAGAGGGTATTCGCCCGCGCCGATCAATTGGATTGCGCCCAAATTCCCCAGTGATAAATCCCGCTATTTCGATTTTTCGGAACTGTGCAATTCCAGCATTTCCATCGAAACAACCTCAAGCGTGCGCTTATGCGTGGCCGACAGGTTCACGTTTGGTGCGCAACCTTCGTCGGCCGCTTGCAGGAAACGCCCGGCGCAAAGACACCACTGATCTCCGGGTTTAAGCCCCTCAAAGCGGAATTCGGGACGCGGTGTGGACAGGTCGTTGCCAACATATTTGGAATAGGCAAGAAATTCCTCGGTCATCTCGGCGCAGACCGTGTGGATCCCCTGATCTTCCGCGCATGTATTGCAATGCCCATCCCGAAAGAAACCGGTCACCGGTTTGAAAGAACATGGCGTAAGAGGTTCGCCCAACACGTTGAGTTTTTCGTCTGGTTCCATCTTCGCCACCCTCTCAATGAAACAATGCAGCTCGAACAAAGTCGAAGTCCCGCAAATTCATAGTACCAGCATTAAGCGGCTTCTAAAAGCCGCGCTGCCAAATAGTGGAAAGTGTCAATTAGGGCTTATTTGGCCGTTTTAATAATATTGCGGCCAAGTTTCGCCGAACTAATGGTATGCGCAATATTCAGGTTTCAATTGGATTCCAGTCAATCCAGCGACCGTGAAAATCGGCGCGCCCAAGGGTGATTTGCTTGTCGCCGGGCCAGAGGCGAAGCGACAGCAATGCACCCCCGCGCCCCTGTGCATCGCCGTCACTCTCCATCCACAACCATGCGAGGGGTTTCGTCTCGGTTGCGACTGCCCCGGCCGCTTCGATCATCGCCCGACCCCTCGCCTGAGCCTCTGCCGGGAAATACTGCCAGGCCACCGTGTGGTAAATCAGGTGGAGATGCCCCTCTGTCTGGGCAGCCAGCCGGTCGTCCAGCCAGTCTATGGCGTCGCCCCGAGTAACGGTCTCGGACTGCACGCCAATCGCGGCGCGGGTCAGTTCGGCGCGATGCGGCTGATCCGGCCAAAGATAGGCCAGCAACCGCGTGACCTGCTTAGGGTCCTTTACATCGAGCGGGTTGAGATCGACGCCAGCCCGATCCGTAACCGCGATATTTGTGGCCGCGGGAAGGTCTCCCTTCCAGTCGGGTGTTAGCACCAGCGCAGGGTCAGCTGGCCCAAGTCGCCCTTCCGTCACCTCGAGAGCATAGTGATCCCACATCAGGTTCAGCCCCGCGCTTGCCCCCAGCTCGCTTGTCATCAGGGGCAGGGGGTGCTTGCCTGACACCCAGTGCGCGGCGGCAATGATAACGGCGGACCGACGGACTTCGTTGGTCTGGGGGGCGCTCTGCATCCAGTCGAGCAGAAAACGCTCGTGTCGACGCATAGCGGCTAGAACCGCGTCCAGCAGCACCTGATCCGGTACATCGTTGGGCGGATAGGCGGCACCCAAGGCATCATCTGCCGAGGTCAGCACCAGCGCATGCAGCCCGCCCGCAAGCCGTAGCGGCAGCGAGGCGGCATTCGGCCCAAGCTCATCGGGCCAGCCTTCGCATAGGTCCGTGATTTTTCCGTCGCAGGGCCAGTTATCGGCAAGCAGGACCAGCAGCCGCCCCATGAAATCGGAACCCAGCGCACGGCAGGACCGGGCCTGCACGCGCAGGGCCGCAGGCATCCTCACCTGAATTTTTCCATCAGTTTCTGCAACGGCGTCTTTTCGGGCGCTGTGTCCTCGGGTTCGGGTGCTTTCTTGGCAGGGGCGGTCTCGACCTTTGGCGCAGCGCTCTTCGACGACCGGGGCGGCGCGACCCGCAGGGAAACCGCGTTCATGAACTTGCCGAAATCCCCGTCCGCCAGGGACGCCGCGCCGTCCGAAATCCCGCGCAGAACATCGTCAAGCCAGTCTTCATCGGCCTTGGCAAAGTCGTGCAGCACATAGGCGGGCACAAGTTCCTTGCGGCCCGGGTGACCCACGCCAAGCCTGACTCGCGCGTATTCGGCACCGATATGGGCATGGATCGACCGAAGCCCGTTATGGCCCGCATGGCCGCCGCCCTGCTTGACCCGAACCTTTGCCGGGGCAAGGTCGATCTCGTCATGAAGAACGATCACGTCATCAGGCGTCAGCTTGAAGAACCGCATCGCCTCTCCGACAGACTGACCCGAATTGTTCATGTAGGTTTCAGGCTTGAGCAGTAACACCTTGTCGCTGCCCAGCCGACCTTCGGCGATTGCGCCCTGAAATTTGGGCTTCCACGGCGAAAACCCCTGATCCTCGGCAATCCGGTCGACGGCCATGAACCCGATGTTATGGCGGTTGCGAGCGTATTTCGCGCCGGGATTGCCCAGCCCCACGATCAGTTTCATTGCTGTCTCCGTTGACGTACCATGATCAATCAATGCCCGGAATTAGCGGGATGTTCCAGCCATCCGCTCAAACCCGACCATGCGTCCAAAAGAAAAGGGGCCCCCGATGGGAGCCCCGTGATCGTCCTTACTGTCCCTCGAAAGGATCAATCGTCGTTGACTTCGGTCGCTTCGACTTCGTCTGCGGCAACTTCTTCTTCGTCATCTGCAGCGCGAAGACCCGACGGTGCCGAGATGGTCGCGATCACAAAGTCACGGTCGATGGTCGGTTTGGCGCCCTGCGGCAGGTCAACCGAAGAGATGGTGACCGAGTCGCCGATGTTCTGGCCCGAAACGTCGATGGTGATGTGATCGGGGATATCGCCCGCGGTCACGACCAGTTCGACTTCGGGACGTACCAGCGACAGAACGCCGCCCTTACGCAGACCGGGGCAGCTTTCTTCGCCCACAACTTCAACCGGGATGAACAGGTTGATCTTGGTGGTCCGGCGCAGACGCATGAAATCGACATGGGTCGGCAGGTCTTTGACGACGTCCCGCTGAACGTCGCGGCAGATGACGCGCACGTCGTCATGACCTTCGACTTTCATGTTGAACAGGGTCGCCTTGAAACGTCCGGCCTTGAGCTTGTGAAACAGCTCGTTGAACGGAATGTTGATGGGCAGCGGGTCGTTGTCGCCACCGAATACAATCCCGGGAACCATGCCATCACGGCGTGCCTGACGAGCGGCGCCCTTGCCTGTCCCCGTCCGTTCCAGGGCTACGAGATCAGGAATCTCTCCAGCCATATCTATTCTCCAATTTGTAAGGGCAGGGTGCCTCCAAGGCTGTCACCCCGCGTGAAGCCGCGCGTATAGACCAGAGTCGCTGTCTTGAAAAGAGCTTTTCCTTGCGCCTCGTTGAACCGCGTGACAAGTGGCAGATCATGGGACTGGTAGAAGATATCCGGATCAGCCGCGCGCCCGCGCTCGGCTTTGTGGCGATGGCGCTGGTCTGGGGCTGTTTCGCAGCCCAGGTGCCGGTGATCAAGGCCCAGATCGGGGCAAGCGATGCCGCTTATGGCGCTTCTTTTCTTGTCTCCAGCATCGGTGCGATCAGCGCCATGTGGCTTGCGCCGCTGGTGGATCGCCGGTTGGGTGCCCTATCCCTCGCGCTCAGCAGCGCGGCGATGGTTGCCTGCATGCTGTTCGTGTCCTTCAGCAGCCTGATCGCGGTCTTCACTTTTGGCATGTTCCTGACCGCCGCCGCTTCGGGGATTGCCGATATCCTGCTGAACACGCGTCTTGCCGAATCAGAGGCTCTGCGCGGGCGGCCGCTGATGAACCTCAATCACGCGGTCTATTCCTTTTCTTTCGCCGGAGCGGCGCTGGTGACCGGCATGGCGCGCGAGGCTGGTTTCACGCCGGTCCAGGTGTTTTGCATCGTCACTGCCGTAATCTGGACCTTGTGCTTCCTGATGGTCGCGCCGCACCGTCACACCGCCGGGGAACCCGCGCTGTCGGCGGCGGCGGGCCGGGTGATCGTCTGGCTTGCCGGTCTTGTATTCCTTGTCGGTTTCATGGCCGAACAGGCGGTCGAGGGCTGGTCCGCCCTGCATCTCGAACGCACGCTTGGTGGCGGGGCGGCGCAAGGGGCGCTGGGACCGGCCGTGCTGGGCGTGACGATGGGGATCGGTCGGATCATCGGCCAATCCGTGGCGGCGCGTCTTTCGGAAACGGTGATCATCGCCGCCGCATGCACCATTGCGGCCATCGGAACCGCGACGGCGGCGCTCGCACCAACACTCACCGTCGCTTACCTCGGTTTTGCGATCCTCGGTCTTGGCGTCTCGGTGGTTGTGCCGATCTCCATGGCGCTCATCGGGCGGGTTGTCCCGCAATCCGACCGGGTCGCCGCAATTGGCCGGGCTTCGGTCGTAGGCTATGGCGCGTTTCTCTTCGGTCCCAGCATGATGGGTCTGACCGCCGATCTTTACGGCCTGCGCGCTTCTTTCCTGATGCTCGCCGTTATGCTCTTGCTGGTTGCGGTCATTCTGGTCCCGGTGATGAACCGGCGGCTCAGGGCAGGGCGCTCTTCAGGTGCCCGCCCGCATCCATGACCTGCGCGTAAAGGTCGAACTCGGCCGCCCGCGCCGCGCGCAGTTTCCGCCGCGTGGTCTCTTCCAGCTCTGCCGGTACCTCGGGCGAGACATTCTTGACGCCCGGTTGCACCGGTTCACCGAACCGCTCGGCCAGAAAGTTCAACAGCCCGACCGGCTTTTCATGGGCAAAGAGATCGGTAATCAACACGCGCCCCTTCAGCGAGGTCAGCATCGCGAACTGGCTGCCGATCCCCGCATATTCGGGCGGGTCGTCCGAGAGAACCTCGCGCACGAACTGGTCAAAGCTGATACCCTCCGTGCTGAATGCGCTGCCCTTTTTCGCCTGCCGCGCGCGATAGCGATACCAGCTTCGGATCTGCTCCTCCGGCTCACGGATCACCGCGAACCGGTCCGGGCGCATGCCGAACTCGGTCTCGAGAAACGGTGCGATCCGCGCATGGAACCGCTGCGCCGAGATATGCTTGCGCCGCTTGGTAAAGATGATGTCGGCCTTCGGCTTCAGCGCCATCTCGATCGCCGTGGTGCCGGTTTTCGGAACCGCGATGAAAGCCAGCGACTGCGGCGAGAAGATCAGCATTTGGCTAGTCCTGCCAGCGCCCTTCGAACCCTTCCGGCACCAACAGGTTATGGCGACCAAGGTTGGCGACATTGGTTTCACCGCACAGCGCCATGGTCATGTCCAGCTCCTTGCGGATGATCTCAAGCGCGGTGGTCACACCCTTTTGCCCCATGGCGCCAAGGCCGTAGATATACGACCGCCCGATCATCGTGCCATTCGCCCCCATGGCCAACGCCTTGAGCACGTCCTGACCTGACCGGATGCCGCTGTCGAGGATCACCTCGATATCGCCGCCGACCGCATCAAGGATCGGTGTCAACATCCGGATCGAACTCAGCGCACCGTCAAGCTGCCGCCCGCCGTGGTTCGACACCACGATGGCATCGGCCCCCAGTTTGACCGCCATTTTGGCATCTTCAGGGTCAAGAATACCCTTGAGGATGACCTTGCCACCCCATTGCTCCATCAGCTTGCCGATCTTGTCCCAGTCCAGCGTCAGGTCGAACTGCTCCGAGGTCCACGCCCCCAGCGAGGCCGGATCGTCGATGCCTTCCACGTGGCCCACGATATTGCCGAAAGACCGCCGCTTGGCGCTCAGCATCTCGATGCCCCATGCCCATTTCGTGGCAAGGTTGGCAATCGTCTTGGGTGTCAGCTTTGGCGGGGCGGAAAGCCCGTTCTTGAGATCCTTGTGGCGCTGACCCAGCAATTGCAGGTCGAGCGTTATGACCAGTGCGGAACAGCCCGCATCCTTGGCCCGCTGGATCAGCCGCGAGGTGTAATCCGTGTCTTTCATCGTATAAAGCTGGAACCAGAACGGCCCCGAGATATGCTCGGCCACGTCTTCGATCGAATTGATCGACATGGTCGACAGGGTGTAGGGTACGCCGAATTTCTGCGCCGCCCGGGCGGCCTTCATCTCACCATCGGCGTTCTGCATGCCCGTCAGCCCGACCGGGGCCAGCGAAACCGGCATGGTGACCTTCTGACCGATCATCGTGCCCGCCGTCGTCCGGTTCGACATGTCCACGGCCACTTTCTGACGTAGCCGGATCTTTTCAAAGTCCGACGTGTTCTCGCGGAAAGTCTGCTCGGTCCAGCTGCCGCTTTCGGTATAGTCAAAGAACATCCGCGGAACCCGGCGTTCATAGATCCGTTTCAGATCCTGAATATTCGTGATGACCGGCATTGCGATGCCCTCCCTGCTAAACACCTGAGATCAGTATCAACGCACCGGGGCTTACTCAAGCGGCCAAACGAACTGGCCGAATGTTGCGCGCTGCGCCATAGTCGCACGGAACAGGAAGCAGGAGAGTCAGATGTTCTTCGACGACATGCCGCTGGGCAAACGCTATACCACCGGCTCGAAAACGCTCACGGCCGAGGCAATCATCGAGTTTGCGAAACAATGGGACAACCAGCCGTTCCATGTCGACGAAGAGGCTGCAAAGAAATCGGTCTATGGCGGTCTGATCGCCAGCGGTTTCCACACGATCCTGACGGCTTTCAACCTCACGCTCGAGGCAAGCGACTGGTCCGAAAGCTCGATGGGCTCGCCCGGCATGTCCGAAGTGCGCTGGATCAAACCCCTCTACGCGGGCGATACTCTGCGGGTCGAGGCCGAGGTCACCGCGTCGAAAGCGTCCAAGTCAAAGCCCGACCGGGGGTTCGTCGACGTGCAGTACAATATTCTAAACCAGAACGACGATCTGGTCTCGTCCTATCATTCGACCCATATGCTAAAGCGGCGCGGCTAGGGGTCAGCCCAGAAACCGCTCGCTGCACCAGTTATAGTATCGGATCGATTCCTCGATCAGGTCGCCCTCGGCGCGCGGCAATTGCGACAGCACGGCGACAAAGGCTTTGCGCTTTTGCGAATAGGTGCCGCTCACGTGCCGCCCAAGGATCGCGGTGGCCTGCAACGCGCCTTCCTGCGCGCGGCGCTGCGTGATCAGCCCGCGCCGCTCAAGAACCAGCGATGTATAGGAAAAATAGGCCGCGCATTGCAGGGCCTGCGCCTCTTCCCCGTAATAGGCGCGGGTCTGGGCCGAAGCCGGGGCAAGCCCCGCAAGGGTCAGCAGTCCGATAAGCCAGGCAACTTTGAACATGGGCATTCCGATCCGGAAACTGTGCAAGTTTCCGCGACAATGCCGGTGCTGAATGGCCTACCGTTGACCCTAAACGGGTAATTTCAGGGCAATATTCAGGCCGAATGGGCTCCGTCGGCCAAGGACTTAACAAAAGCCAGCACTTCGTTAACGGGCTTGCCCTTTTCGATCTGGTCGACAATGGCCGATCCCACGACCGAGCCATCGGCCACTTCGGCAATCGCGCGTGACTGTTCCGGCGTCTTGATCCCGAAACCCACGATGACCGGCAGATCGGTCCCCGCCTTGATCCGTGCGACTTCGGGTCCGACATCGGCCGACTGCGCCTCGGCCGAGCCGGTGATCCCGGTGATCGACACGTAATAGACAAAGCCCGAGGTATTCTCGAGCACCTTGGGCAGACGATTGTCATCGGTGGTCGGCGTGGCCAGCCGGATAAAGTTCAGACCGGCCTTCTGCGCGGGCAGGCACAGTTCGTCATCTTCCTCGGGCGGCAGGTCCACGATGATCAGCCCGTCGATCCCGGCCTCTTTGGCCTGTTCGAGAAAAGTGCTCACCCCGCGCGAATAGATCGGGTTGTAATAGCCCATCATCACGATCGGGGTCGCGTCATCACCTTCCCGGAACTTCCGGGCAAGCTCCAGCGTGCGGTTTAGCGTCATGCCGCCTTCAAGGGCGCGCTGCCCGGCAAGCTGGATCGTCGGGCCGTCCGCCATCGGGTCGGTAAAAGGCAGGCCCAGCTCGATGATGTCTACGCCAGCACCCGGCAAACCCTTCACGATCTCCAGCGAGGTTTCAAAGTCCGGATCGCCCGCCATTACATAGGCCACGAATGCTTTTTTCCCCGCGTCGCGGAGCGTGGCGAATTTGGCGTCGATACGGGTCATGGGCGCATTCCTCTATCTGTCGGTCTGCCATGCCAAAACTACCCGGGGAAATCAATGCACCATGTCCACGCGCCGCGCGGTCTCGTCAGAATGCCACCGTGTAGCGCAGGCTAAGCGTATTCACACCGGGGTTGAATTCGCGGATCGACGCGTTCGAGATATGCGAAAGGCCAAGCGACAGGCTGTTGCCAGACTCGAACCGTTTGCCAACACCGATGAGCGAGCGGAAAAAGAAATGCCCGCCAAGCTGGTTCACCGGCATATCCTCGTCATAATACCCCGGCATCAGGCTGCCTTCGATGAACCAGTCGTTTGCCAGCGACCAGTTGGCAACGATACCCGCGCCAACAAAGAAATCGCCCGCACCCGTGATCCGGGCCGCGCCGCCCCATGAATAGCTGGCAACATCACCTTCGTAGAAGGGGATATGGTGGTATTCCAGATCGACCGTCGCGGTATCTCTTGAGATCTCATTGTTGAAATCGGAATAACCAAGGCCGAACGTGACTGACTGGGCGCTCGCCGAAGGGGCAAAAAGGATCATGGCCGGCAGAACAAGGCCGGATACTCGTAGAACTGTCTTCATTTTCTTGACTTCAATTTGAGTGTTGCGGTGAAAGAGCCCCGATCTGGCATCTGACGGCTATCACCGGCGCTTCCAGAACGTTAACGCGACAACGAACCGATTGGTTCAATCCGGTCTTTCGCGCAGCCCTGCTTGCGCTTGCGGCTTGGGCTGCTAGAAGCGGCGCAAAGCTGACAGGAGAACGTCAATGGGATTCAAGATGGGTATCGTCGGATTGCCGAATGTCGGCAAATCCACGTTGTTCAATGCGCTGACGCGGACGGCGGCGGCGCAGGCGGCGAACTTCCCGTTTTGCACGATCGAGCCGAACGTGGGCGAGGTCGCCGTACCGGATGCGCGGCTCGACAAGCTCGCGGATATCGCCAAGTCGAAATCGATCATCCCGACGCGGATGACCTTTGTTGACATCGCCGGTCTGGTGAAAGGCGCGTCCAAAGGCGAAGGTCTCGGCAACCAGTTCCTCGCGAATATCCGCGAAACCGACGCCATCGCACATGTGCTGCGTTGTTTCGAAGATGGCGACGTGACCCATGTCGAAGGCCGTGTCGATCCGGTCGCCGATGCCGAAACCATCGAAACCGAACTGATGCTTGCCGATCTCGAGTCCATCGAAAAGCGGTTGCAGAACATCGTGCGCAAGGTGCGCGGCGGCGACAAGGAAGCCGTCCAGCAGCAGCGCCTGATGGAGGCCGCGAAGGCCGCACTTGAAGAAGGTAAGCCCGCGCGCACCGTCGCGGTCGACGAAGAAGACGCCAAGGCATGGAAAATGCTGCAACTTCTGACGACCAAACCGGTGCTTTACGTCTGTAACGTCTCCGAAGAAGAAGCCGCAGAAGGCAACGAACACTCCGCCCGCGTTGCCGAAATGGCGGCGGCACAGGGCAATTCGCACGTGGTTATCTCGGCGCGGATCGAGGAAGAGATCAGCCAGCTTGAAGACGAGGAAGCGCAGATGTTCCTCGAAGAGATGGGACTCGAAGAGGCCGGGCTCGACCGCCTGATCCGCGCGGGCTACGAACTCCTGCATCTCGAGACGTACTTCACCGTCGGTCCGAAAGAGGCGCGCGCCTGGACGATCCGCAAGGGCACCATGGCGCCGCAGGCTGCCGGTGTGATCCACGGGGACTTTGAGAAGGGTTTCATCCGGGCCGAGACCATCGCCTATGACGATTTCGTCGCGCTCGGAGGCGAACAGCCCGCCAAGGAAGCGGGCAAGATGCGCGCGGAAGGCAAGGGGTATACCGTCAAGGACGGCGACGTCCTGCACTTCCTTTTCAACAACTGAAAAAATTATGCACACAGCCCGTGAGGGCTATGTGCATGCCATTGGAAGGGTCCGCGATTAACGGGGGCCGTATTCCACGGGGTTCGGGTTGGTGTCGATCTCAAGAGCCGAGTCGGTCTGGTCAAGGCCACGGCGGAACGGCTGCTCGGATTCGGGAACCTGAACGCGGGTCGCATCTTCTACGGTGTTCCGGGTCGCGTTGTCATTGTCATAAGACGTGGTGCCTTGGGCGGCTGCGGACGGGTCACCGGAGTTATAGCGCGAGTGTTCTGCAATAGCATCTGCCTGTGCGATACCGGTCGATGCTGCGATTGCAGTGATACCTGCGAGAGCGGCGATTTTCAGATTCGGTTTCATTTTCATATCCTTTCATTTCGTTTCGCAACGTGCGCTGCATCAGCGCCGCTGGCAGGGAAAGAACCGCTTCTGGCAGAGAAAGTTTCACTTTTTCAGTTCACATAATTTTTCCCAAGCGTTTACTATAAAACGTAAATTTTCTCGTGAGCGGCTATTGAAATACGATCCGATCTGCTTAACGGGCGTGCACGACCTAATCGTAAGTGAACTTCCCGCGACGCCTATCTGTCCGGATTTCGACCCATGCGGCACAGCGGCAATGAAATATTCTCTCCGGGGTTGCGTCATCCGCTCAACGGGCGAAAATGATGCATCCGCAGCAGGGAATGTCATATGACACCGACACAGGATATCGTCACGCCGCTCTACCACCAGATCACGCTGGTGCTCCGGCAGCGCATCGAGGCGGGCTATTACGGTCCCGACGGTCGGATTCCGTCCGAACAGGACCTTGCGCGGGAATTTAATGTCTCCCGCATTACCGTCGCCCGCGCGATCAATGATCTGGCGCAGGCGGGTCTTGTCGAAAGACGTCGCGGCGCAGGAACCCGCGTGGTAGGCAGCGCCCTAAGCCGCCCCGTGAATGCGGGCATCGGGTCGCTGCTGCAAAGCCTCAACGACATGGGCAGTCGCACACAGGTCAAGGTTCTGGAATTCGGGTTCACGGCGCCATCTCCCGATGTGCAGGCGGCGCTGGATCTGGATGCCGATGCGCGGGTGCAGCGTGCCGTACGCGTGCGCAGCTACAAGGGCGAGCCGTTTTCCCATCTCACATCCTTCCTGCCGGATGACATCGGCAGCCAGTTCGATGCGGATGACATGGGCAAACACCCAATCATGGACCTGTTGAAACGCGCCGGTATCAATGTCGGCAGCGCCGAACAAAGCTTTTCGGCGGCTCTTGCCGATCCGCAGACCGGCGCCGCGCTCGATGTGGTCGTGGGGACGCCTCTGCTCGCCATCGACAGGGTCATCCGCGATGACAGCGGCCGGGGCGTGGAATTCCTCAAGATTCTCTACCGCACGGATCGGTATCAATACCAGATGACGCTTGACGCCGCGGGCGAGAATGGCGCGAACACGTGGTCGACCACCGAAAACTGATCGCCCCGGACTGATGAAACGGCAGGCAATCAACGCCAGTTGATCGCGTTCCCTCCATCGCGGGGTTTACCTTCGGGCATCTTTGCGTATTGCTATATCAATAGATCAAACTCTGCGCTGCCCCGGCTGCGCGAAACGGAGGGCTGAATGGCTATCCATCGCATCGCCGCCGCACATGCGGCCTCAATCCTTCTGGACAAGGCCGCGTCCATCGCGCTCGCCTGCGACATGATCGAAGAGGCGGGGAGCAAAGGCATCGAGCTGCTGTGCTTTCCGGAAACCTTCGTGCCGGGGTTCCCCTACTGGATCAACCTGTACCCGCCGGGCAACCAGCATGCCATCCATCTGAAATACCTCGCGCAATCCGTCGATATCGCGGCGGGCGATCTCGATCCCGTCTATGCGGCGGCGCGCAAGGCCGGGGTCTCGGTCGTGCTCGGCATCAGCGAGCGCGACGGCGGCACCATGTATAATGCGCAGGCCTTTATAGGCCCCGAGGGCGATCTGCTTGGGCTGCATCGCAAGCTGCAACCCACTTTTGCGGAGCGTATGCTCTGGGGGCAGGGCGACGGTGCCGGGCTGATCGTGACGGATATGCCGGTGGGCCGGGTCGGCGGGCTGATCTGTTATGAACACATGATGAACCTCGCCCGGCAGGCGCTGATTTCCGACCGGATGCAGATCCACTGCGCCAGTTGGCCCACCTTTGCGACACTCGCGAAACGCGGCGGTGCCTATGACGAAACCGTTGAAATCCTCATGCGCTCCCATGCCATTACTGGCCAGTGCTTTGTCATCCTCGCCGAGAATTTCGTGACCAAGCAAAATCTCGACGTGATGGAGGAGGAGCTTGGCCCGCAGGCCGAGATTACCGCAGGCGGCGGTTGTTCCGCGATTTACGCGCCCTCCGGCGCCGTTCTTGCCGGCCCGCACAAAGGCGCGACGCAGGCGATCATCCACGCGGATGTCGAACTGGACGATATCTATCGCTCCAAGGTGCTGGCCGATACCGCAGGGCATTCCTCCCGGCCCGAGATCCTGCAACTGCAGGTCAACCGCAGCCCGGCGGAAACGCTGGTGGAAACGGGTCGCGCCAAATGATCTTGCCTGCGGCCAATCAATATGACATATTGATATAGCATTATACTAAATCGGATGGCCGGACAGTGACCCAAAGAGACTATGGCGCAATCGACGCAGTTGCGAATATCTGGACCGCCGAGGCGCTCGCCGGGCGGCCCGACCGCGAAGATTTCTACACAGGCAAGATGAAGGTCGACCAGCAGACCTTTGAGGGCATTTCGCTCGAGGAAATGCTGGGCCGAATGGACAGGGCCGGGATCGAAAAGGCCTTTCTCATCGCCGCCAAGGTCGGGCCCCGGTTGCACCGGTCCTGCTATCATGTGCCCTACAAGCTGGTCGCCGACGCTGTTCAGAAATACCCAGACCGCTTCCTCGGCCTCGCAGGCATCGATCCGACCGAGGGCATGAACGGCGTGCGCGCACTGGAATCGGCGGTGCGCGATGACGGTTTCATCGGCGCGCATCTCTACCCGCACTGGTTCGAACTGGCCCCCGATCACGCGCGTAACTATCCGTTCTACGCCAAGTGTATCGAGCTCGACGTGCCGATCCAGCTGCAGGTTGGCCAGTCGATGGTCTATGACAAAAGCTATCCGCGTCGCAGCGTGGGCCGTCCGATCACGCTCGATGCGGTGGCCTGCGACCTGCCCGAACTCAAGCTGATCGGCATCCATGTCGGCATCCCGTGGACGGATGAGATGATCGCGATGGCGTGGAAACACGAAAACGTATTTATAGGCTCCGACGCGCATTCCCCGAAATACTGGCCCGAAGCCTTTGTGAAATACATCAACTCCTATGGGCAGGACAAAGTCATCTTCGGCACCGACTTCCCGGTTCTGGACTTTGAACGCACCATGCGCGAGATCGACGATCTCAACCTGCGCCCCGGGTCCGAACGCAAGTTCCTGCGCGACAACGTGCTGCGGATCTACGGGCTGGAGGGCTGACATGAACCTCGCCGAGTCGCTGGAAATTCACGCGGTCGCACGGCCCGACCACCCGGCGGTCATTTCCGGCGACACGGTTCTGACCCACGCCGAATTTGCAGCCCATGTTCGCGCCCTCGCAGCGGGGCTGGCGGCGCAGGGCATCGTCGCGGGCGATCTCGTCGGCGTCTGTCTCAATGATACCATCGACCATCTTGCCGCGAATTACGCGGTGGTCCGGCTGGGCGCGATCCTGCTGCCGATGGATTGCCGCTGGACGCAGGAAGAAAAGGAAAGGCTCGCCGAACATTTCGGCACCCGTCTTGTCCTGATCGAGGACGATTCCGCCTCTTTCTCCAGCTGCATCAGCGCGACGGTGGCGGAAACCCTTTCGGCAGGCGATGCCCCGGCCATCGCCCCCGGCGGAGAGGCCGGTTTGTTGCTGTCGCTTTCCTCAGGTACCACCGGACGACCCAAAGGCCCCTGCATCACGCATGACCACATGCTGCGCCGGTTCTGGACGCATTGGATCAATCTGGGCCTGAACGCTTCGGATCGCTACGTTTCGGCCACGCCGCTCTATTTCGGCGGCGGTCGGACTTTTGCCATGTCCATCCTCTTTGCGGGCGGTACGGTTGTCCTCTTCCCACCGCCGTTCAAGCCGGAACAGCTGGTCAATGAAATCGAACGTGTCGATGCCACCAGCACTTTCCTCGTTCCGACCCAGCTTCGCAAACTGATGGAGATGGACGACACCGCGCTCGCCCCGGCCCGCAACCTGCGCACGCTGATCTCGAGCGGCGCACCGCTTGACCCGGATGAGCGCATCAGCCTCTGCAACCGGGTCTGCGCGAATTTCATCGAATATTATGCCTCGACCGAAGGCGGCGGCGTGTCGATATCGACGCCCGAGACCCGCCTGCGTGCGCCCGATTCCGTGGGCCGTCCGGTTTTCGCGGTCGAAGTTCAGGTCGTCGATGACGCTCACGCCCCACTGCCCGCCGGTTCTGTCGGGCGGTTCCGCTATCGCGGGCCTGGCGTCGCCGACAGCTATTACAAGGATGACGCCGCGAGCGCAGACGCCTTCCGCGACGGTTGGTTCTACCCCGGCGATCTGGCCGAGATCGATGAAGGCGGTCATATCCACCTGCGCGGCCGCACCAAGGATCTGATCATCCGCGGTGGCGTGAACATCCACCCCGGTGAGATCGAGACCATCCTGCGCGAACACCCTTCGGTTTCCGAAGCCGCCGTGCTTGGGCGCCCCTCCAAACGCCTCGGCGAAGAAGTCGTGGCCTTCGTCACGGCAAACCCGCTGGACGAGGATGCGCTGACCGCATGGTGCAAAGAGAAACTCGCGCCATATAAATGCCCGGTCGCCTTTGTCGGCATCCCCGAGATGCCCCGCAACAGCGCCGGCAAAATCCTCAAGACGGAGCTCGCTGCGCAATTGCCTCAGGACGCGGCCTGATCCGATGACCCGCTTCGCCCCTGTTGTCAGCGCCCTGAGCGCAGCAGTCGAGAGGGGCGAGATACCCGGCGCGCATCTTCTTCTCTGGCATCAGGGCGAAAGCTTTGACTGGTTGGGCGGTTTTCGCGACCGTCAGGCCGGCGATCCTCTGAGTGCCGATACGCTTTTCCGGCTGGCGTCGCTGTCCAAGATCATGACCTCGGTTGTTGCACTGACCTATGTGCAGGAGGGGCGTATCGATCTTTCCGATGAGGTTTCGCGCTATTTCCCCGCGCTGGCCGATATGAAAGTCGCCATCGAACGCGAAACCATCAGTGGCGAACGGGCGATCAACCTTGTCGAACCTGAACGCCCGATGCTGGTGCACGACCTGTTCCGCCATACCTCGGGTCTTACCTACGGCCAGTTTTCCGACTCGCCGGTGCAGGTCGCCTACCGCGCAGCGGGCATGTCCGATCATGACCAGAGCCGTGACGACATCATCGCCAAACTGGCAACCCTGCCGCTTGCCCATCATCCCGGCACGACATTTGCCTACAGCATGTCGACGGATGTGCTCGGCTGGATACTTGAGGAAATCGAAGGCAAGTCGCTCGAAGACATCTTCCATGCTCGCCTCTTCGCGCCGCTGGGCATGGAGGGGGCTGCCTTCCGCCCCGCGCCCGACCGGATCGGTCATATCGCCCAGCCTCAGCCCGATCCCGAAACCGGTGAGATCCCGGTGCTCGGGTCGCGCAATTTTTACGAGGCCGGGTGGCTCTCCGGCGGTCACGGTCTCTTTGTGACGGCCAAAGATATGAAGCGTTTCATGGCGATGCTCGAAGGTCGGGGCAGCCTGGGTCAGGCGCTCATCCTCTCCCCGGCGATCTTCGACTGGATGACCTCGAACCATCTGCCTCCAAGTATCCGCTTCGATCCCGATTGCGACCTGCTCGGTCCGATGGCCCCGTATCCGGATCAGGGTAGGGGCTTCGGTCTTGGCGTTCTCGTGCGCACCGCGCGGGGACTGGCGAGCCTGCCGGGAACGCCCGGCGACTTCTCGTGGTCCGGCCTCTCCGGCACCTATGCCTGGGTTGATCCCCAGCGGGAACTCTCCTGCGCCCTCCTCATGCAATCCCCGACAAACCGGCGCGATTTCATCAGTCTCCTGCGGCGCCTCGTCTACGGCTGCCTGTAGCGCCCGCAAAATGATCAATCGGCGGGAACGTGAAACGATTTTCGCAAGAATCTATTGATCGACAGGCGAAGTTAGATCTAATGTTATATTGATATGACAAATAGCCTAACCGACTTGACGCGAATCGATGAGAGTCTCCGGGCACGGACCATCACCCAGAACCTGCGACGGGAAACGCAGGCATCCAGCAAAACGCAAATAGGGAAGATACAATGTCGAAACTAATCATGAACCGCCGGTCTTTCGTTGCCGGTATGCAGGGGCTCGCGCTCGGGACCGCGCTGACCGGTCTGCCGCGTCTGGGTAATGCCCAGGACCTCAAGGATGTCACCTACCTGACGCCATTTGGCTACCTGATCAACTTTGCCGCCACCATGTACGGCGACACCAGCGGCATCTTTGCCAAGCACGGTCTGAACGTCACCGTCGAAGGCGGTCGCGGTTCCTCGATGGCGGTTCAGCAGGTGACCGCAGGCCGCGCGCTGGTCTCGCGCACCGGCGGTACAGACCTGATCAAGGCCTACGCGGCCGATCCGTCGGTCGTCGCGATTGCCGAAATCTACGAACGCGATCTTTTCTATGTTATCAGTGCCGAAGACGGTGCAATCAATTCGCCCGAAGACATGGAAGGCAAGACCATCGGTATCGTCTCTCCCTCGGGCGCGACGGAAAACATCCTCGACATGATGCTCGCCGCCAAGGACATCCCCTCCGACGCGGTCAGCCGCGAAGTCGTCGGCAACGCGCCCGCCGCCTTTGAATTGGTGAAACAGGGGCGCATCTCGGCGTTCATCGCGACCAGCGACACCGATTTCCAGCTTCGTCAGGCCGGTGAGCCGATCGTTTCCTGGTCGACCGACGATGTCGCGCTTTGCCCGGGTCAGGTCTACATGACCTCCAAGGCACAGCTAGAGGAAAGCAAGGAAGAACTCGCAGCCTTCCTCTCCGGTGTTCAGGAATGTCTCGGTGTCATGCTTGAAACCGAAGACAAGATGGAAATCATCAACTCGATGGGCGCCAAGTACGACCTCGCCGAAAAAGGTCGACCCGATGGCGGTCTGGCCGTACTCGAATTCGGTCTGCCGAACTACCAGCGCGCCTATGACGAGCAGATGGCCTCGGAGCAAGAAAGCTGGGACAGCGCCTATAACCTGATGGTCAAGGCCGGTCTCATCGAGGAACTCGAAGATCGCAACTTCTTTGACGACTCCGTTCGTCAGCTTGCCTTCTCGTGACGCTCGAGGGCGATAAGACCGCTCTGATCGTGATCGACCCGCAGGTGTCGTTCTGCGATCAGGGCGGGTCCATGGACAGGCAGGGGCGCGATCTTGCGCCCCTGCAGCTTGCCGTGACCCAGTGCGACCTGATCGCCGACCACGCCCGCAACGCTGGCGCGACCATCATCTGGACCCGCATGGTCTTTGCCCCCGGTTACACCGATGGCGGAGAGCTGACCAACCGCATCCGGCCCAATCTCGCCAAGATCGGCGCACTGGAACGCGGCAGCGGGGACGAGGAACTGTCGCTGCTGGTGTCCCCAGCGCCCGAGGACGTGATCATCGACAAGCCCCGGTTCTCCGCGCTCATCAACACCGGGCTGGAACAGGTGCTGAAGGATCGCGGCATCACCACGGTGATCGTCGGCGGCGTCACGACCTCGATGTGCGTTGAAAGCACCGTGCGCGATATCGGCCAGCGTGACTACCGGACCTATGTGCTTACCGATGCGTGCGCCGATTTCGATACCAAGGTGCACGAGGCGTCCCTTGCCGCGATGCAGTTCGGTTTTGCCACCGGAATAAGCGTGGATGACGCCCTGACGCTTCTGAAAGGATGAATGTAATGACCCCAGCCAAGGCCGAAATGAACGCGGCGCCAGAGCATCAACCGGCCGACCTGTCGGTCTCTACCGGACAAGACGCGATGATCCGCCTCACCGGCGTCGAGCAGCGTTACAAGACGAAAGACCACGATGTTCTCGCGCTGACGGACGTGAACCTGAATATCGGCAAAGGCGAATTTCTCGTGCTGCTGGGGCCATCGGGCTGCGGCAAGACCACCCTGCTGCGCATCATCGCCGGGCTGTTGCAATCCACCTCCGGCACGGTCGAAATCGACAACAAGCCGCTCTGGAACAAGAAGACCCGCAACGACGCCGCAATGGACGAGCTCGGCGTGGTCTTTCAGGAAGCGAACATGTTCCCGTGGATGACCATCGAGGACAATATCGCCCTGCCGTTGAAACTGCGTGGCGTGCCCAAGGCAGAACGCCGCGCCCGTGCCGCCGAACTCTGCAAGATGGTTGGTATCGAGGGCTTTGAAAAACGCTGGCCACGTCAGCTGTCGGGCGGGATGCGCCAGCGTGCCGCCATCGCCCGCGCGCTTTCGACGAAACCGCAGATTCTGCTGATGGACGAACCCTTTGGCGCGCTCGACGCGATGACGCGCGACGCGATGAACCTCGAACTTCAGCGCATCTGGATGGAAAGCGGCTGTACCATCGTGCTGGTCACCCACTCGATCCGCGAAGCCGTCTTCCTCGCCGACCGCATCCTCCTTTTGTCGCCGCGACCGGGCCGCATGGACACGATCACCGATATCGAGATCGAACGCCCCCGCGACACCTATGTTCAATCCACCCAAGGTTTCCAGGACTATGAGCTCAGCCTCCGCCAGCGCCTGGATTCCTTCGCCTGATCCCGCAAGGAGCCGATAAGATGGGAAAATACGCCGCCTGGGTCGCCACCCCTCTGGTTCTCGCCCTGCTGGTCCTGATCTGGCAGTTCTATGTTGTCGTTTTCGAGGTCTCGCCGTTTATCCTGCCACCCCCGCTGGCGGTCTGGCACGCGACGGTCGAGCTGCTCTCGGACCCAAAAACCTATTCGCATATCGCGATCACCGTCTATGAAACCGTCGCAGGATTCCTCATAGCGGTTGTCATCGGCATCGTTTTTGGCGGGTTGCTCGGCAAGATCCGCTGGCTCGAACGCACCCTCAACCCGCTTATCGTTGGGCTTCAAGTGATGCCCAAGGTGGCGCTGATCCCGCTCTTTATCGTCTGGTTCGGCTTTGGCCCGACGTCAAAGGTCGTACTTGCGGCGGTGATCTCGTTCTTCCCGATCATGACCAACACGATCCTCGGCATGAAATCCGTCGAACCCGGCCACCGCGACGTGATGCTCGCTCTGAACGCCTCGCGCTGGCAGACCTTCAAAGAGGTCGAACTGCAGAACGCGCTGCCCTTCATCATGACCGGTATGGAGGTCGGGATCGTCCTCGCCACCATCGGTGCGATCGTCGGCGAATATCTCGGCGGCAGTCAGGGGCTGGGCTACATGGCCGTGGCCACGCTCAACGCCTTTGACGTGACCTCGATGTTCGGTGTGATCTTCCTGCTGACCATCCTTGGCCTCGTTCTGTACTTCTTCGTCGTCATGCTGCGCCGCTTCGTTACCCCGTGGCACGAGGCCGTCACTTCGTCCCGCGATTAATTCACCACTCACTTAAAGACCGCCACTCACGGAACTACACGCTTGAAAGGACCACATTCATGGGCCGTATCATCGACATAAGTACCAATTTCAAACCGCATACCGAGCTGAAACTTTACGACGTGCTCGGCATCGACAAGGAAAACGCCAAGGCCATTGATCCCGAGGCTTATATCGCCGAGATGGACGCCAATGGCGTCGCGATGACGGGCATTATCTCGAACACCGTGCAGAACGGGGTCAAGGGCGAGCTGCTGATGACCCACGCGGACGAGGTCTATCCGGTGCTCCAGAAATACCCCGACCGGTTCTTCGGCTGGGTCGGGATCAATCCGCTCGGCGGGATGGAGACGCTGCGCTACATCGAATACGCGGTCAAGGAATTGGGCTTCAAGGGTGTCCACGTCTACCCGCACTGGTTCGGTGTGCCGATCAATGACCGCACCTACTGGCCGATCTACGCGAAATGCTGCGAACTGGACGTGCCGATCACGCTGCAGGTGGGCCGCCAGTCGCCCCGCTCTGGCGGCAAACTCTGCGCGCGGCCCGAATGGATCGAGGATGCGGCTTTCGATTTCCCGGAACTGACCCTGATCGGTCTCCACATCGGCGTGCCTTATGACTTTGAAATGACCAGCGCCGCCATGTGTCACGAAAACGTCTACATCATCGCGGACGCCCATCCGCCCAGCACATGGACCCAGCATTTCATCGACTATTGCGCGGGTCGCGGCTTTGCCACGATGGATGGCGACAAGAAGGTGATGTGGGGCACGGATTGGCCGGTCCAGACCATCACCCAGTCGCTCAAGGAACTGCGTGAGCTGGATATCCCGCCCGCTGCAATGGAAAACCTGATGGGCGAAACCGCCATCAAGGTTCTCAAGCTCGACGTACCGGCGGCCTGAGAGGGCACGCGCTTCCGGCCCCCACGGGGGCCGGATCAAGACAAGGATCTGGGAGACATATAAATGGTAAACGATGTCGTCACACCGCTCTATCACCAGATCACCCTGATCCTGCGCCAGCGTATCGAGGCGGGCTTTTACGGGGCAGGGGGCCGCATCCCGTCCGAGCTTGAACTGGCCAGCGAATTCAACGTCTCGCGTATCACGGTTTCCCGCGCGATCAACGATCTGGCTCAGGCCGGGCTTGTCGAACGCCGGCGCGGGGCCGGCACTCGGGTCATCGGCAGCGCCCTGAACCGCCCTGTCGTGGCCGGGATCGGCGGACTGCTGCAAAGCCTCAACGACATGGGCAGCCGCACACAGGTCAAGGTGCTCGAATACGGCTTTGTCTCCCCTGCGCCCGATGTGCAGGCGGCGCTCGACATTCCCGCCGATACACAGGTGCAGCGCGCCGTCCGGGTCCGCAGTTTCAAGGACGAACCCTTCTCCTATCTCACCTCTTTCCTGCCCGAAGAGATCGGCGCGCAATTCGATGAAAAGGCGATGGGCCGACATTCCATGATGGAGCTTTTGCGCATGGCCGGTGTCCGCGTCGGCAGCGCCGAGCAAAGCTTTTCCGCCGCGCTCGCCGATCCCCAGACCAGCGCCGCGCTGGATGTCGTGGTCGGCACGCCGCTTCTGGCGATCAACCGCGTCGTGCGTGACGATGCCGATCGCCCGGTCGAATACCTGCGCATCCTCTATCGCACCGACCGCTACCAGTACCGCATGACAATGGATGGCGAGGCCGAAGGCGCCGCGCAATCCTGGTCCACGACCGAACATTGATCCAGGGGCAGCGCCCCGGAACAGCAAGACCGGGCCAACCCGCGCCCGCCAAGACAAAGGAACTTCACATGTCGGCTTCTCTCGCTGAAACCGCCCTGCTGATCGTCGATCTGCAAAACGACTTCATCCACCCCGACGGCGCTTATGGCCGCGCTGGCCAGTCGAGCGAAGACATCGCCGCGCTCCCCGAGCGTATCGCGCCGCTTGCCAAGGCGCTGCGCGCGGCCGGAGGCTCGGTCGTTTCCACGCAATTCACCCTTGTCCCGGGCCGCCACGGCGAACCGCTCATCGCGCCGCACCTCAAGAAACTCCGCCCCTTCCTTGGCGCGGGCGATTTCGAACCGGGCAGCTGGGGCAACGCGCTTGTCGACACGCTGCAACCGGCGGACTTCGCGGTGGAAAAAGTCGCCTATTCCGCCTTTTACATGTCGCGACTCGAACTGGTGCTGAACCGCGCCGGTCTCAAACGGCTGATCGTCTGTGGCATCGTCACCAATGGCGGAGTCGCCGCCACCCTGCGCGACGCCCATGTGCGCGATTTCGAAACGATTCTTCTCAGCGATGGCTGCGGTGCGTTCAAGCGCGAAACCCATGACGTGACCATTGCCTCCCTTTCCAGCGTCAGTCCGGTGATGACCTGCGCCGAGGCGCTGGAAATGGTGGAAAGCGAGGCGGGCGCTTGACATCAGTCATAATGACATATCAATATAACATTTAAGACTAGCAAGGTAACAAATGACCGCTCCCGCCACCCTCACCGAAAAGATCATGGCCCGCGCAGCTGGCAAGGATCGCGTCCGCGCCGGAGAGATCGTCACGGTGGACGTCGATCTTGCGATGATCCACGATTCCGGCGGCCCGCGCCGGGTGAAACCGATGCTCGAACAGCTCAGGGCCACGGTCTGGGATCCTGAAAAGGTCGTGGTCGTGTCCGATCACTTCGTGCCCGCCGTCGATGTGGAAAGCGCGCAAATCCTTGATCTCACGCGCAAATGGGCGCGCGAAACGCAGGTGCGCCGGTTCTTTGACATGAAGGGCATCTGCCATGTCGTCCTGCCGGAAAACGGGCTGATCCAGCCCGGCATGATGGCGGTCGGCGGCGACAGCCATTCCTGCACCGGTGGTGCATGGGGCGCGGTCATGGTCGGCATCGGCGCAACCGATATGCTCGGCGTCCTCGTCACGGGCGAAATCTGGCTCCGCGTGCCCTCGACCGTGCGCTATTCCTGCACCGGCAGCCTGCCGCCCGGCGTCAGCGCCAAGGACATCATGCTGCACCTCTGCGCCACCGTCGATCCGGTCTCGATGAACTACCGCGTCGCCGAATATGCCGGTCCGGCGGTCGAGGCGATGGAAATGTCCGAACGCATGACGCTCTGCAACATGTCCGCCGAACTCGGGGCCAAGACCGGCATCATCGCCCCCGACGCCACCACCCATGAATGGCTGGAACGGGTCGGCGCCGGTGTGGGCGAGCGCGAATTACAAGGCGACCCCGACGCCGAGATCGAACGAGAAGTGGTGATCGACACGCCCAACCTCGCCCCGCAGGTGGCCGCGCCGCATTCCCCGGCCAATACCCATGCCGTCACCGACAGTATCGGCACCCGGGTCACGCAGGCCTATATCGGGGCCTGCACCGGGGCCAAGCTGAACGACCTTCACATGGCCGCCCGCGTGCTCAAGGGCCGCAAGGTGGCCGAGGACACGCGCCTGCTGCTCGCCCCGGCCTCCACCAAGATCACCGCCGAGGCGACCCGCGACGGGACGCTCGAAATCCTGACAGAAGCGGGCGCGATCCTGCTGCCTTCTGGCTGCGGCGCCTGCGCCGGTATGGGCGCGGGCATCCTTGCCGATGGCGAGGTCTGCATCGCCTCGACCTCGCGCAACTTTCAGGGCCGCATGGGGTCGGCCAATGCCGAAGTCTGGCTCGCCTCTCCCTACACGGTGGCCGCCGCCGCCGTGGCCGGCGAAATCGCAGACCCACGGGACATGCTGACATGAAGATCGACGGCAAGACCCACGCCTTCGGCGACAAGATCGACACCGACCTGCTGTCGCCCGGCGCCTATATGAAGGGCCCGATCAACGAGATGGCTAAACACTGTCTCGAAGCGGTCGATCCCGATTTCACCAACCGCGCCGAACCGGGCGATATCGTGACCGCCGGTTTCGAATTCGGCACCGGCTCGTCACGCGAGCAGGCTGCAAGCTGCCTGATCCTGAATGGCATCGGTTGCGTTCTGGCCCGGTCCTTCGCACGGATATTCTACCGCAATGCGCTGAACCTTGGCCTGCCGGTCATGGTCTGCCCCACTGCCCATGAAATCGCCCCCGGCACCCGGCTGACTGTCGATCCGCTGGCCGGCACCGCTACCGAAGAAGGCGGCCGCGTCCACGACTGTGAACCGATCCCGGAACGGCTGATGGACATGGTCGCCGCCGGCGGCCTTATCCCCTATCTAGAAAAGACGAGGATTACATGAACCTGCGCGAACGGCTACAACAGCCGGAAATCCTCGTGGCTCCGGGGTGTTATGACGGGCTGTCGGCCATGCTGATCGAACAGGCCGGGTTCGAGGCCGCCTATGTTTCGGGCGCTTCGGTCTCCTATACCCGCTTTGGCCTCCCCGATATCGGCCTCGTCGGCATGTCGGAAATGGCCGATACGGTGCGCGCGCTGTCGCAGCGCATCACCCTGCCGCTGATCGTCGATGGCGACACCGGTTTCGGCAACGCGCTCAACGTCCAGCGCACCGTTCATGCCTATGGCGATGCCGGGGCCTCGGCGATCCAGCTCGAAGACCAGACATTCCCGAAACGCTGCGGGCACCTCGATAGCAAGACGCTGATCTCGACCGATGCGATGGCAGGCAAGATCCGCGCCGCCGTCGATGCGCGCCGGGACGACAACATGCTGGTGATCGCCCGCACCGACGCGGTCGCGGTCGAAGGTCTCTCTGCCGCGCTCGACCGGGCCGAGGCCTATGTCGAGGCCGGGGCAGACATGCTCTTTGTCGAAGCCCCACCAACCACCGACGCCCTGCGCGAAGTGGGCGAGAAACTGGGAGGCCGCATCCCGCTCATGGCCAACATGGTCGAAGGCGGCAAAACGCCCCTGTCCTCCGCCGCCGATCTTCAGGCCTTGGGCTACTCGATGGTGATCTTCCCCGGCGCCTTCGTGCGCGCGCTGGCGTGGATGGGGCAGGAATTCTTCAAATCCCTGCGCGACAATGGCACCACCCGGCCTTTCGCCGACCGGATGCACGATTTCAACTCGCTGAACGATGTGCTTGGCACGCCCGATTTCATCGCGCGCGGCCACAGCTATGACGAATAGGATCTACGCATGAGTGATATGGACCCGATCACGCTGGCGGTTCTCAAGGGCCGCCTCGAACAGATTGCCGACGAGATGGACGCCACCCTGTTCCGCTCGGCCTTCAACCCGATCATCGCAGAGGCACATGACGCCAGCCACGGTCTCTACCATGCCGAAACCGGCGAAACGCTGATCCAGGGCAAATCCGGCCTGCCGATCTTTGTCGGCGCTATGGCCTATGCCACCAAGGCCGTCATCGACAAGGCCCGCGAAGACGGCAACCTGTCGGACGGTGACGTCTATATCTTCAACGATCCCTATGACGGCGGCACCCACCTGTCGGATTTCAAACTGATCCGCCCCTATTTCCGCGACGGCGCGCTATTCTGCTGGATCGCCTCGGTCGGCCACTGGCATGACGTGGGCGGCAACGTGCCGGGCAACTACAACCCTGTCGCCACCGAGAGCTTTCAGGAAGGGATGTTGATCCCGCCGGTCAAGCTCTACTCGGGCGGCAAGCTGAACCCCGATATCGTGACCATCCTCAGCGCCAACAGCCGCCTGCCGCGCAGCGTCTATGGCGACATGAACGGGCAGGTGAACGCGTTGCAACTGGGCATCCGCCGCCTCGACGCGCTGCTTGACGAATATTCCGGCCCCACCGTTCAGCAGGCGCTCACAACCCTGCGCGACCGTGGTGCGGTGCTGATGCGCGCCCGGATCGCGGGCCTGCCCGATGGCACGTGGAGCGCGACCGATTACCTCGACAATGATGGCATCACCGACGAACAGATGCAGATCACGCTCAAGGTCACGGTCAAGGGTGAGGAACTGACCCTCGATTTCACCGGCACCTCCGCGCAATGCATGGGCCCGCTGAACATCTCGCGCTCAACCGCCGAGGCTGCTTGCTACGTGGCGCTAAAGCACGTCTTCCCGGACGTTCCCGCCAATGGCGGCGTGCTCGAACCGGTGCAGATCGATCTGCCCGAGGAAAGCCTGCTCTGCGCCAAGGCCCCGCGCCCCGTCGGCGGCTACACCGAAACCATCCTGCGCCTGATCGACGTTGTGTTTCAGTGCTTTGCGCAGGCCGCGCCGGAAATCGCACCGGCCCCCGCTTATGGCACGATCAATGCGCTCTCAATCTCGGGTCATAACCCCGGCGGCCAGCGCTGGGTCATGTTCTCCTTCTTTGGTGGTGGCCACGGCGGCCACAGCGACGGCGACGGTCTGAACCACGGCAACGCGCCGATCTCCACCGCGACCATCCCGCCGCTGGAAATCCTCGAATCCGCCTACCCGGTGAAATTCACCCAATGGGCGCTGCGCCCCAATTCCGGTGGCGAGGGCGAATATCGCGGCGGTCTCGGCGCGATCTATGAAATCGAGCTGCTGGCCGATGACGCGCAGGCCTTCCTCTTTGGCGAACGCGGCCGCACCCCGCCCCCCGGCGTCAACGGCGGCGGCGCAGCACTGCGCAACCGCTTCACCTTCCCGGACGGGCAGGGCGGCTGGGCCGAACCGCCGATGACCTCCAAGATGACCGGGCTTAAACTCACCAAGGGCCAGCGGGTCCGCTTAGAGACGCCCGGTGGCGGCGGCTGGGGCAACCCGGCCAAACGTGCGCCGGCCCTGAAAGAACAGGATCAGCGGCTGGGCTATGTCGAGACGAAAGATAAGGCGTAACAATCATGACGGATAAATCGACCGTAATCGGCGTCGATGTCGGCGGCACGTTCACCGATCTCTTTTTCCTCGACGAATCCACCGGCGCCATCGACGTGGTCAAGGTGCCCTCGACCCGGGGCCGTGAGGCTGACGGCTTCCTCGACGGGCTGTCGCGCAACAACACAAGACTGGCCGAGGTCGGCACCATCGTCCACGGCACCACGGTCGGCACCAACGCCCTGCTTGAACGCAAGGGCGCGAAATGCGGGTTGATCACCAGCGAAGGTTTCCGCGACGTGCTCGAAATGCGCCGCCGCGACCGCCCGGCCACGTGGGGTCTGCGCGGCGAATACACACCCGTGATCCCGCGCGACATGCGCATGGAGGTGCCCGAACGCATCCTTGCTGACGGCACCATCGACACGCCCCTCGATCACGACGCCCTGCGTGCCGCCGCGCAGACCCTGCTTGACCAAGGGGCCGAGGCGGTCGTCGTAGCCTTTGTGAACGCCTATGCGAATACCGCGCATGAGGAAGAGGCGCTGCAGGTGCTGGCCGAAATCTGGCCGAACGAACACCTGACCGCCGCCACCCGCCTGCTGCCGGAAATCCGCGAATTCGAACGCAGCTCTACCGCCGCGCTGAACGGCTATCTGCAACCGGTCGTCGCCTCCTATCTCGACCGGCTCAACACCCGTCTGGGCGAAGAGGGCTTTGGCGGCGATCTCCTGATCGTGCAATCGAACGGCGGCGTGATGACCGTGGACACGGCGCGCCAGCTGCCGGTGCGCACGGCGCTTTCCGGCCCTGCCGCCGGCGTGATCGCCTCGGCTGAAATCGCCGCTGCCGCCGGGTTCGAGAACGTGATTACCTGCGACATGGGGGGCACCTCCTTTGACGTCTCCCTGATCGCGGGTGGCGAAACCCACCTTGCCGCGCAGACCTCCATCGACTTCGGCATGGTGGTGCGCTCCCCGATGATCGAGATCTCGACCATCGGCGCGGGCGGCGGTTCGATCGCCTGGGTCGACGATGCTGGCATCCTCCAGATCGGCCCCGAAAGCGCGGGCTCGATCCCCGGCCCGGTCGCCTATGGGCAGGGCAATGACCGTCCCACCGTAACCGATGCCAACGTGGTGCTTGGCCGGATCAACGCCGACCGCCCCATCGGTGGCAAGCTTGACCGGCTGGATGTCGAGGCCTCCAAGGCCGCGATCCTGAAACATGTGGGCGAACCGCTTGGCCTCGACGCCATCGAGGCCGCTGCCGCCATCCTCAAGGTTGCCAATGCGCGGCTTGCCGGTGCTCTCCGTCTCGTTTCCATTGAACGGGGCTATGACCCGCGCGACTTCTCGGCGCTGCCCTTTGGCGGCGGTGGCGCGCTGCACGCGGGCGCGCTGATCGGCGAAGTCGGTCTGAAAAGCGCGCTTGTCCCGCGTTACCCCGGTGTCGCCTCGGCGCTCGGCTGCGTGATTGCCGACATGCGCCACGATCAGGTGCGCACGGTCAACGGTATCCTCGGCGCGCTCGATACCGACGCGCTTGCCGCGCAGGCCCGCGCCATGGGCGACGAAGGTCTTGCCCTGCTCGGCGATGGCGGCATCAGCTTTACCGGGCGCGATCTGCTGGTCGAACTCGACATGTCCTATCTCGGCCAGACCCACACCGTCGCCGTTCCCGTCGCGCTCGATGCGCTGTCGGACCGTGACCAGATCAAGGCCGCGTTCGAGTCGACCTATGATACGGCCTTTGGCAGCCACCTCGAAAACGTGGCGATCCGGGTGCTGAACCTACGGGTCTCGGCCATCGGGCGGCGTCCGAAATTCGACCTGCGGGTGCTGGCCCCTACCTCGGGTGTGACCCCCGAAGACGCCATCGCCTCGCGCCGCCAGATGTATGCGGACGGCGGCTGGCATGATACGCCGGTCTATGACCGGCTCGCGCTTGCAGTTGGCAGCGTCGTCGCCGGGCCCGCCATCCTCGAACAGCTCGACACGACCATCATCGTCGAGCCGGGCCAGAACGCCCGCGTGGATGATTTCGGCAATATCGTTCTGGCCGCCGACTAGGACCCGAAAAACAAAGGGCCGGAAAATCTCCGGCCCTTTATACTAGTCAAAAAGAATGTTTTGCGCTTCAGATCGCCGCCGTCTCTGATGTTCAGAGCGGGCGGTGTCATGGCTAAGTCCCACATCCTGCCGAAGATGATCCGGAAGGATCTGGTAGCCCCGGTTCCGGCGGCGTCCGCCCGGGTTAGAGCGGTTACGCTCCTTTCGGACCTGCTCAACACCCCGGCTGGCGGGAAGGCGAATGATGCTGGGCATATCAATGATTGCCCGGAAGAAACTATCTTTAAACATTTAACAATTTCCTTTGATTGGAAGGTTACTGGGCATTTGAAATACATGGTCTAAAAAGCATTCACGGCGCCGAACGGGCGTTGAAAATCCCGTTCATCCGGTCATGGCAAGGGCCATCACATGTTCGGCCTTGGTCTTCCCGCAGCGCCGCGACGCAGGTGCTACACCCTGTTTCCAGGCTGTCCTAGTCAGGAATTCCACCAGCGAAACGGCCATCGGATCGGACATGGCAACAACCTGCTCGTCCTCCGCCGGATGCGCTTCCTCGACCGATGTTCCCACCGGACGGATGTGCAGCAGATGACGATATCCAAGCGACTTGAGAAAGGTCTCGCAGGTGGCATTCGCCCCAACGACCCGCAGCTCGCCGCCCTTTTGTTGCAGCAGCTTCCCGGCGACGATGATGCCTCGGCACCCGGCGCGGGTCAGCCCCTGCAGGCTGGTCAGATCCAGCGTGATATGTTGCCAGCCCGCCCGGACCTGCTCGACAAGCGTGTCGAACAAAAGGCCGGACGAACTGGAGTTTATCTTGCCCTCAATCGTAACAAACAACTGATCATCATGGGCGATACTTGTTATATGCACAGCTAAAGTCCTTTCGATAATAGATATGACTTGGTCGCCGGAATGGCGCTCTTGGTTCAAAAAAATGTTCAAATTAAATTATTGTTGTGGGCATTGGTGTTACGCGCCGTAGCCCGCCATAGCCGCTCAGCTCTGGCATCGCTTCCAGCTGCAGGGTCGGGGCCGCGTCGACAAGCGCGGCTAGCCCTTCTTCCATCTCGATCCGGGCCAGCATCTCGCCGATGCAGCGATGCGGGCCGCGACCGAAAACCATGTGCAACTTCGGGTGGTCGTTCCGGCGGATATCGAACCGGTTCGGATCGCTGTAGATCGCCGGGTCGCGCATCGCCGACATGGTCGACAGCCGCAGCATGGACCCGGCGGGCAGAACCGTGTCCCCGATGGTCACCGGGACTGACGCGAAACGCGGAATCGATCCGACCGCCGGTTCATACCGCAGCGCTTCGTTGACCGCGCCGGGGATCAGCGCCGGATCGCCCCGCACCTCGGACCACTCCCCGCTTTCAAGCAGCAAGGCCACCAGCATCGCAAATCCCGAGCGCGTCGTATCGCTCGCCGCGACGATCATGCCGAGCACCTGAAAGATCAGGCTCTCGAAATTCAGCTTCGGTTCTTCCTGCCAGTTCGACACGAGCATTGACAGCAGATCCTCGCGCGGACGGGTCATCCGCGCCTTCAACTGGTCGTCGACATAATCATACAACTCGCCAACAGCGTTCTCGATCTTGTCATGTATCTCGCGCGGATAGACGGGATCGACCGCCTGCGAAATGTCATAGACGCAGCGCGTGAAATACCTTGTATCGGCACGCGGCAGGCCAAGGATCGCCGCGATCATATGCGCGGGCACCAGCGATGCCATGTGCTCGACAAAATCGAACGTCTCGCCCCGGGGCAGATCGGCCACGATCCGGTTCGCCACGTCGCGCACGATCGGCCGCGACTGCTGCATCAGCCGGTGCGCAAAGCTGCGCGCGAACATGCCACGTTTCTGGCGATGCACCTCGCCGTTTGAAAGCAGGAAAAAATCTTGCAGCAGCCGGGCGGTAATGCCTTCGGGTACCCTGTTCATCTCGACATAATCCGGCCCCGGGCATTGCAGGATCGACGGATCGCCCAGCAGCGCAACCACATCCTCGCCGCGCAACACAAGATACTGGCGCGGCGCCGTCTGCACCGCTGCATGATCTTTGCGCAACCCGGCCAGCACACCATGCGGATCACGGGCAAAAATGGCGGTGTCGATCTGAATAGGGGCGCGGGGGCTCGGTATAAATTGCTCGGTCATGGCGGCGGCATTTCCATTGGCTGATTTCATCTTCCCGTCGGTACGGGGTGCAGCCCTTTTCGCCCCCTCACGTTGTGACAAGCGTGGTACTGACGGTTGTATTCGCCCTGAATTGCCGTTGTTTCCCCATTCTTACCCTCGCGCAGGTGAAAGAATTGACCTAGGGGAACGCGCAGAGCGACTCACCTCAAGGCTGCATTCCCACGGCTGGCTGGCACAGATTTTGTGCGACCGGACCGCCTTGAAACCGAAAATGACTTTAAGGGCACGGCTTCCCGAATAGCCAAGTGAAATTGTCAAGGTTAATGGATATGCATGTATTAGACCGGATGACCCGATCTGGGGGGAAAAGATGAGCGATACACTGGAGATCACGCTTCTTGGCGAGCTGAAAGTTGTGCGCGACGGGCAGGAAATGGCGTTGCCGTCGTCACGCAAGGCGCGCGCACTTCTCGCCTTTCTGATCACCACCCAGCGTCCGCACCGCCGTGAACGGCTGTGCGAGCTGTTCTGGGATCTGCCCGACGACCCCAAGGCGGCGCTGCGCTGGTCGCTTAGCAAGCTGCGCAAGGTGGTCGACAGCGCCGATCACCTCCGCATCATCGCCGACCGCGAACGGGTCTCTTTCGATACATCCGGTATGGATGTCGACATTTACCGGCTAAGCACCCGGCTGCGCGAAGCACAGGACACCATTCCGCTCTCCGAACTTGAAGCCATGGCAAGCCAGCTCGATGCGGTCTTTCTCGACGGTCTCGACAGCGCCGGGGACGAGGCGTTTACCTCTTGGCTGATCGCCGAGCGGGAGGACGTGCTGGCCCTTCAGGCCACAGTCCTCCGCCTGTTGGCCACCCATCCCGAGGCGGGGATTTCCACCCGGAAATGGCTCCGCCTCTGGCACGAGGTCGACCCCGAAGCCGCCGAGGATTACGAAGCCGGGCAGGACGATACGGACACCTCCGCGCCACCGGCCCGCGCCCCTGAACCGCCAGAGTCGAAAGCCCTGCGCACCCAGCGGATCGGGTTTTGCAACGTGCCGGACGGCACGAAAATCGCCTTTGCGACACTGGGCGAGGGGCCGCCCCTGCTCAAGGCGGCGAACTGGCTGACCCATCTGGAATTCGACTGGGGCACCCCGATCTGGGGCAAGTGTTTCGGAGAACTGGCCCGCTCGCGCAGTTTCGTCCGTTACGACGAACGCGGCTGCGGCCTCTCGGATTGGGAGGTCGAAGATCTCAGCTTTGACGCCTTTGTCGAAGATCTCGAAGCCGTCGCTGACAAGCTGTCACTCGACCGCTTTCCGCTGCTCGGCATCTCGCAAGGGGCAGCTGTCTGCGTCGAATACGCGGTACGTCATCCCGAACGGGTTTCGGGCCTTATCCTTGTCGGCGGCTACGCGGCAGGCTGGCGCCATCTGTCCAGCCCCGAGGAACAGGCCCGGCGCGAGGCCGTGCGCAGCCTGACCGAGGTCGGCTGGGGAACGGATAACCCCGCCTACCGTCACATCTTTTCACAGACCTTCATGCCCGACGCCCACCCCGAGGATCTCGCATGGTTCGACGACTTTCAGCGCCGCACCACCTCTGCGGAAAATGCCGCACGCTTTCAGGATGC
The DNA here is from genome assembly GCF_002210165.1 of Phaeobacter sp. 22II1-1F12B. Lineage (GTDB taxonomy): Bacteria > Pseudomonadota > Alphaproteobacteria > Rhodobacterales > Rhodobacteraceae > Heliomarina. The sequence goes on along the minus strand of NZ_AQQP01000002.1, from coordinate 129,382 downwards.
CTTTGGCTATATCGACGTGCGTCACCAGCTCTCCAAGGTGCAGGCCCCGACCATCGTGTTGCACTCGCGCCACGACCAGCGCATCCCCTATGAGGTCGGCCGCGCCATGGCCTCGGACATTCCCGACGCCCGCTTTGTCACGCTGGAAAGCCGCAATCATGTGCTTGTGGACTATGAACCGGCTTGGGATGTGTGCATGGATTCGATCCGCGATTTCCTTGTAGAGCAAGGAATTTAAAGAAAGCGCAAAACCCCGAAAACACGCATTCGGGGAAAAAATGCCGCGCGGCAGATATGCAAGTTGACTCGCCCTTCCGTCGCGGAAAGACTGCGCGCGGATACGGCGGCGCGTTAATTTTTCCGCCTTATCAAGCCTTTTTAAGATCGCAGGAGGAGTGTTGGTATGTCGGATCTGTCTTTGGTGCAGCTTAAATTTCTAGCCACCTACCTCCATGTGGTACCTAATCCAAAGATCTTCAAAGGCAAGAAAAAGAAGGAAATCGATTATAACAACCGGGTCACGGCCGAATACGAGGCCTATCTCGAAAAAAAGGCCGAGGCCGATGCCCTGCTGGCCGAAATCGCCGCCAGCCTCGAAACCTCCCGCCAGCTTCAGCGTACCTCGCCCAAGGACGGGCTGACCGACGCGGCCAAACTGTTCTTCGACCGAGTGTCGCGGGCGGGCAAGGAATACGACGCCTATAATCGCGAATGCGTGCAGATCAACGTGACCGTGGTCAGCGCCGATGCGAACAACCCCGGTTTTGTCACCGGGCGTAACGCGCTCGACATCCTTATCTTCAACCTGAACCAGCTGAAAAAGCGCGTCCCCGACACCCCGCCCAGCCTGCAAAGTGGCGCGGTCGGCGTGCTCTTTACCCGCAAGCGCGACATTGGCGCGCTGTCGCAATTCAAAGGCGCGGGCATGCTGAACGACAAGGTGGTCAAGATGCCTCTGCCCGACGACGGCGAGGATCAGAAACGCATCGACCTGCTCAAGCAGCATGGGGACACCTGCAAAACCGCGATGACCCAGCTCGACAACCTGCTGGTCGCGGCCAAAAAGCCCGAAAACGCTGGTAACAGCGAGACCTACGTGGACCGCTCCGATGCCATCGTGTCCGACCTGCGCGACGATCTGGGCGATATCGAAAAAGACCTGCTGGCGGTCATCGGCGGCAGCGCCCGTGCCAAACTGTCCGAACTCGTCACCGGCAATGACGACATCGCCAAGCGCGAGGTCGAGCGGCTCAATATCATCCACGATAAAACGGCCGGACTCGACGTGCTGCTCAACACGCTCAAGACCAAGGTGGGCGAGTTGAAAGACGAACATGCCAATGCCGAAACGCCCTCGGCCAAGCGCGAGGCCGCCAAGGAATATCGCGACGTCAAAGAGCGGATGGAGCAGCTCGAAACCCGCAAGAGCCAGCTCAAGGCCTACGAAGACCAGCTTGTCCTGCGCACCGCCAAGATCGACGAGGCCCGCAGCGAGTTGCTGATCTGGTCCGACGATCCCGCGCAGGCCATGCAGGACAGCATGCCCACCCCGCTGACTGACCTGTCGCGCGACCCGAGCGAGATCCTGATCCTTGGTGGCAAGGACAAGAAAGATCCCACCAGGATGTTGCCGGGCCAGATCGATAATCTGCGCACGCAATACGACAATGAACGCCATCGCCTGCGCCTCGACGCCAAGCTGTTCCCGAATGAAACCGATCTCACCTATCTGAATGAAACCCAGCACAAGACGCTCATGGCGATGCTGGACGAGGCCGAGAAATTCGCCCGCGCCGGGGCACTGGACAAGGCGCAATACGCGATCGACCGCACCGTCGCGCTGCATGCCAAGATCGACAATGCCGCCCGCTCCGCGCTGCCCGACCCCGTCGCCAAGGTCCCCTCGGACGAGGAAAAGATCGCCCGGCGCCTAACCGAGCTTTCCGTGAAACTCGACCGTTTCTGGGGGCAGGGCGGCGACGCGGACAAGGCGCTGCGCAAGCTGCTCGAACGGGTGCAGGGCGTCTATGACAAGGAACTGGCCAAGGATGAGCCGCAGCGCGATTTCACCCGCATCGGCGAAGCGGTCGATGCCTATGAAAAGAAACTGAACGCAGAGATTTCCGGCTTCAACCCGCAGGTCGGCGACATGCTGACACGGGACAGGGCCAAGGCTGCCCGCAACAAGCTGATCGGCGGCCTGCTCGACATCTACAACACCAAGGAACTGCAGGAATCCCAGCTCGATTCAGTCCCCGAGGACAAGCTGCTGATCCTCGAAAAGGACGGCACGACCCATTACTACGAAATCCAGACCAAGCATGACGGTACGGTGGATCGGCGCGGCGATCACAAGATCCCGCGCGAGGCGATGGAAAACCTGCTCCAACAGGCCAACATGCTGGAAATGCTGGCAAACAGCTCCGCGCCCGATTGCGTCAAGGCGATCACCGATGCCACCGCCAAGGCCGAGGCCGATTTCGCGGCAATCTCGGCGGGCAGCGACGATTACGAGCATGTCAGAAAGACGGTCATCAAATGCGACACGCTGATCGCCGACAAGCTTTTCGCCACTTGGATTCCCGACGGCTTCTTTGAAACCCGCACCAAGTTCGACAGTTTCAAGGACAGCTACAAACGCGATCTTATGCCTGCCGTCGCAAAAAGCAGCGTGGATACTTTCCACACGGAACTGACCAATCACAAGACCAGCGCGGAAAAGCTCAAAAAGGACTTCGAAGAAGTCGAGAAGCTGGTCGAACAGGTGGAATCGACCCTGCGCAATGGCCGCCGTGGCGACAAGCCGAACCTCGTTCAAAAGCTTCAGGAAATCTCTGACGGTGTACCCGGCTCGCTTCAGGGCAGCTATGTCGCCGCCCCCGAGGATACCGCTGAACTCAACGCTTTGATCACAGAGATGAGGGCCAACCTCAACAAGATCTCGCCCGCCCTGAAAAAGGACGGGCTCGAGGGTTTGTTCAAGGACCGCATCAATACCGCCCGTTCCAAGCTCGAAACCCGGTCCGGCACCGGGATCGAAGGCGCGCGCACCGATGTGACCAAGATCAAGCAGGACATGCAGGACAAGCTGACCGAACTGGGCACGCTCAACAGCATGGACGCGATCAGGAAACTCGCCGCTTTCCTCAAGACCGAAGGCGCGGGACAGGAAAAAATCACCACCGCCAAGGCTGCTGTTGAGGCCGACACCAAGACGATCGACGACGATCTGGACGCAGTGAAAAAGATCCTAAGCGACAACAAGCGCACGCTTGGCACCTATGAAGAATACATGGATGTCGAAAAGGCGCTGAAATCCCAGCTCGACGTTTTGAAAAAGAACAAGGATCCCGTCGACGCCGCCGACCAGCTCCGCCAGCTCAAGGTGCAGGCGGCCCAGCTCAAGGAAGAGGTGAGCAACCTCAGCAATATCGCGGCAGGCAAGGGCGAAGGCGTCGATTTCGCCAAGTGGGAAAGCGCGCTGAAATCGAAATTCGCCGATGTCAGTAAAGAGGCCGCCGCCGTCGCCGCCGAAATACGCAAACAGGCGGCCGAGACCACGGTCGAACCCGAAGACGGGGTGGACCAGACCGAAGCCGACCGGCAGACGACCGAAATCCGCGACGCCGCCGAAACCGCCGCCAAGACGCTAGATCTCATCACGGCAGGCAACTTCGACGCGATATTGACGCTCGATACGAGCCTCCCGCAAGAGGCCACAAATGCCCTGCGGATTTCGGACGACGCCACCGCCCGCAAAGCGGCGCTGGCCACGGTCCGCGAAAAGGCGCTCGCCGAAATCAGGCGTATCCGCCAGCAGATAGACAGTCACCCGGCGCTTGGTGTCTATCGCGACAACCCCTTCTCCATCAAAAGCTGGGCCCCCTTCCTTGGGGCGATGCACAGCTTTGACGTGATGGTCCTGACGAAACTCAAGCCGGTCTGATCGACCCGGGCAATAACCAGTTAAGCGAGGAAAACAGATGGCTTTGAGTGAACAGCAGATCGAATGGGTAGGTTGGGTCGCAGGCAAGAAGATCGACGCGAATGCCGTTTCCGCACAGGCGGTGCAGGATGAGAAAAAGCAGGCGATCCTGAACGACACGATCCGCAAGGCGCTGGGCGACCTGCATGACGACATCGACGACGCCCAGAAAATCGTCATCCAGCGACAGGATGATCCCAACGCGGTCAAGGCGCTCTGGCGCAAGATCGCGGGCACCAGCAACACGCAGGACCTGATCTGGCGCGCCACCGACGAGGATACGAACAAGAGCATCCTGTCGAAATACGAACTCCGCGCCGATGTTGAAATCGACACGGTCGACGATATCGACGAGTCCGTCCTGAACATCGACCCGGAACAGCTGAAAAAGCTGCATGACAGCTTTACCCAGATCCTGAACCTTCAGAAATCCATGCAGTTGCAGCTGGATGAGAACGGCGAAAGGATTTTCTCCGACGAGGAAATCCGCAACGAACTCTGGACGCCGATGGTTCGCTCGGGGCTGATCCCCGACAACATGGTGCCCGACGATTTCTCGGAACATGCGATTGCCTTCAAGGGCGCGCAGAAACTCTATGCCGACCGGATCGACGCCTACAGCAAGACCCATACCAAGACCCAGGATGCCTGGGCCTTTGGCCTGCGCATCGCAAAGGAAACTGTGACCGTGACAGGCGCCATCGTCTCCGGGTCTTTCACCATGGCCAATTCCGTCGAAGTTGCTGGCAAGCAACAGGAAATGAACGATCTCAAGCTGGAAAAGGCCGAGATGCTCGAGGCGGATCCCAACGCCGATACCTCGGCGATCCAGGCCCAGATCGACGGCAAGGACCAGCAGGTCCGCGAATTGCAGAACATCCCGAAATACATCGACGCGGGCACGGCGCTTTTGAATGGCGGCATCTCCCTCGTCGAACTCGGGGTCGAACACCACTATGGCCCCAAGGATCAGGACAAGTGGACGAAATGGACCAAGACCATCGGCAAGGGTCTCGAAATCGCGCAGGGCATGGCGATTTCCGCCGCCTCCACCTCGATCCTCGCGGGCTCCAGCGATAACGGTAAGTCCGAAGCCGGGCTGATCACCTGCGTCACCTGCTCGCTTCAGGCCGGATTCACCGCCGCGCGTCTGGTGCCGGCGGTCCACGCGATCTGGAAAGAACCGGACGAGGCAAAACGCGCCCTGATGATCGCGCAGGCGGTTGGCGATCTTGCCACCTGTGTTGCCAGTTCCATCACCGCTGCGGCCTCGCAGATCAACACGGTCGACAAAAACGCCAGCGACGAGGTGCAGGCAGATCAGAAACAGGCCGACAAGGACGCCCAGGCCGAATTCGCCCAGCTTGCCGCCGCCCTGAAACTGGCGATTTCGCAGGCGGGCAACGGGGTTGCCATCTACGAGGCGGTCAAACGCGGCGACATGAAAACCCTTGGCATGCTGCTCGGCGGCATGGCCGTCGCCACCGCCTTCGGCGCCTCCTCCGAAGCGCTTTATGACGGTATGCGCGAAGATGTGGACAGCGTCGAAGGCGCCCGCCGCGCAAGCGAGGAGTCTCCCCTTGTCGGTTCCCACACGGAAACCACCGGCGACAATCAGGAGGCGGGACAGGACTCGGGGTCTGCCGCCACGCTCGAAGCGCTGCAGAAATCCATCGGCTCAACCGAAGGGGTCGCCATCGGTCAGATGAAGGCCAAAGTCCCGCCGATGAGCGAGGAAAGCCAGAAACTGCTGGAAAGCATGATCAGCACCGAAGTCGAAGGCGCGCAGCAGAAACAGGCCGAGGAAGAGCTGGAAAAAGCGATGGATCCCGAAGTCATCAAGGCGATGATGGAGGATATCGACGGCGCGATGGGCGATTTCGAGGCCCAGTATTCCAAGGCCTTCCCCGATCCGGGACTGACCGAGCGCACCCCCGAAGAGGTGATCGAGGCACAGGCCGCGATCGACCGGGCAATGGCCAACACGGCGGCGCTCCGGGCCAAGGTCGCGCTGATCAACAGCCTTTCGGGCGGCGCGGCGGGTGTTATCTCGGCCCTCGTGCCGGGGGCAAGTGCCGCCGCCTCGGCGCAGGCGCTCGCCCGTGACATCTATCTGCTCGTGAAATGTGTCGAGGTTCACAACACATGGTGCGACAGCATGGATGTCGCCATGGCCGGGCAGGGCGGTGCGGCGGCGGCGATCCATAACGCCGTGCGCAATGCCCGTATCCACCTGTCGCAGGCGGCGATTGTCGCCATCCTTTCCGCGCTCAAGGCCTCTGCCGAAGTGGCCAAGATGTTCGACCCGACCGGCGCGGCCGCCGGTGTATCCGCCGGTGCCAGCATGGCCTCGGCCGTGGTGAACTATGGCTACAAGATGCAGAAAGAGGCCGACATCAAGAACGGCTGGAAGGTCTATAAAGAGGCCCGCTCCAACCCCGGCAACCGCAAAAAGGCCCGCAAGGCGCTGCGGTTGAACTCGACGCTGGCGAAATGCTGCATCGCCTATGGCGCGGCGATGATGAATGACACCGCTGCAAAACAGGCGATCAAGGCAACCGGTCTGACCGTCGCCGCGATCCAGAACGATCAGGACATCTGCGTCCGGCTCGTCGCCTATCTCGAAAATGAACTCTCCGACGATCCGGTGGTCATGGCCGTCGAATACAAGAAAGACAACAAGTGGGCGCCCGGCGATCCGGCGCTCGAACTTTCCGTCTGGACCAGTTTCAAGGCAGCCGCCGCCAAGTCGGCTCAGCCGCCTCTGGCCGAAGGCAGCCTTTCGACCCCGGCCATCGACCGGCTGCTCGGGGTTATCGCGCAGAACCCCGGTTGGGATGACACCTCGGCTTTCAAGGCCGCCCGCGACAAAGCCGTTGAGGACGGCCCCCCGGATGACAACGCGCCGGTGCCGCAGATCCCGGACGACGTGCAGCGGATTCTCGACAAGCAACTCGAGATGAACGACTACCTCGACCGTCTTGGTGAGGCCTTTGCCGCCTACAAGCCGATGGCGGCCACGGGCAGCTCGGCGCACAAGCCGATGGAAGATGCCGCCGCGATCTTTGCCACGATGGCGCGGGCCGGGGCGCGGGTCACAAGCGACAATATCAAGGTGATCCGCAGCTATCCCGCGCTGGTCGCCTGAGCGTAAACCCCCGAACGGTGCCCCTCCGATGTACGGGGGGTGCACAGGGGGTGTACAGCAGGTGCCCCCTGCTTTTGGCAGGTGACTGCAGTGTCGGACAGCCGGTGCAGGGGCATGCCGCCCCGCCTGTCGCAAGGAACGCGTCGTTTTCCGGCAGTCGTTCGATTAGGTATCGCTTGCTGAAATACATTTAAATAACAGCGCGTTAGGGGGGTTCATCCCGCGTGCAGCGTCGCTCCGCTCGCAAAGGAAAGCCCAGATTAACCGACGCGCGATAGACCCTCCGCGCGCCGGGAATACCGTCTTAGCGGGCCGAGCTCGCCCAGTCCCAGTACATGTCGCGCACTTTTCGCGTGATCGGTCCGATCTGGTACTGGCGGTCGTCAAAGGCGCTGACCGGCGTGACCTTGTTCATGTTGCCGGACAGGAAAACCTCGTCCGCCGTGTCGAAATCTTCGAATGTCAGCACGGTTTCATGCACCACCATCCCCTCGGCCCGCATGTTGGACATGTGGCGCGCCCGGGTGATCCCGGCCAGAAAGGTTCCATTTGCAATCGGGGTGAAAACCTCGCCGTCCCGCGCCATGAAGACGTTGGCCGTGGCGGTTTCGGCGACATTGCCCATCGCATCGGCTACCAGCGCGTTGCTGAACCCCTTGCGTCGCGCTTCGGCCAGCATCCGGGCATTGTTCGGGTAAAGGCAACCCGCCTTGGCGTTGACCACCGCGTCCTCCTGCACGGGGCGGCGGAAACGGGTCCGGGTCAGGGTGGCGCTGGCGGTCTCGGGGGCCATCGGGATCTCTTCGAGGCAGAGCGCAAAGCCCGTCTCGCCCTGCGGGATGATCGCGGTCTCATCCCCGTCGATGCCCCAGTACATCGGGCGGATATAAACAGCGCTGCCCTTGTCATAGGCGGCAAGCCCTTCGTGGGTGATCGCCATCATATCCTCGACCGACACGGTCGGGGTCAGCATCAGCGCCTCGGCCGAGCGGTTCACCCGCGCGCAATGGGGTTCAAGATCGGGGGTCAGCCCGTTGACGTAACGCGCGCCATCAAAGACCGAAGAGCCGAGCCAGGCGCCGTGATCCGCCGCCCGCATGATCGGCGCGTCCCCGTCATGCCAAGTGCCGTTGAAATAGGTGCGGATGTTCTTGCCGGTGGCCATCTTGCTCTCTCCCGTCTGCTTCGGGCGGACTGTACGGGCGAAGCGGGGGCAAGGTCCAGAGCGCGAGGCCAGACCAATGGCGCAAAAAGAAAGAGCCCCGCGAAGGGGGCTCTTTCGGAATTTCTAAACTGATCGGAAAGATCAGGCGGCTTTACGACGACGACGTGCAGCTGCCAGACCGCCCAGACCGGTGATCAGCATCAGGCCAGCGGCCGGAACCGGAACCGGAGTGGTCGTGGTCGAGGAGAACGACACGAGCGTTTGACCTTCCTGCGTGGTGAACTGCATGAAGCCAGCGCCATCTTCCAGCAGACCGTCGGTGTCCGAGATCATGCCGACTGCGGTGAAAGCGTTTTCAGCCGTGTCGATGGCAAAGGAGGTTGCCGTGAACACAAAGTTTGCGACTTCCCAGATCACGCCGGGTGCATCGAAGTCGATGTCATACAGCGAAACCGAAGCGCCAGTAAGTCCAGCGAAGGACTCGGTCGCGATTACGACAAAGCCCGGGTCGTTGAGGTCGACGTCTGCAACGCCGAGGTCACCGGCCATGAAGTCAGAGTTTTCGAGGTTCACGGTGCCGCCGATATCGATCTGGCCCGAAATAGTCGCTGCAGAAGCCGCGAGGGGCGCCGCAACTGCGAAAGCTGTGGCGAGGCCCAGCATTTTAATTTTTTCGATCATATCCATTTTCCCATTTCCTTGTTAACCGACCTACCAGATACAACACAGCGCAGATCGTCGTACTCTGTTAACAAATGCTGTCCCGGCCTATCAACGTTTTTATCGCAAAAAACCGCCTATTCGCCCAGATTTCGCCACTTTTACCGCAATACAACGGTGGCTAACACGTTTAAATTGTTTCTGAATACTGTGAACAACTCTTTGCTTTGCGATATCATTGACAAAATGGAAACAAACGTAGCGTAAACTCCGGATTCTCCCGGTTTTTCGACAGGTGATTCTCTCCGCCCAAATGTGGCGAAAGCCTGAAATGTGGCGAAATTTTGGCTACTTAGGGTTGTGCGGTACAACGTAAGCGGGTTCTCGCGCGGGGCAAAACCACCGCGTTAACCAGTTTAGAACTTTCGTTTCGATAGGCTGGTATGGCCGGGCGTCAGGCGCCGACCATACCCACGATGTCATAGGTTTTCTGCAGGATCGGGCTGGCAATCGCCCGCGCCCGCTCGGCCCCCTGGGCAAGGATGCGGTCGATCTCGGACTGGTCGTCCATCAGCTGCGACATCTTCGTCGTGATCGGCGAAAGCCGGGCTACGGCCAGTTCCGCCAGCATTGGTTTGAAGGTGCCAAACTGCATCCCGCCGACCTCGGCCAGCACCTGATCGACGCTCTGATCCGACAGGCCCGCATAGATGTTCACGAGGTTGCGCGCATCCGGACGGTCCTCAAGCCCCGCCGCCTCGGAGGGCAGCGCCTCGGGGTCGGTCTTGGCCTTGCGGATCTTCTTGGCGATGGTGTCCGCATCGTCGGTGAGGTTGATCCGGCTGGCATCGGACGGGTCCGACTTGCTCATCTTCTTGGTGCCATCGCGCAGGGACATGACCCGCGTTGCCGCACCTTCGATGACCGGCTCGGTGATCGGGAAGAAATCGACGCCATAGTCATGGTTGAACTTGGTGGCGATGTCGCGGGTCAGCTCGATATGCTGTTTCTGGTCCTCGCCGACCGGCACGTGGGTCGCGTGGTAGATCAGGATGTCCGCCGCCATCAGCGCGGGGTAGGCGAACAGCCCCAGCGAGGCCGCCTCGGCATTCTTGCCCGCCTTGTCCTTCCACTGGGTCATGCGGCCCATCCAGCCCATCCGCGCGACACAGTTGAAGATCCACGCAAGCTGCGCATGTTCCGGCACTTGGCTCTGGTTAATCAGGATGGATTTTGTCGGGTCGATCCCGGCGGCAATGAAACCGGCGCAAAGCTCTCGCGTCTGGCGCTTAAGATCCGCAGGGGATTGCCAGACCGTGATCGCGTGCAGATCGACCATGCAATAGACCGTCTCGGCGGTGCCCGCATTCTGGGTATCGACGAACCGCTTGAGCGCGCCCAGGTAATTGCCCAGATGCAGGTTGCCCGAAGGCTGGATTCCGGAGAAAACCCGTGGCGTAAAGGTCGTTTCGCTCATGTCTTTGACACTCCCGGCTGGAAAACTCGGCCCGCCTCGCTTACCCATGCACCAAAGCGGCGTCAAGAAGCCGGACAGGAGCCTTACCCATGACCCCATCCAATCCCAACAATGCGGTCAATCCGCTGCCACCGGTCGTGGTTGCCCTGTTCCTCATCCTTCTGGCAATCGAGTTGTATTTTCAGGCCGGGAGCAACGGGCTGGCGGGCGGACCCTCGGCTGTTGGCTGGCGGCTGACGGCGCTGCAACGCTATGGGTTCTCGGGCGAAATCCTGCGCTGGATGTGGGACACCGGGCAATGGCCTGCGGAACACCTGATCCGCTTTGTCAGCTATCCCTTCATCCACCTGAGTTTCACGCAGACCATCTTTGCCGGAGTTATGATGCTGGCGATGGGCAAGATGGTCGCCGAAGTCTTTGGCCCCGTTGCCTTTCTCGCGGTCTATTTCGTCTCGGCCATCGTCGGCGCGCTGGTCTTTACCGTGCTGACCGACGGGGCGCTGCCGCTGATCGGGTCATTCCCGTCGGTTTACGGGCTGATCGGAGCCTTTACTTGGCTGCTCTGGCGCAAGATGTCGCTTGTCGGGGAAAACCAGTTCCGGGCGTTCACGCTGATCGGGTTCCTGATGGGGATTCAGCTGATTTTCGCCCTGTTCTTCGGGGTTTCCAAGGACTGGGTCGCCGATCTGGCGGGCTTTGCCACGGGCTTTCTACTGTCCTTCCTGCTGGTGCCGGGCGGCTGGGCAAAGCTCCTCGCGAAACTGCGTCAGGAAAAGTAAAACCGCCGCATTCCATGGGAAGCGGCGGCGAACTGATTACGTTGAGCGTATGATAACTCGGGGGTACTAAACTATTGGTATCAGGGCCGGATCAGGCCAGTCCGACAAAGGACAAAACAGCCAGAACAACGACGACAAGCCCGACGATATAGATGATGGAACGCATGTGATCTCTCCTTTTTGGGCCGGGCTGACGTGCTGCCGCAGCCGTGATTTGACCACTAACGCCCGCGTGATCGAAAAGGTTCCAGCGCTTTAGCGTCTTGCAAGCGTTCGCTTGAAATCCGACAACTTTACGGCCCCGATCACCTGCGCGATGGCAAAGAACAGGACGATGCCGAAAACCACCAGCCCCGCCAGCGCGAGATAGCGCCAGCCTGCGGTGAAGAGATAGGGTTCCAACAGTTCAGCCCCGCCCCAGAGCGCCGCGCCCATCAGCAGGGCCGCAAGGCAGATCCGCCAGAGCCGGGTGTGAAACCGTGCATCGAACCGTGCCACGTCGCCCATGTCCCGCGCCCCGCGCATCAGGAGCACGACCATCGCCCAGCCTGCCAGCGTCGTGGCAATGGCAGGGGCCAGCCAGCCGACAATCGGCGCAAGGCCTAATGCTGCCACCGCGTTGATCACCATGGAAACCACGGCATAGCGAAAGGGCGAACGGGTGTCTTCGCGCGCGAAATAGAGAGGTTGCAGAATCTTTTGCAGAACGAAAGCGGGCAGGCCCAGACCATAGATCGCAACGGCGCTGGCAATGGCGGCGCTGTCCGCATAGGTCGCCTCGCCCCGCTGGAACAGGACCGACACCAGCGGCAGCGGGATCACGATCAGCGCCACGGCCGAGGGGATGGTCAGCGCCAGCGACACTTCGGCTGCCCGGCTGAGCGCGGCCCGCCCGCCCGCATCGTCCTTGGCGGCAAGGCGGCGCGACAGGTCCGGCAAAAGCACCACGCCAATGGCGATGCCGACCACGCCCAGCGGCAGCTGATACAGCCGGTCCGCCGCGTACAGCCAGCCCACGGCGCGGTCAAAATAGCTGGCCACCTGCTGACCGACCAGGAGGTTCACCTGCACGACCCCCCCGGCCAGCGCGGCGGGCACGGCAACCCGCACCAGCCGCCCCAGCTCGGGCGAGAGACGCGGCCTGCGCAGGCGCAGTGGGAAACCGGCGCGGCGGGCAGCGACCCAGACCAGCACCATCTGCGCTACGCCCGCGACGGGAATGCCCCAGATCAGGGCGCGGGCCACATCCGCCCCGGCCCATGCGGTCAGGGCCATGGCGGTGATCAGAATGACGTTCAGCAGCACGGGCGCGGCGGCAGCGGCGGCAAAGCGCCCGGTGGCGTTCAGCACGCCCGAGAGCAGGGCGGCAATCGACACGAACAGAATATAGGGAAAGGTGATCCGCGCGAATTCCACCGACAGATCAAAGGTTTCCTCTCCGGCAAAGCCGCTGGCCAGCGCAAGGATCAGCCACGGCATTGCGGCCTGCGCGATCAGCGTCAGTACGATCAGAACGCTGGCAAGACCGGCCAGCGCCTGCTCTGCGAAATCCTGCGCGTCGCTGCCGGATTCCAGCCGCTTGGAGAACATCGGCACAAAGGCCATGTTGAACGCGCCCTCGGCAAAGAAGCGGCGGAACATGTTGGGCAGGCGAAAGGCCACCACATAGGCCTCGTAGAGCGGTCCCGTGCCGAGAAAGGCAAGGATCATCGCGTCGCGCACAAAGCCGAGGATACGGCTGAGCAGGGTCCAGACGCCGACGGTGAGAAAGCCGGACATCAAGCGGATCGGTTTCATGGTTTGCCTGTAGCAAGGGCGCCCCTTGCGGGGTCTGTTGGCACCAGATTACCGGCTTTCCGGGCGCAGGGAAAGCCGGTCTCTCAGGTTGCCGTTGTTACTTGTCGGCCCGTTCGGCACCTTCGATGATCGCGTGACGCAGCTTGGCCTCAAGCGAGCGTTGTTTGGATTCCGTGTGGTATTTCAGACCGAACATGTCCTTGACGTAGAAGGTATCGACCACCTGTTCACCAAAGGTCGCGATAACCGCGTTGGCGATATAGACATTCGCCCCGGCCAGCGTGCGCGCCAGATCGTAGAGCAGGCCGGGCCGGTCGCGGGTGTCGACCTCGATGATCGTGTAGATATCCGAGCCTTCGTTGTCGAAGGTGATATGGGTCGGCACGTCAAAGGCCTTTTCGCGCTTCTTGATCTTGTCCTTGGATTTGAATGCCTCGCGGGCAAGAACCTCGCCGCGCAGGGTCTTTTCGATCATCTGCGTCAGGCGCGGCAGGCGCGACGTCTCATACGGCTTTCCGTCGCTGTCCTGAATCCAGTAGGCGTCGGTGACGTAACCGTCCTTGGTCGTATAGCTGCGCGCATCGACCACGTTGGCCCCGACCAGCGCCAGCGCCCCGGCCAGCCGGGCGAAAATGCCAGGGTGGTCGGACATAACGAAACAGGCGCGGGTCGCGTCGCGATCTTCGTCCGGGTGCAGGTTGATAAGGATCTTACCCGGATCGTGCAGCGATTCCAGCTCGCGCAGCATCCGCGCGAAATCAACATGCGCCGTTGTGTGCAGCCCCTGCCAGTAAGGCGGATAATGTCGGCTGGTCGCCAGCTTGAGCGCCGATTTCGACCAGTCGGGCAGGGCCTCGCGCAGCGCCTTGCGCGCCTCGGCCCCGCGGTTCTCGCGGTTGAGGTCCTCCATCCCGGTTTCCAGCGCGCGGCGGGTCTGGCGATAGAGGCTGCGGATCAGCGTCGCTTTCCAGTTGTTCCAGACGTTCGGCCCGACGCCCCGGATGTCGCAGACCGTGAGCACCGTCAGCAGGTCAAGCCGTTTGACCGTCTGCACTGCCTTGGCGAAATCGCGTACCGTTCGCGGGTCGGCGATATCGCGTTTCTGGGCCATGTCGGACATCAGCAGGTGATAGCGCACAAGCCATTCCACCGTTTCGCTGTCCTGCTTGTTCAGACCCAGACGCGGGGCAACCTTGCGTGCGATCTGCGCGCCAAGGATCGAATGATCCTCGGGGCGGCCTTTGCCGATGTCATGCAGCAGCAGCGCCGTATACAGGATCTTGCGGTTCACCCCGTCTTTGAGAATGCCGGTGACGATGGGCAGGCTTTCGACCAGTTCACCCTTTTCGATCTGGGCAAGGTTGGCGATGCACTGGATTGTATGTTCGTCCACCGTGTAACTGTGATACATGTTGAACTGCATCATCGCGACGATGGGTTCGAATTCGGGGATAAACGCCGAGAGCACGCCAAGTTCGTTCATCCGGCGCAGGGCGCGTTCCGGATTGCCGTGGCGCAGGAGCAGGCCCATGAAAATCTGCCGCGCTTCCTTGTTGTTGCGCATCTCGTCGTCGATCAGGTCGAGATTTGCCGTCACCAGCCGCATCGCATCCGGGTGGATCAGCATACCGGTCCGCAGGGCTTCCTCGAACAGGCGCAGCAGGTTCAACTTGTCGGTCAGGAATTCATCCGGGTCTTCGACCGCCAGCCGGTTGTTGATCATCACATAGCCGGGTTTGACCTTGCGCTTGCGACGGAAGATGCGTTCGAGCAGGGGCTCGGACTTGACGTGCAGCGCCTCGAGCTTGGTCAGGAAGATGCGGGTCAGGTCGCCCACTGCCGTGGCATGGCGAAAATATTCCTGCATGAATATCTCGACGCCGCGCCGGCCAGCCTTGTCCTTGTAGCCCATCCGCTCGGCCACATCGACCTGCAGGTCAAAGGTAAGCTGTTCGGTGGCACGCCCGGTCACAAGGTGCATATGCGAGCGCACGGCCCAGAGGAAATCCTCCGCACGGATGAAGCGGTCATACTCGCCGGGACGGAATACGCCGACCGACACGAGGTCGGAGGTCCGTTCGACATTGTGCAGGTACTTGGCGATCCAGAACAACGATTGCAGATCGCGCAGCCCGCCCTTGCCCTCTTTCACGTTGGGTTCGACCATGTAGCGTTCGCCCTGCCGCAGGTGGCGCCTGTCGCGCTCTTCCAGCTTGGCCTCGGTGAACTCCCGCTCTCCGGAGGAGAACAGATCCTTTTTCAGTCGCCGGTCGAGGTTGTCGTAAAGCGATTGGTCCCCGGCAAGGTAGCGATGTTCGAGCAGCGCCGTCCGGATGGTGAAATCGTCTGAGCCAAGGCGGATGCAGTCGCGGATCGTGCGGCTGGAATGACCGACCTTCAGCTTGAGATCCCAGAGGATGTAGAGCATCGATTCAATGACGCTCTCAGCCCAGGCGGTGATTTTGTAGGGCGTGAGGAAGAGCAGGTCGACATCCGAAAATGGCGCCATTTCGCCCCGTCCATAACCGCCGACCCCGATCAGCGCGATCTTTTCGCCCGCCGTCGGGTTGGAGATCGGATGCAGATGGGTCTGCGCCACGTAGAGAGCCGTGGTGACAAGACCATCGGTCAGGTAGGAATAGGATCGGGTGAGGGGGCGCGCCTCGAACGGGCTGGCCTCAAAGGCGGCGGCGATGGCGGCGCGACCACTGTCATTCGCCCCCCGCAGGATGCGCACGACCTCATTGCGGAATTTTCCCGGTTCAAGACCATTGCCCGCAATCTCGTCGATGCGGGCAATGATGCTGTCCCTGTCGAATATGTCCGTAGGATCGCAGATCAGCGCCCCGGTCTCGAGGGGAGCCGAATTTGCGACCTGCGCGGCGCTAGAGGCCAGCGCCTGAGAAACTTGCCGGGGCTGGGTCAACTACAACAACCTGTCTGTTCTGAATCGTCGCGACCGCAAGGCCGCGCTGGTTCGTACCATCAGGCAATAGTCTGAAGATACCGCCAACACCTTGGAAACCCGCGCCCTGTGTCAGGCTTGCACCGCTCAGCGCATCCGGGTTGCCGGAACCAACGAGCGCACCGATGGCCGCGATCCCGTCATAGGCAAGGCTGCCGATCGGGTGCGGGGCATTGCTGAACGAGGCCGTGTAGCGGGCGCGGAACTGATCGGATTTCACCGGATCGGGCAGCGCGAACCAGCCGCCCTGTACGCCGGGCAGTTCCAGCGTTTGCGACGGGATATCCCAGCGGGTCAGGCCGATGAACTGGGTGGCCGGGCTCGAGATGCCCGCCTCGGGCAGAAGTTGCGTCAGCAACGGCAGCGCCCCGGCGGTATTGGCGGTGAGGAACATCGCATCCGCGCCGGTGCTCTCGACCTGGCTCTTGATACGCGGGATCGCCCCGATCACGCCCTGCTGGGACTGTTCATAGGTGACGGTGCCGACCGAGGAGGCGGAGGTGCGGGCAAGCGCTCGCTGAACTGCGTCGCGCCCGGTCTGCTCGGCAAGGTCGCTGCCATGCACGATCAGCACGTTGCGCTTGCCCTGACGGGCCGCGTAATTGGCCAACCGCGAGGCCGTGTTGTCAAAGGTCGGCCCAAGGATGAAGACGTTGCCGCCCGCAATGGTCGGGTTGTTGGAGAAGCTGAGTACGTTGACGTTGCGATTGGCAACCGCAAGGCCGACCGCATTGGCGGATTCCGCATAGACCGGCCCAAGGATGATCTTGGCGCCGTCATCCACCGCTTGGTTGGCGACATTCGCCGCCGTCGCCGCATTGCCAGCGGTATCGTAGACGCGCAGGTCGATCTGCACGCCATTCAGGTCCGAAATCGCGAGACGCGCCGCGTTTTCAAGGCTTTGCGCAAGGATCATATCGCCGGACTGGGCCGATCCCGTTGGTACGAGCAGCGCGACCGGCACCGGTGCCGAGGCATCGATCCGTGGTCCGCCCGCGCCGACACCAGCGGTGTCACAAGCAGAAAGAACAAGGCCGGCAGCCAAGGTTACACAAAGAAGGGCTGCCTTGCGGGCCCCGGCAAAAACGGCGAACATGGTCTTGTCTCTCCCTCGAAACGGCGGATTGGCACCGCACCTCACTTGGTGGGGATAATAGACTTCATCCAAGGCGGGTCCAGAGTTGAATTACAGAACGGTAAGTTTGGCGCCAGGGTTGTATTTCGTCGCGACCCCCATCGGCACGGCCCGGGACATCACGCTGAGGGCACTGGATGTGCTGGCCTCGGCAGACGTGATCGCTGCCGAAGACACCCGCAGCCTGCGTCACCTGATGGAAATCCACGGCGTGCCGCTGAACGGCCGCCGGATCATCGCCTACCACGATCACAGCGGCAAAGGCGTGGAGGAGCGGCTCTTGAGCGAGCTGGCCGAGGGGCGCTCGCTTGCCTACGCTTCCGAGGCGGGCATGCCGCTGATCGCCGATCCCGGCTACGAACTGAGCCGGGCCGCCGCCGAGGCCGGACACCTCGTGACGACCGCACCGGGGCCATCGGCGTTGCTGAGCGCCTTGACCCTCGGGGGGCTGCCGACGGATGCGTTTTTCTTTGGCGGTTTCCTGCCCAATAGCTCTACGGCCCGGAAGAAACGGCTCGAAGCGCTGAAAAATATCCCCGGCACGTTGGTGTTTTATGAATCGCCCAAGCGGGTTTCGGCAAGTCTTGCCGACATGGTCGAAGAACTTGGCAGCGAACGATCGGCCGCCATGTGCCGGGAATTGACCAAGAAATTCGAGGAAGTGCGCCGCGCCACCCTCGGCGAACTAGCGACCGAACTGGCCGGGGCAAGCCTGAAAGGCGAGGTGGTTCTGCTGGTGGACCGGGCGCGTTCGGAGAAAATTAGTGAAACTGACATAGAAGAGGATCTGCAAAGGGCGCTCGGGGAACATTCGGTTCGCGACGCGGCGGATCTGGTGGCCCGATTGCACGATGTCCCGCGTCGTAAAGTCTACCAGATGGCGCTCAACATGGGAAAGAAGTGACATGAACCAGTTGCAGATTCGGGGACAGGTCGCCCATGCCTCGGGGGTGTCGGCGGAAAACAGGATCGCGCAGGATTACGAACGCCGTGGATTCGCACTTGCCCGGCGCCGCTGGCGCGGCAAGGCCGGCGAAATCGACCTGATCGCGCAGCGTGGCGACGAAATCATCTTTGTCGAGGTCAAGAAATCGCGGACGATTGCCCGTGCCGCCGAACGGCTCAGCCGCCGCCAGATGGAACGGATCTATGCCAGCGCGGCGCAGTTTCTCGGCACCCAGCCTCTCGGGCAAATGACGCCATCGCGCTTTGACGTGGCGCTTGTCGATGCTCACGGCCAGTTTGAAATCATCGAAAACGCCTTTGGCGCGTTCTGAACGCCATTGCACCTCCTGCTGAGACGCGCCATGTATTCGGGGCAGTCTAACAAGGGAAGTGCCCATGAAAATCGCGTTCCAGATGGACCCGATCACCGAGGTCAACATCAACGCCGACAGCAGTTTCCGCCTTGCCGAAGAGGCGCAGGCGCGCGGGCATGAGCTTTTTTACTACTCTCCCGACCACCTCGCGTTCGAAGAAGGCCGGGTAACCGCCCGGGGACAGGACATGACTGTCCAGCGTGTGGAAGGCAACCCGGCTGTGCTGGGCGAGCGTCGTACAGTGGACCTCGGCGATTTCGACGTGGTCTGGCTGCGGCAGGATCCGCCTTTTGACATGCATTACATCACCTCGACCCATCTTCTGGATCGGCTGAAAGGTGAAACGCTGGTGGTGAATGACCCGTTCTGGGTGCGCAACTATCCCGAAAAGCTGCTGGTGCTGGATTTCCCCGATCTTACGCCGCCGACAACGATCGCGCGCGATCTGGAGGTCATCAAGGCGTTCAAGGCGAAACACGGGGATATCATCCTCAAGCCACTTTACGGCAATGGCGGCGCCGGGGTGTTCCGGCTAGACGAAAATGATCGCAACTTGTCGTCGCTGCACGAGCTGTTCACCGGTTTTTCGCGCGAACCGCTTATCGTGCAGAAATTCCTGCCGGATGTGAGCAATGGCGACAAGCGCGTGATCCTTGTTGACGGTGAGCCGGTGGGCGCGATCAACCGCGTACCAGCCAAGGGTGAGACCCGGTCGAACATGCATGTAGGCGGGCGACCCGAAAAAATCGCGCTGAGCGACCGCGACCGCGAAATCTGCGCGGCGATCGGGCCGCTACTGCGCGAGAAGGGGCAGATTTTCGTCGGCATCGACGTGATCGGCAATTACCTGACCGAGATCAACGTGACCTCGCCGACCGGGATCCAGGAGCTGGAACGGTTCGACGGAATCAACGTGGCGGGCAAGGTCTGGGAAGCCATCGAGGCGCGCTGCGCCTAGGTCTTGGTCGACAGCCGAAAGCTGATGGCCTCCGCGACGTGGTCGCGCTGAATTTCGGGTTCTTGCGCAAGATCGGCGATGGTTCTGGCCGTGCGCAGGACCCGGTGATAGCCGCGCGCTGACAGACCGAAACGCTCGGCTATGCGGGTCAAAAGGGCACGGCCCTCGGCATCGGGCGTTGCGACGCTCTCAAGCAAATCCCCCTGAATATCCGCGTTCTGGCGGATCGTGGGGTGATCGGCATAGCGCTGCGCCTGAGTTTCACGCGCCGCCTTTACGCGAGCGGCGACAGTCGCAGAACTTTCACCGTTGGCAGGCAGGTCGAGATCGGTGAAACGGACCGGTGGCACTTCGACCCGAAGATCGAACCGGTCCATCAGCGGCCCGGAAATCCGGCCAAGGTAGTCTTCGCCACATTGCGGCACGCGTGAACAGGCGCGTTCCGGATCGCTGAGGTAGCCGCATTTGCAGGGGTTTGCGGCGGCGACCAGCATGAATTTGCACGGGTACTTCACATGGGCGTTGGCGCGCGACACGATCACTTCTCCGGTCTCGATCGGCTGGCGCAGGGTTTCCAGCACGGATCGGGGGAATTCGGGGAACTCGTCCATGAAGAGCACGCCGTTATGGGCCAGGCTGATCTCGCCGGGGCGCGCATTGCGACCGCCGCCGACAATCGCGGCCATCGAGGCGGTGTGATGTGGATCGCGGAATGGGCGGGCACGGTTGATGCCGCCCGCGTCCAGCATGCCGCACAGCGACTGGATCATCGACGTTTCAAGCGCCTCTCCTGGCGTGAGCGGCGGCAGGATGCCGGGTATCCTTGCCGCCAGCATCGATTTTCCCGATCCCGGCGTGCCGACCATGATCAGGTGGTGACGTCCGGCGGCGGCGATTTCGAGCGCGCGTTTGGCACGTTCCTGCCCTTTGACCTCTTTCAGGTCCGGGCCAAAGGCGGTCTGCGACACCTCGCCCGGCTCGGCAGGGTCGAGGGGGCGCTGGCCGGTCAGGTGGCGCACCACCTCGCCAAGACTGTCGGCGGCGATGACGCGGGTTGCGCTGACCCATGCGGCTTCGGCGCCTGAGGCGCGCGGGCAGAGCAGGGTGCGGTCTTCCTCGGCGGCGGTCAGGG
This sequence comes from Phaeobacter sp. 22II1-1F12B, assembly GCF_002210165.1. GTDB lineage: Bacteria > Pseudomonadota > Alphaproteobacteria > Rhodobacterales > Rhodobacteraceae > Heliomarina. Next base: position 108,862 of record NZ_AQQP01000002.1, on the reverse strand, counting down.
CCGCGGGCAGAGCGCCGATCACCGGCACCAGCGTCGCATCGAGCGAAAGCTCTCCGAGCGCCACGATATCCTCGACCGCATCGGCTGGCAGAATCTGGAGCGCGACCAAGAGGGCCAGCGCGATTGGGAGGTCGAAATGGCTGCCTTCCTTGGGGAGATCGGCGGGCGACAGGTTTACCGTGATCCGCTTGGACGGCAGGGCGATGGCCATCGCACTAAGCGCGCTGCGCACCCGATCGCGGGCTTCGGAGATTGCCTTGTCCGGCAGCCCGACGATGGAAAAGGCGGGCAAGCCGGGGACAACGGCGCACTGAACTTCGACCAGTTTGGCGTCGATGCCCTGAAACGCGACCGAATAGGCTTGCGCCACCATGAGTTTGTCCCGGATTGGTTAACAACTCATGGCTAACGGCGCACCGGTTTAGGAAGTGTTAATGGGCCGAGGTCAGGAACGGGGTGCTTGGCAGCTCGAGCCTATAGGGTTCAGGGTCGTATGATACCTGTGCACCTTCTGTACACCACCTGTACACGGAATCGTCGCCGACCAGCGTCTCGCAATAGGATTTCGCGGCATCGCTGACGGGCAGACCATAGCCAAGGATGCGTGCGGCGACCGGCGTGTAGAACACATCGGCGAGCGAATAGGCGCCAAAGAGCCAGCCGGTTTTCGCACCCGAAATCGTCCGTGCGTGGTCCCACAGGGTTTCGATCCGGGCAAGATCGGCAAGCACCTTGTCCGAGGGCTGGAAGCCTTGATAGCGGCGTAAGAGCTGCATCGGGCAATCGCTGCGCAGGGCGGAGAACCCGCCTACCATTTCGGCGCAGAGCCAGCGGGCCGTGGCGCGCTGGGCGGGGTCGGCGGGCCAGAGACCGGCATCTGGGTGGCGCTCGGCCAGGGTTTCGGCCATCGCGAGGCTTTCGCCGACCACCGTGCCTTCGGGGGTGCGCATCGCAGGGACAAGCCGCGCGGGGGCGAGCGGCGCCATGTCCTGTGCCATGGTGCCGGAATAAAGCCCGATCATATGTGGGCGGACGGGGATTGCGAACTTGTCGAACATCAGCCAGCCGCGCAGGGACCAGCTGGAGAAGGAACGGTCGCCGATATAAAGATCATATGTCATGCGGACAAAGCTATGCGGACCGGGGAAATCCAGTAAAGCGACCTTTTGTGCGCGAGGGCATCACGGCAGGTGATTGATCGCGCCCACGGACCATTGGCCTTTGTGATGGGCAATTTCGGTAACTGAGAGGTTGTCGATGCGCTGGGCGAGCACCTCGTAGGCCGAGATATCATGTGCCCTCTGTAGCTGGGTCAGGATCACGCCGAAGTGGACCACGACAACAAGATCTCGGCCCTTGTGTTCGGCAATGAGACGGTCGATCCCCGGATCGATCCGCGCGCGCGCGTCGTTCCAGCTTTCGCCGCCGGGCGGTCTGACATCGCCGGGCGTCTCCCAATAGGCGCGGGCAAGCGCGGCATCTTCGGCTTCGATCTCGGCGGCGCTGCGCAGCTCCCATTGGCCGAAATGGATCTCGCGCAGTTCCGGGCGGTGGTTCAGCCGCTGGCGGCTGCCCTGAATGGCATCTGCCGTGGCGGTGGAGCGTAGGAGATCGGAGGAAACGACAATCGCGTCGGCAGGGAGGTAGCCAGAGAGACGGTCGATCTGGGCCAGATCGCTCAGATCGGCGGGGAGGTCGGACCATCCCACCATCGACTTTGCGTGGGTCGGGCCGTGACGGACCAGAAACAACCGCGTCACAGGGCGTCGCCTTTGAGTGTTCGGGGGATGCCTGCAACCACGTGAATGACCCGCGTTGCCTGCGCCGCAAGGGCGATGTTCAACCGTCCTTGAGCCTCGCGAAAACGACGGCCAAGTGGGGTGTCGGGGACGATGCCCTGTCCGACCTCGTTGCTGACGGTGACGACCGGCACGGCAGAGGCATCGAGGGCGGCCAACAGTCTTTCCTGTTCATGGGCGATATCGTTTTCGGCAAGCATGTGGTTGCTAAGCCAGAGTGTGGCGCAGTCAAAGAGGCAGACCTGGCCCGGTTCAAGCGCGGCGATGACGTCGGCCGCGGCCAGAGGTTCCTCCATCGTGGTCCAGCGCGGTCCGCGGCGGGCAATGTGCAGGTTAACCTTCTCGCGCATCTCGTCATCGTAGCATTCTGCCGATGCCAGATAGATCAGCTGCTCAGGGCGTTGATTTAAAAGGGATTCTGCATGCGAAGATTTTCCGGAAGCGGCGCCTCCTAGTACGAGAATGTTTCCTGACAACATTTTTTTAACCCTTCGAGGAAACCAAACCGCCGGTTGCTGCGTATTTAATACAAGCCCGCCTTACAAGTCTTTCACTGGGGTTGCTTCGTTGGGCAAATGTAATTTTTCAGGGGAAAATTCACATGCCGTTGGATATCTCGAACGACAGAACGATGTCACGCCGCGCTATGAAAGCAGAGCTGCTGGATGCGGAAACCGAACTTCGGCTGGCCTATGCTTGGCGTGACCAGCGGGACGAAGAGGCGCTTCACCGGCTGATCAACGCCTATATGCGTCTGGCGATTTCCATGGCGTCCAAGTTCCGTCGATACGGTGCCCCGATGAACGATCTGATCCAGGAAGCCGGACTGGGGCTGATGAAGGCAGCAGAAAAATTCGACCCGGATCGTGGCGTGCGGTTTTCGACCTATGCGGTCTGGTGGATCAAGGCCTCGATCCAGGATTTCGTAATGCGCAACTGGTCGATGGTTCGTACCGGGTCGACTTCTTCCCAGAAATCGCTGTTCTTCAACATGCGCCGTATTCAGGCGCGGCTTGAGCGTGAGGCGTCGGCGCGGGGCGAAACCCTGCCGCGCCACGAGATGCACCAGTTGATCGCAGGTGAGATGGGCGTGCCGGTTCATGATGTCGAGATGATGGAGGGTCGCCTTTCGGGGTCCGATTTCTCGCTGAACGCGGTGCAGTCCGCCGATGAGGACGGGCGCGAATGGATTGACGCGCTGGAAGACGACAGCGCGCAGGCGTCGGAAACGGTCGAGGACCGGCTGGACACGGCTCAGCTGCGGGAGTGGTTGCTGATCGCGATGAACGCACTGAATGATCGCGAACGCTTTATCGTGACAGAGCGCAAGCTGAAATCCTCGGCCCGGACGCTGGAAAGCCTTGGAGATGAGCTGCACCTGTCGAAAGAACGCGTGCGCCAGCTTGAGGCAGCGGCATTCCAGAAAATGCGCAAGACGCTGTCGACGCAAAGCCAGGAAGTGTTTGAGTTTCTCAACTAGGCCAGTCTAAGACCGTCTTTATGAGATATGTTTTGATGATGGCCCTGCTCTGCGCCGGGATGGCGCAGGCGCAGGAGATATTACCACATCCCCCGGCCTCGGCGGATGTGGTTTTTCTTGGTGAGGTTCACGATAACCCCCGCCATCACGAGGTTCAGGCCGAACTTGTGGCGCAGATCGCGCCCGATGCGCTGGTGTTCGAAATGCTGACGCCGGAACAGGCCGCAGCGATTACCCCGGAAAATCGACAGTCGCAGGCAGAGCTTGATGCGGTGCTGGGCTGGTCCGAGTCCGGCTGGCCGGATTTCACGATGTATTACCCGATTTTTGCCGCTGCTCCCGAGGCGATTGTCATCGGCGCGGCGGTGCCGCGTGATCGGGCGCGGGCGGCGATGGAGAGTGGCATCGTCGAGAATTTCGGCGTCGGGGCCGAGCTATATGGGCTGGCGGCGCCGCTTGCAGGTGATCAGCAGGAGGCGCGCGAGGCTTTACAGATGGCGGCCCATTGCGATGCGATGCCCGAAGATATGCTGCCGGTCATGGTTGACCTCCAGCGGTTGCGGGATGCAGTTCTGGCGCGGTCGGCGGTCGATGCGGTGATGCAGACCGGCGGCAAGGTCGCCGTCATCACTGGCAATGGCCATGCGCGCCTCGACTGGGGCGCGCCCAGCCTGATCGCGCTGGCCCGGCCCGATCTGCATATCTGGTCGCTGGGGCAGGCCGAAGCCGACAATATCTCGGGCAATTTCGATGCGGTCTTGTCGGCCGAGCCGGTGGACCGAGGCGACCCCTGCGCCGAGTTCAAGTAAGACGCTGTCCGGCAACAGGTATTCCGCTATGGCGGATCCTGCGTCGCAGGCTTATGGTCGGGACGGATCTGAACAAAGGGCACGCCCATGCTGGCCTCGAAAAATATCCTTCTCATCATCGGCGGCGGGATCGCGGCCTATAAAACGCTCGATCTTATCCGGCGGCTGCAGGATCGCGGCGCCAGCGTGACGCCGGTGCTGACCAAGGCGAGCGAGGAATTCGTGACCCCGCTTTCGGTTTCCGCGCTGGCCGGGCGCAAGGTCTATCGAGACCTGTTCGACCTCACGGATGAGGCCGAGATGGGGCATATCCAGCTGTCGCGCTCTGCCGATCTGGTCGTGGTGGCCCCGGCGACGGCAGATATGATGGCTAAAATGGTCTCGGGTCTGGCGAACGATCTCGCGTCGACGCTGCTGATGGCGACGGATACGCCGGTTCTGATCGCGCCCGCGATGAACGTCCGCATGTGGCATCACCCGGCGACGCAGCGCAATCTGGCGCAGTTGAAAGCGGATGGTATTGCGGTTGTCGGCCCGGATGAGGGCGGCATGGCCTGTGGCGAATACGGGCTGGGGCGCATGTCGGAAGTGCCTGACATCATTGCCGCAATCGAAGCGCGGCTATCGGATGGTCCGCTAAAAGGCAAGCGGGTGCTGGTGACATCGGGCCCGACGCATGAGCCGATTGATCCGGTGCGCTATATTGCGAACCGGTCTTCCGGTGCGCAGGGAACGGCGATTGCCCGGGCGCTGGTGGCGCTGGGGGCCGAAGTTGTATTTGTCTCGGGCCCCGCCGATGTACCGCCGCCGGAGGGGGTGGAACTGGTGCGGGTCGAAACCGCGCAGCAAATGTCAGACGCGGTGGACGCGGCGCTGCCCGTCGATGCGGGCGTCTTTGCGGCGGCGGTGGCCGACTGGCGGGTGGCCTCAGCCTCGGATCGCAAGCTGAAGAAGACGCGCGACGGCATGCCAACTCTGGAATTTGCCGAAAACCCGGACATCCTTGCGCGCGTTTCCAAAATGACCAAGGGCCGCCCCGGGCTGGTCGTGGGCTTTGCGGCGGAGACAGATGACGTGGTCGAGCATGCCACCGCGAAACGGGCGCGCAAAGGCTGTGACTGGATCGTGGCGAATGACGTAAGCCCGGCGACGGGGATCATGGGGGGCAGCGAGAATGCGGTCATCCTGATTTCGGACGCGGGGGCAGAGGAATGGCCGCGACTGGGCAAGGCCGAGGTCGCCACACGTCTGGCGGCGCGGATCGCGGATGCCCTAGGCACTTAGGATAAGGAATAACGCATTGGTTCAGATCCAGGTAACGCGCGATCCGGATTTCGATGAAACGGTCGCTTTGCCCAGCTATGAAACCGCCGGATCGGCGGGCGCGGACCTGCGTGCGAACTTTCCTACGCGGGGTGAAGTTGTGCTGGAGCCGGGGGAGCGGGTGCTGGTGCCAACGGGCCTGCGGGTTGGGATACCCGAAGGGTACGAGATCCAGATCCGGCCACGCTCGGGCCTTGCGTTGAAACACGGGATTACCTTGCCGAACAGCCCCGGCACCATTGATAGCGATTATCGTGGGCCCTTGGGGGTGATCGTGATGAACGCGGGGCATGAGCCTTTCACCATCGCGCATGGGGATCGCATCGCGCAGATGGTCGTGGCGCCGGTAGTTGTTGCGCAGTTCGACCTTGTCGAAAGCCTTGACGATACCGCGCGTGGAACGGGTGGTTTCGGGTCGACCGGACGCGGCTGATGCTGTTTGTCTTGATCCTTGCCGGGGCGCTCTGGGGCATCGGGGCAATGGTTGGTGCGCCGAAATCGCAACGCTTGGTGATGATGGGCGTCCTCTTTGCGGGTGTGCTGGCCGTGCAGCTGATCCTGCCCGACGGCCACCCCTTGCGCGAAAGCACTGGCGGGTCTCCGGCGCTCTGGCTGATTTTGGGTGGCTTCCTTGTGATCGCGGCGGGTTATGGGCGGCTGGTGCAGATGCTGAAGCGCCGGGCGGTTCGAGATGAACCCGAAGCGGCAAAGCCGGTGGCGGGAAGCTTTAGCGAGACAGAGCTTGAGCGTTACGCGCGCCATATTGTGTTGCGCGAACTTGGCGGGCCGGGGCAGAAACGCCTGAAACAGGCGCGGGTGCTGGTGATTGGCGCGGGGGGCCTAGGCGCGCCCGCCCTGCAATATCTGGCGGCGGCGGGCGTGGGCACGATTGGCGTGATCGACGATGACGTGGTGGAGAATGCCAATCTGCAACGGCAGGTGATTCATCGCGACGCGGATATCGGGATGCCCAAGGTGTTCTCGGCCGAGGCGGCGATGAAAGCACAGAACCCTGCGATTGAGGTGCGGCCCTATCACCGGCGGCTGGAAGAGGGAATCGCGGCGGACCTTTTTGCCGATTATGACGTGATCCTTGAGGGAAGCGACAATTTCGAAACCCGATATCTTGCGAACCGGGTGGCAGTTGCTCAGGGCAAGCCGCTGATCTCCGGGGCCTTGTCGCAATGGGAAGGACAGCTGAGCGTGTTTCATCCCAAGGCGGGTGGGCCGTGTTATCAGTGCATTTTCCCCGAGGCACCTGCGCCGGGGCTTGCGCCGTCTTGCGCCGAGGCTGGGGTTGTGGGGCCGTTGCCTGGCGTTGTCGGGTCGATGATGGCGGTGGAGACCGTCAAGCAGATCACCGGGGCCGGGCAGGTATTGCGGGGCGAGATGCTGATCTACGATGCGCTTTATGGCGAGAACCGCAAGATCGCGCTGAAAAAGCGCGCGGATTGTCCCATATGCGGGGCTTCCGATGTGGCCTAACCTGTCGAGAGATTGAACCGGGTCGCGGGCGTAATTAGGTCGCACCTAAAGGAGATCCTGAATGACCAACCCCCTTCTGAGCGACTGGAATACCCCCTTTGAACTGGCCCCGTTCGATGCAATTTCGGACGAGGATTTCGCCCCCGCGCTGGACGAGGCGCTGGCGGCGCACGAGGCCGAGATTGCCTCTATTGCCGGGAATGACGCGGCCCCGACTTTCGCCAATACGATCGAGGCGCTGGAAGCGGCGGGTGAGGCGCTCGACAAGGTGCTGTCGGTGTTCTTTACCGTGGCCGGTGCGGACAGCAATCCGAAGCGGGAGGAGTTGCAGCGGGAATTCTCGCCCAAGCTATCGGCGCATTTTTCCGAGATTTCGTCGAACAAGGCGCTGTTCAGGCGGGTGGCAGAGCTTTGGGAGAAACGCGACGATCTGGGGCTGAGTGATGAGCAGGCGCGGGTACTGATGCTGACCCATCGCGGGTTCGTGCGCTCCGGTGCGGCGCTGGAGGGGACCGAAGAGACCCGCATGAAAGAGATCAAGTCCCGGCTGGCAAGTCTGGGGACGGAATTCACCCAGAACCTGCTGGCGGATGAGCGCGAGTGGTATATGGAACTGGCCGAGGCCGATCTTGAAGGTCTGCCGCAGTTCGCCGTGGATGCGGCGCGCAATGCGGGCGAGGAGAAGGGCGCGAAGGGGCCGGTCGTGACGCTGTCGCGATCCATCATCACGCCCTTCCTACAGTTCTCGCCGCGCCGCGATCTGCGTGAGAAAGCCTATGCCGCATGGGCCGCTCGCGGGGCGAACGGGGGCAAGACTGATAACCGCGCGATTGCAGCCGAGATCCTCGAGTTGCGGGAAGAGCGGGCAAAGCTGCTAGGCTATGAGAATTTCGCGGCCTACAAGCTGGAAACCGAGATGGCGAAGACGCCGGACAAGGTGCGCGAGTTGCTGATGGCGGTCTGGGGACCGGCCAAGGCGCAGGCCGAGGCGGATGCCGAAATGCTGACGGCGATGATGCGTGCGGATGGCGTGAACGGAGCGCTGGAGCCTTGGGACTGGCGCTATTACGCGGAGAAGCGACGCAAGGCCGAGCATGATCTCGATGAGGCGGCGTTGAAGCCCTATCTGCAGCTTGAGCGGATGATCGAGGCGGCATTTGCCTGTGCCAACCGGTTGTTCGGGCTGGAATTCAAACCGCTGGACCTGCCGCTCTACCATCCGGATTGCCGGGCCTGGGAGGTGACGCGCGGTGGGGAACACATCGCGGTGTTCATTGGCGATTACTTTGCGCGCGGCTCGAAACGGTCGGGCGCGTGGTGTTCGGCCATGCGGTCGCAGGCGAAGTTCCCGGAAGAACAGCGCCCGGTTGTCATCAACGTGTGCAATTTCGCCAAGGGCGATCCGGCGCTTTTGTCCTATGACGATGCGCGCACCCTGTTCCATGAATTCGGTCATGCGCTGCACCAGATGCTGTCGGATGTGACTTATGAATCGGTCTCGGGCACCTCGGTCGCGCGGGATTTCGTGGAATTGCCGAGCCAGCTTTACGAACACTGGCTGGAAGTGCCGAGCGTGTTGCAGGAGTTCGCGACCCACGCGGTGACCGGCGCGCCGATGCCCAAGGCGATGCTGGACAAAGTGCTGGAAGCGGCGAATTTCGACCAGGGGTTCCAGACGGTTGAATATGTCGCTTCGGCTTTGGTCGATCTGGAGTTCCACGATGGCGCGGCACCGGCGGATCCGATGGCGCGGCAGGAAGAGATCCTGACCGGTCTTGGCATGCCCCATGCCATCGGGATGCGCCATGCCACACCGCATTTCGCGCATGTGTTTTCCGGTGACGGCTATAGCTCGGGCTATTACAGTTACATGTGGTCGGAAGTGATGGATGCGGATGCGTTCGAAGCCTTTGAAGAGGCGGGGGATGCGTTTGATGCGGCGCAGGCGAAGGCCTTGGAAGAAAACATCCTGTCCACTGGCGGGTCGCGCGATGCGGCAGAGCTTTACGTCGCGTTTCGCGGGCGGCTGCCGGGGGTTGAGGCGCTGTTGAAAGGACGCGGGCTGGCCGCCTGATAGAATGCGCCTTTGGCGCATGCCTCCGGCGGGGATTTTTTAAGACCCAAAGAAGGTCGGATTGTTTGATTTGGAGAAGGCCCGGTGTGTTGCCGGGCCTTTTTGCGTTTCAGTAACCGCGGGTTCGGTCGACGAGATGCAGGAAGGGTTCACCCGCCTCGCCGCGCCGGATGTTTTCCGCGATGACTTCGCTTGCGGTGTCCGGCCGCGTTTCCGATGCGATATGCGGGGTGACCGTGACCTTGGGGTGTGTCCAGTAGGCGTGATCGGCGGGCAGCGGTTCGACCCGGAAGACGTCGAGCGTGGCATGGCCGACCTGTCCGGTGTCGAGGGCCGAAAGCAGGGCGGCGTCATCGATCAGCGGGCCGCGACCGGGGTTCAGGATGATGGCGCCCCGGGGCAGCATGGCGATGGTTTCCGCGTTCAGCGTGTTTTCGGTTTCCGGCGTATTGGGCATCAGCAGGATGGTGATTTCGCCGTGTTCGAGCGCGGCCCTTAGGCCCTCGGGGCCGTGGTGGCAGGTGACGCCGGGGATGGATTTGGCGCTGCGGCTCCACCCCGCGACGTCGAAGCCGAGGGACGCAAGCGTCGTGGCGCAGGCCGAGCCGAGCGCGCCGAGGCCCAGTACGGTGACGCGGCGGTTCCTTGCGAGGGGCGGGGCGACGGGGTGCCATTCGCCGGGTTTGGCGAGGATATGCCTGTCCATGCCGAGGTGGTGGCGCAAGGTATGGCCGGTGACCCATTCGACCATGCCGCTGGTCATGCCCTTGTCGACCATGCGCGCGAGCGGGACGGTGAGGGATTTGTTGCCGACGATGCCTTCGACACCGGCCCAGAGGTTCAGTACGGCCTTGAGGTTCTTGTAAGGGGTAAAGTCCTGCAGCGGGCTGTTGGAGGCATAGACGATGTAATCGACGGCTTCGGGGTCGAATTCATTGCGCAGGTCGAAATCGAGACCGGTGGCTTGCAGGGCTTTTGTCAGGGTCGGCTGGTAGGTTTCCCATTTACCGGGCGTGGCGGCGTAGAGGATATTGACGGGCATATTTTAACGGGATCTCCCTCGGGGGCGGTGGATATGGGCGCTTTGGACGAGTCCGAAGGCGACCATGAGGACCAGCATGGCGGAACCGCCATAGCTGACCATGGGCAGGGGCACGCCGACCACGGGGGCCAGCCCCATGACCATGGACATGTTGACGGCGAAGAACAGGAAGAAGGTGATCGCGACGCCCAGCGTGAGCAGCGAGGAGAAGCGGTCGCGGGTGGCAAGAGCGCTGGCCACGCAGAAGAGGATGATCAGCGCATAGACCGAGAGCAGGGAGATGCCGCCGACAAAGCCGAATTCCTCGGCCAGGGTGGTGAAGATGAAATCGGTATGTTTCTCGGGGAGGAAGTTCAGCCGGCTTTGCGTGCCCTGCATGAAGCCGCGCCCGGTCCAGCCGCCGGAGCCAAGCGCGATCTTGGACTGGGTGATGTGATAGCCCGCGCCAAGCGGGTCGGATGCCGGGTCGAGGAAGGTGTCGATACGGCGGTACTGGTAGTCCTTGATGAGTTGCCAAGGGGTGCCGCGGCTTTCGAAAACGGCGGTGACGAGACCGACACCGGCGGCGATAACGGCGGCGAAGTAGGCCCAGTGGACGCCTGCAAGGAACATCAGCCCGCCCCCGGCGGTGACCAGCAGGATCGAGGTGCCCAGATCGGGCTGGCGCAGCACGAGATAGGTTGGAAAAAGGATCATTATCACCGGCACCAGCACCCAGAACGGATGCGAGGTGCGGCGGGCGGGCAGCCAGTCGTAATAGGCGGCGAGTAGCATGATCAGCGTGATCTTCATCAGCTCGGAGGGCTGCAGACGCATGAAGCCGACGTCGATCCAGCGCTGGGCGCCCTTACCCTCGATCCCGACGAGTTCCACCGCGATCAGCAGCACGACCGATAGCAGGTAGGCGACCACCGACATGTTGCGCCAGAACCAGATCGGGACCATCGCGACGACAAGCATCGCGGACATGCCAAGGGCGAAACGTTTCATCTGCGGTTCGGCCCATGGCGAGAGCGACCCGCCGGCCACCGAGTAGAGCTGCAGGAAGCCGACGCTGGCGACAGTGATCAGCAGAAGTGTCAGCGGCCAGTTCAGATAGAGAACCTTGCGCAGCCCGGTAGGCGTCGATTTGACGTTATACTCAAGATAGCTCATGCGCGGTCACTCTGGCTGATCTCGCGTTCATCCTGATCGCGCTGAAGTTCTTCCTGCTGCGCCTGAATGCGGTCGCGGTCGCCCGTGGGATAGGCCTCGAGCGGGGGCGTGCCGTCGTAAAGCGCCTGCAGCATCACGTCGCGTACGATAGGCGCCGCTGCGGATGAGCCGCCGCCGCCATGTTCGACGACAACCGCAACCGCGTATTTCGGGTTGTCTGCCGGGGCATAGGCCACGTAGAGCGCGTGGTCGCGCCGTTCCCAGGGCAGGTCGGCGTTGCTGATGACACCGGCGGCGCGTTCGGCCTTGGTGATGTTGCGGACCTGACTGGTGCCGGATTTACCTGCCATGCGCATGGTTTCTTCGATGATGCGCGAGCGATACCCGGTGCCGCGCCGGTCGTTGGCGACAGCGAACATGCCTTTCCGAACCTGCCGGAGGTGGTTTTCGTTCAGACCGAGCGGTTCCGACGAGAGGTTGGGCTGTTCGACGCCGTCGACCGATTTCACCAGCCGTGGCGTGACCTTGCGACCTGTTGCGATCCGCGCGGACATGACCGCCAGTTGCAGCGGCGAGGCAAGGATATAGCCCTGACCGATGGAGGCGTTGGCGGTGTCGCCGATTTGCCAGCTTTGACCGTAGGTTTCCTGTTTCCACGCCTTGTCGGCGGCCAGACCGCGCGCCACGGCGGACATGGGGATGTCATGGCGCACGCCGATGCCCAGCTTGCGCGCCACTTCGGCGATGCGGTCGATGCCGACCTTGATCGCCACGTCATAATAATAGACGTCGCAGCTTTGCTTGAGCGAGTTCAGCATGTCCATGTGCCCGTGCCCGCCGCGTTTCCAGCAGTGGAAGCGGCGGCCCGAGATCTCCATGTGGCCGGGGCACCAGACCGTGTCGGCGGCGGACACCGCGCCCGCTTCGAGCGCGGCAAGGGCGGTCACCATCTTGAAGGTCGAACCGGGTGGATAGACGCCCTGCACCGATTTATTGGCAAGCGGGCGATACTTGTCGTCGCGCAGGCGACTGTAATCGGCGACCGAGATGCCTTGGACAAAGAGGTTCGGATCGAAACTTGGCGAGGAAACGATGGCGCGCAGGTCGCCTGTCTCGCAGTCGATGACCACGGCGCTGGCGCTTTCGCCCTTGAGCCGGGCCTGCGTGTAGGCCTGCAGTTCCGCGTCGATGGTGAGCTGGATATCGGCGCCTTCCTGACCCTCTTGTCGGTCGAGTTCGCGCATGACGCGGCCCGTGGCATTGACCTCGACCCGCTTGGCACCGGCCTTGCCGCGCAGGAGGTCTTCTTCCTTGGCTTCGAGACCGACCTTGCCGATGTGAAAGCGGGGGATTCGCAGGACCGGTTCCGGATCCTCGATTTTTTCGAGATCGTAATCGCTGACCGGGCCGACATAGCCGACCACATGCGCAAGGTCGGGGCCGTGCGGGTAGACGCGGGTCAGACCGACCTCGGGCGTGATGCCGGGCAGGGCGGGGGCGTTGACCGCGACGCGGCTCAGATCCTCCCATGTGACGCGGTCGGCGAGGGTGATGGGCAGGAAAGGCGGGCTGCGCCGCATTTCGACCATGGCCTGTTCCAACTCGCCCGGGTCGAGCCGGACAAGCTTGGACAGGTTGGCGACAACCTGATCCACATCGCCTGCATCCTCGCGCACGATTATGAGCCGGTAGCTCTGGACGTTGCGAGCCAGTACCTTGCCGTTGCGATCGAAGAGTTCGCCACGCGTCGGGGCGATCAGGCGGATGTTGATCCGGTTTTCCTCGGCCAGCAGACGGAACTGGTCGGCCTGATCGACCTGAAGGTGCCGCATCCGCAGGCCAAGCGCGCCGACAAAGGCCAGTTGCAAGCCGCCCATCACCGCCGTGCGGCGGGTCAGCTTGCCCTGCGAATGGCCCTGATCCTTGGTTTTGTGTTTCATGCGCGGCCCCCTAGCGATCCCGCATCACTCGGGGCCGGTCGCCGCACGCCCAGAAGGAATTGGGAAACGAGAACGATTAGCGGATAGATCATCACGGTTAAGATCATCTGTATCAGGCTGGGCGTCAATGCCGGTGGCGGCACCAGCACCAGCCCGAGGATCAGCCGGTTGAGCAGGGTCACGCCCACCACGACGATGCAGACCGCAGCCCATTCGCCGAGGAAACTGGCATCGCTGAGGCCCTGCGTCCGGTATTTCAGGTACTCACCGCCCAGCACGACGAGCAGCGCAAAAAGGCCCGGGGGGCGCTGGAACATCAGGTCGGCCATCAGCATCACGCCTGCCATCAGCAGCAGCGGCACGTAATCCGGTCGGCGCAGCGCCCACGCATAGGTAAAGGCCAGCAGCAGGTCCGGTGGCGCCCAGCGGCGCGGCTGGGTGTCGAGCGGCAGCAGGTGAAAGAAGATGATCACCAGCGCCAGCGCCACATAGGCAAGCCGCATCGTCCAGATATGGGGGGTGTTCCGCTCAGCCATCGGCGGGGTTTCTCGGTTCGGGGAGCATCAGGGGGTTCGTGTCGGTCGAGAGCATCGGCGCAACCACGTCGCCGGGGTTCTCTACCCGCTCGGTGCCGTGGTGGCGCAGGACACGCAGGAATTCGAGACGTTCATAATCGGCGGCAAGGCGTACGCGCAGCCGTCCCGACGGGGCGGCGGCGACCTGTCCGATCAAGAGCCCGGCGGGAAAGACGCCACCATCGCCCGAGCTTACGACCCGGTCACCGGGCCGCACGAGATCGGGGTTCTCGAGGAAGTCCACCACGGGCGCGACCGTGTTGTCGCCGCGGATCAGCGCGGTCTGGCCCGAGGGCTGGATCACGGCGGGGATCGAGCTTGCCGCGTCGGTCAGCAGGATCACCCGGCTGGTGGTATCGCCGGTGCCGGAAATGCGCCCGACGAGTCCAATGCCGTCCATCGCTGCCCAGCCATCCATGATGCCGTCACGCGCGCCGACGTTCAGCAGCACCGACTGGCGGAAAGGCGAGCCGGAATCGGCCATGACGACGCCGGTCACATAGGTCAGGCGCGGGTCGAGCCGCACGTTGTTGAGGTCGAGCAGGCGGGCGTTTTCCTGTTCAAGTTGAAGCGCGGCTTCTTTCCATGCCTGCATCTGGCGGAGTTCGCTGCGCAATTCGCGGTTCTGTTCTGCCAGACGGCGGTAGCTCTGGAAATTGCGGAACAGGTTGATCGTGCCGGTGACCGGGACCATCGCCCATTCCATGTTGGGCACCACCATTTCTGTCACCTGCGCGCGAAAGCGTTCGACGCGCGGGCTGTCGATGCGCCAGACGAGGAAGATCGCGAGCAGGCACAGGCAGACAACCCCAAGCAGCATGCGCCGCAGCGGGCCTACATAGTCATCGCGTTGTGACCGGTCCTTGGCCAAGTCTCGCCCTTCGTGTCGGTTGCGCCGGGGCAAGCGACCCCTTTGCCTGTGAGCCGGGGCAGGGGAATGCCCTCTGGTCAATGGATCGGGGACGGCGGGGCGCCCCTGAGTTGCGATCCTGATCTTTCACTGACAACCGGCGGGGCCGGGATGTCAGGTGGTGTCAGCTGTCGTAATCGATCGCGTGACGCAGCTGTTTTTCGTATTCCAGCGCCTTGCCGGTGCCAAGTGCCACGCAGTTCAGCGATTCATCGGCGATGGAAACCGCCAGCCCGGTCTGCTCGCGCAGCGCCAGATCGAGATCACCCAATAGCGCGCCACCACCGGTGAGCATCACGCCACGGTCGACGATGTCGGCGGCGAGATCGGGCGGGGTTGCCTCGAGCGCGGCCATCACGGCCTCGCAGATCTGCTGTACGGGTTCGGCCAGCGCCTCGGCCACCTGGGCCTGACTGATTTCGATTTCCTTCGGAACGCCATTCAGCAGGTCACGGCCCCGGATCTGGATCGAGCTGCCGCGCCCGTCGTCGGGCATGCGTGCCGTGCCGATCGAGGTCTTGATGCGCTCGGCGGTGGATTCACCGACCAAGAGGTTCTGCTGGCGGCGCAGGTAAGAGATGATGGCTTCATCCATGCGGTCGCCGCCGACGCGGACCGAGCGGGCGTATACGATGTCGCCGAGCGAAAGAACGGCCACTTCGGTGGTCCCGCCACCGATATCCACGACCATGTTCCCGGTCGGGTCGGTGATCGGCATGCCCGCGCCGATGGCGGCGGCGATGGGTTCGGCGATCAGACCGGCGCGGCGGGCGCCTGCCGACAGAACCGACTGGCGGATCGCGCGCTTTTCAACCGGGGTCGCACCGTGGGGGACGCAGACGATGATCTTGGGCTTGGAGAAGGTCGAGCGCTTGTGCACCTTGCGGATGAAGTGCTTGATCATCTCTTCGGCGGTATCGAAATCGGCGATGACGCCTTCGCGCATGGGGCGGATCGCTTCGATGGAACCGGGGGTACGGCCAAGCATCAGCTTGGCGTCCTCGCCCACGGCCAGAACCTTTTTGACACCGTCTTTGACGTGATAGGCGACCACGGAGGGTTCGCTCAGGATCACTCCGCGCCCTTTGACATAGACCAGCGTATTCGCGGTACCAAGGTCGATTGCCATGTCCGAAGTGAACAGGCCACCGAATACGTCGAAGATTCCCATGAAGTTGGATCCTGTAAAAATGTACTGCCTATTGGCCCGCGACTCGGGGCCGAGATAGCAGGCGTGCCCGTTATAGGCTTCGAATACCTTGTATGAAAGGGCAGTTTCACCACAAGACAGCGCCATTTCGCGCATTCCGCAGGGTCCGCTGCGGGGGCATGCCCGGTTTTTCGCCGGAAATGACCGGTTGGAGGTCGCCAGAGGCAGGGGCGCGGAGCAATTGGCCGCGCCCCTTTCGTGTCAGGACACGTCCTTGTAGCTGATTTCACGCTTGTCCTCGCCGGGGGCGGATTTCTCACGCCGGACGATGAGACGGTTGAGCGCGTTTACATAGGCCTTGGCCGAGGCGACAACCGTGTCGGTATCCGCCGACTGGCCGGTGACGACGCGACCGTCTTCCTCCATCCTGACGGAAACCGTGGCCTGCGCATCGGTGCCTTCGGTAACGGCGTGCACCTGGTAAAGCTGCAGCCGCGCGGAATGCGGGAAGAGCGCCTTGACCGCGTTGAATGTCGCATCAACGGGGCCGTCACCGGATTGGGTGGTGGATTGCGGCGCGCCGTCGATGATCATGGTCAGCTCGGCTGTCTGAGGGCCGTGCATGCCACAGACGACCTTGAGGTCGGTGATCTTGAGACGATCATTTTCGGGGTCTTCACCCACGCGCATCAGCGCGATGAGGTCTTCGTCATAGACCTCTTTCTTGCGGTCGGCGAGTTCCTTGAACCGGACGAAGACGTCCTTGAGTTGGTTGTCCCCGACGTCGAACCCGAGGTTCTTGAGCTTGTCGCGCAGCGCGGCGCGGCCCGAGTGCTTGCCCATGACGAGGTTGGATTCCGTCAGGCCCACATCGGCGGGGCGCATGATCTCGAAGGTTTCGACGTTCTTGAGCATGCCATCCTGATGGATGCCGGATTCATGCGCAAAAGCGTTCTTGCCGACGATGGCCTTGTTGAACTGTACCGGAAAGCCCGACACGGTTGCGACCCGGCGCGAGATGTTCATGATCTTGGTGGTGTCGACGCCGGTGGTCCACGGCATGATGTCATGGCGGACCTTGAGCGCCATCACGACTTCTTCCAGCGCGGTGTTGCCTGCGCGTTCGCCAAGACCGTTGATGGTGCATTCGATCTGGCGCGCGCCGCCCGCCACGGCGGCCAGCGAGTTCGCCGTCGCCATGCCAAGGTCATTGTGGCAGTGCGTTGCAAAGACCACATCTTCCGCGCCGGGGACTTCGGCGATCAGGCGCTTGATCAGATCGGCGGATTCGGCGGGCGCCGTGTAGCCGACGGTGTCGGGGATGTTGATCGTGGTCGCCCCGGCCTTGATGGCGATTTCCACGACGCGGGCAAGGTAATCCCATTCGGTCCGGGTGGCATCCATCGGCGACCATTGCACGTTGTCGCAGAGGTTGCGCGCATGGCTCACGGTTTCATGGATGCGCTCGGCCATCTGGTCCTGCGTGAGGTTCGGGATGGCGCGATGCAGCGGAGAGGTGCCGATAAAGGTATGGATGCGCGGCTGTGCGGCGTGCTTGATGGCCTCCCAGCAGCGGTCGATGTCGGGGAATTGCGCGCGGGCGAGGCCGCAGATCACGCTGTTCTTGGAGTTCTGCGCAATTTCGCTGACCGCTTTGAAGTCGCCTTCGGAAGCGATGGGAAACCCGGCCTCGATAATATCGACGCCCATTTCGTCCAGCAGCCCGGCAATTTCGAGCTTTTCGGCGTGGGTCATGGTCGCGCCGGGCGATTGTTCACCGTCACGAAGGGTCGTGTCGAAGATCAGAACGCGATCTTTGTCGGTTGCTTGTGTCATCTGAGTATCTTTCCGTATCTGTCCTAATGCCAATGGCGCGCGGGCTGCCTCCTCTGAGCGGGCGCGCCGGATGGCACGCTCAGAGGCGGGTTAGGATCAGTAGGCCACGCAGGACGGCACCGCAAAAAGCGGGCAGGGTCGCGATATGTGCGTGGCTTGTCATGGGTGCGAGTTATATCGCCATCTTGGTAAATGGAAACCCCGAATTTCCCGAAACGCTTACTTTTGGCGGGAAATGCAAAGCCTTGAGGGGCTAGGATCAGTGCCAACGGGGCCGGGACCTATCCTTAGAAAATGCAGCTTTTCCCCGGTTGCCGTGGCCGCCTTGGGAATGAGAAAATAATCTTAGTTATCAAATGTTTTCGGAAGGCCGCAAAACCTGCGCTAAAAGTACGACATTAAAATTCTTCTTTTCTGATTTTCTTCGCGCACGGGTGGATTCTTTTCATCCGTTAAAGTACGCAAACCGAAAATCAGGGTACTGTTCCCGGTCAGTCCGGGCAAAGAAAATGCCCGGGGCAGTCGGTAATAGGTACTAAGGTTCAGTTGAATTGACACAGTCTTGCCTGCAGCTGAACGTCAGCGATCCGGCGGTTCTTGTCCTTCTGGCAACCTGTGGCTTTGTGCTCTGGGTACTTATGGCGCTGGGGCGCTATCCCAACACTCGCGGCTATAAATGGGCAAGACTGGCGCTGTTCGGCTGTTTTTTTTGGCTGATCTGCCCGATGTTCGAGGCATCGAGTCAGAGCGCTGAGTGCGCCAGGTTCTGGGCCGAAGCGGCCTGGCCGCCGATCATCGTGACGATTTCCGCCTGGTCTTTCTTTATTTACGAATATGCGACCCGCAAGTCAGTGCCGCTTTTGGTCTGGGCGAAATGCATTCTGATTACGCCCATTGTTGTGATTGTGGCGGCAAATGTTTCGCCGCTGGCCGAACATTTCTACATTTATGTGCGGCCAATCGATGGTAGTATGGCGCGTGGTTACGAATTCGGGCATGGATCGGTCTTTTACTTTTTCATGGCCTTCATCAACCTGGTGCTGTTTTCGTCGCTGGTGCTGGCGGTTCAGGCCGCGCTGAAGGCACCGGTGGTCGTGCGCCGGTTCGTGGAAAAGCTGCTGATCGCGACGGCTTTTCCCTGGCTTGGGAATGTGGCCTACCTGCTCGCGGATTTGACGATCATGGGGCTGGACCCGACGCCGATGCTGATTTCGCTGTCGGCAGGGGTGGTCATCTGGCTGATGCTGGACAAGCGCTGGATGGACATGAAATCCATCGGGCGGGATTATCTATATCTCAATTCGCGCGATCCGATCCTTTTCATCACCGACGAAGGCAAGCTTTTGGACGCCAACCCCGATGCAAAGCGGGTTTTCCACCTTGAGGGGCTGTCTCGCAGCCAGGGTGTTGTCGAGCACCCTCAACTGGGCGCGCTGGTGTCGCAGCTTGGCGAAACCGGAGGCGATGGCGATATGCGGATCATCGAGGCGGGCGGACGAAAGTTTTCGCCACGGGTGAACCCGCTTGTGCTGCCGCATGTGGGCAAGCGTTTTGGCTGGCTGCTGACCCTGATGGACGTGACCGCACGCGAAGAAGCCGCGGCCAAGACAAGGGCTGCCGATTTGGCCAAGAGCCAGTTCCTTTCAACCATCACCCATGAACTGCGGACGCCTCTGACAGTGATCAAGGGGTCGGTTCAGCTGATGTCGCGGATCAAGGACAAGGGGGATGTCGAAAGCTTTGAGCGCCTGCTGACGCTTGCCGAGACCAATGCCGAGACCCTGTCGCGGCTGGTGAACGATCTGCTCGCCGTGCAGCGGTTCGAGAATTCCGAAGAGGATATGAAACTTGACCGGATCGTTCTGGATGATCTGGTCAAAGGCGTGGCCGACCGGGTGCAGCAGGAAAGCCGCAGCAAGAAGATCATGATCGAAACGCATCTGCCCGATCTGCCGCTGGCCGTCGAAGGCGAAAAGCAGGGGCTGGAACAGGTTGTCGAGAACATCCTGTCGAACGCGATCAAGTTTTCCGGGGACGTGGTAAAGATCGATATCACGCTGGATCGCGACGGTGACAATGCCCGAATCCGCGTGACCGACGATGGTCATGGCATTCCCGAAGGGGTCGAAGAGCAGGTCTTTGGCATGTTTACCCAGCTCGATTCCTCGGACACGCGCATGGGCGGCGGGTCGGGGATCGGCATGCATATCAGCCGACGCATCGTCCAGCGTCACTCTGGCAGCCTCTCATACGAGAGCGTGCTGGGCGAAGGGACGACGTTTACGGTGACGCTGCCGCTGGCGGCGAAATAGCTGTCTCGGGGCGCACCCTTCGTCTTGCAGTTCTGAATTTTAGGGTCTTGGGCCGGTTTCGGTCTAGCTGTAGGGCTTCATATCATTCCAGCGGGAGAAGTATCCCGGCGGTGACCGCCCATCACTAGGAGACCTGCCCGTGGTCGAGAGGCTGGCCGTTTCAACCGTCCTGCTTGCTCAGCGCGCCATTTTCCCATGTGCCGGATGCTTCCTGACCCGAGGAATAGCGCATGGTGCCCTGACCCTGCCGCTTGCCGTCGACAAAGGTGCCTTCGTAGACATCGCCATTGGCATAGGTCGCGACGCCTTCGCCGTTGATTTCGCCGTCTTCCCAGTTGCCGCGGTAGACAAAACCGCCTGACATGGTGATCGAGCCTTCACCCTGGCGTTTGCCGTTCACGAACTGACCGGTGTAGACCGAGCCATCGACATAGGTGGCGGTTCCCTGACCGTGGCGCTGGCCATCCTGCCATTCGCCTTCGTAGCGATACCCGTCGGGGTAGGTCATGACGCCCTGTCCATGGTTGCGGGCGTTCTTGAATTCGCCTTCATAGACTGTTCCATTGGCGAAAGTTGCGATGCCTTCGCCTTCGATCACGCCGGCAACCCAGTCGCCCTCATAGGTCGATCCATCGGGATAGGTGATCTTGCCCTTACCGTCGGCGAGATCCGAGCGGAACTGGCCCTCATAGACGGAGCCGTCGGGGTAGGTGACCTTGCCGTCCCCTTCGATCTGACCGGCAACCCATGAGCCAGTGTAGACATAGCCATCGGTGCCCGTGAAGGTTCCCTGACCGTTGCGCCGGTCATCGACGAATTCGCCCTCGTAGACATCGCCATTGGCATATTCTACGCGGCCCTGACCCTGACGGCGACCGGCGACCAGTTCGCCCGTGTAGACATCGCCATTGGGCTGGGTCAGCGTGCCGGTTCCGTCGATCTGGCCATCTTTCCAAGAGCCGACATAAGTAAGACCGTCCGGCAGGGTCAGCTTGCCCTGACCGTCGCGCTCGCCCTCATTGACCTCGCCTTCATAAACCGCGCCATCGGGGTAGGTGATGGTGCCTTCGCCCTGCTTCTGGCCCTTGTCCCAGCCGCCTTTGTATTCATAGCCTCCGGGGCTTTGCATGGTGCCGGTGCCATGGTGCTGGGCATCGAGGAAATCGCCTTCGTAGCGCACGCCGTTGGCATAGATCGCGATGCCCTGACCGTTGATCTTGCCGTCTTTCCATTCGCCTTCGTATGTGCCGCCGTCCGAGAGGATGATCTTGCCGATCCCCTCGGGCTTGCCCTTGGCGAATTCGCCTTCATAGACGGAGCCGTTGGGGAAATGGGCCGTGCCCACGCCCTTCATTTCGCCATCGACCCATTCCCCGGTGTATTCATAGCCGTTGGGAAGGGTGTAGGTACCGGTGCCGTGCTGCAGACCGTTGCGGAACGTGCCTTCGTAGACACCGCCGATATCGTCCTGGGTCACCATGACCTCGGAGGATTGAGCGTTGAGCGCGCCTGCCAGAGAAATCGCTACGACCGTGGCGAGTGATAATCTGGTTCGTGTCATAATTTGTCCTGTCAGCCCGTTGTGCCGCCGGTATTCAGTGCGGTCACAGGTGAAATTAGGCGAGGTGGTCCCTTGGGGCAATGTCTTTTGCCGCAAAGCGCTTTTCCCCGGCGGGTGATCTGGTAAAGACGTCAAAGCACTGAAATGGCAGGGGGCCGTATGAGCGACCGTTTCCGCATAACCTTGGCGCAACTCAATCCGACCGTCGGCGATCTGGCGGGCAATGCCGCGATGGCGCGCGACGCATGGGAAAAGGGGCGCGAGGCCGGGGCTGACCTTGTGGCGATGACCGAGATGTTCATCACCGGCTACAACGCGCAGGATCTGGTGCGCAAACCCGCCTTTTATACCGCTGCTATCGAAGAAGTCCGCAAGCTGGCGGTGGATTGCGCTGAAGGGCCGGCGCTGGCCGTTGGCGGGCCTTGGGTCGAGGGCACCGAGCTTTACAATGCCTATTTCATCCTCAAGGGCGGCAAGATAGCCAGCACGGTTCTGAAGCATCACCTGCCCAATGAGACGGTGTTCGACGAGGTTCGGATTTTCGACTCCGGCCCTCTCGGCGGTCCCTATTCGGTCGGCAATACCCGTATCGGCTCGCCAATATGTGAAGATGCGTGGCACGAGGACGTGGCCGAAACGCTGGCGGAAACCGGGGCCGAGTTCCTGCTCGTGCCGAATGGGTCGCCCTACTATCGGGGCAAGTTCGAAACCCGTCTGAACAAGATGGTGGCGCGGGTGGTCGAAACCGGCCTGCCGCTGATCTATCTGAACATGGTTGGCGGGCAGGACGATCAGGTGTTCGACGGCGGCACCTTTGGCCTGAATCCCGGCGGTCGGCTTGCGTTTCAGATGCCGCTGTTCGACGAGGAGATCACGCATGTCGATCTTGAGCGTGGGCCCGATGGCTGGCGCATCATTGAGGGCAAGGAACACTCGCACCCGGATAATTACGAACAGGATTACCGTGTCATGGTGCAGGCGCTGCGCGATTACATGGGCAAGACCGGGTTCAAGAAAGTTCTGCTGGGCCTGTCGGGGGGCGTGGATTCCGCGATTGTCGCCGCAATCGCCTCGGATGCGCTGGGGCCGGAAAATGTGCGCTGCGTGATGTTGCCCTCGGAATATACCTCGCCCGAGTCCTTGGAAGACGCCGAGGCGGTCGCCAAGGCGCTGGGCTGCCATTACGACTATGTGCCGATCACCAAGGGCAGGGCGGCGATCACCGAAACGCTTGCGCCGCTGTTCGAGGGGCGTGAACCCGACCTGACAGAAGAGAACATTCAGTCGCGCCTGCGGGGCCTGCTGCTGATGGCGATGTCGAACAAGTTTGGCGAGATGCTTTTGACCACCGGCAACAAGTCCGAGGTCGCCGTGGGGTATGCCACCATCTATGGCGACATGGCGGGCGGCTATAATCCGATCAAGGATCTCTACAAGACGCGGGTCTTTGAAACCTGCCGCTGGCGCAACGCCAATCATCGCGACTGGATGATGGGTCCCGAAGGCGAGGTCATCCCTGTCCGTGTGATCGAAAAGCCGCCCTCGGCTGAGCTTCGCGCCGACCAGAAGGACAGCGACAGCCTGCCCGATTACCCGGAACTTGATGCTATTCTTGAAATCCTTGTGGATCAGAATGGATCGATCGCGGATGTCGTTGCAGCGGGCTTTGACCGAGAGATCGCGCAGAAGGTCGAAAAGCTGATTTATATCAGTGAATACAAGCGGTTCCAGTCCGCTCCCGGGGCTCGGTTGACCAAGGGGGCTTTCTGGCTCGACCGGCGCTATCCGATTGCCAACAGGTGGCGCGATCCGTCGTGATTTCAGGCTGGTCGACAAAAAAATACCGCCCGACAAAAATGTCGGGCGGTGTCGTTTCTGCTCGACTGCTTTCTCGCGCTGAACTTCGCAATGAAATCCTGCTAACCCATTATAATTCCACGGCTAACCCCATTAGCGCGTGATTGGTTCGCAAGTCGATTGGTCCCGGCGAGTCCTTTGTGAGTGGCTTTCTTCTCAGTTGAGTTTGCCTGTTTTCATGCTATTGAGCGGCGAGTCATTCTGTCAACCATTAACTCGTGCAGTTTTTTGTCCCGGACGGAAATTCATGGCTATATATCCAATATCAAAGGAAAAGTTTTTTCCCCCAAGGATTGGCAATTTCAGGTAGATTAATTTCCGGGGCCTGCACCCTTAAGGCGTGAGCGTTCAGAGTCGGCGACCAGGGTGAAATTGGCCAGTGTTGTCAGGCTCGTGACCATTTCTGTCGAGAGCTTCACGGTGCTGTCAGCGGGTATCTTGCTGGTTTGGTGTGCCGCAACCTCTTGGGGTTCTATGACAAACTTGTCGGGCCGTATGTCAGTCACCGGGTTTGTCATGATGACAGCGCCATCACATGTCGCACCGATAACCTGCCCATCTGTCTGTCTCATCGTATAGCGCTTTCCGCCAGCGCGGGTACAATATGCAACCGCCGCGAGCAGCCATCGGGCGTCATCGGGCGCGCTGCCTTCGATGCGTCTTCCTTCGCCTCCGGCAAGCCAGTACGCCGCACCGATGCCGGACGCTAAGGTGGAAATCGGTTTGTCAGTGACGAGAAGCAGGGTCTCTCTATCGATCCGGTAATCTACTTTCACCGAAGCGCCGCTCGCAAAACTCGTGAGAACATGGGCGGCAATTTCCGCAGCGGGAAGTCCGGTGGCGAGCAGGGGGGTGACAAGAGCAGCGTTCTGGCGGGCAAGGCCGTCAGGGAGACCCGCACCCCGCGCGGCCTTGCTTAGCAGGGCGACGAATTCAGAAAGAGCGAGCTCCATCAGTGCTCGCTCCCGCTATGCGAAAAGATCCAGTCGTCAGGTGCCTGTTGCAGGTCGGCAATGCAGCTGGGTGCCCCCTGAAACAGCGTTACGCGGAGCCATTTGTCGGACAGCGGGTCGAATTTGGCGGCGCCGAAAAAGGCCAGCTTGCAGCGCAGCAGGGCAAGCGGCACAAGATCGGGGCCCACAAGGTTTTCACGAATTTCGGCGTAGGGCTGCGCCTGCTGGATCTCCAGCCTTTCGACGATGTCGAGCAGCTCCGGGTGGTGCAGCAGCAGGGAGCCCACGTCGGCATCGGACGGAAGGCTGTCGATGGCCGCCAGCAGAGACCGGGCCTGGAAAGCGTAGTCGAAGGCAAAGGCCTTGTCGTCGCCTTCGTCCTCTCCGATTTCGCCAAGGCGGGGTTCCTGCTTGGCTGCGGAGACATACCAGAAGTGACGCCGCTGCTCTTGCGACATATCCGGACCGAGCGCCCAGCCATACGCCGCCACGAGACGGCTGCGCAGGTCCGAAAGTGGCTGATCGGCGCGGATCGGGGTGCCATCGGCCAATGACATGCTTGTTCCCAGATCATCTATAAGATCGCCGTAGGGTTCGAGGATCAGGCTCAGCGTCATTTCCGCGCCGTCGGGCGAAAACTTGGCCAAGGTATGGCAGGTGATTTGATCCCATAGATATGTCGGATCGGTGAACGACCGTATCCAAGTGACCAAGCTTTCGATTTCACCGGTCGTCGCTCGGATACGAGCGGCATAGCCGTCATCTTCGACCTGCCATTCGCAAAGATGCGAAAGGGCGCGTTCGGCGCAACTGAGGAACGTTCCGATCTCGGTTTGCGTGGGGTTGGCGATGGCACGAACCCGCGCGACGGCGGTTTCACGCGCTTCGATCCAGCGACCGATCAGCTCGGGGTGATTGATGAGGAAGGGGGCCATGCCGAGCCCGGTTGCATTCCCGATCCCGATGAACCGTCGGATATGCCCGGCAAGGAGTACCGCCGATGCGCCGCCGCGATGCCGCGCGACATGTTCGACGAGGTCGAGGGTGAAGAGACGGATCAGCCAGACGGTCAGCATTTCCGCCTGAAAAGGCGCCTGGAATTCCGCGCGATCCGCTATCCGGCTGCGATCTGCGACGCCGAACTTGCCATTGCCGTAAACGGCGGTGGTCCGCATCAGGTAGCCTACGCGGCGCAGGTCGGCGAGCGCGGGTTGTTCGCCGTTGGCCAGTTTATCCGCTACGTGCTCGAACATCCGAATGCTTTTGTTTGCGCGCGACAGAACAATTTCGCGGGGCGTGAAACGTCCGGCCTCTTGCAGCGGGACGCAATTAGCCAGCCGGTCCATCTCGGCCTGATCGGGGATGCCGTCATAAAGCACATAGGTAGTGTCCCAGACCTCTGCGATGACCCGGTCGGTGCGACGCTCATCGGGGATTGCCTGGGAAAAAGCCACGAGGCTATAGGCGCGTTCGGGTGTCCGGATGGTGTAGACCGCCGTTCCATAGCCCTGCGCATCCAGCGAAAGCAGGGGAGCATCCATCTGCCATTTTTCGTGGGCCATCCGGCGCAGCAGGAGCCGCATGAAACTGAGGCGTGTGGGGAACATCGCGCCGAGCGTTGTGAGCGTCATCACCTCATCCGGGGTGCGCCGGTTCAATGCTGGACTTGCGCTGTCCATGCGTCTGCTACCCCTGTGACACGGCGGGCTGGAAGGCGCTCTCGAAGAAACGCATCCAGTTGCCGCCCATGATGCCATCCGTTTCAGCCTTGGAAAACCCGGCCTTCCGCAGCCCGTCGGTGATGCCGGGAAAGTGGCTGACCCTGCTGAACCACGGCGGCTGATCGGGGAAGGCGACTGGCTGCCTGTCCTTGCGCCACATGCCGTTGCGCATCCATGCCACTGCGCTGTCAGGACGGTTCTGGCAGAGATCGCTGCCGATGCCGATGTTGTCGGGGCCGATGATCTCGGCAGTTTTTGCGACCATTTCGCAGAAATTCCCGAGCGTGCAATCGGCGCCGTTGCGCAAGTGGTGGGCGTAGAGAGAGAATCCAAGCATGCCGCCAGTCTGTCCGAGCGCGCGCAGGATGTCATTGCTCTTGCTGCGCGGAGAGTCGTGCCAGAATGACGGATTGGCATGGGTGATCGAAATCGGGCGTTGCGACAGGTCGATGGCCTGAAGGGTCGAGATCGGGCCGCTGTGGCTCATGTCGATCAGCATCCCGAGGCGGTTCATTTCGGCGATGGCTTCGCGACCCATGAGCGAAATGCCGTTGTCGGTGGCCTCGAAACAGCCGGAACCATAGGCGCTTTGCGTGTTATAGGTCAGCTGCATGACGCGCAGACCCATGTCATGGGCAACCTCGAAGAGCCCAAGGTTGTCCTCCATTGGCGACGGGTTCTGCGACCCTAAAAAGACGGCCGTTTTTCCTGTGGCTTTCGCGGTGAGTATGTCGGCGGCGCTGCGGCCCTTGATGATGTATTGCGGATAGGTTTCGAACAGCCGGTTCCATTCGATCACGTCCTGCACGAACATCTGGAAATTGCCGTGATAGGTGACGGTCGCATGGATCGCGGTCATGCCGGTTTCAACCAGCTCTCTGAAGACGTCTTCGGACCAGTCGCAATATTGAAGCCCGTCGATCAGGAGGGGACGAGTGTCGGCTGTGTCCTGCATGGTCAGATCTCGTGTCGGCAAAGGTTGTCCTCAGTTGATGACAATCGGGCCGCTTGAGGCAAATCGAAACTTCTGGCATTTGTTTCAGGAAAATTGAAACGGGCGCACCGGGCATGATAAAACACGAAGCGCTGAAAATGTTCGTGGCGGTGGCCGAGGCGGGCAACATCCTGCATGCGGCAGAGCGGCGCGGGCGTTCCCCGGCGGCGGTTTCCATGAGTCTGAAGCAGCTTGAAGAGGAGATCGGCGGTGCCCTGTTCGACGGCGACCGCAAGGCAAAGCTGAGTAATCTGGGGCGGCATGTTTATGCCATCGCCCGTGCGGAGATCGACTCTTTCGAGCGGGCGACGGAGTCGATCCGGGCCTTTGCGCGCAATGAGGTCGGGCGGGTGAACCTTGCCACGGTGCCGTCCATTGGCTACCGGATCATGCCGCTTGCGATCTCCAGTTTTCTGGAAACGCGCCCCGAGGTCGAGCTGGACCTGATGGACGCGGATACGAATAGCATCGTGTCGCTGGTCGAAACCGGGGCGATCGATTTCGGCGTGGCCGGGCGGCCGCATCGGGGGGCGCAGGTAGAGTTCGAAAGGCTGATGTCGGATCGGTTCGTGGTTCTGTGCGGCGAGGGGCACAGGCTGTCCGGGCTTGGCAGGCCCGTGACTTTCGCGGATCTAAACACAGAGACTGTGATCGCGAACGGGTCGACCGCAGTGATACCGGGCAGTGACCTTGTGGAGGTCAGCACCGGTCCGCGGTTGATGGTCCGGAATATGACTTCGTTGACTGCGCTGGTACGGCAGGGGATCGGGGTGACGATTCTGCCGGAACTGGCGGTGCCGCCGGAAACGGGGCTGACCAGCCTGCCATTTCATGGCGCGGAAGGCGCGATCTGGCGTGATATTGGGTTGCTGGAAAAGCGCGGTGCCTATCTGGCGCCGGCGGCCGTCGCCTTTCGGGATCATCTGAAAGAGATCGTCCTGAGCGAGGTGGGGTCCCTGGATCGGGAAGGGGTGGCGCAGTAAGCGCCACCCCTTTGTCTTCAGAGAGGATCGCGGATAAGCGGGCCGGTCGAGCAGTGCAGACCGCCGCCGCCTTGGGCGACCTTGTCGTATTCGACGTAACGGGTCGAAATACTCGCCTTTTCCAGCTTTTCCTGCGTGCGCTCGGAGATTCCGTGGCCGACGATCACGCGGCCCGGGCGGGTCGCCAGCACGTTCAGAACACCGGGGTGATCGTCGGGGCTGACATCGACCATCTGGATGCCCAGCTCTTCCAGCTTTTCGAGGAAGGTAAAGGGCAGCAGCGTCGGGTTCAGAAAAGCCGTATGCGTGTCGATCATCACGAAGTTGCCATCGAGGTGCAGGCGGTAGCCGGTCAGGTCGACGCGGTGGAGGGTAACGCCTTGCGCGTTCAGGATTTCTTCGACCTGGCGCGCGCCTTCCTCGTTCACGCGCGAGGAAATGCCGACGACGGCATTGGTCGGGTTCAGGAAGGCAAAGCTTCCGCCCTCCATCAGGCCGGTGCCGGAAATGGTGCGCAGGATCGGCATGCCGAGATTGGCGAGCGTCCGCGTGACGGGCAGCTCTTCGCCCCGGCGGATCGGCGGGCCCATGCGGGTGACGATCGCACCACCATCAACGGCTATCACGCTGTCGCGGCAATAGACCGACTTCATCTTACCTTCGGCGCATTTGTCGAGATAGACGACCTCGGCCCCTTCCTCGCGCAGCACCTTGACGTATTCGTCATGCTGGGAGCGCATTTCGTCGAAATCGGGAAGTTCCGGCCCGCGCCAGTACCAGCCCGCCTTGACGTCGCCCCATGCGCCGATGTCGTTCAGCTTTTTCGACGGGTCGACGACGTTCATTTCGTCGCCGGGGCGGTGCATGAGCACCATGCGAAGCTGGCCCACATCGTTGTTGCAGCCCCAGCGGCGGCCCCAGACATTGACCTGCTGCTCTTCGCTTTCAAAGGCGGGTTCGGCCTTTGACCCGAATTCCTTGATCAGATTGTTATACCGATATTCATGTTCGGTCATGATCGACATGTTTGTCTCCGTGCGTGTCTGGGGTTCAGCTGAAAGTGTAAGGAATGGACCATTCCTCGCCGCGAACTGTTTCAACGTATTCGGGCCATTTGTAGAAGACCGGCGGTTCGTAATCGGCAGGCAGCAGGGGCGCGACCCATTTATCGCCGCCGATGCCACCACCGGTGCGGTCGCGGAATTCGGCCTGCGCCTTATCGAGCGTTTCGCCGTCGGTGAGCAGGTCGATGATGGTGGCACCGATCACCTTGCCAGCGGTGATCCACATCGGGTCGATGCAATCGGCAACCCCGCCCATCGCCAGCCGCGCCCATTCCGGGCAGCGTGCGCCATCGGGCATCTGAAGCGTCGGGCGACCGATATAAAGGCGGACGGTCGGCGCGTGCCACGTGTAGTCGACGTAGTCATCCGCCGCGAGATGCATCTGCCATGACGGAAGCTGCTGGCGGAACACGGCCTCGCCGTCCTGCGGGCTGGTGAGTTTCTGGATTTCGGGGACGAAAGGGTCTTCGACGTTTTCATAGCCGAGGCCCGCAAGGATCTCGCGCCCGAATTCGCGGGCCTTTTCGCTCCATTGCGGCGCGCCGACCTTTTGCAGATTCTCCCATGTTACGCTGGCCATTGCATGGTTGGGGAGGCCGGCGCGGGTGCGGGTGACCCATGCTTTTTCCACGGTACAATGGGCCATCGCGGCGCAATGTTCGGCATTGCGGTCGAGCACTTCGAAGACGCTTTCGCACATGTCGAGCAGGGGTGCGCGCAGCGAATACTGGATCTGCGAAAAGCCCGGTGCGATGTTGTCGGCGGTGGCCTGACCGGCTTGGACGATGAATTCGTTAAGGCTCCAGCTGCCCTGATGGGGAAGCATGGATTCCTTCATGTACTTGCCGGAGGTGTACATCATGCATACCGCGTCGATGGCGCCGGGGGCACGGGCGGTGAAGTGTTTATGGGCGAGCCCACCGTCGGCCTTGCTGGACTGCCATGTTTCCGGTTCGTCGCAGCGGAAGGTGTAGATGCGGCTCCAGTAGGGGGCGCTGTGAGTATCCCAGAAGCAGCTGTTGCCCATGTTCGCAAAGCTGTGGGGGTGAAAGCTGATCGCGGCGTCGAGATCGTTGTAATAGCCCTTGGTCGCGTGGACCGGCTTCGAGCCGCACATCTTTTCCGCCGGTTCGCCAAAGAACTTCAGGCGGCCCTTGATGTCATGCTTTTCCATCGCATGCTTGGCCGCGAGGAAACCCGCGAACGACCCGATCCCGAGACCGGAGTGAGGATCGGTATGGCCAGCGGCATAGCGGTTGGTGCCGGGGCGCGGCGCGCGATAGGGAACCGCGTCCTGCGACATGCCGGGCACCGCGTCATATTCAGCGTAGCCCCCGATGGTCGGGCCTTCGCCATTGGACCATTCCGCGCAAAACGCGGTGGGCATCCCGCCCGAGCCTTCCTCGACCGTGAAACCCTCGGCGCGCAGGCGCTCCACGTACCATTTGGCGGATTTGTATTCGCGCCACGACGGTTCGTGGAAATCGAAGATCGTCTTGTGATCCTGTGACAGCTGGGGCGTGTTTTCTTCCACCCAGTCGACGGCTGTCTGTTTCTGCGGCGTATCCATGGACATCGGGGTCTTTCCTGTCAGTTACTTCTTGGCCCGGCCACGCAGGAGCAGTTCCAGCGTCAGCAGGGCAACGGTGATCACGACCAGAACGGCAGCGACGGCGGCCATCGTGGGGTCGAGCGCTTCGTTGATGCCGTCCCACATCCGGCGGGGAAGGGTAAACACGGCACGCCCTGCAATGAAAAGCGTGATGACCAGCTCGTCCCAGCTATGGATGAAGGCAAAGATCAGCCCCGAAACGACGCCGGGCATGATGTTTGGCAGGATCACGAGGCGCAGGGTCTGGCCCATGCTGGCCCCAAGGCCAAGAGCGGCGCGCTCCAGCTTGCCGTCAAATCCGGCGAGCGAGGTGGAAACCGTGATCACCACATAAGGGAGGCCGGTGACGGCATGGGCGATGATCAGCCCGAGATAAGTGTCGAGCAGGCGCAGTTCGGCGAAGAACTGATAGATGCCAAGCGCGTAGACGATGGTGGGCACCATGACCGGCAGCAGCATGAAAACGCGGACCAGTTCGCTCAGCCGGTTGGAAATGCGCCAGCAGCCAATGGCGCAGAGCGTGCCGAGCAGACCGGCGATGGCGGTCGAGACAAAGGCGATGACAAAGCTCTGCCAGATGCTGTGGAGCCATTCGGGGGAGGTGAACAGGTTGGCGTAATGCTGAAAAGAGATCTCGTCGACCGGCATGGCGAGGTAATCGCGGTCGGTGACGGCGACGGCAAAGACGATGGTGATCGGCAGGACCAGAAAGGCGATGATGGCCCATGCGGTGGTGCGGGTTGCCGGTGAGATCGGTTGAGAGCTGAAACCGTCCATGTCATTTGCCTCCGAACAGACCGCGCAGGTCGATGATGCGGCTCATCACGCCAAGCAGCAGCAGGATCGTGACGAGCAAGGTGGTGGCGAGCATCGCGCCGCGTCCCCAGTTCACGAGGTCCATGATCTGAAGCTGGATATATTCGGCGATCATCAGTGTCTTGCCGCCGCCGAGCAGGGCAGGCGTGACGTAAAAGCCGAGCGAATAGATGAATACGAGGATACCTGCGCCGATGACGCCGGGCATGGAGAGGGGCAGGAACACCTTGCGGAAGGCCACTCCGCGCGAGGCACCAAGGCCCCGGGCGGCGGCAACGCAGCGCGTGTCGATATTGCGCATATTCGCGTAGATCGGCAGCACGCCGAGCGGCAGCATGTAGTGGACCATGCCGATGACCACGCCCAACTCGTTCCAGATCAGGTCAAGCGGTGTGTCGATAATGCCGGTGCTGATCAGCACATCGTTGATGGTGCCTTCGCGGCGCAGCAGGATGAACCATGAAAAACCGCGCACCAGAGCCGAGATCCAGAGCGGGATCAGCACGCCAAGGAACATGATGCGTTCGACCTTGGGCTTGGCATGCACCAGCACGTAGCTGATCAGGTAGGCAAATAGCAGCGTCAGGCCGGTGGTGATTACGCCGATGCGCGCGGTAGTAATCAGGGTCCGGTGAACCGACGCGTTGTCGATCAGGTCCTCGTAGTTGCCAAGGCCGGGACTTGGAAAGGTAAAGCTCATCCAGAGGACGCGGGCCAGCGGGTAGAAGTAGAACCCGAGCATCAGAAGGACAGCCGGGGCAATCAGCAGCCAATAGCGGCCTTCGCTTCCCATTATGCTGTTCACACTCAGCCTGCCGGGGGATTTTTGCGCATGTGCCGCCGAGGTGCCGGTCGTTGCCATCGTCAAGCGGTATCCTGTGTTGAGGCCGGGTTCTGCCGGAAAAGAAAAGCACCCCCGGTTAAGGGGGTGAAGGTAGAGCCGGGCACCGGGAAGCGCCCGACGGGGGAGTGTCAGGAAGTGATGAAATCCAGGTATTCCTGCATAGCATCGGCATAGTATTCGGCGTACCAGTCGGCCGAGATACGGGCCTGTACGGCGACATTTTCAGCCGAAGCCGGGTTGGACGCGGCCAGTTCTTCGGGCACGAGATCGGAGGCGGCAGGGTTTGCCGGGCCGTTGCCCATGGCTTCGAGAACCATGACCTGACCTTCGGGCGCCTGCATGGAGGCGATGGCTTCCATCGCGGTCTGCTTGCCTGCGGGGTTGCCTTTCGGAACGGCCCAGAGGCCGGGTTGGAGCAGGCCACCTTCGAAGGTGTACTTGATGCGACCGTCGGTTTCCTTACCGAGCACATTGGCACGGGTGTTCCAGATCATGCCCATGACGCATTCGCCTTCGCGCAGGAGGCTCTGGCTTTCGGAGCCGGAACCCCAGAACAGCAGGTCGTCCTTGATCGTCGCCAGTTTGGCCAGTGCGCGTTCCACGTCGAGTGGGTAGAGATCTTCGATCGCGACACCATCGGCGAGCAGGGTGAGTTCCAGCATCGCCTGCGCATCCTTACGGAGCAGACGGCGGCCCGGGTATTTCTCGACATCGAAGAAGTCAGCCAGTGTCGGCGTGCCTTCGACCTTTTCGCTGTCCCATGCCAGAACGCTGGAGAACATGTAGTTCACAACGCCGTAGTCATAGGCAAATTCAGGGATGACCTTGGATTTGTCGACGATGGAATAGTCGATTTCTTCCAGCGCGCCCTGCGGGCCAAGCTGGGTCAGCCCGACGATACCGGAATCGACGATGTCCCAGGTGACGTTATTGGCCATGACCATGTTGAGGATCTTGCCGGTGCCGGGGCCGGAACCGTCGATGACCATCTTGCCGCCCTGAGCCGCATAGGGTTCTGCAAAGGCTTTCTCGAATACTTCGAGTGCCACGCCGCCCCAGTTGCAAAGCACGACTTCCTGACCGTCGGCGGCCAGCGCCTTGCGGGTCATGCCCGGAACCAGTGCCATCGGGATGCCGATGCTGGCTGCGAATTTCAGCAGATCCCGGCGGGACATGCCTTTCTTTTCTTCGGTGCCGATCAGATCGGCGCAGTCTTCTTCGAAACTTTGTGTCACTTTTCTTCCTTCCTGTTGCGGTTGTCGTCTATTCATCGTCTTCCACGATCACGCCCGCCGAGGCGGACCAGCCAAGGCGGATCCTGCTGCCCACAGCGAGGTCATGAGAGAGTTGAGCGGCGGGCATCGTGAGTTCGAACGTGCCGAAGTGATCGGTTTCCGCCGTGATGGAGAAATTCGATCCGAAGTAGTTTGAATCGCTGACAGTCGCCTCGATCACGTTGTCGGCCTGCGCGTCGCCTTCGATCAGGCTGACGGCTTCGGGGCGCAGGGCGATCAGTGCCGTATCGCCGGGTTGTAACGTGGCCGTGCCGGCATGCTGGCGCAGCGTGAGGTCACCGTTCCTGATCGTGAGTTTTTCGCCGTCGAGAGAGACGACGTCGCCGCGCAGGAAATTGCTTCGACCAAGGAAACCGGCAACGAAACTGGTGCGCGGAGTCTTGTAAAGCTCATCCGGACGGCCCTGCTGCACGATGACACCGTTGCGCATGACAACGACACGATCCGACATCGACAAGGCTTCGTCCTGATCGTGAGTGATATAGATGAAGGTGAGGCCAACCTTGCGGTGCAGACGCTTGAGCTCTTCCTGCATCTCCGCGCGCAGCTTCTTGTCCAGCGCGCTGAGCGGTTCGTCAAGCAGCAGCAGGTTGGGGCGGAACACCATGGCACGGGCTAGGGCGACGCGCTGCTGCTGGCCGCCCGAAAGCTGTTTCGGCATCCGGTCGCGCAGGTTGCCAAGCTGCACCAGATCAAGCGCTTCCTCGACGTGCCGGGCGATCTTGTCCGACGACCATTTGCGCACTTTCAGCGGAAAGGCGACGTTGTCGAACACCGACAGGTGCGGGAACAGGGCGTAGCCCTGAAAGACCATGCCAAAGTCGCGTGTTTCCGGTGGCAGGTGCGTGATGTCGCGATCACCAAGGGTCATGGTGCCGCCATCGGTATCGAGGAAACCGGCAACCATGTTCAGAAAGGTCGTCTTCCCCGAACCCGAAGGGCCGAGGATCGTCAGGAACTCACCCGCCCGGATCGTCAGCGAAATTCTGTTGATTGCGCGGAAATCACCAAAGGATTTCTCGAGGTTCGTGACGCGCAGATCGCGATTGGTGGTGTTCATTCCGGTTCCGTTCTGTCCCGCCCATTGGCGGGGTTGGGGGCAGTGGTTCCTTCATGGCGGAGCGCGTTTGGATCGATGGGGATACAGACGCAGAACCATCCAGATGGCAGTGATATGGAGGTGGTATGGCGTTGGTATGCCAAAGGTCAACCTAAAGCATATAGATGGTTCGGAATTAGACCGAACGCTGCGTAAATTTCAGGCGTGAATGACGGGAAGAATTTGGCGAAGAGTGGCGTGAACAGCTCTCAATTCACATCAAGTAATTGACTTTAAATGATTAAACCAAAATTTGGGTCGAGTTGGGAAATTAGTGGAGACGTAAGGTAAATCAGCGGGATGCTAAGGTCTGCAGGATGCTGCCTTGGACATTATCAAGGTGATTCCGCATGGCCTCGGAGGCTTTCTTGGCATCGCCCTCAAGCAGCGCATCGATAATCGAAAGATGCTCGGCGCAGGTTTCGTCGAACCGTTCGGGGATTGAGCGCAGATCGAAAATCTGTGTGCGGCGGCGCACCGTCCTAATGATATCAGCCAGTTGCGGGTTGCCTGCGGCCTTGGCGAGGCTTCCGTGCAAAAGGTCATCCACTGCGCGCACCTTTTCGCGGTCGGGGCGTTCGCCGGTCGAGGGTCTGGATTCGATAAGTTCGACAAGCTGATCACGTATCGCCTGAAGGTCCTCGCGGCTGATTCGACCTTGGGCCAAACGGGCCACTTCGGGTTCGAGGATCTGGCGGATGTGCAGTGCGTCCATGAACTCTTCGATCCGCATCTGGCGGATCTGGAGCCCGCGCGTTCCCTGTCGTACAAGCAGGCCTTCCGCTTCGAGCATGAGCAGGGCATCGCGGACGGGCGTGCGGGAAATACCCAGCATGTCGGCAAGTCGGCGTTCATTGATCATCTGACCATGCGCCGCTTCGCCCGACAGGACCATCTGAAGTATCTGTTCATAGGCGTTGAGCGCCAGCCGCTCTTCGGACGTTTTCAACATGTCTTTGTCTCTCCCTCACCCGCCCGGTATTATTGTATTCCTTGGGTGTGTCGTTGGTATACATAACAGGCACAATGGCGAACCCCAATAACCAAGGCGGCTGGACTTCGATCTTTCAAGGTGGTTTGCCTTGAAAACAGGCTTGGCCCAAGTCTGGCCCGAATGAACCGACAGGAGCGACAGGATGAGCCATCGTATCGATCTTAACTGCGACATGGGGGAAAGTTTCGGCGCTTGGAAGATGGGCGACGACACGGCGATGCTGGATCTGGTGAGTTCTGCCAATATCGCCTGCGGGTTTCATGCGGGCGACCCTGAGGTGATCGCGCGAACCGTCGAGGCAGCAAGGGCACGGGGAGTCGCGATTGGTGCGCATCCCTCTTTCATGGATCTTTATGGTTTCGGCAGGCGTCGGATTACCGGTGACACGCCGCAGGCGCTCAAGGCGCAGCTGATCTACCAGATCGGAGCGGTCAAGGTTATGACCGATGCCGCCGGGGCAAAGATGACCCATGTCAAGACCCATGGTGCGCTGGGCAATATGGCGGCCGAGGACATTGAACTGGCCCGCGTCTGTGTCGACGCGGTCAAGTCCGTCGATCCGTCCCTGTTCTTCGTGGCGTTGCCCTACAGTGAAACGATGCGTGCCGCGCAAGAGGCGGGGCTTTCCGTGGCCTGCGAAATCTACGCGGACCGGAGCTATACGGATCAGGGGCACTTGACGCCACGCAGCCAGCCGGGGGCTGTCATCTATGAACCGGAAGAAAGCCTGAAACAGGTTCTGCACATGGTGGTGGACGGATACATTCCGACGACCGGCGGAAAGAAGCTTTCCGTCGAGCCAGATACGCTCTGCATTCACGGGGATACGCCGACGGCGGTTCAGATCGCGGCGCGCCTGCGAGAGGCGCTTGAACGTGAAGGCGTGGCAATCGGCCCGTTTCACGCCCGTTGACGTATCAGGTCGGGGTGGCCTCAACGTCGCTTGGGCTGGCGAACATCGGGTTTTCCGTCAGGGTCGCGGCGATGCAGCGCACGGCTTCGGCAAGATCTTTCGGGTCCATACCTTCGTCCGGCGTATGGCTGCCATTCCAGTTGCGCAAGAACACCATTGCAGACTGCCATCCGGCATCGGCAAAAGCGGCGGCATCATGCCCGCCGCCCGAGGCGAGCGTCGGGATAGTCAGGCCGCGAGACTTGGCCTGAGCAAGAAACGCATCGCGCATTTCGCTGTCCAGCCGCGCAGGACGGCTGCGCGACTGCGGGCCGAAATCAAAGCGCACGCCTCTCTCTTGTGCGATCTGTGCCGCGAAGCCCTTTAGTCTGGCGTCCATGTGTTCAAGCAGCGCGGTCGAATTGCTGCGCAGATCGAGACAGAATTCGACCTGCCCGGGGACCTTTGCAAAAGCATGGTCTGCGGTGGCAGCATCGATGCGGCCCACGGTGATGGCCAGATCCTTGCCATCGGCTTCGATATCGGCCCAGTCCTTGTCCAGCATCCCGATGAGCTCCGCGAGCGCAAATACCGTGTCCGATCTGAGGTGGCGCGGGACGCCGCCCGAATGGCCCCAAGCGCCTTCGATCCGGGCAAAACGGTAGCGAAGGCTGCCGCGAATGCCATCGACGGTGGCAAAGGACTGACCGGCTTCATGCAGGATTGGACCCTGTTCAATATGCATTTCGAGGAACCGCGCAGGTTTAAGACCGCGATGGCTGATCACCACCTCAGGATCGCCCCCCTGTTCGCGCATGTGATCGGCAAGCGTCCGGCCGGTATCGGCCCGGCAGATTGACAGCTCGGATTCCTCAAGGCCCGCAAGGGCAGCGCGTGACCCGATGTATGAGGACGGGAACCAGACGCTTTCTTCGGCCCTGATGACCGACACGATCAGGTCGAAAGGGAGGGTTTCGCCGCGTTCCACGAAATGGGCGGCAAGCGCCATTGCCCCAGCCACACCGGCTGCACCGTCAAACGCGCCGCCGCTTGGGACCGTGTCGAGATGGGAGCCGCTGTATAGGGCTGGCATTCTTTTCTCAGCGCCGGGCAGGCGGGCGAAGAGATTGCCGCCTGCATCGCGCGTAACACGCAAGCCAAGGCGCATCGCTTCATCGGCGATGATATCGTGAGCCTGTGTTTCTTCCGCGCTGTAGCTTGGGCGGGTCCAACCGGGGTTTGACGCGCCGATTCGGTTCACTCGGTCCAGCACGCGGGAGATCATATCGCTGACGGGATCATTCATTCCTGAGTATTTCCGGGATTGTTGACGGTCGCTTCCGGGCGCCGGTTGCGGCACAGCACGTCGAGCAGGTTCTCGACTGCCCTGTCAGCGACGCGGATCATCGATTCTTCAGTGGCGCCGCCGAGATGCGGGGTCAGTATCACGTTGTCCATCTGGCCAAGTGGACCTTCGGGTGCCGTATCTGAATAGACATCAAGGGCCGCGCTGTGGAGCTTGCCGGTTTGCAACGCGTGAACCAGTGCCTGTTCATCGACAAGACCGGCGCGGGCGACGTTGACGAATATCGCGCCCGGTTTCACGCGCTCGAGTATATCGCTCGAGATCATATGACGTGTATCCGGACGCAGATTGGTGTGCAGAGAGATGAGGTCGGCCTTGGCCACGGCTTCGCTAAGGTCGGTGTTGCGGTGAAACCTGGGTTCAATCTCGGGGGAGCGGGGGGAGTAGACGGTGACCGTCATGTCAAAACTGTCGCGCAGGATTTGACCGACTCCTTTGCCCGTCGCGCCCCAGCCAATGATAAGGGCGTTCTTGCCAAAAAGTTCGCGGGTCAGGAACCGATCCCGAAAATCTTCGTCATGCAGGCGGGCGGCCCGATCTGCGGGCAGGATCAACCGGGCAGCAGCGAGAGCCAGCGCGATGGTCAATTCGCTGACCGACCGTGCATTCGCCCCGGGGGCATTGCAGACAATGATGCCAGCCTTGTCGGCTGCGGGTTTGTCCACTTGTTCGTGCCCGGCACCATGCACCGAGATTACGCGTAGGCGCGGCGCGGCGCTTATCAGTTCGGCAGGCAGGCCAAAGTTCCGCGTGATGACACCATCGCAATCAGCGATCAGGTCGCGCAGCACATCGGTCTGCGTCGTGCCGGCAATTATCGGTTCGATCCCTGCCAAGCGCAGCTTTTCCAAGCCGGATTCATGAATGGGCTGCGTGATGAGGCATTTCATCGGGGTTACCGTGACGTCAGAGCGGGAGCTCACTTGGCGAAGACGGAATCGAAATCGGCAAATCCCTTGATTTCAATCGGGTTTCCCGACGGGTCGAAAAAGAACATGGTGCGTTGCTCGCCGGGTTCTCCCTCAAAACGGATGACCGGAGGAATATCGAATTCGATACCCGCCGAGTCCAGTCGGTCAGCAACGGCTTTCCATTCATCCAGCGGCAGGACGAGGCCGAGATGGGGCATCATCACCATGTGATCGCCGACCTTGCCGGTGCGGGTCGTTTTGAACGGCTCCCCGAGATGCAGGGAAATCTGGTGCCCGAAAAAGTCGAAATCGACCCAAGTCTCGGTGCTGCGGCCTTCGGTGCATCCCAGAATGTCGCCGTAAAATCGGCGCGCGGCATCCAGATCTGTTACGTGGTAGGCGAGGTGAAACAGTGAAGGCATAATGTCTCCTGCCGCTGGGCTGGGTGTAGGACA
This sequence comes from Phaeobacter sp. 22II1-1F12B, assembly GCF_002210165.1. GTDB lineage: Bacteria > Pseudomonadota > Alphaproteobacteria > Rhodobacterales > Rhodobacteraceae > Heliomarina. The sequence goes on along the minus strand of NZ_AQQP01000002.1, from coordinate 69,555 downwards.
TCACCGAGGGTGACATCGTTGTGAGCTTGGTATACCAATGGTATCCGTCTGGTTTCAAGGTTTTCCGATGCCCGAGAGCCAATTCTTTGCCCAAGTGCCTAAACATTGGTTGCGGCTGACACCTCAAGACGATTTTCTGAAGGTCGCCGCAGCGGTGCCTGTGGCGCTTGCGGGGGCATTGAAAGGCTGGAATGAGACTTGGGAACGAATGGGGCAAAGTGAAGGGGAGCTGGTCTTGATGTCGGATATGCTGCGCGATGCCCGGTTCCTGAGCTGTGGCGACAGCGCGCTTTGTGTCGAGTTCTCACGCGAGGTGGATGAGCAAGCCAACACAGTCGCGCTGGCGCTGGCGTCGGCCTTGGATGCCGAGCCACCCGCAGGAATGCAGGAGGCGTTGCCCACATATCGTTCGGTGCTGGTGGCCTATGATCCGCTTGTGACCTCTGCGCGGGAGATGACCGACCATATCCGGACTTGTCTGACCCGGATCAGACCCTCGGACGAACTGGGGCGCCGTGTCGAAATTCCTGTCTACTACGGTGGCGATGCCTGCCTCGATCTTGACGAATTGGCCGAGACCAAAGGCATGGATCGAGAAGAGTTGATCGCGCTGCATATGTCGGTTGACTATCGTGTGTACATGATCGGGTTCGCACCGGGGTTCGCCTATCTCGGTGGCTTGCCAATGCGGCTTGCGACACCGCGCAAGCCGGTGCCCCGCCAGATGGTTCCGGCGGGGGCTATCGGGATCGGGGGCGAACAGGCCAGCGTCAATTCGGTTGCCGGACCGAGCGCGTGGCATTTCATCGGCCAGACGCCGCTTCGGCTCTTTGATCCCCGGCGATCGGTCCCGTTCCTGCTGGACGCGGGCGACAACCTCCGGTTTCGCCGCATAGATGAGGCGGAGTTCGAAGATCTGAGCGACCGGGTGTCCCGGGGAGAGAGCCCGGACGTGATCAGGGAAACCGCCTTATGAGCAGGACCATGCGCATATTGAACGCGGGCCCGATGATGACCGTGCAGGATGGTGGCCGGCGCGGTTTCTTGCGTTTTGGCGTGTCCGGGTCGGGGCCGATGGATCGCGACGCGTTTGAGGCCGCGAATGCGCTTGTCGGGAATGCGCCCGATGAAGCCGGGCTGGAATTCGCTTTGATCGGAGGACGGTTGTCGTTGCCCGATGAATGCCTGATCGCCATTACGGGGGGCGACGTACCGGTTGCGCTGAATGGCAAGCCGATAACGCCCTGGTCGTCGTGGCGCGCGCCTGCTGGAAGCGAACTTGAGATCGGAGCGATGCGCAGTGGCGTCTGGGGCTATATCGCCATAGGCGGGGGCGTGACCTGCCCACCCGTCATGGGAAGCAGGGCGACCCATTTGCGCAGCGGCGTCGGCGGGCTTGACGGGCGGGTTTTGCGCACCGGTGATATCTTGCCGCTTGGGCCTGATACCGGGGCTGAGCCGAGAAAGCTGGTCAAACCGATGAGACTGCGGGGCGGGCCGATCTCGCTTGTTCCGGGGCCGCAAGACGATTACTTCGATGCGGATGCTTTCTCATGCCTCTTCAATCAAGCGTTTCAGGTCTCGCAACAGCGCGACCGGATGGCGATGATGCTCGACGGGCCGGAAATTCACGCCGCCGGTGGCCATGATATCGTGTCCGACGGAACGCTAATGGGGTCGATACAGGTGCCGCCGTCTGGCCGGTTGATCGTGTTGATGGCGGATCGACAGACAACCGGTGGCTTTCCCAAGATTGCCACCGTTGCCAGCGCTGATCTGGGGCGTCTGGTACAAACGCCTTCGGGCAAGGCCGTCAGGTTCCGGTCCGTGACGGTCGAGCAAGCCGAGGCAATGGTGCGCGAGGCAGCCAAAATGCGGCGTTCGGCGCTGGAAAACCTCGCGCCGAACGATCTTTTGCCGGGTTAGCTCGGGGTAAAGCGCAGGGACAGGCAGGACATGCCGCCGTCGATCTTGGCGCATTCGCTGTTGGCAATTTCACGGACTTCGTAGCCAGCCTTGCGGACGGTTTCCGCCGTGCGCGGGAAATCGGCGGGCATGATGACCAGATCGTTGAACCGGATCGCATTGGCGGCGGCTTCTTCGCCTTCGGCCACGTAGATAACGCGATAGCCTTCAAAGCAACCGGAGTCCGCCAGCCGCCGGGTTGCGAGCACGGTTTCCGCATCGAGCAGGGAGCAGTCGGTTTTGAAGTGCAGCACGCCTTCGGGTGTGAAAACCTCCCGCAAGTCGTGGCCCCAATCCGACAGGATCGCGCGCAGTTCGGCAACGCCTTCGGCATCCGTACGGGCCGAGCGCCCGACGAGCACTTCGCGTCCGGTGACGAGGATGTCGCCGCCTTCGATGTGCCCCGGTCCCTTGATCTCGCGGATTTCGGAGTAGAGGTCGCGCAGGGTGGGGGCCATTTCAGACACTTCGCCCATGCGCGACGGCGCGCCGGGCCGCATCAGGATCGCGCCCTGCGGCAGGCAAAGGGCGGTGTCCTCGACAAACAGCGCATCGGGATACTCCTCCAGCGCATCGAGTTCGATCACGGTTGCACCGGTGGATTTCAGGGTCGCGACGTAGTCCGCATGGGCCGCGAGCATCTTTTCGAGATCGGGCGTGCCGGTATCTTCGGCGCGCAGCCCGTTTACGACGCCTTCAGCAGGGCGGCGGGTGATGGCGTGGGTAAATTCGGTCGAGGGGCTTGGCATTCGGTGGGTACTCTTGGTGGATTTTCGATTGGAAAGGGCGTCAGGCGCTGACGGTTTCGAACTGCCGGGCAAAGGCGATCAGCCTTTCGACGCCTTCGTAGAAACGCTCATCCTCAACGGTCAGTGCGATGCGAATCCAGTCACGGACCGTGTCGCCAAAAGAGCTTCCCGGCATGACGGCCAGCCCGGCCTCGTCCAGCAGGCGCTGGGCGAAGACATCGCTGTGAATGCCGGTGGCGGCGATATTGACCATGATGAACATTCCGGCCTGCGGCGGATGTGCCCAAAGTGCGGTTTCGTCCGCCAGACGGCTGGCCAGCGTGCGGGCACGCGAGGCATAGCGATTGCGCATGCCCTCGGCCACGGAAGAACCCTGACGGATGCCCAGTTCGGTCATGTCGGCAATGAAGGGCTGGCCGCCGAAAAGCATCGTTTCGGCAAGCGGAAGCAGGGTTTCCACGTATTCTGGCGATCCGACGCACCAGCCACTGCGGAAACCGGGCGCGGCGTGGCTTTTCGAGATCGACGAGACGACAACCACACGTTCCGCCAGTTCCGAAAGCGAGAGGGGCGAGCAGAAGGTGGCGTCGTCAAAGACAAGATCTTCGTAAACCTCGTCCGAGATGATCCAGAGATCATGCGCGCGGGCAACTTCGCCGATGGCCGCAATGTCCTCGGCGGTCAGGATTGCACCGGTCGGGTTGTGCGGCGTGTTAAGCAGGATGACGCGGGAGCGCGGGGTGATGCGCGCCTCGATATCGCTGGCTTGCAGGCGAAAGCCGTTTTCTGCCAGCAAAGGTACTTTCACCAGGTCGGCGCCGCTGGAGCGGATGACGCCTTCGTAGGTGGCATAATAGGGATCTCCGACCAGCACCTCGTCGCCCTCCTGCGCCAGCCCGAGCAGCGCGAGGTAAAGTGCGGTCTGGGTGCCGGGCAGGCAGATCATCTGATCTGGCGTGATATTACGTCCAGACGTGCGGGAATACCGTTCGGCCAATGCCGCGGTCAGGCCCGGTTCGCCGCGTCCGTTGGAATAGGTGTAGCGACCCGCACGCATCGACCGGACGGCCTCTTCGATCATGTCATCGGCAACAGGCACATCCGGTTCGCCGATGCAAAGTTCGACGATATCCTCGCCCTTGGTCACGCGGTTGCGGGCCTGCCGGTGAATGGCCCATTTCGCACCGCCAAGATTGGCAAGCCGGTCGTTAATCGCTGCGTATTTCATATGTCAGTCGCCTTTCTGTGCAGGTCCAGCCCTGTCAGGGCTGCAACCGAATCGAGTCCAATTTTTGCAAGTTCGCCGGTCGCGAATTCCTGTGGCAGCGCGCCCCCTTCCAGCCAGAGCCCGTCGATTACCCCGTTGCTGGCGATGGCAAGCTGGCGCAGGCGTTCCGGGGTCGCGGGCAGATCTGCCTCCCGCAGCGCAGCGGCAATCAGTGCCTCAAGCTGGTCGCGGAAGTGGTGGTAGGTGCGCTGGTGAATCTTGTTGAGATCGGCGTCATGCAGCGCCTCGTTCAGAAAGCCGGACCAGAGCGCCACCCAGCCCGGGTTCACCACCGGGGGCGACAGCGACGCCATGACGAAACCTGCCAGCCTGTCGCGGGCAGTACCCTCCGTGACATGTTCGGCCGTCGTGACCGCATCGGTCATCTGCGTCATGTGATGTTCATAGGCCGCGGCGATCAGGTCTTCCTTGCTTGAGAAATAGTGCCGGATCAGCCCCTGCGTGACTTCGGCCCTTTCGGCGATCGTGCGCACCGTCGCCGCCCTGACGCCCGATTCGGAAATCACCTGCAAAGTGGCCGCAATCAGGTCGTCCTTGCGCTGCGACGCAGGTTCACGCCTGAATTTTCGGCGGGGAGGGGAAGACATGGTGGCAGCTCGCGGCGAAAATAATTATACGCTTGAATAATTACTGGAGTGTGTGCCTACTACAAGAAAAATCGGACAGGGAAAGAATGGATTCTTTTTCAGGGGGCGATCTGGCTTCTGCGTCTTCGGGGCGCGATGAGGAAGCAGTTCGCATCGAAGATCTGCACAAGTCTTTCGGAGAGCTGGAAGTACTCAAGGGCGTGAACCTCACGGCCCGCAAGGGTGACGTGGTCGCGATCATCGGCGGCAGCGGGTCGGGCAAGTCCACCATGCTGCGCTGTATTAATTTCCTCGAAACACCGACTTCCGGCCGGATCTATGTCGGCGGCGAGCATATCGCGATGCGCGAAGACGGCACGCCGGCGAACCGCCGCCAGCTTGAACGTATCCGCACCCGGCTGGGGATGGTTTTCCAGTCTTTCAATCTCTGGACGCACCGGACGCTGCTGGAAAACGTTATCGAAGTGCCGGTGCACGTGCTCAAGCAATCTCGCGCCGAGGCCATCGAAAAGGCCCAGAGCCTGCTGAAACGTGTCGGGCTGGGCGACAAGGCCGATGTCTATCCGGCCTATCTGTCGGGTGGGCAGCAGCAGCGCGCCGCGATTGCCCGTGCGCTGGCCGTTGACCCGGATGTCATGCTGTTCGACGAACCCACAAGCGCTCTCGACCCCGAGCTTGTCGGCGAAGTTCTGACCGTAATCCGCGATCTTGCCGCCGAAGGACGCACGATGCTGCTGGTCACGCACGAGATGAAATTCGCCCGCGAGGTCGCTGACCACGTGGTTTACCTCTACCAAGGCCGGATCGAGGAACAGGGTGCGCCTGACCAAGTTTTTGATGCGCCCAAGTCCGAACGGCTTCAACAATTTCTCATGTCAATCAACTAACCAACTAAGGGAGACTACCGATGACATTCCTGAAAACCCTCGCCGCGACTGCGGCTGCGGCCCTGCTGACCGCCGGTGCCGTTGCGGCTGACCCGATCAAGGTAGGCGTCGCCGCCGAACCCTATCCGCCGTTTTCCTCGGTCAACAGTGCCGGTGAATGGGAAGGCTGGGAAATCGAGATCATTAATGCTGTCTGCGATGCGGCCGAGCTGGAATGCGAAATCACGCCGACCGCCTGGGACGGGATTATTCCCGCGCTGACCGGTAAGCAGATCGACGTGATCATGACCTCGATGTCCATCACCGAAGAGCGTCAGAAAACGATCGATTTCTCGGACCCGTATTACAACACGCCGACCGTCGTCGTTGCCGACAAATCGATGGATATCGAACCGACGCCGGAATCGCTGGCGGGAAAGATCCTTGGTGTTCAGGCATCGACCATTCACCAGAACTACGCGCAGAAGTATTTCACCGATGCCGCTGAAATCCGCATCTACCAGACGCAGGACGAAGCGAACCAGGATCTGGTTTCGGGCCGTATCGATGCGACGCAGGCTGACAGCATCGCGATGGCTGCCTTTATCGAATCCGATGCCGGTGCGTGCTGTGAAATCAAGGGTGCGGTCGCCGACGATCCGTCGATCCTTGGTCTGGGCGTCGGCGCTGGTGTGCGCAAGGGCGAAGACGACCTGCGTGAAAAGCTGAACGCGGGCATTGCCAAGATCCTCGAAGACGGTACGCATGAGGAAATCACCTCCAAGTACTTCTCCACGAGCATCTACGGCGGCTGATCCGTGTCTGATCTCCTGAACATGCTTGGTCTGGCCCAGAGTGCGGAGCTGCTTTCGCTGTCTCCGCCGGGCTGGGGCGGCAATCTGCTGCGCGGTCTGCTGAATTCCCTGCAGATCGCCTTTGGCGCCTTTGGTATGGGGCTGGTGATCGGGCTGTTCGGGGCCTATGGAAAACTCTACGGCGGGCCGATCCTTCGCGATCTGCTTGCCGTATATACAACCGTGATCCGGGCTGTTCCGGAACTGGTTCTGATCCTGATCCTCTATTATCTGGGCAGCGACCTGATCAACAAGGTCTCGGAAGCGATGGGCTATGGCCGCGTCGAGATTTCCGGTGTTGTTGCAGGGATCTGGGTGCTGGGCGTCGTTCAGGGCGCTTATTCCATCGAAGTTTTACGCGGTGCCATTCAGGCGGTGCCGCCCGGACAGATCGAGGCCGCACGCGCCTTTGGCATGCCGCCGTTCATGCTCATGCGGCGGGTGACCATTCCGGCGATGATGTCCTTTGCGACGCCGGGTCTGGCCAATCTCTGGCTGATCGCGACAAAGGATACCGCGCTGCTGGCCATCGTTGGATTTAGCGAGCTTACGCTTGAGACACGGCAGGCCGCGGCAAGTACGCGCGCCTATTTCACCTTTTTCCTCGCGGCAGGCGCGCTTTACCTTATCGTCACGCTGTTTTCGCAGGTCATCTTTGGTCGTATCGAGCGCTGGGCGCGACGCGGGCAACCGTCTCTCAGGGGAGGCACGCGATGATCGGGCTGCGCGATCTTCTGAAACCACATCGGATCCTGCTGATCCTGCTGTTTTTGGCCTTTGTCGTCTGGTGCGCTTTGTCGCTCCGCTGGGATTGGCTGCCGCAATATGCGCCGCTTGCACTGGAAGGTTTGTGGCGGACCATCTGGCTGCTGGTTGTCACGACAATACTCGGCTTTCTCCTCGCGATCCCGCTGGGTTTGGCGCAGGCTGTCGGGCCTTGGTATCTTTCGACACCGGCGCGCGTATTCTGTACCGTGATCCGGGGGACGCCGCTGCTATTGCAGATCTGGTTGTTGTATTACGGGCTGGGGTCGCTTTTTCCGCAGTTTCCGGCGATCCGGCAGAGCGAGCTTTGGCCTTACCTGCGGCAAGCATGGCCCTATGCGGTTCTGGCGCTGACGCTGTCCTACGCCGGTTACGAAGGCGAAGTTATGAGGGGTGCCTTTTCTGGCGTTGGTAAAGGGCAGCTTGAAGCGGCCAAGGCTTATGGCATGCGTCCCTTTGCTGTGTTCCGGCGCATCTGGCTGCCGCAGGCCATTCGCAACGTGCTGCCTACGCTGGGGGGCGAAACGATCCTGCAGCTCAAGGCGACACCGCTGGTTGCCACCATTACCGTGATCGACATCTACGCGGTTTCTTCCCGGGTCAGGGCCGATACGCTGATCGTCTACGAACCGCTGTTGTTGCTGGCGCTGGTCTATCTTGTGATTGCCGGGATCATTGCCTTCATCTTCCGGCGGATCGAAAAGCAAGTACCAAGCGCCATTCAGCGCCGATAACTTGCGAGAACTCCGCGCTTTGCTTGCATCGCGCGAGGCTTTCTCTCATTCGCTGGGGGGTGGGACGGGTACCGGTAGCGGATTGGCCTCCTCGGTCGATGGCTGTTCGGCTTGAGGGACCGTGGAAGTCTGATCGCTATCGGTAGAAGGGGATTCTTGCATGGTCTCGACCGGGGCCGCGGTTTCAGCTGCTTCGGGGGTTGCTGACGGTACGTCTTCCGGGGCCGCCGGAGAGCTGTATCCAAGAGCGGCAGCCGTCGCCGCATCGACCACGCCGGTCGTATCCAGCCCGTTATCGTACTGGAACCATTGCAGCGCCGTTTCCGTCCCGCTGCCAAATATCCCGTCCGCGCCGCCTGTATCGTACCCATAGTCGGTGAGCAGCAATTGAAGTTCACGCACCACTTCGCCGCGCGTCATCGGCGAAGTCAGGGCAAGCCCGATAACGCTTTGGGGTTCCGTGGGCGCCGCTGTTTCACCGGGCGGGTCGGAAACGATCTCGTAGACCTGTTCATCCTTGTAATAGGTAGAGCGGTAGAGCTTGCCGTCGCACTCATAAAGCGTCTCGCCACTGTCAGAGACCTTTTTGCATTCGTCATCCGGCAACGAGGAGACAAAGGCCATCGTTCCACCGACCATCGCGGCGGTAAAGAACCATCCCCAGCCGTCGTTGTAGTGATAGTCGCCCCAGTAATTATGAGGCGGGCGATAGTAGGGCGGTGGCACATAGGGCGGCCGCCAGCCGGGGGGATGATGGTGCGGCGGGTGCCAGCCAGGTGGGCGCGGGCGGTTGGCGATAGGAGGCCGGTTGCCGGGTGGGCGCGGGCGCGTACCAGGAGGGCGGTTGCCCGGCGGGCGTGCCGCTATCGGTGGGCGGTTGCCGCCAGGGCGCGTAACCGGTGGCCTGTTGCCGGGCCGGTTCGAGGCAATCGGACGGTTGCCCGGCGGTTTGGCAATTGGCGGACGGTTCCCCGGTGGCTTCAGCCCCTGTGGCTTGTTCGCGGGTCGTGCAAGGTTGCCGCCGGGCGCAATTCCGGGCCGTGTGGCAGGTTTGGCGGCGGGTCGTGTCGAGGGCCGGTTGGGGAGCTTGATCGCCGGTTTGCTGGCCGGTCGCTGTACAGACGGGCGAGGTCGGGGCGCGCTTGCACCGGCTCTTGCAGGGCGGGTTTTTGCGCCTCCGCCGCCTTTCGGCGCGCCATGAAATCCTCCCGCGCGGCCATTGCCCCGCGCCTCGGCGCGATCAAGGCTGAAGTCGAACCGGATGACGGCATCGGGAGAGGTCATGAAAGCCAGTTGGAATGACAGCAGCCCCACGAGTAACCGTTTCATCACTGATCCTCCCGATTTGCATCCGCCTCGGGATCATCCGATGGCAGGCTGTCGGCCTGACCGAGGATCTCATTGCTGACCTTGGGCCAGACCATGCGGTCACTGTTTTCACCCGGGACGTATTGGAAATTCCCGGCTTCCACCTCGGGCGCAAAATCCCAGTCCATGAAATAGGCTCGGTACTGTGGCCAACCCTGCGCGTAAGGGTCGGTGCCGACGATCATCATCAAGACCGGAAGTTCCGGATCGGTGCTTACCCATATCTGCCAGTCCCGCTCGTAGCTCGCAAAGGCAAGGTGGTGAGCGGGATGACCTGCAATCGAAGTCGTGCCCAGATAGGCTGCGGCGCTTGCGTCGCGCAGCAAGGCCGCGCCCGGATCGACGCTCATGATCTCCCAGATCGGCAGGTGCAGATCGTATTCAAGCGCGATGCGATCGACTAGCGCGTCGAAATCGCCATCGAATGGCGCCATGACATAGGCATCCGCTTCAACATCGGCGATCACCACCGTGGACCCGTCAAAGAAATACTCGCGCGTGTCCTCTCCGGTCTGCGAGAAAGAATAGAACCCGTCGTCACGCGACATCAGGTTTGAACCGCTGCGGGTAAAAGTCAGCTTTTCCCGTCCGTCGATGACGTCGTCGTAGGATACGAACCAGTCAAAGGAAAACACGGGCTGCGCCGCGAGAAAGTCGGCGGCACTTGTCAAAAGTTCCACGGCTTGCGGATCTATCGGCGGTTCCGCTTCCTGCGCACCGGTTTGCGCCAAAGCGGCCTGTGCAAGGAAAATGCTGGTGATTACGGCAAGGGGTCGAAATGGCGACACGGTAGAGATTACTCCGTCATCGGCTCTCGCATTAAAGCGCGGGAAAAATCGATTCGTGTCAAAAGGCTAACACAACCCTAAATTGAAGTCTCCAATTGTGGTGATCTTCAAAGGGTTGCGAGGGTGCGCGTGTTAACGTGCCGCGTCTATCGATCGGCTCAGCGTTAAGGGCGCAGCACACGCATGATATGATCCGCGGCTTTTTCCGTGCCGAGATCGGATTTCATTCGGGCCGAGATGTCGGCAAGACGGGTGTGCATCTCCTGATCGGAAAAGAGCGTCGTCATGGCGCTTGCCAATTCCGCGCCGTCCCATTTCGAGCGGTTCATATGGATGCCCGTCGCGGTTTCGGCGGCCCGGGCCGCGTTATCGTGACCGTCCCAGCAATAGGGCATGACAAGCGAAGGAACGCCAAAGTAGAGCGCCTCGCAAAAGCTGTTGTTGCCGCCGTGGTGGATGAAGAGATCTGCCTGTTCGACAATCGACGGCTGCGGGAACCAGCTGCCGAGGTACACGTTGTCGGGCACCTTGGTGTAGTACTCGAGAAATCCGCCGACATTTACGAAGAACCGGGCGGGGACCGATGAAAACACCGAAATCATGCGGCTGATCAGATCGGTGTCAATTGCGCCAAGACTTCCGAAGCTGACATAGACAAGCGGGCCGTCGTTGACCGGCAGGGGCGGCGTGTCAAAGCGCGCTTCTTCTCTGACGCAGCCTTCGAGGAAGACAAAAATTTCATCTGGCAGGGGATTCGCGCGGTCGTACCTTACCGCCGACGGCGACAGAAGCAGGTTCAGATAGGGAGAGGTTTCGAGGAACTGTCCGTCCTCGACGGCGGGCAGGCCGCGTTTCTTTCGGAAACTGTTGTATCGCCGATGCGCCGCCGCAGTGGTCTTAAGATACTCTTCGTGAAATGGCGCGCAGGCCGGATCGCTGGCGGTCAGGCCCGACAGGTAGGGCGGGACATTGGCATCGGGTAATTCCGTTTCAGCGCAGGACACAACCCTGATCCAGGGCACGCCTGCGTTCGCGATGGCGGGGAACATAATGACATTGTCGAGCACGATCCCGTCGGGCTGGATGCGCTTCAGCAGCCTTTGCAGCCCTTCTTCGGCTTGGATCGCCGTATCGACAATCGCTTCCCATGTCGGCGCGACATAGGTCGTCAACTGCGCCTTGGGGTCGAGATCGAAATGCTCCAGATGCGTCGTCACGAAGGACTGCCAGGTCTCTTCGGTCTGCTGGCTCGTCGCCGCGCCCTGGGTCAGGTGGTATTCCTTGAACCCGTATTCTGCAAAAACGCCAGTGAATCCTGGGTGGCAGATGAACACCGGCACTGCACCGGACCGCTGCAACTGCTGCGCGATGCCGACGCAGTTCAAGGCAGAGCCAAAACTCGCTTCGGGAAAAAAGGCGATTACCGGCGCTTCGGTCATCTCAGCGCTCCGCGTCCCAGTGGCATGATGCCCCTGTTGGCCGCTTTGGGCCGACGGATCTGCGACCGGCGCAGGTGCAGCACCATCTGATCTGCGGCAAGATCCAGTTGCATGCGCTCGAGACTGTCGAGAATGTCGAGGTGCTCTTCAAGAGACTGGCGCAGGCGGTATTCTGGCAGGGCCATGTCTTTCTGGGTCGTCTGGCGCAGCCGCTGATGCGCCAGAAGAGCGCCGCGAACGAACCTGTTGCCAGAGCTTTCCGCTATGAAAGCGTGAAAGTCGCAATCGAGCTTCAGAAAGCCTGCGGCACTCATCCGGCCATTGGGCCGATCAAGGAAATCCTGCATCTGTTGGCGCACAAGTCCGACCTTCTGGCTGTCCATCGAAAATCCCGGAGCCAGGATGGCCTGCGGTTCCAGCATCAGCCGGAAGTCGAGACTTTCGCCGATTGCATTGGGGGTATCAAGCATCGGTTGGAAAGCCCAGGTCCGACCGGGCAATTGCGCAACTATACCCTCGGAGGTCAGTATTTTTAGCGCATTTAGTACCGCCGAGCGCGGAACTGAGTATCGCCGTACAAAAGCGCTTACAGATTGAACATCACCGATACGGCGCTCTGCCCGATCTGAGAGGATCCTTGCCGCCAGGGAATCTTCGACCTCGCCCAGCTGCGACGGTTGTTCCGCAAGCCCCTGTTCCGGCCCGACAACAAGAAAGAAGCCCTCTTCCTCGCGTCTGGTGACAATTTCTTTATCTTCCAGTATCTTGAGGGCGGATCGAATGGGCGTTCGGGACACGCCGCAGGCCTCGGAGAATACCTTTTCCGGCAGATGATCGCCCGCGTTCATGCCCTTTTCAAGAGCGACCTCGATAATCTGACGGGCAAGCAACATGTGGTTGCGTCTGGTGTTGCTGCGGGTCCGGGGCATGGCTTGGTCTCTTGTCCGGTGATTTCATAAGCAAATTCGGTCCGCCCGGCGTTCATCTGTAAAAGGACAGCAAATACAAATTGACGTTTTTTTGGACGTATTAATACTGACCCTATCGCGATCGGGAAGAATCGCAAGACGAAATCGGCCGGACCATCAGGAACCGGCGCTGACAATGAAACGACATGGAGGTCTGTTTATGACACAACGTATTATCGGTGCCGGCCTGTGCCTGAGCGCCGCGCTGGCCACGATCGGCTCTACCGCACTTGCCGAACCCCTGACGGTTTCGAACTGGGATGGTTACATGGCGGCGGATGCCATCGACAATTTCAATGAGGCAACCGGCAACGAAGCTGAACTGGTTCTGCACGCCACCAACGAAGAGATCATGGGCAAGCTGATCGCCTCGGGCGGTGAGGGATATGACGTCGTTTTCGTATCCTCACCTTTCGCCGAGGTGCTGAGCAAGCTGGGCCTTGCCGAAGAGCTTGACCATTCCAAGCTGCCCAACCTTTCGAACTTGTACGCGGAGGCAACCGAACTGCCGCATGATCCGGGTAACAGTTTCTCGGTGCCTTACGCATGGGGCACGACGGGCCTTTGCTATCGTTCCGATCTCGTGTCCGAGCCGACGTCCTGGAATGACCTGCTGAAACCGTCCGACGATGTTTCCGGCAAGACGACCATGCTGGCGACGGACCGCTGGCTGCTGGCCGCGGGTCAGCTCGCGCTTGGCTATTCGGTGAACGAAACCGATAGCGACAAGATGGCCGAGGTGCGCGATCTTCTGATCGACGCCAAAGGCACGCTGCTTGCCTATGACGACACGACGTTCTATGCCAAGCTCGTGTCGGGCGAAGCCGAGCTGGTGCAGGCATGGGACGGCTGGTGCAACTACGGCATCGCCGAAAATGCCGAGATCAAGTACACCATCCCCGAAGAAGGTTCAGACCTCTGGGTCGATACGATGGTCATCATGAAGGCGTCCGAAAACAAGGATGCGGCCTATGCCTTCGTCGATTACATCCTCGACGCGGAGAACCACCGCTGGGCCGCCGAGAACATCCTTTACAAGGTGCCTAATGAGGCTGCGATGGAAGGTCTCGACGCGAGCCTGATCGAAACATTCCCGAACATGGGCATGAAGCCTGCCGACATGATGGAATACGAACAGCTGCGCGACGTGGGCGAAGCCCAGCGTGACTACTCGCGCATCGTTTCCGAAATCAAGGCTGCCAACTAAGCCTTTCGTTCTCCCGGCCGCATCGTGCCGGGGGAGCTATGCCCCCAATTCGAACTGACCGCAGAACCGGGGACACCCGGGAATGACAGGACCCATGACCACAGACCGAAGACCCATGCTGCTGATGTCCCCGGCCCTGTTGTGGCTGTTCGGCCTGATGGTGGTGCCCTGCCTGCTGATCCTCGTGCTCGCCTTCTTTCGGCGCGGGATGTACGGCGGCATCGAATATACGTTTACGCTTGAAAACATCGCGCTGGTTTTCGACCCGCTCTATGCCCAGATTTTCCTGAAATCCGCATGGATCGCCGGGCTGGCCGCCGGGATCGCATCGATCCTTGGATATGCCGCCGCTTATGCCATCGCAGCCATGCCGCGTCATCGGCAATCTGCGCTGCTGTTCTTTGCTGTGCTGCCGTTCTGGTCCAACTATCTGGTGCGGACCTACGCGTGGATCGTGCTGCTGAACCGTGAAGGGTTGATCGTTAACCTCGCCCGCTGGATCGGGTTCGAGGGCGAGTTGCCCAGCATGCTCTATACCGAACAGGCCGTGGTGATCGGTTTGGTCTATAACTACCTGCCGTTCGTTATCCTGAGCTGCTATGCGCCCCTGTCACGACTGAACCCGGAGATTTCCGAGGCGTCCCGCGATCTTGGTGCCTCGGGCTGGACCACCTTCCGGCGCGTGGTGCTGCCGATGACCGTACCGGGCATCGCAACCGGTTTCGTCTTTGTCTTCGTCCTGTCCATCGGAAACTTCGTCACCCCTGCGCTGCTGGGCGGGGGGCAGTTCCAGATGATCGGCAACCTTGTCTATGCGCAATTCCTGACCGCAAATGACTGGCCGTTCGGCGCTGCGCTTTCGATGGTGCTGATCATGGTCATGCTGGGGCTTCTGATGGCACAGGCTACGGTGGCCGACCGTGCCTCGGGCGGAAAGGCGGGCGACAATGGCTGATCGCAACACCTTTCGCCTGATGCTGCTGATCCTCGGGCTGATCTTTGCCTTTCTCTACCTGCCGATTTCGGTGCTTGTCGGGCTTTCCTTCAACGAAGGCGGTCTGCCCACCGCATGGACCGGTTTTTCGGTGAAATGGTACGGTGAATTACTGGCCAACAAAGATATCCTTCGCGCCGCCGGTAACACCCTGATCGTGGCGGTTTTCTCGACCCTGCTGTCGACGATCCTTGGCAGCCTGCTGGCCGTCGGCGTGGAAATACGCCGTCGCAACGGCAAATGGCTCGAAACCATGATATTCGCGCCGATGATTATTCCCGACATCGTGCTCGCCATCGCCTTGCTCAGCTTTTTCTCGCTGCTCGGTGTGAAGATGGGCCTGCACACGATCATCGTCAGCCACGTCGTGTTCAATCTTGCGTTCGTCAGCGCGGTGGTCCGTGCCCGGTTGAAAAGCTTCGACTGGTCCATCGTAGAGGCGTCCAACGATCTTGGCGCGACGACCGCAACCACGATGCGTCGGGTCGTGCTGCCGGTGCTGATGCCCGCAATCCTTGCGGGTGCGCTTCTCGCCTTTACCCTGTCGGTCGACGAATTCATCATCGCCTTCTTCACAGCCGGGGCAGGCCGGTCTTCGATCACGCTGCCGATGCAGATCTTTTCGATGATCCGGTTTGGCGTGACCCCTGAAATCAATGCGCTGGCAACGGTGGTGATGGCGGTTTCCGTCGTCGCGCTGGCCCTGTCGCAACGGCTCAACCGTGGAGGTCTGCCGGGACAATGACCACTCCCCTTCTTTCACTTCGGGATATCAAGAAAAACTTCGGCTCGGCGCAGGCTGTGGCTGGGGTCACGATGGACATCCAGCGCAACGAGTTCTTTGCGCTTCTTGGCGCATCAGGCAGCGGCAAGACGACCCTTTTGCGCATGCTGGCCGGTTTTGAGGCGCCAAGCGCAGGGGATATTTTGCTAGAAGGTGCTTCGATCGCCGCGATGCCGCCGAACAAGCGCCCGGTGAACCTGATGTTCCAGTCCTATGCGCTTTTCCCGCATATGACGGTGGCGCAGAACATCGCCTATGGGCTGGAAATGGACCGGCTTCCCAAGGCCGAGATCAAATCCCGCGTGTCGGAGATCCTCGAGGTGATCCAGCTGGGCCATCTGGCCGGGCGTAAACCGGATCAGCTTTCTGGCGGCCAACGTCAGCGTGTGGCCCTTGCGCGGGCGCTGGTAAAACGGCCCAAGGTGCTGCTTCTTGACGAACCTTTGGGTGCGCTCGACAAGAAACTGCGCAGCGAGATGCAGCTTGAACTCAAGCGGCTTCAGCATGAGTTCGGGATCACCTTTATCGTCGTGACGCATGACCAGGAAGAAGCGCTGGTCATGGCCGACCGCGTCGCCATCATGAAGGATGGGGCGCTGCTTCAGGTCGGGACGCCGCGCGAGATTTATGAATACCCAGAAACCCGCTTTGCGGCGGATTTCATCGGGGTCATGAACTTCCTGCCGGTGTCGGTGGCATCTGGTGGGTATCAGGGCAAGGAGGGGCCGCTGATCCGGGCCACTGAGGCGCCCGAACTGGCCGGGGGAAGCGCGGCTGTCGCCGCCATCCGACCGGAACGTCTGGGGGTCGAAACCCAAGGCGAAAACAGCCTTGCGGGCGAGATCACGGATATCGCCTATCACGGGCTGGACCTGCTTTTGCATGTCAAAACGCCCCTTGCCGAAACACCGGTCATTTCACGCCTGACGGCTGATGTGGCCGAACGGCTTGCGCCCCAAGTCGGGCAGACGATCACGCTGGGCTGGTCAGCCCGGGATACACGCATTTTCCCTGCATAAAACACAGCGCCGCAAACGGTGCCTTTCCAACAGGAGAACACATGGAACAGAAGACTTTCGCCCTTTTCCCCGAAGCCGCCTTTGGACCGGCGCTCAACTCTGTTGGTATCGCTCAGGCCCTGACCGCGATGGGTCACAAGGTGGTATTCCTGTCGGACCCGGGTTTCGTCGAAGTCTATGAAGGCTACGGTTTCGAAGCGCATCCCGTCGCCCTGTCCGAACCCATGCCCCCCGAGCAGATGGCAAAGTTCTGGGAAGACTTCATCAACGGCCACATCCCCAATTTCCGAAAAGAGCCGATCGACCAGATCGACAACTACGTCAAGGAATGCTGGGAAGCGATCGTCGACAGCGCCAAGTGGGCGCAAAAGGACCTGCCGGGTGTGCTCGACAAGATCAAACCGGACGTGATCGCGGTTGATAACGTGATCCTCTTCCCGGCGATCAAGCAATATGGTGTGCCTTGGGTGCGGATCATCTCCTGCTCCGAGAACGAAATCGAAGACCCTGCCATTCCGCCGCACCTGTCAGGCATGGCCGAGAACGACACCGAAGGCCACGCGGCGTTCCGCGCCCGTTTCGAAGAAGTCATCAAGCCGATCCACGACGATTTCAACGCCTTCCTCGCAGAGTGCGGCGAAGACGCGTACAAGATCGGTGAGTTCTTCGAGGCTTCGCCCTACCTGAATCTGATGCTCTATCCCGAGCCGCTGACCTACAAGCGGGACAATCCGCTAGATCCGGCGCGTTTCCAATACCTCGAAGGCTGCGTGCGCGAAGATGCGCCCTATGAGGTGCCAGAGTTCAAGGCCAACAATGATGGCCCGTTGCTCTACGTGTCATTCGGCTCGCTCGGATCCGGCGACACTGACCTGCTCAAGCGGTTGATCACCCTGATCGGCAAGACCCGTTATCGCGCACTGGTGAACGTTGGCGATTACAAGGAAGAATATTCGGATATTCCGCCCAACGTCATCATCGACAGCTGGTATCCGCAGCCCTCGGTCATCCCGCAGGTCGATGCCGTCATCCATCACGGTGGCAACAACTCGTTCACGGAATGCCTCTACTTCGGCAAGCCCGCGATCATCATGCCCTATGTCTGGGACGGCCATGACAACGCGATGCGCGTGCAGGAAACCGGCTATGGGTTCAAATCGCACCGCTATGATTGGGAAGACGAGGAACTGATCGCCAAGATCGAAACCTGCCTGACCGATCCCGACATGAAGGCGCGGCTCGAAAAGATCTCGACCCATATGCAGGGCTGCGAAGGCCCGGTCAAAGCCGCGCGCCTGCTGACCGGTCTGCTGGACGGTGACAAATGACTGAGCTGAATGCCTCGGCACCTCATATCCACGAGGCCTGCGCCTATGACGACCTCGTGGATTGGGGCGCTCAGCCAGACGCGCTTGAGGGCGCGTCGCACTCCACTGGCCGGCTATTGTACAAAGGGCCGAACAACAGCCCTGAATCCGGGATCTGGGTCTGCACGCCCGGTCGCTGGCGCATCTCTGTCCCGCGCGACGAATTCTGCCATTTCGTTTCGGGGCGGGCGCAGTACCGCTCTGACGATGGCGAGGTCATCGACGTGACGGCGGGAACCTGCGTCCTCTTTACGGCCGGATGGGAAGGCGAAGCCGAGATCTTCGAGACCATCCGCAACATTTACATGCTCAGCTAAGGAAGCGATGCGATGAAAACGCCTGTGATGAACAAACCTCTCGAGGTCACGGATACCGTCGACTGGGGCGTGATCCCGACGATGATCGAAGGTGAATCCCGCACCAGCGGCAAGGTTCTGCACAAAGGGCCGGATGGCCAGTCGGAATGCGGCTTGTGGATCTGCACGCCCGGCAAATGGGAATGCCACGTGACCAAGGACGAATTCTGCCATTTCCTTGAAGGCCGCTGCACTTATGTCCATGAAAGCGGCGACGTCATCGAGATCACGCCGGATACGGCGGCCTTTTTCCCGCAGGACTGGAAGGGCGTCTGCACGGTCCATGAGACCGTCAAAAAGGTCTACATGATCCGATGAACCTCGCGCTGGCCCCTTTACAGCTGGAACCGCCTGTCGCGACTTTTCTGGCGCGGCACGGACATGCCCGGGCAAACATTGCCGCGCTGCCGGGGGATGCTTCGGCACGCCGTTACCTGCGGCTTGAAGGGGCCGGGTTGCTGCTGATGGAGGACCGCACCGATCCAGTCGGGTTCGCGGCCTTCCTGCGCATTGCACGTCATCTGAACGCGCTGGGATTAAGCGCACCGCGCGTGATCGGTGCCGACCCGGCGGTCGGTCTTGCCCTGATCGAGGATTTCGGTCTGACGACCTATAGCGCGCAACTGGCGCGCGGCGTCGATGAGGAAAAGCTCTATCGTCTTGCCTCGGATGCGCTTTTGCACCTGCACGGGCACGCTTTGGCCGCCGATGTCACGGCACCTGCATACGATCTGCCGACCCTGCTGGACGAACTCTCGATCTTTTCCGAATGGTTTCTTAAGGCGCTGAGACCGGGTGAGGATATCTCCGGTTTCGATCAAGAATTCCGGTCGCTCTGGGTCAAGGCGCTTGAGCCGCTGAAAAACGCCCCGCAGACTCTCGTCTTGCGCGACTTTCACGTGGATAACCTTATGGAACTCGAAGAACGCTCGGGTGTGCAGCGTTGCGGTCTGCTCGACTTTCAGGACGCGGTGCTTGGGCCTGCAGAATACGATCTGGTATCGCTCCTTCAGGACGCGCGCCGCGATCTTTCCGGTGGACTCGAAGCGAAGATGCTGGCGCATTACATCGAACGGGCCCCGGAAAACGCCGGGGGCGCTGACGCGATTACCCATCGCTATCATCTGTTGGGCGCGCAGCGTCATACCCGGATCGCCGGTGTCTTCCTGCGCCTTGCCAAGCGTGATGGAAAGCCCGGCTACCTCACCTTCATGCCGCGCGTCTTGCGCCAGATGCAGGCGGCTTTCGCTGCCGCAAAACTGCATGAAATCGCAGAATTTATCGACAGAACAATCCCCGAATGGCGTAATGCCGGCGCGGCGATTGCCAAGCATACCTAAGGATACCAGATGTCTGATCTAAACATCGCCCGTTACTTTCTTTTGCCCGGTTTCCATGAAAGCCAGGGCAGTACGCATGAGGTTATCGACCCGGCGACGCTGGAACCTGTCGGCACCCGCGTAGATGTGACGGGTGATGAAATCCGATCCGTTCTGGAAACGGTCACCAAAGCGCAGGCCGAGTGGAAAAAGGTCGATGCGAAATCGCGGGCAAAGCATCTTCATGATCTGGCCAACCGGATCGAGAATGCCGACCTGACCGAGTGTTCGATCATCATGAGCCGCGAAATGGGCAAGCCCTATCCCGAAGCCATCGGGGAACTGGCCAACTGCGCGCCCATCTTCCGCTATTACGCTGAAATGGCCCGGGATGAGGCCGGCAAGGTCGCAGGAACCACTCAGTTGGGCTCGTTCCAGTTTGCCAAATACGAACCGCTTGGCGTTTCGGTCCATATCATGCCCTTCAACTTCCCCGTCCTGCTGATGTGCTGGACCGTTGCGGCATCGCTTGCGGCTGGAAATGGCTGCGTCATCAAACCGGCCGAAGCGACAACCCTGTCGACATTGGAATTCATGAAGGTTTTCGAGGGGCTGCCCGAAGGTCTCGTCGCCTGTCTTCCGGGCGGTGCAGACGTGGGCAAAGCGCTGGTGGACAGCCCGATGACCCATGCAGTGGCCTTTACCGGATCGGTCAAGGCAGGGCAGGCGGTTGCCGCCGCTGCCGCCGCCAAGATGAAACCAGCGGTCATCGAGGCGGGCGGATCCGATCCTATGATTATCACCGCACAGGCGCCCATCGAGGTTGCCGCTGCCGGGGCCGTCACCGGCGCGTTCCACATGTCTGGGCAGGTCTGTACCTCGACCGAACGCATGTATGTGGTCGACAGTGTCCATGACGATTTCGTCAAAGCCTTTGCTGCCGAAACAGCCCGGCTTCGGATCGGCAATGGGTTGGACAAGTCAGAAATCGGTCCGCTGGTCAGCAAGGCAGCCCGTGACAAGGTCGAACGCCTCGTCGCCGATGCCGTCGCCAAAGGCGCGACCGTGGTTTGCGGCGGTCGCATTCCCCCGGCCCAGACGAAAGGCTGGTACTACGAACCCACCATCCTGACCGAGTGCACCGAGGACATGGATATCCTGCACGAGGAATGTTTTGGACCGGTTGCTGCCATCGTCCGCGTGCCCGATTTCGACGCGGCCATCGATGGCGCGAACAACTCAGAATTTGGGCTCGGCGCTTCGGTCTTTACGACCTCGCTTGAGGAAGCGCACGAGGCACACGAAAGGCTCGAGTCCGGCATGGTCTGGATCAACAACCCGATGATCGACAATGACGCGTTGCCCTTTGGCGGCTGGAAGAACTCCGGCATGGGGCGTGAGCTGGGACGGCAGGGGCTCGACGCATTCCGCCGGTCCAAGATGGTCATCATGGATCACAAGCCGGTGCGGCAGGACTGGTGGTATCCCTATCCCGATGACTGGTTCCTGGAATCCGGCGGGCGGAAACTGTCGTAAGAGAGGTCAGACCATGAAGATCACAGAACTTTACATTGATGGTTCCTTTGCTGCGCCGGTTGCTGGAGGCACATTCGAGGCCGTGAACCCCGCGACCGAAGAGGTCTTTGCGCATATCGCGGCAGGGCAGGCGGAGGACATTGACAAGGCCGTGCGTGCCGCGCGGCGCGCTTTTGATGAGGGGCCGTGGCCGCGCATGTCTGCAGCCGAGCGTGCCTCGGCGCTGCGCCGTGTCGCCAAGGGCATATCGGATCGCCTTGCCGAGATTTCCGCACTGGAGACCGCAGACAATGGTAAGCCGCTGCCGGAGGCGGAATGGGACATCGGCGATGCCGCTTTCGTATTCGAGTACTACGCCGATCTTGCCGAGGCCGATGCGGCCAAGGGCCCGACGGCGGTCGATGTAGGCGATGCGCGTTTCAAAAGCACCGTCAGCACCGAACCGCTGGGGGTTGTGGGCGCGATCACGCCTTGGAACTTCCCGCTGCTCATGGCGGTCTGGAAAGTCGCGCCCGCGCTCGCGGCGGGCTGCACAATTGTCCTGAAACCGTCTGAGCATTGTTCCGTTACCTGTGCGATCCTTGCGGAAATCATCGATACCGCAGATCTGCCAGCAGGTGTCTTCAACCTGATCACCGGAACGGGCCCCGAGGCCGGGCAGGCGCTGACGGATCATCCGCTGGTGGACAAACTGGCCTTTACCGGCTCGGTCGCCACTGGGCGCAAGGTGATGACGGCGGCGGCGGCGGGCATCCGCACCGTTTCGCTGGAGCTTGGTGGCAAATCGCCCTTTATCGTCTTTGACGACTGCGACATCGACAAGGCGGTCGAATGGATCGTTTTCGGGATATTCTGGAACAAGGGCGAGGTCTGCTCGGCCACGTCCCGCGTTTTGGTCCAACAGAACCTGTATCCGCAACTGATGGCACGTCTGACCGAGGTTACGGAAGCGATCAAGATCGGCGCTGGCGACGAGGACGGCGTCAAGCTGGGACCTATCGTAAACAAGCTTCAATACGACAAGGTCATGGCGGCAATCGAAGCCGGTAAGTCCAGCGGCGCAACGCTGGTAACCGGTGGCGGGCGTCCCGACGGAATGAACACCGGCTACTTTATCGCGCCGACGATCTTTGCCGATGTGCCGACCGATGCGGAAATCTGGCGCGAAGAAATCTTTGGCCCGGTCGTCTGCATCAACGCCTTCGATACCGAGGAAGACGCCCTGACACTGGCCAATGACAGCGCCTATGGGCTTGCCGGGGCGGTGATGTCAGATGATCTGGATCGCTGCGAACGCGTGGCGGCCAAGCTGCGGGCAGGGATCATCTGGATCAATTGCTCACAGCCGACTTTCACGCAGGTGCCGTGGGGCGGGTACAAGTCATCGGGCATTGGGCGTGAATTGGGCACGGCCGGTTTTGCCGCCTTCCGCGAGACCAAGCAGATCACCCGCTTTGACCATTCCGAAAGCTGGGGCTGGTATATCGAACCGGAATCCGCCGAATGACGCAGGAACAACCGATTGCCGCCGTCGTTCTGGCGGCGGGCAAGGGCACGCGGATGAAATCCGACCTGCACAAGGTTCTACATCCGCTGGCCGGACGCCCCATGCTGGCACATCTGCTTGAAAGCCTTGAAGCTCTGGGCGCGACACGGTCGGTTCTGGTCGTAGGGTCAGGGCGCGAACAGATCCATGCGGCCTTTCCCGGCCTTCAAACCGTTGTACAGGAACCGCAACTGGGAACCGGACATGCGGTGCGCATGGCCGAGCCGGCGCTGAGCGGTTTTGCCGGCGTCGTTCTGGTCCTTTACGGCGACGTCCCGCTGGTCACCGCGACAACCATGCGGCGGCTGGCCGAGGCCGTGCAGGGCGGCGATGCGCTTGCCGTGCTGGGGTTCCGTCCGGAAGATACCCGCAGCTACGGTCGCCTTCTCACGGATGCGGAGGGACGGCTTGAGCGCATCGTCGAACATGCGGATGCAAGCCCGGAAGAACTGGAAATCGATCTTTGTAATTCCGGCATCATGGCGGCGCGGTCCGAGTTCCTGTTCCCCTTGCTCGCGCAGCTTGGCAACGACAATGCCAAGGGCGAATATTATCTCACCGACATCGTTGCACTGGCTCGGGCGGCGTCGCACGGCATCGCCGTCGTTGAAACGCAGCCCGACGAGGTCGCCGGCGTGAACTCGCCCGAAGAACTGGCCGAGCTTGAAAGCCGTTTTGAGGTCGCCCGGTGAGAATGTCATGGAAGTAAAAGAGAAACTTGCCGGTTCGGTCACATCACCGTTCTGGCTGTCCACGGTCGAGAAAGGCCCGGCCTGCCCGTCGCTGACAAGCAGCGTTGACTGCGATCTGGCCGTGATCGGCGGCGGCTTTACCGGGTTGTGGAGCGCTCTGAAAGCGCGGGAACGCGACCCCGGCGCGCGTATCGTCCTTGTCGAAGCCGCGCGCTGCGGTGGTGAGGCATCTGGCCGAAATGGCGGCTTTTGTGCGCCGTCCATTTCGCATGGTGTGTCCAACGCGCTCAATCGCTGGCCCGACGAAGCCGACCGGCTGATCCGGCTCGGACAGGAAAATCTCGACGAATTGGCTTGTGATCTGGATGACTATCACATCGATGGCGGGTTCGAACGCAGCGGTAAGCTGAACATCGCGGCCACGCCATGGCAGGCGGACGGGCTGAAATCCATGGCCCGGAACTATGCCCGGTTCGGGATCGAACATAGCCTGCTCGAAGGCGACGCCCTGCGGGAAAAATTCAACAGCCCTGTCTATAGCGCGGGCCTGTTCGAACCGAACTACGCGCTGGTGAACCCGGCAAGACTGGTCGCCGGGCTGCGCGATAGCTGTATCAACCGGGGCGTGATGCTTCACGAGAATACGCCGGTGACAGCCCTGAAACAGGAAAGCAACGGGATCAGCCTGCAGACCGCAGAGGGGCAGATCCGCGCTTCAAAGGTCATCCTTGCCACCAACGCAGCAGTGCCGCTTATCCGGCGTCTGCGGCCGACGATCATCCCGATCTTTGACTACTCACTGGTGACCGAACCGCTGAGTGACGCTCAGCTGGCCGGGATCGGCTGGACCGGCCGCTACGGTGTTGCCGATAGCGGCAACCAGTTCCACTACCTTCGCAAGACAGCGGATAACCGGATGCTCTGGGCTGGATTCGATGCGATCTATCATTACGGCAGCAGCCGCGAACGAAAGCTGTTGCACCGCGAAGAGACGTTCGACTTGCTGGCGCGCCAGTTTGCCGAGGCTTTCCCCTCCCTGTCCGATGTGAAATTCGACTATGCTTGGGGGGGCATCATCGACACCTCGGCCCGGTCGACCTTTTTTACCGGTACCGCCTGTGGTGGACGCGTCGCCTATGCGCTCGGCTTCACGGGGCAGGGCGTATCCGCGAGCCGTTTCGCAGGCCTGACCATGCTGGATCTTCTGGAAGGCGTGGAAACCGAACGCACCAGCTTATCGATGCATCGCCGGATGCCCGTCCCTTTCCCGCCCGAGCCGTTCCGAAGCCTTGCGGTCAGCATGATGCAAAAGCGGCTGGCCAAGGAAGACACAACCGGCAAGCGCGCCCTGTTGCTGCGCGGATTTGATGCCTTCGGCATCGGCTTTGATTCATAAGGACACCTGAACGCCATGCCCGCCTATGTAATTGCATTCGACACGGCAACAGCCCCACGCAAAACCGTTACCGATGACCCTGCTGCCGTCGACACGCCCTATACCAGCAAGAGCTGGCGCTGTTTCGAGGCGACGGAAAAGGGAGCGATCAGCGGCATCTGGGAGGCCGGTCCGCATCTGGAACGCTGCACTTGCGACTATGACGAGATGTGCCACATCCTCGAAGGGCAGGTTCGCCTGACGGATGCCGACGGGCAATCGCAGGAATTCGGGCCGGGAGACAGCTTTGTCGTGGCTGCCGGGTTCTCGGGGACATGGGAAAACCTGACCCATGTCCGCAAGGTGTTTTTCATCCTGAGCTGAGGCGCGCCAGATACGGCTCAGGCGGCGAATTCGCGGATCACCTGACCGCCGTTCACCGTCGTCCGCTGGCCGTTGCGCATCGATAGCTGTCCGTTGACCATGACATGCGCGATGCCAGAGGCGTAGCGGCGCGGATGCTTGGCGGAAAAGTTGCTTGCGATCAACTGCTTGTCAAAAACGCAGATATCCGCGTGATATCCTTTGCGCAGCGCGCCGCGTTCCTTCAGGCCAAGCCGTTTGGCCGGGATCGAGGTGATCTTGGCAAGCCCGTCTTCAAGCGTCAGGACCGAGCGGTCGCGCACGTAATGCTGCAGAAAGCGCGCGGCCCATCCATAGCCGCTTAGTGAGCCGACAAGATCCTTGAGAACCCCGTCATTCGCAATGGCGACCGTGTCCGAGATCACCGCGCATTCGGGCTGTTGCAGGCACAGGTCCAGATCGCTTTCACGGAAAGATTTCGACGACCACATGGTCGCCATCATGTTCTCGCCTTCCTCAAGCAGAATATCCAGCACGGCATCATAGGGATCGACGCCGCGCATGCGCCCGATTTCCTCGAAATCCGCGCCGACCAGATCCTTGTTCTCGGTCGCGTTCAGCAAGACGACATCACGCCACTTCCGCGCCTTGACGATCAGCCACATGGGCTGCGGGTTGGCCTTGATCTTTTCGCGATCTTCCTTGTTCGAAAGCCGCATGAGCACTTCGTCCAGACCGCCGGCCTGAGCCCATTTCGGCAGGATCGCCGCCATCAGCGTATGGTTCCAGTCATGCGGGATCACGTCGAAAGCGATATCCGTATCATGGCGGCGGGCTAGGTCGATCATTTCAAGCGTGTGTTCCATCGCGTAGTCCGGTGCGCCGAATTTCGGCTGGATATGCGATATCTGAAGCTTGGCACCGGACTGCCGCGCCGTTGCCATCGCCTCGGCGAAGCCAAGATCGTAATGGGTGTCGCGGTTGCGCACATGGGTCGCATAAAGCCGGTTGTACTTGGCTGCCACTTCGCACATCGGCACCAGATGCTCTGGCGCGGCAAGGATCCCGGGGAAATATTCAAGCCCCGAGGAAAATCCGCCTGCGCCTTCCTCCATCGCCTCATCGACAAGCTTTGTCATCGCGTCGATCTCGTCCGGTTCGCCTGCGCGCAGCGCGCCGCCCAGAACCGCGCGATGGATCGTTCCATGACCGACAAAGGCCATCACGTTGACACCCAGATCGGTATTGTCGAGCGCCTGAAGGTACTCGCCAAAGCCATGCCAATGGGCGTGTTCCGCTTCTTCGGTGTACCAGGGTGCGACGGTGCGGATCGCAGAGTGCGAACAAACGGGCGCGCAGCTCATGCCGCATTGGCCGATAACCTCGGTCGTCACCCCCTGATGAACCTGGCTTTCAGCGCGGCCATCGGCGATCAGCGTGAAATCGGAATGGGTGTGCATGTCGACGAAACCCGGCGAAACGGTCAGACCGGTCGCGTCGATGATCTCCTTGGCCTCGACCTTGCTCAGCGTGCCGATTTCTTCAATCCGCCCGTTCTTGATTGCCACGTCTCCGACGAAGCCCGGCGATCCGAGACCGTCATGGATTTCGCCGTTCTTGAGGATCAGGTCGAACATCGAAAGTCTCCTATTTTGCGACGCCGTACAGCCAGTTGGGCAGGAACAGGGTGAGATCGGGGATCAGGATGAGGATCACCATGCCCACGATATAGGCCGCGATAAATGGCAGCACGGCGACTGAAATCCGTTCCATCGAGATGCCCGAGATACGGGCCGCGACGGTCAGGTTCGCCCCAAGCGGCGGGGTCAGAAAGCCGATTTCGCAGGTGATCACGGTGAAGACGCCGAACAGAACCGGGTCGACGCCAAGCGACACGACCAGCGGCAGAAAAACCGAGGTGAACAGAACCACCTGCGCCAGCGATTCCATGAAGGTGCCGATAAAGATGTAAAAGGCACCGATCAACAGCAGCACGAGGATCGGGTTCGAAGTGATCGAGGTGATGCCTTCCTGAACAACCGTCGGCACATCGTAAAAGGCGGTCAGCTGGCCGAACGCGAGTGTCGGTGAAAGCAGGATCAGGATACCCGTCAGCAGCGCCGTGAAACGCAAGGCTTCGATGACCTTTTTGACCGTGAGTTCGCGGTAGACGAACAGGCCGACAAAGAGCGAATAGAATACTGCCACACCCGCTGCCTCGGTCGGGGTGAACACCCCGCCATAAATGCCGCCAAGGATCAGGACCGGCGCACCGATCGACCATTTGCCGTCCCATGCGGCACGCAGGAACGGCCCCCAGGAAAACTTTTCGCCATCCCCGCCATAGTTGCGGCGGCGGGCGATCACATAGGTCGTGACCATCAGCAGGAGCGTGACGAGAAAGCCCGGGATCAGACCGGCCATGAACAGACGCGGGATCGAGGTTTCCGAAACAAGCCCGTAGATGATCATCAGGTTGGAGGGCGGGATCAGGCTGCCAAGCGCACCAGCGCTGGCGGTGATCGCGGCGGCAAAGGGCACGTCATACCCTTCGCGCTTCATGGCCGGAACGGTGACCGAGCCGATGGCGGCGGTCGTCGCAGGCCCAGAACCGGACAGCGCGGCAAAGAGCATGCAGGCAAAAACGGTCACAAGACCCATGGAACCGCGATAGGCCCCGACAAGGTTCGTCGCGATGCCGATCATCCGGTTCGCCATGCCGCCAACTTCCATCAGTCGCCCGGCCAGAACGAAGAGCGGAATGGTCAGCAGCGGAAACGGGGTGAGGCTGGTATAGCCGGTCTGAGCCAACAGCGTGTAGGGGATATCGATCAGAAACAGGGCAAGCGCCGTGGTGATCCCGACCGCGACAAAGAGAGGAACGCCGATAAGTGTTAGTACGACAAAGGCGATGGCAATAATGGAGAGCGGACTCATATCTGGTGTTCCTGGTCTTTCGTTGTCTCTGCCAGATCTTCGTCGAGCATGCCGGGCAATCCGTCGGCACCCTCACGCCACCAGGTGTGGTAGCTCTGGATCAGTCGGATCAGCATGAGCCCATAGCCGATCACGAGGATGGATTGCGGGTAGAATTGATTGATGCCAAGGCTGGGGCTGTGCGAGGGGAATTTCCACAGCACGGCAAGGTAATCCCAGCTGACCTTGACCATGAAAATGCAGAAGAGTGCCCACAATAGGTCGGCGATAAAGATCACGGATCGGCCAAAGCCGACGGGCAGCGCCTTGACCGCGATGATGATACGGATGTGAAAGCGTTCGCGGACACAAAGCGACGCCCCCATGTAAACCGCCCAGACCATGCTGATCGAGGCAGCTTCTTCGGTCCAGTGCAGCGCCACGTGGAAAACGTATCGGGCAACGACCTGTGAAAAGACGCTGACCGCGATCACCACAAGCCCGGTGCAGCAGATCAGTTCCTCGAAGTTTCGCTCGAGCCATTTGAGGGGTGTCATCCGTACACCTTCTGTATGTTTTCTGTACATCGGAAGGGCACTTTTCGCGCCCTTCCAGGCAAGGAGGCCTTATTCGGCGGCCTTGTTGATGGCATCGACCAGCTCGATGAAGTCCTCGCCGCGCGCTTCTGCGAACTCTTGCTGAACCTTCTTGGCAGCGGCGATAAAGTCGGTCTTGTCAGGGCGGGTCATTGCCATGCCGCCTTCTTCGACCAGCCATGTGCGGACTTCTTCGGTTTCGTTCTGCACCTGCTCGCGGAACTCGGCACCCGCGTCATTGGCGGCACGGATGATCTGCTCGCGCTGTTCGTCGCTGAGACGCTTCATGAATGCGTCAGAGGCAAACAGAGGCGCCATCGCGACGAAGTGCTCAAGAATGACGAGGTGAGGTTCGAACTCGTAGAACTTCATGTCCTTGATAAAGGAGGTGCCGTTGTCGCTGCCATCAACCGTACCGGTTTGCAGGGCGGTCGGGGTTTCCGACCATGCCAGCGGCACCGGGTTCGCGCCGAACGCTTCGAAGGTTGCCAGCATCACCTCGTTCTTGGGTGTGCGGACCTTGAGCCCTTCCATGTCCGCCATCGTATTGATCGGACGGACGGAGTTGTAAAAGTCGCGGTACAGCGCGGGGCCAAAGCTCAGCAGGTGAACGCTGGTTTCTGCCTGCAGCTTTTGCTTCATCATCTCGCCGACAGGGCCGTCAACGACGCGCTCCAGATGCTCACGGTCCTGGAAGATGTAGGGGAGGACGGTCACGTCGATCAGCGGCCAGTGGGGCGAAATGTTGTTGGCTGTGATGAAATAGCCATCAACCGTGCCAAGCTGCATCGCCTTGAATGCATCGTCCTCGGTGCTGATCTGGTTACAGCAGCGCATTTTCACTTCGACACTGCCGTCGGTGTAGGCTTCGGCCTTTTCCTTGAAGATCTTCGCGAAACGACCATAGAGCGATTCTTCGGGTGCGCCGAAACCAAGGTTCATGGTCACATCGGCGGCCATTGCCGGCAGCGTGGATGTCATCAGGCCGACGAGTGCGGCGGATGCTGCTATTTTGAGGGAGGTTCTTCTGATCATCGCGGATCTCCTTGCTGGGTATTTGTTTTGATTTCGTCTTTTACACCACGAGGGCGCACAAAGGCATGATCGTCAAGGCGATATGCGGGTAACGCAGCTTATTAAGAAAAGGCGAAAATCGCATTTGTAAAACCGGAACCGGGTGCCGTGTTTCAGGGCGTTCACGGGCAAAACTCCCCTGCGCGGGGCAGAGGAGTCAGATCGCAGAAAACAGGTGGCAGCCGCCGACTTGGCGGATCAGGCGCAGCTTTCGCGCACCCAGTCCCAATAGGTTTGTGCAGTGCGTTTCGTCAGGGGACCGGGTTTGCCATCGCCGATCACATGGCCGTCGATCTTGGTCACAGGGGTGATCCCGCCAAGCGTGCCGGTCACGAAGGCCTCATCCGCGGAATAGGTTTGGGCCAGAGGAAAATCCTTCATATGGGCCGCGCCGATCTTTTCGCCCCAGAGGTCGAAGACATGCTGACGCGTGATTCCGTTGAATGAATAAAGCCCCGGCGAGGTCCAGAGTTCGCCCTTGCGGATGATGAAGAAGTTGGTCGAGTTGCAGCTTGCGACCATGCCGCGTTGATCGAGCATCAGTGCTTCGTCCGCGCCTGCGGCAATGGCCTGTATCAGCGCCTGAATCAGGTTCAGGCGGCTGTGCGAGTTGAGCCGCAGATCAAACACATCGGGCGTCGAGCACCGGTAGGTCGAGGTGAACAGCGACAGCCCGGTTTCCGCAAAGCTTGCGCGCGGCTTCTTGAGTTCCGCCACGATCACCACCGTTGCGGACGAGGCCATGAAACGCGGGTCCTGATTGGGCGTGGTCTTGCGGCCGCGCGTGATCATCAGGCGGATGTGCGTGTTGTCGGTGAACCCGTTCTTGGCGCAGGTGTCCATTATCGCCTGGACGACCTCTTCGCGGGTCATCCCGATATCCATCGAGATTGCCTTGGCGCCTTCGAATAGACGGTCCATATGCAGGTCGATGGACAGCAGCTTGCCGTTGACCAGTCGGACGCCTTCCCAGATGCCGTCGCCAAGCACAAAGCCCGCGTCGAAGACAGAGACACTGGCCTTGTCACGGTGCACGAAATCGCCGTTCACATAGACCAGAACATCGTCGTTGCGGGGATCGCCGTCATAGGCCTGTGCGCTGGAAGCGGAAGTCATTGTTGTCCCTTTCTCGAAGGCATTTCAAAGAGAGAATTCGGAGGAACGCGCGATAAAGGCGCGGGTCTTTTCCTTTTGCGGATTGCGGAATACCTGCTCGGCTGTGCCGGTTTCATGTACCACGCCGTCATAGAGATAGATGACATGGGTGGCAAAGCGGTAGGCAAAGCCCAGTTCATGCGTGACGAGGAGCATGGTGCGTCCGTCTTCGGCCAGCGCAAGGATCGTCCGCAGAACTTCTCCGACCAGTTCGGGGTCGAGCGAAGAGGTCGGTTCGTCGAAAAGTAAAACCTCGGGGTCCATCGCGAGCGCGCGGGCAATCGCCACGCGTTGTTGCTGGCCGCCCGAAAGCCGGCTTGGGTAGACGTCGAGCTTGTCGCCAAGTCCGACGCGGTCAAGCTGTTCCGCCGCACGGGTGCGGGCGGCCGATTTCGACTGCCGCAGCACGGTGACCAGACCCTCCATCACGTTCTCGATCGTGCTCATATGCGGGAAGAGGTTGAACTGCTGGAACACCATGCCGACCCGTTTGCGCACCGACATCAGGTCGCGTTCGCGGTAGGTGACGGTTTCACTGCCGTCGCGGCCGGTGCGGGGCGTGCCGATGCGTTCGCCGTCAAGGATGACCTTGCCGCCGGTTGGTTGCTCCATGAAATTCAGGCAGCGCAGAAAAGTGCTCTTGCCCGAGCCGGAGCCGCCGATGATGGCGATGCGGTCGCCGCGTTTCACGTCCAGGTCGATGCCTTTCAGCACTTCGAGATTGCCGAAGGATTTGCGAAGACCTTCGCAGCGCAGGATCGGCGCGTCTGTGGGGGTCGTGTCGTTCATTGCCTGTGTCCTGTGTTTCAAGCCTTGCGGCGCATGCGGCGTTCGAGCGCGGCCGAGGTCCATGTCATCGGGTAGATCATGACGAGGTAGACGATGCCCACCGTGGTCAGGATTTCGAGGGGGCGGTAATAGGTCGAGGAGAGCAGGCGCCCTTGGTACATCAACTCATGAACGCTCAGCACCGAAGCGAGCGAGGTGACCTTGGCGACTTCGACCGCGCGGTTGGTAAAGGCGGGCAGCATGCGCCGGAACACCTGCGGCAGGATCACCCGCCGGAAGGTGGCGACGCGGCTCATACCGATGGCCATCGCGCCTTCCCACTGGCCCCGTTCGATGGACTGGATGCCCGAGCGGTAAATCTCGGCGGAGAAGGCGGCGGTGTTCAGGCTGATGCCCAGCACGGCGGCGGTGAAAGGCGTAAGCTGTGCGCCGATCAGGATCGGGAAGGCGTAAAAGAACCAGATCAGCTGGATCAGCGCGGGGATGTTGCGAAAGATCTCGACAAAGGCGCGGCCAAGGAAACGCAGCGGCGCGGCGGGCGAGACCCGCATCAGCGCGATGAAAAAGCCGAGGATCAGGCCGATGGCAAGGCAGGCGGCCCAGAGTTCCAGCGTGACGATCACGCCGCGCCACAGGACGGGCAGGATCTTGATAACCATTGAGAAATCGAACTGGTATCCCATGATCAGACCTCCTGCAGCCGGTCTTCGGCAAATTTGGCGAGTGATGAAAGCAGGTAGAGCAGCAGGAAATAGATCAGCGCCAGCAGGGTATAGGTTTCCAGCGGCCTGTAGGTGATCGAGGCGATCTGCATGCCCTGATAGAGCAGCTCTCCGTAGGCGAGGGTCGAGGCCAGCGACGATGTCTTGATGATCTCGAAGGAGCGTTCGACGAAAGGCGCCACCATGCGGCGTGCGGCCTGCGGAACGATGATCCGTCGCAGCGCGTCCTTACTGGACATGCCAAGGGCGGTAGCGCCTTCCCACTGGCCATTCCCGATTGACTGGATGCCGCCGCGAAGCACTTCGGCGTAAAAGGCGCTGGATTGGGTGGCAAGCGCAATGACGGCGGCCTCGAGCGGGCCGAGGTTCACATTGGCGACAACCGGAGGCGCGTAATAGACCCAGAAGAAATGCACGATGCCCGGCGTGTTGCGGTAGAACTCGACATAGGCGGTGCCGAGGATGCGCAGCGAGCGATAGCGCGACATGCGCATGGCAGCCACCAAACCTCCGCCGACGATGCCCAAAAGGATCGCCAGCGTTGAAATGGCGACGGTGCCCCAAAGACCCTGCAACAGCATCGGCCAATAAGTCAGGACCGAGCCGAAATCCCATTCATACTGCTGCATTGTCTCTCCTGCTGCCGGGTAACCCGCGCCTGTTCGGCGCGGGGTAATTTTCAGTCAGGCTGTGCCTGTGATCTGATTGGGGATCAGTCCCAGTCTTCCTTGACGAGGCCGGGAACGGCTGCGGGGTCGATGCCCTTGGTCGAGATATAGGCTTCGAAGATCTCGGTGGTCTTGCCGCTTTCATAGGTCTTGGTGATGAATTCGTTCACCCAGTCCTTGAAGGAACTGTCGGCTGCATTAGGCAAGCCAACCGATGTGGGGACCGCGTGGATCGGGCGGGGCAGGACAACGCTGCCGGTGCCGATGCGCGAGACCTGAACGATCAGGGCGGGGTGGAACTGCGACACCGCGTCGACGCGGCCCGAGGCAAAGGCGGCAACCGCTTCGTCATTCGAGGCAAAGCGTTCGATCTTGGCATTGGGCAGCGTTTCCGTCAGCAACCGGTCAACCGAGGTGCCAAGCGTCACACCGACCGTGGTGCCTTCGACGTTCAGATCCTGCCAGTCGGTGATTTCCATGCCGTCCTGGATCAGCGCGCCCATTGCGTAATAGAACAGCGGGTGTTCCGGGAAATCGATCGCCTTCTTGCGCTCTTCGGTGGCGTCGAGCACGAACATCAGATCGATCTGACCAGCTTGAATAGCGGCGACGGAATTGGCCCAGGTGGTTTCCACCGGTTCGAAGGTCACGCCCAGATCCTCGGCCATCGCCTGACCCATCTGCACGCCCACACCTGTCCATTCCTCAGAGATCGGATCCTTGTAGAACCATGGATCGGCGGCAGCCATGCCAACGCGAAGGGTGCCGCGCTCGGTCACGGATTCCAGTGCGGTCTGTGCAGTCGCGGGAAGGGCGGAGGCAAGGCTGAGCGTCGCGGCGGCGGCCAGCTGCATCATCGTGCGTCTTTTAAACATGGGGGTCCCCTGTTGGTTGCTTGCATTATTTTGAGGCAGTGACCGGGGAAGCTAATCTCCGACCATCGCTGATTGTTGACAATCGACCGTTGGCCGCGTGTAATCAACAGAAATTCGTTAACCCCGTGCAAATTCTGTTAGGCAGCGTCGACGTGGAACAAAATTTAGGCACCCGGTCGGGGATGGAGGTTTGATGGAAATGCCAGCGAAAAAGGGCGGTCTTGGGCAGCTTGCGCGGCGCACGTTCAGGGAACAGATCGTCGAGGCGCTGCGTACCTCGATCATAAGCGGCGTGCTGCCGCCCGGCGCGCAGATCGTCGAATCGGAAATGGCGCTGACCTTTGGCGTCAGCCGGGGGCCGCTGCGCGAGGCGTTGGGCGATCTTATCAAAGAAGGCCTGCTGGTCACGGTTCCATATACCGGGACGCATGTGGTCGACCTTTCGCTCGACGAGGTGAACGAGATATTCTCGCTGCGCACCGAACTTGAGATATTCGCGTTTCGTCAGGTCTGGGAAAACCGGGACGAGGCCTACTTTGCCGAGTTGAACGCGCGTCACGACAGGCTGCTGGCCAGTATCGCGTCGGGAGATGACGAATCCAGCATTGTCGACGAACTGGGCCTGCACAGCCATGTCTACGAAGCCTGCGGGCATTCGCTGTTGTTGAGTGTCTGGAACGGGCTGCGCGGCAAGCTGCAGCTTTACTGGGCGGCGCACCACCGGGCGCATGGGCGACGCGGGCCGCTGCCCGAAGGCCACAAGCGTTACGTGGAACTGGCGCAGGGCGACGATCTCGACGCGATGATCGAGGAAATCCGCGACCACATGGTGCGTGGGTTCAGCAAGACCGAAACATTCCTGCGCGCGCGGGAAAACCTGAAATAGGACAAGACTTAAT
This sequence comes from Phaeobacter sp. 22II1-1F12B, assembly GCF_002210165.1. Classification (GTDB taxonomy): domain Bacteria; phylum Pseudomonadota; class Alphaproteobacteria; order Rhodobacterales; family Rhodobacteraceae; genus Heliomarina. The sequence goes on along the minus strand of NZ_AQQP01000002.1, from coordinate 34,932 downwards.
GAGCGGCACCGAGCGTCCGAACATCCTTTTGATCACGGTCGACCAGTGGCCGGGCCATCTTCTTGGCGCGGCGGGGCATCCGGTGATCCAGACGCCGACGCTGGACGAGCTGTGCCGTAATGGCCGCCGCTTTACCAATGCGCAGAGCGAGTGCCCGATCTGCGTGCCTGCGCGCCGGACGCTAATGACCGGGGCGTCGCCGCGCCGTCACGGGGACAGGGTTTACGACGACCAGCTTGCGATGCCTGCCGAGACTCTGGCGGCGGCTTTCACTTCGGCAGGCTACCAGACGCAGGGTGTCGGCAAGTTGCATGTTTTTCCGCAGCGTGACCGGATCGGGTTCGAGGATGTGCAGCTGGAAGAAGAAGGGCGCGCCCAATATGGCGTGATGGACGACTACGAGATCTGGCTGGGCGACAAGGGGTACCCGGGGCAGCAGTTCGATCACGGGATGAGCACCGATGGCTATGTTCACCGGCCGTGGCATCTGCCCGAAGAATTACACGTCACCAACTGGGCGACGCAGCAGATGGTCCGGCAGATCAAGCGGCGCGATCCGAAAAAGCCCGGGTTCTGGTATCTTTCGTACCGGCATCCGCACCCGCCATTGGTACCCCTGCAGGCCTACCTCGACATGTATCGCGACATCGATATGGACGAGGTGCTTGGCGACGACTGGGCCGAGGTTCAGGACCTGCCTTTTGCCATCGCGTCAAAGCGCAAGCGGGGAGATAAATACTCGGGCGCGCAGATCGTCGCGATCCGGCGGGCCTTTTACGCGCTCTGCACCCATATCGACCACCAGTTGCGGCTGGTGATCGGGACGCTGCGCGAGGAAATGCTGCTCGACAACACGATTATCCTGTTTACCTCGGACCACGGGGATATGCTTGGCGATCATGGGCTCTGGGCCAAGAGCCTGTTCTACCAGGGGTCGGTTTCGGTGCCGATGATCCTGTTTGGTCGCCCGGGGGATGAAGCTATCGGGGCGGGCGTTGAGGACGATCGGCTGGTTACACTGGCCGATGTGATGCCGACCTTGCTTTCCCTTGCCGGGTTGCCGGTACCGGAAACGGCGGATGGCAAGCCGATGCTGGGCGAAGCGCCGCGTGAAACCGTTTACGGTGAGTTCGGTACAAGTGACAGCGCCACGCGGATGGTCCGGGATGCGCGCTACAAGCTGGTCTACTACCCGGTCGGCAATGTGCGGCAGCTTTTCGATCTTGAGAGCGACCCGGGGGAGGGCCATGACCTTGCGCTGTCGCCCGATCATGCGGATACGATGGCGAGGCTTACGGACCTGCTTATCGCGGAACTCTATGGCAGTGATCTGGACTGGCTGGTCGATGGAAAGCTGACCGGGCTGCCCGCCAAGGAGGCCGGGCCGCGCTTTAACCGCGACCTGTCGAGCCAGCGCGGACATCACTGGCCGCCGCAGCTTCATTCCGACATGCCGCAGATCCTGACAAGCGCATGAAACCCGACCTATTGTTGCCCGAAGAAGGCTTGCCAACCGGCAGAGAACTGATGGCCGAAGGTGCTGCAGAAGCCCGTGACTGGCAGGTGGGACCGTCGGCCTTTCTGACCCATGTTAGCGCCGATAGCGAATTTTCGTTCAAACAGCGCATGATTGAGCAGGGGCGGGTGATGCAGCACGCCCAGCTTGGGTATCGCGACGCGGGCAAAAGCGTGCGCGCCTATGCCGAGATCTGGGAGGCCTGCAACAAGCGCGGCGTGATCGTGGACCGTTACGGCCTGTGCCTTGACTGGTCAATGGCGGTGCCACGTGCAAAGCGCAAGGGCGCGACGCGGGGCACGGGCATGATACTCGAAGGCCCCGAGGATTTTGCCACGCTTGCCAATGCCGCGCCGGTCGCACCCCACTACGGGGATTTCGTGCTTGGCTTTCCTGCCGCTTTTGAAAACACCAAAGCCGCGCTGGCGGCAGGCGGCACGGTAATCGGTAATCTGGGCCAGTATTTCACCTTTCGCATCCCCGGTCATGACGATGATATTGAGGCGACCCAGCAGACGGTGCGCGCGCTTGGCCTGATCGCGGCGCAGCCGGTGCCAGTCATGGTTCATTCCAACATCGACGACGGCTATGCCGCGCAGTTCACCGATCTGACCTCCTGCCTTGGCATGGTGCTGATCGAACGCGACCTGATCGAACGGCTCGTCGGCGCGCCGATGGCGCATTGCTACGGGCATCATTTTTCCGACCCCTTCGCCCGCATGGCATTTCAGCGCGCGATGGCGATGGCCGGGGCGATGCCGGGATCGATGATCTATGGCAATACGACCTCATACCGGGGGAGCGCCGCCGAGAATTACGCCGGGCTGGCATCCTATCTTTTGTCGGATGCGCTGGGGCAGATCACCCGACCGACGGGACATGCGATCAACGCGGTCCCGGTGACCGAAAACGAGCGTATTCCGGAAATTGACGAAGTCATCGACGCGCAGCTCTTTGCCGGTTCGATGATTGCGCATGCGCAGGGGTTTCCGCCGATGGTGGATAATGCGGCAGTTGATGATATGGCCACCGTGCTTTTGGGCGGGGCGCGACGGTTTCAGGATAACGTGATGAGGGGGCTTGCGGCACGGGATGTCGATACGGATTGCATCTTTCAATGCCTGCTGGCGTTGCGCCGGATGGGCGCGCGGGCGCTCGAACGCGAATTCGGGGCGGGCATGCCGGATGAAAGCGTCACAGGAGGTCGGGCGCCGGTGGTGCCTGCAACGCTGATCGAAGAACTTGCCGAGATGAGCGCGGCGGCCCTGAAGGATGCCGCGCCCGAACCGCTTGCCCGCATTCGCAAGGCCGCGCCGCGCGTACTGGTTGCGACTTCGGATGTGCATGAACACGGCAAGATGCTGATCGACCGGATGGCGGTCGATATCGGCGCCGTGCCGGTCGATGGCGGAGTCTCGACCGAGCCAGAGCGTTTGGCCGCTGCCGCCGCGGATCACCTGCCCGACGTAATCGCTGTCAGCACTTATAACGGTGTCGCTCTTGGCTATTACAACGATCTCAAGCAGGCGCTTGAGGCGCGCGGGTTGGATATTCCCGTGCTGATCGGCGGGCGGCTGAACCAGATACCCGAGGGGTCGAATACCTCTCTGCCGGTGGACGTTGGCGCGCAGCTCGCCGAAGCCGGGGCAATCGTCTGCCGGGAAGCGCGAGACATGGTGGAGCAGCTCGACCGGCTTGTTGGTGCCCCGAAGCAATGAGCTGTTGTATCCCTCGCTCCGGTGATGAATTGCCCGGAGGGACGGAGGTGGTTCCGCAAAATACCCAGCCCTCTGATCGTCGGTTGATCGAGCTGCCGGGTGGCAGTTTCGACATGGGCTATGAAGGGCCCGAAGCCATCGCCGCAGACCGGGAGGGGCCGGTGCGCCGGGTGCAGGTCGCGCCGTTTGCAATCGCGGCCTGTTGCGTGAAGCGCGCGGAGTTCCGTCGGTTTGCGGATGCGACCGGCCATGTGACGCAGGCCGAGAGGGCGGGTCGGTCTTTCGTTTTCCATGCCTGTTTGCCGTCACCCGAGGATCATCCGCCCGCAGATAAAACGCCCTGGTGGCGGGAGGTCGAGGGGGCGCACTGGCGCTCTCCGCATGGGTCGGGGTCTGAGAAAGCGGTGCCCGAGGATCACCCGGTGACGCATGTGGACTGGCATGATGCGATGGCCTATTGCCGATGGTCGGGAACGCGCCTGCCTTCCGAAGAAGAATGGGAATTTGCCGCGCGGGGCGGGCTTGAAGGATGCAGATACCCCTGGGGTGACGATCTGGCCCGGGACGGAAAGGTCGATTGCAATATTTTCAGGGGAAGGTTTCCGACACCCCAAAGGGATCTGCCCTATCTCGGGACAACTTCCGTGGAGACGCATGAACCAAACGGATACGGTCTGTACCAGATGACCGGGAACGTCTGGGAATGGTGCCTTCGCCCGGCAGCAGACCGGCGCGAGGAAAGGACCGACCTGCGGCCGATCAGGGGCGGTTCGCACCTTTGTCATGACAGTTATTGCAGCCGGTACAGAACCTCGTCGCGGTTGTTATGCGGTTCGATCATGACGACCGGTCATATCGGTTTCCGGGTTGCCAGAGGTTGACCAAGCGCTGCGGAAACTCGCGCGACGGGATGTCATGCATTATCGGTCGCCGCAGCCTTAATACTGTCGGCGTCAAGGGCAAAGCTCCGGTCAAATCGCCCACATATCCCTTGACCCTCCCTTTGCCATGAAATATTGACCGGGGTCACTGAGCGGGCGTTGTGTAGTGGTAAGACCTTAGCCTTCCAAGCTAATGACGCGGGTTCGATTCCCGCCGCCCGCTCCAAAAATTTCTCAACAATCTGCTGTTCTCCGGTCGTGCTCTGCGGTTGGTGCCGTGCTTTGTCGACGACTCTTCGATCGCAAATCTTTTATCTGTGCATCGGCGCAGGAATCCTGTGCTTTCCTTGGCATGGTGCGATGCAACCGATGCCCCACATCATGGGTTGAGTGTCTTTGAAAGGAGCATCCCATGAGCACCGTGAAACTTGTCATCCCGTTCTATACGACCTACGGCACGAACCACCAGATGGCGTTGATCGCCGAGGAAGCCGCGAAAGAAGCAGGCGCAGAAACCCGGCTGCGCCGCTTTGCCGAAACCGCGCCCGAGGAAGTGGTGAACGGTCAGGATGCGTGGAAAGCGCAGCTGGAAAAGATGCAGGACATTCCGGAAGTCTCACATGACGACATGGTCTGGGCAAATGCCTACCTGCTTTCGCTGCCGACCCGTTACGGCAATATCCCCAGCCAGGCCGCAGCCTTTATCGATACGCTCGGACCGCTCTGGCAAAAGGGTGAACTGGCGAACAAGGCGTTCAGCGCGATGACCTCGACCAGCACGATGCATGGTGGTCGCGAAACCACCCTGCAGGCGCTGTATGTCTCTGCAATGCACTGGGGTACGGTAATCGTCCCGCCCGGCTACACCGATGAAATCATGTTCGAAACCGGCATGCCTTACGGCATCGCGCCGACCGGTGGCGACATCAAGGACGCCGAGAAGCAGGCGATTGCCTACCAGGCCAAGCGTCTCGTGGAAATGGCCGCCAAACTGGCCGCCTGACCACGCAGGTGTGTGCGAAATGTCGTGGTTTCCCGCGACGTTTCAAATAAGGGCTTTCCTGACTGGACCGGGTATGAATGCGTTGTCTAGATACGCGCATGCCTGGTCCTACGCTGCCCCCGTTTGAAAGTGATCATCGCCTGCCCGAAAGGGTGGATGTCGTCGTTATTGGCGGCGGCATCGTTGGCGCGTCGACTGCCCTTGAACTTGCCGAGAGCGGGGTTTCCGTTCTCTTGTGCGAAAAGGGCCAGATCGGCGGAGAACAATCCAGCCGCAACTGGGGCTGGGTGCGCATGGCCCAGCGCGACCGGCGCGAAATTCCCCTCATGCTCGAGGCGATTCGTCAGTGGGAGAGTTTCGAGACCCGGCTGAAGGACAAGACCGGCTATACGAAATCCGGCATCCTGTTCACCTCGTCTACTGCCAAGAGCATGGCGGAAAACGAAAACTGGGCGAAACATCTCGACAGTTACGACTTTGAGCACCGGCTGGTATCGGGCCGCGAGCTGGATGATATGCTGCCCGGCCATCGCATGAAGCTGAAAGGCGCGCTGTACACACCGACGGACGGACGGGCCGAGCCGCAATGGGCGGCCCCCGCGATTGCCGAAGGTGCGCGCGCGGCGGGTGCGACGGTCATCACGAGTTGCGCCGTGCGCAGCCTCGATCTCGAGGCCGGAAAAGTTGCGGGTGTGATCACTGAAAAGGGCCGGGTGAAATGCGGCGCGGTGGTTCTGGCCGGGGGCGCTTGGTCGCGGCTTTTTGCGGGCAATGCCGGGGTCGGTCTGCCACAGCTCAAGGTGCTGAACACGGTTCTGCGCACCACGGTGGTGGAGGGGCCGACAACATCGCTCTGGACCGATAGTGTATCGATGCGCAAACGGGCCGACGGTGGCTATACGATTGCCACCGGCACGCAGAACGTCGTCGATCTTGTTCCCGACAGTTTCCGGTTGGCTTGGGCGTTCCTGCCCGCGTTCCGTGCCGAGTGGCGGTCTTTGCGCTTTCGCCTATCCGACCGCTGGCGGACAGAGGCGTCGCAGATGCGGCGCTGGCGGCCGGACCAGCAGACCGCTTTCGAAGAATGCCGCGTGCTCGATCCGGCCCCGTCCCAGCGTCTCTTGCGCAAGGCATGGGCCGATGCGCAGCGCCTTTTCCCGGTGTTCGAAAAGGCCGACATCGTACAAAGCTGGGCGGGCATGATCGACGTGACGCCGGACGCCGTTCCGGTGATTTCGCCGGTGGACGCCATCCCGGGTTTTCACATCGCGACCGGCTTTTCCGGCCATGGCTTTGGCATCGGTCCGGGGGCAGGGCGGTTGATGGCCGATCTGGTCACCGGGCGGACACCGGTTGTCGATCCAGGCGACTTCCGCCTCAGCCGGTTCAGCGATGGCAGCAAAATCACCCTCGACAGCGGTTATTGAACCCGGCTTGGGGCTTCTCCAACTGGACAAAGCGCACCGGGTGTGACAAGTCAGCGCCCTGACTGGAGACGCTTATGACCACCACCCGTTTTGCCCCGTCGCCCACGGGCTATATCCATATAGGCAACCTGCGCACGGCGCTGATGAACTTTCTCATCGCGCGACAGTCGGGTGGCGAATTCATCCTGCGGATCGACGATACCGACCCGGTGCGCTCCAAGGAGGAATATGTCGAGGCGATCAAGGAAGACCTGACGTGGCTGGGTCTGCACTGGGACCGGATCGAGCGTCAGTCGCTGCGGCTTGACCGCTATGCCGAGGCCGCCGACAAGCTGCGCGAGATGGGGCGGTTCTACGAGGCGTTCGAGACGCCGACCGAACTGGACCTGAAGCGCAAGAAACAACTGAATATGGGCAAGCCGCCGGTCTATGACCGGGCCGCGCTGAGCCTCAGCGATGCGGAAAAGGATGCCCTGCGCGCCGAACGTGGCGACGGTGTCTGGCGCTTCAAGCTCGATCAGGAACGGATCGAGTGGAAAGACGGCATCCTTGGCGATATTTCCATCGATGCAGCAAGCGTGTCCGACCCGGTGCTGATCCGGGGTGACGGTCAGGTGCTTTACACGCTTGCGTCCGTTGTCGATGACACGGAGATGGGTGTGACCAATGTGGTGCGCGGCTCGGACCACGTGACCAACACCGCGACCCAGATCCAGATCATCAATGCGCTGGGCGGAAACGTCCCGGAATTTGCGCATCACTCACTGCTGACCGGGCCGCAGGGGGAATCCCTGTCCAAGCGGCTGGGCACACTGTCGCTTCGTGATCTCCGGGCCAAGGGCGTCGAGCCGATGGCTCTGCTTAGCCTGATGGCGCGTCTGGGCTCTGCCGATCCGGTCGAATTGCAGACCCAGATGGCGCAGTTGATCGACGGTTTTGACATTTCGCGCTTTGGCGCAGCGCCGACCAAGTTCGACGAGGCGGATCTTTATCCGTTGACCGCGCATTACCTGCAGTCGCTGCCGCTCGAGTCTGTGCGTGATCGCGTCGATGCGCTGGGCGTGCCCTCAGAACTGGCCGAGCCCTTCTGGCTGATGGCGCGGGACAACATCACCACGCTGGAAGACCTTGGCGGCTGGTGGGCACTGTGCCGCGACGGGGCGGAACCGCTGATCGCGCCGGAAGACGAGGAATTCGTCGCGCAGGCCATGTCGATGCTGCCCGCGATGCCGTTTGATGAATCCAGCTGGAGCATCTGGACCAGCACGGTCAAGGAAGCCACCGGGCGCAAGGGCAAGGGATTGTTCATGCCGCTGCGTAAGGCGCTGACAGGGCAGGAGCGCGGGCCGGAAATGGCAGCGCTCATGCCGCTTTTGCAGGTAGTTCGCGGCCGCTAACGAACGACGTGCACCGCGCATGAGGCGTGGCGCACGACCTGCGTTGCCGTCGATCCCATGATGACTTCCTGCATGCCGGGCCGGTGCGAGGCGATGATGATCAGATCGGGGTTATGCTCGCTGGTCCAGTCAAGGATGCTGCGCCCCGAGTGACCCTCGATCACTTCGCCAACCGCGTTCGGCAAAGTGGCGGCCATCTCGTTCAGTTGCGCCTCGATCGCTTTGCGCGTTTCATTGGCGTAATCGGGGGGCATATAGGAAATCGCATAAGCTGGAACATGTTCGATCACATGCAACAACGTTATCCGAGCGTTCGGCGTCGCAAGCATCCGGGCCAGTTTCAGTGGCGCGGTCGTGTCGTGGTCGGTGTCGAAAGCGATCGGAACAAGAATATTGTGATACACGGGCGACCTACCTTTCCTGATATTCACGGCGATCTTGCCGTTGAAGCATCAGGTCCGCCTTGATCCAGATCACGCCGTTCCCTGACGCCATCCGATTAGATGATGCAAATTGCCGGCTCGGCAAGGGATTTCGCGCTATAGCGCGTCAAGCGCCGCCTGGATTTCTTCAACGAGGTCGGCAACTTCCTTGTGGGCGGGGCCCTTTCGCGCCTCGATGGCTGCTTTGCCCTGACCAAGCGTTTCCGCATAGACAATCCGATTGGCCATCGGCGTCTTGGCAACGGCCGCGTCCATTTCGGCAACCTTGTCGGCCACGTCCTGCGCCAGCCGCGTTCCGGCGCGGGCGCGGGTCATCACCATCATCGTCGGCTTGCTTTCGCGGTCTGCAAGGTAGAGCACGACCTCGACTGCCCACAGGTCGAGATGTGAGGTCGCCACGGGAATGAGGACGAGGTCCGCTGCGCGCAAGGCCGGGCGCAGATCGCTGTCGGCCTTGGGCGGCGTATCGATGATGACGATATCATGGTTGTCTGACAGTTTTCGGCATTCATAGGGGACACCCCATGCCGAAGCGGTTGAAAAATCGATGCCCGGATCTTCCTGCGTCTCGACCCGTGTCATGAACCATCGGCCCGCGCTGCCCTGTGGGTCGGTGTCCATGAGTGCAACCGATTTCCCTGCTTTTGCAAAGCCGATTGCCAGGTTGACGGCCAGCGTCGTTTTCCCGGCGCCACCCTTTTGCTGCGCTATGCTGATGACGTGTCCCATTCAGGTCCCCTGTCTCGCTGCAATGCAGCATAGCAGGCGCGTATTCCATTTCAACGGAGAATTGTGAACGGCGCAGAGCGGCGGTAACGTCGCCTTAACCATGATTAACCAGTTTGGGCCGCGCAGAGGGAGTGCCAATGTGCGCGTCAAACTGGTCCTGATTGGCATCATGCTAGCGCCGACCCCGGCGACCGCTGGCGCGTGGCTGAGAGAAAAGGGGACCGGGTTCGTTTCGGTCCAGACCAATCTGCGACGCGATGCGCTTGGCACCGCGCTTGAGACCGACAGTTACGGGGATTATGGGCTGACCCCCAATCTTTCCCTTGGCTTCAGTTTCTTTTCATCGGGACATCAGGCCGGCAACGCGGCCGTATTCCTGCGCTTTCCTTTGGGCGATCCGGGGGGCGAGAATAAGTGGTCTTTGGAAACAGGCATCGGCGCATGGTGGGCGCCAGAAGTGGTCAACGGACTGGCCAAGCTGACCATATCCTATGGGCGTAACCTTGCCTGGGGGGAGGCCAATGGCTGGCTCAGCGTTGAAAACACTTTGGAAAAGCGAATGGGTATTTCGCCCGTAATCTGGAAACTGGATGCAACGATCGGGCAATCGACAGGCAGAGGTGGGCGCGCGCCTGCCATCCGACCCATGATAAAGCTGAATACGACGAAGATTTCCGGCCAGCCGCTGATCTGGTCTGTCTCGGCAAACATGCTGATCGACGGCAAGAATGGCATGACTTGGCTTGTCGGGATCGAGCGCAAACAATTGCGCGAGCCGAGCTATGCCCTGACCGCGGGATTATGGCGCAGGTTCTGACGGTCCGGCCACGGGCGCGTCAATCGACGACGCCCGCGACCAGCCAGGTCAGTCGTCGATGCGCACGGACAAGAGCACGTCGCCCTTCACGTCTTCTTCCCAGAAGAGGTCGATCCGGTCATTGTTGCCACCCTGCCGGGTCTTTACATATGGCATGCCATAGACGGTCTGATTGCTGCCGTTCTTGATCGGTCCGACCGCGACGACGGAATCGACCTGTTGCGCCTCGCCTGAAAACACCAGCTCGCCCCCCAGATCGACACGCCAGCTTTGGCTGGTGGAATTCTCGCTGTGCAGAACCGGCATCGGGTTCGACACCTGCTTTGAAACCTGATGATAGGTATTGCCGGTGAAGGTGACGTTCTTGTTCCGGCTCAGGTCGAGCGGCGCAAAGCTGTCGTCGACCCGCTCGGCCCGCTCAATCGTGCCGTTGATCGAACGGAACTTGTTGCCGGTGATCGTCACGCCGTTCAGGAAATGCCCGCTGCCGCAGGGTTTCACGATGATATAGCTGAACCAACTCGCCGTGTCGCTGCAAAGACAGATGTTATCCGTGATGCTCAGCGCGCTGAAGGAAAAGCCGCTGACGAAATCCGGCTTGGCATCGTGTTCGTTGGTCCATTCTATCGAACAGTTATCGATGTAATTCGCGGTTATCGTGCTGCTGTTGTAGCCGCTGGTAAGTACGATTCCCGCACTGCGGACACCGTTCGCCACGGTATCGCCCTGAAAGAAATGATTGCCCGAAATGATCTGGTTCGAACCACCGAATACCGCGAAATGTCGGAAGCGCGTAGCCCGGTTGTTCCGCAGCTTGATGTCATTCGAATTGCCGTTGAGCGCGACGGAAACCCGATCTTCGACATCCTTGGAATCCTCATCCGACAGGAACTGGCAGTTGTCGATCAGCATTCCCTGACACCCGTCGCCAATTGATGTTATCCCCCGATCCTTGGGACGGGTGACAAAGCTGTTATGGATCAAAAAGGCAGAGCCGCTGGGCGCGAGCCGGATACCGCTGGCCAGCCCGTTGCATTGAAGTTCAAGCTCCGAAAGCTCGAACTTGCTCAGCTTTTCGAACCCTGAGAAATCCAGTATGTATTTGAAATCATGAAAATTATAAGTCTGTGTTCCTTCGGCTGCATATAGCTGGGCGCTTAGTGTCACCTCTTCGGCGCCGACGTTCTTGTCTTTGACGTAGACTTCGCGTCCGACGCCGTTTCCTTCGACCAGCGCACCCACGGGAATATTGGCGATGTTGGTGACGTTGGTCAGTTTTGTCGGGTTGTTTGAATCGTAATGGGCCTGCGACGTGACCGTGTCGGTATCCCATGCCGAAGAACCGATGGCGTTGAGCTGGCCATTGCGAATGACGCGGCGGGTGGCATAGCTCGACTTGTTCGGGACAGCGCCCTGCATGTCGATAGGGCCATCGATGTTGACCTTCCGCCCGCCAAGGTCGAGCGAGTCATGGTCGGCGTTGTTCAAAAGCGCCTGAAACGCCTTGCGAAAGGCCAAGTCTTCATCCCCGAAGGCCGCGATATAGCTTGGCAGATCGTAGTTCTTCGTCAGCAGCAACTGTCGACCGTTTGGCATGGTTACAGTGCCTTCGAAATGCACCGGAACATCAAAGGTCACGTCGTCCTCAAGGCGGTACGTACCGGACGGCACCAGCACCCTGCGCCCTGCCGCGGCGTTGTTGGCTGCGGCAAAGGCAGGCGCATCGTCGGTGCTCCCGTCACCGATCGCGCCGAAATCGCGCACATCCACAAGGCTTAGCATGTCGCGAATGAAATAAGAGGTCACATCCTCGATCTGGATGTCGTCGATCCGCACCACACCGCCACTCGGTCCGGTCAGATCGATGCCGAAGTGACCATAGAGCGCTTCGGTTCCCCACGGCATGTCAACACCGCCCCGGACCCCGGCACCCACGATGGCGCGGACTTCGACCACGCTGCCATAGGTGGTCAGGTTCGCCGAGCTTCCTCTTTCCGTCAGGCCGGTGACATGATTGCCACCCGCGCCACCCGCCCATGCGGCGATCCGCACATTGGGAAGATTGCCGCTGATGGCTTTCACCCGCGCCCGGATTTCCAGATAGCAGCCCGGCAAAAGCGGGGTTTCCCCCATATAGCGTAGCTTCTGCGTTGAATTGGTTTTGACCAGTTCGAGACAACCGGCAAAATCCGGATCCGACGGGACAAAAGCCGCGTTCGCGTCGTTGTCATAGGTATCCGAGCCCGGTGTGCCGTTGCCGCTGGACCAGACATCCAGCCCGTTCTCGAAAGCTGGCGGCGTCAGCAGAACGCCGTCGGTAATCGCCTTGTTCATCGAGTTCCCCTTCCCGAAAGAGTCGGCCCCGGGATCATGGTCATTGCCATGTGGCATGCAGGCCGGTTCCGATTGCGGGTCCGGACCTAGGGAAAAAGAATTAAAGGCGGTTCATAGCACCGTTACGGTACCGTGGTCTCAGGCATTTGCCTGCGGCAGTTTCACAAGCTCTACAGCGTTGATCTTCCAGTCGTTTTCCTGCTGGATCATCTGGTAGTCGAGCATGTGCAGGCGACCTTCGCCATCTGTCACCTGAACCCGCTGCCATAGGGCGCCGTTTTCTTCGTGCAGATCGAGATATCGGATGTCGACAGGTCGATGCACCATCGGATAACCGTTGGTTACCATGCGGCCAAAGTTCTCGGGCGTGCGAAAGATGTCTTGAATGCCAGGGCTTGCGAATGAAAAGGCCCGGTTGAAATCATCGGCCTTGAAGGCATCGAACTGGGCACCAATGGTGGCCTCGATGTCCTTGTTCTGGGCGGCCAGTGGACTAGCAAGCCCGATGACAAACCCGATCAGTATCAGGAAATAGCGCATATCGTCCTCCTTGTCGGTAAGGAGGATACGCCCGGCGGCAGGACATGGATCAGAATCCGATGCGTGGCGCCGCCGGTGCTATTGTCAGAGTCAGGCCAATTCGCCAGCCAGTGCCTTGTCGATCAGTGCGATGGTTTCTTCGACACCATACAGCGCGATGAACCCGCCGAAGCGCGGTCCCTGGCTCGCACCCAGCAGGACTTCGTAAAGCGCCGTGAACCAGCCGCGCATCGGATCGAACCTCTCGCGACCGACGGAATAGACGATGGACTGCAACGCCTCGTCATCCTGCGGGCCGTCATAGGCGGCCAGTTCGGACCGAAGTGCTTCGAGCGCCTCGCGTTCCTGATCTGTCGGCGCGCGGTATTGGCGCGTCGGCTTCACAAAGTCGTTGAAGTACCGAATGGCGAAGCCTGCCGCGTTATCCAGATCCGGATGGCTTTCGGCAGATGCCTCGGGCGCATAGCGATTGATAAAGCCCCAGAGCTGCGCCTTGTCCTGCGCCCCGGAAACCGAAGCGAGGTTAAGCAGCATGGCAAAGGGCACAACCAGCGTCGATTCCGGTACATTGCCGCCATGAATGTGCCAGACCGGGTTGTTCAACTGCGCCTTGAGATCCTGAGTCGGGTAGGCCCGCAACTGCTGGTGATATTCGTCCACCGCTTTCGGGATCACGTCGAAGTACATACGCTTGGCCGTTTTGGGCTTTTGGTACATGAAATAGGACAGGGATTCCGTGCTGGCATAGGTCAGCCATTCATCGATGCTGACGCCGTTACCCGAAGACTTTGAAATCTTCTGGCCATTTTCGTCCAGAAACAGCTCGTAAGTGAAATGCTCCGGCGCTTTGGCGCCAAGCGTCCGGCAGATGCCGTCATAGATCGGCGTATTGGTGGAATGATCCTTGCCGTACATTTCGAAATCGACACCAAGCGCGGCCCAGCGTGCGCCGAAATCCGGTTTCCATTGCAGTTTCACATTGCCGCCGGTGACGGGCAGGGTCCATTCGCGCCCTTCCTCGTCGTCAAAGGTGATGGTGCCATCCTTGGCATTCACCTCTTTCATCGGCACGTAAAGCACCCGGCCGGTTTCCGGATGGATCGGCAAAAAGATCGAATAGGTCTGCTGACGCTCTTCGCGCAGCGACTTCAGCATGATCTTCATCAGCTCGTCATAGCGCTCTGCCGCAAGCAGCAGCACCTCGTCGAACTGGCCAGAGCGATAGAATTCCGTGGCCGAAATGAATTCGTACTCGAACCCGAAGGTATCGAGGAAACGCCGCAGCATCGCGTTGTTGTGATGACCAAAGCTTTCGTATTCACCGAACGGGTCGGGCACCGTGGTCAGCGGTTCCTGCAGGTGATCCTTCAGCTTGTCCTGATTGGGCACGTTGCCCGGCACCTTGCGCATCCCGTCGAGATCGTCGGAAAAACAGATCAGCTTGGTCGGGATGTCGGAAATCTCTTCAAAGGCGCGCTTGATCATCGTCGTCCGCGCGACTTCGCCAAAGGTGCCGATATGGGGCAGGCCGCTGGGGCCATAGCCTGTTTCGAACAGCACATAGCCCTTTTCAGGCGGCGCCTTTTCATACCGTTTGAGCACCCGGCGTGCCTCTTCAAAAGGCCAGGCTTTCGAGGCAAGTGCCGCGTCGCGTGTCTCAGACATGATGCTCTCCGGATTCTGCGGTCGCACACCCCGCGCGACCTGACGCCGCTACCTATTGTGCTGGACCAATGGCGTCAATATTCTGCATCACAGCGAAAACCGCGTAACAAGGAATGTATCACCGTGGACAATTCCGAAAACCACCCGCTTAGTTCGCAGGACTGTCTGCTGGCCCTGATGATCGCCGTCTCTGCGTCGGACGGGAACATTCGCACGGCGGAACTGGTCAAGATCCAGTCGGCAGTGAACCTTTTGCCGGTCTTTTCGGGCTATGACGATGACCGGATCAATTCGATCACCCAGATCGTCTTTGACCTGTTCGAACAGGAAGACGGGCTTGATGCCCTTTTCGGCCTGATCCGCGACAACCTGCCGGAACGCCTGTTTGAAACCGGTTACGCGCTGGCCTGCGATGTGGCGGCGGCGGACGGTACCCTTGCCGAACCGGAGCTGCGTTTGCTTGAGGAAATGCGCTATGAGCTCAATATCGACCGGCTGCACGCGGCGGCCATCGAACGCGGCGCCCGGGCGCGTCACCTGACCTAAGATTAGCTGCTTCCGTAGAGAGCGCCCCAGCGCGCGATAAGCTTTTGCTGGAACATGCGCGCGCGCCCGTTCCAATGGCGCGCGCCTCTGGGCCTTTCACGCTCTGCCCGCGACAGGCCCGCACGTATCTTGCTGTCGGCGGCAAAGATGGCGAATGCCAGTTCGGTGCCGTCTGCCGCAGTGATGAATCCGCCCAGCCCCGAGACGAAGTTCAGCGTGCCGGTCTTGGCCTGAATCTTGATCGGCGAGGATTTCACAAGCCGCCCCTTGGAATCGAGCACCGGTATCGACTTCAGCAATGGCAACAGGATACCCGTGCGCCGCGCCTCGACCAAAGCGCCGACAAGATCCTCGGGCGTCATGCGTGAATCGTCGCCCAGCCCCGAATGATCCTCAAGCATCGTGTTCTTCATACCGAAACGCTCAGATGCCCAGCGGCTCATCTGCTCGGCAGAAGCCTTCATTGAGGCGGGTGGTTCCCCCAGCAACCGTGCACTTGCCGTCATCCCGATCATTTCGGCGGTCAGGTTGTTGGAATACTTGAGCATGTTGCGCAGCAACAGCGACAGGGGGGTGCTGCTGTTCTCGGCCAGTACCTCAGTGCCTTCCGCACCGATCCCCGCGATCCTTGCAGGCGACAGGACAATACCATTGGCACGGGCCAGCGTGCGGAACACGTCGCCGGCATAGGCACCCGGTCGACGAACCGGCAACCAGCGCGCGCCGCCTTTGCCAAGCGCCCCGCGCGCGACCGTCCAGCTGTCTTTGCCGTCACTGTCGGCATAGGTGTAAACGGGCAGGGACCGATCGACCACTTTCATGACCGCCATCTGGACATCCGGGCGATAGCGCTCGGTGCGGGCATCCATCGTAACGTTGTATCCGCCCGACACCGCTTTCCATTCGAAATGCACCCGGTTGAAATTCAGCGCGATCCCCGACACGGCAGGGCTGTACCCGACCTGATCGGGCTGTCCTTCGTCAATGCTGCGCGTATAGGGCAAGGCAGTGTCGTCGACGATGAACTCGCCCCGTACCTCGCGCAGACCCTGCTTTTTCAGATCGGCCGCAAGCCGTGCCAGCGCATCGGTCGTCAATGTCGGATCGCCGCCGCCGCGCAGCACCAGATCGCCGGTCAGAACGCCGTTCTCAAGCCTGCCCCGGGCGAGAACCTGCGTCTTGAACCGGTAATCGGGCCCAAGCGTTTCCAGCGCGTAAAGCGTCGTCAGCGCCTTGGCGACACTGGCCGGCGGCAGCCCGGTGCTGCCCTGGACCGATTCAAGGATCAGACCGCTTTTCACATCCGCGACGGACCACGCCAGATCGCCGCTTATCCCAGCGGTTTCCAGCAAATCCTCGGGGCGTTCGAAATAGGGCAGCCGATCTTTCTGGCCGCGCAGATGCGGGCGAAGCGATCGCGCCGGAGCACCGGCAAAAGCCTCTCCGGTCGCCGCCATGGCGCCAAGACCGGCAAGAAGGGAACGACGCGAAATATTCCTCAGCATGCCGATACTTAACCTCACCATTTGTTCCGGGACAAGCAGGATATGCTTGCTTTTTTAACGGTTGTGACCCGTGTTCACCGTTGTCGCCAAGCGCCATGCGATAACGGCCCGCGATCCGGCTTGCCTAAACGCCTCAAGTCCCTGATCCGAAGCGCGGAAAGTAAATTTCATCAAGGGTCAGGACACCGACGACCAGTCGCCTCTTGCGCGGATCGCGCTGGAACTTTGCGACATCATCGGCACGTTCACGAAACACCAGGCAGGCGGCACCGAATGGGCAAGCAGATGGCTTGCCGCCGGGCTGATCCGATATGGCGCATAGATGCGCGCGGCGGGCGACATGCGGGCCGAAATCCGGTCGCCGGGCCGGGCGAGCACGCCCACTGGCACCGTATCCATGATCTGCCGCCAGTCCTGCCAGAGATGAAACTGCGCAAGGTTGTCCGCCCCCATCAGCCAGACAAAGCGCACGCCCCGATACTGGCTGCGCAGGGCGGTCACGGTCTCGGCGGTCGCGCGGGTTCCCAGCCTTGCTTCGATGTCGGTGATATCGACGCGCGGGTGTTTCATGATTGCCCGACAGGCATCCATCCTGCGCTCGAGCGGTGCAGGACCGCGCGGCTTGAGCGGGTTGCCCGGCGATACAAGCCACCAGACCCGATCCAGCCCGAAACGGGTCAGGGCCTGCCGCGTAATATGCACATGCCCTTCGTGCGGCGGATCAAAAGATCCCCCGAACAGGCCGATGGTTTGGCCCGGTCTCGCGAAAGGTATCGATGTGGACACGGCGTTCCCCGGATGAACGTCCCTTGTTCTGGCGTGGCGGGTAGGATTGTCAATGGGCTGCAAGCGGTATCACTGCCGCCTGGAAGAATTCGGATACGCCCCAAGTGGCGGAATTTGGGGTTTTGACGCCTCGCCATGATCCCGGTAAACTTCCTGCACGCCATGTGTGTGGCGCAAGACCCGCCCAGACCGGAGCCCGCAATGGACACTGCCGCCGATAATTCCGCCGCACTCGCGATACGAGATTCCGCCTGCGATGACCTGATCGCCAAGCTGGAGGAAGAGGCCGCGGCGTCCGATGCGGACACCTCCGACATCGCGCCTTTTGTAAAAGAACTCTTTGCGCGCTACTTCGACGCCAGCCAGAAAAAGAACGAACCGGCCGAGGTCGCAAGCGCCAAGATATCCAAGATGGTCGGCAAACAGGCGAGAAAGAAATTCGCGATCTCCTCGGAACCCGCGCCGACGCCCGAACCGGAACACGAAGCAGAAACCGCCTTTGCCGGGCAGGTGGCGGGTAAAACCTCTGGCATCGACCGCAAGATCCTGAACATCCTGACTGAAGTTTCGGCCCATTTCGGCGAACCTATCACCATTCTGTCGGGCCAGCGCAGCAAGCCGCAACAGGCTCAGGCCCTCTACACCAACTGGCAAAGCCATCTGCGGCGCGGCAAGGACAACGCCTATCTTGCCAAGAACGAAAAACTGCGCGAACAGCTCGATGCCCTGAAACAGGAAAAGAACAAGGACAAGTTCGTCGCCCTTCTGAACAAGAGCGCGGATTTCTCAGCCCTCAGCCGCCATATCGACGGGAACGAAGTCGATCTGGCTGCGAATACCGACCCTGATCTTGTCGCGGCGCTGGCAACCTGTCTCAACCACAGCGCGGGGCGCAATTCCGAAGGGGCGCGGTGCCACCACTTTGACAACAGAAAAGCGGTCTGGCCGATCACCGAAAGCACCCGCGCCAAGTGGAAGACCCCGTAGCAAGCCGCGTTGCAGGGGCGCTCGATATCCACTAGAAGCGCGCGAAACCTCATTCAAACGAACGGAATCCAGTCATGGCAGCCTATCAATATGTCTACCACATGGAAGGCGTATCAAAGACCTATCCGGGTGGGAAAAAGTGTTTTGAAAACATCCACCTGAGCTTTCTTCCGGGCGTCAAAATCGGTGTCGTCGGCGTCAACGGCGCGGGTAAATCCACCCTGATGAAGATCATGGCCGGGCTCGACAAGGATTTCACCGGCGAAGCCTGGGCCGCCAAGGGCGCCAAGGTCGGCTACCTGCCGCAGGAACCGCAGCTTGATGAAAGCCTGAACGTGCGTGAAAACGTCATGCTCGGCGTTCAGGAAAAGAAAGACATTCTCGAACGTTACAACGAGCTGGCGATGAACTACTCGGATGAGACCGCCGAGGAAATGGCCGAGCTTCAGGATAAGATCGATGCCGAGAACCTCTGGGATCTCGACGCGCAGATCGACGTCTCACTCGAAGCGCTGCGCTGCCCGCCGGACGATGCGGATGTGAAATCGCTCTCGGGCGGTGAACGTCGTCGTGTCGCGCTCTGCAAGCTGTTGCTCGAAGCGCCCGACATGCTGCTGCTCGACGAACCGACCAACCACCTCGACGCCGAAACCATCGCGTGGCTGCAGCAGCACCTGATCGACTACAAAGGGACGATCCTGATCGTCACCCACGACCGGTATTTCCTTGACGATATCACCGGCTGGATTCTCGAACTCGACCGGGGGCGCGGCATCCCTTACGAGGGCAACTATTCCTCGTGGCTCGAACAGAAAGCCAAGCGGCTCGAGCAGGAAGCCCGCGAGGACAAGTCCAAGCAAAAAACGCTGGAACGCGAACTGGAATGGATGCGTCAGGGTCAGAAGGCCCGTCAGGCGAAATCCAAGGCACGTATTCAGGCCTATAACGAACTCGCCGACCAGTCAGAGCGTGAAAAGCTGACGCGCGCGCAGATCGTCATCCCGAATGGTCCGCGCCTCGGCAACAAGGTGATCGAGATCGAAGGTCTCAAGAAAGCGATGGGCGACAAGCTTCTCATCGAGGATCTGAGCCTTGCCCTGCCGCCCGGCGGGATCGTCGGCGTGATCGGTCCGAACGGTGCCGGTAAGTCGACCTTCTTCAAGATGCTGACCGGGCAGGAAAAACCGGACGCGGGGACCATCGAATACGGCGATACGGTCGACCTGTCCTATGTCGATCAGTCGCGCGATGACCTGAACGCGACCGACACCGTCTGGGAAGCCATCTCGGGCGGGGCCGAAGTGATCGAACTGGGCGATGCCTCGGTGAACTCGCGCGCTTATTGTTCTTCGTTCAACTTCAAGGGCGGCGATCAGCAGAAAAAGGTCGGCCAGCTTTCGGGCGGTGAGCGCAACCGCGTGCACATGGCGCGGCTTCTGAAAGAGGGCGGTAACGTGCTGCTTCTTGACGAACCGACCAACGATCTCGACGTCGAAACGCTCCGCGCGCTCGAAGACGCGCTGGTCGATTTCGCCGGATGCGCCGTGGTCATCTCGCACGACCGTTTCTTCCTCGACCGTATCTGTACCCACATCCTCGCCTTCGAAGGCGAAGCCCATGTGGAATGGTTCGAAGGCAACTTCGAGGATTACGAAGAAGACAAGAAACGCCGCCTTGGCGATGACGCGCTGGAACCCAAGCGTCTGAAACATAAGAAATTCGCCCGATAACGCGAATGCGGGATGGCGGAAACGCCGTCCCGCCCTAACTGGAAGGCAGAGCGTCGGCAGCCCCGCCGCGCAGCCGACTCCAGAGGTTCTTTTCATTGATTTCTTTTTTGCGCGACATTTTCCACCGCTTCGAAGCCGTCACGCTTGCTTCCCTTCTTATCATCGCTGCTGCCATCTGGGCCTTTGGTGCACTGGCATCCGAAATGATCGAAGGTGACCTCGAAGCGTTTGATCGCACGATACTCATGGCGTTGCGCAACCCGGCTGACCTGTCCGACCCCATTGGGCCAAGGGCGGTCGAGGTGATGATGCGCGATCTGACCGCGCTCGGCGGTATAACCGTTCTCAGCATCCTGACGGTCTCGGTCATGTTGTTTCTGGCACTCAAGGGCAACCGGCGTTCAGCCGGGATCGTCGCGGTGGCGATCGCCGGCGGTCAGGGGCTGTCGCATCTGTCGAAAACGCTCTTCAGCCGCCCGCGCCCCGATCTGGTGCCTCACGGGGTCGAGGTTGCGACCGCATCCTTCCCTTCGGGCCATTCGATGATGGCGGCGGTGACCTATCTGACGCTGGCGGTGATGCTTGCGCGGGTTGAGCCCCGGCGCAAGATCAAGGTGCTCTACGTGGCGCTGGCCGTATACCTGACCGCGGCGGTCGGATGCAGCCGTGTGTATCTGGGGGTGCACTGGCCCTCCGACGTGCTTGCCGGCTGGGCCGCTGGTGCGGGCTGGGCGCTTGCCTGGCTCATGCTGGCAAGCTGGCTGGCGTCCAAAGGTGAAATCGAACCGGACCGGAAAGCCGCCTGAAAATGCGGCCCCGGATCAGGCTGCCATCTGCGCTTCGGCGTCTTCGCGGTGGATGGAGGAATACGCCCAATCCTCGGGCGTGATGGCAAGATCCCGCTCAACTGGTGCAAACCAGCAACGACGCACGGCATCCGCATAATCGACGATGCCAGTAAGCTCCTGCATGTTAGCGCCCGGAGTCCAGATGTTCCGTGTCTCGGTTTCGACGTCGAGAACCGCCGAGGCAAAGCGGTTCTTGATGGTCTGCCAGCGGATCGCAAAATTGCTGTCATCGACCGGCAAGGTCCAGACGCAGAGCAGCTGATTTGGAAGTGCGACGCAAGCGTCTGAATAGAATGGCATTTTCTGCCCGGTAAAGCGGATGGCCGCGCGCAGCGCGTCATACTTGTCGGTCAGCGTGAAACCAGCGTCGCCCCGCAAGGTGAACGTAAGAGAGGCCGTTTTACCGGCGGGGGAGGGGCGCGTAAGCTGCATCATCACTAGAATCGTCCATATCGATAGTTAAAGATAGGTTAAATTTTTCACTCAGCCCGGGAGGAACATGCGCTTGCGCATCGCTGCAAAGAGATGCGCCTCCTCGGCATGATCGACGGTTGGTACTCGTTTGCGTTTGTCTAGATAGGCCTTGAGCGTGTCGCTCGCGGCCAGACCCGACCAAAGCCGGTTCGTTGAAATCTCGACCGTGCGCAGATGTGGCGCGCCGCGCGCCGTGTCGCTGAGCGGATGCCAGATCGAGCCAAGGTTGCGGGAAATCTCGGTTTCCAGCGCCTTTACATCGACCCGTTTGCGGCCGTGCTGGATCGCGATAAAGACGCCGCGTCCAGCATAGGCGATACGGGTGCGATCTGCGGGCATGCTCTCGACGATGGCGCTGCCGACCGACTGGATGTCATGCCGGAACTGCGCCGGGGTGACGGAATTGAAATGGATCTGCGCGCCGGTCATCTCGACAGCGATCAGGCTCATGGCATAGCAGGCGCCGGTACTGCGCAGCAGCTGGTTCTCGATTTCCAGCATGTCGAGGAAGCCATCGACATTTCCAAGCGCAAGCCGATCCTCGAATTCGATCCGGGTCAGACGGTTGAGTTCCTCAAGCTGCCGCTGGCTGCGCTTGTCGCGCTGCATCGTCTCGTTCAGCATCGCCGCAGGCTTGACCCGCGTGCTCAGTTCAAGGCTGTCGAAAGGCTTGGTCACGTAATCCGTGGCACCGGCGTCAAAAGCGCGCTGCATCTGTTCCGGCTGACGGCTTGCGGTGATCATGATGATCGGCGTCGTGCGATGTTCCTCAAGCGCGCGAATATCGCGGCAAAGCTCGATCCCGTCGGTGCCCGGTAGCAGGATATCAAGAAGGAACGTGTCAAAGGGCTTTTCCGCGCCATGCAGAACCTCAAGCGCGTCTTCCGCGCTTTCGACACAGGTCAGGTCGATGTTGTTCTGCGACGCCAGCCCGTCCCTGAGCAGGTCGTGGATGATCGGATCGTCATCAACTGCGAGAATACGCATTCTTTTGCCCAAGGCTCCTCTGGTCCCGACGTGCTTGTGCGCCGGGATTTCTCAATTGTGTTAACCATGTGCCCTTGAAAAGGGGCCGGAATTGGACAGGAAGTTGACCTTTTGCGGCGGCGAGCAGATGGGGAAGACATTAGAGCTTCCCGCTCTGACTTCTGCCCGGGTTATGCCGGGGCTGCGTGGCCCGATCTGTGAACTCGGCCACAGGACTGTGCTTTTTCAACCGACAAACCGGCCATTGATCGCTCGAAAAATGGCTTTTCGAAAAATAACTTGCCAGAAATCCGGGCCTCTGCCATACGCGGGCCGCTAACGTTTTTTCTATATCGACCCACTGTCTCCCCTAATTCGGTTTTCAGTCTTCGATCAGGACCTACTACGCCGAGTTGCCGCATAAAGCGGGCAGCACATCAAAAGGAGACACGGATATGGCTACTGGCACCGTGAAATGGTTCAACACCACCAAAGGCTTCGGCTTTATCGCACCCGACGGCGGCAGCAAGGACGTTTTCGTCCATATCTCTGCTGTTGAGCGCGCTGGCCTCACCGGCCTGAAAGACGACCAGAAGGTTACCTTCGACGTCGAAGCAGGCCGCGACGGTCGCGAAAGCGCGACCAACCTAGCACTGGCCTAAGATATTTCTGCCGGGCGTGTGAACTGCACGCCCGGTACCTACGCAAATTGCGTACCGGCGGGCCGCTAGATTGTCCGTCCAAATGATCCGCACGTCGAACTGCTGTTCCCGTCCGTGCTGATCCCTGTGCTTCCCAAGATAATTTCATGACCGGCTCGCAGCGTCGCGCAATTCCTTCGCTCCCCGCGAAAGTCTTTGCAGGATTATGTCCAAAACTCACATTTTTGCGAGGCGATTGACCGCTTAGCCGGGCCGCCGCAACAATAATGATTGTTAAGGTATGGCGATTAATGAGACCCGCGATGTTTTCAAGACGCACCTTCCTGTCCGCTCTTGCGGCCACTGCCGTCGCACCTCATGCCATTCAGGCACAAACCGGCGAAGCCTTCGATCCGACACCGCAAGAGGTTCGCATCAAGAAGCTTTACGTTCCGGGGCAATTACTGGTGCTGCCAAGGTCCTTTTATCTCTACCTTGTGACCGAGGAGCGAAAGGCGATCAGGTACGGCGTCGGTGTCGGCAAGGCCGGACTGGAATTCACCGGCACCGCCGTGATTCAGGTCAAGAAGGAATGGCCGACCTGGCGACCGACGCAGGAAATGATCGAACGCAGCCCGCGCGAATACGCAAAGTTTGCGGATAACGACTATGTGCAGCCGGGTGGTCCCGACAATCCGCTGGGTGCCCGCGCGCTCTACCTGTTCCAGAATGGCGTCGATACCTATTTCCGGATCCACGGCACAACACAGCCATCGACCATAGGGCACGCTGTTTCCAACGGCTGTATCCGCATGCTGAACGAACATGTGGTGGATCTGTACAACCGGGTGCCGATCGGAACCGTCGTTACGGTGCTTTGATGTGGGCGATACCGCTGAGAAATCACGCCTTGGTCAAAGCCGGTTTGCAGGCGTCGGTCTGATGGTGCTCGTCATGCTGGCGCTTATGGCGATCGGCATGATCGACTATCCCGACAGGCGCCCGGTCGACCCTGACCCCGAAGAACTGGCGCGCGTCCTCGCCGCCTTCGCCCAGCCGCAGCTCCGGTCATTTGAAACGGATCGCGAATATTGCGGCTACCTCATGCAATACCGCAATGGAGAGCTTGGCTTCACTGAAATGATCCAGGGTGGCTATGACGGCTGCACCCCCTACCTGCCGATGGGAGATTCCTTTCCAATCGCCTCGATGCACACCCATGGCGCCTATTCCAAAGATGTCCCTGCCGAGTTTCCGACCGTGCTGGATATGGACAGCGACCGCATTGAAAACGTGAACGGCTATGTCGCCACGCCCGGCGGACGGCTCTGGTACATCGACTCCCGCGCCGGAACGGCCCGGCAGCTCTGCGGTATCGGCTGCCTGCCGCAGGATCCGGATTTTCGCCCGGGGGATGATGGGCAGATCCCGGAATCCTTTACATATGAAGAACTTGTGAAACTTGAGGCCCGACCGTAACGGCCAGTACGAATCCCTTGCATTAAAAACGGGTTTCGCTTTTTACTGAGGGTGCGACGTTATGCTATCGACCTCACTGCTCCTTAATACGGCTCAGTTCTCGATCTGGTGACTTTGCCGACCTGCCACATACCGTGGGCAGACTGACTAAAGGAGAAACGACGATGGCTACTGGCACCGTCAAGTGGTTCAACACCACCAAAGGCTTCGGCTTCATCGCCCCCGATGGCGGCAGCAAGGACGTTTTCGTCCATATTTCCGCGGTCGAACGCGCGGGTCTGACCGGACTGGCCGACAATCAGAAAGTGACTTTCGATGTCGAACCCGGTCGCGACGGTCGTGAAGCTGCGGTCAATATCGCGCTGGCCGACTAAGCCCGATCCAAGGGATTTGCTCTGAAAAAGAGCCTTGAAAGCCGGGCAGAAATGTCCGGCTTTCTTACTTGGCCCGATCAGTCCGTACTGCTTTGTTCAATCAACATGAGAACTTCGGGCCCGATTGCCGCCACGATGCGTGAAACGCCTTGGGCATTGGGATGAATCCCATCGGCTTGCATATAGGCGCCAAGGCTTGCCGGATCGGCACCGTCACCGGCCAGACCGCCAAGGAAACTCGGTATGAACAGCGTGCCATAGGCGTCTGCCAGTTCCGCGTAATTGCTCTCGAACTGCTCCTTGTAGGCGACACCGAAGTTGCCCGGCGCTTCCATCCCGATCAACAGCACTTCGACCCCGGCCTCCTCGGCGGCCTGCAGGATGGTTTCAAGGTTGCTACGCGTCACGGCCGGATCGATCCCACGCAGAAGGTCGTTGCCGCCAAGCGTCACGATCATGCCATCCACGTCCGGCGTTAGGGTCCAGTCGACCCGCGCGGCCCCGCCCGCGCTGGTATCGCCGGAAACGCCTGCATTGATCAGCGTCACCTCGGCCCCCTGATCGGAAAGCCATTTCTCAAGCTGGGGCACCAGCCCCTCGCCCTGCGCCAGCCCATAGCCCTGCGTCAGGCTGTCGCCCAATGCCGCAATCGTGACCTGTTCGGCACGGGCGAACACAGCGTTGCAAATAAAAACAATGCTCAACAGTATCTTGCGCATCGCGCTATCCACTCCATATCAGTTGGAACCGACTTGAAACGATCCGAGGCTCATGACCGAAGCAGTCCTTTCCCTCCAAGATGCGGCTTTGTCGCTGAATGGCAATGCCGGTCGGGTGGATATCCTGCATGGCATAACCCTTGATGTTCTTCGTGGCGAAACGCTGGGCCTGATCGGCCCGTCCGGTTCGGGCAAATCCTCGCTCTTGATGCTGATGGGCGGGCTGGAGCAGGCGTCGGGCGGGATAATCACCGCGCTGGGCCGGGATCTGACCTCGATGAATGAAGACGCGCTGGCTCGGTTCCGCCGCGATCACATGGGCGTCGTTTTCCAGTCCTTTCACCTGATCCCCACGATGACCGCGCTGGAAAACGTGGCAACGCCGTTGGAACTTGCCGGTAAGCGCGACGCTTTCGACCGCGCCAAGGCCGAGCTTGAGGCCGTCGGGCTGGCCCATCGCGCCGATCATTACCCGGCGCAGATGTCCGGGGGCGAACAGCAACGCGTCGCACTTGCCCGCGCCTCGGCACCGCGCCCCGACATCCTTCTGGCCGACGAGCCCACCGGAAATCTCGATGAAACCAACGGGGCGGCGATCATGGACATGCTCTTTGGCCTGCGCGACCGCCACGGCGCGACTCTGGTTCTTGTCACCCATTCCGGCGACCTTGCCCGCCGGTGCGACCGTGTCATTCGCCTCCGTGACGGCCAGATCGCGCCCGAATACCAGCAGGACGCCGCGGAATGAGCCTGCGCACGGCGCGGGTCTTCGCCCGGCGAGAGCTGCGCGGCGGTCTGCACGGGTTTCGCATCTTTCTTGCCTGTCTCGCCCTTGGCGTGGCCGCCATCGCGGCCGTCGGCACCGTACGGTCGAGCATCGAAGGTGGTCTGAAACGCGAAGGCGCGGCGCTGCTTGGCGGCGATGCCGAGATGGAATTCACCTACCGTTTTGCGTCCGACGCAGAACTGGCGTGGATGGAGCAGAACGCGCTCGCCATTTCGGAAATCGTCGATTTCCGGTCGATGGCCGTGGTTGGCGAAGGCGATGAAACCGAACGCGCGCTTACACAGGTCAAGGCGGTCGATGACGCCTATCCGCTGATCGGCACGCTGGAACTGTCACCCGCCATGCCGGTGGATCAGGCGCTGGCCGGTGAAAATGGCACGCCGGGCGGCGTCATGGAACGTGTGCTTGCTGATCGTCTCGGGCTTTCCGCCGGAGACCGTTTCCGGCTGGGCGAGCAGGAATTCATCCTCTCGGCCCTGATTGCGCGTGAGCCCGACAATGCCTCGGCCGGTTTCGGCCTGGGGCCTCGCACCATCGTGGCGACCCGTGCACTTGACGCGTCCGGCCTTCTGGCGCCGGGCACCCTTTATGAGACCAACTACCGGCTCGACCTGCCGCCGGATACGGATCTGACCGCAATCGCCAACGATGCTCAGTCCCGGTTCGGCGAAACCGGATTGCGCTGGCGGGATTCCCGCAACGGTGCGCCGGGGACCGCGCGTTTCGTCGAACGCATGGGGGCCTTTCTTGTGCTGGTCGGTCTTTCGGGGCTGGCCGTAGGCGGTGTCGGCGTGGCCGCTGCTGTGAGGGCTTATCTCAACGGCAAGACCAGCGTGATCGCCACCTTGCGGACGCTGGGCGCGGAACGCTCCACGATCTTCCTGACCTACTTCATCCAGATCGGCGTGCTGTCGCTGATCGGTATCGGCCTTGGGCTTGCCCTCGGCTCGATGGTGCCGCTTTTGCTTGGCCCGCTGGTCGAGGCGCAACTGCCGGTTCCGGTGGAATTCGCGATCTATCCCAGGCCGCTGATCGAGGCCGCGATCTATGGTCTTTTGACCGCGCTCATCTTTACGCTCTGGCCGCTCGCCCGTGCCGAGGAAATCCGCGCCGCGACCCTGTTTCGCGATGCGCTGTCCTCCGCCCGGCTGTTGCCGCCGATGCGCTATCTCATCGCGATCCTGCTGGGTATCGCGGCGCTTGTGGGTATCGCGATCTGGTTCAGCGGCACGGCATTCCTCACGCTCTGGACGGCGGGCGGGCTTGTCGGGGCGCTGATGCTGCTGACCTGCGCGGCTCTGCTGATCCGCTTTCTGGCCCGCAACGCCAGCGGGCTGGCGCGGGGCAGACCGACCCTGCGCTGGGCGCTTTCAGCGATTTCCGGCACCCGAGAAGGAGCGGTTTCGGTCGTTCTCTCCCTTGGTCTTGGCCTTTCGGTACTTGCGGCCATCGGACAGATCGACGGCAATCTGCGCAACGCGATTTCGGGCGAATTGCCGGATATCGCGCCGTCCTATTTCTTTGTCGATATCCAGCAGGACCAGATGTCCGGCTTTACGGAGCGGCTGGAGACCGATCCGGCGGTGTCGCGGATCGATACGGCACCGATGATGCGCGGCGTCGTCACCCAGATCAATGGCCGCCCCGCAAGCGAGGTGGCTGGATCGCACTGGGTTGTGCGGGGGGATCGCGGCATCACCTATGCCGGAGAGCTGCCCGCGAGGACCCGGATCACCGAAGGCACATGGTGGGGCGGGGACTATGACGGCCCTCCGCAGATCAGCTTTGCCGCCGAAGAAGCCGCCGAGATCGGCCTGAGCCTTGGCGATACCCTGACGGTCAATATCCTTGGCCGGGACATCACCGCGACGATCACCAGCTTTCGCGAGGTCGATTTCTCGAACGCGGGCATGGGTTTCGTGCTGACGATGAACCCCGGTGCCGTGGCCGGAGCGCCGCATACTTTCATCTCGACCGTCTATGCCGAGGAAGTTGCCGAAGCGCAGATCCTGCGTGACCTTGCCACCGCCTATCCGAACATCACCGCGATCCGCGTGCGCGATGCGATCACGCGTGTCTCCGAAGTGCTGGGCAGCCTTGCCGCCGCCACGTCCTATGGCGCGGGTGCCACCCTGCTGACCGGTTTCCTCGTGCTGATCGGCGCGGCGGCGGCGGGGGAAACCGCCCGCACTTATGAGGCCGCGGTGCTCAAGACACTGGGGGCAGGGCGGTCAAGGATCATGGCCAGTTTTGCCTTGCGCTCGGCCTTGCTCGGGCTGGCGGCAGGGGTAGTGGCGCTGGCCGCCGGGATCATCGGCGGCTGGGCGGTCAGCCGGTTCATCTTTGATACCGGCTACACGGTGATCTGGACCTCGGCGCTGGGCGTCATCCTTGGCGGGGTGCTTGCAACATTGCTGGCCGGGCTGTTCTTTGCATGGCGACCGCTCGCCGCCCGCCCGGCACAGGTGCTTCGCGCGCGCGAATGACCGGCCTCAGGCGGGGCAGGCTTGTCGCTGTTCGGCCAAATGCTCAAGCGGGCGCAGCATTTCCTGCAAGGGCGCGTTCCCCTCGATCAGCTGGCTCAGCGTGATCTTATCGAGATGGGAAAAGAACGCCTCGGTCGCGTCCCGCAGGGCGGTTTTCAGCCAGCAGGCGTTGAACAGGGGGCAATTCTCATCCTGACCCGCGAGGCACACCATCGGTGAGCTTTCGCCTTCGATCTGGCGGAAAACCTCGCCCACGGTGATCTCGTCCGGCCCGCGTGACAGGGTAAAGCCGCCGTTGCGCCCGCGCCGGGTATCCAGAAAATCAAGCTGGCTCAGCTGGTTGACGATCTGCGCCAGATGGTTCTCGGACACGTGACAGCACGAAGCCGTTTCGTGTTTCGTGACAAGGCGTCCCGGATTGGCTGCGCAATGCATCAAGACGCGCATGGCGATATTGGTTCTTTTTGTAATACGCACGTGACTCTGCCTTTCTCCAATATGGCTCATGGTTGCACATCGGGCGAAAACATTATTTGACATGCATCAATTGAGAACAGGACAGGCAGGAATTTATGGCAGGCGCAGACCCTTATTTCTTTGGCTATGGCAGTCTCGTGAACTGTGCGACGCATGACTACCCCCATCCGGCCCCGGCGCGTCTGAAAGGCTGGCGGCGCGCATGGGCGCAGACCGAGCTGCGCAAAGTGGCCTTCCTGACAGCGGTGCCCGACCCAGAGTGCGAGATCGAGGGCCTGATCGCCCGCGTGCCCGGCAGCGACTGGCAGGCGCTGGACGAACGGGAATGGGCCTATGACCGGGTCGATGCCAGCAAGACCGTCACCCACGAGGCAAAGGACGTCGCCGAAATCGCGGTCTACGCGGTGCCGGATGAACGCCAGTCGAAATCGACGGAACGCTTCCCGATCTGGCTCAGCTACATCGACGTGGTGGTGCAAGGCTATCTGCGGGTTTTCGGTCCTGACGGGGCCGACCGGTTCTTTGAAACCACCTCGGGCTGGGAAACGCCGATCTATGATGACCGAGCAGAGCCGCGTTACCCGCGTCACCAGCAGCTAAGCGAGGAGGAGCGTGAGTTCGTGGATTCCCGGCTGAAACGGATCGGGGTGAACTGGGCGCAGGAGCCCGTCTAGGACCGGGCCAGCCCGGCGATCTGGTCAAGGACCATGGCACCCGCGACCCGGACCATCTGCGGCACGCCAAGCAGGGCAGAGCGCAGCAGCACTTTGTTGGTGTTGATCGCCTGCGCAATGCGCGCGAAATGCGCGTCCCCGTCATCGGGCGACCGGAGCAGCTTGGTTTCGGCATCGTCCAGCGCCGAGAGGAATTCCCGTTTGGCCTGCGGAACCGAATCTTCGCGGATCGCTCGGAAGGTCTGGCCGCGCTGGCGAATCTGCGGTTTAGAGCTGTCGACGTTGCGGTCGATGGTTTCGTTCAAACGGGTCTCGA
The DNA here is from genome assembly GCF_002210165.1 of Phaeobacter sp. 22II1-1F12B. Classification (GTDB taxonomy): domain Bacteria; phylum Pseudomonadota; class Alphaproteobacteria; order Rhodobacterales; family Rhodobacteraceae; genus Heliomarina. Next base: position 4,667 of record NZ_AQQP01000002.1, on the reverse strand, counting down.
CCTCGCGCAGCGCCTGCGCCGCGTCGGCATAGGCCGGGTTGCGTTCAAGATCGCGGGCCACCTTGCCGTAGGTCTTGCTGTAGCAGTCATAACGGTAGGTCCAGCCAAGTTCATGACAGGTTGCGACACCTTCGGTCAAGTTGCGCACGGCCTGCGCCGTGGTGGACCGTGAAAAGCCCTTGTTGGCCCCGACGATCTGGCCGCCATCGCCCCATGCAAAGAGGCTGGCCGGCATCGCGACAACAAGCGCAAGAACAAGAGAAAACAACAACCGCATGTGACGTCTCAGTTTCCGAAGCAAAGCAGAATTCCACGCCACTCTATCACCCACATCGGCCGGAACAATGAACTAGGTCACACAGGCAAAACCGGTGTGGGCGCAATGCGATATTCGTTGCAGACAGGTGACTTGGCGTAAATTCGGCCTAGGTTGATCAGCGAATGAATCAGCTATACCGGGGCTTCCCGGACGAGAGGGCAAGATGGAAGGTTTCCTTGATACGGTCGGCGCGATGACATTGATCATCCTGGCGATCATCGGTTTGGTGGCGGGCTGGATCGCCGGACGGCTGGCGGGGCGCAACACGGCAGCCTACATGGCACTTGGCGTCGCCGGAGCGGTTTTGATGCCATTCGTACTGGCAGCGCTGGGTGTCACCATCCTTGCCACCGGCGGGCTGCTGGCCATTATCGCGGTGGCCCTGCTGGGTGCGATCATCCTGCTGATCCTTGGCAAGATGATCTTTCGCTGACCCGGGCTAGCGCTTGCGCCGTTTGACATTTCCGCCGTGCTGGCCGGGCCGGCCGGCGGTCGAACGGCCCTTGCTTTTGACGGCGGCCTCGCTGGCCTGTTCCACGGCGGATTGCCGGGCCAGCGGATCGTCGTGCACCGCAAGATCCACAGCTTCAAGCCGCTTGACCTCGTCTCGCAGCCGCGCAGCTTCTTCGAATTCGAGGTTTTCAGCCGCCTTGCGCATATCCGTGCGCAAGCCATCAAGAACCGCCTGAAGATTGCCGCCCGCGAGCTTGTTGTCGATCTTCGCGGTGACGCGGTTCATGTCCACATCGCCCTGATACAGACCGGCCATGATGTCATCGACATTCTTGCGTACGGTTTCCGGCGTGATCCCGTGTTCCTCGTTATAGGCGATCTGCTTGGCGCGGCGGCGGTCGGTCTCCGACAGCGCCCGCTCCATCGAACCGGTGATGCGGTCGGCATACATGATGACGCGACCGTCGGAGTTCCGCGCCGCCCGACCGATCGTCTGGATCAGCGAGGTTTCCGAGCGCAGGAACCCTTCCTTGTCGGCGTCGAGAATGGCAACCAGCCCGCATTCCGGGATGTCGAGCCCCTCGCGCAGCAGGTTGATCCCGATCAGCACGTCGAACGCCCCTAGCCGCAGGTCACGCAAGATTTCGATCCGTTCAAGCGTGTCGATATCCGAGTGCATGTAGCGGACCTTGATGCCCTGTTCATGCAGGTATTCGGTCAGATCCTCGGCCATACGCTTGGTCAGCGTGGTCACCAGCGTGCGATACCCCCGTTCCGTCACCTTGCGGATTTCGTCCAGCAGATCGTCGACCTGCGTTTCCACGGGCCGGATTTCGACCTGCGGATCCAAGAGCCCGGTCGGGCGGATCACCTGCTCGGTAAAGACACCGCCGGTCTGCTCGATCTCCCAGTTGCCGGGGGTGGCCGAGACAAAGACCGACTGGGGCCGCATCGCGTCCCATTCCTCGAACTTGAGCGGACGGTTGTCCATGCACGACGGCAGGCGGAACCCATGTTCGGCCAGCGTGAACTTGCGCCGGTAGTCGCCCCGGTACATGCCGCCGATCTGCGGCACCGAAACGTGGGATTCATCGGCAAAGACGATCGCGTTGTCGGGGATGAATTCGAACAGGGTCGGCGGCGGCTCGCCCGGGGCGCGGCCCGTCAGGTAGCGCGAATAGTTCTCGATCCCGTTGCAGACGCCGGTGGCCTCAAGCATTTCCATGTCGAAGTTGGTGCGCTGTTCCAGCCGCTGCGCCTCAAGCAGTTTGCCTTCGCCGACAAGCTGATCCAGCCGCTGGCGCAGTTCCTTCTTGATCTCGACAATCGCCTGCTGAAGCGTCGGCTTGGGCGTCACGTAGTGCGAATTCGCGTAAACCCGGATCTGGTCGAAATTGCCGGTCTTCTCCCCGGTCAGCGGGTCGAATTCGGTAATGCTTTCCAGCTCTTCGCCAAAAAACGACAGTTTCCAGGCACGGTCTTCAAGGTGTGCCGGAAAGATTTCAAGACTGTCGCCGCGCACCCGGAACGACCCGCGCTGGAATGCCTGATCGTTGCGCTTGTACTGCTGGGTCACCAGATCGGCCATCACCTGCCGCTGGTCGTAATTTGATCCGACCTTAAGATCCTGCGTCATCGCGCCATAGGTCTCAACCGAGCCGATACCATAGATGCAGGACACCGAGGCGACGATGATCACGTCGTCCCGTTCCAGAAGCGCCCGCGTGGCCGAGTGGCGCATCCGGTCAATCTGGTCGTTAATCTGGCTTTCCTTCTCGATATAGGTGTCGCTGCGCGGCACATAGGCCTCGGGCTGGTAATAGTCGTAGAAGGACACGAAATACTCGACCGAGTTCTCGGGAAAGAAGCCTTTGAATTCCCCGTAAAGCTGCGCGGCAAGCGTCTTGTTCGGGGCAAGGATGATCGCCGGGCGCTGGGTCTCCTCGATGATCTTGGCCATCGTATAGGTCTTGCCGGTGCCCGTGGCGCCCAGAAGAACCTGATCCTTTTCGCCCGATGTGATCCCCTGTGACAGCTCGGCAATCGCGGTCGGCTGGTCGCCCGCCGGTGCGAATTCGCTGTGCATGACGATCTTCTTGCCGCCTTCAAGCTTTTCACGCCGCCGCACGTCGGCCTGCGGCGTGTTCATCAACGGCATGGACTTGTCTGAATTTGCAAAGGGCATGACGGCAGCTCGCTCTGAGGGGCAGAGTTCCAGATTTGTTCTCTTTTATCCGGGTTTCAACCCCGGATCAGGGCATGTCTCAGCTTTTCTTGGTGCTTGCTCTTACATCGCAGGCCTGCCGGTACAGGGCCTCCAGTCCGACATCCCGGATGCCCAGCTCGTCGAGATGCTCCATCAACGATTCGAGATATTCGAAATTGGGACCAAGGTTGCCCTCGGCGGTGGCGATCCGCTTGGCTGCTTCCTGCAGGCCGACCGAGGGGCAGTAACGTTCGTTGTCCCGGTCCATCACGAAGGTCAGCGCCTCGATATCGCCCTGCGGCGTCGTCACGTCCAGAAAGACGGGGCGATAAGACCCCGCGAACATTTCGCGCATCCACATCAGTTCGGTTTCCTGATCGACCAGCCGGGCCGGAATGCGGAACGCAACCGCATCGCAGCGCCCGCCTTCGTCCAGTGCCGCCATCAGGCCGGGGCAGTCATAGGTGCCACGCCCACTGGTCAGGTTCATGCAGAACCGGCGCGACCACCCGATCAGCGTCGCTCGGCGGATTTCATCGAAATAGACCGCCGGGTTCCAGATCAGCGAGCCATAGGCGAAGACCCACAGATCCCGGTCGAGCCTGTCTCCAAGCACCTCGCGCCGGTTGGCCTCGCGGTCCTCGTGGCTCATCCGCCAGCCGGGTGGCCAGGCTTCGATACGCGCCTGTTCGTCCAGCTCCGCAAAACGGTCATAGCTGAATCGCATGGGCGAGGTTTCGGGTGGCATGATCCGGTCCCGAAGTGATGGGACATGCTGAAAGGCGTTGGCCCCGAAGGACATATAGCTGCTCCTGTCGTCTTGACACCCGCATAATGTGGGACAGTCGCGGCGCGGCTTCAATGGCCGTTTCAGGACTGGCCGGGGCAGGGCGATCAAATCTTTCCCCTGCCAGACCCCTGCGCCACGCATTTACGCAGATGCCCGCGTCATGGCGCCGCCCGGGCCGAGCAAGAGCTTGCCCCGGCGCGTGAAATCCACGATAAAGCCAGCGATCAGACGGAGTCATGCAATGCGCGCACGCATCTACAAACCTGCCCGAAACGCGATGCAGTCGGGAACCGCCAGAACCCGCAACTGGGTGCTTGAATTCGCGCCCGACAGCGCCCGTTCGGTCGACCCCCTGATGGGCTGGACGTCTTCCGGCGACACGCAGAGCCAAGTCAAGCTGCGCTTTGACACCAAGGAAGCCGCGCTCGATTATGCCGAGGATCACGGCCTCGAGGTACAGGTGCTTGAGCCGAAGACCCGCAAACCCAATATCCGCAAGGGCGGTTACGGCGAAAATTTTGCAACCAATCGCCGGGGTGCCTGGACTCACTAGACGATCCAGCCGGATTCTGATGCGCTTGGCTCTTGAACCCAAGGCCAAACCGCGCAAGAACAGGCCCAGCGGTCCCGTAGCTCAACTGGATAGAGCACCTGACTTCTAATCAGGATGTTGGGGGTTCGAGTCCTCCCGGGATCGCCAGTTTGTCGCTTTTTTGTTTGTTTTCAGTGCTGTTTTACAGGTTTGAAAAATCGTTTTACAGGATTCTCTTTTTGTTCTTGCTGCTATAGCTCGCAAAATCATCGTCTAGTAAGGTCTGGTGGAGTAGCCCCCTGAAAGTGGTCCATTAACTGGAATAGATTTGTCCCTCAAATTGGAGGATCAGCGATGGCTGGGAAAC
>NZ_AQQP01000019.1 GCF_002210165.1 Phaeobacter sp. 22II1-1F12B | reverse complement strand
GATTGGAATAAAAAGACATATCAGAAATTGCACTTCACCGTGAGTTCACACGATTCACTTGCCTGGGGGGACAGAATTTACGGCCTAGTATCGCGCGCCGGGTGCCACCCTTTTCCTGATGACCGGAGGCAGGGCAAATCTCCCGATTCTGAAAATCCGGTACCCTCGAACCGTAGAGGTCGGATTCAGAAATGCGGGGGCGTGGCAATCTTTTGCCGGATCGGCGGGAATCCCCCTGCCCTTGGCGGCGGGCCAGCGGCGAAAATTCAACGCTTGGGAGAATCAGCAGATGCCTGTTCCAGCCGGGGAGACATGACGCCCGGACAGAACGCAAGAATTCAGGCCCCGGAGAGCCTGAATTCGGATGTCACGAAGTGTGGCCGTATTAGCGGCTGGTCGTGGTCGACGAAGTGGTGGTTGCCACTGCATCATCGTCGTCGCCGGCAACAACACCGATAACAACTGCTGCAGCGATCACGCCTGCTGCGATGCCTGCGGCACCCAGACCGCCAGCGAGACCGGTCGTGGTCGTGGTGGTGGTTGTCGAAGAAGTGGTGCCGGTTGCGGTCGTGGTTGCGGTCGACTGTGCGTAGGCAACCGGGGCGAAACCCATCGAAGCGATCGCGAGGGCGGCAATAAGCTTTTTCATATCGTGACTTCCTTTCATGTCGAAGTTGAACAGGTTGTACCGCAGAAAGTTCCCCATTTCAATCTGGGGCCTATCTAATTGGTTGCATTGTGGGCACTTTTTACAACGCTTCTGATGACGGTTCTGTAAACTGCCTATTCTGTCAGCTGCGAAATGCCCAGGTACCCGATGTGGGGGCCCGCCCATTGCCGCGACTTCCAGACGATTCCCGCCCGCTGATCGACCCAGTAATCATTGACGATCCGGCCTTCGCCGCGCCGCAGCGCCTCGGGCGGCCTGTCACCATCGGAGGTCACACAGCGTTCCTGAAGATGCTGTGTGGCATAGCGCAGCTCGACGATCTCGATGGTCTCGGGCCCAAGATCGACGAGGTCGCAGGCCATGGAAATGGCGCGTTCCTCGAGATCGCCGGTGCGGACATAGTAAATCCGCTCACCGCTGGTTGCCGGTCCCGCCTGTCGCGGGGCGACCGGCACCTTTGCCGACATGAGATCGCCGCCCAACCCCCGCGTGGCGATCAGCACCCCGTTGCGCATGGTCACGGTGACATCGTCCTCGGCCCGCCATTGCACGATATTGCCGGGCAGATCGTCCTGCCGGATGGCGCTGGCAAAAAGATAGGCGGAAATATCCGCCCGCTCACGGGTGACCTGGACATAGGGTTCCTCGACCTCGTTCAGGACGGCGCGGGTCACCACCGGCCGTTCCACCTTGCTTGCCCGGTTCGCCGAGATACTGGCAATGGAGGTGTTCAGGATCTGCCCGTAGAGCGATTGCGTCCCTGCCCCGCCGGTACAGCCCGACAGGATCAGCGCAAGGCCGACACAGAGAGAAACGGCGCGGAGGGGTCCGGTATAACGCATGTCGATCACTCCCAAACCCGCGCCCATTCACCGCGCAGCGCCTTGGCATGGGCGTCGCGCACCTGCCCGTAGAGACGTCCGGGCACTTCGAGCCGCTGGCCGCCATCGCGCTGGATCGGGCGGATGCCGGTGCCGATGCTCTGCCGCGTGGGCTTGCCAAAGAACCAGTTGACCGGGATCGAGAAGCGGATGCCCTTGTCGAACGAGCCTTCGCCGAAATCCTCGGAGGAGACATCGGTCAGGGTGAACCAGCCGCCAACCGACCAGCCATTCGCAAAGGTCCGATCAAGGCTGACGGTCGCGCCCACGTCGCCCGCAAGGTAGCGGCCAACGTCGAGCTGCCCAACGAACCCGCCCCCCATTTCGAGATAGGCCGAAGCATGGCCGGTCAGGATCGAGTAATCCTGCAGGCCGAATCGCTGGTCGTATGCGCGCTGGCGAACATAGTTCGCCTCGACCCCAAGCCCTAGCGGGCTTTGCACCGGTTTCCAGAGCAGCTCGGTCGAGACACCGGCGAACATCGGTTCGAGATAGCCGAGCGTGGCACGGCCATAGACGTTGCGGGCGACCTTGCGGCGATGCTCGATATAGAGATCGTGGAGCGTGGTGTCTTCCTGCGCATAGAGCACCTGGTCGGTACGCACATGCGGCAGCACCGAGTTCGAGGCGCGCCCATCGGCATTGTTGCCAAAGAGCCGGTGGCGGATTTCGCCCGAGATCTTCCAGGTCGGGGAGAATTCATAGGTGGCGTGGATCTGCACACCGAAATCCATCCGGATCGGCACGTCCGGGTCGAAATAGGACGGATCGAAATAGGGGCCGATCCCCCAGGCGAAATTCGGATAGAGCGCCACGCCGGGCACCGCGGTCGGCGGCAGTTTCCCGGCTTCGGAGATGCCGGTGACCGCGAGCAGCGCGCCGGTGGCATCGGGTTCGAATTCCAGCGCCTCGAGATCCGAGCGGCGCATGGTGATGGTCGAAAGCCCGATCGCGCCGGACATCGGCACAAGGTGGAAGGTCTCGACCGAGGCCGGCAGCATCCGGGCCAGTACCCGCGCGGCGCGCCCCGCCGCGATGGTCTGGGAATTGTAGCGCAGGTTGCGATAACGCAGCTCGACCGCGGAACCGGACAGGGTGATGTAATCGATCCCGATCCCTTCCTTGCGCAGCTCGGGCGCAAGACGGTCGCGCCATTCGACCCCGGCCGAGGTGCTCTTCGCCCATGCGGTGTCATAGGCCTCGGGGTTGGTGGCGCGAGCGGGGCGTTTTTCAATCGCGACCGGCGCCGGGGCGGCAAGCCGGTTGGCGGGTTCGGCCGGGTTCAGCTGGAACTGGGCTGTGATGCCGATTTCCGAGCCATACATGTAATAGGCCCCCAGCCGGGTGCGCTCGCTCGCCTGGTATTCGACGCCGAAGTTATAGTTCGACTTGCGCTCGAAGACCGAGGTCACCCCGGTTTCGAAATTATAGGCATCCGAGGAATATTCCACCTTGAAGCCCCAGCGTTCGTTGGGGTTCCACTCGATCCCGCCGAAAAACGCCGCATCGCCCCGGAACCACTGGTCATAGGCCACCTTGCCGCCGGTCGAGTTCGGATTGTAGGCCGGGCGGTCGGCGCCAAAGGGCGCGCCGAAACTGTTGTAGGTGCCCAGCCGCCCCCAGCCGACACCGGCGGTGAGCTTGAGCCGTCCCGGCAGGCTTCCGGGTCCCCAGCCGGGGGTGGCGAAATTCTTGGTCGCGACGAGATATTCCGCCGCGTAGATCCCGGTGCCGACAAAATCCTGCAGGCCAAGGGTCAGCGCGGGACGGTAGCGGCCTTCGGTAAAGAGCCGGAAGCGCACGTCAAAGCCCCGGTCGTAATAGGTTTCGAAACCGCCGAAATTCCAGTCCTGAATCCCGTTGTAGCGGAACGAGGCCGAGAGCCACGGCAGCGCCTGAAAGGTAGTGGTCAGCCGGGTCTGGCCGCCGAAATTCGAAATCGTCGTGGTGAACTGCCCGTCGGGCAGCATCTCGGCGGTGGGCATGTCCATGAGCCCGGGCGAGCCATAGAAGTTGAGCGTCGGCGGGGTCGGCAGATCGAGGCTTGGTTCAAGCGGGTCGGCCCCCTGCGCCATGACCGGCGCGGCCAGCAGCATGGCCGGGAACAGGGCCGCGGCGCGCCGGGTGCGGCGCCGGGGAAATACTCGTTCAGTCACGCTTTGCTTGCCTTTGCCTGTCCACCGCTTTGCGCCCCGCGCCAGTCGAGGGGCGGAACCTGCTGTTTGTTGTTAGATCATGAAGCACGGGGCGGGATCAACGCGCCCCCGCTTCAGGAAGTTTTCCGTCCCGTCTCGAGCCGCGCGAAGCCTTCGACCCAGCGCGCCACCACCATCCGGGCGGCGTCTTCGTCGCTGGCGGCCAGCGCATGGCGCAGGCCCCGCAGCACCGCCGCGACCTCGATTTCCGAGAGCCGTTCCTCGCGGGCGCAGAAGATTTTCTGATAGCGGGTGCCGATCAGGTCGCCGGAGAGGGTGAGTTCCTCTTCGATCTTTTCGCCGGGGCGCAGACCGATGATCTCGATATCGATATCGCCCTCGGGGTGATCGCCGTCGCGCACCGTGTACCCGGCGCTTTCGATCACCTGCCGCGCCAGTTGCAGGATCGAGACCGGCTTGCCCATGTCGAGCACGAAGACCTCGCCGCCGCGCGCCTCGGACCCGGCCTTGAGCACCAGCTGCACCGCCTCGCTGATCGTCATGAAGAACCGCCGCACCCGGATATCGGTGACGGTGACCGGGCCCCCGCGGCTGATCTGTTCCTGAAACAGCGGCACGACCGAACCCGAAGAGCCCAGCACATTGCCGAACCGGACCATGGTAAAGATCGTGTCCTCGTGCCGGGTAGCGAGATCCTGCACAACCAGTTCGGCCAGCCGCTTGGACGCGCCCATCACGTTGGTCGGACGCACTGCCTTGTCGGAAGAGACGAGGATAAAGCGTTCGACCCCGACCTCGGCCGCCTCGCGGGCCAGCGTCTGGGTACCGAAGACATTGTTGGCCAGACCCGGCAGCGGGTTCGCCTCGACCAGCGGCACGTGTTTATAGGCCGCCGCATGCAGCACGACCTGCACCCGGTGATCCGAGAGCACCTTGCGCACCTGCCGCGGATCGGTGACCGAGCCGAGCACCGGCACGATGTCGATATGCCCGCCCTCGGCCAGCTGCACCAGTTCCTGATGCACCGTGTAGAGCGCCAGTTCGGAGAGTTCATAAAGCACGATCTTGGCGGGCTGGCAGGCCAGCACCTGCCGGCAGAGTTCCGAGCCGATCGAACCGCCCGCGCCGGAAACCAGCACAACCCGGCCCTGATAGCTGGTCACCGCGTCGCCCAGCGTCACATCCGCCGATTTGCGCCCCAAGAAATTCTGCGGTGCCACCGGGGTCAGCTTGTCGACAAGGGCCTCTTCGCCGATCAGCTGGGCAAAGGACGGCAGGGTCTGCACCTCGAGCCGCATCTTCTGCAGCCGCCGGGCGATCTGGGCCTGTTTCGGCTGGCTGAGCGAGGGCATGGCCAGCAGCACCCGGTTGATGTTGCGGTCATTGACCAGCTTGGCGATCTGGGCCGGCGGAAACACCGGCAGGCCAAGCAGCGTCATGCCCTGAAGCGAGGTATTGTCATCGACAAAGGCGACCGGGTCGATGCCGTCATGATTCCTGAGCGCCTGCGCGAGCTGGGTGCCCGTGGTTCCGGCCCCGTAGATCAGCACCCGGCGGCGCGGCCGCGCACGGCGATAGATCATGGTGACCACCTGCAACAGGAAGACCCGGCTGCAGACCACGAAGAGGAAATAGGAGATGCCGAACATGACATGGGTGCCAAGCGGCAGTTCCTGCGCGCTGATTTGCGACAGCCCGGTCGAGGCGACAACCAGCACGCCCGCCAGCATCGCGGTGCGCGCCACCGCGTGGCGTTCATAGGCATTGAGCTGGACCATCGGCAGCCCCAGCCACCACGAGACCGCGATGGCGATGGCCATCAGGTAGGGCAGGCTTGGCATGGTCTGCCAGAGTGCCTCAAGCGGCGAGATCGGCAGCGACTGGACGGTATAGGTAAAGAGCAGGGCAAGCGGGATCAGGAGCAGATCAATCGCGAGAAAGACATAGCCTCTCTGCCTGCGGGACAATGAACTGAGGAGTTTCAACATTCAGGCCGCCGCCCCCACACGACAGTCAAAGGGCACTTCATGATGACCAAACCCCGCATCGTGACGTCAGACACGCCAGAAGGCCCCTTGGCGGAATGGCACGATGCAGAAGACCGTGTAATCAATTTAACGTACCGTTGTCTAAACCATTTTCCCGGGGGTGCAAAATACTTTTGCATTTGTTGCGCGGCCACTGCGCAATTTCCGGCTGAGCGGCAACATAATGCTTGAAAACCCCTCTCTCCCATCGATTCACCCCCGATTCTGTCCCCTGTTCCGCCGGAACAGGTTGCCGATGGTCTGGAACACCAGATCGAAATCGTAACACATCGACTGGTGCCGCTGGTAGATCAGGTCGAGCCGCGCCTTGGCCGGGACGCAGATGCGGGTATAGACCGCGTCGGTCTCCTCGGGCGTGGTGCAGCGCGCCAGCAGCGCCGCCTCGTGGCGATGATAGGAGATCGAGGCCAGCCCGGTGACGCCGGGGCGCGATTTCAGCACCTCGCGATAAACCTCGGGGTAACGCTCGACATATTCGCGCAGAGGCGGGCGCGGGCCGACAAAGCTGAGGTCGCCGCGCAGGATGTTCCAGAGCTGGGGAAATTCATCGAGCCGCTTGCCGCGCAGCCATGCCCCGGTCGGGGTGATCCGCGTGTTCTTGTCGCCGCCCGAGACCCCGGCATCGCTTTCGACCACGGTCATGGTGCGCAGTTTCCAGAGGTTGAAGGGCTGGTCGATCCCCTTCATCCGCTCAGCCACGTAAAAGACCGGACGCCCCTCGCGCAGCAAAAGCCAGAGCAGCAGCGCCAGCAGAACCGGCGCGAGGATCACGATCAGCAGCGCGACAAAGAACAGGTCGAACAGCCGCTTGCGCCAGGTCATGCGGAAATATCAGGGTCTGTTACGGGCATTCGGGGCCTCTTATCTGCTCTGCGCGCGCCATTCGGCGACCATTGTTTCAGGCAGACTAGCCTCGGGCGGCAGCGGGTGGAACCCCTCAAGCCGCGTGGTCGCAAGGGAAACCTCGGCAATGGCATGATCCGGCGCAGGGCGCGGGACCCACTCAAGGCCCGCCGCATCCAGCAGCGCACCCATTTCGATCACCTCTGGCGCGGCCAGGTTCAGGAGATCGGGAAGGGTTTTGGCCCTGCATAGAGACTGTATCACGCGGGAAAGCGTCACCGGGCCGATATAGCTGCGCCGGGGGGTCCGCCCGTCGGGGAAGCGGTCCAGCGCAAAGCCCGGACGCCAGTTGCCTAATATTGCATCAATTCCGGCGATATTGCCGATACGCAAGGCAGTTACCGGCACGCCCAGCTCTATCCCGAGGCGGGCGCCCTCGCGTTCCATTTCCAGCTTGGCCTGGCCGTAATCGGCCACCGGGCGGGGCGGTGTGGTTTCATCGAGCGGGCCCTGTTGCGCGCCATAGACCGCCGCCGAAGAGCTGAGCAGCACCCGCGCGCCAAGCCCTGCCCCGATGCGGATGGCGGCCCGGGCAAGGGCGATATTGTCCTCCATCGCGTCATTACGCCCCGGCACCGCCCCGGCGAGGCAAAGCACGGTCGAACAGCCCTGCCCGGCCTGTATCAGACCCTGTTGCTGGGAAATCGGATCAAAGACGAGAGGCACCGCACCGCCCGGCACGGTAAATTCCCGCCGCCCCTGCCAGAGCGCCATGTCCGGCGCCCAGGTTTCACGCAGGATCGTGCCGATCCGACCTGTTGCGCCCAGAACCAGAATGCGTTGAATCGTCATGGAGATGATGGTTCCTGTTGACCGTCCTTGGCCTGCCAGTATCTTGCGGCAGGAAAATTGCAACGCCTTTCGGGACTCCCCGGGGCTGGGGGACGACCATACCGATGCGCCAACTGATCCGCCTCACCTGTCTGCTGGGGCTCGCTTTACTGTCGGCGGGATGTGGACGCCTGCCCGCCAGCGGTCCGATCGTCGAGGACGTGGTACGCGAATATGACAATGCCGCGCCGAATTTCGCAGTCTACCCGGTCACCCGCGCCTTTCTGCCCACGATCACCAAGTGGCCCGCCACCGGACGGCAGGAACGGCTGGGCTGGATCAACGCGAGCCAGGGCCCCCGCAACCAGGTCATCCAGCCGGGCGATCTGCTCAACATCCGCATCTGGGACAGTTCCGACAATTCGCTTCTGACCTCGCCCGAGCAGAAGGATATCGTGCTGGAGGCCATGAAGGTGGCGTCGAACGGGACGATCTACCTGCCCTACGTTGGCAGCATCAGCGTCATCGGCAAGACCGAGGACCTTGCCCGGGAAGAGATCCAGCGCGCGCTTGAGGCGATCATCCCCTCGGCGCAGGTCGTGGTGGGGCTTCAGGAAGGGCGCTATAACTCGGTGGAGTTGGTCGGCGGTGTCGCCGAACCCGGCAGCTACCCGATGCCCGACCGCAATTACACGGTGATGAGCCTGCTGGCGGCGGGCGGTGGCGTCGCCCCGAATATCAACAACCCTCAGATCCGGCTGGTGCGAGGCTCGTCGATCTATGGCACCTCGGTTGAAACCCTGCTTGACCGGCCCACGCTGGATACGCGGCTGGTCGGCGGTGACCGGGTCTTTGTCGAAGAAGATCCGCGCTATTTCCTGTCTTTCGGGGCCACCGGCACGCAGGACCTGCACCCGTTCACCCGCGACGATCTGTCGGCGATGGATGCGGTCGCGATCATCGGCGGCGTCAATCCCAACCGTGCCGACCCGCGCGGGCTGCTGATCTTGCGCGAATACCCGTCCAGCGCGGTCAGCGCCGGATCCCGGGGGCCGCGCAATACGCGGGTGGTCTTCTCGGTCGACCTGACCAGCGCCGACGGGCTGTTTTCGGCCCGGAATTTCGCAGTCCACCCCAATGACCTGATCGTCGCCACCGAATCGCCGATCAACGACGCGCTCACCGTATCCAACGTGATCGGCAACCTGTTCGGCGTATTCAGCCGGGCGGCCTCGTTCTGATCCGAGGGGCTGAGAGATCCGGTCGCCCCCGGCGACCGGAGAGAGCCGTTACTTCAGCAAATTAGCCAGATAGGCGCCATAACTGTTCTTGGCGAACATCTCTGCACGCGCCTGAAGCTCTTCGGGCGTGATCCAGCCTAGATCAAAGGCGATCTCTTCCGGGCAGCCCGCCTGCAACCCCTGACGTTCTTCGAGCGTGCGCACGAAATTGCCCGCATCGAGCAGGCTGGCATGGGTGCCGGTATCAAGCCAGGCATAGCCGCGCCCCATGGTTTCGACCTGTAACAGACCCTCATTCAGGTAGAGTCCCAGCAGCGAGGTAATTTCCAGTTCGCCCCGGTCCGAGGGCTGCACCTGCCGCGCCCGTTCCGGCGCGCTGCCATCGAGGAAGTACAACCCGGTCACCGCGTAGTTCGACGGCGGCACGGCGGGTTTCTCGATGATCTCGCGCACCGCGCCATCCGCGTTGAAGGCTACCACGCCATAGCGTTCCGGATCGGCCACGTGATAGCCGAAGACAGTGCCGCCCTGCCCCTGCTCATCGGCCCGCGCCATCAGTTTCGGCAGGCCGTGGCCAAAGAAGATATTGTCGCCCAGCACCATGGCCGAGGGCGCGCCATCGAGAAACTTCTCGGCGAGGATATAGGCCTGCGCCAGACCGTCGGGGCTGGGCTGCACAACGTAGGTCAGCGAGACCCCCCATTGGCTGCCATCGCCCAAGGTGCGCTGGAACTGCTCCTGATCCTGCGGCGTGGTGATCACGCAGATCTCGCGGATCCCTGCCAGCATGAGCACCGAGAGCGGGTAATAGATCATCGGCTTGTCATAGATCGGCAGCAGCTGCTTGGAGACGCCCATGGTGATCGGGTAAAGCCGCGTGCCGGATCCGCCCGCGAGAATAATGCCCTTGCGTGTGCTCATGCGCCCTGCGCCTCCAGTTCTTCGATTATGTCCTGCAACCCGTCCCGCCAGTCGGGACGTTTGATGCCGAAATCAGTCTCTAACGCAGAGCAATCGAGCCTTGAGTTCAGCGGCCGTTTCGCCGGGGTCGGGTACTCGGATGACGGGATATCCACCACCTCGCAGGTGATGCCCGAGCGGGCAAATATCTCGCGCGCGAAATCCGCCCAGCTGACATCCGGCGCCCCGGCAAAATGATAGGTGCCGCCGCGCGCCGGATCCTTGACCAGCCCGTCAGCCGCCGCAAGACAGGCCCGCGCCAGATCCGCCGCCGGAGTCGGCCCGCCGATCTGATCGGCCACGATGGTCAACCGGTCACGCTCGGCCCCGAGGCGGCGCATGGTCTTGACGAAATTGCTGCCATGGGCCGAGACCACCCATGAGGTCCGGATGATCGCATGGGGACCGCCCGCCGCGCGCACGGCGTCCTCGCCCGCCAGCTTGGTCCGGCCATAGGCGCCCAGCGGAGACACCGGTTCACCGGGGGAACGCGGGCTGTCGCCGCTGCCATCAAAGACGTAATCGGTCGAGACATGTACCAGCGGCAGACCGCGTGCCGCCGCCGCAGCAGCAATTGCCCCCGGGGCGGTCGCATTGACGGTTGCGGCCAGCGCCTCTTCCTCCTCGGCGCGATCGACGGCGGTATAGGCGGCGGCAATGATCACCGCATCGGCCTCGGTCTCCTCGACCAGCCGGGCGCAGCCTTCGGGATCGGTGAAATCCGCCAGATCGCGGCCAAGACAGGTCACCCCGTCATGGTCGGCCAGTTCCCGCGCCACCTGCCCGGTCGCGCCAAAGACAAGATATCTCACGCCTTGACCCCCAACCGTTCGCCGACGCCCTTGCGATCCTGCAGGGCGCGCCACCATGGCTCGTTCGCCAGATACCAGTCCACGGTCAGCGCCAGCCCCTGCTCGACCGTGACCGAGGGGCGCCAGCCCAGTTCGTCACGGATACGGGTCGGATCGATGGCATAGCGCGCATCATGGCCGGGCCGGTCGGTGACAAAGGTGATCTGGTCGGTATAGGAGCCATCAGCTTTCGGGCGTTTCTTATCGAGAATGGCGCAAAGGGTTTTCACCAGTTCAAGATTGCTGCGCTCGTTCTCCCCGCCGATATTATAGGAACGCCCCACCTGCCCCTTCTGCACCACGGTCAGCAGCGCATCGGCATGATCCTCGACATAAAGCCAGTCGCGGACGTTCGAGCCGTCGCCATAGATCGGCAGCGCCTTGCCCGCGAGCGCATTGAGAATGATCACCGGGATCAGCTTTTCAGGGAAATGATAGGGGCCATAATTGTTCGAACAATTGGTCAGCACCACCGGCAGACCATAGGTTTCATGCCATGCTCGGACCAGATGGTCTGACGCGGCCTTGGAAGCGGAATAGGGGCTGCGCGGATCATAGGGCGTCGCTTCGGTGAACTGCCCGGTTTGCCCGAGACTGCCGAACACCTCGTCGGTCGAGATGTGATGAAAGCGAAACCCCTCGGGCCGCCCTGCCCCGACCCACCAGGCACGCGCGGACTCGAGCAAGGTATAGGTGCCGGTGATATTGGTATCGATGAAAGTGCCCGGCCCGTCGATGGAGCGATCCACATGGGATTCCGCCGCGAGATGCATGATGGCATCCGGCGCATGGGCGGCAAAGAGCTTGTCCATCGCGGCGCGATCCCGGATATCAGCCTCTACAAAGGTATAATTGGTCGCATCCGCCACCTCGGCCACGTTATCGAGACAGGCCGCATAGGTCAGCGCGTCAAGGTTGACGACCTCGTGCCCGGCACGCACCGCCTGCCGCACCACGGCCGAGCCGATGAACCCGGCCCCGCCGGTGACGATCAACTTCATGCCGCACCCTCCCAGGTAAAGGGGCTGTCAAAATCCGCCAGCAGCGGCGCCGCCGCATCCTTGCCCGAAAGCACCGGATCGCTGTCGAGCCCCCAGTCGATCCCGATATCGGGATCGTCGAAACGCACCGCCCCGTCACATTCGGGCGCGTAGTAATCAGTGCATTTGTAACAGATCTCGGTCATCGGTGCCCGGGTGACAAAGCCATGCAGGAACCCGACAGGCACCAGAAGCTGTTTACCGTTCTCCGCCGTCAGCTCGACCCCGACCCACTGGCCATAGGTCGGGCTGCCCTTGCGAATATCCACGGCCACATCGAACAGCGCCCCCTGCCCGCAGCGCACCAGCTTGGCCTGCGCATGGGGCGGCGACTGGAAATGCAGCCCCCGCACGGTGCCCACCTGTTCCGACATGGAATGATTATCCTGCACGAAATCCAACTCGATTCCCTGCGCCGCCAGAGTTTTGCGATTCCAGCTTTCGCTGAAAAAGCCGCGCGCATCCCCGAACCGGGCGGGGGTAAGGATCCTGACGCCCGGAAGCACCGTTTCTTCGACCTGCATCTGAACTACTCAATTACCTGGGGCTCAATTCCCCCTCCCCTTAGCAAGGGAGGCGGCGCTTGTCATCGGGCCAGCTCGTTTCTACCAAGGCCCGTTGCGCAGATGGATCATTTACAGGCAAGGGGCTCTGCCCCTCCGGTCAAAATCAAAGATTTAGCCCGTCACCCCGGGATATTTTGAAACCCAAAGAAAGGGATATCCCGCCCCTGCTTCTTTGGGTCTTAAAATATCCCCGCCGGAGGCATCCGACAGAGGCCGCGTAATGCTGCCGTTCGCTTTATGACAAGCGCCCTGCCCGCTTACGAACCCAGCCCAAGAAAGCGGCATCGGGTTTGCGCAGACGCTGGGCGCCGGTGCGTGCCCAGACCCCGCGCCATTCCGCTTCGAGCGCATGAACATCCGCGCCGGGCATAAGCAGGCGGGCCTGCGCCAGCGCAGTGCTGCTGAGGGTGGGCGGCGGTGTTTCCACAATCGGCGTCTTCTGCGTGAACCGGATCAGGTCACCAGGGTCTTCCTGCATGTCGTAATCCGGCAGGTGGCCGGATTTGATCATCTCGCGCAGCATCGCGCGAAAGACGCGTCGAGGCGAGGCAGAGCCGGATTTCTTGAGCAAGGTATCTACTGAGACGCGCCAGCTATCCTGGCGGCCGCAATGCTTGCGGGCGAGTTCGTAGATGCGCCGCTCGAGCGGTTTGCGCAGGCGGAAATAGTCGCGGCTGAGGGTCAGCACCGAACGCCCGAGCACCGCGCGGAACAGCCATTCCGACAGGGTGACCGACACGCTTACCATGCGTCCGCCGCGGGACTTGCGCAAGATTTCCCAGGATTCGATGAGGCCGAAGCCCGTAGTGATTTCATGCTCGCCCGTCACGATATTGGTAGTGATGCGGGTGCCGGCGAGCCGCTCAAAAGCCTCGCGCAGCCGCCGGTAGGCATCACCGCTGGTCTCGCGATTGGTGGCCACCAGCAGATCATGCGCCTTGAGCTGCAGGGTCCGGCTGACCTGCCGGCCCGCATTCAGCGCGGCCATCAGCTGCGAGATGCAAAAGATCAGGATGTCCTTGTCATGGATCGTCGCGAGTCCCTTGACGGAGGGCGTCACCTCGATCTCGGTCCCGTTATGGGCATAGCGCAGGATGCGCCGATCCGGACGGGTGGCAAGCGAGAACAGCGGATGTTCCATGCTGGCCATGTCGTCCTTGGGAATCGCATCGAAGACATCGCAGAGAAAGAAATCTCCCTGCCGGTTACGATCGGGCAACAGCCCGCCCTGCCCTGTCATGGCCCCGCTCATCACTGCCTGTCCCGGTCGTTTGCCGACTCGTTCTATCGTGGTTTCAATGACGCCTACCCTAGAGTTATCCACAGACGCGGACAACGGGGGTTCGGAGTCATCTCATCGGGGGAGCAGAGTCACTTTATCGGGGGTTCAGAGTCACTCTGCCCGGAAAATTGAGCCGCAAACCCCTTAAAACAAAAGCGATGAAAAAAGAGCGGAATTGCCTTAACACTTAAATAACAGGATTCTAACATCCAAAAAATTATCCCTTTCCTCCGGCAACCTCGCTAAATTCCCGAAAAGCACCTTGGATTTGCTAAGAAAATCGCCGGAGATGCGCGTTTTCCTTCCATGTGCGGTGTTTTGTGCTATCCTGCAAAAAACGCGGCATATCGAGCAGGATCATGGCCAAGGATACCCATACCCCCGCCTCCGGGCTTCCGCCCTATTTCAACATTGATCCCGACGCGGCACTGGCCGATCTGGATGCCCCAACCTCGACGGAAGGGTTCGCCGATATCGCCAATGCCTGTGCGCAGGGAAGGCGCGATCTGGCCAGCCGGGGGCTGAACGAAGAGGGGCGCAAATCGTTGCGCCTGTTTTCAACATGGGAAATCACCCGCTACCTGATCCCCGTGGCGCAGGCGCATTTCAGGCGCGTGCTCAAAGCGAACCCGGATCTGCCGCAGGGCAGTTCTGAAACCGAGGGCGGCGCCAAGTGGTTCACGCTGGACGAGGTGCTGCGGCTGCGGGCGCATTTCGCGGCGCAGGGGTCCAAGGCCAAGAATTACCTTCCTTACCGCCCCGAAGGCCTGCCGGCCAAGCTGGTGGCGGTGGCCAATTTCAAAGGCGGTGTCGGCAAGACCTCGACCGCGGCGCATCTGGCCATGTCAGCGGCGCTGGATGGCTACAAAGTGCTGGTCGTGGATCTGGATTCGCAAGGGTCAATGACCTCGATCTTTGGCGGCCGGGTCGAGGATGAATGGCAGACGGCCTTTCCCCTGCTGGCACGCCATTACGGAGAGCACCTGCGGGCCGACAACCAGCGGCGGCTGGATCGGGGCGAGGCGCCGCAGCCGCTGGATGAATCCCTGACGGCCGCGATGGAGATGACGGCCGCGGACGTGATCCAACCCACCCACTGGCCCAATATCGATCTGATTGGCGCCCAGCTGAACCTCTACTGGGCCGAGTTCCAGATTCCGGTCTGGCGGATGGCGGCACGGGGCTGGAAGCTTTGGGACGCGCTGACCGACCGGCTCGAGGCGGACGGGGTGCTGGAGCGCTACGACCTCGTCTTCATCGATACGCCCCCGGCGCTTGGCTATCTGACGATCAACGGGCTGGCGGCGGCGGATATTCTGCTGGTGCCGCTGGGGGCCTCTTTCCTCGAATTCGATTCAACGGGGCGGTTCTTTGACATGCTGCATTCCACCTTTGCCAGCATCGAAGAGGGCGAGAACATCGCCGCAAGGGCGCTGGGGCGCGAGGGGCTAGCCTTTGAATGGGACGCGGTGCGCGCGGTGATCACCCGCTATGACGGGGCCCAGCAGGGGGAACTTTCAGCCCTGATGCAGGCCTATCTCGGACGTACCCTGTCGCCGCACAAGCAGGATTTCACCGCGCTGATCGGACAGGCGGGTGAACAGGTTAGCGGTATCTACGAGGCGGATTACCGGGATTTCAACCGCGAGACCTATGCGCGCGGGCGCGAAACATTCGATGAAACCTATGCGGCTTTCAAACGGCTGCTGACCGGGATCTGGCGACGTGACGAGCTTGCCGAGGTATGAGAGAAACGCTGTGCAGAGACTGGTATCAGTGTCTATTAACGGGAGAGTGACATGGCCAAACGCAAGCGTCTGACACCGCCACAGCCGGGCTATCTCGAACCCGGTGAGACCGGTCCCGCCCTGTCCCGTCCCGGGCCGATGATCAGCGCGCCGATTGCGCAGGTCGCGAGCGAAGCCTCGGCAACGGCCGCGCTGGAAGAACTGAGCACGGCGCTGGAGAGCGCCCGCCGCGAGGGTCGTTTCATCGAGACCCTGCCCCTTGGCGCGATCGATCCGCATTACATTGTTCGGGACCGGATCGCCCAGGACGAGGAGGAGATGGAGGCGCTGGCGACAAGTCTTGCCTCGCGGGGCCAGCAAAGCCCGATCGAGGTGGTGGCCTATCCCGCGCCAAAGGACGGGTTTACCCACGGGCTGATCTCGGGCTGGCGGCGGCTTTTAGCGTTGCAGCGGCTTGAGGCCGAGCATGGTGACGGACGTTTCGCAAAGGTGAAAGCCCTCGTCGTGACGCCGGACGATATGCAGGACGCCTATGTGGCGATGGTCGAGGAAAACGAGATCCGCGCCAACCTCAGCCTGTATGAGCGGGCAAGGATCGCGCTGCGTGCCTATGAGGGCGGTGTCTATCCAACGCTGAAAGCGGCTCTGAATGGCCTGTTTGGCTCTGTTTCCCGATCCAAGCGGTCCAAGATCAACAGCTTTGTGCCGCTGGTGCAGCAGCTGGATGACGTGCTGTCCTTTCCTGCGGCCATTTCCGAAAAACGCGGGCTGGAATTGTCCAAGGCGGTGCAGGAGAACCCGGGTTTTGTCGACAAGCTGCGCAACCGGTTGGCGACCGGCAACCGGGGCGAAGTACAGGGCGAGTTGGATGTCTTGAGCGCTGCCATCGCTGAATATCAGCGCCCCCCTGCCCCACTTGAGCCAAGGGAGCCTGCTTCTGTCCCCCCGTCAGAAAAGCCCGAAACAGGCTCTGTAAGGGCAGCCGAGGCGCGGTTCGATCCTGCAGAAGGGCGGATCGAAATTACGGGCGAAGGCGTTGACGAGGCGCTCTTCAAAGCACTCAGGAAGTGGCTGGCGGCAAAAGCGTAAATGTTTCGCGCGCGAAACAAGTTTGAGCTAACTTATTGAAAATATAGAGTCCGATCTAATCAGACGTCGTAATAGTCCCGGTACCAGTCGACGAAACGCTGAATCCCGGCCTCGACCGGTACCTTGGGCACATACCCGGTCAGATCCTCGATTAATCCGGTATCGGCCCATGTTGCGGGCACGTCGCCGGGCTGCATCGGATGCATGATCTTTTCTGCCTCACGCCCGCAGGCTTTTTCGATCGCAGCGATGAAGGTCATCAGTGGGGTCGGTGAAGACGCCCCGATATTCACCACCCGGAAAGGCGCCACGGGGCTGAGGGAGTCCCTGTCCGAGACCGGTTCACCCCCCGGGACCGCCTCGATCAGACCGGTAATGCCATCCACGAGATCGTCGATATAGGTGAAATCGCGCTGCATCTTACCGTGGTTGTAAACATCGATCGGATCGCCGTTGAGGATCGCCCGGGTGAACTTGAAATGCGCCATGTCCGGCCGTCCCCAGGGGCCGTAGACGGTGAAGAACCGGAACATGGTTATCGGCAGGTGATAAAGATGGGCATAGGAATGCGCCATCGACTCCGTCGCCTTTTTCGTCGCCGCGTAGAAGGACATCTGGTGATCGGCCCTCTGCGTCTCGACATAAGGCATCTCGGTATTCGCTCCATAGGCGGAAGAGGTCGAGGCCAGCAGCATATGGGCAGGCGGAAAGGCCCGTGCCGCTTCCAGCAACTCGAAAGTGCCGATGAGGTTCGCCTCGACATAAGAGCGCGGACTATCAATGGAAAACCGGACACCGGCCTGCGCGGCTAGATGAATGACCAGATCCGGCCGTTCTTTTTCAAACAATTCCATCAGGAGGCCCGAGTCCTCGAGCCTGGCCCGCAAAGGGGTGAAACTAGCCGATTGTGACAGCATCGATTGCCGGCGTTCCTTGAGGCCCACGTCATAATAGTCGGAAAATGCATCTAGACCGATGACACGCCAGCCCAGTTCAAGCAGACGAGCAGAGACAAAATATCCGATGAACCCGGCCGAGCCGGTTACAAGTGCTGTTTTCATGCGTCTTTGTCCACCTGATTGATCCCGCTGTCAAATTTTGAAGAAGGGGCTCTGCCCCTCCGGTCAAAATCAGGGATTTTGCCCATCACCCCGGGATATTTTTTGACCCAAAGAAGAAAAATTCGTGCCTTCTTTGGGTTCCAAATATCCCGGGGGAGTCGCCCGTCAGGGGGATGGGGGCAGAGCCCCCTCTTTGGCGGACGGTTTGACACTGGCGCGAAATTATGGGTTTTGCGCATCTGGAGCCGAGAGGCTGAACCCGGTGACAAAGGAACCTCCGCGCAGTGCGTATCGAAGACAGAACCGACAGGCAGAGACTGGTTGCCGTGGTGGTTACCTATAACCGGCTTGAGAAGCTTCAGCAGACGGTGGAACGGTTGCTGGAGGCTCCGGAAGCGGATTTGACGGCGGTCGTCGTGGTGGACAACGCTTCGACGGACGGTACCGGGGACTGGCTTGCCGGGCTTGTTGATCCCCGTCTTGTTCTGCATCCGAGTGCGCGGAATGTCGGGGGCGCCGGCGGCTTCGAAGCGGGAATGCGTCATGCGGTATCGACGCTCGATCCGGACTGGCTCCTGGTGATGGATGACGACGCGCGGCCGGTGCCGGGGGCGCTGGCGGCGTTTCACGAGATGGATACCTCGGACTGGGACGCGGTTGCGGCAGCGGTGTATTATCCCGGCGGCGAGATCTGCGAGATGAACCGCCCGTCGCGCAATCCCTTCTGGCATGCGCGCGAGTTTCGCCAGACCCTGTTCGGGGGCGGCCGTGGCGGGTTTCATATCGAACCCGAGGATTACCGGGGCGAGGGGCGGCAGATCGACGTGGCCTCTTTCGTCGGGCTTTTCGTGTCGCGGGGAGCAATCGAGCGGGTCGGTTATCCGGACGGGCGGTTGTTCGTCTATGGCGAAGACGGGCTTTATACGCTTGGTCTGTCGAAACAGGGCGGGCGGATCCTGTTTGCGCCGCAGGTGGTGTTCGAGCATGACTGTTCCACCTTCGAAGGACAGCGCGGGCGGTTCCGGCCGCTCTGGAAGGTGTATTATTATCACCGCAACCTGCTGTTGCTGTACCGGATGGCGGCGGGGTGGATGTTCTGGCCGGTTCTGCTGGCGATCCTGCCCAAGTGGCTGTCGAAGGTCCGTCATCACTCGGGCGAGCGTGGGGTATTCCTGCGCCTGCTGACACGGGCGATAGGGGACGGGCTGAGGGGCCGGACCGGAGTGGATCACGGTGGCATCCTGATAATGGCAGAAACCGAGAAAACGCCCAAATAGGGTCTGGTTTTCCTTAGCGGTTGAGGATGTCCCGGTGGTAGCGTCCGAGCAGGATTTGCCCCATGGCCATCAGCCCCAGCGAGACGCCGAGCACGTAGATTTCATTCACGTATGAGGCGGTATAGGTCGAATAGAAGCCGACCCGCATCAGCCCGAGGATATGCACCAGCGGATTGTACCAGAGGATATCCTGGGCAAGAGGGGGCAGGGATTCAAAGGTGTAGAGAACGCCGGAGGCGAGAAACAGCGGCCGGGTAATGATCGACCAGGCGATATCCCAGATCGGGAACAGCCCGATCAGCGCGCAGTTGATCGTGCCGACGCCAAGTCCGAGGATCATTGCAAGGGCCATCGCGGTGACCACGGGGGGCAGGTCGAGGCTGGCATGGGTGTCCGTGACCAGCATCACGCCGCTTAGGAGCAGGATGGAGATCAGCACGGAGGTCAGGCTGTTCAGGAAGAACCGGGCAAGGATCGCATCCATCCAGGTGACGGCGGGGTATTTCAGCAGCGGTTTGGAGAAGCTGATGGCGCGGGACGTGGCGCGGCTGACATTCTGGTAGAGATCGAAGGGCAGGTAACCGGTGGCATAGAACAGCAGGAAGCTTGTTCCCAGCGACGGCGTGCGCACGATCAGCGAAAACCCGATGCTGAGCACGAGGATTGCAGCCAGCGGTTCGACCACGGCCCAGAGATAGCCGCCCGGTGTGCGCCCGTAGCTGGTGGACATCTCGCGCAGGATCAGCGCCAGTACCGTGCGCAGGGTCGCAAAGCGGCGCCCACCGTTCTTGGCAGGTGTAACCGAAGGGGGCATAGGCGGGGGAAGGGCGGTCATGAACGCCTGTCTGTGCTGGTGTTTACGCCCTTGGTTATGTAAGAAATAAAGCCAGAATACAAATGGCTTCACGTCCGCGGAGACAGGGTGCGGGACGGGGCGCAGGGGCACAGGCACAGGCAGGAATCCAGGATCAATGAATCTCGATAATGGGGCAGATGGCCGGACCGGGATGGAAGCGGAAACCGGGAAGGACGAGACGCCCGGACAGGAAACGGTGACCTCCCGCGAGACCGGCAAAATTCCCGAAGCCACGCCGCCTGCGCGAAAAGGCGGTGGCAAAAAAAGTGGCGGCAAGGGCGGCGGGCTGAAGAAAAAGCGCAAGCAGGAACGGCTGGCTGCGCGGGCGCGCGAACAGGTCGAGGTGATCGATCGGGCGAAGGTGCAGCCCATCGCTCGTCCGGCGCGGATGAAAAAGCGCCACTGGGGGCTGATACTGAGCTTTGTGCTGATGGTGCTGCTGCCCTTTGCCGGGGTGGTCTATTACCTCGGCACCCATGCGACCGACCAGTATCTTTCGACCACGGGTTTCACGGTGCGCACGCAGGAAAGCGGCGCGGCCAATGAATTGCTGGGGGGGCTGGCGCAGTTTGCCGGCGGCACCGCGGCTTCGGACAGCGATATCCTTTACGAGTTCATCCAGAGCCAGGAGATGGTCGAGGCGGTCAATGCGAATGTCGATCTGCGGGCGCATTACACGCAGGTCTGGCCGTATGACTGGGCTTTCGGTCTCTGGCCTGAGGCGTCGATGGAGGACCTGGTCTGGTACTGGCACCGGATCGTGGGCATTGCCTATGATTCCGGCACCGGGCTGACCGAGGTGACGGTTTCTGCCTTTGATGCGGAAACCGCTCAGAAAATCACCGGTGAGATCGTGCGGGAAAGCCAGGATCGGATCAACGATCTGAATGCACGGGCGCGCGAGGATGCGCTTGGCTATGCCAAGGCCGATCTCGAAGAGGCGCTGGAACGGCTGAAGGGCGCGCGCGAGGCCCTGACGCGCTTTCGTACCCGGACCCGGATCGTCGATCCCGCCGCGGATATGCAGAGCCGCATGGGGGTGATGGGCAATCTTCAGCAGCAGCTGGCGGCGGCGCTGATCGAATATGACCTGCTGCGCGGCACCACCAATGGCAGCGACCCGCGCCTGACCAAGGCGGAGCAGCGCATCGAGGTGATCCGGGACCGGATCCAGATCGAGCGGCAGACCTTTACCAGCGACAATACCGATACCGGGGCGGTGGGCGAAGATTACCCGACGCTGATCGCCGAGTATGAGAGCCTTGCGGTGGACGCCGAGTATGCGGAGCAGTCCTATCGGGCGGCGCTGACCGCGCTGGAAGCGGCGCGGGACGATGCGGCGCGCCAGAGCCGGTATCTCGCGACCTATATCAAGCCGACGCTGGCGCAGGATTCCGAATATCCGCAGCGGTTCATCCTTGGCGGCTTGTCGGCCCTGTTCCTGGCGCTGTTCTGGTCGATCCTGTCGCTGATCTATTATTCGATCCGGGACCGGAGCTGAGGCGGTGATCCGTTTCGAGAACCTGACCAAGAGTTTCCGGGTCCGGGGCGAGCGCCGGGTGGTGATCGACGATCTGAACCTGACCCTTCCGACGGGCAAGTCGCTGGCGCTGCTGGGGCGGAACGGGGCGGGAAAATCGACCCTGCTGGAGATGATTTCCGGCACGATCCGCCCGGATTCGGGTCGCATTATCAGCGATGGCTCGATTTCATGGCCGGTCGGTTTCGGGGGGTCGTTTCACCGCGAGCTGACCGGGGCGCAGAACGTGCGGTTCATTGCCCGGATCTACGGGGTGGATACGGATGAGCTTTTGAAGTTCGTCGAGGATTTTGCCGAGCTGGGCAAGTTTTTCTACATGCCGGTGCGCAGCTATTCCAGCGGCATGCGTTCACGCCTTGCATTCGGGGCTTCGATGGGGATCCGCTTTGATACCTATCTTGTGGACGAGACCACGGCGGTGGGGGACGCGGCCTTTAAACGCAAGAGCCGGGCGGTGTTTGCCGACCGGATGCATCATTCGAGCTCGATCATGGTGAACCACTCGATGGGGCAGGTGCGCGAGTTCTGCAATGCGGGGCTGGTGCTGGAAAACGGGCGGCTGCAGTATTTCGAAGATCTCGAAGAGGCAATCGAGGTACACCAGGCGCTGATGGCCTGAGGTTCTGACCGGGCAGGGGGGCGCTGCCCCCGTCCTGCGGACTCCCCCGGGATATTTTCAGACCCAAAGAAGGGGGATCAGCCCAGTTTCTTTTGCCAGTACTCCGGGGCGGTGAGGCGGTCATAGCCGCTGCGGTAGCTGGTTTTCAGGTTGTCATATTCGCGCATGAAGCGGATCAGCATCCTGGTCATCTGCCAGCAGGTCGCGAAGAAGCGGCGCTTGGATTGGGTGACCGTATAGGCCTTGTCGCGGTTGGCGCTGAGATAGGTGACCTTGCGGGCCCCGTAGGCGGGGTAGACGATGCCGCGATCGGCCATGGTCAGGTTGATCTTGTCCCAGAACCGCGCGGAAAACGGGATTAAATGGCCGTTTAGAGTATAGGTACCGATCAGGGTGCGGATCGGGCGGGAGATTTTTGTCAGACGTTTCTTCTCGCTCAGGTCGGCCTGGTCGATGCCGCGCCAGACCTCCTTGTCCATCATGTCCTTGATGTCGGCACGGCGCTGCGCCATGTCGATATTTTCGTCGAAGAAATCGGGGCCGCGCATCACGTCCTGCCACGCCAGCAGCTGGGCCTGGGCGCTTTCGTAATGGAAGCGCAGCATCGAGCGCATGATGAAGCGGATCGGGACCTTGGCGGTGCCAAGCGCGCTGCGTTCGAGTTCCGGGGTGACGAGATGCTGGATGATATGGTTGCGCAGGTCGAGATAGAGGGTCTGCGCGCTTTCCTTTTCGGAGAAGTCGTCCTGGAAGGAGACCACGCCGTTCAGGGTGTGGATGTTGAAATCGTTCATCAGCGAGAAGGAGATATCGTCGCCGCGCACGAAGAAGGGGAAGGGGTGATGTTTCACCTGGTCGATGGCGAAGGCGAAGAACCACCAGCCGCCATAGAGCGTGGCCGGGCGCTGCTGGCCGGAGGCAAGCTCCATCTTGATCACTTCCTTGGGCTCGCGCAGGTCGTCGCCGCAGGAAATCGGGCGGCATGAGCCGTCGAACCAGGCGCCGTTTTCCCACATCGCCCATTTATGGGTGTTGTTGATCATCGCCCCGGCGACCGCGTTGCGCCGGTCTTTCGAGAAGGCGAGGAACATGTAGGTGCGGGCGATATTCTCCATGTGGAAAGAGGCGTCGTCATCCATGAAGAGGCAATGGGAGAACCCGGCCTTGGTGGCCTCCATCAGCCCGCGGGCGAAACCGCCGGCGCCGCCGTAATTGGGGTTGTCGATCGGGGTGACCCGGGGCGAGGCGGGGATTTCGGCGCTGTTGCCATTGTCGACCACCTGCACGTGGATCTGCTCGGCATAAGCAAAGCCTTCGATGAAATCGCTTAAGCGGGCGACGGTTTCACGGACCTGTTCTTCGCGTTTGAACGTCGTGATCGATACGGCCAGCCGGGGCAGGTCACCGGGGGTGTCGTGGGTGGCGAAGCGGCCGCCGGTAAAGGTGAAGCCGTCGGCGTCGAGGCCGCGGATATCGACGAAAACCAGACCCTGTACCGAGCGATCGATCAGGTCGGAGATGTCGATCTGAAAGGGGGTGCCAGCCTCGAGCGTTTCGATTTCGCTGTAGATCACATTCCAGGAGCGTTCTTCGGCGGCCTGCACCACCCGGATATAGGCGCGGCCCGAGCCGATCAGCTCGACAATCAGGGAGTCGAGCCCACAGCCTTTCATCCATTTGTCGAGGCTGAAGAGGTTGAAGTAGCTGTTGAAGCCGAGCTTGCCGCCCGCCCCCGTCCAGAGCTCTTGCCGGCTTTGGGAGAACCCGGTCGCGCCATCGGTCTGCACGTAGAGCGGCAGTTCGGTGCAGATCGACGGTTCGGGCAGGATAAGGGTCTGGAGGGTGATCATATTTAGTCTCTAATAAAGGGCTTTTGGCCTGTGGCGCAGCAGGAAAGGAATATCACGCCGCGTATTCACGGGTCAGTCCCTGAACGAAATCGCGCAACCTGTCGTTGGGCAGGGTTTTGAGCGGAATTTTGGGGAGGAAGTCGGCCACTGCCTCGGATTCCGGGATCGGGAGTGGTTTCGTCATTTCATCGATATCCGGGAAAAAGGCATCCCTCCCCGTCAGTTCCGACAGGTAGGCATGGATCGGAGCGAATTTTTCGGCCAGTTCGGCGCGCAGGGAGGCACCGAACATTTCGATCTCGCGATTGGGCAGGGGGGTGACGTGTTTCTTGCTGGTCAGCAGGTAGTGGCGCATCTCGTCGGCTTCCAGCGCGGGCAGGTCGTGGTTGGCACGGCGGGCGATTTCCATCGCGGCGCGGGGCAGGCTTTCATTGGCGCGCAGGCTGGTCTTGAGCCCCTGAGGCAGGGCGAGCCCGGTGGTGCCGAAGAAATCCTCGACCGAACCGCCAGAGGCCAGCACATCGGCGTAGTTGCGGATATGGAGCGGCGAGCCGGGGAAACGGTCTACCCAGGGGGCGATGACGCTCTGATAGTTGAAGTGGATGGTCTTGGTATAATGGTTGGCGGCCCCGTCGCTGAGCGCGCGGACCTTGTCACCAAAGCGCATCCGCTGGGCATGCCAAGCGACGAGATATTCGTCGGGGCGGCGCAATACGCAATATAGAGACTGTTCTGCCTCGGGAAAGATGTCGCGGACCTTGTCGATCATATCGGGGTGACGGGGGCCAAAATTGGCCATGACCTCGGAGCAGAGGACCACGGTTTCCGGCTGGAGGAAATGCGCCTGCATCTGCAGCGCCCGCACCATCTGGCCGACGCCGGGCAGACCTTCGTGCCAGGGCGGGGGGGTGCCGTTATTGGCCTGGGCGAGCATCCTGAAGGCCAGCGCGTTATGCGGCTCGCGCGCGTTCATCGGTGGCGCTCCCTTGCTGGCCTTCGCCACCCGACTGCGCAGCCCACTGGGCAGGGGGGTATGTTCCAGCAGGCGCGCGGCCATGTAGGACAGGCTTTCGCTTTCGACGCCGGGATATAGAATGCCCGCCCGCATCAGGGTGATCTGGTTCCGGAACAGGAAGCTTTGCAGGGCGGTCGAGCCGACCTTGTGGTGACCGAAGTAGATCGTGACTTTCATTGCGTTCTCACTCGTACCCGTCTCGGATGGGGCGTTGCGGCAGGGATCTAGCCCCGGCCCTCCTGCCTCTTGTTTTTCTTCCGCCCCTGCTTTTTGCCCTTGTTAGGGCCTTTTTCAGCCGGTTCCCCCTGTACGTCGCGAAGCCGTTTGCCATGCAGGAAGGCGGGCCAGTTGACCTCGTCATTTTCCAGCAGGCCGCCGATCATCCGCGACATCAGGTCGAGCGAGCGCATCTCGGAGGGGGACAGGTAATCGGCCGGTCTGGCGGATTGCGGCTTGTCGAGGGCTTTGTCCACCGCGGCCTGCAATTCCTGCTGCATCAGCGGGACGCCGTCAAAAAAGGTATCGTCCATAGCGCGGGCATCGGCCATGTAGGCTTTCTGGATGTCCCGGGCGAGGGTCTTGTGCAGGGCGATCTTGGTGCTTTGCGGCGGCGGCGGCATCTGGCCGATGATGCGGGCAATTTCCCAGCCCACTTTGAGCCGCAGGTCGCGGGGCGCTGACAGATGCCGTTGCAGCACCTTGAGCCGCATCAGGTCCTCGACGCAGAGCGATTCATTGGCCGCATCGGTGCCGGTGATCTCGAACTCCAGTCCGCCAAAGGCGTAATGGATGAAATCGTCCACCACCGATTTGCGGTAGAGCGCATTGCGCACCATCGGACGCAGGGTGAAGGCATCGCCATAGGCTTCGCGCCAGGCGGTGAAACGTGGCAGGTAGATGAATTCGCCGCCGGTCTGCTTGTTGGCGGCAAACTGGTCGAGATCGCTTTTCAGGGCGCGGGGCACGCCGACCTTGGTGCGTTCGGCAAAGCTCGAGGTGATGCGCGCGGCATGGGGGCGGACATAGCCGATGATGCGGATTTCATCGGCGCTGTCGGCAAAGAAACGGTCGGTGATGTCTCGAAAGACGGCGGCGGGCACGGTTTCGATCGCCTCGGCCGAGATCAGCACGAAATCGGCGTCGCTGGCCGCGACCCGGGCCGCCAGCCGTTCCAGCGGCTGTGCCGCCTTGGCGCGGTCCTCGTCGGTCTGCGCCGCGTGATAGTTCATGCATTGATCGCCAAGCACGTTGCTGGCAAGCTTGGCCGGGTAGAACAGGCTGCGATCCTTCAGCGAGACGCGCCCCTTGGCAAAGGCAAGCTGGATCGAGGTCGAGCCGGTCTTGTGATCCCCGATGTGAAAGATCAGCGTCTTGCGTCCCTTGGCAGGGGCCGGGCTTGGCGCCGGCGCGTAGGTCGGGGCGACGGGAGTCTTGGGCGCTGCGGTCTTTTTTCTGAACATGGCGTATTATGGTCCAAGGGGGCCGATTTATGGTCCGTCTTTATGGCCTGTGTCTAGACAGGACAAGCAAAGAGCTGGCGGGAATAAGTTAGCTGTTTCGAGTTTTGGAAGAACTATTAAAAAATCACCGAGCGACCTCGGCTATGAAGCGTCTCAGTTCTTCGATGTGTACCTCGAGGAACTGCATCTTGTCGGATATTTTGCCAGTATTCTTGCCGTAGGTCCGGCCAGAGTATTGATGGATTTGCCGTTTCCATTCCTTGGGATCGTTTGCGATTGTGGCTGCCAAGCGGGTTGCGATCCTTTGGAGATTGTGTACCTCCGACCGAGAGAACCGGGCTCGGGCTTTTATTTTCTGTGGCGTGTCGGTGGCACTGTCCTCAGCTTTTTTTAGCTCGTTCGTAAAGAGTGGCCCGTCGAAAAATTCGGAATCAAGAGCCGCCGCATCTTCTGCGTACGCTTCTTGGAGAAGCGGCAGCAAATTTCTGGGCATCTTCAATTTATCTCCTGACGCAGCTGGCGTGGCGGTAAGCTTGGTGGCCAACAGGCGGCCGACTACGGTTCGCAAATCTTCTGAAATTTTTGCTTTGTTGAGGGCTTTGTGCACCTCAAGAAGGCAGGCAAGATGATCCAGCGTTGGCGAGATATTCGCATGGCCGCTACTGTTAACGGCAAAATCTTCGGTTTTAAGGATCTCACGGAGGAAATCGTAGACGACATCGCCTTTGTAGAGCCTGTTTCGGACCATCGGTCGAAGGGTGAAGTCAGTACCGAAAACATTCCTCCATTCGTGAAATCTTTCACTTAAGCGAAATTTTCCATTGTTGGCGGCGTCTGTGCAGAAACGATTGAGATCCTGTTTAATCCCACGGGCCTTGACCCTTTGGCTATATGAAGAAATTAGCCGTGGGATATGAGGGCGGGCATAGGCTATGATGTGTACTCGATCCGCGTAGGCTGGCAAAAATCGGTCGATAACTTCCTTTAGCGCTTCCGGCTTTACAGGGGCAAAATGTTCTGCAGAGATAACGGCCGCATCAGCTGTCTGTGCGTCAAGCCATTTCCTGATTTTCCTGAAAGAGGCGGCGCTGTCTTCCGGGCTTTTCTTTAAAGCACGGGCAACAGGAAGGGCATTCAGAGCATCCGGATAGGCGATATCATGATTGGGAGAGTTCCAAGTCCGTTCAAACAAGGTTTGCTGGATAGAGGTGCTGCCAGTCTTTGGGTCTCCTATATGAAATATCACTCGCTCGATCCGGCCAGAGCCTTTGGGAGAGTCGCTTTGAGTGGATATGCTTTGGGGGGTGATCAAGATCAGCTCCGGTTCGATAGTGTGCCTTGCGTCTCTAGCTGATCCAAACGATAGCGTCTATCGGAGTGCTGCTATATCAAACGGGTGTGCTGCCATCGTCGCAACAGATGTGCAAACGTCTTCCCCCCATTGAGGTCAGGCGAGAATTTGGCCTTAAAGAGGCTCAGGATTCGTAAGGCAGGAGATGCAGTTCATGGGCCAGGGCAGATTGCTGATGGTAGGCGCCGGTTTGTCGGGGGCGGTGATCGGGCGCCATCTTGCCGAGGCGGGCTATGATATCACCGTGGTCGATGCCCGGTCCCATATCGGGGGCAATTGCCATACCGAGCGCGATGCCGATACCGGGGTGATGGTGCATATATACGGGCCGCATATCTTTCACACCGACGATGCCGAGGTCTGGGATTACGTCAACGCCTTCCAGACCTTCATGCCTTACAAGAACCGGGTCAAGACGACCTCGCGGGGGCAGGTGTTCTCGCTGCCGGTGAACCTGCACACGATCAACCAGTTCTTTGGCCAGACCATGCGCCCGGACGAGGCGCGCACCTTTATCACCGAGGAACAGGCCGATACCAGCATCGAGGATCCGCAGACCTTCGAGGAACAGGCGATGCGCTTCGTCGGCCGCGACCTCTACGAGGCGTTCTTCAAGGGCTACACGATGAAGCAATGGGGCTGCCACCCCAGCGAATTGCCCGCGTCGATCCTGAAACGCCTGCCGGTGCGCTTCAACTACGACGACAATTACTTTTTCCACAAATACCAGGGCATGCCGGAAAACGGCTATACGGACATGATCGGGAAAATCCTCGATCACGAGCGTATTGAGGTCAAGTTAGAGACTGTTTTCGACCGCTCTCAGGCGGGCGATTACGATCACGTCTTTTACTCTGGGCCGCTGGATGGCTGGTTCGATTTCGAACTGGGACGCTTGGGCTACCGGACGCTGGACTTCGAACGTTTCACTTATGACGGCGACTATCAGGGCTGCGCGGTGATGAATTACGGCGAGGTCGACGTGCCCTTTACCCGGATCACCGAGCACAAGCATTTCAGCCCGTGGGAAGAGCACGAGGGTTCGGTCTGCTATCGCGAGTTTTCCCGCGCGGCAGAACCCGAGGACATCCCCTATTACCCGATCCGTCAGGTCGCGGAAAAGGCGCTCTTGTCGGATTACGTCAAGCTGGCCGAGGCGACGAGCGGCGTGACCTTCGTGGGCCGGCTGGGGACCTACCGTTATCTCGACATGGACGTGACCATCCGCGAAGCGCTGGATACCGCGCGCGGTTTCCTTGCCGACCGCGCCGAGGGCCGCGCCGCACCCGCCTTTTACCAGGCACCGCTGTAGGCGCAGACCCTGCTCTTGCGGTGCAGGGGCAGGATCGTATTCTGGAGCTGGGGCGCAGAATGATTGCCAGGGCAGGGAGAATATGGCGGATAGTATAGCATTGGGCCCGGACGGGCAGATCAATCACGCGCTTGCCGTGCTGCGCGGCGAAATCCGCGAGGGGGAACTGGCCGATCACGTGCATTTCCTGCCGGGCATCGATCTCCATGCCGATCCCGAGATGCGCATCGCGGGGCGGTACAACCTGACCGAAGGCCGGCTTTTCGATCTCGAGGTGCGCCCCGGGGGACAGGGCAGTTGGTGCGCTTTGCACCTGAGTTTTCCGGCACCGGATCTGACCGGGTTCGGGGCGCTTGGTTTTGCCCTGCGTGGCGCCTCCCCCGAAATGCAGATCCTGCGCGCCTGCATCCGGTCCGGCGTCAAGTGCGGGTTTGTCGACTGCTTTTTTGACAAGCACATCCTGATGCGCCCCGAAGAGAGCAGCCACGTGGACGCTCTGCCGGTGCAGCATCGCCACAACCTGCCTCTGCAGGCCCCTTGGCGCGAGATGATCCTGTTCCTTCCGGCCAAGGCTTTCGACCTTTCGCTGATCGATCTGCGGGTCTTTCTGGTGTGAGGGTCGGTCGATGACTCTGGCCCTGATTGTTCCGGTTCACAATGATGCCGACGGCCTGTCGGTCCTGCTGCAACGGGCGGCCGAACTGGACTGTTTCGACCAGGTGGTGATCGTCGATGATGCCTCGGACATCCCCCTCAGCGAGTCGGATCTGCCCGAGAGCCTGCGGGACCGCAGCCTGTTGCTGCGCAGCGATGAAAGCGGTGGTGCGGGGCATGCGCGCAACCGGGCGCTGGAGGTGGTCGATACGGAATCACTGCTGTTTTTTGATTCCGACGACCTGCTTACGGGGGAGTTGCCGTGTCTCTGGCGCGAATTGCAGGGGCGTGCCTTCGATTTCTGCCTGTTCAAGCACCACGACAGCCGGGTGCTGGAACGGGACGGATGGGGGCAGATGCCGGTGGATAACATGCTCTGGCGGCTGGCCGGGGTTTCGGCGGGCGGACTGCGCGTGCCGGATAGCGCGGCGCGGCCCTGCCTGGCAGAAACCGCGAATTACCCGTGGAACAAGATTTACCGCACCGGGTTCCTGCGCGAAAACAGGCTCAAATTCAGCGAAATCCCGGTGCATAACGACATTGCCGTCCATTGGGACAGTTTCTCTTGTGCCGAGA
This sequence comes from Phaeobacter sp. 22II1-1F12B, assembly GCF_002210165.1. Classification (GTDB taxonomy): domain Bacteria; phylum Pseudomonadota; class Alphaproteobacteria; order Rhodobacterales; family Rhodobacteraceae; genus Heliomarina. Next base: position 35,154 of record NZ_AQQP01000019.1, on the reverse strand, counting down.
ATATACTGGTTTCCGACCGGGTGGCGGCGATTCATTTTGTCCGACCCGGCGGGCAGCGGCTGACCAATCGCCGTTCGCGGGACCGGTTGCGGGTGTTCGAACCCCTGCGGCATGCGGCAGAGGGAATCCGTGACCGGCAGGGGGCGCAGAGCCCGCTGATGCTGGCGCTGATCCGCTTTTCTTTCGGGCTGATGAACTGGGTGCGGGGTAATATCCCCGAAAAGATCCGGGGAGAGTATGACCGCCGTGCGGCAGGGTTCATCGATTGCCTGCTGGATGAGGGGCGAGCGCTGGACTGGCTGAACCGGCGTGATCCGGTGCTCTGCCTGAAGATCCTGCTGATGCAGGCCCAGGGTCGGGGGATCGCGTGATGCTGGGGTTTGTTCTGCTGACAGGGGATGATGGCAGGCAACTGGACCTTTGCCTGCACCGCCTGCAGGGGGTGGTCGGAGAATGCCTGCCGCTCGTGATCGTCGACAAGGGATCGCGGGACGGCACGCTGGAACGGGTTGAAAATTTTGTCGGAGGGGCAGGGCCGGGAGTGCGGCTGATCAAGCTCGACGAGCCCGATCTCACGCCAGCTACGGCGGTTGCGCTGGCCCGGACAGAGATCGGTGCCGAGTATCTTCTGGGGCTGACCGGGCAGGATCTACTCTGCCCGGAGACGCTTGAGCCGCTTACGCGCTGGCTTGCGGTGCAGAAGCCCGATCTGGCGATCATCGCGCAGGGCTGGTGGCAGACCGGGGCCGGGGCAATCCTGCCGCCGGTCGATCTGGCGCAGATGGCGGCGGGTGGCGCGGATCCCGCGATGCTTGTGGCCGATCCCCGGCGGCTGATGCCCTCTCGGGAACTGGCGGCGCGGCTGGGGACACCGGGGACAGGGCCGCTGGACGCGTGGAACGCCTATGACGCGGCACTTGCGACGGCGGGGTCTGTGATGGTCTGGCCAGATCCCGTATTGCTCCGCCCCATGCCTGAAAGCCCTTTGCAGAGCCTGTTTTCGGCTCTGACCGCGCATATCCAGAGTCTGCCTCGCGCGGAGCGGGGGGCGGCGCTTGGCACCGGGGTCAGGCGGATCGGGGATGTGATGGAGTTCTGTGATCCCGCCAGCGCCGAGGCCGAGATCGACGCGGCGCTGGGGCTGTTCCGGACGCTTGGGCGAGGCGAGCGAAAGCTGGCCCGCACGGCCGGAGGCCCGGCGGCCGATCTGCTGGCGGCGCTGCAGGATGGCGGGCGGCGTCATGGCCGGACGGCGGCGCGGCTGGTGCTGATGGGTCAGACGGCGGCGCAGGATCGTGCCCGGATCGCGGCACTGACCGGTGAGATCCGCGATCTGCGCCGAGACCTCGACCTTGCGCTGCCGGGGCCGGGATACATGCGCGAACTCTACGAGCGGCTGCGACATTCATGATACGGGTCTTCCGGACGGGCGCGCATGCCCATCGCACGCCGCTGAGCTACCCGGCGCTGGCGGCGCTTTTCGAGCGCGACATCACCCATGTGGAGCGACCCGAAGAGGCCGATCTTTACGTCTTTGCCCATAGTCTCGACATCCGCGCAGCGCCCGAGGAACTGGTCCGGGACTGGCGGCGGCGACGACGACCTGTGGTGCTGCTGTCGGAAGAGCCCTTCTGGGATACGATCTGGACGCGCGAGCCCCTGAAACGGCAGATCTATCTCGACACCGCCTGGGGCGCCCTGCCGGTGGTGCAACTGAACCATGCCACCAGCGCGATCTTCCGCTTTGCACGCATTCCCTATTACCTGCTGACCAACCATCGTTTCGTGAACGCCTATCGCTACCGGTTCCGGCGCAACGCGGCCCGTTCCGCCAGCGAATGGCTGGAGGACTTCCGGACCCGCGCGCAGGACACGGTCTTTATGTTCGAGCGCCGTCCCGAGGCCTTTCATGACGTGCGCTGGCCAAAGGCGGATATCATCGGGCTATGCGCTTGGCGTACCCGGCTGGCCGAGGCGGCGGAAGGGGCCGAGCGGCTGGGGGCAAGCTGGCAGGGGGGGCAGACCCGCTGGCAATTGTCGGACTGGCACATGGACAAGCTGATCCGGCTGGATCGCCGGGCGCGCAGCCTCGCGGCTTTTGAAAATACCCATCAGCCTGATTACGTGACCGAGAAGTTCTTTGACGCGATGGCCTGCGGGGCGCGGCCGCTGTATTACGCCGACTCCCGGCACCGGATCGGCGAATTCGGGGTGCCGGACGCGGCTTGGCTGAACCTCGCGGGGCTGACGGCAACAGAGGCGGCGGCAAGGCTGGAAACGCCTTTCCTGACCCACGATTTCGTTGATGCCTGGTGCGAGGGGCAGGCCGCGCTGGCCCGTCTTTTCGGCGATACCGGCATCGTTTTGGCCGAGCGCGAACGGCTGCAAAAGGCCGTGCTGGGGGAATTCGGAGTCATTCTTGAGCAGGGGGCGCGCACCTAGGTCACGGGGCTGTCTGCTGGCGGGCCCTACGGTTGCCTTGCCCCTTAAAAAGACATACCAGAGTTTGCGCATCCTCCTCAGCAGGGCCGGGCGTGCGGAACCTGGCCTGGGTGGAAGACAGTCGAGAGGAAAGTATGCTTGCCAGCATTGTGATCAGGACACTGAACGAGGCGGAATATCTCGACGACCTCTTGAAGATGATCGCCCGGCAGCAGACCGGGGAACTGGCCCATGAGGTGGTTCTGATCGACTCCGGTTCGACCGATGACACGGTGGCGATCGCCCGCCGTCACGGGTGCCGGGTCACCACCATCAGCAAGCAGGAATTCTCTTTCGGCCGCTCCCTGAACCGTGGCTGCGATTTCGCCAAGGGCGAAATTCTCGTATTCATTTCAGGGCATTGCATACCCGTCGACGATCACTGGCTACTGAACCTCTGTCGTCCGGTCATGGAGGGAAAGATCGCCTACAGCTATGGTCGGCAGGTCGGCGACGATGACAGCTATTTCTCCGAGCGGCGCATCTTTGCGAAGTATTACCCCGAGACCAGCGCCGTCCCGCAGGAGGGGTTCTTCTGCAATAACGCCAATTCCGCCCTGTCGCGCGCCGCATGGGAACGCCATCGTTTCGACGAGGAGCTGACCGGGCTCGAGGACATGGCGCTGGCCAAGGTGCTGGTGAACGAGGGAGAAAAGGTCGGCTATGTGGCCGAGGCCTCGGTTTTTCACCACCATAATGAAACATGGGCAAAGGTGCGCCGCCGTTTCGAGCGCGAGGCGCTGGCGCTGCAGCTCATCATGCCCGAGGTGCAGCTGCGCCGCCGCGACGTCTGCCGCTATATCTTTTCCAGCGTGCGCATGGATATGCGCAGTGCGCTTCGCCATCACCGCAGTCTGCGCCGACACTGGTACGAGATCCTGCGCTATCGCATCGCGCAATATGTCGGCTCCTATGCCGGCAATCACGGTCACCGCCGCCTGTCGCAGAGCAGCAAGGACCGCTTTTTCTATCCTTCCGTCAATGAAAGTGATTCCGATAATGTCTGGCTCAAGCCGAACCGTCGCACTGCTCCCGATGAAAGCAAACAGCCAGCGGGTGAAAGGTAAGAATTTCCGCGTCCTGCATGGCAAGCCGCTCTTTGCCTGGATCCTCGACAGCCTTCTGGCCATCGAGGAGATCGACGAGGTGGTGATCAATACCGATGCCCGGGAGATCCTTGCCGAGAACGGGCTGGTCGAGGGCCCGCGCGTCACCATCCGTGATCGCAAGCCCGAGCTCTGCGGCGATACGGTTTCGATGAACCTGATCCTTGCCGACGATATCGCCAATGTCCCGGCCGATACCTACCTGATGACCCATACCACCAACCCGATGCTGTCTTCGGCAAGCATCGAGGGAGCGCTGGCGCTTTACCGTGACAAGCTGGCGGCGGGCGATGCCGACAGCCTGTTCACGGTGAACAAGATCCAGACCCGGTTTTACCGCGCCGATACCAGCCCGGTGAACCACGATCCCGACAACCTGATCCAGACGCAGGATCTTGAACCCTGGTTCGAGGAAAACTCCTGCCTCTACATCTTTTCCGCCGGAAGTTTCGCGAAAACGAACGCCCGGATCGGCAAGACCCCGGTGATGTTCGAAACCCCGCGGCTGGAAAGCGTGGATATCGACACGCCCGACGACTGGGATCTCGCCTGTGCCGTCGCCGCCATCAAACACCCCTCCTCCAAGGCTGCCGAATAATGAAAGACGTTCTCGTCACCTGCCCGCCGATGCTGGGCCAGATCGACCTGTTCATGGACTACGCCGCCGAGCGCGGTCTGAAACTGCACCCGGCCAAGGTCACGCAGATCCTCAGCGAGGATGAGCTGAAGACGCTGCTGCCGGAATACGACGGCTGGATCATCGGCGATGACCCGGCCACCCGCGCGGTTTTCGAGGCCGGCCAGACGGGGCGCCTGACGGCGGCGGTGAAATGGGGTATCGGGGTCGACAACGTGGATTTTGCCGCCTGCCGCGATCTTGGCCTGCCGATCGACAACACGCCGATGATGTTCGGCGCCGAAGTGGCGGATGTGGGGGTCGGCTACGTGATTGGCCTCGCGCGCGAGCTGTTCCTGATCGATCGCGGCGTGCGCGGCGGCGGCTGGCCGAAACCGGCGGGCATCTCGCTGGCGGGCAAGCGCGCCGGGGTGGTCGGTCTTGGCGATATCGGTCGCAATCTCTGTACCCGGCTGCAGGCTCTGGGCATGCAGGTCGTGGCCTATGATCCGGGTGTCGAGGGCGATGCCGGGATTGCCGGGCTGGAACGCGCCGCATGGCCCGAGGCGGTGGACGAGCTTGATTTTCTCGTCTTCACTTGCGCGCTGAACGCCCATAACCGCCATATGCTGAATGCCGAGGTACTGGCCAAGGCCAAACCCGGCATCCGCGTGGTGAACGTTGCCCGTGGTCCGCTGATCGACGAGGCGGCGCTGATCGCGGCCCTGCAGTCGGGCCATGTGCACTCGGCGGCGCTGGATGTGTTCGAGGTCGAACCCCTGCCTGCAGACAGCCCGCTGCGCAGCATGGACCGCTGCATCTTCGGCACTCACAACGGCTCTAACACGGTAGACGCGGTGATCCGCGCCAGCCACGAGGCAATCACCAAGCTGGCGGGTTTTCTGGTATGAGCGCGCCAGAGGCAAAAGCGGCGACCACACAGCGCAACATCTATGTTGCCGGGGAGTTTTCCAATCAGGACGACTGGAACGATCTGATCTCGCGCCTGTGCTGGTATTTCACGCCTTACCTCGACCAGATCAACACGGTTTCGATCTGTTCCAGCCAGGAGCAGCTGGAGCACGTGCAGGCGCTCGACAGCATGGACCCGATGATCGCGGAGGCGCTACCCGCGCTTCGTGAAAAGCTTCGCCCGGTCAGCGCCGACCGGCTCAGGGAACGGTTGCAGACGGTGGATCCCACCGTGCATGTGTTCTTGCTGGCGGATGACCGGCTTCAGGAAGAATACACGCCGCTGGTGCATCGCTTCCGGGAAAAAGGGCATTTCTATCGTATCGATTCCCGCCGTGTCCGGATGGAGGGATCTTTCTTCCTCTGGGCCGGGCTGAATGTCTTTGTCGATACCGCCTCCGAAACGGCAGCCTTTCACGACCGGTTCCGCGCGATGGCCCGGGATCTTGGCCAGTTCGACAAGGCCTATATCTTCGGCACCGGCCCCTCGCTCAGCGATTTCGTGGAAGGGCATGATTTCTCCGACGGGCTGACGATCATGGCAAATTCCATGGTGCTGAACCAGGATCTGCTGACCGCGCTCAAGCCCCGGCTGATCGTTGCAGGCGATCCGATCTTCCACGCAGGCTGTTCCCGTTACGCGGCGGCGTTCCGTCGGGAACTGGCCCAGGCGATGGAGCAGAGCGGGGCGTGGTTCCTGTGCCCGTTGCGCGATGTGCGCATCTACCAGACCTATCTGCCCGAGGCGCTGCGCGAACGGGTCATCGGCGTGCCTTTCGATGCCAAGGCGCCCCAATCGATGGATCTGCAACAGGATTTCAGGCTTAAACCCTACCCCAATATCCTGACGCTGATGCTGCTGCCGCTGGCGGCAACCTTTGCGCGCAATATTCATGTGGCGGGCTGCGACGGGCGCAGCCTGACCGAGAACAGCGGTTTCTGGCAGCATGACAAGAAAGCGCAGTTCAACGACGAGATGGACAATATCAAGCAGATCCATTCGGGTTTCTTCGCGATCGATTACAACAATTACTATTTCGATCACGCGCGGGATCTCGAAGGGGTGCTGCTTTCTGTCGAGGAGCGCGGTGTCCGGGTGGTGATGGAGACCCCGTCGTTCCTGCCAGCACTCAACATGCGCGAGAAACCCGGGCTACGGGCGCCGGAGGCCAGCCCGGACCGGGCTTTCAGGCCGCAGAGCCTCGCTATCCTCGATCCCGATGCGCGCGGGGAATGGGGACATTTCCTTGCCTATGACCGCCGTCTGGGACAGGCCGCGGTTGCGGGAGGGCTGGATTTCGACGTGATTGGACGCCGGGACCTGCCGCAGGCGGCGCGACCACAATTCTCCCGCTCGCTGATCAGTGTCTTTTCGCGCCACAGCTGGGTTCTGGGCAACAAGTGGCCCAATACCGATACCGAGGATCTGACGGCCTTCGCCTTCGAACTCGAAGAAGCCCTGCAGGAGATCGAGCAGGCTACGCCCGAGGGCGATATCCTTTGGTTCATGTATTGCGGCTCGGTCGAGGTGGCCGATGTGCTTGAACACGTGCTTATCCAGCATCCGCGCGTGCGGGCGGTGGTGAACCTGTTCTGGTCCTATAATTTCGACATTACCAATGCCAGGTACCAGGCCCAGTGGTTGCCCCTGCTGAAACGGCTGACGCAGAAACCGGGGCGGGTCCGGATCACTCACTCGACCCCGCAGATCGTGGCCCAGTTCCGCGAGGTCTGCGGCATCGAGATTCCGGTGCTGCCGCACCCGTCGACCACCTTTGGCGACCGGTTCGCGGAAAAGCTGGCAGGCGAGCCGGTGCGGACCCTGTCCGACGATCGCAAACCCCGGATCCTGTTTCCCGGTGGGGCCCGGCTGGAAAAAGGCTATCTGCTGGCGGCCGAGGCCTGTGCCGATCTTGCGGGCAGGGGGAACTACGAGCTTTGCCTCAGGGCCCGGCTGGACGGGGCGCCGGCGCCGATCCTGAAAGCGGTCGAGGGGCTGGAAGCATCCGGCGGGGTCGATCTGGATCGCGAGGATTACGGCGAGAAGGCCTTTGTCGACTGGCTGGCCTCGGCGGATGTCATCGTCATCCCCTATCTGCCCGAAGCCTTCTCCGACCGGACCTCCGGCATGCTTGTGGATGCCATGCTGCTCGGGATTCCCGTGGTTGTGGTCAAGAATACCTGGCTGGCGGATGAACTATCCAAGAGCGGGGCTGGTATCGCGGCCGATTCCAACAGGAAGGCGCTTGTCAAGGCGATCGAAGAAGTGATCCGGGATTACCCGGCCAAGGCCGAAGCCACGCGGGAGGCAGCACGCCAGTACCTGGCGAATGCCCGCTGGAGCACTCTGCTCGGCGCAATCGTATCGGTATCGGAAAGTGCCCTGCCGACCCGGCCCCTGTTCGGTTTCCAGATCAGTGGCGACACCGAGACTGGCGGTTTCGGGGTGCCCGAAGACCTCTGGGCCGTGTCGCCGCAGGCGCTCGAGGAAAAGTCCCACACCATCGTCTATGACGATCCCGCGCTGATCCTTGCCTGGCTGATCGCGGTCGAAGGCGACTGGCGGCAGGCACTGGATTACTGGCAGGCGCAGGCGCGTCAGGCGCTGGGAATATTCTACCGCAATCGCGGCAGGATCCAGCTGGCCGAGCGGGGAGAACTGGCGCGGCATCGGGAAGGCCTGCCGAAGGCATGGCAGCAACGGCCCGAGAAGATCACCCCCCTGCTGCTGCTGACCGCGCGGGGACTGTTACAGCACGAGGCCGCGATCATGTCGCTGGTCGCGGAGCTGGAGAGCTGTGGTCTCGGAGCGGGGCAGGTGATCTCGGCGGAGACGGGGCAGGCGGCGGTGGAGGAATACCATGCGCTTCGTCATGCGCTTGCCGCGGAACGGACGGCACGGCGCAGCGAAGGCGATGCCCGGCTGGAAAAGGCACAGGCGCAGAATGCCCTGCTCGAAGAGCAGCTTTCCCAGCTTCAGGCGGTATGCGAACAATACTCCGCGCAGGCTTCGAGCCAGCAGGAACGTGCCGGTGGCCTTGAAGGGGAACGGGATCACCTGCGGGCGGAGATAGACCGGATCTACCATTCCAAGTCCTGGAAGGTTACCGGGCCATTGCGCGGTGTCCGCCGCGCGCTGGGGGCGAAAGGCGAATGAGCATGCTTTCCCGATCTTCCGCCGATCACCTGAAACGGCTGGCGCCCCTTGGCCAGGTGCTGCACATCGGTGCCGGTTTTGGCATTCAGGTCCCTGCCTATCTGGCCGCCGGGGCGCGGCGGATCACGCTTGTCGAACCTGAACCGGAGTGTCGGCCCCATCTTGCCGCGCTCGCGGTCGCGCATGAAGAGGTCGATCTCGTGACGGCGGCGGCCGTGGCTTCCCCGGCGCAGGCGCGGGGGATGCTCAACCGTTACAGCTATGGCGCGCTGAACAGCCTGAAACCGGGCAAGGGGCTTGAGGCCCTGTTTCCCGGTCTGGCCCGGCGCGAACAGCAGGAGGTCGACCTGCGCGATGTGACCGAGCTTGCCTCCGGGCTGGAGAACGGTCCCAATGTGCTTATCGTCGAAGCCTGCGGCATGGCGCTCGACCTGATCCGGGCGCTGCATGAAAACGACCTGCTCGAGCGCTTCCAGCTGGTACAGGTGCAGGAGACCCGGACCGGACTTTACGAAGACGGCGCGCCCCTCTCGGAGGTGCAGGCGTATCTTGCCGCGCAGGGGTTCGACCTTGACCCGCAGCTTGGCGGAGAAGATCCCGAGTTCCCGGTACTGTCGGTGCGGGCGAATGAGACGCTGACAGGACAGGTCTCCAAACGCCGCTATCTTGTGAAGGAACAGGCGCTGGCGGACCTGTCGGCGGAATTTGCGGCGTATCGCGAAAGCGCCGAAGAGGAGAAGGCGGCGCTGACCCTGCGGCTTGACGAGAGTGACAAGGCCCGCGAGGCCGCCGTCAGTAAGGCACGTGAGGATCTGACACGCGAAATCGAAGAGCTGCGCGACAGCCATACGCGGCAGGCGGAAGAGAACGACAAGGCGCGTAACGACCTGGAGGCCGAGAAGGCCCAGCTGCAGCAAGAGATCGAGCGCCTGAAGACAAAGGACCGGCAGACCCGGGAAGAGCTGTCCAGAACCCATGGGCAGATCAGCCTGATCAGGGACATGCTGCTGCAGGGGCAGGGCCTGTGACCCGGAAAAGGAAAGCTTCCTCGGCGGATGTCTTCGAGGGGACGGTGGTACCGGCAGAGAGCGAAACCGGCCTGCGCCCCTCTGACGACAGTGGCACGGTCCTGCTGAACCGCTGCCGGACCTACTGGCAGATGGCAGAGTGGGAGAAGCTCGGAGAGCTGGCCGGCGAGGATCTGGAACGTTACCGGGAACGTGGGAGGCTTGCCGTCCTTGCCGCCGCCGGTCTTGCCCAGCTTGGCGAGATGGAACGGGCGCGGGAATACGCGCTCAGGGCGCAGGAATGGGGGTGCAACCGGGCGGTGCTGGCGCAGGTGCTGGTCGGCGGGGCCTATAACAGCCTCGGGCGGGCAGCCTCGCTTCTGGAAGACGAAGATCTCGCCGGGCAGCTCTTTGAGCAATCCGTGGCCTGTGTCCTGCCTCAGGACGATGCGGCCGTGCTGGGCCGGTCCCGCAATATCCAGGAAAAGATGCGTCTGGGCCAGCTGCCCGATGCGATGCGCTCCATCGGCCGGGAGTTGCGGCACGATCCGGCACCAGACCATGTCAGGATCCTTGACGGACAGCTTGCACGGCTGGAGCGCCGGATCGAAGAGCTTACGCCGCGCCCGCGGACCTTGCCGACGATCCTGAAGAACACGGCGCGGGGAACCGACAGAATGCCGGAGGCACCGCTTCTGGTCTGCGGACACCACAAGGTCGGCACCAATTTCCTGCTGCCCGTGTTCCGCGAGATTTCCGAGACGTTTTCCCTGCCGATCTGGCTCAAGTTCTACGACCCCGAGCCGCCGCGCTGGAAGATCTGTCTGCACCAGCACTCCCGTCTCGAGGGCATGACCATGCCCGCGAATTTCCGTGGGGTGCACATGGTGCGTCACCCGATGGGGCTCCTGCACTCGGCCACGCTTTACCATGAGCGCGGCAAGGAGCCCTGGCTCAACGTGCCGATGCAGCGGTTCACCGGGGAAACCTTCTGGGCGGTTTCCTCGCGCGACAGCTACAACGTCATCAAGAACCCGAAGCGGTCGATGCAGTCAAAGATCGACCAGCTGACCGCCCCGCCGCCGCCCCATGCGCGGATCCACGATTTCGATTCCGGGTATGATTTTGCCGGCCGGACCTATGCCGAGATGCTGCGCAGCTTCGACACGCTCGAAGAGAAGATTCTCTTCGAGATGCGCTGCTATTCGCGCGCGGTGCTTCTCGACATGCTGGCCTTTCCCGCCGATCGCCGTTTCATGACGGTCAAGCTGGAAGACGTGACCCATGACAGGGCCATGCAGACTCTGCAGCCGCTTGTGCGGCACCTGGGCTTTGGCGGGGAACCGGCGGCGCAGGTGCTGAAGATCGCGGCTAAGAACAGCCAGTGGAACAAGGGCAAGACCGCCCATGCGACGACGGGCGTGTCCTCGGGCTGGAAAGACCTGTTCCGGGGGGAGCTTGGCGATGCCTTCCACGAGCTTTTCGGCTGGGCCGAAGAGGCGCTTGGATATGACTAGCCCCGAGCCAGATGTCTTCATTCCCTTCAGGCCGAGCAATTACAGGCTGGACCGTCCGCCTGTTTGCACGACCCTCTTCCTGCATGCCCGGGAAACCTCCAATATCGGCGATCTGAGGTCGAGTCCCTTCGATTACTTCACCTTCCGGGGGGAAACCGTTGCCGCGGATTTCTGGTCGACCGTGAACAGGGGTGAGGAGAATATCGACAATATCATTGTCGGGGGCGGGATCTTCGGAAATAACTACCTGCGCAAGCCGATGTATTATGAAAGGCTGCGCCCTAGGGCGAATCTCGTGCTCTGGGGAGTGGGAACGGATACGCCGCGCAGCCCGCCATTGCTGGCGGATTTCACGGACAGGTGTGCCCTGATCGGAACGCGTGATTACGAGGCTCCCTCCATCGACGGCGACAGGATCCTGTTCTGCCCCTGCGCCAGCGCCATGAGCCCGGCCTTTGACATCTCGCGCCCGCCGCCCGTGCACGAGGCGGTCTGCTTTCTGCATTACAACAAGGCCTACAAGCAGGCGGCGGTTTTCGGGGACCGTCCGGTGATGCACAATTACGGCGAGTTCACCGATACGCTTGATTTCCTTGCCTCCGGAGAGGTGGTGATCACCGATTCATATCACGGGCTTTACTGGGCGACTCTGCTTGGCAAAAAGGTCATTTCCCTGGTTCAGGGCGGAAAGTTCGCTTATTTCAAATGGCCGCCTGCCCATGCCACCCCGGAGCATTTCGGAGAGGTTCTGAAGGAGGCGGCTGACATTCCGGCTTATCCGAAGGCGCTGGCCGAGGCCCGTGCTCTCAACATGGCCTTTTACGAACGCGTGCTCGCTCTGCTGGCCCGGGACTGATTTTGCCAGGTCAGCTTCTTTCCAGCAGGCATTCGTATTTGGTCGTGGCGATCGAGGCCCGGCCCGGCGGATGTTTGATGTCGCCGATGACATTCTCGGCCCGGATCTGGAACCCCATGCTGCGGAACAGGCGCTGCCACCAGTCTGGGGTTTCGATGATCAGATGCGCGTTGCGCCCGTCGGGAAGGTAATGCACCGCCTTGTGGCAGGCGATCAGGTGGTATTGCACCTTGGTCGTGCGCTGATGCAGGTCGTAGAGCACGTATTCCAGCATATGCGGCTCGACATGTTCGAGCACATCCTTGGAAAAGGTCATTTCGGTCTGATCCGGCAGGGTCGCACCCTCGAGCGCCGGTTCATAGCTGTGCACGCTCAGCTCGGGAAATGTCTGGCGGAAGGTCTCGCTGACCTTGCCCTTGCCGCTGCCGAAATCGAGCAGGGTCTTGATCTCGTAATTCGCGACCGCCTCAAGGGCCATCTGCGGAATATCCGTCGATGACCCCCACTTGGCATTGCCATGCAATCCGACAAGGTTTTTGCGATAGTCGTCGCTCAGCATTCAGGACTCCAGTTCCAGATCGGCGCTCACGGGGATTTCCCGGATCATAGCGAGTTGCGGGCGGGCATTGAACACCTCCTCCATCGCCGGGGCGGCGATCCGGTGACTTTCCCAGCCAAAGTGATCTTCCAGCGTCAGAAGCGCGGTCGAGGAAAAGCTGAAGACCCGGCCCCGGGGGCCGGTCACATGGCATTCGACCGGCAGGGTGGTTTCAAGCATATCGATCTCCTCACCCCTGCAGGCCTGCGCGAGGGCCGGTCCGGCGCGGGGGTGGCCCTTGAAGACCAGCCTGCCGTCATGACGCTGCCGGATGGCGCGGAACAGGGCGAGATGCAGGTCGATCTCCTCGGCCTCGTCAATCAGCCCGGTACGCGCGAAACCAGTGCCCAGCACCAGCAGGGTTTCCGGCAGATCCGGTGCGCCAAGACGCCATGCGGTTTCCGGGGCGAGCCTTGCATAGGCATGCCGGGCGGCTCCGGCCATTACCGCGGTGGTCGGGATGCCCTCAAGATAGGGTGGAATGCCCAGCCGATCCGCGTGACCAAGGCAGGCCCGAATCCCGAGGCCGGGCAGGGTGACGCGAAGGCTTTCGAGCACCGAGGGCGGATGCGGCGCATAGCTTGACAGCCCGTTGTCGTAAAACAGCAGACGATCCGGGGCGAGGCCAGCATAGAGCACCCGGTTATGGGGGACGTGAAGCTGGTTGCCGATCAGGACATGGGGGCCATGACCGGCCGGGGGGAGCGCCGCGATCAGCCGGTCGCGTTCGGGGGCATCGGCAAAGCGCATGATCTCGACCGCGACCCCGGGCAGGCGATCCCTGCAGATGCGGCGAAATTCGCACACCAAAGGGTCGGGCAGGGCGATTTCCGCGGCAAAGAGCAGAAGCCGGCAGCGCCCGGGCAGATCATCGGCGGCCACCGCTTCTTCCTGTTCAAGCACGGCAAGGGCTGTGGCCAGATCCGACAGGCCGGTGGCGGCGATGGTATAGCGTGTCTCGGGCACTGTCAGAGCAGCACCCGGTATTCGGCCTGTCCGGTGATACCGTCGGCGGACAGGTCGGCGCTGAAGGTGCGCCCCTCGTGGGTGCCGTCTTCGGAGAGGCCGTCGCTGGCCGAGGTGGCGAAAAGCGTGGCAAGGTCGGGCCCGCCGAAAGCCGGGCAGGAGATCTGCTGCGCGGGAAACCCGACGCTGCGCTCAAGATCTCCTTCGGGGGTATAACGCGCAACCCGCGACGCGCCCCATTGCGCGATCCAGATATGGCCCGCGCTGTCCACCACCGCCCCATCCGGGTTCAATTCCTCTGATGTCAGGTCGAGAAACAGCTCAGGATCGGATTCCGCAGGCCAGCCATCACCGTCGCGCAGGGCCTGACGCCAGACTTTGCGGCGGCGTGTATCGGCGAAATAGAGCCAGTTTCCGTCCGGCGAAAAACAGATCGCGTTGGAAATGGTGATCCGGTCGAAGACCCGGCGCAATTCGCCCCGGTAATAGCGGTAGATCGCCCCGGCTTCGCGTTCGGCCTGCTTGCCCATGGTGCCGATCCAGAACCCGCCCCAGGGATCGGCGCGCCCGTCATTGGAACGGGTGACCGGGTTGTCCGCTTCCAGCGCGGCGATCTCTTCGCTGCTGCCGCGGGTCAGATCGAAATGGCACAGCGCGGTTTCGGTGGCGATCAGCAGGGTATTGGCACCGGTCCAGCCTGCTGCCGAAACATGCCGTTCGAAAGACCATTCGGCAGTTTCCTCGCCGCTGCGGGTCAGCAGACGCTTGCCGAGGATGTCGAACCAGAACAACTGACCCCGTTCGGGATGCCAGAGCGGTCCTTCGCCAAGGCGGCAGGGGCGGGGGTCGAACAGGGGGGCATCAGTCATGAAACGGCTCCACGGGGATCTGCCGGCCCAGCAGAAAGGCGTCGCTGACCAGCGTGAGCGGGGTGATGTCCACCTCTGCCTGCCGCGCCGCCACCAGCCGGGCAAAGCGGCGGTAGAGTTCTTCGTATTCGCTGCCGGTTGCCGGGTCGGGGGCGATGGTCCGGCCCGCGATATCGAGCGCCGCGCCGCCCTCGTGCAAGAGCAGGGACCCGGCGTCGGTCTCGACCCGGATCTCCCAGACCTGCGGGCCGGTTTCTCGGAAATCGAAATCGGCGGCGACCGGGGCACCGGTGGCGGTTTCCATCTCCAGTTGGGCGGCGATGGGCGTGGCGCGGTTTTCCGGCACATAAAGATCCGAACGGCGCAGGAATATCGGCCCGGGCAGGATCTCGGTCAGGATCGACAGGGCATTGATGCCCGGGTCGAACACCCCCATGCCGCCGGGTTGCCAGAGCCAGTCCTGCCCCGGATGCCAGTGTCGCACGTCCTCGCGCCAGCGGATGTCGACGGCGCGGACGGTCCGGTCTGCCAGCCAGTCGCGGGCGGCGGGTACCTGCCGGGCAAAGCGCGAATGCCAGCTGGCAAAGAGCACCCGGTCGCGGTCTCGGGCCAGGGCGGCCAGCGCCTCGATTTCGCCAAGCGTCGCGGCCGGGGGTTTTTCAAGAAACACGTCAAGCCCGGCCTCCAGCGCCGCGCGGGCCTGTTCATAGCGGACCTGCGGCGGGGTGCAGAGGGCGATGGCCGCCAGATCGGGATGGGCGGCACACATCTCGTCAAGGGAGCGATACGCGGGCACGCCGGACAGCGAGGCGTTTCGGCTCAGTGTGGCGGCAAGGGTGAAATTGCCGGTGGCGGCGATGGAGGGAAGGTGCTGATCCCGTGCGATCTTGCCGATCCCGGCGAGGGCGATGAGGGGAGCCTGCTCCATGTGGCGTGCCTTTCGGACCCGGCCGCGCCGGAAGTGGGAATTGGCCCCAAGGTCTAAGCAGATTGTGAAAGCGGGGCAAGCGCCTGCCCGTCCGAAGGCCCCGCCCCGGGCAGGGGTTGCAAAGCCTCGGTAATCACAGGACAACAGCAGCCGGAAACAGGGCCTGAAGGGGGCGGCATGGGCGATCAGAACGGGATATTCCCACGGGCTATTCCACCGGGTGGCGGCGTCTGCAGATGAGTACCTCCCGGCTTTCGCTGTTTCACGACTGCCACCGGGGTGAGCGCTGCGTGCTGGTCTGCAACGGCCCGTCGCTGAACCGGATGGAGCTGGATTTCCTTAGGGGCGAGATCGTCTTCGGGTTGAACAAGATCCACCTCGGGCTGGAAAAATTCGGCTTTTACCCGCGCTATCTCGTGGCGGTGAACGACAAGGTGATCCAACAGTCGGCCGAGGTCTATCGCCGGATGACGGCGATCAAGTTCCTGTCGGATAGCTGCGCCGGACTGGTGCCCGAGGATGCCTTTACCTATCACATCCGGACCGAAGGCCTGCCCGAGCGGTTCTACCGCGACATTACCCAGGGCGTGCGCGGCGGCCATACGGTCACCCATGCGGCCTTTCAGATCATCCGCTATATGGGCTTTCGCGAGGTGGTGGTGATCGGGATGGACCATAATTTCACCGCCAGCGGGAAACCCAATGAAGAGCTGCATATGAAAGGGGCCGATCCCAATCACTTCAGCCCGGATTATTTCCGGGGTCAGAAATGGGATGCGCCGAACCTCGCGGAATCCGAGGTCTCCTACCGGCTGGCGCGGCAGATCTTCGAGGAAGAGGGGCGCCGTATCGTCGACGCCACGCTTGGCGGGGCTTGCGACGTGTTCGAAAAGGCCGATTACCGGCAGGTTTTCGGATCAGGGAAATGAGCGGCGCAGGGGCAGGGACCTGGGTGCCGCGCCCGGCCTTCCCCGAGCGGGCGCAACCGCTTCTGGTCGAGGGGCGTACGGCGCTCAAGGGCGGCGCGCGGGCCGAGGGGATGGCGCTGCTCCGGGCCGCCTGCGCGCTTGATCCCGGGGTCTATTGCAAGCCATGGGGGCTGATGCCGATCCTCAGGGAAGAAGGCCGCGACAAGCTGCGCCAGCGGATGCTGGACCGGTTGCAAAGCTGGTATCGCGCGCCACTCAGCGAGGCCCATCTGCATGTCTCGGCGCTGACCCGAAAGGAGCGGATGCAGGCCTATATCACCGATCTCGGCCTGCCCCTGCCACAGC
Source organism: Phaeobacter sp. 22II1-1F12B (assembly GCF_002210165.1). GTDB lineage: Bacteria > Pseudomonadota > Alphaproteobacteria > Rhodobacterales > Rhodobacteraceae > Heliomarina. The sequence goes on along the minus strand of NZ_AQQP01000019.1, from coordinate 18,807 downwards.
AGTACCAGAGCGCGGCCGCGCTTTCGGACCTGACATGGGACAGTCTGCCGGAGCGGGTGGTGATCAAGCCGGAAAACGGCGCCTCCTCCAAGGGAGTGATCGTGGCCGCTGGCGGGTATGATCACATCGCCAATGCGCCGATCGAAGAGTCCCTGCCTGCCTATGCCGAAAGGCTCTATGCAACGACTTTTGGCGAGATCCGGGTCTCGGTGCTGGCCGAAGAGATGCTGCGGGATGTGGCGGCCGACATGGATCCGGCGCTGGTGGTGCCGCGCGATTTCAAGGTCTTTGCGGTCGCCGGCCAGGCGGTTTTCGTGCGTGTCCACGACCGTAACGCGCCCGATGGCAAACGCGCCCTCGCCACGCTGGACCGGGACGGCCAGCCACTGCCTTCGGCGCAGAAGGACTGGCCCGAGGCGGTACCCGCCCCGGTGCCCGAGGGCTATGGCGCGCTGATCGCGATGGCCGAGCATATTTCCGCCCGTCTGCCCTGGCTGCTGCGGCTGGATTTCTATCTCACCCCCGAGGGGCCGGTCTTTGGCGAATTCACTACCTTTCCCAATGCGGGGCTGGATTACACCGCTTTCGGGCGTCGTACGGTCCTGCAGATGTGGGAAATCTGGCCGGACTGAGATGCGAAACGCAACACCGGGCGCCACCTTGCCCGGAACAGGCAAAACCTGCTTGTGGGCGGTTGCCCCGGCTGCGAAAAAGAGAATGGTACCGGCGGTTGCAGCCGCAGGCTTTCCGCGAGGGGCGGGGGGCAGAACGAACAAGGACAAAGAAGCTCGATGAAGAAAGCGCTTATCACCGGCATCACCGGGCAGGACGGATCCTACCTTGCCGAATTCCTGCTCGAAAAGGGCTACGAAGTGCACGGGATCAAGCGCCGGGCTTCGCTGTTCAACACCCAGCGGATCGACCATATCTACGAGGATCCGCATTCGAACCACGCCCAACTCAAGCTGCATTACGGCGATCTGACCGATACCTCGAACCTGACCCGGATCCTCTCCGAGGTGTCCCCGGACGAGGTCTATAACCTTGGCGCGCAATCCCATGTGGCGGTCAGTTTCGAGGCACCGGAATATACCGCCGACGTGGATGCCACCGGCACGCTGCGCCTGCTCGAGGCGATCCGTTTCCTCGGGCTGGATAAAAAGACCCGGTTCTACCAGGCCTCGACCTCCGAGCTTTACGGCAAGGTGCAGGAAATCCCGCAGACCGAGACCACGCCGTTCCACCCGCGCTCGCCTTACGCGGTGGCCAAGATGTATGCCTACTGGATCACGGTGAATTACCGCGAAGCCTATGACATGTATGCCTGCAACGGCATCCTGTTCAATCACGAGAGCCCGCGCCGCGGCGAGACATTTGTCACCCGCAAGATCACCCGGGGCCTCGCGAATATCGCGCAGGGGTTAGAGCCCTGTCTCTACATGGGCAATATCGATGCGCTGCGTGACTGGGGCCATGCAAAGGACTACGTGCGCATGCAGTGGATGATGCTGCAGCAGGATCAGCCCGAGGATTTCGTGATCGCCACCGGCGTGCAGTATTCGGTGCGCGAGTTCATCACCTGGACCGCCGCGGAACTGGGCATATCGCTCGAATTCTCCGGTGAGGGCGTGGACGAGGTCGCCACCGTGGCCGGTATCACAGGTGACATGGCCCCGGCGCTCAAGGTCGGCGACGTGGTGATGCGGATCGACCCGCGTTATTTCCGCCCCGCCGAGGTCGAGACCCTGCTCGGAGATCCGGCCAAGGCGAAAAAGCTGCTTGGCTGGACGCCCGAGATCACCGCGCAGGAAATGTGCGCCGAAATGGTCGCCGACGATCTCAAGATGGCCCGTCGCCATGCCCTGCTGAAAGAGCACGGGCTGGAACTCCCGGTGAGCCTGGAAGGATGAGGCAGGTTGCGAACGTGAAACCGGATCGCCCGCACAGATGAAATTCACGGTCTATGCAAATTGCCAGGCAGCGCCGGTTCTGAGCCTGCTCAACCTGGCCAGTTCCGCGATGGAACCTAACCGCTGCCCCGCCGTCCATACGCTCGGGCAGGAGGACATCGCGAGCGTGCGTGAGATCATCGGCTCCAGCGAGATCGTGATCCATCAGCCGATCAGCGATTCCTTTGGCCCTCTGTCTATCGAGGCGCTCAAAGCCGATTTCCCGGACAAGACATTCATCTCCTTTCCCTCGATCTATTTCGGCGGGTTGTTCCCCTATCTGGCCTATCTGCGGGTGCCGGGAAAAGGCACCCTTGGCGGGCCTTTCACGGAATATCACGACACGCGGATAATCGAGGCCTTTCTTGCGGGGCTCACGATCGAGGAAACGGCGGCGCTTCTGGCCGCTGAGACCCCGGTCGAGCCGTCTTTTTTCGACAGGGGTTTCGAAGAATCGCTGAAACGCGAAACCGCCGTCGATATTCCGGTGATGGAACTGGTCAGGGAGACCCTGCCGCAGGAACATGCGTTCTTCACCTATAACCACCCCTCGAACAGCATCCTCTGGCATGTCGCCATGGAAGTGCTGAAAAAACTGGACCTGCCCAATGACGGCAGCCAGACCCCGCCGGAGCGTGTCTATCTCGGCAATTGCCGGGCGGCAGTTCCCGATGCCCTGCTGAAGCAGATCGGCGCCACTTGGCGCAACCCCGATTACGTGCTTGGCGGCAGGGTCATTCCCAACCGCGAGCTCGTCGCCGGGTTTTTCGAGGTTTACGAAAAGGCCGGTGATTTTGCCGCGCTGTGCAACGCCAACCGGGGTCGGTTCCCGATGCAGCTGGATCGTGCGCAGCTTGTTGAAACGGCCAAGACCGCTTTGCGGGAGCAAAAGAAAACCGTCTCCCTTCCCCGTCCTTCCCGTGATCGGGATACCCCTGCCAGGAACAAGGAATCCAAGATGTACGTGAGCTCACTGGTATCCGATCTCAAAATCGGCTGTTTCTCCAAGATACTCCCGCATTATTGCGCGCTCGAACCCGACCTGAAGGTCTGCATCGATGGCGGGGCGGGACTCGGCGAGACGGCCAAGAAGATCATGACCGGCGCAGGCGGGCATCCGGTCGAGGTGGTTGCCTACGAGCCAAACCCCAGCAACGTCGAGAAATTCATTTACAAGGCCGATCGTGTCCGGCTCGTCCCTGCGGCCCTTGGCGACCAGAACGGCAAGGCCAGCTTTCTGGTCACCGATACCACCAAGGAGACCAATCACGCCGCCTTCATGGAAAAAGACACGAGCTTTGTCGGCAAGCTGGCAAGCGCTTCGGATGTCGAACAGGCCGGCGCGCGGTTCGATGTGGACGTGGTCCGGATGGATGACAACCTCTCCTCGCTCGGGATCGATGCGGCCCATTTCGTCAAGCTCGACCTGCAGGGCGGAGAATTGCCCGCTCTCAAGGGCATGGGCGATCTGATCGACGGCGTGCATTGGATGTGGATCGAATACGGCGGACAGGCAGGGCTTCTGGATTTCCTGCGCGAAAAGGGGTTTGTCCTTTTCGACACGGAATATCTCTTTGTCGGCCAGCCCAACGATCTGATCCGCGAACTCTTCGACATTATCCGGGTCGGGTCCAATTCCATCGGCAAGGGAATCTTCTTTGGACGGCGCAAGCACCTGTGGAAGGATTACGATGTTGCCTTCAGCTTTGCGCAGCGGCACCGGCGGATGGTACAGACCGATATCGTGGCCGTCTCTCCGGCCCATCTGGGTCAGTTTCTCGATGCGGCAAAGATGGCGGCCAGCCTGTTGCAGGTCGGTGAACGTTTCTCGATCCCAAGGTCTCTATTTTAACCGGAAAGGCGGCGGTTCAGATGAGCAGACGTATTTACATCGCAGGCCATCGCGGCATGGTCGGGGGCGCCATCCTGCGCAAGCTCGAAGCCCGTAGGGCAGCCGGGGAAGAGCTTGACCTCCTGACCCGCACCAGTGCCGAGCTGGATCTGACCGATCAGAACGCGGTGCGCGAATTCATGATGACCGAGCAGCCCGACCAGGTGATCCTGGCGGCGGCCAAGGTGGGCGGGATCGTGGCCAACAACACCTACCCGGCCCAGTTCATCTATGAAAACCTGATGATGGAATGCAACGTGATCCATCAGGCCTTCGAGGCCGGGGTCACGCGGCTTCTGCAGCTTGGCTCCTCCTGCATCTATCCGCGCGAAGCCGATCAGCCGATGGCCGAGAGCGCCCTGCTGACCGGTCCGCTTGAGCCTACCAACGAACCCTATGCCATCGCCAAGATCGCCGGGATCAAGCTCTGCGAAAGCTACAACCGGCAATATGGCACCGATTACCGCTCGGTCATGCCGACGAACCTCTATGGCCCGGGCGACAACTTCCATCCCGAGAATTCCCATGTGCTGCCCGCGCTGATCCGTCGCTTTCATGCGGCCGCACAGGACGGGACCGCGCAGGTCACGGTCTGGGGCTCGGGCAAGCCGATGCGCGAATTCCTGCATGTGGACGACATGGCCGAGGCCTCGCTCTTTGTGATGGGGCTCGATGTGGGTACCTACCAGCGCGAGACTGAACCGATGCTCTCCCATATCAACGTGGGCTCGGGCGTGGATGTCACCATCCGCGAACTGGCTGAAACCGTGGCCCGGGTCACCGGCTTCAAGGGCGAACTGGTGTTCGACGCGACCAAACCCGACGGCGCGCCGCGCAAGCTGATGGACGTGTCACGCCTCGCCCGGCTGGGCTGGAAGGCGGGCATCTCCCTTGAGGACGGTATCCGCGAAACCTATGCCTGGTTCCTCAAGCAGGACGAAAAGACACTGCGGGCGAAGTAGGGGCTGGCGCGTTTATTGCGCGATGCATCTAATGGCGAACAACCGGAACCGTAGTGGCATCCGCCATGATCCGTTCTGCCATCTCCTGCAGGATTTCCCTTTCCCGGTCGGCGGGCTTTTTATGGTCGAACAGGCCAAGATGCTTGGCAATCTGTGTCAGCGCCCTATCACGACTGCGCGTGCGGACCTTCCTGCCGCCCCGGATGGTTTCTTCCACGCCATCTAAGAGGATACGCGCACCGGGGCTGAGATTGCGCGTATCGGCGACCTTTACGATCTGAACACCATATCCGTCACATTCGGGGCAGTCGGGATTTGGAAAGCCCCGTGTCCGGTATCCGAACCCTCCGTTGCAGGTTGCAACACGCGGATCATCGCTGAGGCCTTCCATGATCTTTTGCCGGCTGGTGATCGCCGCTTCGCTCTCTCCCGGGTAAAAGGCACAGGCCTGTCGTAGAAGTTCGTCCTTATATTCGCGTTTTGTACGCCATTGGTATTGATGATCGACCCCATAACAGTAGCGGCAGGGCACATTGATGAGCTGGGTGAGCTCTGTTGCGTCTGAGAGCGCCAGAGCGACCCACTGACGCAGCACCTCATCCGCTTCCCTCATCATCCTCCGCTCAATGTATCCTCGCCCTGTAGCGACCGCTCTGGCGATCTTGGGATGTTTCATCAGGCGAGGGCCTTGGGTGTTGGGGTGTCTGTAGCCCACGTCCCGTGCTGCCTTGGTTGCATTGGGATGGGCCAGATAGGCCTGCACGAATTGACGATGGCGGTCATTGAGACCGAATGCATCGAGCCATCCCGTACCTGATTTGCCTGTTTCATTCATGGTCGTACCGGGGCTGCTGTATCTCTTGAGTGGAACGATAGAGCAATATCGATGCATCGGACAACAGCTCGACACCCACAGACGCGCGCGCAGCCGCGTAGTAATCATTGTTGGTTGTTTATTGTTACTTTAGTGTTCCGATCTTGTTCCGATACTGTTCCGCAATATGCATTTCTCCCTTTATTAACAAGCAGATACTTGTTCCGATCTTGTTCCGATTTTGATCCGATCTTGTTCCGCACCTGATGCCGTTATTTCCTTGTTCCGTTTTGCAACTTCAGCACAGTTCAACCTGGAAAGAAGGCACCTCATTTCAGAATTTGCTCTTGGCGGCCCTCTCACCTGAGTGCGATGCGGAAGACGGCAGGCGTCTACATCGGGGCTCAATCTCCCGTTACCAGTTCCACCAACCTCAACATTTACCAACAATTTTGACGGCACCTCTCTCGTACCGGCGGCAGAAAGCGCGTTATCTCCATCACGGCCCTTGTGCCTGTGACCCCGGAACACCGGGGGGCGTCAATCTCTGCCGGGCCGGGTCGGCGGGCTTGCAACTGTTGATCTTGCAGGTATTTCCGGGGAAGACATAGGCATCAGGGTTCCGAGGCAGGAGACAGACCAGATGATCACGCCCATTCTTCTCTGCGGTGGCTCGGGGACACGGCTCTGGCCGCTGTCGCGCAAATCCTATCCCAAGCAATTCGTGCCGCTGGTGGGAGAAACCACCCTGTTCCAGGCCTCTGCCGAACGGCTTTCGGGCGAAGGCTTTGCCGCGCCGCTGGTGCTGACCAACTCGGACTTCCGCTTCATCGTGACCGAACAGCTGGCCGAGGCGGGGATCGATCCCGGCGCGATCCTGATCGAACCCGAGGGGCGCAACACCGCCCCCGCCGTGCTGGCCGCGGCGCTCTGGCTCGAAAATAGCGACCCCGACGGGCTGATGCTGGTCGCGCCTTCGGATCACGTTGTACCCGATGCGGCGGCGTTCCGTGCCGCGGTCGAGGCCGGGGCCGAAGCGGCACGGGCCGGACAGCTCGTGACCTTCGGGATCAAGCCGACCCATGCGGAAACCGGCTATGGCTATCTCGAACTGGCCGAAGAACCCGGCGATTTCGCCGCCCGCCCGCTGAAGCTGAACCGGTTTGTCGAGAAACCCGATGCGGCGCGGGCCGAGGAAATGGTCGCCGAGGGCATCTATCTCTGGAATGCCGGGATTTTCCTGTTCTCGGTCAAAACCATCATCGAGGCTTTCCGAAACCATGCGCCCGAACTGATCGCCCCGGTGCAGGCGGCGGTGGATCAGGGCAAGCACGATCTGGGCTTTCTGCGGCTCGACCCGGACAGCTGGGCCGGGGCCAATGACATCTCGATCGACTACGCGGTGATGGAACGGGCCGATAACCTCTCGGTCGTACCCTTTGCCGCCGGCTGGTCCGACCTTGGCGGCTGGGACGCGGTCTGGCGCGAAACCGGGCAGGACGCGCGCGGCGTGGCGCTCTCCGGTGCCGCGACGGCGATCGACTGCGACGATTCCCTGCTGCGCTCGGAAGACGAAGGGCTCGAAGTCGTCGGCATCGGGCTGAAAAACATCATCACCGTGGCCATGCCCGATGCGGTGCTTGTCGCCGATGCCTCGCGCGCACAGGACGTGAAGAAAGCCGTCGCCGCGCTGAAGGAAAAACAGGCCAAGCAGGCTGAAAGCTTTCCCAAGGATCACCGGCCCTGGGGCTGGTTCGAAAGCCTCGTGATCGGCAAGCGGTTTCAGGTCAAGCGCATCGTGGTCCACCCCGGTGCCGCGCTGAGCCTGCAAAGCCACCATCACCGCTCGGAACACTGGATCGTGGTCGAAGGTACCGCCAAGGTCACCGTGGATGATGAGGTGAAACTCGTCACCGAGAACCAGTCCGTCTATATCCCGCTCGGCGCCGTGCACCGCATGGAAAACCCCGGCAAGGTGCCGATGGTCCTGATCGAGGTTCAGACCGGCAGCTATCTCGGCGAAGACGACATCATCCGTTATGAAGATGTTTATGCGCGGAATTGAAGCGTTGAAGGGGGCGCTGCCCCCGCCGCCCTGACGGGCGACTCCCCCGGGATATTTTTAACCCAAAGAAGAGGATTGGGAGTCCCCTACTTCTTTGGGTTCTTAAAATATCCCCGCCGGAGGCTCCTGACCTCGCCTCCCGAACAGTCGCTGAATATGGGGCGCTACAAAGAGAGCCGCGCCGCCACACCGGCGGCGCAGAAGGCGATCAGCCCGTCGATATCTCCGCCTTCCTGCCCGTCGCTCAGCGCGGCGATCCGCCAGCGTGAGGTCAGCAGGGCGAGCATCGCCGAGATCGCATAGATGAAACATTCCGCCACCGCCGCCGTTTCCGCCTGCGGGTACAGCTGCCCCAGTTCGGCAACAAACCGGCGCGCGGTCGGGTCGAAATGTTCCTGCGCCAGCGCCTGCCAGCGCGGCTCGGACGAGACCAGCGCCACCAGCCGCGCATAGGCCAGCCATTGCGTTTCCCCGGCCTCGGCGCGGGCGACATAGGGGCCGATGAAAGCCCGCAGCAGGGCCGCCGTATCCGGTGGCGCGATGGCCTTCACCTCGGCCAGCGCCCCAAGACGCGCGGCGCTCAGTTCACCGGCACGCCGGGCCACGACCTCGGCAAAAAGCTCTTCCTTGGTGCCGCCGTGATGGCTGACCAGACCCACGGGCACACCCGCCTCGGCGGCGATATCGCGCATCGTGGCCCCGTCGAATCCCCCCCGCGCAAACACCCGTTCCGCCGCGTCCAGAATCCGCGCGCGGCTTTCAAGCGCCCGTTTGGACGGAGCCCTCTGGCGTTGTTTTCGCTGGGGTTCTTCGGTGTTCATAAAATCATCTTGCCTTAGTTTGTACGTTTGTTCAATATAGCGGGACGCATCCTTTCAGGGGTGCCGAGGAGGAATATCATGCAGGACACGCGGGGCAAATTCGCCCTTATCGGTGCCGGCCCGATGGGGCTGGCTGCGGCCAAGGTGCTGCGGGAGCAGGGGATCGCCTTCCAAGGGTTCGAATTGCATTCGGATGTCGGCGGGCTGTGGGACATCACCGCGCCGCGCTCGACGATGTATGAAAGCGCGCATCTGATCTCGTCCAAGACGATGACCGAATTCACCGATTTCCCGATGCGCGACGAGGTCGCCGAATATCCCAGTCATCGCGAAATGGCGCGCTATTTCCGTGATTTCGCCGATCACTACGATCTGCGCCACGATTATATCTTTGGCGCCGAGGTGACCGAGACCACCCCGCTTGGCGATACCGGCGAGGGCTGGCGGGTTATCTGGCGCGACGCCGATGGCACGCATGAGGCGGTATTCGACGGGGTCCTGATCGCGAATGGCACGCTGTCCGAACCCAATATGCCTGCCTTCACGGGCAACTTTTCGGGCGAGTTGATCCATTCCTCGCAATACCGCTCTGCCGCGCAGTTCCGGGACAAGCGGGTGCTGGTGGTCGGGGCGGGCAATTCGGGCTGCGACATCGCGGTGGATGCGATCCATCACGGCCAGAGCTGCGATCTCTCGATGCGGCGGGGCTATTACTTCGTGCCGAAATACATATTCGGCAAGCCCGCCGACACGCTTGGCGGCGCGGTACGGCTGCCGATGGCGCTCAAGCGGATCGTAGATGGCACCCTGCTGAGATGGTTCGTGGGCGATGCGCAGAAATACGGTTTCCCGAAACCGGATTACAAACTCTATGAAAGCCATCCGGTGGTGAATTCGCAGGTGCTGTTCCATGCCGGGCACGGGGATCTGACGGTCCGCCCCGATATCGCACGGCTCTGCGGCAAGACGGTGCATTTCAAGGACGGCACCCATGCCGACTATGACATGATCCTCGCGGCCACCGGCTACAAGCTGCACTACCCCTTCATCGACCGTGCGCTGCTGAACTGGCAGGGCGATGCGCCGCATCTTTATCTCAACGCGATGCATCCCGAGCGCGACGATCTCTTTGTTCTGGGCATGGTCGAAGCCTCGGGGCTGGGCTGGCAGGGACGCCACGAACAGGCCGAGATGGTGGCGCGCTATATCGCCGGTCTACGGGCGGGCACCCCCGAAGCGCAGGCACTTCGCTCTGAAAAGGCGGGTGGCTTTACACGGGCAACCGGGGGCACGGCCTATCTCAAGCTCGCGCGCATGGCCTATTACGTGGACAAGGCGACCTATCGGCGGGCCGTCACCGGCTGGATCAAGCGGCTGAAGAAAAGCGGTCCGGCAGCCAAGGAGCCTGTCCCGGAGGCCGCGCGCAAGGTCGCCTTATGAACGGCATCGACGCGGTCGTTCTGAATTTCAGCCCGGCCACGCTCCACCTTCTGAATGCGGTTCTGGCGATCGTGATGTTTTCCATCGCGATCGATCTGAAGCCCTCGGATTTCGCGGCGCTGCGGCTTAACCCGAAACCCCTGCTGGCCGGGCTGGGCGCGCAATTCGTGGTGCTGCCGGTGCTGACCTTCGCGCTGGTCTGGGCGCTTGAACCACAACCTTCGATCGCGCTCGGGCTGATCCTCGTCGCGGCCTGTCCCGGGGGGAATATCTCGAATTTCATCACCCATCGCGCGGGCGGCAACACGGCGCTCTCCGTGTCGATGACAGCAGTGGCAACCGTGGCGGCGGTCTTTCTGACTCCCGTCAATATCGCCTTCTGGGGCGGGCTTTATCCCCCCACCCGGGAAATCCTGCGCGAAACCCATGTGGATCCGGTCGCGGTCGCGGTGACGGTCGGGCTGATGCTTTTGCTGCCGCTGGTAGCGGGGGTGACGCTGAACCTGCGCCATCCCCGGATCACCGGGCGTATTCGTCGGCCGCTGCAATGGCTATCGATGGCGATTTTCGTCGCCTTCATCGTCCTCGCGCTGGCTGCGAACTGGGGCTATTTCCTGAGCTTCGCGGGCGCCATTCTCGGGCTGGTGGTGGTGCATAATGCGCTGGCCTTCTCCGGCGGCTGGAGCGTGGCATGGCTCGCCCGGCTTTCGGCCTATGACCGGCGCGCCGTCACCATCGAAACCGGCATCCAGAATTCCGGGCTTGGGCTGGTGCTGATCTTTGCCTTTTTCGGGGGCTTGGGCGGCACTGCCATCGTCGCGGCCTTCTGGGGCATCTGGCACGCGATTTCAGGGGCGGCGATGGCCTATGTCATGTCACGAACGGAGGCTGCAAGATGAGCCAGATCCTGATTACAGGCGCAAGCGGCATGATCGGCCGGGCCCTGGTCGCCAACTTGGCTGCGGACGGTATGCACGAGGTTATCGCGACCGATCTGGCGCCCGCTGACGATCTGCCTCCCGGGGTCGCCTTTCATCGCCTCGACGTGACGGGAGAAGACCCGGCACGGGTTCTGACTGAGATCCGCCCCGAGGTGGTCGTGCACTTGGCCTCGATCGTGACACCCGCCCCCGGCATGGGGCGCGATCTGGCCTATCGCGTCGATGTGCAGGGCAGCCGCAATATCCTGCGCGCGGCACAGGACAGTGGCGTGCGGCGGCTTGTCGTCACCTCTTCGGGCGCGGCCTATGGCTATCACGCGGACAACCCCGTTCCGCTGCGCGAAAGCGACCCGCTGCGCGGCAATCCCGAGTTTCCCTATGCCGATCACAAGCGCCAGGTCGAGGAGATGCTGGCAGAAGCCCGCCTCAGCCATCCGGCCCTCGAACAGGTGATCCTGCGCGTCGGCACGGTGCTGGGGCGCGGGACAGACAACCAGATCACCGCGCTGTTCCGCAAAAAGCGCCTTCTGGCGGTTGCGGGCAGCGACAGCCCCTTTGTTTTCATCTGGACCAGGGATCTGGCGCGCATCCTGATCCGGGCGGCCACCGACGGTCCCGCCGGGATCTATAACGTGGCGGGCGACGGCGCGCTGAGCATTCCCGATCTGGCGGCCCGTCTCGGCAAGCCAGTGTTGCGCCTGCCGGCATGGCTGTTGCAGGGCGCGTTGGCCGTGGCACATCCCCTGCGGCTGAGCCGCTACGGACCCGAGCAGGTGCGCTTCCTGCAATACCGCCCGGTGCTCGACAACAACGCGCTCAAAAGCGATTTCGGCTATACCCCCGAGAAAACCAGCGCCGAGGTCTTCGAGTTCTGGCGCGACGAGGCCCTGTCATGAGCGGCGCAAGCGAAACCACCCCGGTCGCCGTGATCTCGGGCGGCGGCGGCGGGCTGGGCCAGGCGCTGGCAGCCGCGCTCCGCGCAAAGGGATGGTCGCTGCACCTGATCGACCGGCGCTTCGAGGAGATGGAAGAACAGGCAGATACGCAGCTCCATCAATGCGACCTGACCGATCCCGCCGCGCGCGAGACCTGTTTTGCACAGGTTCTGAAAAGCGCACCCCGGATCGATCTGGTCGTTTACAATGCGGGTATTACCCAGATTGGACCGGTCGAAACACTGAGCGAAGCAACCCACCGTCAAGTCTTCGAAGTGAATTACTTCGCTGCCTGCGCGATGGCCCGGGCCTTCCAGTCCGCACTGCGGCAAAGCCGGGGCACGCATCTTGCGATTTCATCGGTCGCGGGTTTTGCCCCCCTCTACCGCCGCGCGGCCTATGCAGGGTCAAAGCATGCGATGGAAGGCTTCTTCAAATGTCTGCGCGCCGAGGAAGAACAATACGGTGTGTCGGTGCAAATCGCGGCTCCCTCCTTCATCGCCACCAATCCCGGTCGTGACGAAGCCACTGCCGAAGGCCTTGCGCGCCCAGGCTCGGCCAGTGACGGGGTCGACTACATGTCCCCCGACGCGGCCGCCGCCCAAATCATGCACGGCCTGACCCGCGGGCGCACGACGATTCCGGTAGGGCGGGTAGCGTGGCTGGCATGGAAGCTCAACCGCGCGGCCCCGGGGCTGATGCACCGCATGATGATGCGCAGTATCGCGCAGAAGGACTGAGCCGCACCTTGGGTGTCAAGAAGAGGGGGCTCTGCCCCCGCCGCCCTGACGGGCGACTCCCCCGGGATATTTTTGACCCAAAGAAGGGTGTGGGATTTTCCTGCTTCTTTGGGTTTTAAAATATCCCCGCCGGAGGCTCCCGAACCCGCATCAGTCGGTGCCTGTGGTTATCAGGCTCTGACAGGGAGATTCAGCTCTACCTGACCAGCCATTCACTGACGTCATCCGTTATGGTTTCCATGTGGATCCAGCGCTGACCAGTCGGCTGGCCATTTTGCAAGCGCAGTTTTCCCAGCAAGCCAACCATCGCCCATTCGGGGCGGGCGGCACGGGGCCGGTAGGACGTTTGGGCATCGTATTCAGGCGCAAGCTGCCGCTGTCCGGCCGCATCCTGGAGATAACTGCCGAAAACATCGCGCTGATACTTGCCCTTCCATCGACCGATATCGCCATCGCCCACGACGGACGGGTTGCCCGAGATGACGCCGATCGGATCTTCGCCCGGCAGGGCGGGGCGGATTTTGCCCCCCTCCAGCACCACCGAGAGACCACGGCGGTCTTCACTAGCGGGGTTGCCGTCCGCCCATTCGAACCATTCCGCGTAATCCGCGCCGCCACCGCTCCAGGCGCCGTCGCAGGCGGCGTTGCCGTCGCCGCCGAGGCGGAATGCCAGATCGCCCATGTCGCCGGAATGGCCCTCGAAAAAGGCGAAATCCGCGTGGGCGGGGCGATGGGCATTGGCCGTGATGAGAGCCTTGTCATAGCTCGCGTTGCCAGCTTCGGCATGAAAGACCGAGCGGGCGGAGCCGCCGGTCTCGACACGGGTGGCCCCGGCCACGTCGAGGGCCGTGTCGGGGGAATTCGTCCAGATCCCGATATTGCCGCTGGCCGGATCAACCACCAGCGCGTCGCTCCAGGCGGCCCCGTCCGGCGAGGTCTTGATCGAAAACCCGGTATTGCCCGCCAGCCCCATTTCCGCATGGCCCGTGTAATTGGACTGGAACAGCAGCGAGGCGGTATCGCCCGTACCCGCCTTGTTGATCTTGAGCTGGTGGCCGGCCCCGTCATGGCTGAACAGGCTGGCCTCGGCGGAGATCGCCAGCCGGTTCACCGCATCCGCATCTGTCCGGATTCCGAGCTTGTTCAGCCGGTCGGGGTTCGAAGTGGGGAGCACCCAGTTGCTGCCATCCCAGATTCGCAGTTCTTCCTTGGCCATATCCCAGCCATGCCAGCCCGGTTGCGGCGCAAGAAAGCTCCACCCCGCATCAAGCCGGACGGCGAGCATATGGGCCTGGCCCGCCCAGTCCCCGGTGGGCGTCTCCCCGAGCGCGTGGATTTCGCCCTCGACCGGGGTTTCCGGCGGGGTTTCCGCCCCGATCCCGACCAGCCGCAGCTGCACCAGGATATCGAGCAGGCGCAGCGCCTCGTTATGGGTGACATGCTTTTGCGCCTGTGAGGGCAGCAGGTAGGGCAGGCCGAGAATGGCTGAGATGTCCGGCATCGGGACAGGCTCCTTGCTGGGCGAAACGGGATCGGGCGCAGCCTGCGCGATTGGGGCTTGATCCCGCGTTACCCGACCGTGCGGGTAGGCTTGCCGAAAGGTTACCCGCTGCCGCAGGAAGGGGGCATTTTAGCTATCTTCCCCGGTTTTGCCCGAATTCAGCCGTGGCCCCGCCGAGCCCGGATGGCAGCAGCTTTCCACCGGGGCCGGGGGGCGCTGAGGATGGGTTTGGATGGCTGGGAAACTGGTGCTGAGGGGGCGGATCGCGGCGGATGATCCGCTGCTTGATACGGATCTGCGCGATCTTGAGATCATCACGGGGCCGGGGGGGCGATATCTTTGTGCCGCCACCGGCCAAAATGGCGGAATCAGTGTCTATCAAGTGGAAAACGGACAGCTGGCCGCCCTGCAGGACAGCGCCTATTTCTCCGTTTCCGGCACCGGAGTGGGGAGTTTCAGCGCGGTCGAGATGAAAGACCGGATGCAGCTGATCCTCGACGGGGCCGGGTCGGGGCAGATGCTGCGGTATACGCTGAACGAGGCGGGCAATCTCGGGCGGCCCGGCAGTTTCGACCTGCCTGGGCGCGGGGCGGAAAGTCATATGACGCTGGTCTCGCATGGGCTGAAACAGGGGCGCGATGCGCTTTACACGGTAGATGCGGAGAGCGGCATGCTCGGTGGCTGGCGCAGCGATGACGCCGGCAAGATCACCGCCGCGATCAAGACGCGCGGCAAGGCGGAGAATTTCGAGCTTGGCGTGGATGCGGTGCTTGAGACGGCCAAGGTCCGCAAGGCCGCCTTTGTGCTGGGCGCGGATTCGGGCGAGCTGCGCGCCTACAAGATCAACAAGGTCACCGGCGCGATCCGCGAGACGGATTCGCTGGGCGCCGGGGACGGGCTGGGGATCGCCCGGCCGGTGGCCATCGAGACAGTGTCGGCCTTTGGCGACACATGGGTACTGGTGGCCGGGGCGGGCAGCCAGTCGCTTTCGGTGATGCAGCTTTCCCGCAAGGGGGATCTGAGCCCGGTCGATCATGTGCTCGATACGCTGGCGACCCGGTTTGGCGGGGTCGCCGCGATGGAGGTGGTCCGGTTCGCCGGGCATGTGCTGGTGATCGCCGGGGGCGCCGATGACGGGCTGAGCCTGCTTGAACTACTGCCGGACGGTCGGCTGGCCCATCTGGAGACGCTGGAACATGACATCGGGCGCGGGCTGGAAAACGTGAGCGCGATCAAGGCGGTTGTGGCCGGCGACGCCGTCGAGATCTTTGTCACCTCGGGCAGTGAGGCGGGGATTTCGCAGTTCAGCCTGCCCGCCGACCGGCTGGGCGCGCTGATCCACCGGGAAGAGGGCGCACGCGGGGCCCTGCGGGGCAGCGATGGCGACGATGTTCTGGTCAGCGACGCGGCAGGCGGAGAGCTGACTGGCGGGGCGGGGGCGGATGTCTTTGTGCTTAAGCCATCGCAGCTAGAGCTGGTCGTCACCGATTTCACCCCCGGCGAGGACAGTCTTGACCTGAGCGCCTTTCGCCTGCTGCGCAGCCCCGCCCAGCTGGACGAAACAGAGACTAAAAAAGGCATTATATTCGAATATGGCGGTACCACGATCGAAGTCCGGAGCGCCGATGGGACGCCCCTGACCCTCGCGGATATCTGGCCCGACGGCTTTACTACGCCCGACCGCATGCCTCTTCCTACCGGGCCGCTCAAGACACTGCTGACCGGCACCCGGGCCAAGGACCATCTTGAGGGCAGCAAGGGTAACGACCTGATAAAAGGGTTTGGCGGTGCCGACAGGCTGACCGGCGGCGAGGGCGAGGACCGGCTGCTTGGTCACGGCGGCAAGGATACGCTGGACGGCGGCACCGGCAGCGACAAGCTGGTCGGAAAGGGGGGCAAGGACAGCCTGCAAGGCGGGGACGGGAATGACCAGTTGGTGGCCGGCAAGGGGCGCGATACGCTGGAGGGTGGCAAGGGAGATGACCTTCTCAAGGGCGGGGCCGGGGCGGATGAATTCCACTTTGCCAAGGGGCACGGCCATGACCGGATCAGCGATTTCAAACTGGGCGACGACCTGCTGGTGTTGCACATGAAAAAGAAGGATCTCAAAGCGCTCGAGATCATCAAGACCGAGGATGGCGCGCGCATCGAGATCGGCGATGGATCGATCACCCTGGAGGGGGTCAAGGTGAAGGACATCGGGGAGGATGACGTGATGCTCTGACCCGGTGATAGCTGTGCACAACCCGTACACCCCCTGTACACCTCCTGTGCATCAGATAGCCGGATTCTCACCGCTCAGAGGCGGATTCCGAGCGCTAAATTACATAACATTGATTATGGGTTTTTCGCATGTACGCGCAAAGTTAGAATGTCCCACATCTGCAAAGTAGAAGTGTCACACTCTGCCCCAATGAGAACAGGCAGAGAGTGTGAGCATGGGATGGATTTTGATGAGCGAGCGCGAGCTGCATCGGGTCGAGGTATTGAGCCAGGTGTCGCAAGGTCGGATGGCGGCGACGACTGCGGCAAACCTTTTGGGATTGAGCCGCAGGCAGGTTCACAGGCTTCTGAAGATGTTCGAGACCGACGGTCCGGCGGCAATCCGGCACAAGGCACGCGGTCGGGCGTCGAACAATAGGATAAATCCAGCGGTGCGCGAGTTCGCAGTGACGTTGGTCAAAGAGAACTATGCGGACTTTGGACCGACCTTTGCTGCCGAGAAGCTCGGAGAGGATCACGGGTTAAAAGTCTCGCACGAGACGCTGCGCAAATGGATGATCGAAGACGGTCTTTGGCTGCCGCGGAAAGAACGCCGCAAGTTCCACCGGCCGAGGTTGCGCCGGGAATGCTATGGCGAGCTGATCCAGATAGATGGGTCAGATCATCACTGGTTTGAAGATCGCGGGCCCGCCTGCACCCTGCTGGTGTTCATCGACGACGCCACCAGCACATTGATGCAACTGCGGTTTGTCGATTCCGAGAGCACATTCAACTACTTCGAAGCACTGGAGTTTTATCTGGCGCAACACGGTCGCCCGGTAGCGTTCTATTCTGACAAACACACGGTGTTCCGGGTCGCCAATCAGGCTGCGAAGTCAGGCCATGGGATGACCCAGTTCGGCCGAGCCTTGAACGAGCTGAACATCGAGATCCTCTGCGCAAACAGTTCTCAGGCCAAAGGTCGTGTCGAACGCGCCAACCGCACACTGCAGGATCGGTTGCTGAAGGAACTTCGGCTCGCCGGGATCAGCGATATCGAGGCGGCCAATGCGTTTCTTCCAGGCTTCACGGAGCGCTACAACGCGAAGTTCGCCAAGCCCCCACGCCGCTCGGACAATCTACATCGCGCGCTGAACATCGAGCCGGACCGGCTGCGCGACGTGTTCTGTTTCCGCGACCAACGCTATGTGGGCAAACAGCTTTCCTTTTCCTATGAACGCAAGCGGATCATCCTGGATGAGACCGAGATCACGCGCGGCCTCGTTGGCAAATACGTCGATACTTTTGCCTTTCCAGACGGGCAGTTGGAGATCAGGTGGAAAGGCGTCTCGCTCCCCTACTCTGCTTTCGACAAGGACCAGAGGGTGACGCATGCGGCCATCACCGAGAACAAACGCCTGGGCACCGTGCTGGAGTTCATCAAAGCTGAACAAGAGAAGGATACGCCGCCGAAGACCAAACCCGCTGGCAAACAGCGCACGCGTTACAAGAAGACCGGTCGCAAGCCACCGGGACGGCCTTCGAAGATGGAAGGATATTATGCGCGCCGCCGCGCCGAACGCGAAGCCGCCGCTCTCTTAGACAAGGCGTAGCGCGGCCTGGCCATCGGTGTCGAGCTTCAGGGCAGCCTGCCAAAGCGGTGTCTTGTAATAGGTGCCATCCTCCCAAAGGTTCAGGCTCTCGCGATCTTCCCAAAGCAGGCCGAGCCAGCACAGAGGGCGTATGACGCAAAACTTGAAGGCAAACCGCACATTGCTGTGCTCTGGGTCAAAGCCGTCCTTTTCCTCCCAGCCATAAAGCGTCTTGAGAAGATGCGCCAAGGTGCAGCCGGTGCGCGCCTCGACATTGATCACATTGAGGAAGATGTCCCAGTTGCCCAGCGGGCCGCCACGCGCCTCGATGCGTTCATCATGGATGGAATGATAGAGGTAATCGGGCGCCACCAGATCAAAGAAGGCGCGTGGTTCCTCTGCCAGTGCCCCGCCCTTCTTTGTCGCCACCAACTTCCCTTTGTATTGGCGCAAGAGCTTCAGATAGCGCAGCAGATCATGTACCGGCCGCAATGGCTGCATATCATGCTCGTTCAGGACCTTGTTGATCTCAAAGAGCTCGGCCGCTGTATAGCCCGGCCAATCGAACTGATCTGCCGCCCAATGCACAAACTTGCGGTTCATAGCCCCGGATTGGGTCAGACCGATCCCGCCGTTCTCGTCGGCAAAGCGCAACGTGAAGATCATCCCACGCACAAGAGGTGAGTGTTTCAGGACATCGACATCATCACGAAGTTTGAGAAGCGGTAACATGCAGAAACGCTAAACCCGAAGCGCCGCACCAGCAAACCGCAAAGCCAGCCAGGGCTGCGATATCTGAGGTCTCCGCCCTGTCAGGCTTTGCTCCCTCCGCGCCCAACTGGGACATTTCTACTTTGCGGAGAAAAGGACATTTCTACTTGGTTGCAACATCGCAAATGGCGCGGTGGATTCACATCCGAAGTGCAAATTCTGTATCACAACAGAACGTTGCAC
>NZ_AQQP01000018.1 GCF_002210165.1 Phaeobacter sp. 22II1-1F12B | reverse complement strand
CACTTCATCAACAAGCTGATGGACGTGATGGAACCCCTGCCCCAGCCAGCCCGTAAATCGATTACCTTTGACCGTGGCTTCGAGTTCCGAGCTTGGCGCAAGTTGAAATCCGGCATCGGCACTGAAAGCTGGTTTTGCGATCCGCAAGCTCCCTGGCAAAAGGGCTCAGTCGAGAACCTCAACAAACGGGCGCGTCGATATCTGCCACGTGATACGCAGCTCGCGGCACTCTCAAATCGCAATATGAAAGCGATTTGCGACCGCCTGAACGGAACACCACGGAAGTGTCTTGGATGGCGAACCCCGACTGAGGCCTTCAGAGAAGAAATCATGAAACTGAGATAGCGGAAACTGTCGCAACGACCCTTGAGCCATCAACGGAGCGCGCTACCCTGAAGTGTGATGGTGTGGATGCTCTCACCAACCCGATAGCATCGTATTGCGCATAGCCCGTCATCAATCATGCATGGCTGCAGTAAAAGCAACGGATGCCGGTCGTTGGACCAAACATTTTTTAGCGGCGTTGATCGCCAGC
Organism: Phaeobacter sp. 22II1-1F12B; assembly: GCF_002210165.1. Lineage (GTDB taxonomy): Bacteria > Pseudomonadota > Alphaproteobacteria > Rhodobacterales > Rhodobacteraceae > Heliomarina. The sequence continues at coordinate 65,989 of NZ_AQQP01000018.1, read as the reverse complement.
CAAGGAAGGTTGGCTATCTCATCGGGAATGCATGATCGCCACTCTCGGATCGGCGAGGTACGGCCCGAGAAAAGGCAGGTGAAGATTCAACATGCAGAAAAGTCCATTTAGATTATTAGTTTCAGTTCAATAATTGCAGTAACCATTCGTCCGGCATTACCAAGTTGATCGCGTTGTCATTCTCGGATAGCGCGGCACCATGACCACACCGACCTCATTGCCGCGTCTAAAGGGCTTCCGTTTTCGCCGCGAATTCATCGCCTATGCGGTGTGGGCATATCATCGGTTTGCTCTCAGCACGAGGACCTCCTGGCGCAGCGTGGCGTCATCGTCAGTCGTGAAGCGGTTCGTCTCTGGGTGAACCTTTTCGGGTCTCAGTTCGGGGCGCGCCACTGAGCACCTCAACCATTATCGCGACATTCGCCGATCTCAAGGATTTCCTGCGGTTCTCGAAGGCCTACCCAAGGCCCTTAGTCAAGCAAACCGACAAGCTTCTCCAGAAGCTGCGGGACCGGGCCAGCTTGGAAACCGCCCGAAAATTCGCAGCCCTCGCCGCGATCGACATCACGACCATTCATCCGCGCACCGAAGCAGTCCTCGCAGATGTCGTGAAGCAAACCACCCGGCAAGGCGAGCCATCAAGCGCATAGAGCCATGGCAATCGCGGTGCCCCCGCTGACACCCCTTCGCCGTGAATGGCATGATCTCTGGTTCGGCCGTGACTTGGTCTGGACCGAGGGCCGTTATCGCCTCCGGGACTACAAGCTACGCAAGACCCGGCATCGTCCGGGTCGAGAGGCATAGCCCGGGTCAGTTCATCCGAACATGCAGCGTTGCGTCGACGCCCGCCTCCTTCAGGATGATGATCCAACATATCTCGACGCCTTGCACGACGCGGCCGAAGAAGAAGAGTGGCCTCTTCTTGTCCATCCTGACGGCACGCGCGTTGCCGAGAACTACGTGTCGCAGGTCTGGTCAACCAAGTTTGGGGCCGGTGCTCATATCTGTCGGTCCATCGTCTACGATGTCGGGTTCGCGATCAGCGTGGATGCGACGCTGGCCGGCATGTTGATGAATGACCACACCTCGCAGCAGGCCCGAAAGAAATATACTGGTGACAGGGCGAAACTGGCCGCGCTCGCGGCGGCCGGAAGCGAAATCGATGGCATCTTTGATGAATTTTCAGTTTTATGATCTCCATGAGCCGCAAGCCTCGTCGTCCAGTTCCCGAACGCAGTAGATGCCCACCCCTTTCCGCATTGCCTCGTGGCATTAGGTAAATTGGGAGGCTCCAATCTCGCTTTGGACAAAGCGAACTTCAAGGAAATTGTCCATGATCAATGCAAAAAGTAACTTCGTATCAGCGAGATATGAGTTTCGGGTCTTCTCTCTGGACTTGGATAAGCAGAAAGGTCTCCTTTCAAAGACCGAAGAGTTTCTGGAACGGGAAAGAAGGACCGACATTTACTTCCTGGGGCAAGACATTTCGCCGAGCTTCAAGCTCCGCAACTGTCAGTCGCTTGATCTCAAGATAATGCGCCACAAAGCTGAAAGCTACGAGCTATGGGCGCCTGGCGGAGAGGTTGGCTTGCCCGCCAACCGAACCGAAATCGAGCGGGTGTTCGAAGATACCGGTTCATTCCCGCCCCTTAGGCAGAACCAAATGTATGACAGGACCGACATCATCACGGCTTTCAGGAAATCCGGTCATGCGGCCGTCCGCGTCGGCAAGCTACGGACCCGTTTCCGGATAAATCAGGTCCTTGCCGAAATCACACACGTAACACCTCAGTCCTCGCCCCCGGCCTGGAGCATTGCAATTGAAGGATCTGATCAAGAAGAGTTGGAGAACTGTCGGCAATGGCTCCAGCTTGGCGACGCCCGGAACGCCAGCTACCCGGAATGGCTTTCGCGTGTCGCGTCCCCGGGTTGATGCGATTGCGATCCAGTGCGACGGACCCACTCCGGCGCTGCGATGACGGAAAAGGAACCGTCAGATTCCAGGATGACGGCAGAAACCATCTTCGGGTCGCACTGCCCTTCCGTACGCACAACCGTCTCGAGTTCTGCTTCGGTAACCCGGGCGTGCTTCATCGCACGAGAAAGGATCTCGCCATCGCGCAGCAGCAAAGTCGGCTCTGAGCGAACGATGCGCGCGAGCGAAGCCGAACGCACAGAGAGAGCCGTCACGCCGTATTGCAATGCGATCAGCAATAGCAGCGCTGTCACACCCTCGGCCAGAGCGACGTTCTTGCTGAGGAGGATAGTGGCGAGAGTCGACCCAAGAGCCACAGTAACCACCAGATCGAACGCGTTGAGTTTTGCGAGGGTCCGTTTGCCGGAAGTCCGCAACGCAACAACCAGCGCCGCATAGGCAAGGGTGCCCACAATTACGGTGCGCAGGATTCCATTCCACCCTTGAAACAACATCCCTGACCAATCCATGATTTTCTCCATTCGTGGCGCGGTTGTCTTTTCTACCTAATCTTCTTTCATCACCGAGACACCTCCTGAGCGCAGACGCGGAAGCAGCTGGAACATTGGAACAGAATGGCTGTTGAATCTCCAACACAAACGCGGAGAAGTCTTATGAATTATTCAAAGCCCCCCTTTCCCGAGCAGCCCCAGAGCACGCCGGGCCGCACTGATCAGATGCAGCCGCGCCCCGATCATGGCGAAGACAGCTACAAGGGGTCCGGCAAGCTTGAAGGCATGACCGCACTTGTTACTGGTGGCGACAGCGGCATCGGCCGCGCGGTAGCGCTGGCCTACGCGCGCGAAGGCGCTGATGTGATGATTTCCTATCTGGAGGAGCACGAAGAGGCCGAGGCGACCCGCGCGCTGGTAGAAGAGGCCGGACGGCAGGCCTACGTCATGCCCGGCGACATCCAGAGCGGCGATCACTGCCGGGCGCTGGTGCGTGACACCCACGAAGCGTTCGGTCGGCTCGACATCCTTACGAACAACGCCGCCCACCAGATGCATTTCGATACGCTGGAGGACATCTCGGACGAGGAATGGGAAATGACCTTCCGCACCAACATCCATTCGATGTTCTACCTTTGCAAGGCGGCCATCCCGATCATGGAAAAGGGCGGCGCGATCATCAACACCGCCTCGATCAACTCCGACAAGCCCAACCCCGGACTGCTGGCCTATGCCGCGACCAAGGGGGCGATCCAGAACTTCACGGTGGGGCTGGCACAGATGCTCGCGCCGCGCGGCATCCGCGCAAACTGCGTAGCTCCCGGCCCGGTCTGGACGCCGCTGATCCCGGCGACGCTGCCGAAGGATTCTGTGGCACATTTCGGCGAGGAGAAGCCGATCGGCCGCCCGGCGCAGCCTGCGGAACTTGCAACCGCCTTCGTGATGCTCGCCGATCCGCTCTCGAGCTACACCAATGGTGCGACGGTGGAGGTCACCGGCGGCATTCCCATGATCTGAATGTATATCGTAGCCCCCGGCGGGTCAGGCCAAATTGGGTTGACCGTTGCCGGCGGTAACGCCACCATCGACCGGCAGAGCGACACCGGTGATGAAACTGGCATCGTCCGACGCCAAGAAGAGGATCGCAGCCGCAATCTCTTCGGCCTCTGCGATGCGCCCCAGTGGTATCGCCTGCCGGAACGCTTCAAGTTTTCCGGGCTGCTCCTCGACTGCCCGGCTCATGCCGGTCCGGGTCAGAGTCGGGCAGACAGCGTTCACCCGGACACCTTGCGGGGCAAGGTCGATGGCGAGGGCGTTGGTCAGCCTCACCGCGGCGCCCTTGGCGGCGTCATACGCCTCCATTGCCCTGTCACCGCCCAACCCGGCGACGGAGGCGGTGTTCACGATCGCGCCGCGTGCGGCCTCAAGCCAGGGACGTGCCGCCTGTGTGACGTAGCGCAGCCCGTGGACGTCGGCCTCGAAATGCGCGCGCCAGGTCTCGTCAGACATGTCGTCGTCCAGGTCGGTTACCGGGTAGCCCGCGTTGTTGACGAGAACATCAATCCCTCCGAGCGTTACGCCGGCGCGGTTCACGGCATCGTCGACCGCCTCTCTGTCCGACACGTCGCAAGTCAGTCGTAACTCTTCAGCACCACCGGCGCCTCGCTGGTCGTGCCAGGCCTTGTCGAGCAGACACGTGCGGGCCCCTTCTCGGGCGAAGCGATGCGCAGCGGCCCACCCTATTCCTGAAGCGGCGCCGGTCACGATGACTTTCTGTCCTTCGAAGCGTTTCATCCGGTTATCCCATGATCGAGAGCCCTATGACTGCGAACAACGCCCGTGCGGGAATGTTCCCGGCCCCTCGTGCCTGCCTGTTCGTCCAAGGTTCTTCTCTGGCTTTCCCTGCGGCAGCGGCCAGGAACAAATCTCGAGTGTGCCTGTTCCCGGTGTCGAACAGTCCGCTTCGCGCGGATGGCAACCAGGAGAGGAGACCATCATGGCACGATACAATGACGACCTGACCGAAGAGGAAGCCCGTCAGGAACTGTCGCGGCGGCACCAACCTGATGAGCGCAGCCCTGGTGAGCGCAGTTCTTGGCTTGACCAGTTCGGCTACGGCCCGGCGCCGATGTTCGGCGGCTATGGCTTGCCCTTCCTTCCGCCTGCCTATGGTGACGAACTTTATGGCTATGGGCCCTACCGGCGCCCGGGTCCGATGCGCCGGCGCGGCGCCCCACAGGGCGATGACGGTGAGCGGGACTTCATGGACAGGGCCGGCGACGAAATTGCTTCGTGGTTCGGAGACGACGAGGCCGAAGCGCGCCGGGAGGCGGACCACCGCGGGCGCGGCCCGAAAGGCTATGTCCGTTCGGATGCGCGCATCGAGGAGGATATCCACGACCGCCTCACGGACGACCGGTTCGTGGATGCCCGCGAAATCACCGTCAACGTCAAGGACCGCGAAATCACGCTGGATGGCACCGTGGAGTCGCGCCGCGCCAAACGCCGCGCCGAGGACTGCGCCGATAGGATCTCGGGCGTGACTCACGTGCAGAATAACCTGCGGGTCGACCCACCGAATGACCGCTGAAGCACTGACCTGAGAAGCGGCGGCACCTCGGCCGCCGCCCTGACAGGACCAAGGAGGATCCTATGATCAATCCCCTCAAACCACTGAACCCTACCCAGCTGCTCATACTTGCCACGGGGATGTCGCTCGGCCTTGCCGACGTGGCTCAAGCCCAAGGGCAGGACGCCGATGCACAGGCAACATTCATCAACACCGAGGGCACGGAGATCGGAACGGCTACCCTCTCCGGCACACCTGCGGGGGTTCTGATCGAGCTCGACCTGGCCGAGCTGCCGCCGGGAACCTGGCATGGATTCCACATACACGAGACCGGCGAATGTGATGCCGAGGGGGGCTTTCAGTCGGCAGACGGACATCTCACGATTTCGAGCACCAATCACGGCTTCTTCACAGATGGCGGCCATCATGCTGGTGACATGCCCAACCAGTATGTGGCCAGCGATGGCACGCTAAAGGCGCAGGTGCTCAATCATCAGGCGGTGCTGGGCGGCGAACAGGACAACCTGTCAGGCCGGGCGCTGATGCTGCACAGCGGCCCTGACGATTACAATAGCCAGCCATCGGGCGGTGCCGGCGATCGCATCGCCTGCGCAGCCATCGAGTAACCGATCGGCCACCCCGGCACCGGTTCGGTAACGTTCCGGGCGTGGGGTGGCTGCCTTCGGCAACATTTCACAACGTTTCCTACCCGATCTCCACGTCGATCCGGATTTTCCGGACCGTTCCGAAAAATTGATCCGGTGTTCCTCACCTATCGTAACCGATACAGGGAGCATCGAAATGAAAAAGACAGACACAAGCTCAACCGAGCCAGCCACGATCGCACCGTTCGACGAGGCGTTGCGCCTGCAGATCGAAACGTTTCGGGACCGTGAATTGTCGGATGAGCTCACCTCACTGGCCGGCCAGCTGCAAAGACGGTTGTGCGAGGTTACTCGGCGCCGGTGAACTATCGAGATTCGGAAATTGCCAGTTCAGAACGCTCATCGGAAAGTGGATCGTTCGGCGCGCGGGCTTCAAGGTCGGCGACAACCATCGACCTCGCGCGGTTCACGCGGCTCTTGACCGTGCCAATCTGGACACCGAAGAGCTTGGCCGCCTCGAGATAGCTCTCACCAAGCATCACCACGACGATCAGCATTTCGCGGTAGTGGCGTGGCAAGCGTCCCACTGCCTCCATGAGCTCGCCGCCCCTCACCCCCCACTCCTGGGTCGCGGGAGTCGCCAGCGTCGAAGAAATGCAGTCCTCTTTTCCTGTCGTTGAACGCTTCGATTTCGCGATACTGTTCAGGAAGGTATTGCGCATGATCGTCATCAGCCACGCGCGAAGATTTGTTCCGGGTCGGAAACTTTCTATCTTGTCGATTGCCTTGACCAGCGTGTCCTGCACGAGATCATCGACATCCTCGTGCCTGCGGGTCAGCGCCCAGGCGTAGGACCGCAGCGCCGGTATCAATTCTACAATATCTTCTTCACTGCGCACGTCCGCCCTGTCCTCTCCTCGTCAATGACTCAATGCGAGGCGGTTCAAACAGTTCCTGTCGCCCGGGACATCGGCGGCCAACCGCCAAGTGCCTTGGCAGTTCTTGGTGGAGAGCAACCCAGGCTTCAGATTGAGGTCATTATTCAAACGGGCGGTTTGCTTGAGCGACCTCAAAAGATACCTGGAACCTACTGCCATAGACTCGGCGGTCAAATGAGGGGATTACATTGTTCACACATGTAATGGTCGGCGCCAATAACGTGGTCGCGATGACGGCGTTCTACGATGCAGTCCTCGCCCATGTCGGCTTGGTCCGCACGACGGAGCCAGAGGAAACCGGCCCGGCAGGCATTATCTGGCAGTGCAAGGGCATCAGATGGCCCCAGTTTGCGCTGCGAGCTCCTTTGAACGGAGTACCGGCATCGGCTGGGAACGGCGTTCTCATCGGTTTTCAATGCGGATCGACAGTTGCGGTGAAGATGGCCTGGAAAACTGCCCTTTCCTGCGGTGGAACAGACGAAGGCCCCCCAGGTGACAGGCCTGTCTATTCCGATGACTTCTATGCCGCCTATGTCCGCGATCCCGAAGGCAACAAGCTGTGTTTTCTTTTCTGCTCGGAATTCCTCGCGACATCCTGACGATTATCCAACTACGGTCAGCAGGACCAAAAGCCGCCATACGAAACGGTCGGCCCCGGGGTCATAGAGAAGGTAAGCCGCGTATCGAAACGTCGTGCATCCACCGGATCGATGGCGATGTCCAGGCTCTCGGTCGTAAAAGCGCTGCCGTCGCTCCCCTCCAGCAAAAGGATGACGCCGTTAAGACTGACGGTCGCCGCATCTCCGTCGGCGCTTGCGAGCATGATGGGGTCTTCAGCGCGGGTCCGACGAAAACTACAGGTCTCCCCCGCAGGGCCGGCATCTGCCGGCAATGGGGCGAGATCGAGTTCGGACAGCAGCGTATTGTTCAGTGCGTCGTTCAGCGTGCCGTTCCGGGGTGCCGGATCTTCATAGACCTCCCGCACGACCTCGCCTCTATCCAGATCGGCGACAAGGGCCCGCATCTCGGATATCTCTTTCTTCTGAGCTTCTGCGATGTTCGCCGCCAGCTTTTCCACCCGGGCATCTTCGATTCCGGCCCGTTCCGAAGTCATGATGGCGATGGAGTGGTGTGGTATCATCGCCCGCATATAGCTTTCGCCGTCAATCGTGGCCTGACTGCGCACCAGCCAGAGCGAAAGGCCAAAGACGGCGATACTGCCGCCAAAGATGCCGATGTTGGCGGTTCGGCTGGGATACATTGAGGCCATGAAAGACAGCATGACAAAGGCCATAGTCGCCCCCATCAGGATTGCCATGTAGAGACGGGTTTCGCTGAAGAATACATGCTCGAATGCGTATGTATTCAGATACATGAGCACGAACATGACGACTGTCGAGGTCAGGATCATCAGGGCGAAGCGGGAATAGGTCATGCGGCTCACCTGTTGCGTCATACCGGGCTCAACGCAGGCCCGGGGGTGTCAGTTCCGGAACCGGTCGGTCAATACGTGGCCGCGCGAAGTTTGATCGGGACAGCCATCAGTTCAGGGCGTGCAGCACGCGGCTCCTGAGAGCAGTCGTTACCTCGGGGCACGCCGGGACTGCACGGCCCGCCTGTCCCGTTGCAGGGCTTTCAGTCGCGGGACCAGTCTTCCAGCGCTTCAACGACTTCGGTCCCGATGCCGCGCGCCTTGGCCGCGCGGAGTGGGCAGGGGTGTTTCAGACGCGCCGCCATATCGCCGACACCGAAGCCGTCGGGACGTTCCAGATCCTGCAATTCGGACCAGGTAACAGGCACTGCGACCGCGGCGCCGGGGCGGGCACGGAGGGAATAGGGGGCGATGGCGGTGGCGCCGCGCTCATTACGCAGCCAGTCGATGAACACGCGCCCCTTGCGTTTCGCCTTGGACATGGTGGCGGTGTAGCTCTCCGGGTGGCGCTCCGCCAGCACTGTCGCAAAGGTCTTGGTGAAATATTTCACCGTCTCCCACTCGCTGATGCGGCGCAGGGGCACGATCACGTGCACGCCCTTGCCGCCCGTGACCATGGGAGCGCTGTCCAGCCCGCAGGCGCTCAGGCCCTCGCGGACCTCTTCCGCCGCCGCCTTCACCTTGGCAAAGCCGAGGCCCTCGTCGGGATCGAGATCGAACACCATCCGGTCGGGCCGTTCGATCCGGTCGCGGCGCGCGCCCCAGATGTGGAATTCCAGCGTGCCCATCTGCGCCGCGCCAACGAGGCCTTCGGGGCCGTCGACATACATGTAACGGGCTATATCGCCATCCTTTTCCTCGATGGGCATGGATTTGACGCCCTCGGGAAAGCCCTTGCCGGCATGTTTCTGGAAGAAACAATCGCCCGCGATGCCATCGGGGCAGCGCAGCAGCGCCAAGGGGCGGTCGGCGGCGTCATCGAGCATCCGTTCGGCCACCCGAGCGTAGTGTTCCGCAACCTCGCCCTTGGTCAACCCCGCGTCGGGATAGACCCTGCGCGACGTGCTGGAAATGCGGACGCCGCCAATTGTCATTTCGTCGTCGCCGCTGTCGCTCTTAGCTTCGGCGCTGGCACTCACGTCTTTGGCCTCCTTGTCTTCGCGCAGGCCCTTGAAGACGCCGTGGCGTATCCGGCCTTCGCTGGTGAACTCGGCATATTCCGTCTCGACGACCAGCCTTGGCCTGACCCAGCGGGCGCCCGTCGCCTCGTCGGGCAGCTCTTCGTCGAACGGGGGTGTCTTGCGGGCAAGGGGCTTCAGTGCGGTCATCAGTTCCGCCATGTCGTCGCCATCGAACCCCGTGCCGACGCGACCCCGGTAGATCAGCGTGCCCGCCTCAAAGCTCCCCAGGATCAGTGAGGAAAACGGCCTGCCCTTCTTGTCCGACGGGGACCATCCGGCGACCACAAACTCGGCCCGGCGGATGCACTTGGCCTTGATCCAGCTCCCGCTGCGGCCCCCACGATAGGGGGCGTCGATGCGCTTGGAGATGAGGCCCTCGCCGCCGGCCTCGCAGATTGCTTCAAGGGCGGCCGCGCCATTGCCCTCGATCAACGGACTGAGGCGGAGCGGCCCGCGGGCCGGTTTCCCTTCCATGAGCCCTTCCAGCGCCTCGCGCCTTTCGAAGAGCGGCCTACCGGTCAGATCCTCGCCATCGAGGGCAAGAATGTCGAAGAGGTAGCAGGTGAGCGGGTCACCCGCCTTCAGTGCTTTCTGGAGCGTCGAGAAATCCCCTCCCCCGGCCCCGGCGATCACTTCCCCGTCGATCAGGGCCGAACCACACGCCAACGCCGCCGCCGGTTCGCAGAGCGTGCCGAAGCGGTCCGACCAGTCCTTGCCGTTGCGAGAGTAGAGCCGCACCCCGCCCTTGCCTACGGCGATGACGCAGCGATAGCCATCAAACTTGGCCTCGTGCTGCCAGCCCTCGCCCTCGGGCGGGGCGTCGCGCAGAGTGGCAAGCTGGACCTTGCGGAAGCGCGGCCGCGGCTTGTCGTGTTTCGCGAGACTGGCAGCGGGTTTCTCGGCGGCAATGGCGCGCATCGCCCGGCCTGTCGTCACGGAGGTGTGGTGCTTGTTTGTCAGCGCATCCGCGGTGCGCCCGGCAAAATCGTCGCGTTCCTTGATCAGCAGCCAGTTCTCGCGCGTCTCGGCCTTTTTACGGCGCATCCGCACCAGCGCCCAGCCGCCTTTCATCCGGGCGCCGTGCAACCGGAAATGCAGCTTGCCTTGCTCCAGGCCCTCCTCGGGGTCATGCAGGGGCTCCCACCAGCCATTGTCCCACAGCATGACGGTGCCGCCGCCGTATTCGTCTTTCGGGATTGTGCCCTCGAAATCGCCATAGGACACCGGGTGGTCCTCGGTGCGAACCGCGAGGCGCTTTTGCGACGGGTCGGCAGAGGGGCCCTTGGTGACGGCCCAGGAGAGCAGCACGCCGCCCAGCTCCAGACGGAAATCGTAGTGTAGACGGCTGGCGTCGTGCTTCTGAACAACGAAGGACAGGCGGTCACCGCCGGCCTCAACAAGCTCGGCGCGGGGCTCAGGCGTGACGTCGAAATCCCGTTTCTTCTCGTATGCGTCCAGCGACCTCATGAGGCTTTCTTGCGGCGGGTGGTCCTGCCGCCCTTGCTTTGCTTGAGGCTCTTCTTCAACGCGTCCATCAGGTCGACCACATTTTCGGCCTCGCCGCCGCCGCCATCATCGGACGCCTTGGCCCGGGGCGTCTTCTTCGATTTCATCTTGGCAGCGATCAGGTCCTTCAGGGCCGCCGCGTAATGATCCTCGAAAGCCGAGGCATCGAAGGGCGCGGTCTTCTTGTCGATGAGCTGGGTGGCGACTTCGAGCAATTCCTCGTCCGAGGCGTCGTCCTCGATCCCGGAGAATAACGGGTCGGCGTCGCGGATGTCCGTTTCGTAGTGCAGCGTCTCCATCAGCAGCCCGTCGCCGCAGGGGCGGATGGCGCAGAGGTATTCCTTGCCGCGCATGGTCAGCTGACCGAGACCCGCTTTCTTCGTCTGCCGCATGGCATCGCGCACCACGCGATAGGCATCTTCCGCAAGCTCGTCAGAGGGTACGACGTAATAGGGCCGGTCGAACCAGATGGGCGCAATTTCCGAGGCTTCGACGAATTGCACCAGTTCAAGTGTCTTTTTTGTCTCCAGCTTGATCGCGTCGATCTCGTCCTTGTCGAGCAGAATATAGTCACCGTCGTCCGTCTCGTAGCCCTTCATGATGTCATCGTTCTCGACGGGTCCAACCCCCTGAACCGTTTTCTGGTAACGGACGGGCTTCCCCGAGGGTCCGTGAATCTGACGGAATGACACCCGCGAGGAAGAATTGCGGGCGGAATGGATTTCCACCGGAATGGACACCAGTGATAGGCGCAGCTGTCCCTTCCAGAGTGCGCGTGATGCCATGAGCTCTGCCTTTCCTGAAATGAGACTTACGACGTTAAAGACGTAACGCCTGAGGCCGCCTTGGGTTCAAAATCGGTATGGCAGCAACGCCGACACGTCCCTCCCCGTCGGACAAGCTGCCGCTGCGCACAGTTTGGAAAACCAGATTATTTCTCAAGCGGTGCAGGCGCGAAAGCGGAACCATCCATCGGCCGCGGAGTTAGGCTTTAGTGGGAATGGAGACTGGTCGTCTCGCACGTCTGAGCGGCCAGGAAATTATTGGCGGCCCAGGGGCTTAATGCGCATGGACAGGATTTACTGCGGACAACCGCCGCCGCCCACGGAACTATGGGCAAGCTGGAATCTGGATCCGGTTGTCCTTGCAGCGCTGGTATGGTTGCCGGTTATGCTGCGCCGCTCGCCTGTCGGGCTGGCGGCGACATTTGTCATGTTTGTCGCTTTCGTTTCACCTTTGTGTGCTCTTTCCTCTGCTCTGTTTTCGGCGCGGGTGCTGCATCACGTCCTTCTGGTGGCGGTGGCGGCGCCGCTTCTGGCAGTGGTTTGGCCCGGGCGCGGCAGAGCCGGCCTGGCACTGCCCTTCATGGTTTCGACGGCGGTCCTGTGGGTATGGCACCTCCCAACAAGCTATGACCTGGCGTTGTCCAATGTAGCCGTCTACTGGCTTATGCAACTGACCCTGCTGGGCAGTGCCGTGTGGTTCTGGCAGGGCGTCTTCACGACCAATGACGCACTGGTAGATCGGCTTGTTTTCGTGGTGGCAGGGTTCGCGCAGATGGGCATGCTTGGCGCCATCCTGACATTCGCCCCCGCGCCGCTCTACGCGGCGCATGCCGTGGCACCGTTCCTCTGGGGCCTCACGCCGCTTCAGGACCAGCAGCTGGGCGGGCTGATCATGTGGGTGCCGGCCGGTGTTCCCTATGCGGCAGCCGCCATCGTCCTGGCCCGGCGCTCCTGGTTGAACCTGTCTTCGGGTCCGGCGTAATGATCGACTGGCTCCTCTCGACTGTGCCAATGGTCAAGCTGGCGCATATCGCCGGGCTGACCCTGTGGTGTGGCGGACTGCTGGTTTTGCCGGTCATGCTGGCCCGCCACGACCCCGCCGTGGTGGCCGACGATTACCGGCTTATTCGGCGGGCGACCCATCTGACCTACACGACGGTCGTCACCCCCGCCGCGGTGCTGACTGTCATTGCGGGAACCTGGCTAATCTTCATGCGCGAGGTCTTCGTGCCGTGGCTCTATGCCAAGCTGGCCTTCGTTGCGCTGCTTGTCGCCGCTCACGCCTGGATCGGGCACATCGTGGTGAAGGTCGCTGAGGAGCCGGGCGAGCACAGGCCGCCGCATCCGGTTTTGCCCGTTTTGGCGGTGCTGTCGCCCTGCCTCGTCATACTGACCCTTGTGCTGGCCAAGCCCACACTGGGCTGGATCGCCTTTCCGGAATGGCTGACCGAACCGAGGGGCGTTCAGTTACCCTTGGATGTTCCCAGCCGATAATCGAAGACGAGCTTGCCACCATGCCATCCCGTGAAACCTACCACGCATACGCAGAGCGCCGACATCAGGATGCCGAAAGGCAGCACCGCCTCCTGATACCCATAGAGGCGCTGGCCCCAGTTGGCCCCCAGAAGGCCCAGCAAAGTGACAGCGATGATGAAATGCGTCCAGGCCGGGGCGCGCGCGCGGATGCCCGGCACGAACAGCAGCTCGGCCGTGCCCGAAAGTCCCGCGAACATTCCGAACAGGAACCCGGTTCCCGCCGCCCACAAGGCCGCGCGCGCCCAGAACGCGTCGCCGGTCCACCAATAGAGCGCATCCGCCCCCAGAGTGCAGAAGGTCAGGGCCACTGGAAAAGCCACGCTCATCGCATGGATCGGATGACCCAGGATCGCGATCTGCGATTCCGTTTCGCCATAGCCGGGACGTTCGCTGATCGGGTCGATCAACTCTTCGTCCTGCTCGTTCACCATCGGTTCCGTCGTCATGTCACCCAACTGTGTCGCACTATCCTTGCGACCACAACGCTTCTAACGCTCGCAGGTTGCGAAGGGGCGCTGTCCGTCGTCGATCCCGCCGGACCGGCCGCCCGTGAGATCGCGACCCTCTGGTGGGTGCTGCTGTCCGGCGCCACGCTGATATTCGTCCTGGTGACGGGTCTGGTTGCCTTGCCCTTCCTCCGTCGCAAAGGAACGGCCAGCGAAAGGCATGAAATTCGCACCTGGGTGATCGGCCTTGGCCTGGCCTTCCCGATGACCGTGCTTGCCGCGTTGCTGGCCTACGGCCTGGTGATCGGTGAGCGTCTGCTGCCCTATCCCGGCGACGCGGTCGTCGAGGTTGCCGCGACCGGCAGCCGCGACGGCTGGATATTCACCTATTCCGACGCAGCCGACCGGACGACCAGTGCGGTGCTGCACATTCCCGCCGGGCGGCCGGTCGATGTGGCAATCACGACCGAAGACGTGATCCACTCTTTCTGGGTGCCCCGTCTTGCCGGCAAGCTTGATGCGATCCCCGGCCATGTGAACGTCCTGCGGATCGAGGCCGACGCGCCGGGCACCTACCAGGGCCTCAGCGCAGAGTTCAGCGGCCCGGGCTATGCTAACCTGACCTTCACCGTAACCGCGCATGACGGGGCCGGTTGGAGAGCCTTCCTTGTAGGTAAAACCGAATGAACGCACTCCGACGCCATCGCGCCCTGTCACTCATCTGGGCGTCCGAGCCCGGCATTCGCGGCTGGTTCTCGACCGTAAACCATACCGACCTGGGGCGGATGTTCATTGTCACCGCCTTCTTCTTCTTCGTTGTCGGCGGACTTCTGGCGATGCTGATCCGGGCCCAGCTTGCCACGCCGCATTCGGCCTTCGCTGGTCCAGATATCTACAACCAGATCTTCACCATGCACGGGACCATCATGATGTTCCTCTTCGCCATCCCCACCTTCGAGGGGCTGGCGGTCTATCTGCTGCCCAAGATGCTGGGCACCCGCGACCTGGCGTTCCCGAGGCTTACGGCCTATGGCTACTGGTGCTACGCCTTCGGCGGAACGATGCTTCTGGTGTCGATGCTGCTGGGTATCGCCCCCGACGGCGGCTGGTTCATGTATCCGCCCTTGAGCGGCGCGATCCATTCGCCGGGGATCAACACCGATTTCTGGCTGATCGGCATCACCTTCGTGGAAATCTCGGCCATCGCGGCGGCGGTCGAGATCACCGTCTCGATCCTGAAATACCGCGCGCCGGGCATGTCGATGGACAGGATGCCGATTTTCGCGTGGTATGCCCTTGTTACCGCGCTGATGATCCTGACGGGGTTTCCGCCGCTGATCCTCGGCTCCGTGCTGCTGGAGGTCGAGCGCGCCTTCGGCCTGCCCTTCTTCCAGGCAGACCTGGGGGGTGACAGCCTGCTCTGGCAGCACCTGTTCTGGCTGTTCGGGCACCCCGAGGTCTACATCATCTTCCTGCCTGCCGCTGGCGTGATCTCGACCGTGCTGCCGGTGATGTGCCGGACTACGCTGCTGGGCTACGGCTGGATCGTGGCGGCGGCGGTGGCCCTGGCCTTCCTGTCCTTCGGGCTGTGGGTCCACCACATGTTCACCACCGGCATCCCCCATATGGGACTGGCCTTCTTCTCGGCCGCCTCAACATTGGTGGCGGTGCCCACGGCGGTGCAGATCTTTGCCTGGATCGGGACGATGTGGCGGGGCCGGCCCGAGCTACATATGCCGATGCTGCATATCCTGGGTTTCTTCGTGACCTTCGTGATCGGCGGGCTGACCGGCGTGATGGTTGCCGTGGTACCTTTCGACTGGCAGGCGCATGACACCGCCTTTGTCACCGCGCACCTGCATTACGTCCTGTTCGGCGGCTTCGTCTTTCCGGTGCTGGCCGGCCTTTACTACTGGCTGCCGCATGTCACCGGGCGCCGGCGGTTCTTCCGTTTGGGAGAATTCGCCTTTGCGCTGATCTTCATCGGCTTCCACGTGACCTTCCTGGCGATGCACTGGGTCGGTCTGATGGGCCAGCGCAGGCGCATCCCGACCTATGCGCCCGAGGACGGCTGGACAGCGATCAACCTGGTCTCCTCGGTCGGCAGCTTCGTCCTGGCGATCGGCCTGGCCATGGTCCTGTTCGATATCATCCTCAATTCCGTAACGGCCGTGCGGGGCCGGCGCGATCCCTGGAAGGCAGGCACTTTGGAATGGGCGATGATACTGCCGCCCCCGGCCTACAATTTTGCCAGCCTGCCGCAGGTGACGGGGCGCGACCCGCTGACCCGCGACCCCGACCTGACATCGCGGCTGGCCCGCGGTAAAGGTTATCTGGGCAGACCCCGGCACGGCTGGCGCGAGACGCTGACAGTGGATGTAGCCACCGGACACCCCGACTTTCACGTCGTATATCCGTCGAACACGCGCCTGCCGATCGTGATGTCGGCGATCACCGGCCTGTTCTTCCTGTCGCTCCTGCTCAAGCTCTACTGGCTGACCCCCCTCGCCCTGGCCGGCGTGGCGGTGCTGGCCTGTCGCTGGGTCTGGACGCTGGGTCGTGCCGATGATCTGCCCGCGCAGGACATCGGCCATGGGTTGAGTTTGCGCCCCGCAACCGCGACCGACCGTGCGCCGGGCTGGTGGGGATCGGTGTTCCTGCTGACGGCTAACGCCACCTTCTTCGGGTCGCTGTTGTTCGGGTTCGCCTTTCTCTGGACCGTCGCGCCGGGGTGGCCGCCACCGGCCTGGTTCACGCCTTCGGTCCTGGAGATATGCATCGGCCTGGCGGGCGCGGCCACCGGACCAATAGCCATACGATGGGCGATCCAGGCGGTTCGCCGGGAGGCCAACGCGATGCCCGCGCTCGCAATCGCGTTCGCTGCCGCTGGCGCCATCGGGGTCGCCTGTGCGGCGATGATGTTGCGCGCGCCGGACCCCGGCGGGCACGCCTACGGCGCGACCCTGACGGTGCTGAGCGGATACGGTCTGTTCCATGCGGGTCTGGTCGCTCTGATGATCGCCGTCCTGATCGCCAAGGTTCGAGGCGGGCTGACGTCAACCCGGCGCCGGTCGGATTTTCCGGTCGTCGGCCTGTGGGTCGACTACCTGGCCGCAACTGGAACACTGATCCTTCTGGTCGGGCACCTGCCCGGGTTCCTGTCATGACGAAGGTCCTGCGTATCCTGGTCTCGCCCCTGGTCTGGCTGGCCGCGTTCGGTGCGGTCTACGGGCTACACGGATTGATCTGCGGCCACGGCCTGACGGGGACGGTGCTCGGTGTGGCGCTGCCCGGTCTGCTGCTGGGAGCAGGCTATGCCCTGGCGATCCTGGCGCAACTGGCGCTTCTGGCTGCGCACTACTCCTGGCCGCAGCCGTCATCCGACCTGGTCGACTTTGTCAGCCGCACCGGAGGCTGGGTGGGTCTGGTCGCCACGATCTGGACGCTTCTGCCGGTTGTGTCCATCACGACATGCAGTTGAGGTGCAGCTTTGACTTTATCGGATCCGATCACACCCTCAGGAGGAGGCCGGGACCGGCAGAGCAAGTGCAGGCAGGTGAAGGGATGACGAACCCGGGGCGGCGGGCATATGGAAGATTGAGCATACTCGGCCGCCTCGTCTGCCTCGCCGGGATTGCGCTTCTGTCTGGATGCATCGAAGCGGGTGTTCTCCACCCCGCCGGAGAGGTCGCGGCGCGACAACGAGCACATCTGATGACGATCATTCTCTGGATGCTGCCGGTCATCGTGCCTGTGTTCCTGGCCTTGCCACTCATTGCCTGGCGCTACCGAATTGGCGGGCGGGGTGTCACTGTACCCTAATAAACCAGAATCTGCGGGTTCAGGGCGCTTTAGGGCGTTTTTGTACCCTTAATTACAGTATATCCACAGGCTCCACGCGTGGCGCCCAGTTCGGCGTTGTACTGAGTTGGATATTTGCTCGCCATCCGCTTGGCGATCATCGTCTTGCCGATGCCAGAGCTTCCATAGACCATCAGCCCCGGCATCCGGCTCTGCTGCGGCATTTCCATAAGGGATGTCAATCGGTTGAGAACAATCGTGGCTCGGTCAAACGCGATCCAATGATCGCCGCGGATGCGGTCAATTCTTTCCTCTGGGGTCATCAAACTCATCAATCTCATAGGTTGGCAGATCAGGGTTGCCCGTGTCGATCGCGAACATTTCGCGCGACGGATCTCGACGCGGTTGGTTCCGGGGAAGCCGATCACCTCTTTCGTTTTCCAACCGGGCAGTCCTCGTCTTTTGGCGCGCGGCTTCGGCCAGCCGCCGTTGCGCGTCAATCAACTGGAACAGGATCCGCTCGTTGATCCGTCCACCATGCTTATCCTGCCACTCTTTCCGCGCCCGCCGACTTTCCCATAGCGATATCCGCGGGTGGCTGAGATCCCTGTAGCGCGCCGGGATCACGCGGCCATCATCGGTGTTGACCCAGACCTGCGACAAGTCTCGCGGATCGTATTTCACCTGTACCTTGCCCTGCCTGCGTCCGACCAACGACGCGAAGACATCGCTCCAGTAATGGACCCCGAAGAGCGTGACCCCGGTGCGCCCGAGTTGGCGCCACTCAAAGGGCAAGAAGCTCGTCCGAAAGGCATCGACATCGACAACCTGCCGCCCGGCGGTATCCCCGCCCATGTCCGCCCAAGCCGCCAGCGGTGTTCGACCGAGGGCTTCGTGCACCGTATTGTGGTAACGGCATATTTCCAGATGAAGCCAATCCTCGAACTCGGTCAGGGTCAGGACTGCATGCTTTTCACTGTCATAATCGCCCTTCTCAACGATTGAGGAATGGGTCGTCCCGGGCAGCACATGAACGGCACCCATGGTCGTTCCGATCAGCCGTTCGACATGGCCGCCATAGTGTTTGCCGCCAAAGGGACGATACTCGACGGCAATGCCCCAATCTTCGCAGGCCATTCTGAAGGCATCGCTGTGGAACTCCTGCGCATTGTCGACGTGGATCGCCTTCGGAATGCCGGCAGTCGGCCAAACCAACTCTTCAATTGTTCCAGGGACGTGCACCGATTTCCGGCGCACGCAATGATCGAGACATAGGGCGATCGACAAGACAGATGGCTCATCGAAAGTGACATGGACCCCGAGAACGATCCGGCTCGCGACATCGATGGCCACCGTCAGATAGGGGCGCGCAAGCGGCCGTCGATTGACGTGATCGACCAACGTGATGTCCGAAGTTGTATGATCGATCTGGACAACTTCCAGTGGGGCTGAAACTTCAAGGCGGCCAGGACGCGCGGCAAAAACCTTGTCAGCCTCCTGTGCCCCGCGCCGTTTCCGGAAGACCTCTCGCTGATCTATCGCGTCGAGACGGGCTTTGACCGTTTTCCGGGTCGGGGGCTGAAACCCCTTCGCTTCGCACTCGGCACGGATCTCGCGCCAGATGCGAAGAAAGCTCGAGCGCTCACGAACCAGATAGTAGCGCTGCAGACTCTCATCGATGATGATTTCGACGTCTTGTGCGATCCGTTTCGACCCCGGTTTCGGCCCGCGACGGTCCAACTCCAACGCCGTGGCACGTGCATCGTTCTCTCTCAGACGCCGGTAGAGCGACCATGTGTGGCTTTTCGCCAAGCCGAGCTCCCAAGCGGCGTCCCCGATAGCAGCGCTGATCGGCTCGCCCCTCTTCTCAAGCTCCAGGATCGGCCGAAGAACCGCTGCACGATGTTTCGCAATACGCTCGCTGGCCACGTAAATCCCCCGCCCCAAGAGGTCGACACTTATCCACAGCTACGACCGTACGGTAATTAAGGGTACAGTATGGTAATTAACGGTACAATATGAAAATTAAGGATACAAACCGCCATTGATTTTATGGGACAATTTCAGACCGGATTCTGATTAATTAGGGTACAGTGACACGGGGCCGCTACGCGTCTCGATGGTCATTCTCGTGGCCGATGGAAGTTGTGCTCTGGGGCTTGCCGGTTGCCGTGGTTTGCGTGTTGGGGTGGAATCTCTGGCGCCAGACGGTCTCGATGGACCCTTACCGCGCAGTCGGGCCGGGAGAGGTGCTTCGGATCGACGCCATCGCCTATGACTGGAAATGGTTGTTCGTCTACCGCGACGCCGGTGTCGCGTCTGCCGATCGGCTGGTGCTGCCCGTGGGGCGGCCCGTCGAGCTGCGGCTGACCAGTGGGACGGCGCTGCAGGCCTTTTCGGTGCCCCGGCTCGGCGGGCAGATCTATGCGATGCCGGGCATGGCATCGCGATTCAACCTGCGGGCCGATGCCGAGGGGCAGTTCGCGGGGTTGAACACGCAATACAACGGGGCGCAGTTCGCGCGTCAACATTTCGTGGCCGAAGCGGTGACGCCCGCCGCCTTCGATGTCTGGCTCGCCACCGCCCATGCAGCGCCGCCACTCGATGCGGGAACGCAGGCCAGGCTGGCCGAACCCGGCGTGCTGGATGCGCCCGTGGCCTTCGGCAGCGTCGAGGGCGATCCGTTCGGCGAGACTGTGAAGCGTCTGAAGGCGGGTAAGGCGCCGGCTGACGATGGCTGAGCCGGCGCACCCCCTTCTCGGCCTGCTCGACCGGGGCGACATCGTCTTTGTCGATGCCTGGCGCCAAGGCACATCCAGCGCGGCTGTCGCCGCTGCCGCAGGCGGCGTTGCCGTGGCCGGGCTGCTGGCGATGCTCGTGCTGCTCACGGTCAGGGGCTGGTGGCGGCCGCTCTGGCGCGACTGGCTGACCAGCCTCGATCACAAGAAGATCGGCATCATGTATATCGTCCTGGCGCTGGTGATGTTTGCCCGCGCCCTTGCCGAGGCGGTGGTGATGCGCACCCAGCAGGCGGTGGCGGTGGGCGATCAGGGGTTTCTCTCCGGCGAGCATTTCGGCCAGCTATTCTCGACCCACGGTTCGATCATGATCTTCTTCATGGCGATGCCCTTCCTGACGGGCCTCATCAACTACGTCATGCCGATCCAGATCGGGGCGCGGGACATGAGCTTTCCCTTCATGAATGCGGTGAGCCTTGGGCTGACGGCTGCCGGGGCCGCGCTGGTCATGACCTCCCTGGTGATCGGCAGGTTCTCCACCGGCGGCTGGAGCGGCTATCCGCCATTCACGGGCATCGACTTCAGCCCAGGCCCAGGCGTCGACTACTGGATCTGGGCGATCACGCTGACCTCGGTCGACTCAACACTGACGGGCATCAACTTTGCCGTTACCCTCTACAAGGAACGCGCGCCGGGGATGCACCTGATGCGGATGCCGCTGTTCTGCTGGACGGCGCTCTGCACCTCGATCCTGATGGTGTTTTCCATGACGCCGCTGACGCTGGCCACGCTGATGCTGTGGCTGGACCGGCATTTCGGCTTCCATTTCTTCACGGTGGCGGCGGGTGGCAACCTGATGAACTACGCCAACCTCTTCTGGCTGTTCGGTCACCCCGAGGTCTACATCCTGATCCTGCCGGCCTTCGGGGTGTGGTCCGAGGTGATCTCGACCTTCTCAGCCAAGGCACTCTACGGCTACCGCTCGATGGTCTATGCCACCATGTGCATCGCGGTGCTGTCCTTCACGGTCTCCCCCGTTCCATGAGAGGGCGACCCCCCGTGTCGGTCGCGGAAGGGTCGGGCTTACAGTCCAGATGGATCGGGAATGCCTCGGTCAGTATCCCGTGCAGCGCATCGCTCGCCTCCGCAGGCAGCCCAGCCAGCCGGTTGCCTGCGTCAAACACCTCCACCCGCACACCCAGTCGGTGCATTGCCTGCGCCAGTTCCAGCCCCAGTGGACCCGCCCCGATGACTCCAACGCTCTCTGGCAGATCCTCAAGCTCGAAGATTGTCTCGTTGGTCAGAACGTGATCCTCCACCGCCTCATACGGCTCGGGCACTGCCGGACTGGCCCCCGGGGCGATGACGACGGCCCGCGCTTCGACGCGATCGCCAGTATCAAGCGCCAGAACGCCCGGAGCTTCAAAGCACGCTTGGGCGGTCAGGCAGGTGCCCTCCGGCAGTTCTTCTATGGACTGCCGCACCCCTCGGGCGAAATCGTCGCGCAGCCGAAGCACCCTCGCCAGCACAGCACGCCCGTCTATTGCGGGTTCGGCTGTGACGCCGAAATCTATTGCGTGTCGCACCGCTTGGGCGGCGTCCGCAGCAGCGATCAATAGCTTTGAAGGCATGCAGCCGACCGTCGCACAGGTGGTTCCCGCAAAGACCGGGTCGATCAACAGAGTGGTTGCGCCTTCCTTGCGGGCATGGCGCTCCGCGGCCAGCCCGGCGGTTCCGGCGCCGATCACCGCGACATCAGTTTCATGTATTGCCATCGCTTGCTTTCTCTCCACCTGGTGACCACACATCGAGCGTGGGCCGGAGTTCCCGGCAGAACAGATCGCCGACCGGTTCAGAGACTGTTTTTTTCAAATGCTCAGCGTACCCCGCGAACTCGCGCCCATCGTTCGCACAGCACACGCATCTGCAGGAGTCTTGCGTCCAATCGCGTTGGAAGGCTCTCGCCACAAGGGTCACCGGCGGTCAGGTCTATAACCCGACCACCGGTGATGCCGCGTCAGGCAGCCTGGTTCAGCCGCATCTCCGCAACCTTGGTGAGCTTCTCGTCCGCGGCCTTCTCTTCCTCAAGGGTCTTTTTGAAGATCCCGGCACACTCTGATCTCCCAAGCTCTTCAGACCATGCGATGAGCGTCCCGTAGCGGGTCATCTCGTAGTGCTCCACCGCCTGCGCGGCGGCAGCCAGAGCGGCGTCCAGCACGTTCTGGTCGGCGATGTCGCCGGCCACGTCGTTGGCTTCCTTGATGATCCCGTCGATTGCCGGACAAGTGGTGCCCTTCGGCTCCTCGCCGATAAGACGGAACACCTCTTCCAGCCGTTCCACATGGCCGTGGGTTTCTTCGAGATGCCCCTCGAAACCTTTCTTCAGATCGGGATTGCGCGCCTTCTCGATCATGTCAGGCAGAGATTTCTCGATCTGCTTCTCCGCGTAGTAGATGTCTCGAACCATATGCAGGTATAGGTCTTCGAGAGTTTCGATATCTTTGGAAAACAGTGCCATTTTGCGCTCCTTTGCGTTGAGTGAAGATGTCGCTTAAACAGGGCACGACTGACATTGTTCCAGCTCTCCGCGTCTCCTGACGCGGAACATTCAAACCGAATGGTTGTTCTCCTATCGTCATCGGCCGCGACAGCTCATCGCCCGCTACAGCAAGGGCCGCCAGAATCCGCTGCCAAGGGAATGGAAAGGAACAAAATGTTCAGACTTCTTATCGGCGCCACAGCCGGAGTCCTCGCCTATCGGGCGTGGCAATACAGCCGCCCGTCACCGCAGCCGCAAGTGCGGGACGCGGGACCCGCCCAGATGCGCAACCCGCCCAGACAGTGGGATATGGTAGACGAGACGGCGGATGAATCCTTTCCCGCCAGCGACCCGCCCGGCACATATTGATCCGACGCCCAGTCCAAGGTCCCGAAGCGCGTCGTCTCCCGAAGAAATATCGAGAGCAAATGAGGCGCCGTCAGCAAGAACGCGACCTGCCCACCGTGTGGCGTCATGATTGTCGCCGCTTCTGGGCTATCACCCGATGCAACGAGACTTGCTGAAATCGGCTCGGGAACATTTGCAACACCGGCCTGTTCTTTGATGCGGATGCGGACCGATATTCCGCAACTGCAACCGAAGGAGGACACCATGCAGGTCAACGAAGTCATGACACCGCACACGGTTACGCTGACCCCGGATCAATCGCTCAAGGACGCTGCCGAGATCATGCGGCGTATCGAAATCGGCTTCGTGCCCGTTGGGGAGGATGACCGTTTGGTCGGGACAATTACCGATCGCGATATCGTCATCAGCGGCATCGCACAGGGGAAATCGACCAACGCGGCGGTCGGCGAGGTCATGTCGCGCGACGTGCTCTACGTATTCGACGATCAGGAAGTCGCCGAGGTCGCGCGCAACATGGGTGAGAGCCAGGTTCGCCGCATGCCGGTGGTTGATCGCGACAAGCGATTGGTGGGCATCGTGTCGCTCGGCGACCTCTCCACCGACGGAGATCCATCCGCCGCCGGCGTCGCTCTCGAGCAGATATCCAATTGATCGGCGACGCCGCTGCCTCCACGTGCATTCCTGTGCGCGGAGGCGGCGTTGTCTCTCTCCTCGTCCCCGGCGAACCGGGACACTGGAGAACCATCCGCGGGCGGACCATGACCCGCTAAACAGAGCTGATCGCGCCGAACCGGCGACAACTCGCGGGCGGGAAACATTCTCGCGCCCCCCAAAAACACAGATGAGGATGAACCACCATGCCTGCAAAATCGAAAGCTCAGCAAAAGGCCGCAGGGGCCGCCCTTGCCGCGAAACGGGGTGAAATGAAGAAAAGCGAGCTGACGGGTGCAGCCCGCGAGATGTATGACTCCATGTCAGAAAATCAGCTTGAAGACTTCGCGGAAAGCGACCGGAAAGGAAAGCCCGAGCACAAGGGCTGACCTGGATCAGGTCGCGCTCAGACTGATGTAGATCTTCCGGACCGCGCGAACGACATCGCAGCGGCAACCACGAACCCTGCAGATGCGTGGTTCAGGAGGCGTCGTTTGAGCGGCGTCAGGGAATGAGGTCCTGTCAGGGTCTTGGCACTGACCCATAGCAGAACTGACCCAGAGCAGAGCCGCAATCCCCTCGAACTCGTCAACCGCAAGGCCGCGTGAGCGGGCGCGGGCGCGGGCGCGGAGATGGTCCTCTTGAAGATCTGTGGCGGCACTCAAATTCCTGGCAGTCGCATCGTTCGCCACCTTTCGGCAGAGGGCCACCCGGTTCGTGCGATTGCCTGATCTCCGTCTTCGCACGTCGCCGGAGCGCTCTGTCTGAGGCATCAAGGGGAACAAATCGCTCTCGCACCTGTTATTCCATCACAACCACGACACATCAAAGCGCTGTGTCTCACCGGCCTCGCGGCCTTTCCACGCGGCGGCTCTTCGCGCCATCCCTGCCCCGCGCCCTCGCGCTGGTGGCTCCGACAGCAAGGAATACCGATGCAAACCACACTCACCGTGAACGGCACCCGCCACCAGCTCGATCTGGACCCGCGGGTGACCCTGCTCGACGCCCTGCGCGAACACATCGGACTGACCGGCGCGAAAAAAGGGTGTGACCATGGCCAATGCGGCGCCTGCACCGTCATCGCGGACGGGCGGCGCATCAACGCCTGTCTCACCCTCGCCGTCATGCACGCCGACGCCGAGATTGTGACCGTCGAAGGGCTGGCCGAAGGCAAGACCCTTTCGGCCATGCAACAGGCCTTCCTCGACCACGATGGCATGCAATGCGGCTACTGCACCCCCGGCCAGCTCTGCTCGGCCACCGCCATGCTGGAGGAAGCGCGGGCGGGGCGCGCCAGCCACGTGACCGAAGACCTTGAAGGCACGACCCGGCTGACCCGCGACGAGATCACCGAGCGCATGAGCGGCAACCTCTGTCGTTGCGCGTGCTACTCCGGCATCGTGGCGGCCATCGAGAAGGTGGCGGCCGAATGAGACCGTTCGACTATCACCGTCCCGAGACGTCCAATGACGCCCTGAATCTCGCCGACGAGGAGGCCGCCTTCATCGGCGGCGGCACCAACCTTCTCGACCTGATGAAGCTGGAGGTCATGACCCCCGATCAGCTGGTCGACATCAATCGTCTTGGCCTCGATCAGATCGATGAGGTAAGCGGCGGCATAAGAATCGGGGCCACCGTGCGCAATTCCGATCTCGCCGACGATGCGCGCATCCGCCGCAACTGGTCGGTCCTGTCCCGGGCCTTGCTGGCTGGCGCTTCGCCGCAGCTTCGCAATCGCGCGACCACCGCCGGCAACCTGCTGCAGCGCACCCGTTGCCCCTATTTCCAGGACATCGACGCGCCATGTAACAAGCGTGTGCCCGGTTCGGGCTGCGCGGCGATCGGCGGGGAGCTGCGCAACCACGCTGTGCTCGGCACCTCCGATCATTGCATCGCGCTGCATCCCAGCGACATGGCCGTGGCGATGCGGGCGCTGGATGCAGAGGTAATTGTCCGCGACGCGGGCGGCGGCACCCGCACGACTGCGCTGGTCGAGTTCTACCGCCTGCCCGGAGACACGCCGCATATCGAGACCACACTTACACCCGGCGAGCTCATCACCGGCGTCCATCTGCCCGTACCTGCCGGTGATCGCCAAGTCTATCGCAAGGTGCGCGACCGCGCCTCCTACGCCTTTGCTCTGGTCTCTACCGCCGCCGTGCTGCGGATGGAAAACGGCAAGATCGTCAGTGCCTCCCTCGCGTTCGGCGGGCTGGGGACAATGCCCTGGCGCAATGAAGAGATCGAGGCGCTGCTGACCGGCGAGGCGCCGTCGAATGCGCTCTTCGACAAGGCCGGCGAGGTGCTGATGAAGGAGGCCGAGCTGCGCGAAGGGCTGGAATTCAAGAAACCGCTGGCCCAGCGGGTCCTCAAGGCGGTGCTGACGGAGGCAACACAATGACACTCGACTACCAGATCGACGGCCCGGAGAACGAAGAGTTGACGAAACCGTCGCAGGGCGGTCCGCTCGGTGCCGATATGGAGCGGCGCGACGGGCGCGACAAGGTGACCGGGAGCGCCTGCTATGCCGCCGAGTACCGGCCGAAGGGGCTGCTGCATGGCGTCCTGAAACGCGCGCCCGGGACTGGCGCCGTGCGATTATCGAACGCCGAGGACGTTGGGACGATACCGGGCGTCCGGCTGGTGCTGCAGGACGAACGCATGATCCGCAATGCGGCTCAGGGCACCGCGGGCGAGGCCCCGGTGCAGGGCGTGAGCAAGGCTGAGTATGTCGGCCAACCCGTAGCCCTCGTCGTGGCCGAAAACTTCGAGACCGCCTGGCACGCCGCCAACCGGCTCCAGATATCCTGCGAAGGGGCCAGCCTGCCCGTTTTACCGGAGAACGGTGAAGTGGATGACGACATGCAGGAAGAGGCGATCACCGGAGAGCCCGCGACCGCCTTTTCCGATGCTGAGGTTTTCGTCGACGAGACCTACACCACCCCCGCCCTCACCTCGGCCCCGATGGAGCCGCACGCCGCTGTGGCAGAGTGGCACGGGGACCGTCTCACCCTGCACGGCTCGCTGCAGATGCTGCGTTATAATCGCCTCGAACTGGCCGATAGCCTGGGCATCGAGCCGGAAAAGGTCCGCTTGCGCGCGCCATTCGTCGGCGGCGGCTTCGGTTCCAAGCTCGGGATTTCGGCGGATTGCGTCGCCGCGGCGCTTGCTGCGCGCGAACTGGGCCAGCCGGTGCGGGTGGTTCAGCACCGTCGGCAGGTCTTCGAGGTCAACACCCGGCGTTCCGAGACGCGACAACGCATCCGCCTCGCCGCGGGACGCGATGGCAGGCTCACCGGCCTTGGCCACGAAGCCCGCGTATCCAACCTGCCGGGCGAGGAATTTTCGGAACCGGTGCTGCAGGGCAGCTACTTCGCCTATGCCGCGCCGAACCGGCTGCTGCGCAGTGATCTCGTCCGTCTGAATCGCCCCGCCGCCGGATCGGTCCGCGCGCCTGGAGAGGCCGTAGGTGTCACCGTTTTCGAAGTCGCCATGGACGAACTTGCCGGAAAGTGCGGGATCGACCCGGTCAAACTCCGCCTGCGCAACCTGCCCGAGGCCGAACCGGGCAGCGACCGGCCCTTCTCTTCGCACCGCCTGGCGGATTGCCTGACCAAAGGCCGCGACAGTTTTGGCTGGGACGACCGACCTGCAGAGCCGCGCCAACGGCGCGAGGGCGAGTGGTGGATCGGCACGGGCATGGCCGCGGCGGTCCGCGTCAACATGGTGATGCCCGCCGAGGCCCGGGTCCGGCTGACCCCTGAAGGGCGCGCCGTGGTGGAAACGGATATGACCGACATCGGAACGGGCACCTACTCGATCCTCGGCCAGATTGCTGCGGAGGGACTGGGGCTGGCGGTGGACGATGTTGACGTTTGCCTCGGCGACACTGATCTGCCGGCGGGCTCCGGCTCGGGCGGGTCTTTCGGGGCGGCCTCGACTGGCACGGCCGTCTGGCTTGCCTGTGAGGAAATCCGCCGCGAGATCGCTGGGCGCATGGGCTGCGACGCTCAGGAACTGACGCTTTCCGACGGCCATGCCGCCTGCGGAAACGACCGCCGTTCCCTGCCCGAAGTGCTGGCCGGCGAGCCGCTGTCCGGTCGGGGCAAACTGGAACCCGGCGAGGCGCTGGAGAAGGTGCGCCAGGCAACTTGGGGAGCGGTGTTTTCGGAAGTTGCCGTAAACGATGTCACTGGCGAAGTGCGCGTGCGCCGACTGCAGGGCACCTTTGCCGTGGGTCGCGTGCTGAACCAGCGCACTGCCCGCTCGCAGGCGCAGGGTGGCATGACTTGGGGCCTTGGCCTGGCGCTCACCGAGGGAATGGCGCACGACCGGCGCGACGGTCACATCGTCAACCGCGACCTGGCCGAGTATCACGTGCCCGTTAACGCCGATGTGCCGCATCTGGATGTCCACCTGCTGGAGGATCTCGACCCATGGGCCGGACCGCTGGCGGCCAAGGGCATCGGCGAACTGGGCATCTGCGGTTCGGGGTCAGCGATCCTGAACGCGATCCACCACGCCTGCGGCGTCAGAATCCGCGACCTTCCCGCGACGCCTGACCGGATCCTGTCCGGGCTGACATGATCTGCAAGGGCGGGTTCCGGCAGCTTTTCGGCGCCCCAAGGAACAGAAGGGCAAGCCGGCCCGTTATCGTCCTGAGGAGAATTTGACCCATCAGACATTTCGTGCGCCTCTGCCCCGCCATCCGGCCCTGCCACGGCGATCGTGCACCGCCGCTGTCGAGACTGTGAGACCGACAGACGCAGCACGCCAGACCGGAGCAAGCCGAAATGACACCGAAATTCCTTCAAACTTCTCGCCGTGCCTTCCTGGGCGGGTCCGCGGCGGCAGCCGCGTTGAGCGCCCTCAGCGAACCGGCACTGGCGCAGCGGAACCAGCCGACGCTGGACCAATACGAACCAGTCTACCTGACCGCGGCCGAATGGGCCTTTGTCATGGCCGCCGTGGCGCGGATTATCCCCTCTGACGGCGACGGCCCCGGCGCGATCGAGGCCCGCGTGCCGGTTTTCATCGACCGCCAGCTTGCGGGTGATTTCGGGGCGGCCAGCGATCTTTACATGGAAGGCCCCTTTGCGCCCGAAGCCGACATGAACCTTGGCACGCAATCGCCGCTGACCCCGGCCGAGATCTACCGCCAGGGCATCGCCGCCTTCGACGCTTGGTGTCGCTCGGAACAGGGGGCCGCCTTGGGTGATCTGGACCCCGACGCGCAGGACGCCGCGCTTCAGGCACTGGCCGATGACGAGGTCGGGTTGAAGCCCGAGCTGCGCGAATTCTGGACGCTGCTTCTGCAGAACACCAAGGAAGGCTACTTCGCCGATCCCCGACACGGCGGCAACGCCGGGATGCAGGCTTGGGTTTATATCGGGTTCCCCGGCGCGCGAGCGAATTTTCACGAATGGGCCGGCCGGGACGAGGCATATCCCCTGGGTCCTGTCGATATCGCTGGCGAGAGGGCCTGAGACATGGCGCGGACAGATCCGAAGAAAGACGTTGTCATCGTGGGCCTGGGCTGGACCGGCGCGATCATGGGGATCGAGCTGGCCAGCGAGGGACTGGAGATCCTTGCGCTGGAACGCGGCCCAGACCGATCGACGGTGCCGGATTTCAAGTATCCCGAGGTCATAGACGAACTGGAATACGGCATCCGCTTCGGTTTCATGCAGAGGCCGAAGAACTCGACCATCACGGTCCGCCGCACCGGCGACGAGGTGGCCCAACCGATGCGGCGGCTGGGGTCGTTTCTGCCAGGCGATGGAGTGGGGGGCGCGGGCATCCACTGGAACGGCCAGACATGGCGCCCGATGGAGAACGAATATCGTCTGCGGTCCTATGTCGAAGAAGAATTCGGTGCCGAGGCCATCCCCGAGGACATGACAATCCAGGACTGGGGCGTCACGGCGGAAGAGCTGGAACCCTACTACGACCGTTTTGAATACATGGCCGGGATTTCCGGGCAGGCCGGCAATATCAACGGTAAGATCATCGAGGGGGGCAACCCGTTCGAGGCCCCCCGATCGCGCGATTACCCCCTGCCCCCGCTGAAACAGACCGTGGATGCCAAGTTGTTCGCCGAGGCCGCACGCGGCATGGGCTACCACCCCTTCCCGCGTCCTGCCGCCAACGCGTCAGAGGCGTGGACGAACGAATACGGAATGCAGCTGGGACCCTGCAATTTCTGCGGCTTCTGCGAACGGTATGGCTGCATCAACTATTCCAAGTCCTCGCCGCAGACCTGCATCCTTGACGCGCTGAAGCGCTATCCGAACTTCAGCTACCGGGTGAATTCCGAGGTGCTGCGCGTCGATCTGGCACCGGACGGTCAGACCGCCACCGGAGTCACCTACTGGGACGAAGAGGCGCAGGAAGAGGTCACGCAGTCCGCCGATCTGGTAATTCTGGCGGCCTACCAGCTGCACAATGTCCACCTGATGCTGCTGTCGGGCATCGGCGAGCCCTACGATCCGCAGAGCGGCGAGGGCGTGACGGGCAAGAACTATTCCTACCAGATGAACGGCGGCACGACGATGTTCTTCCGCGATGTCGACTTCAACCCCTTCGCCGGGGCCGGGTCCGTGGGCATGGCCATCGACGACTTCGCCATCAACCAGATCGACTTCGGCGCCGAAGGCTTCATCGGCGGAAGCTACATCGTCGCTGGCAATTCAAATGGCCAGCCGATCCGCGGCATCTCGCTGCCCGAGGGCACGCCCGAATGGGGCGCCGGGTGGAAGCAGGGGATCGGCGAGTGGTATGGTCATTCGATGAGCATCGGCTCGCACGGGTCCTGCCTGTCGTATCGGGACTGCCATCTCGACCTCGACCCGACTTATACCGACCGTCACGGACGACCGCTGATGCGGATGACCTTCGACTGGAAGCCGAACGACATCCGCATGACGCAGTTCATGAAGCGAAAAATCGAGGAAATCGCACAATCGATGAACCCCGACAGCTGGCAGTCCAGCTTCAAGGGCGAAGGCGCACGCTATGACATCCGGCCCTACCAGACCACCCACAACGTCGGCGGCTCGATCATGGGAACCGACCCGAACACCTCTGCCGTGAACCGCTATCTCCAGGCTTGGGGGCAGCACAATGTCTTCGTGCTGGGCGCGGGCGCCTTTCCGCAGAACATCCAATACAACCCGACCGGCGCCGTCGGGGCGCTGGCCTACTGGGCAGCCCGGGCGATCCGCGAGGATTACCTGCCCAATCCCGGCCCGCTAGTCTGAGGAGGTGATGTCATGAGAACCCTTCTCAACATCGTGCTCGGATTGGTCGTGCTGGGGGGCGTCGCCCTTCTGGCCTTTATCGCGGTCCCGGTGCAGCCCACGCCACCGCAGCAGCAGGTGGCGGCAGACTGGCAACCCGAAGAAGGCCAGGGCGAATACGCCATGCGCCTCGCCGATTGCGCGGCCTGTCACACGGCGCCCGGCGGCGAGAGGTTCGCCGGCGGGCGGGCTATCGAAAGCCCGCTCGGCACGATCTATTCGTCGAACATCACGCCCGACGACGAAACGGGCATCGGCGGATGGAGCCTCGAGGACTTCCGCGCCGCGCTCTATGACGGCATGCGCCCCGATGGCACGCATCTCTATCCCGCGATGCCCTACGAGAATTATCGCAAGCTCACCGAAGAGGACGTGCGCGCGCTATACCACTACTTCATCGAAGAGGTGGAACCGGTGCAGAACGCAGCGCCGGAGGCCGACCTGCCCTTCCCCTTCGATCAGCGCTGGACGCTCAGGGGCTGGAAATGGCTGGCGCTCGACGAACCGGGCTTTCGCGCAGATACGGACGATCCGGTTCTGGCGCGCGGGGAATATATCGTGGAAGGGCCGGGCCATTGCAGCGCCTGCCATACGCCGCGCAACGCCATCATGGCCGAAGCGGCAGTCGATACGTCGGACGAGGCGTTCCTCTCGGGCGGCGAAATCGCGGGCTGGACGGCCCCCGCGCTGCGTGGCCCCGGCAGCGCCATAGCCGGGTGGAGCCAGGAAGACCTGGTCGCCATCTTCTCGACCGGGCGCAACGCCCACGCGGCGGTCAATGGCGAGATGCAGTTGGTCATTCAGGACTCGACCCAATACATGAGCGAAGAGGACCTTGCCGCCATGTCCGCTTACCTCGTGGGGCTGAACGAGGGCGTGTTGCTGGAACGATCGGAAGACGTGACCGAGACGGAGGCCCTTATCGCCTCGGCCGACCCTGACATGCCTCTGGGGGCCCGGCTCTACATTGACAACTGCAACGCCTGCCATTTCGCCAACGGACGCGGCGCCGACGAGGTGTTCCCGGAACTTGACGGCAATTCACTGGTGACGGCGGAAAGCCCGACGGGGCTAATCTCGATGATCCTGGGCGGGTCGGAACTGCCCTCGACGCCCAAGCGGCCCTACTCGCTGAGGATGCCCGGATTTTCAGACCGATTGACGGACGAAGAGGTGGCGGAACTGGCCAGTTTCGTCCGACAGGGCTGGTCCAACGACGCCGCGGTCGTCAGTGCCGATGATGTCGCAGACCTGCGCGGGGAAGCGGAAGCGAAGGTCGAGTGACCTAAATGCAGAAACCCAGTCGATGCGCAGGGCCTATGCCTGGCGCATCCACAGGCGCGTCACCACCCAAAGCACCACACCGATTCCGATTAGCACGGCAGCGATGAGGTATTGAGCCGGGTCACGGCCCGTCCATGGGCCAACCAGGAAGGCACAGGTCGCCGCGCCAGCCACGGCCACCCAGACCGGTGTGCGGAAGTGGTCGTGATCGACCTTGTCACGCTTCAGCACCAGCACAGCCACGTTAACGACGGTGAAGACACCCAACAGCAGGAGAGCTGTTGTGCCGCCCAGTTCCGGCACGGCGCCGACGAAGGTGATCAGCCCAGCCGCCAGAAGCGTTGTGAAGATAATCGCCGTCACCGGCGTCTGTCGGGCCCGATTCACCTTTCCAAGGACGGCAGGAAGCACACCCTCCTCACTCATACCGTAGACGAGGCGACTGGCCATGAGCAGATTGATCAGCGCGGAATTCCCCACTGCAATCATGGTGATAAGGCCGAAAACCCATGGTGGGAACCCGGGGGCGCCCGCTTCCACGACCTTCAGCAGTGGCGTGTCGCCCTCGGCCAGATCGTCAATCGGAACGATTGAGATCGCGACAATCGACACCACAAGGTAAAGGACCGCTGCAATGGCCAGGCCACCAAAGAGCATCTTTGGGAAGGTGCGGCTCGGCTCCTTGGTTTCCTCGGCCATGTTCACGGAATCCTCGAAACCGACCATGGCGAAGAAGGCAAGCGTGGTGCCGGCGATCACCGGCCAGAAAACGCCGTTCTCGTTGTCTCCGAATTTGAAGGCCTTACCGATGTCGGCCTCGCCGTTGGAGAAAACCATCATGCCAATAACCACGATGATGATCAGCCCGGTCAATTCGATGCACGTGAAGACCGCGTTGACCAAGACGCTTTCTCCAACGCCGCGCATGTTTATCAGGGCAATCGCGCCGACAAAAACGAGGCCGATCAGGGTTACCGCCCAAGCTCCAAGGTCCAGACCGAACCCGGTCGAGAGGTTCTCAGCAAAGGCACGGGCGGCGGTAGACGAGGATGTCAAGCCAGAGGACATGACGGCGAAGGCAACGAGGAACGTGACAAAATGGATTCCGAAAGCCTTTTCTGTGTAGAGCGCTGCCCCGGCGGCCTTGGGATATTTTGTGACGAGTTCCAGGTAACTGCAGGCCGTCAGCGTCGCGACGACGAAGGCTACCAGGAATGGTAGCCAGACGATGCCACCCACTTCTTCGGCGACTTTTCCGGTCAGAGCGTAGATGCCGGTGCCGAGGACATCGCCCACAATGAACAAAAGGAGCAGCCCGGGCCCGATCGCGCGCTTGAGCTTGCCTTTTCCGTCACCTGGATCTTGCGCGGTGCCACTTTCGGAAAGATCGGTCACGGCAGTTCCTCCGCGATTGGGCGCCGCCCATGCTTGTCCTGCTCATGTTCGAGAATTTTCCGAACTTCTGCGAGCAATGCGGCAGCCCGGCGCTCGGGTTCGCCGCGGTCTGCGCTTTCCGCTGCCAACTGGGTCAGGACCGAGTTCAGAAAGTTCTCTCTTCCGGTGCCAGAGTATCCTTCTTCGGCAAGAACCTCTTGCAGCTCTTGCGGGGAAATCCAATTCCCATCCCGCGTTCGCAATTCACGGCTGTTTCCCTGCGTCATGACCCCAATCCTCCTGCAGGAGAAACGGCCTGTGACCGAAGCAGTTCCCCCCGGCGCGCGCCCTGCCTCCATGCGGCGTCTTTCCGCTCAGTCTATCCAGTCTTCGACAAGGGCAAGGCTGGCATGAAAGATCGGTTTGCGTTCGGAATCCCGCACAGTGACCGAGACGGAATTTACCCCATTCTCGGGAAACGCATCCTTGGCAATCGGGGCCAATACCGCCAAGGCTTCGCCGCGAGCCGCACTTCGGTCAGCGAGTTCCGTTCCGGTGTCGTCGCGACTGAAATTTCCGTTCTTGACGTCGAAATAGAAACGCATTTGAGCTTCTCCTCCAACTCTACCGAGTTCACTTAATCGCTATTCGGCCGCAGCGTGCTCGAGGTGCAGGTAGTCTCCTTCGAACTCCGCAAACTGTCGAAGCCTGACGATGTCCGGCACCGCGACGCGGCTGTCCTGGACGGTCACGAGCCCCTGGTTTCGAAGCTCCGAAAGCACCCGTTGCGCATGGACCGTCGACACGCCAAGGATGTCGGCAAGCTCTTCCTGGGTCAGCGGCATCAACGCATCGTGCATGCGATTGACGGCTGTTAATCGTGCATGCACCTCGCAGAACAGGTGCGCCATTTGCTTGTCCGCGCGGCGCCGCCCCATGTTGACCAGCCATTCGCGCAGGATGGCTTCATCGACGAGAGTGGACCAGAAGAGCGCCCGGCGAATCCGGGGATAGTTGTCGAGCAAATCCTCAATCACCCCGCGCGAAATCTTGACCAGGCTACACTCGGTCAGAGTGCCGATGCTGTGGTCCATCCGGCCCAATATCGCGACATGCAAATCGCAAATATCGCCCGGCAGCATGAGCGCCACGATAGCCCGTTTCCCATTCTGCAAGACCTTGTAGCGGCACACCATTCCACTGAGGACGAGATGTACGTTCTGTGGATCTTCGCCGTGCTGGATCAAGTCTTCCCGAGCATCGAGTTGAAAGGGGTCTGCAATGACGTCATCGAGCTTCTTTAAGTCTTCGCTTGCGAGCCGGCCCGCGTTCCAGAGTTTGCGGGCAAGGACGTTCTTCATCGGTGAGTGCATCAGGCATTCGCTTTGTTCATGGCCTCCACGTGTTCCGGAAGGTTAACAGGAAAGTCGACCGTTAGCACTGTTCCACCATGGGGCCCACGTGCCCAATCGGCCCTACCGCCAATTTCCTCGGCAAGTGTGCGGATGATGCCAGTCCCGCTTCCATGCCCTTCGTCTGTCATGCCGACCCCATCATCCGCAACATAGCAGTGGCTGTGATAGGCGTCTGTAGAGCTTATGACGACCTCGATCGTTCCGCCACGGCCATCGGGAAATGCATGCTCGACGCAATTCGTCACCGCTTCGAGCAGGATCCGCGACGCGGTTTCCGAGGCTTTGGGCGAGAGAATCAGCGCGTCATCCATATCAACACGAACGGTGATTCCGGCATGCTCACCGATCCGCTGCCAGAGAGGCTTTATTCTCTCGACGAAACCAGCAAGATTGCCGGAATCCGCTTCGCTAAGGGCGCTCTGTTGTGCAGCTACAGTTTCGATTTGACGGAGGACTTCCGCCAGTCTTTTTGCGGCATCCTGTGTTTCACACTCGGAAATTTGTTGGCGCGTAAACGCTTGCAATATCTGGAAACCATTGCTCATCCGATGGCGTATTTCAGCTACCCTTACTTGCTCCGGAATCTGTTTCGAGTATTCCATCATCAAATGCTCCTATCTTCACCAAAGGAGTTTCTGTCTGCCAGCATGAAGTCGTCAGAGGATTTCGTCTCCAACAATTGTTGGGTGAGAACTTCTGTGAGCAAAAAACGCGCCCTTACTGTGAGGACACATCGGAACATTATCGGCACTAGCCCGTTTGTCGAATGCGTACTCCATTGCGATTGAAAGAGATTCAGATGAACGCCGAAACCGATACGGAAAGTCTGGACCGCGGCGAGAAGGCCAAACCCAGTGAACGCTCTGGCGCAGCAGGAGCGGCACAATTGCGCGATCGAATTGACCGCGGCGCGGGTGGCGACAAGGTTGCATTTCAGGACCCAGCCGCCGCGCCGCTGGGCACGGATGACGAAGCGGCAGGAACACCGCCGAGCGCGAGACAGGTGTCAACGGCCATGCTGCAGGAGGCAAACCGATCCGCGAGCGCAGACCGCAAGCCAAGTCCAGCGGATCTCCAAGGCGACAGATCGCAAACGCGATCATCCTGGTTGATCATTGCAGGACTTTTGGCACTGGTGGCCGTGATAATCGCTCTCATTGTTGTGTGATTAGAACGCGGCAGATCGTCTCTTGTTGAAGCACAAAGTCGGATCATTGCGCGGCTGACTGTCCCGCTTCCAGATTAAGCGCAGTAGAAAATTCTGCCGCGCAGGGCACCGGGAGGAACGGCATGAACGATAATAAAGTGAACAATGAGCAGAAACCTCTGGTTTTGATCACCGGCGCAGCCGGTAACCTCGGCAGAGCCCTGTCGAAGCGGCTGGCTGATGACTACAGTGTGGTCGGCCTAGACCTGCAGGAAGCCGAGGACACGTTCGCCTTCGATATCACCGATGCCGCGTCGGTCCGCAGCGCAATGGAACAGGTGCGTTCCCAGCATGGCGATCACTTAGCCGCCGTCATCCACCTTGCGGCCTATTTCGACTTCTCCGGTGAGGACAGCCCACTCTACGAAATGGTCAATGTGGAGGGCACTCGCAACCTGCTGCGGGCCCTGCAGGATTTTCGTGTCGATCGGTTCATATACTCAGGCACAATGCTGGTGCACCACCCTTCCGCACCCGGCATCCCGATCACCGAAGACACGCCGGTAGAACCGGGCTGGGCCTATCCCGCCTCGAAAGCGCGCACCGAGGCGGTGATCCGCGACGAACACGGCGACATCCCCTATGCGCTGCTGCATCTGGCCGGCCTTTACGACGAAGAAACCGCCGTGCCCACGCTGGCCGAGCAGATCCGCCGTATCTATGAACGCGATCCGAAATCGCATGCTTATTCCGGCGATCTCTCAACAGGCCAGTCTTTCCTGCACAAGGACGATATGATTGACGCCTTCGCCCGAACGGTTGATCGCCGCGACGCTCTGCCCGACGAGGTGACCATCCTGATCGGCGAGCGCGAGGCCATGGGCTATGATGCGCTGCAACGGCGCATCGCGCAGCTGATCCATGGGACGGAGGACTGGCAGACGCTCTCGGTTCCCAAGCCGATCGCCGCCGCCGGTGCTTGGGCGCAGGTGAAGGCCGAGCCTGTCGTGCCGGATGATTTCGATCAGGGCGAGGAGCCTTTCATAAAGCCGTTTATGATCCAAATGGCGGATGACCATTACGAGCTCGACATCTCCCGCGCCGAAGAGCTGCTGGGGTGGACGCCCAAGCATTCGCTACGCGAAGAATTACCGGCGATGATCGACGCTCTGAAGAAAGACCCGGCGCGCTGGTACGACGCCAACGGGCTGACAAAACCGCATTGGCTTCGGGCAGCGCAAGACGTCGACGACCCCGAGGCGTTGCGCAGACGTCGCGAAGACGGGTTTCGCGCCGCACATGCCCGAAACATCTGGGCGCAGTTCCTCAACATCGGGCTGGGGGCCTGGATGATCATCGCGCCGGTGATTCTGGGCTATACAGACCTCACCGGCCTGCTCGTTAGCGATATGGCTGCAGGTCTCTTGGTGGTGATTGGGAGTTTTCTGGCGCTCTCCTGGCGCGCAGCACTAGTCCGCTGGGTTGTAGCGGCGGTCGCCGCCTGGATCATGACTGCTCCGCTGGTATTCTGGACAGAGAGCTCGGCGGCCTACCTCAACGGCACGCTGGCGGGGGCGGCGATCTTTGGCCTCGCGGTCTGCACCCGTCCGGCGCCGGGAATCGGGACGATGGCGGCCACAACCGGGCCGACGATCCCGCCCGGCTGGGACTACTCTCCCTCCGACTGGACCCAGCGGATACCCGTGATCGGGCTCGCCTTCATAGGGCTCTTCGTCTCGCGCTACCTCGCGGCCTACCAGATGGGGCACGTGGACGGGGTCTGGGAGCCATTCTTCGCGGGCAGCCCCGACAACCCGCAGAACGGTACCGAGGAGATCATCACCTCGGACATCTCCGAAGCCTGGCCGGTGCCGGACGCAGGCCTTGGCGCGCTGACCTACCTGCTGGAGATCCTCATCGGCTTCATCGGCTCGGCCCGGCGCTGGCGGACGATGCCTTGGCTGGTGCTGATCTTCGGCATCATGATCGTGCCGCTTGGTGTGGTCTCGATCACCTTCATCATCATCCAGCCGATCCTGCTGGGCACATGGTGCACGCTGTGCCTGATCACCGCCGCTGCCATGCTGATCCAGATCCCTTATGCGGTGGACGAGCTAATCGCCACATGCCAGTTCCTGCGGCGCCGCAAGCGGGCCGGCGCGCCGATCCTGTGGGTCTTCCTGACCGGCGACACCGATGACGGGCCGGACGAGCGCCGCGACGAAAGCTTCGAGCGGCCCGCCGGCGCGGTCGTGCGCGAGATGCTGAGCGGCGGCGTCAGCGTGACCTGGGGGCTGGCAGCAAGCGTGGCGATCGGCACTTGGCTGATGTTCACCCGGCTGACTCTGGGCACCGAGGGCGCTTTGGCCAACACCGACCATCTGATCGGCGCACTGGCCGTGACAATCGCTGTCAGCGCCATGGCTGAAAGCATCCGCGCCGCGCGTTTCCTCAACGTCTGCCTCGGGGCGGCGCTGGTGATCTGCGCGCTGGTGATGGAGGCCACTTGGGTCCAGAGCGGCGCGGACATCGCCGCCGGGCTGGCGTTGATGCTCGTAAGCTTGTCGCGCGGACCTGTGCGCCACAGCTACGGTGGTTGGTCGCGTGTGGTGGTATGAGTGGATGGTTTGGAAGCCTGCCGCTCGCAGCCAGCGCGGCGCTCTTCCTGGGTGCAGCGGCGGTCGTTTGGCTTTCGGGCACGCGATTAGCACGGTTGGCCGATGCCATAGCCCGCAGGACTGGGATCGGTCAGGCCACCCTTGGCGTGCTGCTGCTGGGCGGCGTCACCTCGATGCCCGAGATCGCCGTTGCAGGCAGCGCGGCCTTGGCGGGCAACGGGCCGCTGGCCGTCAACAACCTGCTGGGCGGCTTCACCATGCAGGTGGCGATTTTGGCTTTGGCAGACGCGATCTTCCGCCGTGGCGCGCTGACCCGCGCGGTGCCCGACCCAGTAGTGCTGCTGCAGGGCACCATGGGCGTGGTGCTGATGGCGCTGGTCGTGGCGGCGATCGCCGTGGGCGACCGGGCGGTACTGGGTGCCGGGCTTTGGAGCTGGGGCATCTTTGCCGCCTTCCTCGTTGCGCTGCGACTGCTATCGAAGGCCGACAGTAGCCTCGACTGGAAAGTGGTGGGCGAGCCGCCCTCGGAGGAATTGCCCAACGTGGAGACGCCGGACTATAGCACTAGTGGCTTGGTTCTGCGTACCGCAAGCGTTGCCGCAGCGATCTTGGTGTCTGGCTGGGTACTGTCGTCGACGGCCGAGACACTGGCCGAACGCACTGGGATAGGCCAGAGCTTCTTCGGCGCTGTTTTCGTGGCCATCGCCACCTCGCTGCCCGAGGTTTCCACCGTGGTCGCGGCCATGCGACTCAAGCGCTATGTCATGGCCGTCTCGGACATTCTGGGCACCAACCTCTTCGACATCGCGCTCATTCTGGTGGTTGATCTCGCCTATGCCGGCCCTGCCGTGCTGGGCGAAATGGGAAACTTCTCGATCCTCGCGGCGGTGCTCGGCATCCTCGTTACCGCGATATACGTGGTCGGTCTTCTGGAGCGGCGCGATCCGGCTGTGGCGGGCGTGGGCTACGATTCGATCGCGGTTGCCGCAGTCTACCTCTGTGGCATCGTCCTGTTGTTCACGCTCAGATGATAGAAGGACCGGCATGAACCACGACACGACCAACGCACTAAGCGACGTTCTCGACGATCTCGGACGCTCCATTTCGGGTGAGGAGAATTCGATCGAGGAAGTGATCGATGCGCTCGGAGAGGTCAGCGCCGGGTGTTCTCCCCCGAACACAGTCGGAGCCAGAAGCGGGAAGCACTTTTGGA
Source organism: Phaeobacter sp. 22II1-1F12B (assembly GCF_002210165.1). Lineage (GTDB taxonomy): Bacteria > Pseudomonadota > Alphaproteobacteria > Rhodobacterales > Rhodobacteraceae > Heliomarina. Next base: position 26,117 of record NZ_AQQP01000018.1, on the reverse strand, counting down.
AAGTTCGTCTCCAAGTTTCGTCCGGGCGAGCAGCGCGAGCGCTTTGCTCACCCTCAAGTACAGCCATCGTACGAGAACATGAGCGGTACTCAAAAGTCCCGCGCTTCTACACCTTTGCCGCAAGCCTCGCTCACCGATTTGAGCGCACGATACCGGGCACTATCGGACATCAATCCAAACAGCTTTTTGCACACGCCTTGGGTCAAGCTGTGAGCGCGGCTGATGGATGTCTCGACGGGTATCAAGACCATGCAGGGTCGTCGCGACGAACCTTGTGTGTATTCCATAGCCCGGCCGGAATACCTGTCACTGCGCCTATGACAACGGCCACCGCAAAAGCTTTCCAGCCGACCCATCCGAGCGCCAGAAACACTGTTACTGCCGCACCCGCGATGCACAGGACCCAAAGCGGAATGAATATCAGTCTCCAACCATGTTTCATGATTTTCCTCCATCAGAAGTACGGAAAGCCAACGGACACGTCCCGGGCAGGGTTCCGAAGCATTCCTGATTCGCAGGAACCACCTCCGAAGCGAGTGAGTTCACATCACAGGAGGATCGCAAATGTCATTCCGGAAACGCTACCTCACCCATCCTATCCATAAATGGGCGAAAAAAGCCCTTCCCACTCTGTCCGCCACTGAGGCGGAAGCGATCAATTCTGGCGACGTCCACTTCGAAGCCGAACTGTTCTCCGGCAAGCCAGACTGGACAATGCTGCGCAACATGAAGGCGCCGAATTTGACCGAAGAAGAAGCTGCATTCATCGAAGGTCCCTGCCAGGTCTTCTGCGACATGATCGATCCTTGGGAGATAGACCACCACACTGGCGATCTTCCGACCGACGCCTGGAACTTTCTGCGCGAAAACGGCTTCTTTGGTATGATCATCCCCAAGGAACATGGGGGCTTGGGCTTTTCGGCCTACGCCCATTCCGAGGTCGTGCGCTACATCGCCAGCCACTCCGTTGTGGGCGCCGTCACAGTCATGGTGCCCAATTCCCTCGGCCCGGGCGAACTCATTCTCCAGTTCGGCACCGACGACCAGAAAAAGCAATGGCTGCCCCGGCTGGCCAGCGGGGAGGAGCTGCCCGCCTTCGGTCTGACAAGCGAAGACGCTGGCTCTGACGCTTCGGCCATGACCGACGACGGGGTCATCTGCAAAGGCCAGTGGAACGGCGAGGAGGTTCTGGGCATCCGCCTGAACTGGGCCAAGCGTTACATCACCCTGTCCCCGGTCTGCACGGTTCTGGGTCTGGCTTTCAAGCTGCGTGACCCGGACAGCCTGCTGGGAGAGACTGAGGGAATCGGCATCACCTGTGCCCTTGTCCCGACCGATCTGCCGGGGGTCGAGATCGGGCGGCGCCACCTCCCCTCGGGCACCATGTTCCAGAACGGCCCGACGACCGGCAAGGACGTGTTCATCCCTCTCGACCACATCATCGGCGGGCCGGACTACGCCGGCCGGGGTTGGATGATGCTGATGAGCGCGCTGGCCGCCGGACGGGGCATCTCCCTGCCCTCGCTCTCCGCCGCGGCAACGGCGCTGGCCGCCCATACCACCGGCGCCTATTCTCGCATCCGAACGCAGTTCAACTTGCCGATAGGCCTCTTTGGCGGGGTGCAGGAACCCTTGGCCCGGATTGCCGCCAGCGCCTACGTGATCGACGCCGGACGGCGGCTGACCACGGCGGCGCTGGACGAAGGACACAAGCTCGCTGTCATTTCGGCCATCATGAAATACCACGCCACGGATCGGATGCGCGACGCGATCAACGACGCGATGGACGTGCATTCGGGCAAGGCGGTGATTGACGGTCCCCTGAATTACCTGCAACCGATCTACCGGACCATCCCGATCGGGATCACGGTCGAAGGCGCCAATATCGTCACGCGCAACCTGATTATCTTCGGTCAGGGTGCGATCCGGGCTCACCCCCACCTTCTTGACGAGATGCAAGCCCTTCAGGAACCGGACGAGAACAAATCCCTCGACGCCTTTGACAAGCATTTCTGGGCCCACGTGAACCACTCCGTTCGCACCACCTTCCGCGCCGGGTGGTCCGCCTGGACCGGGCGCGGCGATGCGCCGTCGGATGCGGGCAAGGTCGCCTCGATCTATCGGCGACTGTCACGCTGGTCCGCGGCTTTCGCTCTGACCGCCGACATGGCCTTCCTAACCCTCGGCGGGGCGCTCAAGCGGAAAGAGATGATCTCTGCCCGCCTCGGCGACGCCCTGTCGGAAATGTATTTGATCGCGGCCACCCTGAAACGTTGGGAGGACGAAGGCCGGCACGAAGCGGACCTGCCGCTCGTCCAGCACGCAGCCGAGACAGGCTTTGCCCGCATCGGCCGGGCGCTGGACGAAACCATTGCCAATATGCCCGCGAAATGGGTTGGCTGGGTTCTACGCCCGATCCTGCGACCTGGCGCACATCCGCGTGGCCCGTCCGACAAGGTGAAGGAGGCCGTGGGGAAGCTCTTCTACGAACCGAGTGCCTCGCGCGACCGGCTTGTGCGGGGGTTCCACCCGCCGAAAGCGCACAGCGGACTTGGTCTGCTGGACACAGCTTTCAAACTGGTGATGGAGGCCGAGCCGATTACGAAACGGTTGCGCACCGCCCGCAAATCGCCGCGGGAAGGCCTTGAGGCCGGAATCCTGTCCGATGCCGAGTTCGAACAGCTAACGCGGGTCGAGGACGCAGTGCAGAAAGTAATCGCCGTGGATGACTACACGCCCCACGAGTTGGCGCGCCTGTTCCCCGAAATGCCCAGCCGGGCCGCCTGGCCGGAGGCAGCAGAATGAGCCGCCCCGTCTACCTCGTCGATGGCGCCCGCACTCCGTTCCTGAAGGCACGCGGCAAGCCCGGCCCGTTCACGCCGGTCGATCTGGCGGTTCAGGCTGGACGGCCCCTGTTCATGCGTCAGCCTTTTGCGGCGACGGCCTTCGACCTCGTCATCCTTGGCTGCGTGAACGTGATCCAAGACGAGATGAACCCCGCCCGGGTTGCCGCGCTGCGCCTTGGCATGGGCGATCAGCAGGTCGCCTTCACCGTTCAGATCAACTGCGGATCGGGCATGCAGAGCATCGACACCGCCTTCCGCTACATCCGCGACGGCAGCCACGAGATGATCCTCGCCGGTGGCACCGAAGCGCTAAGCCATGCCCCATTGGTCTACAGCCGGGACGCGACGGAATGGTTCGGTCAGATGGCTCAGGCGAAAGGCCCGCTGGACAAGGCAAAAGCCTTCTCCGACGTGCGCCCTGACTTCTTCTCGCCCGTCGTTGGTCTTGAGCGTGGACTGACCGACCCGATCACCTCGCTCAACATGGGCCAGACGGCCGAAGTTCTGGCGCACCGCTTCGGCATCGACCGCGTGACCGCCGACACCTATGCCGTCGAAAGCCACAAGCGCCTCGCCGCTGCCCAGTCCGACGGGCGGCTGAAGGGCGAGGTGCTGCCGGTCTTCGACCGCGACGGAGAGGCGCACGTGCACGACGACGGCGTGCGCCCGAATTCCTCCGTCGACAAGCTGGCCAAGCTCGACCCGGCCTTTGAAAAACCCTACGGCAAGGTCACCCCCGGCAATTCCAGCCAAATCACCGATGGCGCGTCCTGGGTGATCCTCGCCTCGGAAACGGCGGTCGAAGCGCATGGGCTGGAACCGATCGCGAAAATCGTCGACAGCCAGTGGGCCGCGCTCGATCCCGGCATCATGGGGCTTGGCCCGGTTCTTGCCGCCACGCCTCTGGCACAACGCCACGGTCTGGCCTGCGGGGATATCGATCTTTGGGAAATCAACGAAGCCTTCGCCGCGCAGGTTCTGGCCTGTCTCTCCGCCTGGCAGGACGATGACTTCTGCCGCGACGTGCTGGGCTATGACGCCGCCTTCGGTCGCATCGACCGCGACCGGCTGAATATTGACGGCGGGGCGATCAGCCTCGGCCATCCGGTCGGGACCAGCGGCAACCGCATCGTCCTGCGCCTGGCCAATGCCCTGAAGACGCGCGGTGCCAGGCGCGGGATCGCAACGGAATGCATCGGCGGCGGCCAGGGCGGCGCCATGCTGCTGGAGGCCGCATGACCGACGTTCTTGACGAAATCAGCTCCGATGAGTCGACAAACGCCCCAAAAGCGCCCGAAGCGCTGAACTGGCGGCGGGAGGAGTATGAGGGCACGCTGACCCTCTGGCTCGACTGCGCCGGCATGGGAACCAATGTCATCTCCGAAGCAGTGCTGAGCGAACTCGACACTCTGCTGGACGAGGTCAAACAGGCACGGCCCGATGTTCTGGCGATCCGGTCCTCCAAGCCCGGCGGGTTCGGCGCAGGCGCGGATATCGACAGCTTTTCCGGTCTGAGCGGGGAGGAGTCGGTGGCGATGCTCCGCCAGGGTCACGCCGTGCTCGACAAGCTGGCCGCCCTGCCCGTCCCGACGGTGGCGGTGGTGCACGGCACGACGCTTGGCGGCGCCTTTGAACTGGCGCTCGCCTGCGATCACCGGATCGGGGTTGACGGTGTCAAGCTGGGCTTTCCGGAAATCCAGCTTGGCCTGCATCCGGGCCTTGGCGGCACGTTCCGGCTGACCAACCTGATCGACCCGGTCGAGGCAATGCAGATGATGCTGACTGGCCGCAGCGCCCATGACCGCAAGGCCAAGAAACTTGGCATCATCGACGCGCTGGTGCCCGAACGGCATGTCGATGCGGCCATTGCGGCGGCAGCCTCCGGTCGTCTGGACCATGAGGGCAGCTTTCGCGCCTCGGCCCTGCGCACCCGTGCGGCGCGCGGTCTGGCTGCTACCCGGATGCGGTCGGAGAGCGAAAAGAAGGCCCCGCGCGCGCATTTCCCTGCGCCCTTTGCCCTGATCAACCTTTGGGAAGATCACGGCGGCGACGCGGGCGAGATGCAGAAGGCCGAAATTGCATCGTTTGCCACGCTGCTCGACAGCAGCACCGCGCAGAATCTGATCCGCGTGTTCTTTCTGCGCCAGCAGTTGAAGTCGGCTGGCAAGGGCGAGGATGGCATCGCCCATGTCCACGTCATCGGTGCCGGGGTTATGGGCGCGGAAATCGCCGCCTGGGCCGCCATGCAGGGCAAACGGGTGACGATTGAGGATGTCGAGCTCGCCCCCCTCGGTCAAACGATCCGCCGCGCCACCAAGATATACGAGCGCAAACACCTGAGCGGGATTGACGCGCGCGATGCGCTGGACCGGCTGATGCCCGACCCGGAGCGGCTGGGCCGTGCACGCGCCGACCTGATCATTGAGGCCGGGCCGGAAAAGACCGAGGTCAAAGAGGCGATCTACGCCGAACTGACCAACGTGATGAAGCCCGGCGCGATCCTTGCGACCAACACCTCCAGCCTGCCGCTCGCCTCGCTCGTCGACGCGGCCCCCGATCCGGCACCTTTCGCCGGCCTGCATTTCTTCAACCCGGTCAGCAGCATGCCCCTGGTCGAGGTCGTTTCTCACGACCTCGCGTCGCAGGACACGCTCGACCGGCTGGCGGCCTTCACGGCAGGCATCGACCGCCTGCCCGCGCGGGTTGCCGACTACCCCGGCTTCCTCGTCAACCGCGTGCTTGCGCCCTACATGATGGAGGCGATGCTGATGCTGGACGAAGGCCACGACAAGGTCGCGATAGACCGCGCCGCACTCGCCTTCGGCATGCCCTTGGGGCCGGTCACACTGGCCGATCAGGTCGGGCTGGACATCTGTCTTGAGGTCGGGCGGTCCCTTCGCGACGGCCTGGACACACCGGTCGCCGACACGCCCGGCTGGCTGCGCGAAAAGGTCGAAAAAGGCGAGATCGGGAAAAAGGCCGGCAAGGGTCTTTATGACTATGACAGCGAAGAGCCGCCCAAGGAGCCTGCGGACGACCCAGACCAGCAGGTCATCGACCGCCTGATCCTGCCCATGTGCAACGCGGCGGCCGAGGTTCTGCGCAAGGGCGTCGCGCCCGATGCGGATACGGTCGATGCGGCGATGATCTTTGGCACAGGCTGGGCGCCCTTCCGTGGCGGCCCGTTGCACTATGCCAAGGTGCGAGGTGATGTCCCCGAGACCCTGCGGCAACTGGCCGAGAAACACGGGGCCCGGTTTGACCCCGATTCGGGCTGGGACACCCTTGGCTGAACCGCGCACAGCCGACGCCATCGCCGCCGAGATTATCGACCGGACCGGGGGCGACATCCGGCTTGCTCTGCCCCTTGGCCTCGGCAAGCCCGTCACCCTCGTCAACGCGCTCACCCGCGCCGTTGCAAACCGCCCGGACACGCGCCTGTCGATCCTGACCGCGCTGACGCTTGAACGGCCGGACATGTCCGGGGACATGGCGCGTCGCTTTCTGGAACCGGCGGCGGACCGGCTATTCGGGCGATACCCGTCGCTCGACTACGCGACGATGATGCGGGACGGCACCCTGCCCGCGAATATCGAGGTCTCGGAATTCTTCCTGCTGGCCGGGCGCTGGATCGGCGTTCCGGCAATGCAGCGGCGCTATATCGCATCGAACTATACCCATGCCTATGACGTGCTGACGGCCTGGAAACCGAACGTGCTGATGCAGCTTCTGGCACCCCTCGGCGACGATTTCAGCCTGTCCTGCAATACCGATATCTCCGCGGACCTGCTGCGTGCCCGGCGTGAGGGGCGGCAAGAGTTCATCGTGGTGGGCGAAACCAACACCAACCTGCCCGCCATGTCGGGACCGGAAGCGATCCTGCCGAAGGGCGAGGTCGATCTCTGCCTCGACCCCGGACCGGACTTTGAGCTATTTTCCGTCGTCAAACGGCCCGTCGGTCTGGCAGAACACGCCATTGGCCTGCATGTCGCCAGCACGGTGCGCGACGGCGGCACGCTTCAGATCGGCATCGGGGCGATTGGTGACGCCGTTGCCAACGCCCTGCTGCTGCGGCAATCCGGCAATTTCCGTAAAATCCATGCGGCCAATCCCTTCGACCGCGAAGGCTACGACGAAGACAGCGCGTTCGACATAGGCCTCTATGCCGTCACTGAAATGCTGGTCGACGGCCTGCTTCACCTGTTCGAACACGGCGTCATCCGGCGCGAGGTAGATGGCGTGGCGATCCATGCCGGGTTCTTCGTCGACTGCCGGGATTTCTATGACCGCCTCCGATCCCTGCCCGAAGACCAGCGCGGCAAGATCCGCATGATGCCCGTCAGCTTCACCAATCAGCTTTACGGCGACGAGCGCGGCAAGCGCGCTGCGCGAACCGATGCCCGCTTCGTCAATGCCGCCATGAAGGTCACGCTTCTCGGCGGTGCCGTCAGCGATATCACCTCCTCGGCGCAGGAGGTCAGCGGGATCGGCGGGCAGTTCAACTTCATCGAACAGGCCTTTGCCCTCGATGGTGCGCGATCCATCCTGACGCTGCCCGCCACCCGCACCAGTAAGGGCAAGACCGTGTCCAACATTGTCTGGGATCACCCGCATGAAAGCGTGCCCCGCGCCTATCGCGACATCATCGTGACGGAATACGGGATCGCCGATCTGCGCGGTCAGCGCGACGAGGATGCGGTCGCCCGCATGCTGGCCATCACGGACATCCGGTTTCAGAATGATCTGCTGGAGCAGGCCAAATCCGCAGGCAAGATAGGAAGGGAGTATCAACTGCCCGACAGCGCGCGTCAAAACACGCCCGACACTCTCAGGGAATGGCTCCATCCAATCGACCTACCGAACTTTCCATTTGGCACGGATTTTGACGCAATAGAACGCCGCCTGCTCCCCATCCTCAGCCGGTTGTCTGATGCCCAAGGCGACACCTTGGCCCTGGTGAAGTTAATCCTAGGCGGTATGACTGCAGAAAAACCGGATGATCTGCTGGCAAGGTTGGGGCTAAACAAGCCAAAAGGATTGAAGGACCGCGCAATGGCCTATGCCCTGAGGGGTGCGATGCGCCGTACCTCATAACGGGAGCGGCGTGGCAAGGCCAATCAAGTCATCTATTTCTCGAACCTTTTTATTGCTCCCACGGTGGAAAGCGATAGCCCCGTCGGCCAGTAGAATGGCCGAGAGGCTCACCAAGGTTGATTTGCTCGCCATTGTCCTTGGACCACTGGCGGATAATGGCTCGCTCCTCGAAGAACTCGGCCACCTGTCGTTCAGCTTATCACGCGGAGCGTTGCTGCACCATCTCTTGAGCAAACTCTAGGAGCGCACCAGCGTGATCATCACCACCAACTTCAGCTTCTCCGAATGTACCTAGGTCGTTGGCGACGCAAAGATGACAATCGCGCTTCTGGACCGGCTCACTCACTGCTGTCACATTCTGGAAACCGGCAACGACAGCTATCACTGCAATGCCTGCTGCGAGGCCACCAAGAAAACGAGAAAAGAAACTCCAGCATTGACCACAACATGACTGTCGAGACATGAATAAGGCTGGGTCCAGTCTTGGGGAAAATACTGGGTCACTCCACAGCGGAAATCAGCACTCACTCGGTCGGAATTGTCTCTTTCCCACCAATTTCGTCAAGAATCCGCCGCAAGACTTCGGTGTTCACTGGCTTCTCAAGCACCGCCAATGCCTTTCCAATATTTGCATTATGCCGAGCCTCGCCTGAAATGACTATGCAAGGTATGCCTAACGAACTCAGTTTCTCCACGACCATATGTCCGGTTCGCCCATCGGCAAGGTTTAGGTCGATCAACCCAACATCAGGTCGCCGCTCTGCAGCCGCGCGCATTGCCGACCCTGAACGCGCATACTTTCCGATACATCGATGACCCAAATCTTCCAAAAGGAACTGCAAGTCGAGTGCGATAAGTGCATTGTCCTCTACGATTATGACGTCAAGATGTCCGGTTCCAAATCTTTGGGTCATTCACACTCTCAAAAAGGTTATTAGCCGTCCCCCGAACCTCAACACTTAGCCTATTCGGCGTCAGTTCAACTTTTGGCTCGGCACCAAATATGCCTTCCAGAGTCATTTGTATGAACTGAGAGCCAAATCCTGTTCTGGACGATGGTGCAACAGGAATATCGAAAACCTCTACCCAACGGAAAGATGACAAGCCAGCGTCGTCCGGATCACTCAAAGTGATCTCTATCGAACCGCCAGCTTTTGAAAGAGCCCCATATTTGACCGAATTTGTCGCCAATTCGTGAAGGCAGAGAGCTAAGAGCTTACCCTGATCTCGGGCAAGCAATTCGCTCGGACCGATCACCGTGCACCGCGCTGCCATATCCTCCGTCAAATGGGGTTTCAAAATCGCGCTCGTTATCGCTGGGAAGCTGGCAGAACCATCGTGCTCTGAAGAACTCAGAATATGATGAGCGGTCGAGAGCGCATCGAAGCGACTCAGGAATTCTTCCATGGCCGTTTCTCGTGGTGCGAAGCGACGTGTCATGTGTGCCATCGCGCGGATGGTCGAAAAGATGTTTTTAATGCGGTGACTCGAATCTCGCAGTGCAAGCTCTAGTCTCGCCTTAGTGGTTTCTCGTTCAGTGACGTCGCAGCCGGACACCAAGAGTTCTCTTGCCTCCCCTGTCGCGCTCTTAATTGGTGAGACCTGCCAATCGACGTGCCGCTGCCCTTCATCTTCGGTCCATATTTCTTCGCTGAAACGAACAGTCATACCCGAAGCCGCGGAAGCGATTTGCTCTCGAATTCGGCCCTGTAAATTGGGGTCGTGAGCAAACCAACATCCCGACCAGAATGGTTTACTCCGAACATCCTCGATAGATATTCCTGCCGCAGCGAGGGCATTTTTGTTGACATCTTGCACATTACCTTCAGAATCAAGAAGGGCTGCAAAAGCAATTGTGCCGTCAAGCAAGTCATGTGCCCTGCGGTCGAATCCCTCAGTCTTTGTCATGTTTGATTTTCCAGTTGGTCTGGTCTCATATCGTCTAAAGCTACATGAAATCTACGCTATCGCAAACCGCAGTTCGTCACCAGATTTGAGAGTCTGACCAGCCCTCGTTTGGCCGAGAGATGCTCAGGCATGACTGAAACACAAAGGTCGAGGAATCAAGCCGGTCTTCTTGAAGAAGTTAAGGACCGACGTCTATCCACTCTCCTGAATTCGCAATTGCGACCATGCCCGCCATGGGAGTCATGTCTGACGTCAGCGCCAATGGGCCAGTTTAGGGTGATTTGATAAGAGAGGGTTTCTGGCACATCGTAACCACCAAGGAGTGGATCTATGGACGCCCCCTGCGCAAGGTGTTTTTCAACTTCGGTTCCAACGGCATTGGATGCGTGAATCTATCCGGCCTTTTACGAAGCTTTCTTGCTTCTGGCCTCGATGGGATCCGCTTGTCTTCGTGCCTTCCAAGATGACCGGCCTTTGATGGCCATCGCTCCTTACAGGCTGTGAATAGGCGGCCCATGCCGTTACACCATCGTCTTTCACCTCGCATCTCTACATTCGAAGCGTCGCGCGCCCCGGTTATGCGGTTTTGTAGCTTTCTCCATTGCGCAACACGGCCCAGGCGATGCGTGCTGTTTTGTTGGCGACTGCCACGAGGGTTTTGTTGTGGCCCGCGCGAGCAAGTAGGTCCTGCGCCCATTTGGCCGCCGATCACTTCGCCCGGCGATCCGGATCAGGACAGACCTCGCACCGTGGATGAGCTGGCGGCGCAAGTATTGATTGCCCCGTTTGCCTATGCCGCCAAGCCGAGGTTTGCCCCCAGTCGTGTATTGTCTGGGAACCAAACCGATCCATGCTGCCATAGCGCGGCCCGACGAGAAGTGCCTCCCGTCATCGACGGCGGCAATCAATGCGGTTGCGATCACCGGCCCGATGCCGGGGAGGGTAGCCAGTCGTTTGCAGCGATCATCGGTTTTGCAAATTGCGATCAGCTTTCGATCGATCTCGGCCACGCGCTTGTCAGAGGCCTCGAACTCAGTAATGAGTGCATTGAAGTTCTGCTTCGCCAGGGTCGACAGTTTGGCTTCGGCAACAGCGGTCCTGATATCCTTGCGGAACCGGACGGCACCGACAGGAATGACAACGCCATATTCCCCAAGAAGACCACGGATATGATTGATCAGTCCGGTGCGTTGCGTGATGAGCCGGTCGCGTGTTCGGTGCAGCATTTGCAAATCCTGTTGCTCAGTCGTCTTCACCGGTACAAACCGCATAGTCGGACGCTGTGCGGCCTCGTGGATCGCCTCTGCATCGACCGCGTCATTCTTCGAGCCTTTGACGAATGGCATAACGAAGCGTGGGTGAATGAGGCGAACAGGAAATCCCATGGCCCCGAAACGACGCCCCCAATGATGGGCGCTGGCACAGGCTTCCATAGCAATGGCTTCAGGAGAAAGTTCCTGAACCGCGTTTTCAAGTTCTGATCTGGTTACCTTCCTCGAGATCACCTCGCCTTCATTCGTGATCCCGTGGATGTGAAAAGACTGCTTTCCCAAATCGATCGCGAGCAACTGCATTTTATGAACTCCTTCTGCTTGCCACGTGTCCCGAAAACTATCGGCTTGGGTGCAAGGGGCGTCCATTCCATAAGATGAGACAGAAACCCGGAACCAAGCAGAGCCACGGCGAGAAGGTCGTCAAGGACATCCGTCGCGCCACCCGCAAACAGTACTCGGCTGAGGAGAAGATCAGGGTCGTGCTGGACGGCCTGAAAGGCGAGGACAGTATTGCAGAGCTGTGTCGCCGCGAGGGTATTGCCCAAAGCCTGTATTACAGCTGGTCAAAGGAGTTCCTGGAAGCCGGCAAGAAGCGCCTGGCGGGTGATACGGCGCGTGCGGCGACGTCGAGCGAGGTCAAGGATCTGCGCCGAGAGGCCCGCGACCTGAAAGAAGTTGTGGCCGAACAGGCGCTGGAACTGCGGCTGCTCAAAAAAAGCATGATCGCGGATGGGGGCGACGACGAATGAGGTATCCCGCAGCCGAGAAACTGAAGATCATCCGCCTCGTCGAAAGATCGCATCTGCCGACCAGGCGCACGTTGGACAAGCTGGGCATCCCCAGAACCACTTTCTATCGCTGGTATGACCGGTATCTGTCCGGCGGCCCTGAGGCGCTGGAAAATCGCAGTCCCAGGCCGTCACGGGTCTGGAACCGCATTCCCGAGGTGGTACGAGAACAGATCAAGGAGCTGGCCCTGCAGGAAAGCGATCTGTCGCCGCGCGAGTTGGCCGTGCACTTCACGGACACGGAAAAGTATTTTGTATCAGAGGCTTCCGTCTATCGCATCCTCAAGGCCTACGACCTGATCACCAGCCCGGCCTATGTGGTTCTGTCCGCCTCTGACGAGTTCCGGGACAAGACGACCCGACCGAACCAGCTTTGGCAGACCGACTTTACCTACCTGAAGGTCATCGGCTCGGGTTGGTTCTACCTGTCCACGATCCTCGACGATTACAGCCGCTACATCATCGCCTGGAAACTTTGCACGACGATGAAGTCAGGCGATGTGACCGACACGCTCGACTTGGCGCTACAGGCTTCGGGTTGTGATCAGGCGAAGGTCCTGCACAAGCCCCGCCTGCTCTGTGACAACGGGTCGAGTTACATCTCGGGCGAGTTGGCTGATTGGCTGGAAGATCGGCAGATGGATCATGTCCGCGGTGCCCCATATCACCCGCAAACCCAGGGCAAGATCGAGCGCTGGCACCAGACCCTGAAAAACCGCATCCTGCTGGAGAACTACTTCCTGCCCGGCGATCTCAGGCAGAAGATCGACGCCTTCGTCGAGCATTACAACCACCGACGATACCACGAGAGCCTGCAGAACCTCACCCCGGCCGATGTCTACTTCGGGCGCGGGCAGACCATCCTGAAACAACGAGAAAGGATCAAACGAAAGACCATCGAAACCCGGCGCTTGCTTCACCGCAAATCCGCCGCATAATCAAACCAACCAGATGAGCCAGACCCTCTCTTCGCTCAAGCTGCCAACTGGCCCAAAATCTCTGACGACGGACAATCATGATGAACACGCGCGAGGTGACACCGCCGGTCACTTTCAGGATCGTCCGAAGTGATGCAACCGTCAGGCCCGAGCGTTGCTCAAGCGCCATTGCCGCGATCAGTGTCTGGATCAGGCGAGAGAACTCCACATCATCTTCCCAGAGCGGCAGGTAGTGTTCGTCCAAACGTCGGGCCAGTTGGTCGTCTCCACGAACCGCCTCCAGGGCTTCGTTCACACCGAAAACGACAAGCGACGCGCAGAGATCGTTGGACAGAAACCGTAGCATGTTCAGGAACCGTCGTTGCTCCCGGTAACTGCCGGCAAGCAGGTTATGCACTTCGTCGATCATCAGCATCTTCAGGTCCATGTCCCGAAGATGGCTTAGCGCGCGCACCTCAAGCTCGGACACCGTGTGACGCCCCCACATCGGCGCCCCGATCGTCGACAGGATGTGTTGATAGAACCGGCGCTCATCCGGCGCGGGCGGCGCCTGAACCAGCAGGATGGGTGTCTTCGTGACGCCCAGTTCGGCATTGTACTGCGTCGGATACTTGCTGGCCATGCGTTTGGCGATCATCGTCTTACCGATGCCGGAGCTACCATAGACCATCAGGCCAGGCATCCGGCTCTGTTGCGGCATTTCCATAAGGGAGGTCAATCGGTTGAGAACAATCGTGGCACGGTCGAACGCGATCCAATGATCGCCGCGGATACGGTCAATTCTTTCTTCTGGGGTCATTAAACTCATCAATCTCATAGGTTGGCAGATCAGGGTTGCCTGTATCAATCGCGAACATTTCGCGCGATGGATCGCGGCGCGGTTGGTGCCGGGGAAGCCGAGCACCTCTTTCGTCTTCCAACCGGGCAGTCCGCGTCTTTTGGCGCGCTGCCTCAGCCAGCCGTCGCTGCGCGTCAATCAATTGGAATAGGACCCGCTCGTTGATCCGGCCACCATGTTTATCATGCCATTCTTTCCGCGCCCGCCGACTTTCCCAAAGCGATATACGCGGGTGGCTGAGATCCCGGTACCGGGCCGAGATCACGCGGCCATCATCGGTGATGACCCAGATCTGCGACAAGTCTCGCGGATCGTATTTCACCTGTACCTTACCCTGCCCGCGTCCGACCAACGACGCGAAGGCATCACTCCAGTAATTGACCCCGAAAAGCGTGATCCCAGTGCGTCCGAGCTGGCGCCACTCGAATGGCAGGAAGCTTGTCCGAAAGGCTTCTATGTCGACGACCTGCCGTCCCGCAGTATCCCCGCCCATGTCCGCCCATGCCGCAAGCGGCGTTCGTCCGAGAGCTTCGTGAACCGTATTGTGGTATCGGCAGATTTCCAGATGAAGCCAATCCTCAAACTCGATCAGTGTCAGGGCCGCATGCTTCTCACTGTCATAGTCGCCCTTCTCGACGATTGAGGAATGCGTAGTCCCGGGCAGCACATGAACGGCACCCATGGTCGTTCCGATCAGCCGTTCGACATGACCGCCATAGTGTTTGCCGCCAAGCGGACGATACTCGACAGTAATGCCCCAATCTTCGCAGGCCATTCTAAAGGCGTCACTGTGGAACTCCTGCGCATTGTCGACGTGGATCGCCTTAGGAATGCCGGCCGTCGGCCAAATCACCTCTTCCAGTGTTCCAGGGACGTGCACCGATTTCCGGCGCACACAGTGATCGAGACACAAGGCGATCGACAAGACAGATGGCTCATCGAAAGTGACATGGACCCCGAGAACGATCCGGCTCGCGACATCGATGGCCACCGTCAGATAGGGGCGCGCAAGCGGCCGTCGATTGACGTGATCGACCAACGTGATGTCCGAAGTTGTATGATCGATCTGAACGACTTCCAGCGGGGCTGAAACTTCAAGTCGGCCAGGACGCGCGGCAAAGACCTTGTCAGCCGCCTCTGCTCCGCGCCGTTTCCGGAAGACCTCTCGCTTATCCATAGCGTCTAGACGTGCCTTGACCGTTCTCCGGGTCGGGGGCTGAAACCCCTTCGCCTCGCATTCGGCACGGATCTCGCGCCAGATGCGAAGAAAGCTCGAGCGCTCGCGGACCAGATAGTATCTTCGCAGGCTCTCATCGATGATGATTTCGACGTCTTCAGCAATCCGTTTCGATCCCGGTTTCGGCCCGCGACGGTCCAACTCCAACGCCGTGGCACGTGCATCGTTCTCTCTCAGACGTCGGTAGAGCGACCATGTGTGGCTTTTCGCCAAGCCCAGTTCCCAAGCGGCATCTCCGATAGCCGCGCTGATCGGCTCACCTCTCTTCTCAAGCTCCAGGATCGGCCGAAGAACCGCCGCACGGTGTTTCGCAAGACGCTCGTTTACCACGCAAATCCCCCTCCCCAATAGGTCGACACTTATCCACAACTCAGACCGTACGGCAATTAAGGGTACAGTATGCTAATTAACGGTACAATATGAAAATTAAAGGTACAAACCGCCATTGATTTCACGGGGCAATTTCAGACCGGATTCTGATTAATTAGGGTACAGTGACAGCGATCCTCGTCTGGCAGTCTGCCAGCCGCTGGCGCACCACCTGCTTGTCCCATAGGACACCGCACGAGGCGCCCTGGGATCGTCGGACTCCCGGAGCTTCGCGACGATCCACTCCGGTTTTGTTTTTTCTGGGCCATTCCGCTATCCTCAAATTGGCTCGAAATCCTATTTTAGGGAGGATCGTTGTGTCAGGCGGTCGCCGCTAGGCCGTCCGACTGTGCGTCCCGTTTCGGTGGCCGTATCCGGAACAGAAGCGCATAGAGCACCGGAACCGCGACGAGCGTCAGGACCGAAGCAAAGGCGAGGCCGCCCATGATCGTCACCGCCATCGAGGCAAAAAACGCATCGGGCAGAAGCGGAATCATGCCAAAGATCGTCGTGCCGGCGGCGAGCACCACAGGGCGAAGACGGCTGACTGAGCCGTCGATCACCGCCTTGTAATCGGGCACACCCTGTGCACGTAGAAAGTCGATCTCTTCGATGAGAACGATTGCGTTCTTCATCAACATTCCCGAAAGCGACAGGAAGCCGAGCAGGGCCGTAAATGTGAAGGGCAGACCGGTGAACAGCAACCCCAGGACCATGCCCGTCACGGACATTGGCACCACGAGCCACAGGATCAGCGGTTGGCGGACTTTGTTGAACATCAAAATCGAAATCGTCAACATGACCAGGAAGCCCAGGGGAAGCTGCTTGCCAAGCGACTCCTGAGCCATCTGCGCACTTTCGAATTCGCCGCCCCATTCCATTGCATAACCGTCGGGAAGCGGGATGGATTCGATCTCGGTGCGGACGCTTCGGAATGCCTCATCCGCGGTGAGATCGCTGCGGGCACCGCCGAGGGCGGCGATTGTCCGCTCTCGGTCGCGCCTGTGAATGAGTGCCTCGACAAGACGGGGATCGAACCTTTCGACAAGGTTGGCCATGGGTACATAGGACCCTGCCCCATCGGACCACACCGATAGGTCACGAAGGCGGTCAACTCCGTCGCGTTCGCTCTCGGGAAGCCGGAGATGGATCGGAATCAACACGTCGTCCTCGCGTAGGTCGCCAACGCGCAGTCCGGACGTTCCATAGCGGATGGTATCCGCGATCGCTCCGCGCGTTGCGCCAGCCAGCCGCATTCGTGCCTCATCGACGATGGGTTCGACGAGGATCTCACGCTGCCGCCAATTGGTGCGCGGATTGGTGATGGTTCCTGCCTCCTCGTAAATCCTCATCGCATCATCCGCGAGCTGGCGCAGGATGACCGGATCGGGTCCCGAAAAACGAACTGCAACATCGGCACCGGAGGGCGGTCCGAACACGATATCTTCGACACGGATCAGAGCGTGGGGGAATTCGGCGGGCAAGTCCTGGTTAAGTCTGCTCGCGATCGTCGCGATCGTTGCGGCGTCCGCAACCCGGACGATGAGTTGGCCATAGCTGGCATCCGCCTGCTCGGGGTTGTATGTCAGCATGAATCGGCTTGCCCCGCGCCCGACGAGGGCCGTTACCCCGGTTACGGCATCCTCATCCATGAGAATCCGCTCGAGCCGCTGCATCTCTTCGTCGGTCGTGTTGATATCGGTTCCCTGCGGCATCTGGAACTCAACGTAGAAAATCGGCGTGTTCGAGGCGGGGAAGAAGGCCTGCTTGACCTGTCCGAAAGCCATAACGGACCAAACGGTGATGCCAATGATCGTCAGAACAACCGGAATGCGGACGCGCAGCGCCATCCACAAAATCCCGCGATATGTCGCGTAGAACACGCCCTTGTAGGGATTATCCGAAATGTTTTTGGGGGCCTTGAGCAGCAGCTTGCCGAGATACGGCGTCACCGTGACTGCCAGGACCCAGCTTGTTAGCAGCGAGATGGCGATCACCGCGAAAAGCGAAAACAGAAACTCGCCCGTGGCGTCAGGCGACAGCCCGATACCGGAAAACGCCATGATCCCGATAACGGTCGCCCCCAGCAAGGGGATTGACGTGGCGCTTTCGGTCTCGGCAGCAGCGTCTTCCGCGCTTTTTCCTCGCGCCATGCCGATCACCATCCCTTCTGTGATGACGATGGCGTTGTCGACCAGCATCCCCATCGCGATGATCAGGGCGCCCAGGCTGATCCGCTCCATCTGTATCCCGAACACTGACATGAAGAACAGTGTGGAGAAAACGGTGAGCCCGAGGGTCGAGCCCACCACGAGGCCTGCGCGCCAACCCATGGTCAGCATCAGCGCACCGACCACGATCGCGACCGACTGTCCGAGGCTGACGAGAAAGCTTGAAACGGATTCGTCCACCACGACATGCTGCTCGTAGATCGGTATGATCTCGACACCTTCAGAAAGCCCCAACTTGAGCCGTTGAAGCCGTGCTGAAACCGCCTGACCGACTTCGACCACGTTTTGGTCCGTCAACGCGGAAACGCCAAAGGTAAATGCCGCCGTGCCGTTCTGCCGGATGATCTGGCTAGGCTGTTCGGCCGCCTCGCGGGTCACGCTGGCGATGTCGCTGACAGCGATCTGGCCGACATTTCCGGCCGTGCCCAGCCGCAGCTCCTCTATCCCTTCGGGGCTAATATAGCCCGGCGGAACCGATAGGCCGATCCGGGCAGGGCCCTCGGTGATCTCGCCGTTGGTGAACACCTGGTTTTCGTCTGCGAGAATGCCCAGGATCTGGGTCGGCGGAAGGCCCAGCATCTCGAGGCGTGCAGACGGGATCGAGATGGTGATTACCTCTTCGGAGAGGCCCTGAACCTCGACCTTGGCGACGCCATCGACAGTGACCAGTCCGAGCCGGAGCGTCGTGGCCAAATCCCTCTGCTCCGATGGGCTCAGACCTTCGGTCGTTACCGCATAGAACATGCCATAGACGTCGCCGAAATCGTCATTGATGATGGGCGGTCGCGCTCCTGCGGGAAGGTCCCCCTCCACGTCGCTGATGCGGCGGCGCATTTCGTCCCAAACCTGCGGGATCTCGTCCGGGCCATAGGTCATCTCGATCTCGACGGTGATCTGCGCCATGCCCGGCATCGACTTCGATTCCACCCGGTCGAGCTGCTTCATTTGCTGCAGCGCATTTTCGACGACGTCGGCGACCTCCTCTTCAACCTCCAGAGCCGTGGCGCCGGGATACGGCACGAAGATGAGCGCCGTTTTGAGCGTGAAGCTCGGGTCTTCAAGTCGACCGACCGTGTTCAGCCCCCAATAGCCGCCGAGGAGACAAAAGATGATGGTGAGCCAGACCGCCACAGGACGCTCGATGCTCGCTCGTGAGATGCTGAGTGCCATGGTTCTATTCTTGTCCTGTCAAAAAGAACGGGATCAGAGCCCCGAAACTGTCACGGTCTGATTGTCCCTGAGCCGCCACCAGCCGCCGGAAACAACCAATTCGTTGCCCTTCAGGCCATCCAGAACGACAATCTCATTGTTGATCGGAAGACCCAAACGGACCGCCCTGCGCGCGACCTGGCCGGACGTTTCTTCGTAGATCCAGATGGACGGTTCGGTTCGGCTCGTCGTATCCACCGCCGAAACCGGAACGATCACGGATTGCGGGCGATCTGCTTCTGCGGCAATGGAGATGCGCACATCCGCAGTCATCCCGGGCAGAAGACGCGGGTCGATATCACCCGTGATCGCAAATTCCACGTCGTAGGTCTGCGCCGTCCGGTCGGCATCGGTCGCAAACGAGCGAAGCACCAGAGGCGCGGTGTAACCCGGAACAGCCGGAAAAGTTGCAACGATCTCGAAGGCATCGGGTGCCGACCGCGCAATGGCCGCAAGTTCCTCTGGCAGGGAGATCACGAGCCGCATCTCGCTGACATCCTGTAGACGCGCGACAGGCGCGGCCGACGTGACGTTGACATATTCTTCAACGAAGGTGCGCGCCACAATCGCGTCGAATGGCGCGACGATTTTCGTTTGGGACAGGCGCCGCTCTGCCTCGCGGAGCGCGACTTCTGCCTGGACGAACTGCGCGCGGGCCGTGTCGAAGCGCGCGTCGGACGCCACGCCACGATCGGCGAGGTCCGAGGCGCGCGCGAGTTCGGAATTCGCCAGGTCGTAGGACGCCTGAGCCCGGTCGACGGCGAGTTCGAAATCGATTTGGTCGAGCTCCGCGATCACCTCGCCCTCGCGAATCGTGTCGCCGGGCTCAACCTCAAGGCGAATGATCTGCCCGGGTATCTGAAACGCAAGGTCCACCGTTCGAGCAGGTTCGACGCGGCCTGCAACGCTGCGAGACTGACTTACGACGCGATTGAGCGCACGGGTCACTTCGACCGTGACTGGTCGCTCCACGTTCGCTGCAGGCCTTGTATCGACTTCTGCCTCCAGGGTGTCCGTCGCGGTCTGGGCCAGCACATCGGTCAGGAACGGCGAAACAAACGGGACGGCAACGGCCGACACGGCCGCTACCGCAATAACAAAAACGATCCGCTTCAAACTTCGTGTCTCTCTA
Organism: Phaeobacter sp. 22II1-1F12B; assembly: GCF_002210165.1. Classification (GTDB taxonomy): domain Bacteria; phylum Pseudomonadota; class Alphaproteobacteria; order Rhodobacterales; family Rhodobacteraceae; genus Heliomarina. The sequence continues at coordinate 6,253 of NZ_AQQP01000018.1, read as the reverse complement.
TTCGAGTTCATTAATCATGGCCCTCAATTGCTCGATGACGCGTCCCCTGAGATCCGCGCCACCGTCGGGAAGGCCCAGAAGTTTCTGGAACCGAAGTCCCTGGATCGCTAGGACGACAACCATAGCACCCGGAGTGTCTTGTGTGTCGGACAGGATACGCTCAAGGTCGCCGGTCAGTTCAGCCCGTAGCGGATCGAGCAGCCGCGGATCTGACGCGGCAGCCGCGAGAATCGCCATCGAGAGGTCGTCATCGACGGCTCTGGCTTGCACGATTGCTTCCAGGTGCCCACGCAGGGTGCGGGATCTGCGATCTTCCGGGACTGATGCCAGGCGTTCGTGATGTTCTGCGAGCATCTCATCAAGCAGCCCGGCAAGAAGCGCTCTCTTGGTCGGAAAATTGTATAAGACCCCGCCTTTACTGAGATCGGCCTCACGCGCGACGGCGTCGATCGTAATCTTTCCCGCGCCCTCTCTGTGCGCAATTGCCCGCGCAGCGCCGAGGATCCTTGGTGACGCATTCTTTGCCTGCATTTTGGATTGTATGGTCATTATTCACTGTCCATTCGGCAATTTTATTGAGAGATTTGGAGCACTGCCCCGTTGTCGGAAAGCAAGGTCAGTTCAGAGCTCTACTCTTTGTCCGCTCCCGTAGAGTCGCAGGAATGCAGTGACTGCATCGGCCGCATGCTTGTCCCGCTCGACTGTTCTTTGCACGGCCAGCAGGCGTGGCATCAACAGTCCAGAAACGCAAAGATGTATGAAGTGATCCGCAACACGCGGGGGGTTGTCGATCTCAAGCGCGCCTTCCCGGGAAAGGCGTTCCAGAACTTTACTGATGAGTTCGCGTGCCCGTTTCGGTCCGGCACGAAAATACACCTCCCCGACCTCGGGAAGCATCTCGGTGGCACCGATACACGTCCGCAGAAGGCGGATGTAGGTTTCGTCCAGAACGAGATCGATCATGCGCAGGGCAAGTTTTTCCAACTGGGCGCGCGGCTCGGGACCTGCGGACAAGGGTCGGAGGATCTCTTCCGCAAGCCGACCGCATTCGGATTCCACGACGCTCAGAAACAGCTGCTCCTTGGTCGGGAAATACGAATACATTGTTGCCTTCGACACTTTCCCTTCGGCGGCAATGGCATCGACGGTGGCGCCTTCATAACCGCACCGGAAGAAGACCTCCCGCGCGCCGAACAAAACCTCGGCCATTTTTCTCTCGCGCATCTCGCTCTTCCTGTCCTGTGCAGCATTGCGGGATTTCAAACTTGACTGTACCGTCTAGTCGGTACAGTAAATTGATTTTTATGTGGCGGCAAGCCGCAAACCTGGGCGGATCGTTCGGAGTGAGTGCCGCCTGTCAGGCATACCCAACGCGGCTTTCAATTCGTCATGAGCTTCGGGCCGTGCTCCGTTCGCGGTGCTTTCTGGCGCGGGATTATTCCGCGAACAGGACGGACGTCATCATTCCGCCGAGCGTGCCGTCCCGTCGAAAGCACCCTCCGCCTCCCAGCGGCGTGCAATGGATCCAAGGGTGTCCAGCACACCGCGCAGCTCCGCGCCGCGTTCAGTCAGCCCGTATGTGACAGCGGGCGGGATGGTCATGGCCTGCTCGCGCCAGACCACGCCGGCATGTTCCAGCATTCTCAGCCTCTCAGTCAGGACCCGGGTGGAAATTCCAGGCACCAGCCGTTTGGTCGCGCCGAAACGCTGTGGACCCTGTTCGGACAGAACCCAAAGGATATAAATCGTCCAAGGTCCCGTGATGACACGCAGCAGCGCCTCCATCGGGCAGGAAGCTGGTTGGACGCTTTTCATTGTGGATAGCCCTCGCAGCCCACGAAAGTAAGTTACTTTTAAGTGCCTACTTTAACTGATGAAGCAAGGCACCTAATGATACTATATGGAAAACGGCAGCCTAACAACCCGCCGAAAACCGGGAGAGCGGCAGTGAGTGACAACGTGGCAAAATATGTCTACTGGATCGCGACCGGCCTTGTGGCATTGGTCTATCTGGGTGCGGCGGCCTTCTACATCTCATCCCACGACATGGTCGCGGGCATGTATCGCGAGGTGTTGGGCTATCCCACATACATCATCTGGCCACTCGCAATTTTGAAGATCGTCGGTGCCGTTGTGATCCTCTGGCGCCCTTCGGCAGTGCTGGCAGATTGGGCCTATGCGGCAATGTTCTGGCATCTGGTGCTCGCCTTCGGGGCCCATGTGGGCGCAGGCGATCCGGGTTGGTCGCCGGCTCTGGCGACCTGGGTACTCCTGATCGTCTCGTGGCTGACCGCCAATCGCGTGCGTGCGGTCAAGTCGGCCTATGCACCGGCAGTTCCGGCAGCGCCAATCTGATCTGCTGCGGAGTTGCCACGGGGGTGCCCATAGCCTCGGACTTGGGTTTAAAAGGACGACAACATGACTGAAAAGCAGCCGACATTGTTTGTTCCCCATGGGGGTGGCCCCTGTTTCTTCATGGACTGGAACCCGCCTGACGCCTGGGATCGGCACCGCAAATTCCTTGAGGACTTGCCTGCGAGCCTGCCGGCAAGGCCCAAGGCGCTCCTCGTGATCTCGGGCCATTGGGAAGAGCGGGTCTTTACCTTGCAGACCAACCCCGCCCCGCCTCTGCTGTTCGACTATCAGGGATTTCCGCAGCATACCTATCAGCTAACCTGGCCCGCGCCGGGCGAGCCCGCGCTGGCGACCCGCGTACGCGCACTTTTAGAAGACGCGGGATTCCAAACCGGGGCCGATGCTGCGCGTGGCTTCGATCACGGGGTATTCGTTCCACTAAAGGTGGCTTTTCCTGAGGCCGACATCCCCACCGTCCAATTGAGCCTGCGCGACGATCTCGACCCCGAGGCGCATCTTGCCGTCGGTCGCGCGTTGGCGCCCTTGCGCGACGAAGGGGTGCTGATCATCGGATCCGGCAATACCTATCATAACATGGGCAAGATGATGCGGGCGATGAGGGGCGGACCGGACGGCCCGGTGAACGGCGGAGACTTTGACCGATGGCTCACGAGTGCGGTGACCCATGAAGACCCCGCAGTGCGCCATGCCATGCTGGCCGAGTGGGATCAGGCGCCCGGCGCACGCGATGCCAATCCGCGCGAGGAACATCTGATCCCGTTGCACGTCGTGGCCGGGGCTGCGCTTGCGGATCGGGGGGAGAAGACCCTCGAGGATCACGTGTTGGGCGCGGTCGAAAGCGCGTTCAGATTTGGATAGGACCAACCATGAGCTTCGAACTTCCCCCGCGGCAGGGCCCGCGCCCCGACACCACCGATTGCGCCCCGCATGAGCAGGTGTCGCAGAACTCCTCGGCAGAGATCCACGCATTTTTCAAGGAGAAGGCCTTCGCCCTGCCCTTCGTCGAGCGCTGCCGGTCGGGCATCTCGGTGCCCGGCGCCGAAGCACTGGTCTTGCCGGTGGCGCATGCCTGCGGCCCGCGTGAAGCCTTCATGATCGGACGCGAATTTGCCCATGTGCATCCCTCCTATGACGGTTCGTCGCACATGATGCTGCCGCTGGCGGCGGTCGATGAACTCATCGCCAAGGGATGGGGCGAACCGCACCCGATGGCGTCGGCCGGACACATCCCGGCAAATGCCGTCATGGCCTTTGCGCCGCGCGATGGGTCAGAGGTCGACGTCATGATCAAAATCCTGACAACGAGCTGGGACTTCGCCCGCGGCAAGCTGGCCAACCCCGCGCAGGTTCACATCCACGGCTGACTCTCTCTCAAAGAACAGGAATACGCCCATGGCAAGCTTTCAGAACGGACCATTTATCGTCACAGGCGCCTCCGGCCAGCTTGGACGCCAGGTAATCGATCAACTGATCGAGGCGGGCGCCGGTCCGATCATCGCGGTCACGCGCAACGCCGACAAACTCGCCGAGTTCAGGGACAAGGGGGTGGATGTTCGCCAAGGCGATTTCAACGCGCCCGAAACACTGGGTCCGGCCATCGCGGGCGGCAAGCGGATCCTGATCATCTCCACCGACGATCTGGAGCCGGGCAAACGGCTCGCGGCTCATTCCAATGCGATCACCGCCGCACGCGAGGCGGGTATCGACCACATCGTCTATACCTCGCTTGCCAGCCCGGTACCCGAAAGCCCCATCACTTTCAGCAAGGATCATCAGAACACCGAGAAGCTGATCGAGCAAAGCGGCGCCAGCTACACGATCCTTCGCAACAACCTTTACACGGATCTGTTGCTTATGAGCGGACCGCAGGCGATCGACATGGGGCAGCTCTTTGCCGCGGCAGGGGACGGACGGGCGAGTTACGTCACGCGCGCCGACTGCGCCCGCGCCGCCGCTGCCGCGCTGATGAATGCGACCGACCGCGAGGTCCTGGACATCACCGGGCCCGAATCCACCGGCCAGGCCGATATCGCGGCGCTTTTGTCGGACATCGCCGGCAAGGACATCCCCTACGTTCCGATGCCGGCCGAAGACATGGTGCAGGCGATGATCGCAAATGGCCTGCCCGAGTTCATGGCGCGTGTTTTCGTCTCTTTCGACCAGGCAATCGCCGAAGGCTACCTTGATGTGGCCAGCGACGATCTCAAGACGCTCACCGGCAAGTCCGGACAGTCGGTTACCGATTTCCTGACCGAAAACCGGGCGGTGCTTCTTCGGGCGCCGCAGTAACTATAGAGGCGGACAAAATCATGAAACTCTACAACGCGAATTTCTCGCCCAATGCGCTGCGTGTGCGGGCGGTGGCACACGAACTGGGCGTGGACCTCGAAATCGTCCAGGTCGACATCCGGGCCGGGGACAACCGCGCGGCGGAATTTCTCGCTCGCAATCCCAATGCAAAGGTGCCCGTTTTGGAGGACGGGAATTTCGTGCTTTGGGAATCCCGGGCAATTTGTGCCTATCTGGCGGGGCTTCGGCCCGAGGCGGGCCTCTATCCTGAGGGCCGCAAGGCGCGGTCCCTCGTCGATCAATGGACCTGGTGGCAAGCGATCCACCTTGGCCCGGCGATGCAGAAATTGTCCTTTGAGCTGTTTCTCAAAGAGAAATTCGGCATGGGCGATCCCGATCCGACTGTGGTCGAAGCGGAACGAAAAGCCACAGATCAGTTCCTTGCCGTTCTGGAAACCGGACTCGACGGCAAGGACTGGATCGCAGGCGCACTCAGCCTTGCCGACTTCTATCTTGCGACCACCTTCATGTATCGCGATCAAGCGGGGATTTTACTGGACCAGTACCCAGGAGTTGCGAGTTGGATCGACCGGCTAGAAGCGCGTGACAGCTGGCAAGAGGCTGTGGCACCCCTAAGGGCGCTTTTCCGCTGACGTCGTGATCCAGGGGGTAACATACCCCTGACGAGTGCCGAGGTTGACGATACGGTCGGCCGTTGTCATCGCTTTGATCTGATCGTGGGTCAGAAAGTCAACTGACCCAGCCTCCCGATCAGGTCATCCAGTTCGCGGATCATCCGCTCACCTGACAGTGAGCGATCCACCACAGTGGCCGCCAAGGCTTCGCGCGTGCAGTCATCCACGATGCACAACACACGGAACCTTTGGCCATTAGCAAAGGCATCGGACACGAAGTCCAACGACCAACGCTGATTGGCGCGATCCGGCACTAGGATGGGCCTGCGCGTACCCAGTGCGCGTTTGCGTGATCACCTGCGGCGCACGGCCAGCCCTTCCTCGCGATAGAGACGGAAAAGCTTCTAATGGTTCACTTCAAAACCCTCTCTGGCCAAAAGGATGCCCTAACTACGATATCCGAACCGGCGACGTTTATTCGCCAGTTCCCGCAGCCATTGGCGCAGGGCGTGGTCGCTCCGATCCTGATTCCGATATGACTGGGAGTTCCATAAGTCCTTGATCCAGGCCTGTGGGTCACAAAATCTGTTGTCGCTTCATGCAGTTCTTTACGAAAAATATCTGCGGTACCAGATGTTGGTTCTTACATACCGTGGGCAAGAAGCCGTGGAAGAACATCGAAAAAGGCCTAGTCCACATGCTTGCGGCCTTCTGACGTTCTGCGAACTTGGCTGGCATGACCCCGGGTCCGACGCGGATAGCGGACTTAACTCTTGCTGCGGGTCTTAGGCGCGCCGCTTTCGCCCGAGAAGTATTCGTCCCAGGTGCGCCCGAGTCATGCGCACTCTTGGCCAAGAGCCAACTTAACATATGCTTGCTTATACGTTTTTGAGCCATCATTTGGGCACATTCTAAACTGGCTTGCGACAATTCCCCTATCTTGCTGGAAAGCA
>NZ_AQQP01000017.1 GCF_002210165.1 Phaeobacter sp. 22II1-1F12B | reverse complement strand
CCCCATTGGAAGAAATGTTGACGACCTTTTTAATGCCGTCGCGCTCCAACATCCGCGGGATAACTTCTTGGCAACAATGGAAAGCAGAGGAAAAGTTCAGCCTCATCTGCCGCTCCAGCTCGTCCTCCGGGATGTTCGGGAACTCGGACATTAAACAAGTACCCGCGTTGTTGACGAGCGCATCAATACCGCCGAAATGCTCCTCTACACGAACAAATGCATCCGAAATTTTGGTGGTATCCAACAAGTCGCAATAGCAAGGGAGAAATGCTTGACCATAAAGTGAACCCAAGCTTTCGAGTCCGGCAGCATCGACGTCGAGACCTGCTACCTTCAAACCATCCGCGATCAGGCGATCAACGATCGCACGTCCCAGACCTCCAGCGGCACCAGTTACCACGGCCACTTTCATTTCCGTCATTAATTTTCTCCCCCGCAGCACGACCATTGGCGCCACGCCACGCTAAGTCCAACGGTATACCTGCATTGAGTTCCCCGTGAGGACAAGCAACCTTCAGTGAAATGTGCGTATCGCCTTCCGCCGACGTGCGCAAAACTGCTGACTTCTCGGCGGCGTTTCACATTTCGAAGAAAAAAGCCGTGGCGGGCCAAAACACAATGCTGCCGACAAGAGATTGGTCGCGACGCCATTGTGCCAGCCTTGGCATTTGTAGCGCACCGCTCACTTAACGCGGTCCTGTATACCAAGAGGGTTAATGACCAATGGCAGACGTGAAAATGTCTTGCAGTTTCAATCTAACTGAAACTGCCCATGGCTGCACGGTCGTCGGCAAAGGACACAGATAACTTCCTCGCCAAAAACGCTATTGGATCACAAAGCGGACGGCGGCGACCGGAATGCCCGCACGGCTGACGATGCCGTCATTGACCAACGTCCCATCCGGCATCTGGTAGATTAGGTCCGAAAAACCAAGCCGCGTGGTATCGTTGAGCGATTTGAAATCGGCCGTGTAGGTAAGTCGGATCTGGCCATCTTCCTCGATCACCGTCGCCTCGCCCACTGTGTCTTCCCTCTTGCCAGCCCATCGCCCAGTGCCGATCTCGCGAAAGACCCAGGTCAGCCGGTCCTCTTGCCCGTCGTCGTAGACGAAATCCTCTACGACAGTCAGCGTGCGTTGTCCTCCGGCTTCGCTGACACTGCCATTCAGTTCTGCGGTAAACCGACGTTCGTCGCCGGTAAGCCATACGCGGAATTGTCCCGAGCCTGTTCGTCGACCTTGAAATGCGGAAACAAGGGTGACTGGTCGTGTCGAAATAGTAGGCGCGGTTGGGCTGGAAGCACACGCCGAAAGACCCAGTGAGAGGCCGCCCATAATGAAAAGACGTCTGGTAGTCAGCATTGCAAACTCCTGCATATCAATTGTTCCCAAATGAAGCTGACCGCACGAAGGCTATTTACCACTCTATCTCAGGATCATGCATCACAGCGACACAGTTGAAACTCTTCGCTCCGCCAGAATGAACCGTTTTGTTCATTTGTTGCCGCTCTGAAAGTTACCGGGTCTCAGGCGGAAAGGACTTCCCTGCCCGCAACCGATTGATCAATAGCCTCGTACCATCTGCTTTCTGATCGAAATCCCGTACAGCGCAGCAAACTGGACCCGGCATTCTTGATACCGGGTCCCGAGGAAGTTTATTCACTCTGGAAGAATGACGGTGTCCACCACGTGAATGACACCATTCGACGCCTCGATATCAGCTGACGTAACCGTTGCATCGTTGATCTTCACCCCATCGCTCAGATCGACGGTCAGATCGCCACCCTGCACAGTGGTCGCCGTCATTCCATCGCTCAGGTCCGTGGACATGACTTTTCCCGGCACGACATGGTAGGTCAGGATGGAAACGAGTTGGTCCTTGTTTTCGGGCTCCAGCAACCCTTCAACCGTACCTTCGGGAAGAGCGGCAAAAGCTTCGTCGGTGGGCGCAAAAACCGTAAAGGGACCCGGCCCTTTTAGCGTCTCGACCAATCCGGCCGCCTGTACGGCGGCGACAAGCGTTTCAAAAGATCCGGCCTCGACTGCGGTATCTACGATATCCTTTGAATGAGCATCTGCGAAGGCGGATGTTGTCGTGAGCGCTACAGCTGCGCCAAAGCTCAGAAAAGTGCGACGAAACATGAAAATCTCCTATCAGCTTGTTAATGCCTTGAGTGACATCGGAAGCGATACGGAGAGAGCTCACATGCTGGATCAGCTTCAAAATTGGTTGAATGGCGTTGCCTCAACCTTGCGTCGCGCTAAGCCAGCAGTCCGCTCACTTTCAAATCACGATGAGTTTTGAATTCAGGCTCCGACTTATCGAAATCTGCGTCGAAGCCGAAGTAGCAGAGGTCCAACTTGGACTTCCTTGACGCACGCGTGATTTGGCCGGCCTTCAATCCAAGCCCGGCGCGCATGGAACCCCCTTCACGCGCGCCTAGATTTGGACGAGGCGAGAGAGCCTACGGCTCTTCGGGGATAGCAAGCGCGGATGCGTCAACACTGCTGATCTACAGAGGCTCTGACGACCGACTTTGACACACATCAAAGAAATTGAATATGTATCGTAGTTCGCTCCCCTATGGGGAGGACTTTCAACACAGATTTCCCCCACTGCATTTCCGAATTGGAGGAGAAGAAGTATGTCAAATTTCCAGTCTCTTGTTCACACGTTTTCCATCAACGATCTCACCGCAACATTTACGGGCATTCAGTTTCCGGACGATCCGTCCATCCTCGACACGGCCGGCGCCGTCGTCGCGCCTTACATCGACCATGATGGCAACCTGCTCTATGGCATTGACAGCGAGTTCGGCTTCTATGTGACCGATTTCGTCGGAGCCGAGGAAAAGGTTCTTGATGGCGATTATGGCGAAGGTTTCGCCGGTAACATCTATGATACCGATGGGACTCTGCTTGGGCTCGCGCTGCGAGATGCAGAAACGGACCTCTTCCTGTCTGGCGCGCCGCTGGGCACGTGGTCGCTCGGCCTAGGAGGCACAACGGTCAAGGCATCCACGGAGCACTACGTCACTATGTCCTCGGTACTGTCGGATCAGCTTTTCCCCGGTGATCCGGATGCGATCGGTCCGCTGGACAACGATCTGAAGATGCGCGACCTGCGCCCGACGGGAGTGGGCGGCAGCTTCGAGCCCGGGGTGCTTCACAATCTCTATGTGAAGGAACTGGTGAGCGCCCTGCAAAGCGCCATCGACGACCCTGATCCCGCACTCGACGCCACGCTGTCCGACATTGATTTCGACCGCGACGGAACCAACGACGCATACCGTATCACCAAGACGGCGGTGGACTTTGATGAGGATGGCGACGGGACGGTAGAGACAATCCTCGTCGGCGCCGTGGACCTTGGAGCAGATGGGACTGTCGACGTGGTTGACAGCCAGCTTAACGGCTATGGAGGTGACGCTGACATCACGGATCTGCTCGAGCCAAACGAGTCGAGCGTTACTTACAATATCGCCTACGGTCAGGATTATTCGGTCACGCTCAAGGATGACGGAAAGTTGCTCTATCGTTGGGGTGAGGCGGTGAAGCGCCCGAATGACATCCGTATGGAGGTCAATCTCGCGCTGCCCGAAGAATGGATCGCAGATACAGACGGCAATGGGATCGCCGACAGCCTCGAAAACGGTACAGGCGGCTTCGAAGTCACCCGGGCAGAACTGATTATCACCCATGATATCACTAATAACCCCAACGATCAGGTCCGTCCGGAAGACTATGAAAACGAGGCCGCGATTGGTCGGCTGCCGTCTTACTATGTCGTCGTCGATCCCGATGACGCGAGCAACACGCTCTGGGTCTCGCCGGTTGACAGCTACGATGGCACTGGCGAAGCCCTCCCGAGCTATTTCATCCTCAACGCCCAGGGCGAGATTGACATGACAGCTGGCGGTACGGCCGTCTATAATCCAGATGGCGCGCTGGTCGGATATCGCAATCAAGATGCCTCCGGCGCACCGGTCGGCACCGTATTGCGTGACATGGCGTTGGCCGTTCTGTCGGGGGCCGCAAACCTCGACTTTACTACCGAAGACCTTGAGGAAGGGTTCACCCCAGCCTGGTACACGACGATCGACCGTGAACCCTTTGAGTGGTCCTATGACAAGTATGCCGACGATGCCTATGCGAATGTCTTCGAGAGCTTCCGGAGTCCTGAGGATGCCGCAGCGGCTGGCTACGACGAAGAAGCTCTGGTCTCCGGTCCACGCTGGCGCCTGACGCCCAATAAATTCGGGCAAGACCTCCCGGGTCTGGAAATCCCGCTGGAACCCAACAGTGAGCCACCCTTCACCTCGAACAATATCAAATATGATACTGGTGACCTCACTACCACAACGCTCAATCTTCTCGACTGGGAAGGTCCCTCTCCGCTGGCTAACAGCACAGGCTGGATGACAGTTGATCCCAACTTGATCGATGCGAATGGGGATGGCGTGATTGATTACGGCTGGTCCAAGGTCAATGGCTCGCTCGGAGCAGGTGACGCGCTGCCGAACGGGCTGATCCTGTCGGCGATTACCCCGAACGGGGTGCTGCTTGAGCAGAACTTCTTCGACACGGCGATTTACCTCAAAGGCGACCGCCAAGACTCCGCCAACCTCTTCGACATGCAATTGGTGATCGAATACGAATCCGACGACATCCCCAGCGAAACGATGGGAGCCGTACAGCATATCGCGGGGCTCGACCACAATGTCCAAGCCTTCACCTACGAGGACGGCGCTGTTTTTGAGAACCCGGTGGTCTTCGCCAGCCCGGCGACGCTGAACGGGTCTCAGGCGGTGACAGTGGAGTTCACCGAGATCACCTCAACTGGCGCCAGCCTCTACCTGCAGGAACCGCTTGGCTACGACGGCTGGCACACCGGGGAAGATGTCACCCTGCTGACACTGGAGGAAGGGGTCTGGGAACTCGACGACGGCTCACTCTTGCAGGTTGGTACAACCACCTTCGAGGCAGGGGCGCTGGACACATTCCATGAGGTCGCTTTCGCGGAAACCTTTGAGGATATCCCGAGCCTGCTCGTGCAGATCCAGACGGATAACGGGGCGCACTGGGAGATTGTTCGCACCAAAGACGTGACAGAGAACGGATTCAGCTTTGCAATTCAGGAGTCCGAAGGTCAACGCGATGGTTGGCACACGTCCGAGGTCGTCGGTTGGGCAGCGCTGGATGCTGCTTCCTCAACCGGGGTCGTCGATTGGGGTGACCTAACAGCACAGTCTTTCAAGACGGGCTCAGCCGTCACAGATGCACCAACGCCTTTCTCCTTTGAAGAGGAAATCGGAACAGACCCGCTCGTCTCTGCCGTGCTTTCAAGCTTCAACGGCCCCAATCCCGCGACCCTTCGCCTCGGTGACCTGACGGATGATGGTCTCGCAGCTACCGCGCTCTTCGTCGCGCATGAAGAGAAGAGCCTGGACAGCGAGATCACTCACTTGGCCGAAGAAGTCAGCGGTTTTGCTTTCGAAGCTGCTGGCCTTCTGTCGGCGTCGGACTTGGGCGTGGATGATTTTGTATTTGTCTGATCTCTTGAGTTTCTCTTTCTCGGGGCGCTTCTCAAGTGGCGCCCTGACGAGAGGAGGGCTACTTTTCCAAGCGGGATCAAACCTTGCCTTCGGACCAAGTGCTGTCCGGGAAACCAAGCCACAGGCACCGAATCCCCTCGGGCCGCAAATGCAGCAAACGTCTGGAAGGTCCGCGATGCCGTTGAACAATTTTAGACTTGATCGGCTCAATGGCTTTTGATTCCCATGCATTAAATGGATGTGGAGGGTGGTGTCAGACAGATTCTGACCCCGATCCCACAAAGACGGTCGCCCTGACCCTTATTCGCGCACAAATTTTTGCAAGAGACTGCCTCGACGGATAACTTATCCAAAACTCTCGCCGTTTGGTTGTCTGCCTTCAGACAAACTCAAAATCCGACAGGCTAAGCTCACCAACGTCAAGATGGTTGAAAAACACCTGCAGGGCACTCCTGCGGACGTATAGGCCGTTTTGCCCGACGCCGGAAGAATAGCTGATCTGCCAGCCTTGCGGCCCCGTAGATCACGCCAACGCGGTTTCAGCGCCCGCTCATCCAAAGACGACCTTCGCGACGCATCTGACCGGGAATCAATTCGGCTGCAGGTTCGAAATTGTCATGTCTGCTCGGGCATGGTCATGACACAAGATTCAAATACACAGCGACCCTAATCCACGAACTTTCAACTTGGTCGGGATGCACGAATTCATCATACGTTAAAAACTCACATCAATAACGTCATCTGAGCGCAAAAGGAAAATTCCAATTAATTCTTGCCCGATTTCTCAATTCCATGCACGGTCAGGGCTGAACCACTTCAACCCAATCATTGAATTGGCGTCTGAAAGAGACCCGAAAAGAAAATAGTTTACTCTACCGGAATAAAATGACGAACTATCCTACCCAGATTTTCCAGCCAGCCTTTCTAGACGGAACCGATACGGTCAACATGGCCGGGGTCGATATCGATCAGGACGGCGACATGGACGTTGTCGTTACGATCGGGTCGTTTCCTCCCACGCCGAAAATCGAAACGACACCGTTCATTCTATATAACGACGGCACCGGCAATCTAAGCCTGAAACGGCTGCCCGGCCCCTCGGTTCAGAACAGCATCAGCGATTTTGAGTTCGCCGACTTCAACGGCGATGGGGATCTCGACATTTATCTTGGGGCGGGCGGTTACGATACCGAACCCTTTGAGGGCGAACCGAACCTTCTTTACCTCTCGGACGGAAAGGGCTGGTTTACCGACGCCACGGATAATCTGCCCGGACTTTCGGATTTCACGCACTCGGTATCTCAGGGCGATGTCGATGGCGACGGCAATCTCGACATTTTTGTCGGCACCATCTTTGGCGGCGAAGAGATTGATCCCTACCTCCTGCTCGGGGCCGGAGACGGTACGTTCGAGCGCAAGAAACTGGATCAAAAGCTGTTTGGCCTCTTCCAGTACAAATACACCTCGTCCTACATCACCGATCTGGACAAGGACGGCCAGCCAGAGCTGATCCTCGGCATGGACGCGCGCTCCGCTTCCAGGATCATGACGTGGGATGAAGACGCGCAGGACTTTGTAGAGAAACAGGAACTGCCGATCGGTCGCTTCCAGAAAGCCTCGATCACCGTCAGCACCAAGACCGCCGATCTGAACAATGACGGACGCCTCGATATCCTGTTCAGCCAGACCGGAGACAATTACGAGGGAGGTGCCATTCAGGTCCTGATCCAGCAGGATGATGGCAGCTTTACCGATGAAACCGACACCTTTCTGCCGGGGTTCGATACCGGTCAGGAATGGATCATGCGGCTGCAGCCCGCAGACATCAATGGCGACGGGCTTATCGACCTTCTGACCAGCCAGTCCTCGGGTTTTGGTCCGGTGTCCTACATCAATACCGGCGGGCGGTTCATCACCGTCGCTTCCGATTACACGATTGGCGACGGCGGCGATGAATACCTGTTCTATGCGCTCGACCCGAATGCAGAGAGCATTTTTGCGGCCATGTATTGGGGTGACGGCTTTCGCATCGCAGACGTCCCGATCAGCGAATACGGCTCGGACATCTCGGTGACCAATATGCCCGGCATCAAACGGACCGGCACCGAGGCCGACGATGTGATGCGCGGCGCGGCGGCACGTGACGTCCTCAAGGGCGCTAAAGGCGATGACAAGCTTTTCGGCGGCGCGGGGAAAGATACGCTGAAAGGCGGCGGCGGGAATGACAAGCTGTTTGGCGGGTCCTCCAGGGACAAGCTTAAAAGCGGCGGGGGCGACGACCTCCTGAAAGGTAACGGCGGGGCCGACGTGTTGGTCGGCGGGAACGGCCACGACAATCTGATCGGTGGATCGGGCAACGACAGGATCATCGGAAGCAAGGGCAACGACAAGATGCGCGGCGGCGGCGGCGCGGATGATTTTATTTTCAAGGGTAAATTCGGTCGGGACGTGATCAAGGACTTCAACGCGCAGAACCACAAGGAAGACATCGACCTGTCGGGCGTGAAGCCGATCAAGAATTTCCGGGACCTGTCAAACAACCACATGTCGCAGGACGGCGACGACGTCCTGATCGAGGCCGGGAAGAACAAGATCGTTCTGAAATCCGTAGAGGTATCGGAACTCGACGCAGGTGATTTCCTGTTCTGATCAGGTGATTGGCGAGGGGCTCCTGGCGTGCCAACGGCGCGGCGGTGCCCCGTCGCCGTAACAATCCCTTCCGGCTCAGGACGACCTCCTGCCGTCCACATCTTTTGCCAGCCGATCTGACGTCATCTCTGGAAGGCGTGGCAGCCTGACAAAGTACGCCAACCCAGCATCACGCCGAGTGCGTTAATTATTGAATCTAAAGTCAATTTTATTCATTTGATATCGCGATCCGGCTTCCCCTACTTATTCAGAAGGTTTCTGTCAGATATACGCTCAAAGGGGGACAGCCTTGAAAGTCCTAGTCGTTTACGACCATCCACGCCGGTCCTCTTTTTGTGGCGCCGTGCTCGACAGCCTGACAGAGGGGCTAGAGGCCGCCGGGCATGAGGTCGAGATCGCCGATCTGCACCGCGAAGGGTTCGACCCTAGGATGCTTGTCGAGGACGAGCCGATCTGGAGAGACCGCACACAGGTATACAGCGATGAGATCCGCGCGCAGCAGGCAAGGGTCGACCGGAACCAGGGACTGATACTGCTCTTTCCCGTCTGGTGGTGGTCCTTTCCGGCGATGACAAAGGGATGGGTCGATCGCATCTGGAATCAGGGCTGGGCCAATGGCTGGGCACGGCTCAAGCAGGAAAAGGCGATGCTTGTCGGCATTGCCGCCGATGACGCGGAAAGCTTTGCGCGGCGCGGCTATGACAAGTCGATGGAAACGCAGCTGCTCAGCGGTATTCTCCAGTATTGCGGGATCGAAAACAGCTCGATGCATCTGCTTCACGACAGCCTGACAAGCCCGGAACACCGGGACGAATTGCTCGCACGTGCCAGAAAACTCGGGCAGGAATTCTAGGCCCGGTCTTGGCCGTGGCGGGCCTGCGCTTTTGACGGGTCCGCCGCGCCACATTCAATTTCATCAAAACAACCGAAGACGCGGGAAGCCGAACAGGCTTTGCCCCGCGTTTAGCCGTCACATACGGGTACCCGGGCTAACGTCAAAAGCCCCCAACGATCCCTCAAATATTCTCGTTTGTCTCTGTCACCCGGGGCCACTTAACCTTTCCGCAAATCAACCGGAAAGCGGTGCCTTACCGGCTATCAACGCCACAACAGATTGCGAGAAACACATGAACATTTCCTCTCCCATCAAGGATCAGGTCGACGCGGTCGAATGGGCCGCGCGCTGCGAACTGGCGGCGCTATACCGGATGCTGGCGCATTTCCGGATGACCGACCTGATCTACACCCACATCTCACTGCGTATTCCGGGACCGGAACACCATTTCCTGATCAACAGCTACGGCAGAATGTTCTCGGAAATGCGCGCCAGCGATCTCGTGCGGATCGACGTCGACGGGCGTCCGGTGTCGGGAGATACGCGAGAGGTCAACGAGGCCGGTTTCGTCATCCATTCCGCGATCCATCAGGCGCGCGAAGACCTTGTCTGCGTGATCCACACCCATACCGCAGCCGGGATGGCGGTGGCCTGCCTCAAAGAAGGCTTGATGCCGCTAACCCAGCACGCGCTGAAATTCTATGGCCACCTCGCCTATCACGACTACGAAGGCGTTGCGCTCGACCTTGATGAGCGCGAAAGGCTGGTGGCCGATCTGGGGGACAAGCGGGCGATGATCCTGCGCAATCACGGGCTGCTGGTCGCGGGCCGAAACGTCGCCGAAGCCTTTGACCACATCTATTATCTCGAACGTGCCTGTCAGGCGCAGGTTGCGGCACTGTCCGGCGGGCAAGAGCTGCACATCCCGTCCGAAGCCGTCCGCCAGCACACGGCCGCGCAGTTCGAGATGGACAAGCCGCCGCATCCGATCCTCGACACCGCGTGGGAAGCGGTCAAACGCGAGATGAAACTCGACCAGACGGACGTTTATACCTGAGCTTTCCAACCTGATCGATAGAAACAAGAAAGGACGGAGAACCGGGTTCTCCGTCCTTTTTTCAGACCGTCTGAAAGTCAACCGATCTGTTTGCAGATTAGATAAGCGCCGGTCAGTCCTCTGCGCTTGTCACCAGTTCCGTGATCGGCTCGAAGAAATGGATCGACGCGGGCGGGGCGATGGTGTCGGTGCTGACCATCTGCGGCGTGCCCTGCCGGATCTTCATCTCGTTGATGACCCAAGGCAGATCATCGGTCTCGACATCATAGAGCGTCAGAAAACGAAATTCTTTCTTGGCCCCCTCGCGCTGATGCTCGGCAAGTTCGAAACGCTGCGCCGTCTTCATGCCCGGAATCGTCAGGACATCGGGCACGTGCTGGTTGGTGAACCAGTTGTTGAACTCGTCCTCGCGCCCTTCGATCGCGTTGATCAGCACGATCAGCTTGTACTTGGCCATCAAAGGCTCCTTCGAAACATGCGGATGCCGGGGCCGAGCGGCCCCGCCATCCTGTCAGAAAGTCGGAAATCAGGCGTCCATCGACTCACGCGGGGCGCTTTCGCATAGCGGCATCACCTCTTCGCCAAAGGTGCGCAGCGAGGTCATGACGTCGGCATGGTCCGGTCCGCAATGCGGCTTGACGATAAAATCGTCAAAGCCCAGATCGCGGAATTCCATCACCCGTTCCTTGACGAAATCCAGCTCGCCGATAACCAGCGAAGGCGCGTAATCTTCTGGCGTGCCGTCGATTTCAATGCCTGTCACGCGACCGGCTTTCACCTCCGACGTGTTGGTCAGAAGCCCCATGAAACCCTGCTGTTTCTTGTAGGCCAGTTCGATCTTTGCATCGCGGTCAGCCTTGTCCTTGGCAACATAGACCCATTGCAACACGCCGATGCGGCCCTGTTCGGGCGGAAGGCCCGCGTCCTTGACCCCTTCGCGATAGGCCGAGACGACCTCTTTCACGAAATCCATCGAATTGCGCAGCTGGCCGGTCATGACATGAACGCCCATCTTGCCCATGTGATAGGCCGATTCCGCACGCATCGAGGCCATCCAGATCGGCGGCAGGGGTTTCTGCAACAGCGGCGGCATGATCGTCACATCGCGGAAATCGACATAGTCGTTCTGAACGGTAACGTCGGTTTCTGTCAGCAGCTTCTTGAGCGCATCGAAACGCGCCTCGTAACAGGCACGGGTGGACTCGTAATCGAAAGGCAGGTTGAACCGATAAGGTTCAAAGGGTCCGCCGCCGCGCCCGACGCCGATCTCAAGCCGCCCGCGCGACAGCTGATCGAGCTGGGCGATATTGCCCGCCAGACGCTCGACATCCCAGAGCGGCAGTTGCAGAACCGAAACGATCAGGCGCATCTTTTCGGTGACCGCTGCCAGATAGCTTGCCAGACCAAAGGGGTCGGGGGTCGCGCCGAAATCCATGAAATGGTGTTCCCCGATCAGCGCGGCAGCAAAGCCGAGCTTGTCAGCCAGGATCGCCGTTTCCATCATCTCGGGGATCAGGTTGTCGATATGGTTGCGGTGGTGCGGCCAATAGCCTGCGAGTTCCAAGCAGAACTTCATTCGAGGTTACCCTTCTGTCGTCACATTGATCGAAAACGATTTCCCTCAAAGCGTGGCACAGAGGTTAGTTTGGCAAAATCGAATAGTTCTTTCGGATCGGTCGCTTTTCCTGAACTAAAAAGCTGATTTGCAGGGCAGGTTTTGGCCCGATCCCGCGTCACTATGCAGAATTTTTCACAAAACTTTGCACCTGCGTTCGATTCATTGAATGATCGATCTCCGAAATCCCTGCTTATCGGACCATCAGACATGAATATCGAACTTGCCCGCACGTTTCTTGAAGCCGTGTCATGCGGCAGCCTTGCGGCAGCAGCAGACCGCCTGAACGTCACCCATTCGACAGTCACGATGCGGATAAAAACGCTTGAGCAGATCCTTCGGTGTCGCGTGCTGATCCGCAATCGCTCGGGCGTCACCATGACCGCGCAGGGCATGCGGTTTCACCGGATGGCCGAGGCGCTGGTCCGGACCTGGGAGATGACGCGCCGCGAAATGTCGCTGCGGTCGGGCTTTGACGGTATGCTGTCGGTTGGCGCGGACCCGTCGCTCTGGGAAGATTTCGCATTCGACTGGTCGGTCAAGACACGCAGGCAGAGGCCCGACATCGCGCTGCGCTGTGAAAGCAATTCGAACGAAGTGCTTCTGGAAAGGGTCTCGCAGGGCTGGCTGGACTTTTGCCTTGTGTTCGAGCCGCGCCCGCAAAGCGAACTGACCGCCGAAAAGCTGTTCGACGACCCGCTGGTCGTTGTCTCTCTCGAAGACCGCCCGGCCAAGGATTACTGGGATCCGGATTATATCGAAATCGACTGGAATCCGAATTTCCAGAACCAGTCGCAGGCTCATTTCCCCGAAGTGATCGAGACGCCGCATATCTCCGCATCGAACATGCAACTCGGGCTTCGCTTCATCATGGAATTCGGCGGCTCTACGGTTGTGCCCCAGCGTGTCTTGGACAGCGGCAGGCTGCCAGCGCCGATGTATCGCGTGCCCGAACAGCCCGTCTATGCACAGTCCATCTACCTCGTCTATTCCAAGGAAACCATCGAAGAGCGCTTGCAGAATGTCTCCTTGCAGGACGTGCGGACCTCCCTGACCAAGTGCTTTGACGGAGAAGAACAGATCTGGGAAGAACCGCGCAAAAAGCGCCGCCGGACGGCGGTCGTCCGCTGATCTCACGTCAATTTTCGTGAAGCATCGCGTAGTTTAATTCAATTGTGACGACGACTTGCGTTGACTAGGCTTTGCTCAAGCACGCCATCACAGGCCCGCGCTTTACATCTCAGGTCCGTCGAGAAAACCGCCGGGGCGAGTTGCGGATTCCGCAATCCTGTCGGGCAGCAGTTTTGGCGGTTCTTGCGGAAAAGCACAGGAACCACAAGGAACGTCCATGATAACCGGAACACCTTTTGCCAAACCGCAGGACATCGACCTGCAACTGGACCTTATCAACCACAACTGGGATTCCGCGCCGTTCTTTGAATACGTAAAGATCCAAAGCGAAATCGCGCTGGAAAAGATGAACTGCGTCACCGACATCCGGGTCGGGCCAAGAGACGAGGAACGGCTGGATGTCTTTCCCGCAGCCGAGCCGAACTCCCCGATCCTTGTCTTCGTGCATGGCGGCTGGTGGCGCGGCGGTACGCGCAAACTCTGGAGCTACGTGGCCAAGGGGTTCGTCAGCCACGGCTTTACCGTCGTGATCAGCGATTACGCGCTGACGCCCAAGGTTACCGTACCCGACATCACGCAGGCCACCCGTGCCGCCGTTGTCTGGGCCTATGAACATGCAGAAGAGATCAACGGCGACCGGGAAAAGCTCTTTGTCGCGGGTCATTCTGCCGGTGGTCAACAGGCGGGAATGATCGCGGTCACCGACTGGACGCAATACGGCCTGCCGGAGAACCCGCTGCGGGGTGTGATCCCCATGAGTGGCATCTTTGACATGCGGGTGATGCAATACAGCTGGCTGCAGCCCTTCCTGCAGCTGAACGGAAATACTGCCATGTCGGAAAGCCCGCAGTTTCAGGTGCCGGACACGGCGCCGCCGATCCTGATCATGCTGGGCGACGAAGAGGCCGAGGAATTCCACCGGCAGGCGCGCGATTTCGAAGCCGCCTACAAGGCCAAGGGCCACCGCGCTGACTATTACACCCAGACCGGCGAGGATCATTCGACCTATATCTACATGATGGGAAATCCCGAAAGCCCGGTTGTCAGCCGCATCGTCGACTTCTGTAAAAGCTGCTGACGCGATTTCCCCCTCCCGCAAGCGAATGGACAAGACATGACGACAGTTTCAGTATTCTTCGATGGCGGTGTCTTCGCCGATGGTGTGCGCGGCAGTGGCATGTCGATGGACATGAACCTGAAGGATTTCGCCTCTGGCCTGATCGGCGACGGCACGCTGGGCGAGGTCTATTACATCACGCCGGTGATCCCCGCGACGCCCTACCCGAACAAGCACGCCAATCAAAAGGCCCTGTTCGATAAGATCGCGCAGGACGGCGTTAAGATCGAAACCATCGCGCCCAAGGTAATCGGCAGCATTTTCGTGGATACCGGTGTCGAAACCCTGCTGACCACGCGGATGCTGACGGATGCGATGAACGGGAAATTCGACAAGGCCGTAATCGTGTCCAACCGCGCCGCCCTCTCTCCTGCCCTGCAGGCGCTGCGGGATATGGGCAAATCGGTCGAGGTTGCGTTTTTCGACTATACGGTGATGCCCGGAAATGCGCTTGCCCCCGAGGGTTTCAAAACGATCGACCCCGCCAGCGTCATCGCCCTGACCCGCAGCGGCCCCCGCCCGCCCGAATGGACCTGAGCCCGCGCGATCAGCGCTGGCCTGTATCCGGTTTGGCGCTTTCCTTTTCCGACCGGATCAAGGCCTCTAACTCGGCAAGGCGGGCGAGAACTTCGTCCCGGTAAAGGTCGGTCTTTTCGCTGTCTTCCTCGTGATGCGCGTCCTGCATCGAGTTCACGATCAGGCCCACCAAAAGGTTTACGACCGCAAAGGTCGTCACGATGATGAAGGGCACAAAGAACAGCCACGCCTGCTGATACTGCTCCATCACCGGGCGCACGATCCCCATCGACCAGCTTTCCAAGGTCATGATCTGGAACAGCGTATAACCCGACTGGGCCAGCGTTCCGAACCACTCGGGGAAACTGTCGCCGAAGAGTTTGGTCGCCATCACCGACCCGATGTAAAAGATCACCGCCATCAGGACGAAAACCGAGGCCATGCCCGGGATCGCCTTGAACAGACCTTCGACCACCCGCCGCAGCGATGGCGCCATCGAGACCACGCGCAGCAGCCGCAGGATGCGCAGGGCCCGCAGCACGCTTAGCCCCTGTGCCGCCGGGATCAGCGAAATCGCGACGATGACAAAGTCGAAGACACTCCACCCGCGCCGGAAGAATCCCAAGCCCCGGCCAAAGAACTTGAGCCCGATTTCCACGACGAAGATGACAAGGCAGATGCGATCCAGCAGGAGGATCAGCGGCCCGACCCTCTGCATGACAGTATCAGAGGTTTCGAGCCCAAGAATGCCCGCGTTGAACAGGATCACGAACAGGATAAAGTTCTGGAACGCGCGGCTGTCGGTGAATCGCGCGGCGCGCTCACGCAGGTTGGGGCGGGAAAAATCGGTCATGCCTGATCTTGTCTTTCAGTGTCTTCTGCAACGGGAAGCTTTCGCTCGCCCGATACACAAGATGAGCTGACAAGGCCATGTGGGTTCATGCCCTGCAGGGTGTGATCGGCATAAAATCTTCGTTTACACGCCCGTCTTCTTACAAATCGGGCAGTCCCGGTTTCGCGGGGCTGCCCATATGGCGAACAGGTGCTGTCCGTTCACAGCTTACATCTTGCTGCGCCAGTCGACGGGGTGAACCCCATAGGCGCAGACCGCGTTTTCACCGTCGAAAATCACGTCGGTCCCTTTCGGGATAAAGGCGAAGTCACCTGGATGCAGTTCGCTGACGACTCCATCGACCGTTAGCTTGAAGACGCCCTTCAGGCAGATGGCGATCTCGTCATAGGGCAGGTCCATACGGTTCGGCGAGTTGTGGACCGAGAAGTATCCGCCGCCCATTTCATCAGAATTGGTATCGTCGATCTTCTTGTCCAGCGTCGAGCCGGTCTCGCCTTCGAATTCCAGCGCGGCATCCGCCAATCGCACCACTTCAAACTTCTTTTCCATCTCATGAACCCTGTTTTGCTTGGGATTTTGGGGGAGATCCCCGCTTGGTCAGAACCGCGTCAGCGGGTCTGGTGATCTGTTGAGGACAATTCTTCGGGATGCCCGGCGTCACCGCCTTCGGCGTCGTGCCAGTCGGTCCAGTCGCGCGGGCGACCCTTTACAGCCATAACATTGCCCCCGTCCGGCGTGTCGAAATACACCCCGAAATAGCCCGAGGCCGCCTCCCTGAGGTAACGGCTAAGCAGGGATTTTTTCATCACGCCCTCGACAAGCTCCCATGGGGCGTCGCCCGTGTCGAACCACCGCAGTTCCGATCCATCCTCGGGGGCAGATACCCCGCCCTCGGCAAGCTCGGCCGAAAAGATAAGAGAGGTCGTGTCCTCTCCGATTTCCTGAAACATCGAATAGGGCACGAAGGTCTGTACGGGGAGGCCAAGCCGGGCAAAGCATGTCTGCAAGGCGCTGACATAGCGTTCGCCATGGTTCAGCATGGCCGAGGGGATTTCCCAGTTCGTTTCACCGGGACGACGGCACAGCAAGACCTTTCCCGCGTGACGCAGTACCCCGCCAACGATGATGCTGGTGCCCATTCTTTCCATTTCGCGGGTTTCGGGGCCAATGCCGACATAGCTGCCCCGGAAGAACCCAAGCGGCTGGCCGTCTTTCACCGCAACACGCAGGACCCGACCGATAAGGATGACATGATCGCCCGCCTCGACCAATTCGTGACGCTGGCAAATGAACGACGACAGTGCGCCGCCCACATAAGGCGCATCGCTGAACGGCATCTTCGCCGAGGCCGCGATTTTCACCTCTGCTTCGCGCGATGCGAAAGCGTTTGAAATCTCGCGTTGTTCCGAATTCAGCACGTTGATCGAGAAATGCTCCGCCGCGCTGAAAATGCCCAGACTGGCCGAGGATTTCGCAAGGCAGACAAGAACAAGGGCGGGGTCGAGCGAGACCGATGTAAAGGAATTCGCGGTAAAGGCCCTGACCTCGCCCTCATCGGTACGGGTCGCCACAACCGTTACCCCGGTTGCGAAATTACCCAGCGCCTTGCGAAACTCGAATGCGCCGTCCTGTACCGGATCGATCCAGATTTCCGACATCAGAACAGTCTTTCCTTGGTTGGGTTTCACGCGGATTTCCCAGAATTTTAGGGGCCGGAAAGTTACAGAACAATTGAATCATTTAGTTATAAAGCTCAAAGAATCCGAACCATTCTTCCTGACAGTCTCCGCCCGCCACCACACCGTCATTCAAGTCTTTCGGATTCAGTCCGGCTCGACGATCACCGTGGCCGATGGCTCCCATCCGACCTTGATCTGGGCGCCTTCGACCGGCAGTTGCTCGGATTCACGCAGGGCCATCTGCCCGACGATCTGCAAGCCGCGCTCGGTTCTGACGGTGACCTCCGCATAGTTCCCAAGGAAGATCGCGGATTCCACCGTCGCCGACAGCGTGTTTGGCGCCTCCCCAAGGGTGATCTGTTCCGGGCGCAGGGCAAGATGAACTTCGCGCCCCTTGGACAAGCGGCCTTCGCTCTCGCGCAGCCGATGCCGGATCATCCCACTATCGGTTTCGATCAGCGCCTCGCTCGCCGATATCTCGGAAACCCGCCCGGTAAGGAAGTTACTTTTGCCAAGGAAGTCTGCGATAAAGCGAGTCTTTGGCGCATCGTAAAGATCGCGGGGCCGCCCCACCTGAATGATCCGCCCGGCGTTCATGATCGCGATGCGGTCAGACATGGCCATCGCTTCTTCCTGATCATGCGTCACGTTGACGAAGGTGCGGCCAAGCCGTCGGTGCAGCTGGCGCAGTTCAAGCTGCAGGTCATGGCGCAGCTTCTTGTCGAGCGCACCCATGGGTTCGTCGAGCAGCAGTATCTCGGGCGAAAACACCAGCGCCCGTGCCAGGGCAACGCGCTGCTGCTGGCCGCCGGAAAGCTGCTTGGGATAGCGCGAGGCAAGGTGGCTCAGCTGCACCAACTCAAGCGTTTCCTGAACCTTTGCCGCGATCTGCGCCTTGGGAACGCCCCGCACTTTAAGCGGATAGGCGAGATTGTCCTTAACCGTCATGTGCGGAAACAGGGCATAACCCTGAAACACGACCCCAAAGTTGCGCTTTTCAGGCACCGTGGAGATGACAGATTTGCCGCCGACAAGGATGTTCCCGGCTGACGGTTCGACAAAACCGGCAATCGACATGAGCAGCGTGCTCTTGCCCGACCCGGAGGGCCCAAGCAGCGTCAGAAACTCGCCCGGGGCGACTTTCAGCTCGATATCAAGCAGCGCGCCGAAATTGCCGAAATACTTGCTGAGCCCGGTGATCCGGATATCCGTGGCAAGCGGCGTGACGGGTGATTGTGCATTCATTCTTTTGGTGTCTTTCTCTGTTTGAGCAGAGTGTTGGTCAGGTAGATCGCGGCGACCACGATCGTGACCGCGATCATCAGCGATGACAGCGCGGCGATTGCCGGGTCGATGCTGTCCCTGAGGTCGGACCAGATCTTGCGCGGCAGCGTAAAGACATTCCGGCCGGTGATGAAAAGAGTCACGACGATCTCGTCCCACGACACGAAAAACGCGAACAGCCCGCCGGTGAACAGGCCCGCCTTGACGTTGGGAATGACGATACCGAACACGCTGCGGAACGGACCGGACCCAAGGCTGCGCGCGGCTTGAACGATGCGCTTGTCGACGCTTTCCAACGAGGCAGAGACCGTCATGAACACGAACGGCAGCGCAAGGATCGAGTGCGAGATGATGACGGCCGGATAGGTATCCAGCATCCGCAGCATCACCCATGCACGCGACAAGGCCAGCGCCGAGACGACGGGCGGCACGATCAGCGGCAGCAGCGGCAAGATCCGCAGCATCTGCGCAGGGCGTCCGCCGATCTGCCACAAGCCGATAGCGGCCAGCGTGCCGATGGTCAGCGAAACCACCACCGTTCCGGTGGCAACGATCAGGCTGTCCATAAAGGCACTGATCCACGCGCTGTCCTCGACCAGTGTCTGGTAATGCCGAAAGGAAATCTCTCCGTCCGGCATCGACAGGTAACGCTCGGAGGTGAGCGAGATCGGGAAGGTCACGAACATCGGCGCGATCAGGAAACCGATCACAAGCCATGCAATCGTGATGACCAGCACCTTGGGAAGGGATGACCGGTTTTCCATCATCCCAACCCCTTTTTAAGACCCACGGTCTTGGACAGGATGCCCACAAGACAAAGGGTGACGGCAAGCAGCGCCATGGATTGTGCCGCGCCCAGACCCCAGCGTGCGGTCGTCAGGATCGAGACGCTGACTGATTCCGCCAGCATCACTACGCGGCCACCGCCCAGAAGCACCGGTGTCACGTAGAACCCAAGCCCGAAGACAAAGACGATGATCGTCGCGGCCATGATCCCCGGCAGCGCCATCGGAATATAGACCTTGGCGAATGTCGTGCGCGCGCTCGCGCCAAGACTGCGCGAGGCGAACAGCAGACGTTCGTCTATCCCCTGCATGACGGAATACATCGGCAGGATGGCGAAAGGCAGCAGGTAATGCACCATGCCGATCACGACGCCCAGTTCATTGCGCACAAAGGCCAGCGGTTCGGTAATCAGCCCGACCGCCATCAGCCAGTCATTGAGCGGGCCATTGTCCCGCAAAAGCACCAGCCAGGAAAACCCCCGGACCAGCACGGAAATCCAAAGCGGGATCATCACGCAGATCACCAGAACCTGCTGATGCACCCCGCGCACCCATGTCATCGCCAGCGCGACAAGAAAGCCCAGTATCACGGCCAGCGTCGCCGAGATCGCGCTGATCCGAAAGGTGGTCAGCATCACGCGGACCTGACCGCGCATCGTGACCAGCCGTTCGTAGTTATCCAGACCCCACTTGGGATCGGAAATGCTCAGCTGAAACACGTAGAGCAGCGGTACGATGTAAAGAAGAACAACGACAATGATGATCGGAAGGACAAGCGCCCAGGCACTGTCAATACGGCCCAACGACAAGCGTTGGGCCGGTTTCTCGATCGAGATCTTTCCAGAGGAAATGTCAGCTTCCTGTGACATCGAGCCAGTTGTAGAGTTCATCGTCAAAAGATTCTGCGTACCATTTTGCATCGTGGACAAGCCCGACATCCAGATGGGAAACCGGGTTGATGGCCCGTTGCTCATCGGTCAGCAGCGCCTCGGCCGCCGGGTTGGCAGGCCCGTTGCCCAAAAGATCCAGCAGCATGATCTGACGCTCGGGATCCTGGCTGGCGGCTATGAACTTCATCGCGCCTTCCGGGTTCGGCGCCCCCTGCATGACACCCCAGCCACCGGGAGAGATGATCTGTTCGTTCCAGATCCACTTCACGCGGTCATCCGTGTCACGGTTCAGCAGCCGCGCCCGTGTGTTCCATAGGCTGCCCATCACGACTTCCTCGTCAAGGAACAGCTGCTGGCTCATGCCGCCGCTATCCCAGAGAACAAGGTTATCGCCCAGCGAGTCGATCATCTCGGCGACAAGGTCCATGTCGATCGGATAGACCTCGTCCGGGCTTTTGCCGGCGGCCAGCATAAAGGCCTCTGGCATGCCGTCGAACCACTTGTACATGGCGCGCTTGCCGGGGAATTTCTCGAGGTCGAAGAAGTCTTTCCAGCCGGTGGGGGCTTCGTCGAACTTGCTCGAGTCATAGGTCAGCACGTTCGAGAAAGTATAGCTCCCGGCAATGCGATCGTACCGGTTCCAGTCATAAAGCGCATCCGCATCGACCACGGAATAATCGATGGGCATCAGGTATTCGTCGTCGAGCCGGATCGAATAGTAATCCGACGCGTCAACGATATCCCATGTCACGTTGCGTTCGTCGACCATCTTGCGCACGACGCCGATCAGCGGGCCGCCCGGTTCGGTTACCACGTCAATCCCGGTATCCGCGGTGAACGGGTTGCCCAGCGCTTCCATATAGGCGGCGTCGGCATCGCCGCCGTAGTTCGAGATGACAACCTCCGAGGCACCCTCGGCGCGCGCCTTGCCGGTCAGGCCGCCGGCGGAAACCGCAACCCCCAGCATGGCCGTGGAACGCAGAAACTGACGCCGCGAGATCTTGCCGCTTGCCAGCTCGGAACGAAGAATGTCCGCGCAGTCACGACGAAAATTTTCATGTGCTTTCATGTAACCTTGTGTACTCCCTGTTAGGATTACGGTTCACCCTTGCCGGGCTGAATTTTATGCGAGCGGAATGCCCATGCTCTCAACGCTCAGAAGTTTTTGGGTTTCGTGCAATCGAATATTTTTCGACTTAGGTTCAAACAATGTGAACCACTTCCGACGCTCCTCGCAGGCGGCGCTCATGCGCCAGAATGCGCTCTGGGCGTAATTCGCTAGGTTTCAAAAGGCCATAAACGGAACCAAGGCGCGGATCGCCTTCGCTGCGGGGGGCGCGCGTCACGTTTTTTGTACCCTTAGCTCGCAAAGCCCGAACGAGACCTCAAAAACATTCAATGTTCAGACCCGGCGCGGATCGACTAATTGTTGGTCAGAAATTGTCCGGCCGCCCTTTGGAGCGCGGCCTAGGGAAGATCACCGACAGGTTGGAAAGGAACGCTGATGGATACGCTCGGTTCGCACCACTGGTCCGTGATAGACCCGACACCCGGCGACGTACTGGACGAATTCAAGGTGCTGGAAAGCGAGACGGGTTCGTCTTCGCACCCGCAGTCTGGCGGGAAGTCGACCGGTCACAAGAAAGACGAATAATCCATGCGCAAGCTGATGATCGAGGCCCCCGGCGGGCTGAACAACCTTGTCGTGTCGCAGATGGATGCCGCGCCAGCGCCCGGTCCGGGGCAAGTGCGCATGCGTGTGCATGCAAGCTCGCTGAACTTTCACGACTATTTCGTCTGTAAAACACCCGAACGGTCACCGGACGGCAGGATACCCCTTGCCGACGGGGCCGGAGAAGTGCTTGAGACCGGCAGCGACGTCACCAAATTCAAACCCGGCGACCACGTGGTTTCGTGCTTCTTTCCCTACTGGGCCTATGACGGCGAAATGCCAAGCTCGAACGAATGCGTCCCCGGCGACGGGCTCGACGGCTATGCGCAGACCGAGGTGACCGTCCCCGCTTTCTGGCTCACAAAAAGCCCGCAGGGCTGGACCCATACCGAGGCTGCGACCATCCCGACCGCCGCCGTCACCGCATGGCGCGCCCTCGTGGTGAACGGTGGCCTCAAGGCTGGCGACACCGTGCTGACCCTTGGATCCGGCGGGGTCTCGATCTTTGCGCTGCAGCTTGCCAAGGCGATGGGCGCCCGCGTCATCGCAACCTCCTCCTCCGGGGAAAAGCTCAACCGGCTAAAGGCGCTCGGCGCGGATGAGACGATAAACTACCGCGAAACACCCGAATGGGGCATGGTGGCGCGCGAACTGACCGGGGGCCGTGGCGTCGACCATGTGATCGAAACCGGCGGTTCCGGCACCCTGCCGCAATCGATCAATGCCGCCCGGGTTGGCGGGCATATCGCCGTGATCGGCGTTCTTTCCGGCTTTTCCGGAGAGGTCCCAACGGTCACGATGATGCTGCGCCAGCAACGCATTCAGGGTCTTATGGTCGGGTCCCGGCGGGATCAGAAAGACCTGATCGCCGCATTGGAATCCACCGGCATCCGCCCCGTGCTCGACCAGAGCTTTGATCTGTCAAAGCTTCGCGAGGCTTTCGAATATCAGGCGTCCGGCGCTCATTTCGGCAAGATTTCCATCACCATCTGACCTGTTCCAGCCCTTCCTCTCAGCGCCACCCGTTCCCCGGATTTTCACTCCATGACAGCAACACTCACTGACACCAGACGCGAGGGGATGCTGGCGCTGCTCTCCCCCGCTTACCGACGCGAGACGCTGACTATATCGCTGGGTCTTGGACTTCACGCCTTCAACGAATATTCTGTCGCGCCGGTCCTGCCGGTCGCCCTTGCCGATCTGGGCGATCTGCCCTTCCTGCCCTGGGCCTATGCCCTGTTCTTCAGCGGCGTGATCGCCGGCGGCATCACCTCCAGCGCGCTAAGGGCAAAGATCGGCGCAAGACAGACCGCGCTGCTCTCGGCAGTGCTCTACGGGCTGGCCATGTTGCTCAACACGACCGCCGCCAGCGGCGAGCAGCTGTTGGCGGGACGTCTCTTGCAAGGGCTGGCCGACGGCTGGCTCGCCGCGCTCTGCTACAGCATGATACCGGAATTTGTCGCGGCCCGGCTGATCGGCAAGATGATCGCGCTGGAAACCATTGTCTGGGCAGGGATGGCCGTGCTGGGGCCGAGCATTGGCGGCATCGCGACTGACCTGTTTGGCTGGCGAGTCGGGCTAGGCGTGTCTCTCCCGATCATAATCGCCTTTGCTGTCACCGCCGCAATGATCTTTCCGCCCACGCGCGGCAATGTCGCCGTTCCGATGCGGGCGGGTCATTTCTCGACCGTACTGTTCTGCGTGGCGGCGATCCTCATCATGATCCTGCCCTCCGCCGTCTCCATCGGTTTCCTGACTCCGCTGGCAATCCCGCTCGGCGCGGTCATGCTGACCCTGCTGATGGCGCATGATGCCCGGCGCGACGCGCCGCTGTTTCCGCGCCAGACCTTCCGCTTCAACAACTCGGTCGGCCTTGGCGGTTGGGTTTTGCTTCTGATTACCGCCGGACTCAGCATTTCGACCGTTTTCATGGCCTACGCGGTGCAGGCCATCTTTGGCGTCCCCAGCCGTGTGGTCGGCATGGTCGTACTCAGCATGCCGCTCGCTTGGACCCTGACCGCCATTCCGGTCGGCAACGTCCAAAGCCTTGCCCTGCAGCGCCGCCTTTTCACCATCGGCCCGCTCTGCCAGATGGCAGGGGCCGCGCTGATCATCCTTGGCCTGACCAATGCCCATCTGTTCATCGTGGTCCTCGGTCAGATCGTCATCGGTCTGGGCCTTGGGACCGTCTGGGGACCGGTCATCGCCGCCATGCTCGCCGCCTCGCATGAGGCGGACCGGGGCCGCGTCGGCGCGCTTTTGCCCGGCACCACTACCGTCGGCTTCGTGCTCGGCTCCGGGCTTGGCGGCTGGGTGGCGGGCCAGACCGGTCTTTTCGCTGATGGCGGCCCAACCCCCCTGTCCGTCGTCGCACTGTGGAGCACGATGATCCTCTTTGCCATCGCCGCGCTTTTCCTGATCCAGAAGGTGCAGCCAAGCATCGAAGACGTACCCTGATAATCGAAGCCCCGCAGAGGCGTTTCCGCGGCCTGAAAACCGACCCGGCCCGCCGCCCTATTCCTCGGCAAGAAACTGCAACAGCGTGGCGTTGAACGCCTCGGTCCGGTCGATCATCACCATATGCGCCGCCCGCGACAGGATATGCAGATCGGCCCCCGGCAGCATCGCGTAAAGCCCAAGCGCCCGCGCCACCGGAATTGTCGGATCATCGGCGGGCCAGATCAGCGCGACGCGCGTGGCAAACCCCAGCAGATGGGGAAATATCTCTTCCTCCTGAAGCTGGGTGTAATCGGCGTAACCGCTCTCGGACGCCGCCGCGATCAGCCGGTCCCGCTGACCGCCCGAAATCGCCTTCCGATAATTCTCCCGCAAAAGGTCGAGGTATTCCGGCGGGTTCGTCACGCTCATGGCGCTTATGGTGCGGATGAAATCCCCTTCGCTGCCACATCCACCGCGCACGTCGTAAACCGCAGCCGACGCCGCCTGCCATTCGTCGTCCGCAGTAGAGCCAAGCCGTGGCGAGGTCGCCCCGCTTGCCACAATCGCCAGCGCCAAGACGCGATCCGGTTGCTCGATAGCGATCCGTGTCCCAAGGAAACCGCCCTCTGAATGACCCACAAGGCCACAGCGCTCGATCTCCAGCGAGTCAAGGAAGGCCCGCGCGAAACCGCTGCGCTCCATCCGAAGCATGTGCCGCCCGTGCGGTGCCGGATCGGTACCGCCAAACCCCGGCATGTCCGGCGCATAGACGCGGAAACGCGACGCAAGAGCCGGGATCGTCCGGTACCACGTCGCACGCGCGTCGATGGCCAGCGACGTGCCGTGCAGCAGAACCACCGGCGGCCCCTCGCCCGCGACAAGATAGCGGGTTCTTATCCCGCCCACGTCGACATAGGCGGTTTCGACCGTGCCGCTCACTCGGCGACCAGATGACCGGGTCCGACCGTTGCGTATTCGCGGACCGGGGGCCGGTAGTCGAGCGGTCGGATCGGCGAGGGCAGTTCCACAACCGGCGCGCCGATGACCCGGTGCCGGTCCTCGACCGGTTCGGACGATGGCACCGCCTTCATCAGGCGCTGGGTATAGGGATGGCGCGGGTTACTGATCACCTCGTCGCGCGGACCGATCTCGACGATCTCTCCAAGATACATCACCGCAACCCGGTGACTGACACGTTCGACGATGGCCATATCGTGACTGATAAAAAGATAGGCGAGCCCCATCTCTTCTTGCAGCCCCAGAAGCAGGTCGATGACCTGACTCTTGACGGAAACATCCAGCGCCGAAACCGCCTCGTCCGCGATCACCACCTTGGGGTCGAGCATCAGGGCCCGGGCGATACAGATCCGTTGCCTCTGCCCGCCCGAAAACTCATGCGGCAGGCGCGTGATCATATTCGCCTCAAGCCCCACCCTCTCAAGCAGATGCTCGGCCTTTTCCCGCGCTTCGGCCTTGCTGGTGAGCCCGTGACACAGCAGCGGTTCGGCCAGCGTGGCCCCGATGCGCTGTTTCGGGTCAAGCGAGCCGAACGGGTCCTGAAATATCATCTGCACGTTGCGCCGAAGATGCGTCAGGTCCGAGGGCCGCTCCGGGTTCACCTGCTTGCCGTCGAAAACAACCTCGCCGCTGTCGGGCGGGTTGAGGTACAGGATACTGCGCCCCGTGGTGGATTTGCCGCAGCCGGATTCCCCGACAAAAGACAGGGTTTCTCCCGGCGCGATGTCGAAATTCAGTCCCTCGACCGCGTGCACCCGGCCCACCTTGCGGTTGAAATACCCGCCCTTCACGTCGAAACGAGTGACAAGGTTGCGAACGCTCAGAACCGGTTTCGCCTTGGCGGGCGCGGTTTTTGGCCCCTCGCCCTGCCCAAGCTGCGGCACCGCGTCGATCAACATCTTGGTGTAGCGATGGCCGGGATTGTGAAAGATCTCTTTTACGGGTCCGGTCTCGACCGTTTCGCCTTTGCGCATCACCATGACCCGGTCCGCCATATTGGCCACGACGCCCATGTCATGGGTGATGAAAAGGATCGCTGTCCCGGTTTCTCGCTGTACGTCGTTCAGCAGATCAAGGATCTGCGCCTGAATGGTCACGTCCAGCGCCGTCGTTGGTTCATCCGCGATCAAAAGTCTCGGCGAACAGGCCAGCGCAATCGCGATCATGATCCGCTGGCGCATCCCGCCGGAAAACATATGCGGGTAATCGTCAAAGCGCCGCGCCGCATCCGGGATACGCACCCGCTCGAACAGGCGGATGCCTTCCTTGCGCGCTTCGGCATCGCTGAGCGGTTTGTGCTGGCGCAGCATCTCCTTGATCTGCGTCCCGACCCGAAGAACCGGGTTCAGACTCATCATCGGTTCCTGAAAGATCATGCTGGCAACCTGCCCGCGCATCTTGCGCATCCGGTGCTCGGGCGCGCCGACGATCTCTTGGCCCTGCACCCGGATCGACCCGCCGATCCGGGTTTCCTTGGGCAACAGCCCCATGACCGCCATAGAGGTCACGCTCTTGCCGGAACCGCTCTCGCCCACCACGGCAAGCGTCTCGCCCGCGCGGATTTCAAAGTTGATATCGCTCACGACCTGATGCTGCCCGAAGGCGATTGTCAGGCCGCTGACTTCGACGACGGGATCGTTCTGGTCCGTGCTCATGCCGTCACCGTCTTGGGCACAAAGCCCGCCTGCGCCCGTGAGCGTTCCGAACTTGGCGCCCATGTGATCGTCTCAAGATCATAAAGCGCCTTGAGCGTTTCCGGGGACACCGGCACGCCGTTCGCATGTGCCGCCGCCAGCGCCTGCGCCGCCTGCACCCCGGAAGAATTGAATGCAATGTCCGGCGACCCGCTGAACGCCAGAAAGACAAGGTCAGAGCTCTCGGCGGCAAGTTTCGAGACATCGTCGGGGATGCGATCCCTGACCTGCGCGACGATGTGGTCGCGGTTTCCGCCGGAGTAGATCACCGCCTGCCCGTCCTTGGGGGTCGCGGCGATCCAGCCCGACCCGCCCGGCGACAGGGCGATGACGGTCAGACCGTAATTCGCCCCGGTAACCAGCACCGCCGACAAAAGCTCCATATCACCCGCCCCGACGACACGCGCGGTGGCAAAGCCCGCCCCATCGGCATGGGCCGCAAGGTAATCCATAACCGCCGGACCGACTTCCAGCAGGGAACAGCCGGCCGCTTGATAGACCAGCCCCTCGGGGCCCTGCTCATACGCCATGCCTGTCTCGGGTCGCGGCGATGTCACCGCGACCCGGTCCAGCACGAACGGATCAAGCGCGGCGGCCAGCGCGATCAGATGCGAGGCACGGTCCGCTGTGCCGAACGGATAGCCAAGCGCCCGCAGCGACCATGGCAAGACTCGGGTAAGCTCTCCGACTGCGACGGTAAGGCTCATAGCTGGACCTCCTTTTCCGGGGCATCGACTGTTGCATCCGCCGGGGCCGCGTTCAGGAAATCGCCAGGCAGCGGTTGCGTCTGAAAGAACGTGCCCCGGACATAGCGTATGCTCAGTGGCGTCGCGCCGCGAATACCAAGCGAGGCAAGGAAAAACCGGATCAGGTCCGACGGCAGGAAATCGCGATGCGCGATACTGTCCCGGATCTCGGCATAGGGCAGACCATCAAGGTACTGGACCCGCGACATGGCGAAATGCAGGTCGGGATGATCCAGCGCGACATCGCCCGCCCTGTCCGCATCGTCATAAGCCGTCAGGACCGAGGCCAGCCGCTGGATCAGGCCCACATGGTCGATGAAAGATTCGAACTGCTCATGCGGATCGACGATCCGCTCGCCGCGCCGCTGTTCCCCGTTATCCGCCGAGTGATACCAGAAATGCTGATGACTCGAGGCCAGCGTCCGGTCGGTTTCCAGCGCCCAGGCGTAATTGCGGCGCAGCAGGCCGCGCAATTCGCCCACGGTCATCACCGGATCAAAACTCCGCTGCCGCGACGCCCCCATGTGGAACCACGGCTTAACCCCGTCGCAGAACTCCGGCACAAGGTCGAGCAGCAGGCTATGGAACTGCTCGCGCGTCTCGCCATCGTATTCCGCAGCCACACGCGCGGCGATTTCCGCCCAAGTCCCGGCATCCGTCTCTTCGATCCACGCGGAAATCGCGGTCAAGTTGGCGACGATCTGGTCGTTGGATACCACGTAATCCTCGACCTGCGGATCGCTGCTCTGATAGATTTCCACGGTTTTCGCGATAGCGTTCTGCATCTCCTTGCAGGCCTGCCCGGTCACCCTGCGGCTCTTGGCAAAGGCCAGCGCGGTTTCGCGCACCAGCACCCATGTCGCCACCCAATGCGGCCAGCGTTGCAGGGCAACGCACATCCCCTGCCCCGAGGAATTCCCGATTCCCAGCCCCCGCGCGATTGCCGGATCAAGCTGCGCCGCCGTCGGGGATCTGCGCCGCGCAACCGCGTTGGCAAGGTCGATTGAAAACACGCGGACAAGGTAGATCGCGAACATATCGGCAAAGAAGGGATGGCTCAGCGGGTGATCCGCCGGGATCCCCAGAAAAGACACCGAACCGTTGCGCCCGCTGGCCTGAAAGCCACCGTTGCGCATCAAATAGCCAAGGTCTTCGTCGGGCTGACGCCCCGCCGACAGGGCTTCGACCACCGCGTCGAAATGACGGCTGCTGCGGTTCGCCGGAGTCCAGCCGATCACATCCGCCGTCGTGCGCATGTCGCCCTCGGCCTTGACGTCGAAAGTGGCGAACTCCCGTTCGATCCGCGCCGCATCGGCGGCCTTGACGAACAGCGCGCCGAACATGTCGCGCATGGCCCCGTCGGCCCGGCGGCCCACCTTCTCGACCCCGTCCCAGGGATAGGCGCGGGCGATATAGGTCATCCTGTGGCCCTCAGCGTCGATCTCGTAGACGAACTTACCCGCGCCATCGTCGTCAACATCCCCCGAAACCAGCCTGATCTGCCACCGGTTCCCGATCATCCGCGCGCAGAACATGTCGGCAAAGCTCAGGCGCGAGGCCTTGAAGCACTTCAACGTCTCCACCCGCATCAGCTCGGATGCCGGGCGCATCAGGGCGCGCACCTCTGCGGCGGCCTCTTCGCCGCCCGCCGCCTCGGTCAGGCGATCCCAGAGAAAGGCAGGCAGCGCTGGTTCGGTGACGACATTGGGCATTGGCATGCTCCCTTGGACGGTCTTGCGATCAGTCGGCATCGTTCATGCTCGACCCGATGAGGTAAAAGGTGAAAACGGTCAGCGCGACGGCAAAGCCGGGGGCAAGGCTCAGCACCGGGCGGATCGGCAGGAACATCGACCCGTCACGCACCATCCCGCCCCAGTCGGGGTTCGGGGGCGGCACCCCAAGCCCAAGGTAGCTGAGGCTGGCCGAGGTGAAGATCGCAAGCGAGACGTTGATCGCGAACTGCGCCCAGACGACCCGCATGGTGTTCGGCATGATATGCTTGCGGATGATCCAGGACGAACTTGCGCCCGTCGCCCGCGCGGCCTCGACAAAAAGCGTCTCGCGCACGACAAAGACCTGCCCGCGCACCAGCCGTGCCACGGTCGGCGCTGTAACCACGCCAAGCGTGATCGACAGGTTCACAACCGATGGCCCCAGCATCGCGGTGATGATCAGCGCAAGGACCAGCCCCGGCAGCGCGATGAAGATATCGATCACCTGCACAAGGAAGAAATCGATACGCCCCCGGAAAAACCCCGCGATCAGGCCGATGGGCGCGCCGATCAGCACGGCGACCACCGCCGCCGCCGCCCCGACCTGAAGCGACACGCGCGTGCCCCAGATGATGCGCGAAAACACGTCACGCCCAAGCTGGTCGGTGCCAAGGAAATGCTCAAGGCTCGGCTCGGCCAGAACCGCCGTTGTCGTCTGTGTCGGTGAAAACGGGGCGATCCACGGTGCAAACAGCGCCGCCGCCGTGATGATGACCAGCAGGACAAGCCCAAGGATCATGCGGAAGGAAAGTTTCTTGGTCATGTCCTACCCCGCCGTCCGGACCATCGGGTTGATCAGCGAATAGGCAAGATCCGCCAGCAGGTTCAGCAACATGACCCCGACGATGATAACCATGCCCACGGCCAGCATCACGGGGAAATCCCGCGCCGAAATCGCGTTGACCAGCAGCCGCCCCATGCCCGGCATGGAAAACACCGTCTCGGTCACGACCGCGCCGCCGACAAGCTGTCCCAGCGACAGTCCCGCATAGGTGATCAGCGGCAGGATGCTGTTGGGCAGGATATGGCGGTAGGAAATCCGGCTCTCGCTCAGCCCCTTGGACCGCGCCGCCCGTACGAAGAGGTTGTTCTCGACCGACTTGTACTCGGCCTTGTAAACAAGGCTGAAGGAGCTGAAGTAGAACGTCGTCAGCGTCAGCGCCGGCAGGATCATGTGCATCAAATGCTTACCGACCCCGTCGGACCAGTCCGACCAGCCTGTCGTCGGCAACAGCCGGAACTGCACCGAAAAGATATAGATCAGCAGCAGGCCAAGAAAGAAGTTCGGCACCGTGATCCCGATCACGCTGACCCCGGCCACCAGCTTTTCCACCAGCGACTTGAGAAAGGTGACGGAATTCACCAGCGCCGCGCCGATAAAGGCGATGAGGATCGCCCAGACCGCAAGCTCAAGCGTCAGCGGCAGCGCATCGGCGATCATCTCGGAGACCGGCTGCTGGGTCGAATAGCTGCGCCCGAATTCACCCGACAGCGCGCCGCTGATCCAGTCCCAGTAGCGCACCAGCAGCGGCGCGTCGAAGCCAAGCTGCGCGTTAAGTTCGGCCACGGTCTCGGGCGAGGCATCTTCGCCCAGCATGATCGCCGCCGGTGTGCCGAGGAACTGCGTCGTGGCCGCGAAGAGCAGGAAGGTCAGGATGATGACGTTCGGGATCATCACCGCGATACGTGAAGCGATCAGCGCCAGCATTGCCGCCTCACCGCATCACGAACGGGTCGGCCGCCGGAGCGCCTGACAGATCGGCAAAGATGGCCTTGGTCTGGGTGTAATCCTCGATCGCGTCGATACCGCCCTCGCGCCCGTAACCGCTGTGACCCGACCCGCCGAACGGCATGGCGAAATTCGTCACCCGGTAGGTATTGATCCAGAACCGGCCAGCGGGGATGGCCCGTGCCGTCCGATAGGCACGGCCGAAATCCTTGCTGAAAACGCCGCCCGCAAAGGCATAGTTGCTGTCCCGCGCGATGCGGATCGCGTCGGCCTCGTCCGAGAAACGCAAAACGCTCAGGACCGGGCCGAACAGCTCGTTGCGCACCACCGGGAAATCCTGACCGTCACAGGCCACGATGGTCGGCTCAAAGAACCAGCCCGTATCGCGCCCGGCACGCCCGCCGCCGGTCAGCACCTTGGCCCCGGCTTCGGTGGATTCTCCCAGCAGCTTTTCGATCCGGTCGCGCTGACGCCGCGTGGCCAGTGGCCCCATATGAGTGTCATCGCTCATCGGGTCGCCCACGACGATCTCCTTGGCGCGATTGACCATGCGCTCGATCACCTCGTCATAGACCCCGTCCTGCAGCAGCAGGCGCGAGCCCGCCGCGCAGCTTTGCCCGCTCGCGGCAAAGATCGCCGAGGTGACACCGTTCACCACGCTGTCCAGATCGGCATCGTCATAGACCACGACGGGCGACTTGCCGCCCAGTTCCAGCGACAGCATCGCGATGTTTTCGGCCGAGGCGGTGATCACCTTGCGCGCGGTTTCCACCCCGCCGGTAAAGCTCACCCGGCGCACAAGAGGATGCGAAACCAGAGTCTGTGCACAGGGATTGCCGCCCCCGGTCACCACGTTGAACACGCCCTTGGGCAGCCCGGCCCGCTCCATCACATTGGCAAATTGCACAACGGCGGCCGAGGCTTCCTCGGACGGTTTGATGACAATCGTATTCCCTGCGGCCAGCGCCGGAGCGATCTTGAACGCTGCAAGATGCAGCTGCGAATTCCACGGCACGATGGCCGCGACCACACCCAGCGGTTCGCGGATGATCATCGACAGCGGCGCATCCGGTCCGACCGGCGGCAGCCGCCCCTCGATCTTGTCGGCCAGCCCGCCGTAATAGTCATAGATCTCGGCAAGGTTATTGGCCTGCCAGCGGGTTTCCCGCAGCAGCTTGCCGGTATCGGTGGTCTCTGCCACGGCCAGTTCCTGACCCTCGGCCTCCAGCTCGCGCGCGATCCGGCGCAGCACCTTGCCGCGCTCGGCGGCACTGGTGCGCGACCACGGCCCGTTGGTGAATGCCTCATGGGCGGCGGTCACCGCGCGGTTGACGTCATTCGCGGTCGCTTCGGGGAAATCGGCCCAGACCTCTTCGGTCGCGGGATTGACGGACTCGTAGCGTTTGCCGTCCTCCGCGTCGCAAAAGCCGCCGTCGATATACATTTGATAGCTGGTGGTCATGACTGCCCCGGAAATTGTGGTTTCTTGTCGGCCCCCGGAAACCGGGGGATCGGGGCCACCCCTGCGGCGGCCCCGACGTCGCTTACTCGGCGTCTTTCCAGAAGAACCGGAAACGCGGGATCAGGTCGGGCATCGGCGTGTAGCCCTCGACATCCGAACGCAACGCGCTGAATTCACTGGCAAAACCGATGGGCATATAGGGCAGATCTTCGGAAATTTGCCGCTGGACCTTGTTGTAAAGCTCCACCCGCTGGTCCTGATCGCTCAGGACGCGCGCCTCATAGATCCACTCATCGACCTGCGCGTTGTTGTATTTCGAGCTGTTGGCCGTGCCGTCAGAGGCAAAGAGATACTGGATCAGCCCGTCCGGGTCCGCCCGCTGGGTCCAGCGCATCGGCGTGAACCGGATTTCGCCCGAAACCGTCTTGGCATAGTATTCGCTCTGCGGCACCGGCGCGAGTTCCACATCCAGACCAACCGCGTTCAGGTCTTCATGGGCCAGCTCGGCGAAACGACGCAGCGCATCGCCACTTGGTGCGGCCAGCTGAAGCTTGGTGCCTTCCAAACCGGCATCCGCAAGGATCTGGCGCGCCTTTTCGGGATCGTATTCGTAATGCGCCAGATCGGTCGGCGTCCACCACAGACCCTCGGGCGTAAAGCCGTCCGAGATATTGCCCTGACCTTCCCAGAGGATCTGGTTGATCCGGTCACGGTTCAGCGCATGTGCCACGGCGCGGCGCAGTTCGGGGTTGTTGTAAGGCTCGGAATCCCACTTCCACTGAAGCGAATACCACTGGCCCGTTGCCGACGGGACAAGCTCGATATCCGGGCTTGCCTCGGCCAGCTTGGAATCAAGCGGCGTGAGGTGACCGATATAGTCAAGCTCGCCGATGGTCATCCGCTGGATGCCAACCACGTTCGACGGGATGTCGTGAAAGGTGACCTGATCGAGATACGGCATGCCGTCCTGCCAGAAATCCTCGTTCTTGGTGACCGTAAGGCTCGCGCCGCGATCCCATTCGTCAAGCTTGAACGGGCCGGTTCCGACAGGGTGCGACCCGATATCCTCGCCCCATTTCTCGGCCGCCGCCGGCGACGCCATAAGCCCGGCACGGTCGGCGAAAAGCGACAGAAGCGGCGGGTAAGGCGCGGTCAGGTTGATCGCTACTGTCGCATCATCGATGACTTCGACGCTTTCGATCACCCCTTCAAGCTGGCGACGCTGGGACGACCCGGCATCCGGATCAAGCCGCGTGTCGAGGTTCCACTTGACCGCCTCGGCGTTGAACGGCGTGCCGTCGTGAAAGGTCACGCCGGTCTGCAGATGCAGGATCACGCGCTTGCCTTCATCCTCGAAATCCCAGCTTTCCGCCAGACCGGGTTTAAGCGAGAAATCCGGGTTGAGATCGACCAGACGGTCGAACATCAGGAAAAGGATCTGACGTTCGGTCCACTGGGTCGATTGCAGCGGGTTCATCGTGCGCAGATCGCTGATGAAACCGACGTTGAGCGTACCGCCGGAAACCGGCTCGGAAGACTGCGCCATGGCGCCCGTCGAAAGCCCCGCGGCGAGGACAAGTCCGCTGACCGCGGACAACAATTGCCTTCTGTTCATTTTGACATCCTGTTGGATAAGGTTGCGATTGAGTTGCGGCATTTTGCTGCCGTCATTGGCCC
Organism: Phaeobacter sp. 22II1-1F12B; assembly: GCF_002210165.1. Classification (GTDB taxonomy): domain Bacteria; phylum Pseudomonadota; class Alphaproteobacteria; order Rhodobacterales; family Rhodobacteraceae; genus Heliomarina. The sequence continues at coordinate 37,695 of NZ_AQQP01000017.1, read as the reverse complement.
TTTTGCGGGCAAGTTCTTCAGGCGGGCAGAGGCCGCCCGGCCTGGTCGACTCCCATAAGCTTCATGTCGTTGAACCGGTCGCCGATCCGGTGATGCGGCCGCCCGCCGCTTGCCGCGCCGATGGCGACGACGATCTCGTCATGGGCGGGAGCATCGGGGATCGAGAATTCCACGGTCAGGAAATGCGACCGCGTGCCCTTCATCTTTTCGTCCTTGTGGGTCATCGGGATGGTGATGGCCGTCCCCGCCCCGGCGCGCTTGTTGGTGAAAGGCAGGAATGAATCGCCTTCAGCCGCGATCCGGAAGGCATTGCCGAAATGCAGCGTATGGATCAGCCCTGCGGCGTGTTCCACTTCACCCGAGGTACCGGTCACCGCGCATTTCCCAAAGGCCTCGATCTTGTCCGCACCGCCCATCAGGTCGATCAGCCGGGGCACGATCAGGTCTCCCAGCAAACGGGCATGCGCCATGATCTGCGGTTGCAAATCCTCTACAAAACCGCCCGCCCAGGGGTTGCGGATCACCGCCGCGCAACCCGCCATGCGCAGGGTCTGCGACGCGGTACGGCCACCTTCGGTTACGGTATCCTCGACGTAATCCACGATCTTGCGGACGCTTGGCTCGGTCATTTGGAATTCTCCGTCGCGTCCAGCTCGGCAAAGACGCGGTTGGCGATGCGGTGGCATTCGACACCGACAGGCACGCCGCAATAGATGGTCAGGTGGGTGATCAGCGATTTCAGCTCATCCCGGCTCACCCCGTTGCGCACCGCGCCGCGCAGGTGCAGCTCCCACTCGTGCATCCGGTTCAGCGCCGCGATCATCACGATGTTCAGCATGCTCCGGGTCTTGGGCGGCAGGGTGTCGTCCCCCCATCCCGCACCCCAGCAATATTCCGTCACGAAGGACTGGAATTCCTTGGAAAAATCCGTCGCCCGGCTTAGCGAATTCTCGACGTATTCGTCACCCAGCGTGGACTTGCGCCGTTCCAGCCCAAGGTCGAACAACTGCTTGTCCATCAGACATTTTCCTTTTCTTGCGATTGGGCCGCGAAAAAATCGCGCAGATGCTCGGCGATCAGCTCGGGCACCTCGACCAGAACGCTGTGTTTCAGCCCCGGCAGGATCACCAGCTTGGAACCGGGGATAAGGTCATGCATGTCGCGGGCCATCCGCGTATTCGACCCTTGGTCAAACTCGCCCGTCATCACCAGCACGGGCCGCGTGATCGTATGCAGCGTGTCGATAAGCTCGGTCGTGCCGAACACCCGGTAGGCTTCGAGATAGCTGTCGAGATGGACGGCTTTCAACTCTTCCACCCGCTTGGCGATGACCTCGGGATGGGCTTTTGCGAAATCCTCGGTAAACCAGCGGTCGGTCGCGGCACCGGTGATCGCCGCCATGCCGCCATCGCGGATCATGCCAAGACGCGCCACGACCTTGGCCCGCTCTTCTTCTGTACGCCCGGCGACGGCGGACAGGATGACGATACGGTCGAAACGCTCGGGATAATCCGTCGCCAGTTTCTGCGCGATCAACCCGCCCAGCGAGAACCCCGCCAGATGCGCGCGCTCGACCCCGGCATCATCCATCACCGCGATGATATCCGCCGCGAATTTCTCGACCGAATAGCGTTCGTCGATATTGGCCGAAAGCCCGTGCCCGCGCAGGTCCGAACGGATGATCGTAAATTCGCCCTCAAGCGCTTTGCAGACCCCGTCCCAGCTCTGAAGATTCGCCCCGACCCCGTGGACCAGAACCAAAGCAGGCCCTTCCCCGCTGATCTGGTAATTTATCAAGCCATTCCGGGCCTTCATTCCAACGCTCCCATGTCGGTTTATAATTTTGGTATACCATCATACAAGCATATGGTCAACCGGACTGATTTGCTGTATCCATTCACAAACCGCGCAAACGCGATAGGAAGGTCGGGGCCTTTGTATTCATGGAAGGAAAGGTGAAATGATCGAGGACAAGAAAGCGTCGACCGACTGGGCGATCGAAGAAACACCCACCCTGCGCGACCAGACGACGACCATCCTGCGGGAGGCGATTCTCGACGAAACCTTCGCCCCCGGCGACAAGCTGGTGGAGCGCACGCTGGCCGACCGGACCGGCGTCAGCCGCACCAGCATCCGCGAGGCGCTGGCCCAGCTCGAAGCCGAAGGTCTGGTGACACGGCTCGCGGGCAGGGGCATGCGCGTGGCGCAGCTGACCGTCGAAGATGCCCGCGCCATCTATGAGGCGCGCGCAATCCTGGAATCCGCGATGGCCCGGCTTTTTGTCGAACGCGCGACTAAAGAAAACATGGCCGAACTGGACCGCGCCGTTCAGGAGGCCGTGCAAAGCGACACGCCGGGCACGGCCCGGAAACACGCCAGCAACCTCGATCAGGTCTTTGATGTCATTACCCGCGGCGCCGGGAACGAAATCACGTGGCAGATGGCCTCGGTCCTGCGCACCCGCGTGACCTATCTCAGAACGATCACCTCGCGCGTGGCCTCCTCCGAACGCCGGGTGGAATCGATCCAACTTCTGGAAGACATCCGAAAGGCGCTTCTCGCCCGCGACGGCGACCGCGCCGAACAACTTATTCGTGGCTACGTCGAACGCTCCGCCGCCTTCGCGATGCAGGTGCTCGGCTCGATGAACAAGCAAGACACTGGAAAGCAGGGAAAACAATGACGATGGAATACGTGAAACTAGGGCGCAGCAATCTCAAGGTCTCGCGCCTCTGCCTTGGTGCCATGGGCTTCGGCTCGAAAAGCTGGCGCGACTGGGTTCTGGACGAAAAGGCATCGGACCCCATCGTCGACCGCGCCATCGAACATGGCATCAATTTCTTCGACACCTGCGATTTCTACTCGGCGGGCGAAAGCGAACGCATCCTCGGCGAAACCCTCGTAAAGAAACATCAGCGTGACAGTTTCGTGCTGGCCACCAAGGCGGGCAACCCGATGTCCGCCCACCCCAATGGCCGGGGCTATTCGCGCAAGCACCTGTTCCGCGCCATCGACGACTCGCTGCACCGGCTGGGCACCGACCACGTGGACCTGTTCCAGACCCATATCTGGGACAAAAGCTGCGAACTCGAGGAACTTGTCGACGCGATGGGCGACATCGTCCGCGCGGGCAAGGCCCGCTATGTCGGCGTCACGACCATGCCCGCATGGACACTCGCCCTTTGCCGCTCCATTGCCGAAACGAAGAACAGCGCGAAATTCCTGTCGATGCAGTGCGAATACAACGCGGCGCACCGCGAATGCGAACGCGAACTCGTCCCGCTCTGCCTGCACGAAAACATCGCGCTGATCCCGTTCAGCCCGATGGCGCGCGGCTTTCTCTCTGCCAACCGCCGCGACAAGGCGAACAACAGCGCCCGCACGGCAAGCGACGACTACACGCAGAAATACTACTACCGTGACAGCGACTTTGCCGTGCAATCGGCACTGGCCGACGTCGCCGGGCGGTTGGAATGCAGCCCCTCGCAGGTCGCGCTTGCCTGGACCCTCTCGCGCCCCGGCATGACCTCTCCGATCTTTGGCGCCACCAGCGTGGCCCAGCTTGACGAGGCCGTCGCCGCGCTCGACCTCAAGCTCACGCAGGACGATATCGCGACAATCGACGCGGCCTATGCCCCGCGCCCATTCGGGGGCGGACATTGATCCAGAGCATTTTCACGGCGCGCGTATTTGCCTATTAGGATGCCATGGAACTGAAAAGCCTCAAGGTAAACGCGTCGCCGACGCTCAGGAAAAAGGTCGCCGACACCCTGCGCGCCGCCATCGCGCTCGGCGATCTCAAACCCGGCGAGCGGCTGGTCGAACGCGTCCTCTGCGAACGGATCGGCGTTTCAAGAACCTCGCTGCGCGAGGCCCTGCGCGAGCTGGAAAACGAAGGTCTGGTGACCAATATCCCCAACCGGGGCCTGATCATTGCAACCCTCGACGTGGCGGCGGCCAAAAACATCTTCGATATCCGCGCCGCGCTCGAGGCGCTGATCTGCCGCCTGTTCTGCGAAACCGCGACGGATGCCCAGATCGCCGATTGTCTCGATGCCTTCAAAGAGGTCGAAACGGCCTATTCCGGCGACGGCGGCCGCGAAACCATCGAAGCCAAGACCCGTTTTTACGACGCGCTCATGGCCGGGGCCAACAACCCCGAGGCCGAACGCATGCTGCGCAGCATCCACATCCGGGTCTCGCAGCTGCGCGTGCTGTCGCTCTCCTCGCCCTCGCGCCGCGAAGCCTCGCTGAAAGAGCTGCGAAAGCTGATGGAGGCGCTCACGTCCCGCGATGCGGACCGGGCCGAGGAACTCAGCAAGGAACACGTCCGGCAGGCCGCGAAAACCGCCTTTGAAATGGCGGAACGGATCGGGGCATGACCTGACCGCAAACCGGGCTGTCACCGCGCACCCTTGATCGCCACCGCCGCCTGTGCTGTTCTGAAATCACGGGGCGCGCGCAACATGCCGCCCCGGGAAAAGGCAGGGTCATCATGCTTGAAATCAGTACCGGAAAAGTCGTCAGGGTCATCGCGCTGACCCGGGAATACGGACCCGACAGCGTCAAGCTCGCGGATTACATCTCGGGCCTTAACGATGACGAGAAACTGAACCTCGTCGCCCTGATGTGGATCGGGCGCGGCTCCTTCGAACCCGAGGAACTGGAAGAGGCCAAGGAAGAGGCCCGGCTCGAAGCCTCCGCCCCGACCGAGCGTTACCTCTCGGGCATCCCAAGCCTTGCCGAACATCTCGAAGACGCGCTCGACAAGCTTGGCATCGATGTCACCGACGAGGAAGACGACCTCTGACCCGGCTCACAGCCCCAGCGGAAAGCTGACGTTGAACAGGAACGTGTCGCCGGGAATCCGGTTTCTCGCATCGAATTCGTGGAAGAACCGCGCTTCGAAACTGACCGGGATGCCGCTGATCTCGGCGGTATAGGCGATTGCGGGACCAATGGCCGAAACCTGCCCCTCGAAATCGCCAAGCACCGCGCCGCTGCCGCTGTCGCCATTGATTTGTTCGTAATAATAGCCCTGAAGCCCCGCCGACAGGCCATTGGCAAAGGTCTTCATCACCGCCGCTTCAAGGTGGAACTCGTCGCCCGAATGGTAGTCGGTATCGTCGTTATTCCCGTTAAAGGTCACGCCCAGCGCCAGATCCGCCTGCCAGCCGCTCGCCGGATCGATCCAAGTGACCGCACCGGTGATATCTGTGGCCCAGCGGTTAAAGGCCACGTTGGCCACCCGCGATGCGTCGTATTCGCCGACCGGGACGTTCACCAGCACGTTAAGCGAACTGAGCCAGGGCCCCGTGCCCCAGCCAAGGCCGCCACCCAGCACCGGGTCACCGATCACGGTATTGTCGTCACTGACCGCGCCCGACAAAATCCCCCCGCCCGGGCCGGTCAGGATTCCGGATGCGGATACCGATTTGTTCCCGACCGGCAGTACCGCAAGGAAATAGGGGCGCCCGCCCATGATCGGTGCCATGTCCGGCGCCCAGATCACTGTCGACAGCGAGATAAAGGCCGAGGCATCGAAATCCAGCAGCAGGTTGCCATTGCCGCCGGTGACATTCGTGGTCGAACTGCCCTCGAACCCATAGAACTGCTGCATGAAATAAGTACCGGGCGGCGGCACCGCCCCGCCCAACGTGGTCCGCGACCCAAGGATATAGAACCCGGCCCCGCCTTCGACAGCATCGGCCCGTTCGGGTGCAAAGGTGGCCATCGCAAGCGCACCGCAAAGGCCCAGCAATCGAAGCCCGGACCCGATATGCACAGACGGCTGAAATTGGTTGTTCGTGACAGACATTTCTAACTCCCACTCAACAAGGTGAACCCGCTGCCCGAACCAGACCGGCAACCGTGCAGCAAGACGTTGGACAAGCGCATTGAACCCCACACACACTCAACCTAGAATTGTATATATGTCCCCGACATTCGGCAATCTTTTTGAATCACCGCCGCCGCAAACCGCCCCGTTGAAAAGGTTTTCATGAGCATCTCACACAACCGCCGCGAGGCTTGCGCCACATGTTCCGTTATCGGCAGTCTAGCGCTTGCCCTTGTGGCGACGCTTGGCCTGACCAAAGCCGCCCATGCCGAGGGAAACGGGATCGACGTACCCGGCTTTCCCCAGTTCTTCGCGCTCGGCATCGGAGCCGGGCCACGCTATGCAGGGGCCGATGACAACACATGGGCCATCGCACCCGCCGGACGGCTGAACTTTGGCGAAAGATATGTCAGCCTCGAGGCGAATTACCTCAGCATCAACCTGCTCGACCATCCGAACTGGCGCATTGGCCCGGCCGGTATCCTGCGCTTTGGCCGCTCGGATGCGGAAAGCGGTCTTTCCGATATCTCCATGTCCCTCGATCTCGGCGGCTTTGTCGCCTTTGAAACCAGCGCCGATGACCCAAGGAGCCGCTGGCGCCTTGCCGGGGGCATCCTTCAGGACGTCACCGGCGTGCATGACGGCCATGTCGCCGATGTCAGCATCCGGCGCTGGCTGCCTGCGGGCCGTTACGGGGCACTCGGTCTCGGGCTGGCTGCAAGCTGGGGGTCGGGCCAGTACATGGATACCTATTTCGGCGTCGACGCCACCGATGCCGCCCTGACCGGGATCGGAGAGTTCCTGCCCGGGTCCGGCTGGCGCGACATCCGCGCGTCGATCTACTTTGTACAACCCGTCAGCACCGAATGGGCAGTCGGCGCGGGCGTCCTCTACAGCCGCCTGATCGACGATGCCGCCAACAGCCCAGCGACCGAATCCGAGGGCCAGCTTTTCTTCGGCATCGGCGTCGCCCGCGCATGGTGAAAGCGGGGCCTGTTTCCCTAAACTGTCGGATCGCAAGCGCAAATCCCGCTCAAGTTGCTCAAGTCAAGTCATGATTACCTAAAGTTGTAATTTTCGGCGGAATTTGGTATGCTGAATGAGTATTTGGAGGGAATCATGAAGAAATTTTCTATCGCATTGTTCGTGGTTACCGTTCTTGCTGCAGCGTCAATTACAGTCGCAGGCGGGGACGCTCAGGCGGGTAATCCGTGTAATCCAAAACAGCAGAAATGCGGATGATTGTTGGTAACAACTAGGTTCCCACAGCTATTTCATCGCGGTGGGGTTGGTTAAATGGAAAACGCTTTCAGGGACATCTGGCCCGAAGGGCTTGTTCCTTCTTTGTGGAATGACAATCTTCTCAAGAATGAACTGGCGCCGGATGTCCCTTTTTCTGGCCTGACTTTCAATTGGGATTTCGTTTTCGCGTTCATTGCCGGGTCGATCATTATCATGGTCTTTGCCTGGCGGCGGTTTCGCGAACATTCCTACGATCAGAAATCGCTCGATTACCGGGTGATGCAGCATCTTGCGCCGACCGACCTGCGCGCCCGCAGCCCGATGGGACGCGCCTATTTCGTCTATGTCTCCTGCATCCTCTTTGTCTATCTCAGCCTCACCTTCTTTGGCGAGCTGATCTTTCACCTGCTCAACATGAGCCCGGTGGCCGGGATCCAGATGGACACCAGCAACATCGACCTCGACAATCCAAACTGGCCGCTGACGCTGGCCTTTGGTTTTGCCGGGTTCCTGCCGCTGTTCCGCATTCTGCAGGTACCCGAGGAATGGCTGCGTATCGCCACGCACCAGCTTGTCGGCATCCCCACAAGGATCGAGGCGCATACCCGCAATTTCATCGCCCGGCTGCAAAGCGGTGGTTACTACGACAAAACGCCGATGCTGCGGCGCGAAACCAAGGACGGCGCAGAACCCGTGCCCGAAGAAGTGCCCGCCTGGATACATACCCATTTCGGCGTCACCGAAGACCCGATCAAGTTCTACAACCGTCGGGACGAGATCGAGTTGATGGTGTCATGGCTCAAGGAAGAGCGCATCGGCAACTGGCCCGAAACCGGCATCCGCCAGAAACTCGCCCCCCTGCAGGAAGAGCTGATGGCCGAGGCGGTCAGCCTGCTTGGAGAATTCGAAAGCCTGATCGTTCAGGATTATGAAAAACCCTCGCGCGAAAGCATCGCCCGCCATAAATCCAAGGATACCGACGCGCTCGCCGCGCACCAGCAGATGCTGCGCAAGAAATTCCGCGAAGCCACGGAAAAGATGGAAAAGCTGCGCGATGAACTCGCCTCGCTCTTCACCGTCTATGCCGAGCGTGACGGCGATTTCGACGCGGTGCTGAACCCCGAACTGCGCAGGCTTCTAAGCGAAACCTTCCCGGAACTGCACGCCGCGCCCGGGCTCGAGCGCAACCTTGCCTTTTCCGTCTTCCTGCTGATCGGCGTGGCCTATGCCGTTTTCATCTGGCAGCACATGCACCCCACCCTGACGTGGAAGCCGCCCAGCCCGCCGCTGATCTTCTGGACGGCCACGGTCGAGACGCTCAAGACAGCCTCGCTCTTTCTCTTCCCGATCACTGCCGTCATGTATTGGCGTTTCTTCCTTGTCGATCATCAGGTGCATCGGGGAACCAGCGCCCTGCTCAGCCCCCGCCAAAGGTGGACGAACATGGTGCCACTGCGCCTGTCTTACCGCATCCTGTCTCAGGTGATCCGCATCATCTGCATCGCGGGCGTGATCGCGCTTCTCGGGCTGGTGGGCACGGCTTTCCTGTCCTCGGTCGTGATCTCCGAAGACAAGCGCGAGCTTTTCTTCAACTTCCTGCGCCAGCCTGTGCCTTTCGTGCTCTACTATGCATCCTACGCGCCCATCGGCGTGGTGCAGGCGCTCTTTGCGGTCTTTGTCGTGGAATGGGCGCGATCGCCAAAACCAACCCGGTCCGGCGCGATCATCACCGTCGCCGTGATCAACGCGCTGGTCACGGTCGCGCTTTACTACGGGATCACCGCCGCGTGGTCCCTGTCATGGGATGCGGCACAGGGAAAGTATGCGACCTACTCCTGCACCCAAAGCGATATGGTCTACGGCGAATACTACCTCTTTGATTTCTTCCAAAGATCAGCGGAAACCGGCAAGGGCTTTACCTCCTGTTTCTACGAATACTTCGGTCTCGATTACCTCGTGTACACGCTGCTGCCCTTTCTCGTGGTATGTTTCGCATGGGCCCGCGCCCATCGCACAAAGGAAACCGCCCCGGAAAAGAAAACAACCGGCACCGATGCTGCTCTGGCTGCCAAGGCAGCCGCCGCCGCAGCCCTCGCGCTGAGTCTCGCAAGCCTTGCCCCCGCCCCGGCCGAGGCAGAATCGCATGACCGCGAACAGCGCATCGACATATTGCTCGGCTTCCGTGAAGACGCCGAACCGTTCTCCTACCGGATGGAATCCGGCGACGATGATCCGCAGTACATCGGCTATATTGCGGACCTCTGCCATTACATCTTCAACAGCAGCAAATACGTCGTTCACCAGACCCGCATCACCGCCGATACCCGCATCACGCGGCTCAAGGCCCAGCCCCCCGCGGGTGCACCACCAAAGCGGTTCGACCCTGAAACCGACGATCCTGATACGGCGGGCGTGGATGTCATCTGCGACCCGATCACCGTGCGTTATCAGCGTCCCGCCGGGCTCGAGGAAAGGGACTATAACGGGATCTTCTCTCCCATCGTCTTCACCTCGGGCGTATCCTACCTTGAACGCGATGGCAGCGGCAGCGCGCTTGGCCCCACCTACCTCGGGTTCATCAAGGACACGACCTCCGAGGAAATCGTGCGTCAGGCATGCGACATCGACCTTTTCGATGTCCAGAACCGCAGCGAACCAAAGCTGGACGCTGAGGGAAACCCGATCGACCCCTGCGCCGGAATATCCGACTCCGATCCGGCCAACCCGGTGGCCGATTGCGAAAGCCGCTCCGAGAAAGCCTTTGATCCGCTGGAACCGGACGATCCGCATTATGTCTTCTGCGCCATGAGCCTGCACAACGATGCGATCAGCTGGTTCTGCAGCGAACGCGAAGGCCGCCCGCACCGGATCTATTTTGGCGACCGCGACATCATCGTGGCCAAGCTCCGCGCGTGGAGACGCTCGGGGCGGCCCTGCCCCGGAAACGAAATCCGGGTCAAGGACAAGGCCTATTCCTACGAACCCTATGCCCTGCTGGTTTCCAAGAACGACCCAGACCTGCTCCAGCACGTGCAGCAGCGGATCTACGAATTCTTCTCGCACAGCACCAAGGCCAAGGGCCTTTTCGAAACGTATTTTCCCGGCCAGCGTTTCTCTCGCCCGCTTGCCTATCTCTTCCTGCTGAACGCGGTGGATCAGGAATACCACTATTCCAGCCCCGACCGCTTCCTGTCGTCACAGGGGCAGGCGACAGCGCCCGTCAAGGGAAAGCCCCCTGAAGATGCAGAAGAAATCGCCAAGCAATAGCTTTTTGGACTCTCCCGAAGAGCGGCACAAATAAATCCTGACATATTCTTGACAAAAATTGTCAGAATCGGTAGCCGGTGAGCAGCTAGGCACGGACCCCGCAAGGCGGCAGTCCAGCCGCGCGACCCAGATGGTCGCGACAGGAACCCAGCCCGTTCAGAAATGCCTCGCAACGCGAGCAAAATAGGTTTTCGGTCCGTTCCCGTCGCTGGCATTCCCCCACCGATCAGGGCGCTGACCGTTCAGGAGACGCCATGACCATCACCATCACCACCGGCAACGACAGCGTTACCGATTTTCTCGCATATCTCGACACCTTCGATGCCGCGTTCACCCCGGCAGGACGAGGCACCTTTTCCGACGGGCTTCAGGGCGATTACGCAGGCGCGGAATCCGATATCACAGATACCGCCAACCCAGCCTCGCAGGCCTATATCCTGCGCGGAGAGATCGTCTACAGCATGACCACCCACACCCTGTCCGGCCCGGTCAGCGGAGTCGACCTCGGCTATGGCGCAACGCTCTCGAACGGGGTTCTTGCGCTGGACCAAAGCGACTACAGCGTCTCCTTTGATCCGGAAATCAGCAACGAAGACGACGCCCATGACATGATCTACGGCTTCTTCGGCATGTCTGACGATGGTTCCGACCGCTCCGACTTCCTCGCCGGCTACGTCAAGACCGACAGCATCGACTTTGCCGGTGCGAATGGCGACGACAGCTTCAAGGGCTACCGGTTCGACGACACCCTGATCGGCAAGCGCGGCGACGATATGCTCAAGGGCGGTGCCGGCGACGACGTGCTCAAAGGTGGCCGCAACAGCGATACGCTCAAGGGCAACAAGGGCGACGATACGCTCGACGGCGGTAATGGCCACGACACCCTGATCGGTGGCAAAGGCGCCGACACGCTGATCGGCGGCAAGGGCAAGGACGTGCTGACGGGTGGCAAGGGGCGTGACACCTTTGTCTTCGAGGACAACATCGGCAAGGACAAGATCACCGATTTCACCTCGGGTCGCGACAGCCTCGATTTCTCGAACTTCGACGGCGAAGCCACCAGCTTTGACGAATTCCTTTCGGCCGCTGTCGAGCGTGGCAAGAAGGTCGTCTATGACTTTGGCGATGACGGCGACAACCTGATCGTCCTGCTCGACACCAGCCTCGATGACCTGTCGGCAAACGACTTCATCTTCTGATACCTGAAAACCGGAAAGGGCGGCACACGAACGCCCTTTCCGTTACCCCGCGCGTTTTTCGTAGGCGCGCAGGAACATCCCGACCGCCGATTGCACATGTGTCTCTATCTCGGCGGTTGACGGCGGGGTTTCCCGTTTCCCGAACAGTCTTGCCCGCCAGATTCCAGCACAGACCAGCTCCGAGAATTGGCTCGCGGCAAGGTCGATATCCGGAATGTCCACCCGCCCGGCGGTACTCTCGCGTTCCAGCAATTCAGCAAGCGAGGCATTGGTCCGCCGCGCTGCCACATCGTAGAAACGCGCGCCGACATCGGGCATCCGCTCGACAATCCCCGCAACGATCCGCTGCGAACGGATCACCCGGTCCGAACACAGCACCTCGACCATGAGCCGCCCGAAAAGCACCAGTTTTTCGCGCAAAGGCAAGTCCTTCTTCAAAAGCGCTTCGACACCCTCGAACATCCTGTCGCGCTCTTCCGCAACCAGCGCTTCGAAAAGATCCACCTTGTCGGTGAAATAGACGTAGAGCGTGCCCTTGGACACGCCCGCCGCACGACAGACCTCGTTCATGCTGGTCGCGTCGAACCCGTTCTCCATAAAGCACTGCATCGCGCCCTTCAGGATCTGGTCCCGCTTGGCCGGGTCTTCGCCCGCCGCATGGCGACGATAACGGGCCTTTGCCTTGCCCGCCGCATCACCTTCGCACTTGGATATATTTGCCGGTTTCTCCGCCATTGATCTCCCCAAATCGGATGACCGGACCATAATCGAACCAACCGGTACGATAAAGCACTGATTAGGCGACGGCCACCTTCCGCTCAGAGCAGATCACGCGGGATATCGCAGACCCAGTTTTCCTCATGCGCAACCCGCTCGCCCTCTTTCGCGACCAGATGCGCGCGGATCTGGAAATGGCTCGCCGTCGCCGTGATCTCGGTTTCGGTATGGCTGGTCATCTGCCAGTCGTCGCGCGACAGTTCCATGTCCCAGACCACGTGCCCCCGGAACGACCGCCAGTCGTCGCCCCTGAACCCGTATGTCTCGATCACCCGCGCGTTCGTCACCATGCCACTGTCGGCAATGCGGATACGCCCCTCGTCCTCGGAAATCACCACCTGCGTTTCACCAGCGGAAAGGCTCTCGATCACCTGCCAGACGAACTTTGGCGGCGACAGGGTCTCTGCGTCCATCGGCGGCGCCCCCTTGGGCGTTCCCAGATCGCGCGGTTCCGGTTCATCACGCGGCGCCCGCACCGGCAGCATCAACCGGCTGGCCCCGGTATCGACCGTCAGAGTCACAGGTTCTGGCGCGGGCCATGCAATCGGGAAATAGCTGGTCGAGATCGACAGCCGCAGCCGATGCCCCGCCCGGAAAGTCTGTGCCACATGTTTGAAGGGCACCGTCGCCGTATAAACCTCGCCCGGAACCAGCTCTTCCGGCGTTTCGTGGCTGTCACGATGGGTCAGGTTCAGCAAGCCATAGCTGACCCGCGTCGCCGCCCCATCCGGGGCGACATCCACCAGCCGCGCCGCGACCTGCGCCACCGGACGATCCACGGTAAAGGTCAGCTCAAGCGCCGCATCCCCGGCAATTTCCAAGGCCTCCGCCAGCGGCGCGGTTTCAAAGACCAGCGAGCCCGCATCGTCGCGCCGCTGATCCACCGGCTGATCGCCCGGCTTGGCATAGGAACACCATTTACCACCGGCAAGCCCGGTATCCAGCGGCGACCGGATCGACAGCATCCCGTCGCCCTCACCGCCCAGAACCCCATCCGCGCCCAGCGCGTAAGGAATGCGCGCCACGTTCGGCGAGGGCCAAGATGGTTCCTCCACCCAGCGCCCGTCGCGATGGGCGTAATATCCCGCCGGTGCTGCGTGATCCTGCATGTAGAGCCGCAGTTGCGGTTCCTCCATGATCCCGGTCTCGCGCCCCTTGAGCCACTGGTCCCACCAGCGCAGCTCCTCCGCCGCCCAGTCAATCGCCGGGCCGGGCACCCCGATATGCGGGTATTTATGCGACCACGGCCCGACCAGCCCCTTTTTCGGCCCCTGCAACGTCTCCATCAGCCGGAAAACGGTGCGGCAATAGCCATCCGCCCAGCCGCTCACGGCGTAAACCGGCACCTTGATGCGCGAAATATCCTCGCAGACCGACCCGTGTTTCCAGAATTCATCGCGGCGCTGATGTTCAAGCCAGTTCTTCAGCCAAAGCCCCGAGCCTTTCAGCCGCTCCATCCACATGTCGCGCCATTTATCGCCCACCAGATCCGGGTCCGGCGGCAACGTGTTGATCGCGAACATGTTCGACGCCCACGAGATCTGATCAACCACCATGGTCCCGCCCATGTAATGCACGTCATCGGCATAGCGGTCGTCGGTCGAGGCCACCGACACGACAGCCTTCAGCGCGGGCGGCTGCAGCGCCGCCACCTGCAACCCGTTGAAACCGCCCCATGAAATGCCGACCATCCCGACATTACCGTCGCACCAGTCCTGCGCCGCCAGCCAGGCAATGATATCGCAGCCGTCCTGCAATTCCTGCGCGGTGTATTCATCGACCATGAGCCCCTCGGATTCCCCGGTGCCGCGCAGATCGACGCGCACATAGGCATAGCCCCGCGCCGCGATATACGGCGCACGCACCGCATCGCGATACAGCGTCCCGTCCCCCTTGCGATAAGGCAGGTATTCAAGGATCGCAGGCATCGGCGTGCCATCCGCCGGGCGCCAGATCCGCGCCGCCAGAACGCAGCCGTCGGGCATGGGAATTTCCACGTGACGGCTTTCGCTGACTTCATGCAGATTGGGCAGGTCTCGATCCATGAAAACGGCATCCTTTCGGGAATTTGCCGCTGAATGACACAGCCACCAGACCGGCGCAACGCCGCCCCGACCTACCCCAGATAGCGCCGCAACGCCTCGGGCGGATTGGCCAGCAACACGTCCGTCGCGACCGGCGCATCGGCGCGGCCTTCGGTGACCAGTATGATCCGGTCCGCGATCCGGCGCGCATCGTCGGGATCGTGGCTGACCATCAGCAACGTCTTGCCCGTCTCATCCGCCAGCGTCCGCACCAGATCAAGCATCTCGCGCCGCAGCGCCGGACCCAGCGCCGCAAAGGGTTCGTCCAGCAACAGCAGCGGCCTGTCCTGCACGAGCACCCGCGCCAGCGCCGCGCGGCTTTGCTGCCCGCCCGACAGCGCCGCAGGTCGGCGCTCCTCCATCCCCTGCAAACCCACTCGTCCCAGCGCATCGCGCACCTGCTCCTTCTCGGACGCCGACAACCGCAGATCGGGACGCAGCCCCAAACCGACATTCTCCGCCACACTCAGATGCGGAAACAGGTTGCCGTCCTGAAACAGCATCGCCACCGGGCGCTCTCCGGGAATGGCCGTCGTGATGTCCTGCCCCTGCCACAGCATCCGGCCCCGGATAACCGGGTAAAACCCCGCAATCGCCCCGATTAGGGTCGATTTGCCCGCCCCAGAAGGGCCGATCACGGCGATCTTTTCGCCCGGTTCGATGCCAAAATCGGCGTCCAGCTCGAACCCGCCATTGTCGATGCGCACCTGTTCAAGCTGCAACATGCCAGCGCCCTCCGCGATCCAATACCCAGAACAACCCCACCGACAGCGCCAGCAACAACAGCCCCGCTCCCGAGGCCGCCTGCATCTGGTAGGCCCCCATCAGCCGGTAGATCTGCAGGGGCAGCGTCGCCACATCGGTTTCGGCAAACAGCGCGATAACCCCCAGATCACCCATCGACAGCGCGGCGACCAGCCCGGCGGCAAAGCCGATCTGGGGCCGCATCCGGGGCAGGATCACCAGCCGCAGAAAGGTCAGCCCGCGCATGTTCAGGCTCAGCGCCAGCCGCCCCTGCACCGACAGCACCTCACGCGCGGCGGGCACAAGGATGCGTAGCGCAAAGGGCAGCCCCATCACCGCGTTCACCCCCGCCGTCACCGGCAGGGCCAGTGCAAACGGGTCGGCAATCGGGTTCACGATCAGGAACAATCCGGTGCCGATCACCAGCGGCGACACCGCAAGGCCCAACAGACCGGCAAGTTCGACCGACCCGCGCCCCGCCGCAATCGCCAGCGCCATCGGCAAGGCAAACAACAGCATCACCGCAGTACTGCCCAGCGCAACGCCCAGCGACACCAGCGCCGCGCGACCAACGCTTGCGGGCAGGCGCAGCAACCCCGGCACGCCCTCGGCCACGATGGCGAGCATCGGCAGCAGCAGGAACAGTCCCGCCGCAACGATCAAGGCCCCATCAAGCATCCGCGCCCCGCGCCCCGCCGCGTCCCAGCGCTGCACCGGCCGATCCAACCCCGCGCCCAGCCCGTCGCCCGAGGCGACGCGCAGCGCGATCAGCGCTGCGCCAAGGGTCAGCGCGATCTGCACCACCGACAGCAGCGCCGCCCGTCCCAGATCGAAGTCGAAGGTAAACGCCTGATAGATTGCGAGTTCAATCGTAGTGGCGCGCGGCCCGCCACCCAGGGTCAGCGCGACGGCAAAGCTGGTCAGGCAGATCGCAAAGATCACCGCCAGCGCACCGGGCACAACCCGCGCCAGCATAGGTCGTTCGATCAGCCCCCAGATCACCCGCGACCCGGCGCCAAGCTGCGCGGCGAGCCGAAAATGCTCGGCCGGAATATCCTGCCAGCCCTGAAGGATCAGCCGCGTCGCCAGCGGCAGGTTGAAGAACACATGCGCCAGCACCACCCCGTGCAGACCGTAGACCTGCACCGGCGGCAGTCCCATCAGCCCCAAGCCCTGACTGATCCAGCCGTTGCGCCCGAACACGGCGAGCAGGCCCAGAACCGCGACGATCACCGGCAGGATAAACGGCGCGCCCAGCAGCGTGATCAGGACCGAGCGCCCGGCAAACCGCCGCCTCGCGAGCGCCCGCGCCACCGGCACGGCCAGCGCCACGCTGATCGCAGCCGACAGAACCGCCTGCCAGACGGTGAACCGGATCGCCGCCCAGTCGGCACGCACCAGCCCCGCCCCGGCCTCGGCCCGCAGGAAAACGGCCAGCAACGGGCCAAGGATCAGCACGGCGACCAATGCCGCCGCGCCCAGCCCGGGCCTGCCGCTGACCGGAGAGATTACTGGCTGAGCGCGGTCAGCCATTCATTCAGCGCCTCGTCCCGTGCGGCCTGCACCTCTGCCGGGGGCAGCAGCAGGGATTTGCGCGGCTCGACCAGATCCTCGAACCCTTCGGGCAGACCGTCGCCAGGCACCACCGCCGGGTACATCCAGTTGGTCGTCGGGATCACCGACTGGAACGCATCCGACACCATGAACTGAAGGAATTGCTCGGCCAGTTCAGGCTGATCGCTGGCCGCCAGCTTTGCGGCAACCTCCACCTGCATGTAATGGCCTTCGTCAAAGGCGGCAGCTTCCTTGCTGTCATCGCTTTCGGCGATGATGTGATAGGCGGGCGAGGTTGTATAGCTCAGCACCATGTCGGCCTCGCCGTCCAGAAACAGCCCATAGGCCTCGGACCAGCCCTTCGTCACGGTGACAATATTATCCGCCAGATCGCCCCAGACC
This sequence comes from Phaeobacter sp. 22II1-1F12B, assembly GCF_002210165.1. Lineage (GTDB taxonomy): Bacteria > Pseudomonadota > Alphaproteobacteria > Rhodobacterales > Rhodobacteraceae > Heliomarina. The sequence continues at coordinate 20,587 of NZ_AQQP01000017.1, read as the reverse complement.
TGCGCGGCATCCTCGCCATAGGCGGCCTTGACCCACATCAGCAGGCCCAGCCCCGGCGTCGAGGAACGCGGATCCTGAATCAGAAGCTTCATGTCGCTTTTCGCAAGCTCAAGGAAATCCTGCGGCGGGGTCACGCCCTTGTTGTGGATGAAGGCGAAATAGCCCCAGTCAAAAGGCACGAACGTATCGCTTTCCCAAGCGACGGGCAGGTCGTATTCGACATCCACCTCGCTTGGCGCGAAAAGGCCCGACTCCTCGGCCGAGGCCATCAGGTTCGTATCCAGCCCCAGCACCACGTCCGCGTCGCTGCGCGCACCTTCCAGCTTGAGCCGCGCCAGCAGAGAGGCGCCATCGCCCGCGCCAACGAATTTCAGATCACAGCCGCATTCAGCCTCGAACGCTTTTTCGATCTGCGGACCGGGGCCCCATTCCGAGATGAAACTGTCATAGGTGTAAACGGTCAGTTCCGGTGTCTGGGCGGCAAGGCCCGTGGCACAGAATACGCCCGCTGCAAATGTAAGATACTTCATGGCATCCTCCCTTTTGCGGCGACAGGGCAAGGGGTGGCGCGATGTCCATACCTTCCCTCCGCCAGTGCTAACTGGTTCAGGTTCAACGGGTCTGCTTGCGCATCTCAGCCACTTGGCCCCCCGAGGTAGGCCGCACCCTATGCCCTGCGGCCATGAGGCACAAGGGGAGCGCGACCGGCTAAACGCTGCACGCCCGATGCACAGGGGGTGTACAGGTGGTGTACGGGGATCACCCCCCGTTTCCGGCCCGCCCGTTCAGCCAAGCAACGGCGCGAATTCCTCGACAACGCGCGCGTAGACCTCGCGTTTGAACGGCACGATATTCGGCACCAGATCGGCCACCGGCAGCCAGCGCCATTCCGAGAATTCGGGATGTTCGGTGGCAATGTCGATTTGCGCATCTTCGCCGGTAAAGCGCATCAGGAACCATTTCTGCTCCTGCCCGCGATACCGGCCCTTCCAGATGTTCGGCACCAGCTCATGCGGCAGGTCATAGGGCAACCACAGTTCGCTTTCGCCGATGATCTCGACAAGGTCCGAGGTAACGCCGGTTTCTTCCCAGAGCTCGCGCAGCGCCGCATCGCGGGCCTCTTCGCCCTTGTCGACACCGCCCTGCGGCATCTGCCATGCGTCCTGATCGCGGTCCCGGCGCTGACCGACAAAGACCTCGCCCAGCCCGTTGACCAGCATCACCCCGACACAGGGCCGATAGGGCAGTTTGGCAATCTCTTCCGGGGTCATGGTCGGCCTCTTCCGCTGCGGTCTGGTCAGACCGGTTGGCCTGCGCCCAAGACCTGCCGCAAGCCCGGCCCCATTGCAAGCGTCAGGGGCTTACCGCCACGGCCCATTGCCATCGCCGCGGCCACGGCGCTGTCCAGCCGAGGGGATGGAGGACCGCGATGCCACAGATTCAGGCACGCTTTCGTGGCCATAGCCCTGTGCTGCCATCGCTTTCAGCGCCGCCACGCGGTTCTCAGTCGCGGGGTGAGTCGAAAACAGCTTGTCCCGGCCACCGCCATGCAGCGGGTTGATGATGAACATATGCGCCGTCGCCGGGTTGTTCTCGGCGGCGACATTGTCGATCCGCGAGGCCCCCTGCTGGATACGCTCGAGCGCCGAGGCCAGCCAGAGCGGCTGACCGCAGATCTGCGCCCCCGCCTTGTCAGCGGCATATTCCCGGGTCCGGCTGATCGCCATCTGCACCAGCGCCGCCGCCAGCGGCGCAAGGAACATCATCGCTAGCGTCCCGACAATCCCCATCCGCTCGCGGCTGCCGCCAAAGAACAGCGCGAAATTCGCGAGCATGGAAATCGCACCGGCAAAGGTGGCCGTCACGGTCATGATCGCCGTGTCATGGTTGCGGATATGGGCCAGTTCATGCGCGATGACGCCGGCCAGTTCCTCGCGTGACAGGCTTTGCATCAGACCCGAGGTCACCGCCACGGCGGCGTTCTGCGGGTTGCGCCCGGTGGCAAAGGCATTCGGCTGCGGCGTGTCGATCAGGTAGACAGCGGGCATTGGCAGCCCGGCATTCTCGGCCAGCCGCGCCACAAGATCGTTAAGACCAAGCCGGTCGCCCGATGCGACGGGTTTGGCGTTATGCATCCGCAAGACCATCTTGTCGGAATTCCACCAGGTAAAGACATTCATGACCGCCGCCACGACCAGCGCAATCATCGCGCCCCCGGTGCCGCCCAGCAAATAGCCCAGCCCCATGAAAAGCGCCGTCAGCGCCGCCATCAGCATGGCCGTCTTGAAATATCCCATCTTTCGATCTCCAGACTCCGTCCCCACAAGGGACAGGAAAAATATAGGAACGGCCCGTGTCAGCACAATATCGGCAGGCGAGACCCTGCCGCGATTCAACGCCCTATCCATAAATACCGTAAAGAAACTCTTTTGTTCCCAGCATATTCGCGGCAGCCTGACGGAAACGCGCCGCAGCGCACCGCCGCCACATATTTCAGCCACGGGGCCGCACTTGGACATTCTTTCGGGGGTCAACTGGACCTCTTTCATCATTGCGATGTTCGTCATCGAACTCACACCCGGACCGAACATGGGATGGCTCGCCGCGCTCTCGGCCCAGACCGGCAGGCGCGCGGGCATGATCGCCGTGCTTGGCATCACCATCGGGTTGTCGGTTCAGGTTGTCGCCGCCGCCACGGGGCTTAGCGCCATCGCGGCGGCCTCGGACTGGCTCTATCACCTGCTGCGGTGGGCCGGGGTGGGCTATATGGTCTACCTCGCCTGGTGCGCCTGGGCCGAAAGCGCCGAGGGTGTGCCGCCGATCCGCGACGAAAACGCCTTTCGCCGGGGGCTGATTTCCAACCTGCTGAACCCCAAGGCGCTGGTTTTCTACATGGTGGTGATCGGACAGTTCACCTCGCCACAGGCCGGGCCGATCTGGCTGCAAACACTGCTGCTGGGCGGGTTGCACGTCTTGACCGCGCTGATCGTGCATTCGGCCATCGTCCTGCTTGGCGCGATGATCGGCACGCGGCTTGCGTCATGGCAAAGCTCGGTACCGGTGCGGCTGGCCTTCGCGCTGTCGCTGCTCGCCATCGCCATCTGGATCGCGATTTCCACCGGCACGATACCGAACCACCTTGCCGATGACGCAGCGTAGCAGGTGACAAACCCGTCCGGGACGGCAATCGTCGCAACGGACATGCAGACAGGGGAGCACGCAATGGCCACCTATCCGAACCTACTGAAACCGCTCGACCTTGGGTTCACGACGCTCAAGAACCGGGTGCTGATGGGCTCCATGCATACGGGGCTTGAGGAAACCGGCGACTGGAACCGCGTGGCCGAGTTCTATGCCGAGCGGGCGCGCGGCGACGTGGCCCTGATGGTGACCGGCGGCATCGGCCCCAATCTCGAAGGATCGGTCCTGCCGGGCGCCGCGATGATGGTGAGCGAGCAGGACATCGAAAACCACCGCGTCGTCACCGACCGCGTGCATGAGGCGGGCGGCAAGATCGCGATGCAGATCCTCCATGCCGGGCGCTATTCTTACGGCCCGAAATGCGTCGCCCCCAGCCCGGTGAAATCCCCGATCTCGCCCTTCCCCCCGAACGAGCTCGACGAGGACGGCATCGAAAAGCAGATCGCCGATATCGTCGAAGCCGCCCGCAAGGCCAAGCTGGCCGGGTATGACGGGGTCGAGATCATGGGCAGCGAAGGCTATTTCCTCAACCAGTTCCTTGTCACCCATACCAACAAACGCACCGACCGCTGGGGCGGGTCCTACGAGAACCGGATGCGGCTCCCGCTTGAGGTCGTGCGCCGCACGCGTGAGGCAACAGGCACCGATTTCATCATCATCTACCGGCTTTCCATGATCGACCTCGTCCCCGACGGATCGACCTTCGACGAGGTCGTGCAGCTGGCGCAGGAAATCGAAAAAGCCGGGGCCACCATCATTAACACCGGCATTGGCTGGCACGAGGCGCGCATCCCCACCATTGCCACCAGCGTACCCCGCGCGGCCTTTGCATGGGTCACCAAGAAACTGATGGGCAAGGTCGGCATCCCGGTCATCACCTCGAACCGGATCAACACGCCGGAAGTCGCCGAAGAAGTGCTCTCCACCGGCTGCGCCGACATGGTCTCGCTTGCCCGCCCGATGCTGGCGGACGCCTATTTCGTGGCCAAGGCAGCGCGGGGCGAGACCAGCCATATCGCGCCCTGCATCGCCTGCAATCAGGCCTGCCTTGATCACACATTCGGCGGCAAGCTGACCTCGTGCCTCGTGAACCCGCGCGCATGTCATGAAACCGAACTGCCGATCGAACCGGCCACCGACATCAAGACGCTTGCCGTTGTGGGCAGCGGCCCGGCGGGCCTTTCGACCGCGATCACCGCCGCCGAACGGGGCCACAAGGTCACGCTGTTCGATCAGTCGGACGAGATAGGCGGCCAGCTCAACATGGCCAAGCAGATCCCCGGCAAGGAAGAATTCTGGGGCCTCGTCGACTGGTACCGCGCGATGGTCACCGACCTCGGGATCGAGGTGAAGCTGAACACGACCGCCACGCCCGACATGCTGGCCGGTTTCGACGAAGTGGTGATCGCCACCGGCGTGCTGCCCCGCGATCCGGAAATTCCCGGTCAGGACGGGCCGAACGTGGTGAACTATATCGACGTGCTGCGCGGCAAGGCCAAGGTTGGCCACAAGGTCGCGGTGATCGGCGCGGGCGGCATCGGTTTCGACGTGTCCGAATTCCTCGCCCATGAAGGCACCAGCCCGACCGTGGACCTGCCGCTCTGGATGAAGGAATGGGGCGTCACCGACCCGGCCGAGCATCGCAGCGGCCTTGCCCCCGAAGGCCCTCAGCCCGAGGAACCGGCGCGCGAAATCACCCTGCTGCAACGCAAGAAGACCAAGCACGGCAAGGGACTTGGCAAGACAACCGGCTGGATTCACCGCGCCGCGCTCAAGATGAAGGACGTGAATTTCGTCGGCGGCGTGAACTATGAAAAGATCGACGCCAGCGGGCTGCATGTCAGCTTTGGCGAAGCGCGCGAGAACCCGACCGTGATCGAGGCCGACACCATCGTGCTCTGCGCCGGTCAGGTGTCCGAACGCAGCCTTGCCGAGGCGCTGGAATCGCAGGGCACCAAGGTGCATGTGATCGGCGGCGCGGATGTGGCCGCCGAACTCGACGCGAAACGCGCCATCAATCAGGGCACACGGCTCGCCGCCGCCCTATAGCTCATCATGCGCCGCAAGACTGTCTTGCGGCGCTTGTTCCCTATCGAACATCCCGTAATCGCGGATCACATGGGCCACCCGCAGCCGGTAGTCCGAGAACACGCCCTTGCGCCCTCGGGATTGGGCGGCCCTGTGCCGGGTCAGGCTGCGCCATTCCTGTACCGCCTCTTCGTCGCGAAAGAAGGAAATCGACAAGAGCTTACCCGGGTTGGTCAGGCTCTGGAACCGCTCGACCGAGATGAACCCATCGATCTGCTCGACCAGCGGGCGCATGCTCGCGGCGATATCAAGGTATTCGTCCTTGCGGCCCTCGGCGGGTTCGACTTCGAAAATAATGGCGATCATGCAGGGTCTCCATGTGGGGCCGAGGCCAGTTTCAACCATGTCCGGTCCTCGCGCAGCAAAAACCGCTCGCGCTGCGCGAATTCGTAATTCTCGCGTCCCAGCGGGTCGGCGGCCAGCCGGGTGCGGTAGGCTTCGTAATCAGACAGGCTTTTGACGTTATAGATGCCATAGGCCAGCGTCGATGACCCCTCATGCGGGGCATAATAGCCGATAAGATCGGCACCGCAGCGCGGAATCGCCTGCCCCCAGTTGCGCGCATATTCTTCGAACTGCGCCTTTTTCACCGGGTCGATCTGGTAGCGGATGATACATGTCAGCATAGCGGTTTCCTTTCCTTGCTGGCCGCTCACTAGCATCTGGATTGTTCGCAATGCTTCGATTAGCGTCGAAGCATGAAAGACGGACCCAATATCGCGACCCTCGCCGCGCTGATCGGCGACCCGGCCCGCGCCAATATCCTGACCGCGCTGATGTCGGGCAAGGCGCTGACCGCGAGCGAGCTCGCGCATGAGGCAGGCGTGACGGCCCAGACGGCAAGCTCGCACCTGCGCAAGCTGGAAGACGGCGCGCTGATCGCGCGTCGCCAGCAGGGGCGGCACCGCTATTTCACCCTCGCCGGGGATGAGGTCGCCCGCGCGCTCGAAGGGCTGATGGGTCTTGCCGCCACGCAAGGTCAACTGCGCACGCGGACCGGCCCGAAAGATCAGGCACTGCGCACCGCGCGGGTCTGCTACAACCACATGGCCGGGGAAATGGGCGTCCGGCTTTACCGCGCGATGCAGGATCGCGGCACCTTCCGGACCACCCATTCCGGTCTGGACCTGACACCAGAGGGGTATGATTTCGTGCGCGACCTAGGCCTCGATCCCGATGGGCTGCCGCCCAGTCGCGCGCCGCTTTGCCGCGAATGCCTCGACTGGTCGATGCGCCAGTCGCATCTGGCCGGACGGCTCGGGCGTGCGCTTTTGTCCCGGTTCGAAGACCTCGGCTGGGTCGCCCGTGTCCCCGACAGCCGAATCCTGCGTGTTTCCAGACGCGGCGAAAAAGAGTTTGGCCGGATTCTGGGTTAACAAACAGCGCTTGAACCACCCGCAGAACCCGTTAAAGTTCAATTAAAACATGGGATTAGACGGAGATTCTCCTGTTTCCATGCCATGAACGATCCACACAAAACCGCGATATTATCTCAGACGTGCCGCGTTCTTGCCAAGATTGGTGGCGATAGACTGTTTCCAGAACGATAGAAATCACCAAGGAATAGTCGATGGACCGTCTCACCGAAATGGAAGCCTTCGCCAATGTGGTAGATCAGGGCGGCTTCACGGATGCGGCCAAGAAAATGGGCATCTCCAAATCAGCCGTTTCCAAGCATGTCTCGAGCCTCGAGGCACGGCTTGGCGCACGTCTGCTGAACCGGACCACGCGCCGCGTCAGCCCGACCGAGATCGGCCTTGCCTATTACGACCGCGCCCGCCGCGTGCTGAACGATGCAGGCGAAGCGGATGCGCTGGTCACCTCGATGCAATCCGCCCCCTCGGGCCTGCTGCGCATTTCGGTCGCGACGGATTTCGGCGTCAATCATCTGTCCCCGGTGCTCAGCGAATTCCTGTCGGACTTCCCCGAGATCACCGTCAACATGGTGCTGAACAACCGGTATGTCGAACTGATTTCCGAAGGCTTCGACATGGCCGTGCGGATCGGTGAGCTGGAAGACAGCACCCTCCGCGCGCGCAAACTGACGGAAACCACCAAGGCGATGATCGCCTCGCCCGCCTATTTCCAGAAATACGGCTATCCGCAGAAGATCGACGATCTGAACGAACACAAGCTGCTGCATTATTCCAACCAGTCGAGCGGCAACGTCTGGAAACTGACCGCCCCCTCGGGTGAAAAGCGTCAGGTCCGCACCGCCGGCTGGCTAAGTGTGAACGACGGCCAGTCGCTGCTCAACGCCGCGATCTCGGGCCTCGGCATCGCGTTCCTGCCCAGCTTTCTCTTTGCCGACGCGATGGAAAAAGGGCTGGTCGAATACGCCATGCCCAGCCTTCCGGTCGAAACCCAGGGCATCTACGCCGTTTACCCGCCGGGCCGGTTCACCCAGCCCAAGGTTCGCGCCTTTATCGACTTTCTGGTCAACGCTTTTGCAGAAAAAGGGCCCTCGGACTGGTAACCCAACTCTCGTTGCTTCCCTTGGCAACCAAACTCCCCCGCGCCCCCTCCGCGCGGGGTTTTTTCTTTTGAGGTGTCCGCGAACTTTGGCGGTCGGGTACGCGGACTGTGCTGAAATTGGATTCCTGCCGCTTCCTGTTAAGACAAGATGAGCAACCAATGGGAACTCAAATGAACATTGCCAGAAAGATCTATTTGTCGACAGCATTCGGCGTGTTTGTCGGCTCTGTGGCATATGCTGCCGATCCAGAGAAACTTGGGGGCTTCGTGCTGGGAAGTTCATTTGAAGCGGCACAACAGCATGCTCTCGAGCGGGAATGGGAAATCGTGCCTCTTTCGGAGCATCTGCCGGGATATTGGTCTGTCGAAGGCTCGAACCTAACCTTGGGTGTTTGCAACGGGATAGTCCGTTTCGTCGGAGAGAAGTTGGAAGGCGATCTAGAGGAGTTTGCGGCTCTTGTTTTCAAAATGCGCCTTGAGCTTGACGAACCCGACATTCAAATTTTGAGCATTCCTTCCGGCATCGGAACTATATCAACGATAGATGTCCGTTTCGACACCGATGACGGCCAAGCCCTCGTTCAGCTTCAGAGTATTCGCGGAAACCGGTACTTTAACGTACATCACTCGATCGACGGTGAATGCAACTGAAGACCAGTCACTCCCTCTTGTGGAACAGCGACAATGGGCTCAAACCCGACCTTCACCCAAAGGGTCCGGTACAAGCGACGTAATTCACCAGTTCGGTTCGTGGACACGCTCTATTCGTTCCGGGACATCAAGCCGCTTGGCCTCTGGATGAGGCCCCCCCTAGAAAAGGTGCTCCAGCAGAACCGCAAGGGCCGCACCACCGACAGCGGCACAGACGGCTACCAAGCCCAGCATCCTGCGGCTCAGCTTGCGTTCGGGCGCTGGCGGTTCCGCCTGTGCAATCAGCGCGTTCTGCACCAGTCCCGGCAGGCGCGGACCGAACCGCGCCAGCACCAGCGCCGCCTTGCCAAGGTCCGACAGAACCGCTTTCGGGCCGATGGAATCCTTGATGTAGTCCTCGACCACCGGCCGTGCGACTTCCCAGATGTTGATATTCGGGTTCAGCGAGCGCGCCACGCCCTCGACCACCACCATCGTGCGTTGCAGCAGGATCAGCTCGGTCCGGGTTTCCATGCCAAACCGCTCGGTCACCTCGAAGAGATAGGTCAGCAATCGCCCCATCGAGATATGCGAGGCATCCATGCCAAAGATCGGCTCGCCCACCGCGCGCAGGGCGCGGGCAAATTCGTCGACATCCTGATCGGCAGGCACGTAACCCGCTTCGAAATGCACCTCGGCCACGCGCTTGTAATCGCGCCGGATGAAGCCGAACAGGATCTCGGCATAGACCCGGCGGGTGTATTCATCGATGTGGCCCATGATGCCGAAATCATAGGTGATGATATCGCCGTTGGGCGCGACCTTGAGGTTCCCCTGGTGCATGTCGCCGTGAAAAAAACCGTCTCGCAGCGCGTGCAGCAGGAACAGGCGCAGCAGCCGTTCGCCCAGATCGCGCCGGTCATGCCCGGCCGCATCCAGCGCGTCATTGTCGCCAAGCGGCACCCCGTCGGCCCAGCCCAGCGTCATCACCCGACGGCTTGAGAAATTCCACTTGATGGATGGCAGCTGAAAACCCGGGTCTTCCTTGGTATTGGCCGCGTATTCCGAAGCCGCCGCGCTTTCGAGCCGCAGGTCAAGTTCGCCCCGCACCACGCCGTCGAAATGTTCGACCACCTCCATCGGGCGCAGCCGCCGCGCCCCGGGCGCGAACAGCTCGACCATGCGCGCTGCGAAATAGAACGCGTCCACATCCTTGCGAAAGGCACGCTCGATATTCGGGCGCAGCACCTTGACCGCGACCTTTTCGCCCGTGTCCGCCAGCCGTGCCTGATGCACCTGCGCGATCGAGGCTGCGGCGATGGGTTCGGAGAACTCGGAAAAGATCTCGTCGACCGACATGCCCAGCTCGCTTTCGATCTGGGCGCGGGATTCGGCCATGTCAAAGGGCGGCAGCTTGTCCTGCAGGACACGCAGCTGCACCGCGAGGTCATTGCCCACCAGATCGGGCCGCGTCGACAGGATCTGGCCGAACTTGATATAGGCCGGGCCCAGCGCCGTCAGCGCGCGGGTCGCGGGCGGCATCGACGGGTCACCCTTGTAGCCCAGCCACATGAAAGGTTTACCCAGCGTGCGCGCCGCGATGCGCAGCAGCGGCGGCGCATCATAGGCATCAAGGATCACACCCATCGCGCCGGTGCGCTCCATCGTTGCGCCGGTACGGATCAGGCGGATGATATTATGCGGACCGCGCATCAGGCAGCCACCAGATCAGCCAGGCTCATCAGATCTTCCACCCCGAATGCAGCGCCGCGATTCCCATGCTGAGGTTCCGGTACTTCGCCTGCTCGAATCCTGCCGAGCGGACCATCGACAGGAATGTCTCCTGATCCGGAAAGTTGCGGATCGATTCGACAAGATATTGGTAGCTGTCGCGATCCCCGGCAATCATTTGGCCCATGCGCGGGATGACGTTGAAACTGTAGAGGTCATAGAGCTTTTGCAGCCCGTCATTCGGCAACTGGCTGAACTCCAGCACCATCAGCCGTCCGCCCGGCTTTAGCACGCGGAACGCCTCGTTCAGCGCCTCTTGCGGGCGGGTCACGTTCCGGATGCCGAAACTGATCGTGTAGACGTCAAAGGTGTTGTTCTCGAAAGGCAGCGCCATCGCATCGCCCACCACCCAGTCAAGGCTGTCGGCCATGCTCTCGGCCTCGGCGCGCTTGCGCCCTTCCACCAGCATCGGCTCGGTCAGGTCAAGCACCGTGGCATGCCCATGTCCGGCCCGCTTGAGAAAGCGGAAGGATATATCGCCCGTACCGCCCGCCACGTCGAGCAGCCTCTGGCCGGGACGCGGAGCAAGCCAGTCCATCATCGCGTCTTTCCAGACCCGGTGGATGCCCACGCTCATCACGTCATTCATGATGTCGTACTTGCTGGCGACCGAGTTAAAGACGCCCTGCACCCGCCCGGCCTTGTCGCCCTCGGGGATGGTCTCGCGTCCGAAATGGGTGGTTTTGTCGGTTTCGTCTGTCATGGGTCTTGTCGCCGCTAAAGTTTGGCCCTTGTTATAGGGCGTTGCCGGGCGGCACAATGCGCCCCCTTGCCAGAAGAAAGAGCACCATGCCCGAATTGCCAGAGGTAGAGACAGTCCGTCGCGGCCTTGCCCCCGTGATGGAGGGCGAAATCATCGCCCGCGCCGAGGTCAACCGGCCCGACCTGCGCTGGCCATTTCCGCCGGATATGGCCGTGCGGCTGTCGGGCAAACGCGTCGAACGGCTGCGGCGGCGGTCGAAATACATCCTCGCCGACCTGAGCTCGGGCGAGACGCTGCTGGTGCATCTGGGCATGTCGGGTCGGATGATGGTGTCGGGCGATCCGTTGGGCCGGTTCGTGCATGAACACCCGATGCCGGAAAAACACGACCATGTGGTGCTGCATATGGAGAATGGCGCGCGGATCACCTTCAACGACCCGCGCCGCTTTGGCGCGATGGACCTGATGGACACCGCCAGCGCCGAATCCCACAAGCTGCTTGCGGTGCTCGGCCCCGAACCGCTGGGCAACGATTTCCACGAAGCACATCTCATCAAGGCGTTTCACGGGCGCAACACACCGGTCAAATCGGCCCTGCTCGACCAGCGCATTGTCGCGGGACTGGGCAATATCTATGTCTGCGAGGCGCTTTTCCGTGCCGGAATTTCACCCCGCCGAAAAGCCGGTAAAATCTCTGCCGCGCGTGTCGGCGCGCTTGTTCCGATCATCCGGCAGGTGCTGACGGATGCCATTCAGGCAGGCGGTTCCTCGCTGCGCGATTTCCGCCAAGCCGATGGAGAACTTGGATATTTTCAACATTCCTTCGACGTCTACGGACGCGAAGGCCAACCCTGCCGCACCCCCGATTGTCGCTCAAATGTGCAGCGAATCGTGCAATCGGGAAGATCGTCGTTCTTCTGTGCGCAATGCCAAAGATAGCTTGAAGTGATTGCTTCAAATGGTAAGGCTCGGGTTCACAACGGAACAATGAAAGCAAGATTCATGGCCTTTGAGACGATTACCGTCGCTACAGAAGACCACATCTGCCTGATACGCCTCAATCGCCCGGACGCCCTGAATGCGCTGAACACTCAGCTGCTGGGCGAGCTATGCGATGCGCTGGAAGAGGCCGATGGCAATGATAAGGTGCGCTGCATCGTCATAACCGGCTCGGAAAAGGCATTTGCTGCCGGGGCGGATATCAAGGAGATGTCCGAAAAGAGCTTTGCGGATGTCTACAGCGAGAACCTGTTCGCCGATACCAGCGACCGAATCCTCGCGATCCGCAAGCCCATCATCGCCGCCGTTGCCGGCTATGCGCTTGGGGGCGGATGTGAACTGGCGATGGCCTGCGATTTCATCATCGCCGCCGACACCGCCAAGTTTGGCCAGCCCGAAATCAACCTCGGCGTCATCGCCGGGATCGGCGGCACCCAGCGTCTCACACGCTATGTCGGCAAGTCCAAGTCGATGGACATGAACCTCACCGGGCGTTTCATGACAGCCGAGGAAGCGGAACGTGCCAACCTGGTCAGCCGGGTCGTGCCTGCCAAGAAGCTGATGGAAGAGGCGATGTCCGCCGCCGACAAGATCTCGGAGAAATCGCTGCCGACCATCCTTGCTGCCAAAGAAGCGGTCAACCGGTCCTACGAGACCACGCTGCGCGAAGGCATTCTGTTCGAACGCCGCCTGTTCCACTCGATGTTCGCGACCGAAGATCAAAAAGAAGGCATGGGTGCCTTCCTCGAAAAGCGGCAACCGCAGTTCCGCGACAAGTAATCGACCGGGGGCGCATAGCCGTCCCCGGCATCCGCCCGGTCCACGACCTCGCCCTGCCCTGCCGGCGCCGCGCCCGTCGCGAAAATGGCTTTCCTTTCCCGTAAAACTGACCTATACGCCGCCGATACATGCGCGTGATGCCCGCTCTGGCAGGATTCGACCGGTCGATGAAAACCCGGTGTCGGGACGTTTTGCGCTTTTGATTTCAACCGTCCCGATGTGAGGGAGCCGACATGGCCAATACACCGCAGTCCAAGAAACGCGCCCGTCAGAACGAATCGCGCTTTACCGTCAACAAAGCCCGTCGTTCGCGGATTCGCACCTACCTCCGCAAAGTCGAGGAAGCGATCGCTTCCGGTAACAAAGATGCGGCAATTGCAGCCCTGCGCGCCGCTCAGCCCGAGCTGATGCGCGGCGTCACCAAAGGGGTGTTGCACAAAAACACAGCCTCCCGGAAGATGTCCCGTCTTTCGAGCCGCGTAAAAGCTCTCGGCTGAGTTGAGCGGACAACCGTTCAAGTTTTTGTGAAAAATTAATGACATTAAGGCGTTGCCGTCGGCAGCGCCTTTTTTGCCCCCGGAAAGGTTTCGCCGGTTTCCGCATGGGCAAGAGATTCTCTGCCGAGAAAAGAGCGAGTCAATAACATAGTTTCGTTGCCGGTCTGCCGTCAGAATTGCTACCACTAAGCGAGCGATTCATATGCTTGGGGGGACAGGTTGTTTCCGGACCAAGGCCCAGTCTGCAACGGGTCAAAAAAGCCGGAAACGCAACTGAACTGACGGATTTTATCCGACTGTTTCAGTGTGTCATGAACGATGGCTGCCCATCGTTTTTGTGACCCTGTCGTGTAAAATAGTGCGTCGATGATTGCACCGGTTATGACCCGTCCAGTGTTGGGCGGACGGGTTCGGTTTGCTTGTTGTCATGGACGCAATAAGACGACGACGACGCGCTGTCAGCGTTTGGCAGCGGTGTCCCCGCTTGTGCATGAGTCCCGCCGGTTTCTGCGCCGGTCAAGAAGATATAAGAGGTCGAATGGCCTCGAAATTTGGGATGCATGAGGCACAGATGAGAAAAGAAGAATGGGGACAACTCAGACAAAAGCTGCTCAAGACGGTAGGTCAGAACAACTATACTACGTGGATCGAACCGCTTGAATTTTCGGATGTGAACGACGGCGTCGCCGTCTTTCATGTGCCGACAAACTTCATGGGCAACTATGTTGGCCAGAACTTTTCCGACCTGATCCTGTACGAGCTGAACTCCTGTGGGGAGGACGTTCAGCGCATCCAGTTTCAGGTGCCGGCCAATTCGCCCAAACGCCGGGCCGCAGCAGAGCAGCGCGCCAAGCCTGTAGATTCTGCGGTCGCGCAGTCGGCCCAGCCTGCTGCTGTGACGACCTCGGACGATCAGGCTCCCGAATTCGGCACCGCGCCGCTGGACGCCCGGTTCACATTTGACAACTTTGTCGTCGGCAAGCCGAACGAGCTGGCCCATGCCGCCGCGCGCCGCGTCAGCGAAGGCGGTCCCGTCACCTTCAACCCGCTGGTTCTATACGGCGGTGTCGGCCTTGGTAAAACGCACCTCATGCACGCCATCGCCTGGGAACTACGGACTCGTCAGCCCGAGCTGAACGTGCTATACTTATCGGCCGAACAGTTTATGTACCGCTTTGTCCAGGCCCTGCGCGAACGCAAGATGATGGATTTCAAACACATGTTCCGCTCGGTCGACGTGCTGATGGTCGACGACGTGCAGTTCATCGCCGGCAAGGACAGCACGCAGGAAGAATTCTTCCACACCTTCAACGCGCTGGTCGACCAGAACAAGCAGATCATCATTTCTGCCGACCGTGCCCCGGGTGAAATCAAGGATCTCGAAGACCGCGTCCAGTCACGCCTGCAATGTGGTCTCGTCGTCGATCTGCATCCGACCGATTACGAGCTGCGCCTCGGCATCCTCCAGTCGAAGCTCGACAACTACCGTAAAACCTACCCCGGACTCGAAGTCAGCGATGGCGTGCTGGAATTCCTCGCCCATCGCATCTCGACCAACGTGCGTGTGCTCGAAGGCGCGCTGACCCGCCTCTTCGCCTTCGCCTCGCTCGTCGGTCGCGAGATCGACATGGAACTGACTCAGGACTGTCTCGCCGATGTTTTGCGCGCCTCGGAACGCAAGATCACCGTCGAGGAAATCCAGCGCAAGGTCTCGGAGTATTACAACATCCGCCTCTCGGACATCATCGGCCCAAAGCGCCTGCGCTCTTACGCGCGCCCGCGCCAGGTGGCGATGTACCTCTGCAAGCAGCTGACCAGCCGGTCTCTGCCCGAGATCGGCCGCCGTTTCGGCGGTCGCGACCACACCACCGTCATGCACGGCGTGCGTCGCATCGAAGAGCTCAAGGCATCCGACGGACAGATCGCCGAAGATGTTGAAATGCTGCGTCGCGCGCTCGAAGCCTGATTTGCAGGCCCCGGCCCGCGCCGGGGCATATGCAAAAGACTACAAACATACGACTATATACACGCGTCAGGGCAGGCAAATTCGCGGTAACGCCGCAGAATGTTTGCGATTTGGCCATACTGGCCCGCAATCGCACCGCTGCCCCCCTTGACGCCCTTTCCTATACAACAGACAAACTCAGGAAAGGCCTTGTGCCGGGGGGCCAAACCGCTAACTTGCCCTTCCCGGCCTTTGCAGAGGATCGAAGGACATGAAATTCAGCATCGAACGTGGCACATTGCTCAAGGCCGTGTCTCAGGCGCAATCGGTTGTCGAGCGCCGCAACACCATTCCGATCCTCGCCAACGTGCTGATCGAAGCCGAAGGTGACTCTGTCTATTTCCGCGCCACCGACCTCGATATCGAAGTCGTGGACAAGGCCGTTGCTCAGGTTGAACGCGCCGGGGCGACCACCGTGGCCGCTACGACCCTGCATGAAATCGTGCGAAAGCTGCCAGACGGCGCCCTTGTCAGCCTGAACGCCGACACCGCCGCAGGCCGTTTGACGGTCGAAGCAGGCCGGTCGAACTTTTCACTGGCAACGCTGCCGAAAGAAGATTTCCCGGTCATGGCGACCTCGGAATACGATTCCAACTTTTCCGCCAAGGCCGAGGTGCTGCGCCGCCTGTTCGACAAGTCGAAATTCGCCATCTCGACCGAAGAGACCCGGTACTACCTGAACGGCGTCTATATGCACGTGGCCGATAGCGAAGACGGCAAAGCGCTGCGTTGCGTCGCGACCGACGGCCACCGCCTCGCCCGGATTGATGCCCCGCTGCCCGCAGGTGCCGAACAGATGCCCGGCGTGATCGTTCCCCGCAAGACCGTGGGCGAGTTGCGCAAGCTGCTGGACGAAGACGACATGGAAATCGCGGTCTCGGTTTCGGAAACCAAGGTCCGCTTTGCAACGCCCGACATCACGCTGACCTCCAAGGTCATCGACGGAACATTCCCCGATTACACGCGCGTTATCCCGCAGGGCAACACCCGCCGCCTCGAAGTCGACGCGGCCGATTTCGCCAAGGCCGTCGACCGTGTCGCCACCGTTTCCTCCGAACGCTCGCGCGCTGTGAAACTGCAGCTGGAAGAAGACCGTCTGGTCCTTTCGGTAAACGCGCCCGACAGCGGCGCTGCCGAGGAAGAGCTTGCCGTGGCCTATTCCGACGAGCGCCTCGAAATCGGCTTCAACGCGAAATACCTGCTTGAAATCGCAAGCCAGGTAGACCGTGAGAACGCCGTTTTCATGTTCAATTCGGCAGGCGATCCGACGCTGATGCGCGAAGGAACCGATCAGAGCGCAGTCTACGTCGTCATGCCGATGCGCGTCTAAAGCTTTTGCCTCCGGCGGGGATATTTTAAGACCCAAAGAAGGGGGAAGGGATGGCGCCCGAAAAGCCACTGGCAGTGACCTCCCTGACCCTGTCGCACTTCCGGTCCCACAAGATTGCCAGAATCCATGTCGACGAACGCCCGGTCGCGATTTTCGGGACAAACGGGGCCGGAAAGACGAATATCCTCGAGGCATTGTCGATGCTCTCTCCCGGTCGCGGGCTGCGCCGCGCCAGCGCAAGCGACATGGCCCGCCGTCCCGATCCGATCGGATGGCAGTTGAATGCCGATGTCGTCTCCGGCGGCGCCGCCCACGAAATCAGGACATGGTCTGAAAACGGGGCCGCTCGGCAGGTCAGGATAGACGACAAGCAGGCAAACCAGGTCGCCCTTGGCCAGATCGTAAGGGTACTGTGGCTTATCCCGGCCATGGATCGGCTCTGGATCGAAGGCGCCGAAGGGCGCAGACGGTTTCTCGACCGGGCCGTGCTGAGCTTTGATCCCGGCCATGCCCAGATCGTTCTCGATTACGAAAAAGCCATGCGGGAACGCAACCGGCTGCTCAAGGACATGGTGCGCGATCCCCATTGGTACATGGCGCTGGAACGGCAGATGGCGGAGGCAGGCGCGATGATCCATCGCAACCGCCGGGACACGCTTTTGAAACTCGAAGCCGCGCAACAGGATGGCACAACGCTTTTTCCAGCGGCGGCTCTCGATCTCATCCAGTCCGAAGGCGGCATGCCGGAATGTGCCACGGATCTTGCCGAGGCCATTGCGGAAAGCCGGTTCCGTGACATGGCCGCTGGGCGGACACTGGTGGGACCGCACAGAACCGATCTCCACGCCGTCTACGCCGAAAAAGAGATCGAGGCAAAGGACTGCTCGACCGGCGAACAAAAGGCGCTGCTCGTATCGCTCATCCTCGCCAACGGGCGCGCGCTGTCGCGACAGATCGGCGCGCCGCCCATCCTGCTTCTCGACGAAATCGCCGCCCATCTCGATTCCGATCGCCGCGCCGCGCTTTACGAAGAAATATGCGCGCTCGGGACCCAGGCCTGGATGACCGGCACCGGCGCTGAACTCTTCACCGAACTGGAATCGCGGGCACAACACCTGCATGTCTCGGAAGCCACCGGCGTCGCCCTGCAAAACCCAGCCTAAATCGCTCACTTCCCCCTTCTTTGGGTCAGAAAATATCCCGGGGGAGATGCCCGGAACGGGCATCGGGGGCAGAGCCCCCGCCACGCGATGACCGCACCTGAATCGACCATCAGCAAAGGCGTGCCGTGACCTCCGGAGATACACCAAATATTGTGGTCAGCCCGTGACAATCCCCCCAGAACCCGGTATAAAATCGCAAAATGACAAAAGGATTTTCGGATGTCCGAGACCGACCGCGCACCGGAAGAATATGGCGCTGATTCCATCAAGGTTCTCAAAGGCTTAGAAGCTGTCCGCAAACGGCCCGGCATGTATATCGGCGACACGGACGATGGCTCGGGTCTGCACCACATGGTGTACGAAGTCGTCGACAACGGGATCGACGAGGCACTGGCCGGTCATGCGGACGCGGTGACCGTCACGATCCATGCGGATTCCAGCGTTTCGGTGATGGATAACGGACGCGGAATCCCCGTCGGCATCCACGAGGAAGAAGGCGTTTCCGCCGCCGAGGTCATCATGACCCAGCTGCACGCGGGCGGCAAATTCGACCAGAACTCCTACAAGGTGTCCGGCGGTCTCCACGGCGTGGGTGTCTCGGTCGTGAACGCGCTTTCCGACTGGCTCGAACTGCGCATCTGGCGCGACGGGAAAGAGCACGTGGCGCGGTTCGAACGCGGCGACACGGTCAAGCATCTCGAAGTCGTAGGGGATGCCAATGGCATGACCGGGACCGAGGTTCGCTTTCTCGCCTCGACCGACACCTTCTCGAACCTCGAATATTCCTTCGAGACGCTGGAAAAACGCCTGCGCGAACTCGCCTTCCTCAACTCGGGCGTCCGCATCATCCTGGTCGACGAACGCCCCGTGGAACCGCTGCGCTCGGAACTCTACTACGAAGGCGGCGTACGGGAATTCGTCAAATATCTCGACCGGTCGAAATCCACCGTGATGAGCGAGCCGATCTTTATCACCGGCGAAAAAGACGACATCGGCGTCGAAGTCGCCATGTGGTGGAACGACAGCTACCACGAGACGGTCCTGCCCTTTACCAACAACATCCCGCAGCGCGATGGCGGCACCCATATGGCCGGTTTCCGCGGCGCCCTGACGCGCACGATCAATGCCTATGCGCAGTCCAGCGGCATTGCGAAAAAGGAAAAGGTCTCCTTTACCGGCGATGACGCGCGCGAGGGTCTGACCTGCGTGCTTTCGGTCAAGGTGCCCGACCCGAAATTCTCCTCGCAGACCAAGGACAAGCTGGTCTCCTCCGAGGTCCGTCCCGCCGTCGAGGGTCTGGTCAACGAGAAGCTCGCCGAGTGGTTCGAGGAAAACCCGAACGAGGCCAAGGTCATCGTCGGCAAGATCATCGAGGCCGCGCTGGCCCGCGAAGCCGCCCGAAAGGCGCGCGAGTTGACCCGGCGCAAAACCGCGATGGATGTGAACTTCCTTGCCGGCAAGCTCAAGGACTGCTCGGAAAAAGACCCGGCCAAGACCGAAATCTTCCTCGTCGAGGGTGACAGCGCCGGCGGCTCGGCCCAGACCGGGCGCGACCGGGGCACGCAGGCGATCCTGCCGCTCAAGGGTAAGATTCTCAACGTGGAACGGGCCCGGTTCGACCGGATGCTCGGCAGCCAGGAAATCGGCAACCTCGTCATGGCGCTTGGCACCGGGATCGGGCGGGACGAATTCAATATCGACAAGCTGCGCTACCACAAGATCGTCATCATGACCGACGCCGACGTGGATGGCGCACACATCCGGACGCTGCTGCTCACCTTCTTCTACCGGCAGATGCCGGAGCTGATCGAAGGCGGCTATCTCTATATCGCGCAGCCGCCGCTCTACAAGGTCAGCCGTGGCAAGTCCGAAGTCTATCTCAAGGATCAGGCCGCAATGGACGACTACCTGATCCAGCAGGGCGTCGAGAACGCGGTTCTGCGACTCGGCTCGGGCGAGGAAATCACCGGGCAGGATCTGGTCCGCGTCATCGACGAGGCACGCCAGCTTCGCCGGGTCCTTGAAGCCTTCCCGACCCATTACCCCCGTCACATCCTTGAACAGGCGGCCATTGCCGGAGCATTTGTGCCCGGCGCCGTGGACGCCGACCTTCAGGCCGTCGCCGACAAGGTGGCCAAACGGCTCGACGTGATCGCTGCCGAATACGAACGCGGCTGGCAGGGGCGTATCACGCAGGACCACGGCATCCGTCTGGCCCGCATCCTGCGCGGTGTCGAAGAGGTCCGCACGCTCGACGGCCCGATGCTGCGCTCGGGCGAGGCGCGCAAGACCGGCAGCTTTACCCAAGGCCTGCAGGACATCTACGGCTCCCCGGCCACGCTGGAACGCCGCGACCGCAACCAGACGATCTACGGCCCGCTTGGCCTTTTGCAGGCCATTCTCGACGAAGGCGCCAAGGGTCTGTCACTGCAGCGCTACAAGGGTCTTGGCGAAATGAACCCGGACCAGCTCTGGGAAACCACGCTCGATCCGGACGCCCGCACCCTTCTGCAGGTCAAGGTGGATGACATGGTCGAGGCCGACGACCTCTTTACCAAGCTCATGGGCGATGTCGTCGAACCCCGCCGCGAGTTCATCCAGCAGAACGCGCTGAACGTCGAAAACCTCGACTTCTGAACAGCTGTAGGATCGCGCATAACATTGCGCGGTCCCCATAAGTTTGCGCGATTTGCCCATAATCTTGCGCAGCAGAGTTTGTGAGGCGTTCTCGATCGTTACGGAACTATCACGATTGGGCACGCATTTTTCGCCGCAGAGAACGTTTTTTCCGTGGATGCGACCCCGGTCGCGCCGCCTCGGCATGTTGGAGAGCTTCGCTATTTTCCAGAGCCGGAGTCGCCCGTTTCACGGTAGCAGCGTAAACCTCCGGGGGCGGCCGTCTAAACTTGTGTTGGCTCCGATGCTA
>NZ_AQQP01000016.1 GCF_002210165.1 Phaeobacter sp. 22II1-1F12B | reverse complement strand
ACGGGCGACAGTTTCCTGCCGCCCGTGTCCTACAACTCGGAATGGCTCCACTGTGAGTGGCGCGCTTTTTTATTCAATTTGAACGGTTTCAGGGCCCGACGATATCAAAAACCATGCTGACCGAAGAACTGACGGTAACCTCGCCCGCCGCGATTGGCACACCGCCTTTGCGCGCCGAGGCCGCCATTTCCATCATCATCGGCCGTCCGCCGCCCTGTTCGGTGATCGAACGCACCTGACCCAGTTCGATACCGGCCGCATCTGCATAGAGCACCGCCTTGGCCATCGCATCCTTGACGGCGGCCTTGCGGGCCTCGTCCATCAGCGGATCGGGATCCTGCATGGAAAACTGCAAGCCATTGAAATCATTTGCACCGTCTTCGATCACCGCATCCAGAAGCGGGCCGAGGCCCTCAAGGTCGCGGACCCGGACATAGATCGTGTTACTTGCCACGAAACCGGTGATGACATTCTGTTCCAGATCGGTCCGGCTATTGTCGGACCAGACCGGGTTGAGCGTCAGGTTCCGGGTCTGCATGTCACTCTCGGCCACGCCAAGCGTCGCGAGACGTTCGAGAATCGCCGCGACATTATCCGAAGTCATATCCATCGCGGCCTTGGCTTCGTCTGCCCGATGGGTCACGCCAAGGGTGATCGTGGCCATATCCGGGGCGGCGGTGACTTCTCCTTCACCGTTGACGATAATTTGACGGGATTGCGTTAGCTCCTGTGCGGCAAGCAAGGCTGGCGCGGTGGTCGCGCAGAATGCAGCCAAAACACCGGCAAGAAGGATAGATGGTTTCATTACTCGTTTCCTTTGAACTATATCTCAAGATGAAAGCGTTGCCCGTAATATCGCAAGGTCTGCTGTGGTGTTTTTCTTTTCCTCGGCAGAGTCCTGCTTTAAACTGGTCCCGGTCGGGATGGCTCTGGCTATGCCTGCCGCCGGGGTGGCAACATATTGAAATGGAATGAATGGCCGCGGAATGAAACCCGATTTTGCGCTTTCCTTGACGTTCGACGGAATTACCCTGCTGCATCGGGCTGCGGGCGGATGGCGTCATGTGGGCGATGCCGGATTCGATACACCCGATCTTGCCGCTGCCGTGGCCGAGCTGCGCGCCAGCGCCAAGAAGCTTGCCTCCGGTAAACTGCGCACCAAGCTGATCCTGCCGAATGAGCAGATCAAGTACCTGAGCGTCGAAACCGGCGATGCCCGGGGCGATATCCGCGACAGTCTCGTGCGCGAGGCGCTTGCCGAGGCGACGCCTTATGACCTGAGCGAGCTTGTCTACGACACCGCCAGCGACGGGCGCATGACCCATGTGGCGGCTGTTGCGCGCGAAACACTTGAAGAAGCGGAAGCCTTTGCCGTCGAGCATGAGATGGGGCCGCTGGCTTTTGTCGCCATCCCCGGCGACGAGGCGTTTCTGGGCGAGCCGTGGTTTGGCCAGACCAAGGCCGCGACCCATGAATTCGGCAAGAACACGGTCGAACCGGACGGAATCGCGGTCGTAGTTGTCGGCAAGGCGGTTTACCCCGAGCCGGAACCTGAACTGGTCGAGGCGCCCGAACCAGAAGAAAAACCGTCAGAGGAACCCTCCGCAAAGTCAGAGGAACCCTCTGCAAAGGATGATCCTGCACCTGCCGGCTTTTCCTCGCGCCGGGCAAGGCGCGAAAGCCCTGCCGAAGAAAGCCCCGCAACCGGCGAGTTACTGACAGCCGAGCGGCCGCGTTTCTCGCTGGCCCCCGGCCCGGTCGCCAGCGGCGTCGCCCCCGAGGCGGAAAATACGCCGGTCGCTGCCGAAATCGCCGAAACCGTCGCGGAAAACGATGAGGAAGTAGCGGAAGAAACAGCCGAGGCCGAGGTCGAAACCGACCCAGTCGTCACTGCCCCTGAATACGAAGAACCGGACGATGAAGAAACCGAACCGGATCTCACGCTGACGGCCCCCGAATTCCGCACGCAGCCCGAAGAAGACCCGGTGCCGACGGCCACCGGTTTCAGCGCTTTTCTCAGCCGCAAGCGTGAACAAGAAGACCCGGCCGTTACCGCCAGACCGAAACAGACGACCAGCCGGATCGCGCCCCCGCCCCCCGCCGCCATGAGCGAACCCGGTGACGAAGCCGCCAAGATGACCGTCTTTGGCGCGCGCGACAATAAGGTGGGCGGCAAGCCCCGCCACCTTGGTCTGATCCTCACTGCCGGGTTGCTTCTGTTCCTTGCGGCTGTCGCGATATGGGCCAGCCTGTTCCTTGATGACGGGATTGCCGGCCTGTTTGGCACCGATGATGCGCCCAGCGAACATGCGCTGACCCCTGCCGTTGTGCCGGCCCCGGATGTACTGGACACCGATCCGGTCGTCACCGCCGTGGAACAGAGCGAGGGCGTGTTCCGTCCGGGTGCAGCGGATACCGACACCGACCCGAATGCCGCGCCGGATACGGACGTGGACCACGGCCCGCAGATCGCGGCGGAACCCGGCGCGCCCGAGGCGCCGGTCGCGGATGACAGCCTGCAAAACCTGCCCGATGCGCCCGGCCTGAGCGAAACCGACATGGCGGTTCTCGACGCGCTGGACGAAGGTGAAAGCGACGCGATCCCGGCGGACGACCTGCCCGCCATCGACGAAGATCTCCCCGAGATCGACAGCGA
This sequence comes from Phaeobacter sp. 22II1-1F12B, assembly GCF_002210165.1. Lineage (GTDB taxonomy): Bacteria > Pseudomonadota > Alphaproteobacteria > Rhodobacterales > Rhodobacteraceae > Heliomarina. The sequence continues at coordinate 104,117 of NZ_AQQP01000016.1, read as the reverse complement.
AATGCTGGATGACGAGGCCATCGCCGACGCGCAGGATATGGAAACGGCCCCTGCTGCGGACGAAGATACGGCTGACGCGACAGCGCTCCCCGCTGAACCGCAAACCGAGGCCGAGAAAGAAGCCCGCTATGCCGCGACTGGCATCTGGCCCGAAGCGCCCGAGGCCCCTGCCTCGCCCGCCGTGATCGGGTTGGACGACCTGTTCATCGCCTCCATCGACCGCACCGACATGTCTCAGGACGCGGTGGCCCTTCCCCAGCCCGAAGAATTCGAAACGGATGAGGCGCCGGACGTGGTAAGTTCGCCTGCCGCCGCCGGTACGCTTTTTGCGCTGGACGAAAACGGGCTTGTCGAAGCGACGCCCGAAGGCACGCTGAACCCCGAAGGCGTCAGGATCTATGCCGGTCTGCCGCCGATCCGTCCCTCCTCGATCCCGGAACGGCTCGACGTGCAGGAAGAGGCGGAAAGCGACGCGCTGCGCGACCGTCTGGCCGAGCTGCGCCCGCGCCTGCGCCCCGAGGATCTGGCCGAACGTCAGGAACGCACGCAGCTTGGCGGGCTGACCCGCGACGAACTCGCCACGCTGCGCCCCAAGCTTCGGCCCCGCTCGCTTCAGGAAGAGGCGGAAACCCTGCGCGCTGAACAGGCAACCCCGGCACCGCCGTCGGCACAGGCCGTTGCCGCATCGCGTCGGCCCGATCTGCGTCCCGCCGATTTCGCCAGCATCGTCAGAACTGCGCGCGCAGCGCCCGAGGAAGAGGATGAACCCGAACCCGTCGCGCCCGTCCGCGTGCAGCCGAGCATCCCGTCCTCGGCTTCGGTGGCCCGGCAGGCAACGCTCGACAACGCGATCAACCTGCGCCGCGTCAACCTCATCGGGGTCTATGGCACACCATCCAACCGGCGCGCGCTCGTACGTCTCCCCAGCGGGCGGTATAAAAAGGTTCAGGTCGGCGACAGTGTCGATGGCGGACGCATCGTGGCCATTGGCGACAGCGAGCTGCGCTATTCCAAGGGCGGGCGCAACCTGACCCTGAAAATCCCGAGCGGCTAAGCGCCACCTCTCCGTATCGCACAAAAAAACGGGCGGCCGGATGCCGCCCGTTTTCCTCCCCGTGGATTGCTTGCAAGCGGGAGACGTTACTCCGCCGCGATCTCACCATTGTCGATCTGCTCCTGTTCGATGGACTCGAACAGCGCCTTGAAGTTGCCCTCGCCGAAACCGTCATCGCCCTTGCGCTGGATGAACTCGAAAAAGATCGGACCGATCACTGTTTTCGAGAAGATCTGCAGCAGGATGCGGGTTTCACCGCCATCGACGACGCCTTCGCCATCGATCAGGATACCGTGCTTTTTCATCCGGTCGATCGGTTCGTCATGGCCGACGACGCGGTCCTTGGACATGTCGTAATAGGTATCCGGCGGACCGGGCATGAATTTCACGCCCTTGTCGGCAATCGCATCGGTGCTGTCATAGATATTGTCCGACCCGACCGCGATATGCTGGATGCCTTCACCGTTGTACTTCTTGAGATAGGACACGATCTGCCCGGTTTCGCCCCGGTCCTCGTTCAGCGGAATACGGATCCGGCCACAGGGCGAGGTCAGCGCGCGCGAGAACAGCCCGGTGAACTTGCCTTCGATGTCGAAAAAGCGGATTTCGCGGAAATTGAACAGATCGCCGTAGAACTTGAACCAGGTGTCCATGTTCCCCTTGAACACGTTATGGGTCAGGTGATCGAGGTAATAGAACCCGACACCGCGCGGCTTGGATTGCTCAAGCCATTCGAATTCCTCGTTATAAGGCGAGGTTTCATAGTACTGGTCGATGAAATAGATCAGCGATCCGCCAATCCCGAGGATCGCGGGCACGTCCATCGTCTTGTCATCGCCCATATAGGGTTCGGCGCCATTCGCAACCGCATGGTCGAACGCATGCTGCGCGTCGACGACGCGCCAGCCCATCGATGGTGCACAGGGACCGTGCAGATCGACAAAGCGCGAGGCAAAGCTGTTCGGTTCGGCATTCAGGATGTAGGTGATATCCCCCTGCTGCCAAAGCTCTACATTCTTGGATTTGTGGCGGGCAACGCGCTCGTAACCCATACGCGAGAATACACCGCGCAGCTCTTCCGGATCGGGATGGGCGAACTCGACGAATTCGAACCCGTCCGTTCCGGCCGGGTTGGCCTCGGTGATTTCGGATTTCGGTGCGTCATGCGGGAAAGGACCCATGATTCGCTTCTCCTCTGGCTGTCATTTCTGGTTGGCCAAAGCGTAACGCAAACTTCATGCTAAAGTTGCGCGTTTTTGATTAGGATCAAGGGTAGTTATGCGGGAAACATGCATTATGTAAGTAGGAATAAAGGATTTACCGCATATGCTGGATGACACGGATACGCGCCTGCTCGCCGCGCTACAGGGCAACGCGCATCTCACGGCGCAGGAACTGGGTGAGCTTCTGAACCTCTCGCCCAGTCAGGCTGGTCGCCGCCGCCAGCGGCTTGAGGCTGACGGCATCATCCAGGGCTATTCGGCGCGGCTTGACCCGCTTCGCCTCGGGCTCAGCGTGCAGGGGTTCGTGCAGGTTCAGCTTGGCACCCACGGTCCCGAACAATCGGCGTCATTCGCGCGGCTGATCCGGTCCCGGGCCGAGATCACAAGCGCATGGACCATGACCGGCGAAGCTGATTATCTGTTACGCGTCTATTGCAGTGATTTGCCCGCCCTGAATGCACTGATTCACGAAGTCATCCTGCCGCACCCCGCCGTAGCGCGTGTGCAAAGCCAGATCGTGATGGATCAGCTCAAACGCGACGCGCCGCTGCCGACGTAAACATGTACTTCGTCCCATTCGGGAAGGAACCGACTGACAATGGATAGTTTCCTCTACCAAGCCTCGATCTATCTGGCAGCCGCGGTGATCGCGGTGCCGATTGCCGCCCGGCTTGGGCTTGGATCCGTACTTGGCTATCTGGCTGCGGGCATCGTCATCGGGCCGGTGTTCCATCTGGTCGGCTCCGAAATGGAAGAGCTGCGCCATTTCGCCGAATTCGGCGTCGTGATGATGCTGTTCCTGATCGGTCTCGAACTTGAACCGCGAGCGCTGTGGAACATGCGCCACAAGCTGATCGGTCTGGGCGGGTTGCAGGTCGTTCTCAGCACGTTGGTCATCATGGCCGCCGCCATTGCCGCCGGACAGCCCTTTGCCACAGCCATCGCTATCGGTCTTGCCCTGTCCCTCTCCTCGACCGCGATCGTGCTTCAGACCCTGTCGGAAAAGGGGCTGATGCAGACCGGGGGCGGACGCTCGGCCTTTTCGGTTCTGCTGACGCAGGATATCGCGGTGATCCCGATCCTTGCCCTGCTGCCGCTGCTCGCCGTTGGAGAAATCTACGGCGCGATCAACGATGACGGGTCGATTTCGCTTGCGATACACGAGGCCGCCGCCGAGGGGCACGGCCACGCCGCATCGCTGGTCGAGGGCCTGCCGGGCTGGGCCGTCACGCTGGTGACGCTTGGCGTGATCGGTCTGGTCATCCTTGCGGGCATCTACCTCACGCGGCCCGTGTTCCGGTTCATCCACGTGGCGGGCCTGCGCGAGATGTATACGGCGCTGGCGCTGCTGATCGTGGTCGGTATTTCCTTCCTGATGACACTGGTCGGCCTGTCGCCTGCGCTTGGCGCTTTCCTCGCGGGCGTGGTACTGGCCAACAGCGAATTCCGGCACGAGCTGGAAAGCGACCTTGAACCGTTCAAGGGCCTGCTGCTGGGGCTGTTTTTCATCACCGTGGGTGCGGGCATCAATTTCACCGCCTTTTTCGCGGATGCCGCCGACCTGATCGGGCTGGCCGTTCTGGTCATCCTCGTCAAGGGGATCGTGCTTTACCTGCTGGGACGCGCCTTCAAGCTCAAGGGGCGCGACCGCTGGCTCTTTACCCTCTCGCTGGCGCAGGCCGGGGAATTCGGGTTCGTGCTGATCTCTTTCTCGACCCAGCAGAACGTCATCCCCGCCGATGTCGCGGAAAAGCTTTTGCTGATCACCGCCCTTACGATGCTGATCACGCCGCTTCTGTTCATCCTGTACGAGCTGATCTCTCGCCGGATGAGCGATGCGGCGGGCCCCAAGTACAAGCCCGACGAGATCGACGAGGAAGGCCCCGTGATCATTGCTGGCATTGGCCGTTTCGGACAGATCGTCAACCGGCTGGTGCAGGCAAGCGGGTTCAAGACCATCGTGCTTGACCATGACATGCAGACGATCCAGCTGATGCGGCGTTTCGGGTTCAAGGGCTTCCTTGGCGACCCGACCCGACCCGAGCTGCTGCGCGCGGCAGGACTGCAAAAGGCGCGTGTGCTGGTCGTGGCGATGGACGACAAGGACAAGGCCACTATGCTGGTGGCCTATGCCCGCCGTCAGCGCCCTGATTTGCATATCGTGGCCCGTGCCTATGACCGTCCTCACGTGTTCGAACTCTACAAGGCCGGTGCCAATGATATCGTGCGAGAGATGTTCGACAGCTCCCTTCGTGCCGGGCGCTATGTGCTCGAAAACATTGGCCTTTCGGAATACGAAGCAAGCGAGGCAGTCCAGACCTTCTATGCCCATGACCGGGGCACGGTCCGGCAACTGGCCGAGGTCTGGGACCCGAACATCCCAGCCAGCGAAAACGCGGCCTATATTGCCAAAGCCAAGGAGCTTGAGAAAGAGCTTGAAGCCGCGCTGCTGAACCGCGTTTACGAAAACGACCGCAAGTCGGCGTAAGGTATCGCCCGGCTTCAGGACCGGGCGATCAGGTCTTATCCGGCAGCAACGCCCGCCTCGGCGAATGTCGCCATGCCGCTGTGACAGGCCACCGCGCTTTTGAGGATATTGATCGCCAGCGCCGCGCCCGAGCCTTCGCCAAGGCGCAGGCCCAGCGACAGGATCGGATCCTTGCCCAGCCGTTGCAGCAGCGCGCCATGGGCGCCCTCGGCGCTTTGGTGGCCAGCAACCGCGTGATCCAGCGCACCTGCCGCCACATTCTGCAGGCAGGCCGCCGCCGCGCAGCAGATGAACCCGTCTAGGATCACCGGTATCCGCAGCACACGCGCCGCCGCGATAGCACCGGCCATCGCCGCGACTTCGCGCCCTCCAAGCCGGGCCAGCAGCGACAGGCCGTCGCCCGCCCCGCCGTGCAGCCCTACGGCCCGTGCGACCACCTGCGTCTTGATCGAAAGCCCCGCCTCGTCGACGCCAGTGCCACGCCCCGTCCAGTCAGAGGCATTGCCACCAAAGAGCGCATGGCAGAGTGCCGCTGCCGATGTGGTATTGCCGATCCCCATCTCGCCGACCACCAACAGGTCTGCGGACAGGTCCACCGCCGACCAGCCCCGGCGCAGCGCGTAGAGGCATTCTTCATCGCTCATCGCAGGTTTTTCGGTGAAATCCCCGGTCGGGCGGTCGAGCTCAAGCGCATGCACATCCATCCGCGCGCCCGCCGCCTGCGCAAGCTGGTTGATCGCCGCACCGCCATGCTGGAAATTCGCGACCATCTGCTCGGTCACTGCCGGCGGAAAGGCCGAAACACCCTGCGCCGTGACCCCGTGGTTGCCTGCGAATACGATCACATGCGGTGTCGCGATGCTGGGCCGCGCCTCGCCCCGCCAGCCGGCGTACCAGATCGCCAGATCTTCGAGACGCCCCAGCGCCCCCGGCGGCTTGGTCAACTGGGCATTGCGTTCAGTCGCGGCGGCCCGCGCATCGACCCCGATCCCCGGGGCCGATCTCAGCAGATCGCGTAACGTGTCCATGGTTGTAAGATCGGGCAGCATTGAAAGCCTCATTGCATCGAAACTGACCCCGTTGTTTAACCGCTGGGCAGAGCATCACAACCCCAAGAAAGGGCGCCGCGTATGGAAGGTGGCAAAACAGCCGGTCGGATTTCACTTATGGACCCGTTGCTTGCCTGCGTTCTGCTGACGCGACTGCCCCTGCCCACGCTTCCTGCAAGCGCCTTTCAACATCAGGCCCAAGCCGCATGGGCCTTTCCGCTGGCCGGACTAGCGGTCGCCGTCCCGGCGGCGTTTGCTGGCTGGGCGGCCCTTGCGTTTGGCATTGCGCCCCTGATCGCCGCCGGGCTGGTGCTCGCCGTGCAGATCATGGTGACCGGCGCCATGCACGAGGACGGACTGGCCGACACCGCCGACGGTCTCTGGGGCGGGTTCGACCGGTCCCGCAGGCTTGAGATCATGAAGGACAGCGCCATTGGTAGTTACGGCGTGCTGGCCCTGATCCTGTCGTTGGGTCTGCGCTGGATGGCGTTGGCGGCCATTCTCGAAACCGGAGTCTTGGCGACCGTCGCCGTTGCCGCTTTGTCTCGTGCGGTTCTGCCCGTCATGATGACGGCCCTGCCCCATGCCCGCGCAGATGGTCTGTCGCATAGCGTCGGACGGCCCGGCTGGGCCACCAGTATCGGCGCGCTAGGCCTTGGCCTTTTCATCGCGCTGTTGGCGAGCGGTCCTGCGGTAATCGGGCCATTCCTGCTGGCCCTTCTGGCCGTCGTCATCCTTGGCATGATCGCCAAACGCAAGATCGGCGGCCAAACCGGCGATATCCTTGGTGCGACCCAGCAGGTCAGCGAAATCGCCCTGCTCATCGCATTAGCCGCCACATAAAAAAACCGGCCGCCCAAGGGACGACCGGTTTTTCAGAAATCTTGCTAGCCGTTATCAGGCGGCGCGCGACATCAGCACGTCATCGACCTGCTTGGCCGCAACGGTTTCATCGCCACCGCTGACAGCCGCGACTTCGCGGGTCAGGCGTTCGAGAGCGGCTTCATAGAGCTGGCGCTCGGAGTAGCTCTGCTCACGCTGATCATCGGTGCGGTGCAGGTCGCGCACGACCTCGGCAATCGAGATCAGGTCGCCCGAGTTAATCTTCTGTTCATATTCCTGCGCGCGGCGCGACCACATGGCCCGCTTAACCTTGGCCTTGCCCTTGAGCGTCTTCATCGCCTGGCTGATCACATCGGGCGAGCTTAGCGAGCGCATCCCGATCTCGGTTGCCTTGTTCGTGGGCACCCGCAGGGTCATCTTGTCTTTTTCAAAGGAGATCACGAAGAGTTCAAGCGCGATACCCGCGACTTCCTGTTCTTCGATGGATACGATCTGACCGACGCCATGCGCCGGGTAAACAACATACTCGTTGGGACGAAATTCCAGCTTCTTTGATTTGGTCATTCAGCACTTCCTTGCAGACCGGGTGCTTTAGGCGACAAAGACACCGCAGCGGGCCACTTGTATGACCCGTCCAACAGCGTTCTCAATCTCCGATATGCCCATCCCGACGTGAGCGCGTCGCGGACGATCCGGTATTTTCCATCATCTGTAGGATAAATATATCACAAAAACTGCATGATTGGAAGATGACGTTGGGTCATCTTCGAAACCTCAGTGAATCACGGCATTTTTCGCACTGTGGCATGCCTTGCCGTGCAAGGCAAAGGGCGAATCGATCAGCCGCCCTCGCCCGGCGCTTCCGAGAAGTACTTGTCCAGCTTGCCCTCTTCGCCATCGCGCTCCTCGGCCTCGGGCAGCGGATCCTTGCGGGTAATGATGACCGGCCAGAGCTCGGAGTACTTGCGGTTGAATTCCACCCATTTCTCGGCCTCGGGATCCGTGTCCGGACGGATCGCATCCGCCGGGCATTCCGGTTCGCACACGCCGCAGTCGATGCATTCATCCGGATGGATGACCAGCATGTTCTCACCTTCGTAGAAGCAGTCCACAGGACAGACTTCGACGCAGTCGGTGTATTTGCAGGCAATGCAGTTGTCGTTGACGATATAGGTCATTAGGGCGGCTTTCCGTTGCACCGTTTGGGGTCTAGCTAGATCAGCCCCGCCAAGCATTCAAGCACCCGCGCGTCATAAAGACGTTAAGTTCCGCATGTCTGTGCCCAAGGGACGCATGTTCCGGCAATCGGCCCGTGCCTGAAATGGCTGTCCTTGGCCGAAACGAAAATCGCCCGCCGAAGACGGCAGGCGATTCCCTTATTTCCAAAATGTCCTGTCGATCAGTTCTTCGGCACCGAGAAAACCGGCAGGGCCGCGCTGCTTGCGCCACCACCGCTGCCGCTCAGCGCTTCTTCGATGACGGCGACCCGGTCAGGCGACTGGCCCATCACGGCCGCGCCCGCGGTCGAAGAGACAGAGTCCATCGCGAGGTTCATCCACGCGGTAGACTTCGAAGCATCCGCCTTGGAAGTGCCGAAACCTTCGCGCATATGGTGGCTCACCGCTTCGCCATAGCCAAGCTGACCGGCCGAGGCGAGCAACACGGCCGAAGCCAGCGCCATCTGCGCATCGTCGATGCGGTAACCAACGCCAAGGCAGACCTTACCGCCAGAGACGAGCTGATCCATCGGCTGGCCCGAGCTTTGCAGCACGGCTGACGCGTCGCTGATCACCTGATCGGGACGCTTGATCGACAGACCGTCAAGCTGCGGCGCGATGACCTGCGCAAGACCGCCGCATTGTGCCTCGATCTGCGAATCCGTCATGTTCGGGATCGTCGCAGTGATCGAGCTGCTTTCCGCCATCGCATGGGTCCGGGCAAGGCAGAACTGTTCGTTCAGGACGAATTCGGAATCCGACACGCGGCCCGGTGCGGTGATCCCGCCATTGGCGGCAGTCAGCACGTTGATCTCGTTGCAGTGCTCATTTACCGAGCGATCGGTCTGCCCAAAGGTAAAGTTGGGCAGCGTTGCGGTTTCCGACCGGGTGGTGACAGGCTGTGTCGGGGCCGGCGCAGGTGCGGGCGCGGGAGCCGGCGCAGGGGCTGCTGCCGCCGCAACCGGTGCAGGTGCCGGCGCAGGAACCGGAGCCGGTGCCGGCGCGGGCTGAACCGCAGCGGTGGTCGAAATGCCCAGCTGTTCGTTGCGATAGGTCCGCAGCAGACCCGACGGCCCCTGCGACGCGATGATCTGGTTGTAAGGCGCTACGTGCGAACTGGCGAGCGCGCGCTGGTGGCTGCCCAGCAGGAAGTCACGCTCATAGTCGTCAAGCCGACCGTCCGGGTTGAACCCCATCTGCGCCTGGTACTGCGAGATACCGGCGCGCGAACGGCTGCCAAGCACCCCATCGGCGCTGCCGACGTTATAGCCGAAATAGTTGAGCGCGGTCTGAACCTGACGGTTCTGAGCCCGCTGCGCCGAATAAGCCGCCGAATTCGAGCTGCTGTAGGTCTTGCGACGCTTGTTCTTGTTGACTTCGTTCACGATGATGCCGCTGAGCAGCGCACCGCCCAGGAATGCCGCAGCCTCGTTGGCCTGAGCCCGCTGAACCGGCACGGCCACAAGACTGGCAGCAACGAAAGACGCACAAATGTGTTTTGTTTTAAACATGATAAAGAAACCCTCCGGTAGCAAACTTTGGTCAGCCACGCGCACGCAACATGATCGGTACGGTGGTCAATGACTCCCCGCCATGGAACAAGAGACGAACAAACATAGACTTGAAAGTCAAGCGTGCATACCGGTCAGCGCGATCAAATTAAGGGGAATTGGCGCAAATCCGCACCGGTGGCTTTCCCGCGTCGATTTCACTCAAGCGCGAGGTCGCGCAGCGCGTCGATCTCCAGATCCGGATGCATTCCGTAATACGCAAGGTCCTCCCAGAACCGCTCCAGCATCCGCGCCACCTGCCCGCGCCCGGCAAGCGACAATTCCTCGCTCAGCACGTTATAGGCTGCGACTCGGGCCGGTTCCGGCACGTCCGAGCTTAACGATTCAAGGGCGGCGCGGAACGACAGAAGGAACGTCGCCTGCTCGCGCCGCATCGCGTTGATCTCTTCCACATGCCGGTCAAGCTGGCGGGCATAGACAGGCGTCTGGCTGCGGGCGCGCTGCAGATCCACCAGCATCCGGATATTGGCCGCCTTTGCCGCGATATCTGCCGTTGTCTCGATAATGGAATCCACGAACACGGCACCCGCCAGCAAAGTCGCCCGCGCCGATTGTTGCAGCGCGGTCTGGGCGCGGTCCGTCGCACGGCGGAATTCAAGATCAAGATCGGTCAGCGCGTCGCGCCGTGACGGGTCGATTTCCGCGTCGATCAGCCCGGACAGCAATGTCTGCGGATCGGCATCTGTCTGCACGTCAAGCGTATCGGCCAGCGCCTGCCACCTGTCCCGTATCGCCCGCAGCCGCGCGTCGGAGGTGGTGATGTGGGTGGCAATAACCAGCCGCATGCCGAATGTCTCCGCCCCAAGCGGCTGCCCGCTCGACAAGTCATAGGGCGGGTATTCGGTACGCACCGCGCTATAGATCTGCGCAGCCTGCGACAGCACCGATCCGCCGCGCGTGACGATACCGCCCACCTGCCCGCCCGCACGTCCCAGCGCGTTCAGCCGGAACGGCTCCATCATCAGCTCCTCGGCATTGCCATAGACGTCGTAAAGCCCAAGCGGGTTCGGTTTGCGCAGCCCCACCGCGCCAAGCGTGCCGCGCGACGATCCGGGCGCCTGATAACGCGCATAGTCGCGCAGGTCGCCATCGCCAAAGAAGCGACGCCCCGGGAACAGCGTCGGTTCAATCCGCGCCCCGCCCCGCGTTGCATATTCCCATTCGGCCTCTGTCGGCAGGCGCACGAAACCCGGCACACCATCGGCCATCGGCAGTTCGGGCGGGCGCACTGACAGCAGCCAACCGGAATAAGCCTGCGCCAGCGCCTGCGCGTCGAACCACGAAATCTCGCCCTGTGCGATGCGGTCCGCCCGCGTCGGCGTCTCGCAATCCCCGCTCAGCGCGCGGAACTGGCCCCGGGTCAGCTCATACCGCGCGATGTAATAATAGGTCGCACCCGAATTCTCATCGGTGAAAGAGCCGCGCAGAAAAGCCGGATGCAGGTAATCGGAATAGCCGCTTTCCTCCTGCGTCTGCCCAAGCCGGACCCGGCGGTCGGCCATCGGATCGGGGGCCTCCATCGGTACGTTCACCTGCTGAAACGCCATCGCCCCGCCGCAGGGCATCGGCAGGATCAGGTCGGCGGGCGCCCCTTCAAAGGCAGGATCGTATAGCTCTTTCGGCCAGGGCGCGTCGCCGGATTCCGTCTGCGCCGCCAAGGGCGCGGCGAGCGCGAGGCAACAGGCGATATTAATCCACAAGCTGCGCATCATGCGGCCTCGCGCAGCACGCTGGCCGGATCAAGCCGCAGCGCCGACCACGCCGCCGCCCCGGCAGCCACCACGACGAGCACCAACACCGCCACGGCGATGGCCAGCGCCTGTCCCGGCTGCAAGAGCACCAGCGGCGCGGCACCGGGCAACCCCTGCCCGAACAGCGCCTCGGCCCCCTGCCCGGCGACAAGGAAGATCGCAAAGGACAGGATCAGCCCAATGCAGGCGGTCAGCCCGGCCTGTATCACCGGGAACAACGCAAGCTGGCGACTGGGCACACCGATCAGCGCGATGCCCGCCAGCACCCCTCGTTTGCGCGCCACATCCGACCAGAACCCCAGCACCAGCGCCGCGCCCAGACCCAGCGCGGCCAGCACAGCCGTACCCGCCAGCGCCATGTTCAGCTTTCGCCCCAGGCCCAAAAGCGAGTCCACCGCGCGGGTATTGGCGGTGGTCCCCAGACCCAGCTCGCTCTCGACACGGGATTGCAGCGCCGACAGATCCTCAAGCCGGTGCGCATAGATCCTCAGCCCGGCATAGGCCGGCACCCGCTCCGCCAGTTCGCGGCTGCCTTCGATGCCGTACTCCGGCAGGCTGTAGCTGTCGTAGAACGCCTCGATCAGCGACAGAGTCTCGAATGGCGCCAGCACCGCCCGCCCCGAAGTCGCGCCAGGGTCAAGCACCAGCCCGATCCGCTTGTCCAGCACGAGCTGGCGCGGGCGGTCCTCGGCCTGCGTGATGAGCTGCACCGCATCGCCCGCCTGCAACTCAAGCTGCTCCGCAAGCTGGGCGCTAACCGCGACTTCGCCTTCGGCCAGCATCGCGCCGTCGGGCAATGTCGGATCGCCCGCACCGGTCGGCACCATCAGTGCCGCGCGGATGCGCCGCCCGTCCACCGGGCGCAGGTTCACGTAATCGAATTGTCCGCGCACCTTGGGGGTCAAAAAAGCGATCTCGGGCCAGTCGCGTAGCGGTGCGATATCCGCCTCGGACAGCGTCACGTTCCCCGCCGTATCGATCTGCAAGTTCGCCGGATCGGCGAGCATTTCCCCGATCAGTGCCGTATAGACCCCGTTCTTTACCCCGAAGAGCACAAGTAGCGGCACCAATATCCCAACCATCACCGCCGCGTTGCAGAACAGGAAGAACCGGTCGCGGATCATATCCGCCCATGCCAGCCGCAGGATCAGCATGTCACAAGCTCCAGCCGACTGACCACGGGGTCATTGCTGACAACCAAACCGTGCCGTTCAAGCCCGAAACGCGCGACCCGGTCGAGATCATGCGACGAAAGGATCACCCCGCTTTTTTGCGCCTCGGCGGTCTCCAGCAACAGCGTCAGCACCCGGTCCGCCGCCTCGGGGTCCAGCGCGGCGGTCGGTTCATCGGCGACGACAAAGGGCGGGCGATGCGCAAGGGCGCGGGCAATCGCGGTGCGCTGGCGCTGACCGATGGACAGGGCCGCTGGGCGCAGCCCGGCCACATCCGTGATTTCCAGCCGCTCGATCAATTCACGCACGCGCGTGGCGTCGATCCGTCCCGTGACCTTCTGTGGCAGGGCGACGTTCTCGGTGACGCTCAGGAACGGGACCAAACCGCCGGTCTGCGGCACGAAGCCGAAAAGCGCCCCGCGCATCCGGGCAAGCTCTGCCCCGCGTGGCCCTTTCGCCCAGAGCGCGGCAAGATCGCGCGATCCCTTCTCACCTTCCCAGCGATACGCCGCACCCCGCGCAGGCGCGCGCAGCAGGCCAAGCAGTTCCAACAGCAGAGTCTTGCCCGATCCGCTGGCCCCGGTCAGCGCCACGGCCTGCCCGGGCAGCAGCCGGAAATCATCGACCTCGAGCCGAAAGGACCGCTCGCCATCGGCAAGCTCGATCCGACCAGATTGCAAATGCAGGCCCCGGTCCATCAGCTCTCAGGGAAGAACGTCGAACGGCATCGCAAAGACATATTCGCCATCCGGCGCCTCGGGATAAAGCCGGGTCCAGACCGAGGGATCCAGCAGCCACTTGCGATATTGCACAAGCTTCTGGCGCATCCCGTCAAGAATCTGCCGCCGGTTCATCGCACTTTGCGACCAGCGTTCCTCGGTCGTCAGCATCAACTGGCTTTCATACGGAAGGTCTTCGAGAAATTCGAGCGCACCGCCCAGCGTTTCCACATCCGTGTTCACCAGCCGGTCCGGGTTCTGCGCCATCCGCGCCACCACGTCGCGCACCTGCGCGAAAAAGCTCGCCGCATCCTCGGCGCTGCGGCTCTGCTCACCCAGATCGAGCAGGTTCGACAGCAGATCGGCCATCGTCGCCATCTCGTTCTTGGTCACCAGAAGACGCGGCTCGATCGCCAGCCGCGAGGGGTCTTCGATTGCCTTCTCCGACACCCAGCCCCGGATCACGTCCGGCACCTGCGCGCCCTGCTTGCGGCCAAGATAGGCAAGCTGCATCGCCAGCCCGAGGTTCACCAGCTCTTCGCCGGTCTCTTCTGAACTCAGGACCGGGGTTTCATCCTGCGCCCGGCGGATCACGTCGCTCATCGCCGTAACAAGCCGTTTGACCGTCGCCTCCAGCGCCTGTGGCGAGCCATTGTCGATCCCATAGTAATAGGTGTCGTCCTGAAACCGCGACAGGCTGCGATAGGAATCCGCCGCATAGGCATGCTGCGCTTCGCCCCCGGCGGTGGTCTTGAGGTGCAGCGTCATCACCGCGATCCCCTTGTCCTGCGCCGCGCGCTGCAATTCCTTGGTACCGATGGCCGAGCGCGCATTCGGGTCGCGCGCATCCTTGGGACCGGCATCGGTGATCAGGATGACGATCCGCGCATCGAAAGGATCGCCGCCGCCGTTCCAGTCAGTCAGGTCTATGGCATCCTCGACCCCGGCAAGGCTGTCCTCGTTGAACCCCGGGCTGTCGGCCTGCGCCACCCGCGTCGCGGCGCGGATGGTGGCTAGCACCTCGGTCTGATCCTGCCGCCGTTGCAGCGGCAGCAGCGTCCGGGTCCGGTATTCAAGCGCGGGCGCGGCCTCGATACTGTCGCGGAACCCGACCACGCCGAATTGCACATGGTCCCCGATATCCGAGCCGCGCATGTCGCGCACCACCTGCTCAACCGCGCTCTGTGTGCGCGAGATATACGGCTCCATCGACTGGGTCGTATCAAAGACAAACACGATCCCCACGTCGAAATCATCAGTCCCGCCAGATGGCGCGGCAGTCTCTCCCTCCGCGCGCAGCGGCACCGAGGCCACCTCCATCAGCAGGTTCTCGTCATAGTTCAGCGGATGCAGGTCCTGCGTGAAATCGAGGATTGGCATGAGGTAAAGCTGATCGACGATATTGACGTAGACCGGCGGTTCGGCGGCGACGACGCCACGATCATCCGGTACCTCGCCCGTTTCGATCTCTTGCAGGATCTGGCCCTGCATCTCGCGCAGCGCCTCGTGTTCCATCAGATCGCGCAGCCGCTCCTCGCTCTCGAACAGGATCTGGCGCTCGCGGCCCGCCGGGTTGGTAAAGGCCGCGACGATATTCTGTTTCCATTCGACCACCGAGTCCTCGGTCACCCAGCCTTCAGGCGGTGCAGAGACCGATGGCCCGACCTGCACCCAGCCCGGTTCGGCCGCGAATACATAAAGCGGTTGAAACGCCGGGTAGACTCGCAGCTCTTCCCCGTCGCGCGCATCCAGTAGCGTGGCACCGGGGCGCGTCAGCACCCGCTGATAGACGGTTTCACGCCCCTCGCGCAGCAGCGGGCGCTCGCCCTCCTGCGCTACAACCGCCCCGGCACTCAGCCCAAGCCCCAGCAGAGCCGACAGAAACAGGGTTTTACCGGCAGTAATCATCAAAAGCCCCTCTCGCCAATGTATCGCCCGATCCGGACAGTCTCTCGCAGGTCGCCGCAAGGGTCGCGGTCGCCCGGCCCGACCCGGCTTCAACGGCGCGGGCGTAATATTCCGCCGCTTTTGCATCGTCGGGCTCAAAGCTCAGACCGATCAGGTTCTCGATCCGCGCCTCAAGCGTTTCACCATCATAAAGCGCGCCAAAGAGATAAAGCGCCGCCGGATCGTCCACCCCGGCATAGGTCTCGACCAGCGCCAGCGCGGTATCGGCAGAGACCTCTGATCCGCATTCCCGCAACCTCTGATCGACCCCGGCGAACCCGCCCGAAATCGCCCGCAGCGCCTCGCGAGAGCAGGGATTGTCCGGCACAATCTCCTGCGTGATGACCTCTTCCTCGGTGTTGTTCTGAACCGGTTCTTCGGTCGCAATCACGGACAGCGGATCGAAATACCACCAGAGCAGCCCGCCCGCCAGTAGCAGAAGGATCACCCCAAGCGCCAGCAGGAGCCTGCGCAAACGCCGCCGTCGTCGCGGCGATCTGCGCACCGGTTCCTCGGCCGCAGGCGTCTCGACCGGCGGTTGCTCCGGCATCGTTTTCGGTTTTTCGATCTCGACCGGCTCGGGCTCATTCTGGACCCGGCCCACAAGCTGCGAAACAGACTCCTCCGCCTGCGCGCGCGCCACAGGCTGCAACCCGCCGCGCACCGCCGCGCCGGCGCGGGGCGGCACGTCATCCGGCCAGTTCACGTCATAGTCACGCCCGGCGACGCGGATCTTCAGCGGTGCATATTCCTCGATCTGGTCGACGATCTCGGGTCCGACGCGCAGCCAGTCCGCCCCTTCGTGACGATAGACCTTGTAGGGTCCGAATTCATGCGGATCGGCCTGCCATTGCCCCTCCCCTTCGGCCAGCCAGCGTTCGCCATAGGCATCAAAGATCGCAACCTTCGCCTCCTCCCCCGTCAGCCTTCCTTCCGGCAGTTCGAAAAAGGCGAAACCGCCAGCCGGTTGCTGCGGATCGGGATGGACGATCAGGCTCATGCCGCGCGCTGCTCCCCAAGCGCCACAAGGATGCGGCCAAGCGCGAGGTTCTGCTCGATGTTGATCTCGCCGCCGACGCCGTCCTTGGCATTGGCCAGCGCAATCGCATCCAGCGCAAAGACCCAGTCGCTCCAGACCTCTTCGGCAAGGTTGCGGGGCTGTTCCGGCAGGCTATCGACCCGATCCGCCGACGCGCGCGGGGCAAAGATCGGACGCGCGCCGCCCTCGGGCAATTCAACCTGTGGCCGTTCCGACAGGGGCACGTCCTCCATGCCAAGGGTCGCGACAAAGCCGTTGATGCTCTCGGCGCCCAGAATGGCAGCGGGCTGGGCCTGCTTTTCGACGCTAAGCCCGAAATTGACCGCCCGCAGCGCCTCGGCCGTCCGTCGCGACAGCCCGATACGCCGCGCTGCGTGGATCAGTTCGGTCACCAGATCGGCGGTCGTGGTTTCGCCCAGACCAAAGGCATTGCGCCGCACCGGGTCGTCGCGCAGCGACTTCAGCCGGTCGATCCATGTCTCGATCGCCGTTTCCGCCTGAAACTGCTCCAGCGTCAGGGTCCGGATTTCGTCCTTTTCCACCGGACGCACCGGGCGGGGCCGCGCCGGACGACCGGGCCGCGCCGGGCCCTTGGCCACGGTTTCCGCCGCCGGGGCCGAGGCCGCGCTGACCGCGCTGGTGATCCGCACGGAGCTTGGTACCCGCGCGATGCGAGTTTCGATCTCGTCCTGATCGACCATCAGCGCCGCCATCACAGCGCCGAACCGATGCCGCCCCAGCGCCTGTTCCAGATCGTCGATCACCCGCGTCACCGCTTCCTGTTTCTCGGCGATGCGATGTTCCACATCGTCCGACACATGGAACGGCGCCATCGCGCGGGTCAGATCGGAAGCAATCTGGTCAAGCTGCACCCGGATCTGGCGCAGCTTGCTGTCGGGTTTGCAGACCTTCGCAAGCTGTTCCATCAGGTAGGTCACGCCACCGTCGTTCAGCGTCAGCGCCGCGTCCCATGCCGCCTCGGGGTCGGCGAAATGGCGGCGCACCGGCGCGGCGGCCAGACAACCCGCTTTCAGCTCGGCAATCCGGGGCTCCTTGTCGGGCCGGATCTGAACCTCGCGCCGGTTCTCGTCGTAATCGATCAACCCGTCGACAAAGTAATTCGGGTTACGCAACCAATAGCAATTGTCGAACGGCCTGCCCGGCTCCCATTCCTCGACCCAACTGTCCTGCCCCCGGCCAAATCGCTCAAGCAGCGAGGCTTTCATGCGGCGTTCAAACCGCGTCATCGCGCCACCATCGGCGGCGGAATCGCCAAGCTGCATGTCGAATTTGGTCAGCACGAAGAACAGCGCAGTGTCCGTCTGCGCCCGCAACTCGGGCGTCGCCCCGTGGGTGAGCGCGATCCACTGATCGACCAGCCCCGGCAGGTCGAGCGTTTCCATATTGCTGCCCGGCACACAGAGCAGCATCGAGGTAATTTCCTGATTTTCCACATACCGATCAAAGAGATAGGCCACCTTGCCGCGCAACAGCAGCTCGGGCAGGTTCTTGTCGAGATTGCCCAGCGTTTTCGACAGCGGTTCCTCGAACCGGTTCCGTGCACCGGGGAAATCCAGCAGATCGGTGCGCCCGAACAAATCCGAGGGCTGTTCGGCCATTGGAAAGACCAGTTCCGCCGCCAGTGCGCATATCTCGGCCCGTGGCAGACGCAGATCGCGCCCACCCGCATGTACCCGCAGATCCGGCCCTACGTCACCGCCACGCAGCCCGCGCAGGGTTTTCACGTCGATGATCGACTGCTCGCGAGGGATCAGCGCCGCCATCTCAACGTGGATCTCCTCGGCATGGCCCAGCCGCGCCAGCGCACCGGCCAGTTGCTGATACATCTCGCCCAGCGCCTCGTGCCCGCCCCAGAGGATCGAGAAGAACCCGGCCCGATCCGCCAGCGACAGACCCGGCGCGATTTCAGAGGCCTCGTCCCAGAACGGGCGCAGCGCCGCCGCATAGGCGCTCTTTCGAAAGACATTCTCGACATATTCGCCGATTTCCTGCACCCCGTCCGCATCCAGACCGGGCTGCGCCACCCCGGCGCGCGCCTTGTAGGCATCTAGATGGGCCGCCAACTCCGCCGCATCGGGCGGCACCTCGGATTCATCGCCATCGTTGAAGAACGAATTGAGGATCGTGCGGATGATATCCGCCTCGCTCAGCAGGGTCAGGCGGATCGGAAACCCGTCGGGGCACGGCTCGCGACGCATGGTAAACCTCGTGACAAGGCCAGTGCTCTCGCCCTCACCCTCGGGATTGACCTCGCTGATGTAATCAAGCTGCCGCTCCGGGAAATCGCCAACCAGACGCCCGTTCTCGGGCCGCGCCAGAACCGAAACCAGAAAAGACTTCCCCGCCTGCGAGGGCCCGAACACGCTGACCGACATCGGTGTGACCGCCGCCCGCCCAAGACGCCGTGACCGCCTCGCCGCACGTCGCATCATCTTGGTGAGCGAGCGCGCCTCGGCGCCGACCAGTTCGGCGTTCTCCGGGTCGTTCACCCATGCAAGCGCCTGCCCGCTCAGATCAGTCAGCGCCGCGCAGTCCTGCGCCAGTTGTTCCTGTTCCTGCGTCATGCCTGTTTCATCCCTCACAGCCGGAACAGCCCCGTATCAATCCAATAGTCATCTTCGAATCCCAACGTGTGCAGACGTAGCCTGACCTCGCCCTTTTTCATCGCCGTGCCCTCGTTATCTTCGAGTTCCACCACATCGAATGCCTCGCGCATGGCCTCGCGGCGCAGCACCGATTCCGGCGTTTCGCGTTCGGGGTCGTCATCCGCCTCGGTCCGCTCGAACGTCACGCGCAGCGGCGCGCGCGTCTCGGCAGCGGGGGTTGCGAAATCCAGCCGGTAGAGCGGCGTGGTCGTCCAGCGTTCCAGCGGCAGTTGCCGCGAGCCAAGGTAAACCGGCGCATACATGGTCAGGCTCGACACCATATCCGCCTCGCTCTTCCTTGCATCCAGATCGACATCGCTGAACAGGATACGGTCGGACATGATCTGGCCTGAGCTGTCCATTTCGCCGATATAACGCGCGGTCGACTGCATCCGGAACGCCTGTGTCGTGACCTTGAAATTCGGGATGCGCGATTCCGACAGCGCGATCAGCATACCGCCCACCGCCACCGTCGATTTCGGATCACCGATGCGCTGCGTCACCGGATCGCGGAACGGATACCAGCGCCCGGTCTTGTAGGCGTGCATCGAGATCAGCCGGTGCGGCGCCACCACCATCATCTCCTCAAGGATCGAACGCACCGCCGGCAGGCGCGACGGCCGCCCTGTCAGCAACACCACATCCACGCCCAGATGCTCGATCACCTCGGCCATGTTGCTCAGCACCTGCTGGAACACCTCGCGCGCGGCCGCATCCACATCCTCGCGGTTGAAACTCAGCGTGACATCCGCCAGCCGGAAATCGGTCGCGCCAAGCCCGACTGCCGCATCCTCGATATAGGCGACAAGGGCGGCGGGCAGGTCACTGTCCTCTTCGCCCAGCGGTAATACATCGCTCAGGCTGACATTCAGCGGCTCATAGGGATCGGCGGTTTCGCAGGTGTTCAGGATCGCCACCGCCACCGGCATCAACACCCGCAGCGCGAACTGGCGGCGTTTCTGGACGCTCTGCTGATCAAGGCCTCCGATATCGCCGGTGAACAATTCGCGCAGCTTCTCACCCACGAACCGCCCGCCCATCGCCTCGATCTCGGCTTGCAAACCGGGCAGGATCACAGTCGCGATCACCCGCTGCATCAACTCGTCCCCGGCGACCCGGAACCCTTCGCGGAAATTCTGCTCGGGATGCAGCACCCGCCCGGCCTCACCCCGATAGGTCGTCACCATCAGGTCTGTCGTGCCGCCGCCGATGTCGACACAGGCCAACCGCAGCGATGGCTCGCCGCCCCGCTCGCGCCCCTTGAGCGACAGGAAGCGATCAATCCGCCCGTCGAATTTCTGGGTCAGCTCGGAATAAAGGTAGACCAGCTGCGTACAGCTCGCCTCGTCCCATTCCACCACCAGTTCCGGCATCCGCGAAATCGTGCTTTCGCCATCCTTGAGCCCCAGCATGGTCCAGACCAGCGCCAAAGCGCCCTTGGCCTTGGACCGGATGATCGCCTGTTCCTGTGCCGTGGTCGCGGTGGGCAGGGTCAGGATGATCCGGTCCAGCCGCCGGGGCAGTTCTGACTGTGGTCGCCGCGCCCGGCTTGCCGGGGCGTTTACCTGGATCAGCGCATGGGCAATGATCTCGGCCAGCATGAAACCGAACAGCGAGGCGCGTGCGAAACGGGGCCGGATCGCGGGGCTTTGCGGGGTCTTGCCGCGCGGGCGCAGCTTGGCCTGCTCATCCGCGCGTATCTGCGACAGCACATCGCCACCCTCGTTCAGATGCCGCATCGCCGCCCGCAGCGATTTCGGGAGGTTGTTCGGGTCGGAATGATGATGAAACCGCCAGTCCTGCTGCACCGGCGCATCGTCCCAAAGGTATCGCTTCGGCGAAGACAGGCCCGAGGCGGTCTCGGTCCCTTCCTCCCCGGCCACAAGCCGCAGCGCCTCGGGGCCGATCCGCACGATCGACGGCCAGAGAAACCCGTTGCGCCGCCCCGAGCGCGAGGCATAGCGTTCGTCGCCCATCTTGTGCTCGGAAAACTCGACCCGGCTGTCGAACAGCCCGGAATAAAGGAATTCGGGCCGCGACAGGTCACGGATCTCAAGCGGGAAGGACCGCGCCAGATCCAGCCGTGTTTCGCCGGGGAACCGTTCGATCAGGATGCCACAGGTGCGCGAGTTGCCCACGTCCAGCACCAGTTCGACCTCGACCGGCGACACGCTTTCCCTCTCACTCACCGTATTGGCGAGCCGGATCTTGGGCACCTCGACCGCGTGGTCGATCAGCCGCAGAAATGCAAGGTAGCGCGCCCAGTGTTCAAACCGGTGCGGCAACGTCTCATGGGTGATCTTGCGACCCGGACGTTCCGCCCGCTTATGCGCCATGAACAGATCGTCCAGCCAGTCCGAGACCCATTTCTGCAAATCCAGCATCTCGCCTTCGCTGTCCGGCTCCAGCCGTCGCAGGAACCAGTCCATCCGCGCCGGGTCGCTCACCAGCCTGAAATCGCGCGCCTTTTCCGCATCCGCCCGTTCTGGCGCGGTGTATTGCAGCGGCTGGGCCGCCTCCATCAACGCCGTATCGAGCGCCAACTGCACCCGGTGCGTGTGCCCGGTGTCCTCGTCGGGTTCGTCCAGTTCAACAACCCGCGCCCGCGCCCATGCCGACGGCCCCGCGTCATAGCGTTCCTCTCCACCGGGACCGCGATCATTGCGGATGCGCAGGACCGGCACCGGCACCCATTTGTTCAAAAAGGGTTCAAGCGCCGCTGCCGAGCGCACCGAATATTCGTCGTCATCCGCCCGCGCGGACTCTTCCACCGCCGCATCCGTATCGGCATCCCCGGTCAGCGGCACCAGCGCCCATTCCTCGGCCTCGGCGCTGCCGCCCACGACCCGCTCGACAAACCGGGCGCTGCGCAACTCGAGCGCGTCGAGCTGAAAGCCGAAATCCAGCATCTGCGTCCCCGAGTAGGGCACCAGCGTGATCTCGTCCCGCCAGTCGGTCAGTTGCGCAAGGGTCTGGGCAGTCTGCATCGGGCCTACCTTGAAATGCTTATGTTGGTCGTCCATTCGGTCACCGTTCCCCCCACCTTACCTGCATAGCTCGACGAAGGTCCATCGCGACGCAAGACATGCAAATTCACCTGTTTCTCGCCTGCCGTCCGCTCGCTGCGCAGATGGGCGCGCACCGTGTAGATGCCCGGCTCGGCCGCCTCAAAGACGATATTCTCCACCGGGTCGTTGATCGCCTCGGCCTCGACCACATTGGCGTCCAGATCGTAAACGCCGCCGCAGCCCGTCCGGTTCTGGTACGAAACCGTCACCCCGTTCGGGCAGGTCACGTAAAGGTCGATATCGTCCAGCGTCGACCACGCCAGCGCGAAATTCAGATCGCCCCGCTTGGCGCCGCGCTCTTCGATGGTTTGTTCGACCACGTTCCGGTTCGACGGATCGGCGTTGGTCTCGTCCTGCGGCGCGTCCGGCACAGGCGTCGCAGGCAGCACGGGCACCGTCGGATGGCACTGCCGGTCCACCAGCGCGATCTCGCGTTCAAGCGCGGCGACTTCGTCGGCGGCAACCCGTCCCTCGCTCAGGGCGGATTCAATCGCCTGCGGGTCCGCCGGGCAAAAGAACAGCCGCCCGCCTTTCACCCCGCAAGGCGCGATCAGCAGGTAGAGTATCGCTGCAATCATCAGCGCCAGCAGAATCCACCCGAGCCAGAGCAGCCAAGCCCATGGAAAGCGGCTTTCGCGCTGTTCAGTCCCCTCGTCCGCGAGTGGCGCAGGTCGCGGCACCATCGCGCTCAGCACGCCGCGCACCGCGCGCGCATCGTCGCGCAGCCACGCCCAGTGTACCAGCACCGGCGCCCAGCCCGCCCCCACCGGCGCTGCATAGATCATGTCCGTGCCCGGGATCTCAAGCGCGTTATCCAGTGCCTCGCCCAGACGTTGGTCATCGGCGCTGTCGCTGTCACGCAGCCGCGCCGCCTCGACCCGGATCGCGGCGGTCATTTCGCCCAGTTGCGCCTTTAATGTCGCCTGATCGGCCTCGCCCAGATCGGAGAGCGGCACCGTATGCACCGGCCCGTGCCAGTCAATCCGGTCGCCATGCTCGGCCGCCACCGGCTCGGCGAAAAGCGCGCCGTAATCGGTGCCGAACCGACGCGCCACCGCGTCGCTCACCAGCTCATAGGAGCGCTGCGCCGCTGAACCCAGCGGCTGCAAGCCTTCCGTCGAGGTGGTGACGATCACGCCTTCGGCCATGCGCTATTCCCCGACCGCCACATCCGGGCGCGCCACCACCGGCGCGCAAGGCTCCGACACGACCGAGGGCGTTGCCCCCGTCCCGTTCAGGAACGCCATCAGATCACCGGTCGTCAGCGCAAAGCCCCGGTTCTGCATAACCCCTTGCCTGACAAAGGCATTCACCCCGACCAGCCGCCCGCACATATCAAGAAGCGGCCCGCCCGAGTTGCCGCTCGACAAGGCGGCGGAATGCAACAGCACATGGGTCGTCGGCGACAATTGTTGCTCTGTATTCACGATCCCGTCGGTGACCGTCAGCCCCGGCACCGCGCTCAGATCGCCGCCTCGCAAGGCTGCAAACCCGGCATCGGTTTCCAGCACATCGCCCGGATAGCCCGCCGCCACCACGTTGTTCAGTACCAGCGAGCCTTCGGGCAGATGCACCGTCAGCGCAGGCAGCGATGTCTCGGCAATCCGCAACAGCGCGAAATCGCCCCCGGTCTCGGCCAGCGGACCTTGGGTCTTGACGATTTCCGCCGGTTGCGGCGCGCCCAGCGCCCCGCCCGTCACCAGTACCTGCCCAGCCCCGTCCAGCGCGTTTTCCACCACGTGATGATTGGTCACGATCAGCCCCGGCCCGATCACGAACCCCGACCCGGTCGAAACCGGCCCCGCGCCCGAGGCCAGAACCATCACCGTGCTGGCCTCGATCCGCGCCAAGAGCGAAGTCTCATCCGGCATCACCACCCGGCTGCTGCGGCTGGGCAGGATCGCATCCGGCGCGGCCTCGGCGCGTTCGGCAGGCTGCACACCGGGTTCGGGCGGCAAAAGACCTTCGGGCGTCAAACCGCCCGGCAGGATCAACTGCCCGTCCGCGCGGCAGACCGCCCCGGCAAGCGCCGCCTCCAGCTGATCGCGCCGCGCATTCAACGCTTCGGTCTCAGCCCGCGTCGCCGCCAAAAGCGCCTCATCCGTCACCGCCGGCGGGGTGTTATTGGCAAAGAGCCGCACCCCCGGCGTCAGCAGCCAGGCCAGCGTGCCCCCCGCGAGCAAAAGCAGGATCAGCAGCGGCACCCAAGCCAGCGGCGTCACCACGCGGCGGGTTTCGACCCGCGTGACCGGCGCGGCGGCAGCCGCTGCAGGCGTTGCCTTGGGTGGTTCGGTCACCGGACGCGCGGCCGCCTCCATCGGCACGAATTTTCCAAGCGTCTTGGCATAATGTGCCGGGCGGGTCGCCACGCTCGCGCCCTTGCCCCCGGGCATCAGCCCCCAGTTCACGATGACCGGGCGATCGCCGACAACCATCACATCCTCGGCCCCGTAGACCGTCAGCGCCGCCATCGCCAGAGCGCCACCCGGTTCTTCGGCCAGCGCCCTTACGGGCCGCAGATGATCCGCCAGATAGGCTTCGGCGCGCGCCCTTTCCGCCCCCGACAGGTTCTCGAGCGGACGGCCCTCGCCCTCGCCGTACCATGATACCGTCGGCTGCGCGGCATCGTTGCCCCGGCTGATCAACGGCTCGGCAAACAGCGCGGCAACTTCCGGCCCGGCGCGTTCGCTCAGCAGCCGGTAGAGCGCGTCGTATTGTTCCAGCGCGGGCGTGCCGCCGATCTCCACGAAATCGGCATTGTCGACCTTCAGCTTGCCCAGATAATGCTCTGCCATTCCTATCTCCCTGCCCGGCGCAGCGTCGCCGAACCGCGGCCGTTGATCTCCGGCTGCAGGCTGTCGCAATTCGCAACGCCTTGCGCATCGAGCGTACAAAAGACGTCGCGCCGGAATATCTCGGATCCATTGTCACATTGCAGATTGCCCGGTTCGCGCATGGACAATTGCCCGTTGTTCAGCGTGCCGCTCAGCCGCCCCTCGCAGCGCGTGCCATTTGTCGCGCGCATCACCTCGCGCCCGTTGCCGTTTTCGTCGAAACAAATCTGCCAGTAGCGGAACCGCGTGATCCGGTTCGTCCGGATATCGCGCACATCGTAATTCGAGGACAGCTCCCAGCAGCCCTCCATCACCGAGATATCATTCTCATCAAAGGCATCCGGAGCCAGCCCGCTTGGCGTTTCCGGCGGCGGAGGTGGAGGCGGCGGCGGCGGTTCGGCCTTGCATTGCAAAAGCGCGATCTCGCGTTCCAGCCCGGCCACCTGCGCGCTCAGATCGTCGCGGTCCTGCAAGGCCCCGGCAAGCTCGGCCCGCACCGCCGCTCGGCCCGGATCTTCGCAGACGCTGATCCGCGTGCCGGTCAACGGCAAAAGGACACCACAGGCTTGCAGCACCAGATAGGCCGACGCGCCGCTTGCCAGAACAAGCAGCAGCGCAAGGATTGCTACAGCAAGACGCATGTCACTCCCGGTTTCGACCACCATCTCCCGCCCCGGTCGACGGGGAAGCAAAGGCCGGATTTCCAACAGGTTAACCCTAATCCGACCCCCGCGCCCGGAGCAAGACCCATGCAACAGGCCCGGCCCCAGGTTTCGGCACGGTTCTGCCATCCAACCCCTCGCGGGCTGCTCCCGGAATTTGGATAAATGTCGAGGTTATGTCCGCCGCGACCACGACCCGGACGCGCCGGTCCGTAAATCTCACGTTTGCGCGTGATGCCTCAGGTTCTGCGCCGGATAACGACGCAGACGTGTCTCCCAAGTCGCGCCGCCTGTTCGTTCAGCTCCGCTTGCGTCTGGCTGTGCGGCCAAGTTCGACGCGGGCCGGTCGGACCGGCGCGCTCATCGGCATCTGCCGGTCGTCCATGTCAGGGCTGTAGAACACATGTGTCGCCCGCCCCGACCGTTTGGCCGCGTAAAGCGCCAGGTCCGCCTGGTGCAATATCAGGTCGATATCGACGAACCCGGTTTCTGGCGCGCGCACCGTGCCAATACTGGCCGACACCCGGCATTTCGCGCCGCCATAGGCGATCGGCTTGCTGATCCGCGAGATCAGTTTGCGCGCAATCATGCTCAGGCGATGTTTTTCGATCAACCCATTCAGAACAATCACGAATTCATCACCCCCGACCCGCGCGATAATGTCGCTCTCGCGGGTTTCCTCATGCATGATCTCGGCGATACATTGCAGCACGTGGTCGCCCGCCGCATGGCCCAGCGTGTCATTGACCTGCTTGAAGAAATCCAGATCAAGCTGCATCAGCGAGAACCGTGTGCGCGAGTCGATCAGTCGCTGAACCATCACGTCCAGCGCCCGCCGGTTGCGCAGCCCGGTCAGCGTATCGGTAAAGGCCTGCTCTTCGGCGGCGATCATCGCCCCGCGCAGCCGCAGGTTCAGCTTGCGCGATGCCTCCATCGCGGCGGATTTCGCTTCCACGAGGTAAAGCATTTCTATCGTCAGATCGGTCACAGGAAAATCCGCCGAGGTCAGGGAATAATCCCGCACCGCGTCCAGCACCGAAATGCCAAAGGACAGGTTGATCACCGCACCCACGCCATCCGGGGAAGGCGCGACCACGCCTTTCAACTCCGTGCGCGGCGTATCGAGAAACCGCAGGTCAAGCCGCTCGCCCGGCTGGGACAGCACCCGGGCAAGATCGCTATTGTTGCGCGGCCGCCTGATCTCGAAGAAATCCAGCAGCATATGCCCTGTCATCGGCTCATCCGGGCGCAGCTTTTGCAGGGTCGGCCCCACGCGCCTGATCCGCCCGTCCTGATCCACCGAGATTGACAGCGGGCACATGATATCCAGCATCGCAGCCAGATTGTCGGTCTGCGTCATCCCGTCCCCGCCCCAAGTTCGAATGTCCGCCCCTCGGCATAAGAGGTTTCGATCAGCGCGATGGTGATCAGCTCGGCCCCGTCGCGGCGTCGGCGATGATCGATCATCACCAGCGCGCCGTAATCGTCCGCCATCGCGCGCAGCACCCCGACAAGGACATTCGCGAATCCCGGCATGTCCGGGTTGCAGACCAGGCTGAACAGCCCCTGCGTATGCTCCTGCAATTCAAGCTGCGGCAAGTGCAGGTCCGATACCGCCAGACGCACCCGATCCGGCAGATCGTCGAGCGAATTCAGGAAATCCACATAGGTCACCCCGCCAAAGCGCAGCAGGCGGCGCAAGGGCTCAAGCATCGGATGGGAAACGAGAAAAGTGCCCAGATCTTCCAGCACCTCGTTGCGCGGGCGGCCAATCTCGGCGCAGACGACCTCAAGCAGCCGTTCCGACTGCTCATCGTCATAGATCAGCATCGCCTCGAACTCCGAAAAGCCAAGCTCGGCCGTCGTGACAACGCGCTGCCAGCGCTCTGCCCCGTAGGTGTGCCAGAAAAATGTCTCGACTGCCTTGTTGATCAGGCCGTGCATCGCGAACCCTTGTTGAAAGTCGGGTCAGCATATGCCGAGCAGACGTTAAGAAACGGCCAATGGTAAAACTTTACGAACCTGCCGCGTGCAGACTGCCGAAATCCGCTTGCCGACCGCCGGAAACCCGCTCAGATAGGCGCATGTTCACGCCGAAACGCCACGCCCCGGACGATCCGGATCTCGGTCACATCCTGGCCCTTATCCGTGAAAATTTCGCCTATATGGAGGCCCGGATCGATCCGCCCTCCTCCATGCATCGGCTCACGCGTGAGGCACTGGCCGAGGCGTGTGAAACGGGTGAGGTCTGGTCGCTTGGCCCGCCGCCCCGCGCCTGCGTGGTGCTGACGTTCAAGCCATATGCGCTTTACCTTGGCAAACTGGCAACCGACAAAACTCTTCGCGGTCAGGGGCTTGCACGACAACTGGTGGAAATCGCCGAGCATCGCGCCCGCGCCCTTGGCCTGCCCCGGCTTGAATTGCAGACGCGGGTGGAGCTGGTCGAAAACCATCGCGCCTTTGAAAGGTTGGGTTTCGTCAAAACCGGCGAAACCGCGCATGACGTCTATGACAGGCCGACCTCGATCACCATGCAACGCCCCGTAACCCCCTGAAATATCAGAAGTCCGTCGGCGCGCCGCCCTCTTCCTTTCGCCGCGCGACAAAGGCGGCCAGTTCCTCGCGGATCGCCACGTCCATCGGTGGCTCTTCGAAATTCTCGATGATCAGTTTGAACAGCGCATGCGCCCGTTCCGGCGTCCAGACCGCACCCGCCGCTTCCCAGCCCTCGTAGTTCTTCCAATCACTTAGGAACGGCTGGTAAAACGCTGTTGTATAACGATCCTGCGTGTGCTGCGTACCAAAGAAATGACCCGCATTGCCGACCGACTTGATCGCATCCAGCGCGATTTCATCCGGTCCCGTCGCAAAGATTTCCGGCTCCATATAGCGCTGGATCTGCTGCAGGATTTCGCAATCCATGATGAATTTCTCGGGGCTTGCGATCAGCCCGCCTTCCAGCCAGCCCGCCGCGTGGTAGACCATGTTGGTGCCCGACTGCACCGCCGCCCAAAGCGAGTTTGACGTCTCCCACATCGCCTGCCCGTCCGGCACATTGGCCGCACAGACACCCGAGGACCGCATCGGCAGCCCGTAGAACCGCGCCAGCTGCCCGGTCATCTGCGTCGCGCGCATGTATTCGGGCGTCCCAAATGCCGGCGCGCCTGATTTCATATCGACGTTCGAGGTGAACGTCCCGATCCCGCAGGGACAACCGGGCCGCACGTATTGGAACAGGGCAATCGCGCAAAGGGCCTCGGCGATGGACTGCGCCACCGCCCCCGCCATCGTCACGGGTGCCATCGCCCCGGCCAGCGTGAACGGGGTCACGATCACCGCCTGCCCGCGCCGCACCAGCCGCAGGCAGCCGTCGATCATCGGATGGTCATGCTTCAGCGGCGAGGTCGAGTTGATATTGGTGTACATATGCGGCTTGGCCTCGAATTCCTCGTGGCTCAGCCCGCCCGCGATGCGCACCATCTCCATTACGTCCTCGACCCGCTCGGCCCCCAGCGAATAGGCGTGCATCACCTTGTCGGTGAGCGTCAACTTGTCGTAAAGCACGTCCAGATGGCGCACGCTCGCATGGATGTCGACGGGTTCGACCGGGTAGCCGCCCGCGAAATGGATGCAGTTGAAATACTGCGTCAGTTTCAGCATGTTGGCGCACATTTCCCGGGTGCCCGCCACTTTGCGGCCGATCGACATGTCCCAGTAATTCGGCGGCGATGAGACATTGCCGAACAGCATGTACTTGCCGCCCATAATGATCTCGCGATCCGGGTTGCGCGGGGTGATGGTGAATTGCGACGGCGCCTTGCCGACCATCTCCATCACGAATTTGCGGTCCATGCGCACCACGTCGCCATCGACGCTGCACCCGGCCTCGCGCAGGATTTCCAGCGCCTCTTCGTTGAGGAAAGCCACGCCGATCTCTTCGAGGATGCGCATCGCGCCCTCGTGGATCGCGGTCACCCCTTCCTCCGAAAGCGGTTCGGTCGGGCGATCCACGTTGATCGGCAGCCGCCACGGCATCTGCTCGATGACCGCCCCGCCACGCCGCGCTGCATTGCCGGCCCGGCCACCGCCGCGTTTGCGCCTGCTCAATGTATCACTCATGACGACCTCCGCTTGTTGCGCATTCAGAAGGCCAAAGGCGCCAAGGGCTTGCCGCGCCAATTGCGACAGGATTTGTCGTTTTCGGATAGAGCCCGGCCATTTCGGCCTTTGGTCACCTTAAATAACGGGTCAGCGCCCCAGCCACGCGGGGATATGCCCGATATCGGGCAGCACCACGTCCGCATGTGGCGCCAGATCACCCTCGACCGCCATGCCGGTCAACACGCCGATGGTCTTCATCCCCGCCGCGCGCCCGGCAAACAGGTCATGGGTACTGTCGCCCACCATCACGATCCGCTCCGGCGCGACGCCGATCTGCTTGGCAAAGGCCAGCAATTGTCCCGGCGCGGGCTTGGCCCCGTGACCGCTGTCGCACCCGGCGATGAAATCGAACATCCCGCGCACGCCTGCCTCATCCAGATGGGCCAGCGCCGGGCTTTCCGCGTCATTCGTCGCCACCCCAAGACGCAGGCCAAATCCTTTCAGCTGCTCAAGAAATGCCGCCAGCGGCACCGCTTCGGCCTGCGGCGCGATCTCGGCCTCTTCGTTCAGCATCCGGAACAATTCCTCGCGGCTCATCTCAGGGAAATGGGGCGCGAGCACCTCGGTCACCTCGACGGGCGTACCCGCGATGACGATACTCTCGGGCGAAAACTCCCGCGTCTCCAGATCAAAGCCGATGGCATCGCCGATCCTGGCCGCGCGGGCGCGATCGCCATCCGTCGCGCGCAGAAGAAACCCCTCGGCCCAGGCCACCCAGGTCGCCGCGAAATCGAACAGCGTGCCGTCCTTGTCGAAAATGATCGCCTCGATTGTCATGGGTCAGGTCCAGTTCATCTGCTCACCGCCGGGCAGCGCCGCGCGCGCCATCATGATACGGTCATAAGGGGTTTCGTTCGCGTCGCAAAACGACACGATCCACGCGTCGTCCATCAACAGGAAATCAAGCACGGACCCAAGAAAAACCGGGTCTCCCGCCCGTTCTCTCAGGTCGCTTTCGCTGGTCCCGGTTGACCCGAGGAAGACCGGCAAAAGTTCTTCCTGGGACAAGAGCCAGCCCAGCGCCTGCAGCGCCAGAACCTCGGCGGCTTCGGTGGAGAGTGACAAATCGCAGCCCCTTTTCAGTCAGCGGAAACAGTTTGTTAAGGTCTCTCGTCAACATTGTCATTCAAATAATAATCGAATTCGGAAAGGCTCCGATGTGCTTGGTACCATCCTTATCCTAGATGGAATTTCCACGAACCGAATCATGTTAAAGGTTCAATTGTCCGCCTCTTACTACCACGTGGTTCAGGCCGACCGGATCGCCGACCTGCCAAGCCTGCTACGCCGCTGCCGGCCCGATCTGATCCTCACCGCGATGCGCCTGCCCGATGGCAACGCGATGGATGTGGGGCGCATCATCGGCCAGCCCGATCTTACCCCGCGCATCCCGATCATCGCCATCGCTGCGGAAAACGACAAGGAAAGCCGCATCGCCGCGCTCGCCTCGGGGATCGAGGATGTGATCAACCACCCGATCAGCGACCGCCTGCTGCAGGCCCGTATCCGTTCGCTCATGCGCGCCCGCCTCTCCGAGGAAGATCCCTATCTCTCCGCCGTCGCAACCCGCGAATTGGGGTTCTCCGAACCGGTTGCCAGCTTTGGCCGCAAGGCCCGCGTCACCGTCATCAGCAACGACAGCCGCACGGCCCTGCGCTGGCAGATGGCCCTCAAATCCGAAGGACGGCATCATTTCACCGTCCATCCCAGCAATGACATACAGGCGTTGCTGGCGGACCCGGTCGCCGATGCCTTTGTGATCGAGGTGTCGAACGCCCCGCATCTGAACGGGCTTCAGATGCTCTCCGATCTCAGGGCGCGCGCCTCGACCCATAATGCAGCGATGATCGCGGTGGTCGATCCGGCCAACACGGAACGCGCGGTCGAGGCGCTCGACCGCGGGGCGCATGACGTGATGCAGAACGGGTTCGACCCGGCGGAACTGATGCTGCGGCTTGACAAGCAATTGCAGCGCAAGGCGACGTTCGACCAGTTGCGCGCCTCGGTCCGCAGCGGATTACGCGATGCGGTGCTCGACCCGATGACCGGGCTTTACAACCGCCGCTATGCGCTCCCTTACCTAAGCCGGACCCTGCGCGAGGCGGTGCGCGACGGTACGCAATTCGCGCTCTTGCTGGCCGATCTCGATCATTTCAAGCGGATCAACGATGAATTCGGCCATCTCGCGGGCGACGCGGTGCTGGTGGAAACCGCCGACCGGCTGCACGGGCTTATGCGCCCGATCGACATGCTTGCCCGCGTCGGGGGCGAGGAATTCATGATCGTCATGCCCTGTATCGACAGCGCCTCCGCAACGGAGGCCGCTGGACGGCTTTGCCGCGAAATCAACGCGCGCCCCTTCACGATCAAGGACCATCACGAACCGGTGCCGCTCACGATCAGCATCGGCGCGATGGTGGGTCTGCCCGGCGACATCCTGCCCTCCGATATCGAAGGCGGCGCGAAATCACTCATAGAAGAGGCCGACCGCGCGCTCTATCAGGCCAAGAACGGCGGCCGGAACCAGGTCATGCTGTCACCGGAACAGGCGGCCTGATCCGGCGCGTCTCAGGGTTTCTTCCGGCTGGCTTTTTCTTCGATCACCTGGTCGAGCCGTTCGACATAGTCGGCCCGCTCTCCCGCATCCATCGCCGCGATCCGCGCGACCCAGTCCACCTGCGCCTGCTCGATAAAATCGTGGCGCTTGTCGATCTGGCGACGCATGGCGTCTTCCAGTGCTGCCGCATCGAAAGGCTCGGCGACCAAAAGGGCTCTGATCTCCGCGAAATCCGACTGCCGTTCCGCATCCCTGACAAGGCTGTCCCGCTGGTGCATCGCCTCGCGGATCTCGCGCTTGTCCTCGCGCGGCAGCGCCCGGAACAGGGCCGCCCCGACCGAGGGCGGGCGATCATGGAATTTCGGGCCGCCATGGCCGAACCGCACCGCCGCGCCCGCCATCAGGCCAATGAACAGAAGGTTCGCCGCCAGCGACAGGATCAACACGATACGGAACCGGCGCGACCGGCGGGGTTTCACATCATCAACCATCTCAGAAATCCTCTGCCATCGCCATTTGCAGCGTTTCGCTGGCAAACAGATCGACCTGCGTCTCGCTGTTCTGCATCAGGATCGCCACCGGATCGGGCATCGCCGC
Organism: Phaeobacter sp. 22II1-1F12B; assembly: GCF_002210165.1. Taxonomy (GTDB): domain Bacteria; phylum Pseudomonadota; class Alphaproteobacteria; order Rhodobacterales; family Rhodobacteraceae; genus Heliomarina. The sequence goes on along the minus strand of NZ_AQQP01000016.1, from coordinate 71,499 downwards.
CGGGGGCGCAAAGCCCATCCAGACACCGGCGGCACAGGCGGCAGCCAGTCCGCCGATCCCGGCCCAGCCGCCCAGCACCTCGCGCAGCCGCTCGAAGAAACCGGTCTGGCCAGCGGGCGCAGTCAATGCGACCCCGCCCTGCACCCGCCCGGCATCCGCCAGTATGCGCGCGCGCAATCCGTCAGGCATGGCGACACTGTCACGCCGCGCGGCGTCGAAAAACGCATTCAGATCGCTGTGCTTGTCATCCATGTTCATACCCCAGTTCTTCCTTGCGCCCGGCCAGCAAAGCCGCGAGCGCCCGTTTGCCCCGCGCCGTCAGGCTCTCGACGGCTTCGGTGCTGATATCCATGATCCCGGCGATCTCCGGGTTGGACAATTCCTCTATATGGCGCAAGACCACCGCTTCGCGTTGCCGCTCGGGCAGTTGCATCAGCGCCACCTGAAGCGCGTCCACGCGGGCCGCCTCCTGCATCTGTTCCGGTGCCGTGGGCGCCGGGTCGGCCGGTTCGGCAACCTCGTCGATCGAGGCCATGCCCCCGCGCCGCCGCCGCTTGAGATCGATGCAGAGGTTCAGCGTCACCCGGTACAGCCATGTCGACACCTTGGCCGATCCGCTTTCCCAGTCGGGCGCCATCCGCCACAGCTTCATCATCGCGTCCTGCGCCACGTCTTCGGCGGCTGCCGTATCGCCCAGCACCCGAAGCGCCACCGCATAGCTGCGCGGCGCCAGACTGTCGGTCAGCGCCCTCGCGGCGCGCGGATCACCGGCGGCAAAGCGTTCCAGCCACTTGGCATCGGGATCCTGAATGGGCGTCATATAGGGCGATACTTCCGTTTTCCTGCCAACCGGTCGCTGATCCCGGGAACCGGCTCCGGCGCCCGCCGTGGCGGGAACCGTCTTCGCCGGGGTCAGGTTGCTGACCCTCTTCCTTACATGTCCGACCGTTCCCGGCCAGCCCCATGCCCGTTCCCGGGACGCGCCCTCCTGTGGCAAGCCGCTCAGGATCGCGCGTCCCGGCATCCGCTTAGTCCTGCGGTGCGGGTTTCGCCTGGCCCTTGTCGCCGCGCTTCATGTGCCCGTCCCGGTGACGCTCTTTCATCCGCTCCTGCATCTGGGCGAATTCCTCTTCCGAGATGGCACCGTCATCATTGGCGTCGACCCGGTTGAACATCCGCTCGGCGCGGTCCTGCGGCGGCTGCGGCATTTCCTCTGCGGAAAGCATGCCATCGCTATCCTTGTCAAAGCGCTCGATCATGCCATCGACCCGGGCTTCGGCCCGCTTCATCGCACCGGCCAGCATTTCATCGCGGTCCAGAACGCCGTCACCGTTCGCATCGCCTTCGTTGAAACGATTCATTCGATGAGCTTCCATCTCTTCCATGGTGATGCTGCCATCGCCATTGGTGTCGAGCGACTCAAAGCTGATCGGCTCGGGACGCGGGTGCATGCGGCCTTCGGCCAGAACCGACGTTGCCGTCACAGTCGCTGCAACGACCAGGATGCCCGAGATAAAACCTTTATAATTCATGATATCTTTCCTCTTTACTCGACCGGCTTGTCCCACCGACCATACATCTCAAACGCGGCCCCCCCGGGTTTCCGTCGCATCCCCGTCGGATTTTTTTTATTCCCCCGCCTTTGCGACATCCCGCCGCAACGGCGATCTGCCCCCTTTCGGATCGCCCGGCAGACCGTATCTTGCGCGGCAGGAGTACCTTAGTCATGACCGATGAGACCACGATGCCGACCGGATCAACCCTGCCGGACAGCGAACCGGAAACGGGCGACCGCCCGCTGAAACCCGCGCTCTGGCGCGGCTGGCGGCGCAAATGCCCCAATTGCGGCTCGGGTCCGCTGCTCACGGGTTATCTCAAGGTGAACGATACCTGCCAGGTCTGCCGGCAGGAACTGTTCCACCACCGCGCCGATGACGGTCCGGCCTATCTGACGATCCTCATCGTCGGCCACCTCATGGCACCGGGTCTCCATTTCACCTTTGTCACATGGCGCCCCGAGCCGCTGACGCTCTTCACCATTTTTGCGGTTGGCTGCGTTGGTTTATCCCTCTACCTTCTGCCCAGACTGAAAGGGGCGATTGTCGGCTATCAATGGGCGCGGCAACTCTATGGCTTCGGGAAAACCGGCTAAGAGACGCCCCGCGAACGGGGGGCGAATGAGCATAGACAAATCGGCAATCCGGAACGCGGCCACGGTTATCGTGCTGCGCGACCGGCATCATGAACCTGCCATCCTGATGGGACAGCGCGGCGCCAAGGCCGCGTTTATGCCCAACAAGTTCGTCTTTCCCGGCGGTGCCATCGACCCGGGCGATGCAGAGATCCCGCTGGCCCGCCCGCTGCCTGCGCTCTGTAGTGAACGCTTGGCCGAAAACGCCGAACCGGGGCTTCAGCACGCGCTGGCCGCCGGGGCGATCCGCGAATTGTGGGAGGAAACCGGACTGGTGCTCGGCACGCCCGGCGACTGGCCCATGGCCCCGCCGCCCGACTGGGAAACCTTTGCCGCAACCGGCCATCTGCCCTCAGCCGAGGCGCTGCAATTCGTGTTCCGTGCGCTCACGCCGCCGGGCCGCCCGCGCCGTTTCGATGCGCGCTTCTTCCTTGTCGATGCCACTCATATCCAGGGCGATCTGGATGATTTCGACGCCGCCTGCGACGAGCTTTCACACCTGCAATGGATCAAGCTGACCGACGCGCGCAATTTCGACCTGCCCTTCATCACCGAGGTGGTCCTGGCCGAGGTCGAGGCCCGCGTACGCGATGAAAACCCGCCCGAATCCGTGCCCTATTTCCACAATGGTGCCGAAGAGAGCCTGTTCCTGCGCCTCAAGGGCTACCCGCAACCGGACTAGGCCCTTAGATCACCGCGATCAGCACAAGGATCGACAGGCCCAGCAGCGCCATGCCGAACAACTCGCGCATGGACACTTTCTCGCGAAAGAACAGCACGGTCGCCAGCAGGGAAAGCACCATCTCGATCTGGCCCAGCGCGTTCACATAGGCGGCGTTCTGCAAGGTAAAGGCCGTGAACCAGCAGAACGACCCCGCCATCGAGGTCAGCCCGATCCAGACCGCCGTGCGCCGCGCCGCCCAGACCGCACGGATCTCGGTCGGCTCGCGCCATGTCAGCCAGATCGCCATTGCGATCATCTGCATCGTCACCACCGCCGCCAGCGTGATCCCGGCCCGTTCGGGCGCGGCAAGGTCAAGCTGAAGCGATGCGCCGCGATAAGTCACGCCCGAGATCGCGAAAAGCACGCCCGACCCCAGCCCCAGCAACGGCCCGCGCGAGGTCAGTTGCCGCCACCAAGGCCCAGTGATCTCGGGCGTCTTCGACAGGATCAGCACCGCGATCAACCCGATCAGAATGGCCAGAAAGGCAGGCAGGCTCACACCCTCGCCCAGCACCACCCAGCCAACCAGCGCGGTCTGGATCACCTCGGTTTTCTTAAAGGTGATCCCCACCGCGAAATTGCGCTGCTTGAACAGCATCACGACAAAGACGGTGGCCAGAATCTGCGTCAGCCCGCCCACCGCGGCAAAGCCCCAAAAGGCTGGCCCCAGAGGTGGCAGGGATTTCCCGGTGGCGAAAAGATAGATCGCCAGCGCGATCAGCACAAAGGGCGCGGAATAAAGAAACCGCGCGAACGTCGCACCGGCCGCGCTCAGCCGCGTGGTGCTCAGCGTCTTTTGCAGCATGAACCGCGCCGTCTGGAACGACGCGGCCGCAAGCGTTACGGGTATCCATAATTCCATGCCATGCTAATGGCTTACTTTCCCGGCCCCCGCCAGAGCGGATGCACCACCGGATCCTTCGCACGCAGGAAAAAGCGTCGGAACACCTCGCCATAGGACCGGTAGGTATAGCCCTTGTTGATCGCCAGAAAGCGCGCCCGACCCGCCCGGTAGACCGCAGGCAGCCGGTACCAAGGCACGCCGGGGTGCATGTGATGGACCATGTGCAGGTTGTTGTTCAGAAAAAGAAACGCCAGCACGCCGCGATCCTCGATGATCACCGTGCGCCCACGCACCTTTTCATGGGCCTGATGCTCAAGGAACGTACGGATGCGCAGCACGCCCAGCGCGATATAGCAGGCCACGAGATAGGCCCAGAGCGGCATCGGCGAGAGCCAGACCAGCGCCAATACCAGTGCCACGCCGATCAGATGCGCGATCCACGCCCGCAATACGCCCGGTTCCCCGGCCCGGAGCAGGCGCAGCTCTGACACCATGAACACCACCTGCCCGATGGCCGGCCCGATCAGGATGCGCCCCGCCAGCGTGTTGTTGACCCGCAAGAGCCCGCGCTGCCACATGGGCAGCCGCGCCCAAACAACGGGGTCAAGGTAATTGCTTTCGGGATCGTCGTAAGGATCGGTCAGGTTTGAATCGCGGTGATGCGCCAGATGCAGATCGCGGAACCGCGCATAGGGCACGGTCAGCGACAGCGGCAGGAACATCACCGCCTCGTTCCAGAAACGGCTGCGAAACGGGTGACCATGCAGCGCCTCATGGGTCAGCGATGAATGCAGAACGGCGGCAAAGGCAACCACCGGTATGATCAAAGCCCCCAGAGGCGCTGCTGCCCAGAACAAGGCCCCCATCCAAGTTCCGTAACACCCTGTTATCAATAGGAATGTAACCCATTCCACCGTCGGCGCGCGGTCCTGTACCCCCGCGCGAGTCGCAATTGTCATTGTTATTTTCCGTGTCTGTCCCGCCCCCAGTAAACAGCATCACAAAACTGTGACAATTCGGTTTACAGTAAACAAATCTCCACAATGATGATATTTATTAACAAATGATCGAAAAAATGGACAAAAGGTTAAGGGCCGCCCAATTCCGCGCCCGCCTCGCCGATGCGATGGCCCAGACCGGCACCACGCAAAGCGAGCTGTCGCGGCGGATCGGGGTCGACCGTTCGACCATCTCCCAGCTTCTGGCGGATGAGGGCGCGCGCCTGCCCAACGCCAATGTGGTGGGGGCCTGCGCCTCGGTGCTCGGGGTATCCGCCGACTGGCTGCTGTCGCTCTCGGACCGGCGCGAAAGCGCGGCGGAACTCATGGCAGGCTCCCTCTCGCTTACCGAGGCCCCGCGCGCGCTGGTGGATGAGAAAATCTTCGACTGGCACAAAGAGGCGGCAGGCTACAAAATCCGCCACGTGCCCGCCTCCCTGCCCGACATGCTCAAGACACGTGCCCTGATCGAATGGGAATACAAACCCCATCTGGGCCGTACCGCCGATCAGGCCATCGGCGCTTCCGAGGACCGCCTGCAATGGATGCGCGGCTCGGCCTCGGATTACGAGATCTGCATCCCGATCCACGAGCTTTACTGCTTCGCGCAGGGCATCGGCTATTATCACGATCTCGACCCCGACCTGCGGCGCGACCAGATCGATTTCCTGCTTGGACTCTGCGACCAGCTCTACCCGCGACTGCGGATCTATCTCTTTGATGCGAAACGGCTTTATTCCGCGCCGATCACCATTTTCGGCCCGTTGCTCTGCGTCTTTTACGCGGGCGGTCACTACATGGCTTTCCGCGACAGCGACCGCATCGCCACCTTCACCGGCCATTTCGACATGCTCGTGCGCGAGGCCGACCTCTCGGCCCGCCACTTCCCCACGCATCTGAAACGCCTGCGCGACGATATCCGGTAACGCGCACCCTTCGCGACAGGCGGCAAATCAAACAAGGGGAACGCGCCACGGGCGCTCCGCTGAACCGCGCCCTCGCGACAAGCACAAACCCCGCGAAGGCACGGCAAATAAATAAAAATAATGCGCCGACAGGCGCGCCGCTTGATTACACCTTCGGGTCCGGATTCACCGTGAACCCGTCCACCGCGATCACCTGACCAGAGACCAGCCGCGACGCGTCACTGCCCAGAAACACCGCCATGTCCGCGATGTCCCGCGCCTCGACGAACCGTCCCATCGCGGTGCCGCTTGCATAACCGTCATAGACCTGATCGCGGGTCATCCTCTTGGCCGCCGCTTCACGCTGCAACACGCCCTCCATACGCGGCCCTTCCACCGCGCCGGGGCAGATCGCGTTGGCGCGAATGCCATCGCCGCCCAGTTCCATCGCGAGGGTTTTCATCAGCCCGATCACCCCCCATTTCGCCGCCGCATAGGGCGAGCGATTGGGATAGCCATATTGCCCGGCGGTCGAAGAGGTCACGACGATCGACCCGGCCTGCCCCTTCTTCAACAGGGGAATGGCATGTTTCGCGGTCAGGAACGCCCCGTCCAAAGTCACCCCAAGACAGGCGCGCCAGTCCGCCAGCGCGACATTCTCAACTGACTCCGTCGGCCCGGCGATCCCGGCATTGATGCAAAGCACATCCAGCCCGCCCCATTTGCCTGCTACTTCTGCAAACAGAGCCTCGACCGCCGCCTCGTCTGACACATCCGTGCGGCGCGTTTCCCAGCCATCGGGACAGGCAGCCAGCGCCGCCTCGTCCACATCCGATACCCAGACGCCGAACCCGGCCGCGTCAAACGCTTCGCCCATGGCGCGGCCGATCCCGCCCGCGCCCGCCGTGATCAGAACCCGGCGTTTCACTTCGGCGCCCGGATCGCGCTGCCTGCCCCTTCGGGATAGGGCAGCCCGGCCTGCGCCTCGGCGATTTTCGCCATCGCCGCAGACACCGCCTCGGACGGCTCGCAGGGACGGCGCGTCTCAAGACTCACATGCAGCAAGAAGCTTTCACCCGTCGCAAGCAGCTTGTCGCCCGCATACATGGAATGGAACAGGTGCAGTTTCTTGCCCTTGCCCACCAGCATCTGCGTGCGCACCTCGATCCGCTCGCCCGCCAGCACCTCGTCCAGATGGCGGATATGAGTCTCGGCGGTGAAATAGCTCATGCCATTCGCGATATAGTCGCTATCCGCGCCGATCAGCTCCATGAACCGGTCGGTCGATTGGGCAAAGGCATCGAGGTAGCGCGATTCCGTCATGTGACCGTTGTAATCGGTCCAGTCGAGCGGCACCGCCCGCGACAGCGTCACGATCGGCTGGCTCAGATCGCCCATCGCCTCAAGCGGCGTGCCGAGCGGCGTGCCGCCCTTCAGCAGCGTATCGTGCGACTTCAAAAGCGCGCCCGCGCCCCAGTCCTGTGCCTTGAGCGCGCGCATCATGGCCACAAGGTTATTGTCGCGGATGCGCTCCAGCTCGCGGATCGAATAGGCCCCGGACTGTTCATCCGATTGCCCGGCGATCAGGTCGACCAGCTCGTCATTGAACTCGGGCACATCCATCAGCTTGGTCCATGGGAATTTTAGGCAAGGCCCGAACTGCGCCATGAAATGCTTCATCCCCGCTTCGCCCCCGGCCACGCGATAGGTCTCGAACAGCCCCATCTGCGCCCAGCGGATGCCAAAGCCATAGCGGATCGCATTGTCGATCTCTTCAGTCGTGGCGATCCCGTCCTTCAAGAGCCACAGCGCCTCGCGCCAAACGGCTTCAAGGAAACGGTCCGCGATATGCGCGTCGATCTCTTTCTTCACATGCAGCGGGTACAGCCCAAGCCCGGTCAGCTCTGACTTGGCCGCCTCGATGAATGCGGCATCGTTCGCCTCGGTCGTCACCACTTCGATCAGCGGCAGCAGGTAGACCGGGTTGAAAGGATGGGTCACGATGATCTGCCCCGGCGCGTCCGAGCCCTGCTGCAGTTCGCTCGGCTTGAAGCCCGAAGTCGAAGAACCGATCACGGCGCCCTTGTCGCAATGCGTCTGGATCTGCGCAAAAATCTTGTGCTTGAGCTCCAGCACTTCCGGCACGCTTTCCTGAATCCAGACGGCACCCTTCAGCGCCGCGCCCATGTCGTCGTGAAAGCTCAGCTTGCCTTCCTCGGGCAGCGGTGCATCCGAAAGCCCCGGAAGTGAGCGCCGCGCATTGGCCAGCACTTCGCCGATCTTGCGCTCGGCTTCCGGGTCGGGGTCGAACACCTGCACGTTCCACCCGTTCAGCAGGAACCTCGCGGCCCATCCGCCGCCGATCACCCCACCACCAACAATCGCTGCTGTCTTTGTCATATCCTGTCTCTCTTCTTTATCGGGCGGGTGCGCGACCTCTGCCCGGCCCTTTCGTCCAGCCGCCCAAACGCGGCCTATTTCGCCATTTCCAGCTTGCTCAGGTCGAACCCGTACCAGTCGAGGATATCCCGCGCCGCCGCGATCCGGTCGGGCGATCCACCGGGGTTCCGATCAAGGATCTGCCCGAAAGAACCCGCCCGGTCGCTGATCACCACGGTGCGGTAATCCGCATCCGTCCAGAGCACCCAGATTTCGTCTTCGACGCCGCTGCGCCCTACCGGACGCAGACGACCCGGTTTGATAACCTCAAGCGGTGCAAAACGCGCCTCGGGCGCGCCCGGCCCGCCACCGACGTCAAAGTTCTCGGACGCACTGTCCCAAGCGTAGGTAACCGGCAGCGCATGGGGGGCCTGCCCCTCGGCCACGAAAGCCGCGACGACATAATAGGTTCCGGCAAACTCTGCCGGTTCGAACCGTGTCGTCGCCGCAATCGGCGCCTCCGGGTCGCGATAACCCGGCGCCTCGCCGAATCCGCCGCACCCGGCGAACAGCAGCAAAAGCCCCGCCAATGCTGCGCTGCGGCGGTGTACAGGGGGTGTACGGCTTGTGCACGGCTTGTGCATGCCTGTCACCGCCCCTTTCCACCGCCCGTCAGCAATCACTTGGGCATCCGCTTGGTCAGGCCAAGTTTCTCACGCACGGCTTCAGGCCCGATGACCTTGGCGCCCATGCTCTCGATGATGGTCTTCGCCCGGTCAACCAGCTGCCAGTTCTCCGCCAGCACGCCTTTTTCCAGCCAGAGGTTGTCTTCCAGACCCACGCGCACATGGCCGCCCGCCAGAACCGAAGCCGCCACATAGGCCATCTGGTTGCGCCCAAGGCCAAAGCCGGAAAAGGTCCAGTCGCTCGGCACGTTATTGACCATCGCCATGAAAGTATTGAGGTCATCCGGCGCGCCCCAAGGCACGCCCATACACAGTTGCACCAGCGCCGGGCTGTCAAGGATACCGTCCTTAGCCAGTTGTTTTGCATACCACAAATGACCGGCATCAAAGGCTTCGATCTCGGGCTTCACACCCAGCTCCGTCATCATCGAGCCCATCGCCTGCAACATGCCCGGCGTGTTCACCATCACGTAATCGGCCTCGGCGAAATTCATCGTCCCGCAATCGAGCGTGCAGATCTCCGGCAGACATTCGACCACATGCGCCATGCGTTCCTTGGCCCCGATCATGTCGGTCCCGGCCTCGTTCAGCGGCAGCGGCGCGTCGGGCGAACCAAAGACGATATCGCCCCCCATCCCGGCGGTCAGGTTCAGCACCACGTCCACGTCAGCGGCGCGGATCAGGTCAGTAACCTCACGATAATATTCGACTTTCCGGCTCGGCGTGCCGGTTTCCGGGTCGCGCACATGGCAATGCACCACCGCCGCGCCCGCCTTGGCCGCCGCGATCGCGCTGTTAGCGATCTCTTCAGGCGAGCGTGGCACATGCGGGCTGCGGTCCTGGGTTCCCCCGGATCCGGTCACGGCACAGGTGATGAAAACCTCTTTGTTCATTTCCAGCGGCATCGCTTTTTCCTTCTTGTCTCTTTGGCGCGGATCATGCCGCGACTTGGCGCACCATACTTTGCATGATACGAATCCAATTTGATGAAATCCGCCAAAAACATCTTTCAGCCAAGCCGAACTCCCCTGCGCGTCGCCGCGCTCGTGCTGAGCGACTGCAACACGCTGTCCTTCGCCGCCGCCATCGACCCGATGCGCGCCGCCAACCGGCTCGGGCCGACCAAAAGTTTTGAGTGGCACTATGTCACCGCAACCGACAGCCCCGCCACCCTGACCAGCGGTCTGCAGGTCCCGGCCAGCCCGATATCACGGCTCGATTCCTGCGACCTGCTGCTGGTCATCGCCGGCTTCAATCTCGAAACCCATGCCACCCCGGCCCTGATCGCCAGCCTCCGCCGCATCGCCGCCAGCGGCGCCACCCTCGCCGGTATCGACGGCGGCCCCTGGCTCATGGCCCGCGCCGGACTTCTCGACGGCTACCGCGCCACAACCCACTGGGAAGACTTGGAAGATTTCGCCATCCGCTTCCCCGCCATCACCGTCCTTCGTGACCGGTTCCATATCGACCGCGCCTGCATGACCAGCGGCGGCGCCACCCCGGCCATCGATATGATGCTGCACCTGATCGGCGCTCGCTGCGGCGAGACCCTCGCCTCCCGCGTCGCCGGAGTCTTCATCTATGACAGCACAGCCGACCCGGCCCGCGCCCAGCGCCGCACCGGCCCAAAACCGCGCCACTCGGCCCTCACCGCCCGCGCCAGCGCCCTGATGGAAGACAACCTCGACACGCCCCTTTCCATCACCGACATCGCGAAACACACCGGCACCAGCCCCCGCGCCCTCCAGACCCAGTTCCGCACCCGGCTCAACACGACGCCGCAGGCGCATTACCTGCACCTGCGCCTGACCGAGGCCCTCCGCCTCGTCACCGACACCGACATGCCCCTGACCGCCATCGCACTGGCCACCGGCTTCGCCTCACCCGCAAGCTTTTCCCGGGCCTTCCACAAGGCACACGGCAGCGCCGCCCGCCGCCTGCGACAGACAACGAAATCCCCTGCTTCTTTGGGTTCTTAAAATATCCCCGCCGGAGGCTCCCGCCGCCGCGCCAGACGCCTCAGTAAGGCATGGGATGGGCCCGGTGCGCCTTGTCGATCTCACCCATGACCTCGTCGGACAGAGTCACCTCGACCGACCCCAGCACCACTTCCAGCTGATCCATCGTCGTCGCACCAAAGATCGCCGAGGCCATGAAGGGCCGCGTCCGACACCAGGCCAGTGCCATGTGAACCGGGTCAAGCCCGTGCCGCTCGGCAATGTCCACATAGGCCGCAACCGCCCCGTGGACCCGCGGCGTCATGCGCCCGCCCAGATCCGACACGATGGACTTGCGCGAGCCCTCAGGTACCGCCCCGTCAAGGTATTTCCCGGTCAGAAGACCCGCCGCCAGCGGCGAAAAGGCGATCAGCCCCACATCCTCGTTCACGCTCAGCTCGGCCAGATCCGTGTCGTACAAACGGCAGAGCAGCGAATATTCGTTCTGCATCGTCGCCACGCGAGGCCAGCCACGCTCTTCCGATATCCGAAGGAACTGCGCCGTGCCCCAGGTGCTCTCGTTACTCAGGCCGAAAAAGCGGATATTGCCCTTGTCCACCTGCTTTTGCAGCGCCTCGAGGCAATCTTCCATGTTCGCGATGGTCTCATCCTTGTTCTGGCCCGACGGGTCATAGGTCCAGTTCTGACGGAACATGTAGCTGCCCCGGTTCGGCCAGTGGAACTGGTAGAGATCGATCACATCGGTCTGCAACCGCTTCAGCGACCCTTCAACCGTCTCCGGGATCGTCTTGGACGAAATCGGCGCGCCGTTCCGCGCCCGGGAGCCCTCCCCGGAATGTTTGGTGGCCAGCACGAATTCATCGCGCCGCCCCTTGTTGGCCGCGTTCCAGTTACCGATGATCTCTTCGGTACGCCCGATGGTTTCGGCGCGGATCGGGTTCACCGGGTACATCTCGGCTGTGTCGATGAAATTGATGCCCGCAGCCAGCGCCCGGTCGATCTGGGCATGGCCTTCGGCCTCGCTGGTCTGGGTGCCGAAGGTCATGGTGCCAAGACACAGTTCGGAAACGGTCAGGCCGGTGCGGCCAAGCGGGTTCATCTTCATCGGGAGGATCCTTTTTTGTCGCGCCCGACCCTAACCGCCCGAATGCCGATGGCAACCGCAAAGCGCAGGTCGGGCTTGAGAACAAAACAGGAACATGTAAAATCTTCCCCATGACGACTCACCTCTTCGATTCCCTCTCGGCCCCGCGCCGCCCGCTCCAGATGCTGCATCGCGACATCGGGCTGGCCAAGACACGTGTCCACGAATGCTGCGGCGAATCCCGCCATACCTTTGCCGTCTGGCTGGCTGGCCGGATGGAGGGGACGGTGATGTGGATCTCGCCCGCCTGGCAAAAGGAAAAGCTCAACCCCGACGGCATGTGGCCCTTTGTCGATCCGGGCCGGTTCATCTTTGTCGATCCGCGCCGGGCCGAGGATCTGCTCTGGTGCATCGAAGAGGCGCTGCGCTCGGGCGTGGTGCCGCTGGTGGTGGCCGACCTGCCCGCCCCGCCCAACCTGACAGCGGTGCGCCGGATGCACCTTGCCGCCGAACAGGGGGCGGAAAGAACCGGCAACCCGCCGCTTGGCCTGCTGGTCACGCCCGGCAATGGCGGCGCCCCGGGGGTGGAAACCCGCTGGGCCATGTCGGCGGCCTATCTCGGGAAAATCCCGCGCTGGCATCTCGAACGGCGCCGCGCCCGGACCGAGCCGGTGAAATCATGGACCGCGATCATGCGCGCGCCCCGCACCGAGATGGAGGTGACCCCCGGCGCGCCCGTCCTGACCTATACCCCGCCGGACGTGCCGCTGAAATACATCTAGCCAAGACCCATCTGCCGACCGGGGCGGTTTCCGGTCGACCTCTCTGCCGGAACCGGTCACAAGGGCCAAGAACGACATGCCTCCGTCGAAAAGGGGCAAGCCCGCCCGGTTCCCAGAGGCTCTTTGTAGCACGTCATGCGCCTGATCATTTCCTTCGCCGCCCTTTTCCTCTCTGTTTTGCTTCTGCAACTGTCCTCGGGCGGCGTCGGCCCGCTCGATGCGCTCTCGGGGCTCGAGCTTGGCTTTACCACCACCCAGATCGGTCTGCTTGGCTCGGCGCATTTCTTTGGATTCTTCATCGGTTGCTGGTGGGCGCCGCGTCTCATGGGCAGCGTCGGGCATTCCCGCGCCTTTGCCGCCTTTACCGCCACCGGCGCCATCGGATTGCTGGCGCATATGCTGGTCGTCGATCCCTATGCATGGACGCTGATGCGGGTCATGTCCGGGCTTTGCGTTGCGGGCTGCTACACGGTGATCGAGGCTTGGATGCAGGACAAGGTCACCAATGAAACCCGTGGCCGCACCACCGGCGCCTACCGTGTCGTCGACATGAGCGGCTCTCTCGTGGCGCAGCTGATGATCGGGGTGCTCGCCCCGGCCAGCTATGTCTCCTACAACATCCTCGCGATCCTCTGCTGTGCCGCGATCCTGCCGCTGACCCTGACCACAACCCGTCAGCCCGAAACGCCCGAGGCCCCGCGCCTGCGGCCCTGGCTGGCGGTGGAACGCTCGCCCTTGGCCGCCGCCGGGGTGATCGTCGCCGCGCTCTCCAGCGCCTCGTTCCGGATGGTCGGCCCGATCTACGGGCAGGAAGTCGGGCTGAACCCGGGCCAGATCGGCTGGTTCCTTGCCTCTTTCGTTCTTGGCGGCGCACTCGCGCAGTTCCCGGTGGGCCTGCTCGCGGACAAATACGACCGGCGCTGGGTGCTCATCTGGCTCTCGGTCGCGGCCATCGCCAGTTCCGCGCTGACGATGGGTGCGCAGGGGTTCGGCACCGTCGGCGTAATGGGCGCGGCCTTTATTTTTGGGCTGACCACCTTTCCGATCTATTCCATTGCCTCGTCCCACGCCCATGACTTTGCCGACAGTTCCGAACGGGTCGAGCTTTCGGCGGCGCTGATGTTCTTTTACGCGCTTGGCGCCATTGCCGCGCCCTTTGCCGCGTCGAGCCTGATCACAGCCTACGGGCCCGACGCCCTGTTCACCATGATCGCCATCGGCCACGTCATACTGGTCATTTTCGGAATCGCCCGTATGCGCGCGCGCCCCTCGGCAACGACGCGGACGCCTTACCTTTATGCCCCGCGCACGTCCTTCCTGATCGGTCGCCTGATGGGCCGCAGCCGGGACAACCCTTCCTCGAAGAGATGAGCCCTGGTGGCGCTGTTCTACCTGCGGAACACATCGGTTTCCGCGCTGGAAACACAGTTTCATCGCTGACGAAACGCTTGAAATCATTCGGAAAATGACATTATGGCGAAATTATGTCATCTAAGTTCCCACGGTATTTTCACAAGTATCGATTTTTGAACTGGAAAGGGGACTACAATGAAGAAATCAATGATCGCTGGGGCGATCCTTGCTCTGGGTCTGGCGGCACCTGCCGCAGCGGCGCCGGTGCAATGGAAAGCCGAAGACGGCGGCAACGACCACTGGTACGAGGTCGTTTGGAACGTCGGGCAGAACATCACCTGGACAAGCGCGAATGCAGCGGCGACCTCCTCGACGCTGAACGGCATGTCGGGCTACCTCGCAACGGTCACCAGCGCGGCAGAGCAGCTGTTCCTGAACGCGGTGAACGCGGCCTTTACCGCCAGCTCGCCCTTCCACGGCGGCACCTACACCACCGCATGGCTCGGCGCGACGGATAGAAATTCCGAAGGCAACTGGGTCTGGCAGAATGGCGAAGCCTTCACCTATTCCAACTGGTACGCCGAAGGCTGGGGCTGGCCCGTGGAACAGCCGAATGGCTGGATCTTCCAGAACTACCTTGCCGGGTGGGAAACCGGCGACAAATGGGGCGACAGAGCCAACAACGGTGGCCTGCAGAAATACGTCGTCGAATACGATGCACCGCCGGTCTCGAACGTGCCGGTTCCCGCGTCGCTGCCCCTGGCCGCTGCCGGTTTCGGCATCTTCGGCCTGATCGCACGCCGTCGCCGCAAGGCCGCCTGAACAACACAGCGCTAAATCCATTTCCCGACGCCGTTCCCGATCCGGGGGCGGCGTTTTCCGTGCGGTGCCTCAATCCCCGGCTGGTCCTTTGACATACACTGCGTTACAGGAAGGCCAATCGAGAAAAGGCGCATCATGACACGTACGCTCATCACATCCGCACTGCCCTATATCAACGGGATCAAACACCTCGGCAATCTCGTCGGCTCGCAGCTTCCGGCGGACCTTTATGCCCGCTACCTGCGCGGTCGCGGCAACGAGGTCCTGTTCCTCTGCGCGACCGATGAACATGGCACCCCGGCCGAGCTCGCCGCTGCCAAGGCTGGCAAGCCGGTGGCGGAATACTGCGCCGAGATGCATGAAGTGCAGGCCAATATCGCGCGCCGTTTCGGGCTGAGCTTTGACCATTTCGGGCGATCCTCCAGCCCGCAAAACCACAAGCTGACCCAGCATTTCGCCGGCAAACTGGCCGAAGCCGGGCTGATCCGCGAAGTGTCGGAAAAGCAGGTGTTTTCCAATGCCGACGGTCGCTTCCTGCCCGACCGCTATATCGAGGGCACCTGCCCCAACTGCGGCTACGACAAGGCGCGCGGCGACCAGTGCGAAAACTGCACCAAGCAGCTTGACCCGACCGACCTGATCGAGCCGCGCTCGGCGATCTCCGGCTCGACCGATCTTGAAGTGCGCGAGACCAAGCACCTGTTCCTGCGCCAGTCTGCTTTGCGCGACGATCTCGACAAGTGGATCGACACGAAAACCGACTGGCCGATCCTCACCGTCTCCATCGCCAAGAAATGGCTGCACGACGGCGACGGCCTGCAGGATCGCGGCATCACCCGTGACCTTGACTGGGGCATCGCGGTCAAAAAGGGCGAAGAAGACTGGCCGGGCATGGAAGGCAAGGTGTTCTACGTCTGGTTCGACGCCCCCATCGAATACATTGCCTGCGCCGAAGAATGGGCCGAAGCGACCGGCAATGACTGGGAACGCTGGTGGCGGACCGACAAGGGCGCGGATGACGTGCGCTATGTCCAGTTCATGGGCAAGGACAACGTGCCCTTCCATACGCTTGGCTTCCCGGCCACCCTGCTGGGATCGGGCGAGCCGTGGAAGATGGTCGACCACCTCAAATCCTTCAACTACCTGAACTATGACGGCGGCCAGTTCTCGACTTCGCAGGGTCGCGGCGTGTTCATGGATCAGGCGCTTGAAATCCTGCCCTCGGATTACTGGCGCTGGTGGCTGCTGTCCCATGCGCCGGAAAGCTCGGACAGTGAATTCACGTGGGAAAACTTCCAGTCCTCGGTCAACAAGGACCTTGCGGATGTGCTGGGCAATTTCGTCAGCCGCATCACCAAGTTCTGCCGCTCCAAGTTCGGTGAAACCGTGCCCGAAGGCGGTGAGCAAGGGGCGCCCGAGGCTGAGCTGATCGCCAACCTGACCACCCGCATCACCGCCTACCAGGGGTTCATGGACGCGATGGAGGTGCGCAAGTCGGCGCAGGAACTGCGCGCGATCTGGGTGCTTGGCAACGAGTATCTGCAAGCCGCCGCACCGTGGTCGACCTTTAAGGAAGACCCCGAGAAAGCCGCGATGCAGGTCCGTCTGGGCCTGAACCTGATCCGCCTTTACGCGGTGCTCTCGGCGCCCTTCATCCCCGATGCCTCGGCCCGGATGCTAAGCGCGATGAACACGCTGGATACCGGCTGGCCTGACGATGTGGCCTCGGCTCTCTCCGCCCTGCCCGTCGGCCATGAATTCAGCGTGCCGGACGTGCTTTTTGCCAAGATCAGCGATGAAGACCGCGAGGATTGGCAGGCGCGTTTCTCGGGCACCCGCAGCTAGGTCTCGTTCAGCAATTGATCCACGGCGCGCAGGAAGATCCGCGCGCCGATGGGGATCAGCTCGTCCGGGAAATCGTAGTCCGGATTGTGCAGGCTGGGGCAGGTTTCGCCCGCGCCCAAAAGGAACATCACCGCCTTGGCGTGATCGCCGAAACGGCCGAAATCCTCTGACGCACGCATGGGCTGGCCTGCTTCCCCGGGTGTAAGCCCTTCGGCCGCCATCGCACGGGTCAGTAATTCAACGGCTTCCGGGTCATTCTCGCAATGGCGGAACACGTCGTGATAATCGATCCGGTGTTCCAGCCCTGCCTCCGTTGCGCAGTCCGCAACCAATGCCTCGGCGCGGCTGACCAGATCGGCCATGTCCGCATCCAGCATCGTGCGCAGCGTCACCCAAAGCTCGGCCTGCCCCGGCGCGACCCCGAATGTCGCCTCGCCCAGCCGGGCATGGGTCACGGTCGCGAGCGTGAAACCGGCATCCTCAGGACCATTGCCATGGCCCAGCGCCGTCAGCTCTGGCATCAGCTTTGCCAGCGCCGCCATCGGCGAAAGCCCGGTCGCCGGGTCCGAGGCATGGGCGGTGCGCCCGTTCAGCCCGATGCACATGCCGCGCGAGGCACAGTTGACCGGCCCCCGGCGCAGCGAAACCGACCCCAGCGGCAGGCCCGGCATATTGTGCAGCGACAGCGCGTAATCTGTCCGTGTCTCGTCAAATCGCGGATCGGAGATAACCGCCGCCGCGCCCGACCCGTCCTCTTCTGCTGGCTGGAACATCAGCACCACGCGCCCCTTTTCCGGCCGTTGCCGCGATAGCGCCCGCGCCACCGCCATGACCATGCTCATATGCCCGTCATGCCCGCAGAGATGCCCCTTGCCCGGCACCTGCGAGCGATGATCAAAGGTTGAAATCTCGGGGATCGGCAGCGCGTCGAGTTCGCAGCGGATCATGATGCCTGGCCCCTCGGCGGCACCTTCGAACACTGCCGCAACGCCGTGGCCGCCAAGCCCGGTCAGGAGGCGATCCGGGCCAAGCGCCCGCAGCCGGTCTTCGACCCGTCTGGCGGTCTGCGCTTCTTCGCCGCTGATCTCGGGGAAACGGTGCAGCTCGCGCCGCCATTCGGTCAGTTCCACGATATCGCTGTTGCCAAGCTGGTATGACATCGTAATCCTTCTCTTTCCCTCCGCCCCATCCTGCCCCGCATGGAAGAGAGTGGCAAACACCCCGCCACGATTTTTGGAAAGTCATAGCCATCTAAAGTTGCCGCAACTGATCGTGCCCGGCTATTCTCACCCCAGCGCATTTGCGACATTTTGATTCGTATTTTTTATATTCCAGTCAAAACAAACGGCTGGCGGGTTTCCGGGGGGCAATCTGGGTGAGTTCAACAGGTGCAGGCGTGTTCCTTCGCTGCTTTTGCGCGCTGGTCCGACAGGACGCGCGGCGTGGGGCATGACTTTTATCCGGTCAAAATGCTGTGTGCGGTACTGCTCATCGGGGCAACGCCGGTGACGGCCGGGTCCACCGTGGTGGAGCGTCTTGCCGTTCAGGAACTGGCGCTTGGCGACAACTGGCACCCGACCGAAAACAGCTATTGGCTCGACGATGCAACGGTCGCGGTGATCGCGGAACGGCCGGGGGCTCAGGGCGCGGATTATGCGCTGATCCTCACCGGCACGGACCGCGCGCCGGAAGCCGTTCTTCTGCTCGACGGGCCGGGCCATTGCCTGCTGTCGACGGGTGCCCTGTTGCTGAGGGATGAGGATGGCAACAGTCTGCGCTGGCAGCCGGATGCGACCGAAGCGACCGACCCCGGCGCGCTTGACCACTGCCTGAACCGCGAAGCCGAAATGAACATGGCGATGGAGCCGCGTGTCGGCAGGCAGGCGGCGCTTGCAACGAACGGTCAGGTCTGGGCCGGGCTGACCGAACATCCCCAAGGCGCGGAACTATTGCTTTACGACGAACAGGATGTGCTGGGCCAATGGCAAAGCGATGTCGAGCTGATGCTTGATCCGGTCAGTGTTCAGCCGATGTCGACCGCGGGTTTCGCGGCGGGCCATTTCCTTGTCTATCCAGCGTGGTCAGGCCGCCGCCGGGCCGATTTCAGAACGGACCTGCCGGGGATTCCGGTCTGGGATCTATCGGTTGGCCAGGACCCGGTCACCTCTTACGTGCCGTGGGCCGAGTGGAACGCCAAGGGCAGCTATCACATCGACATGACGCGTGACGGGCTGATCTTTGCAACGAGTGGCGGCACCCGTGACACCGACGATATCGCCGGGATCTATGCCGAGACCAGCGTCTGGACCCAGATCCATTCAACCGACCTGCTGCCCGAAACGCTTAAGGTTTCGCCGGATGGCTGCCACCTGTTCTGGGTCGAGCAGCCGGATGGGTCCGAAGCCCCGAAACCACGACTTATGACTGCCAGTATCTGTTTGAACTGATTACTTTTTATCCCTTCGCCCACGTTCTCTGACCGAGTTTTTTTGACAAAGGCCTTTTCCTATGACGAACGCCACCCTTGGCCGCGATGCCTCTGAATTCGCCTATATCGATGCGGGCACGATCCGAAAGCAGCTTCAGAAACAAGGGGCCGGAACCAAGCTCAAGGATCTGAATCTCGGACCGGATTCAGTCGGAAACAAATCTCCGCTGGCCGAATACAGGGTGGTCACGATCATCGAGGGCGATACCGAGGACGGGCTTCAGGCCTTTGGGCTGAAGAACGACGCGACCGGCGATGTGGTCGTCGCCTTCAAAGGGTCGCAGGAAGCGCGCGATTTCTACGATGACGTGGCCAGCATCGGCTGGGCGCAATGGGACGAAGCCCGGTCTCAGGTCAATTCCTTCCTTCAGAACAACTGGAAAAGCGGCGACGAGGTCACCTTTGCCGGTCACAGCCTTGGCGGCGCTCTGGCCCAATACGCGATCTATGAGACGGCCGGGACCTATGACAAACGCGTGTCGGACATGAACCTCCACACCCAGTCGGCCCCCGGTGCAGAACACGCCATCCGCGAGAATAACGGCGGCGCACTGGATACCGGGCGGCTGAGCGGTGCTGAGATGCTCAACCTCTATATCGACCGCGATCTGGTGTCGAAGACCGGCGGCGATCACCTTGGAGCAACCAGTGTCGTGGCGAACCCAAGCCTGCTGCCCGGCGGCGTTTATTCAGATCACAAGCTAGGCAATTACACGGACGCGGCGATTGCCGGGGCAAAGACCGGCACGCCCGGTTACTACGACAACGAGGCTATCCAGACGGCCAATCCGGGTCTTTACAAGCCGCTCGCCACCTGGATCGGCAAACTGGCTCTTGGTGGCCCGGGCACGCTGACGAATGTCGATCTTGATGAAACATGGAGCGCGCTTTCGCAGATCCCCAAGCTGGCCGCCGAAGTCCCTGAAACCAAACGTCTGATCACCGATGCGATTACCGGGGCGGCGGTCGAGGCCTTTAACTGGATCGGCACCGAAGGCGCGAACCTGTTCATCGAAACCGGCAATGCCGGGTGGAATGCCGCGATAGATCTTGGCGAAGATCTGGGCGCGATCGGCACCCGGGGGCTTGAGGTTGCCGAACAGGCGCTGCGCCACGGCTGGGACAAAGCCTCTGAAACATGGAGCACCAGCACCAACTGGACCACGAACCAGGCGGGGAAAGCGCTCGACAGCATCAGTGACGCCAAGGACGCCGCGCTCAAGTTCTTTGACAAGCAAATGGGTGATTTTGCCGTCTGGGCGCAGGACTCGCTCGACAGCACCGGCGCATGGGTGGCGGACAAGGCCGACAAGCTCAACAAGATCGCCGGATGGGTCAAGGATCAGTCCACCGACTTTGGCAAGGCCGTGGTCAACACTTGGAACGACATCGGCACGCAGGCCAATGAGATGGCCGATAACACGCTCGACTGGCTGCGCGATACCGGTTCGGACGTGATCGATTACGGGGCCGATATCTTTGGCAAGGGCCGCGACTGGCTGGAACAGGCCTTTGACGATCTGGCAGACAATTTCCGCGATCACAGCAGCAACCCCAATGACTGGGGCAAAGATTTCCTCGACGCGATCAAGGACGCGACCGACGCCGGGTTCGAGCGGATCGGCGGGTTCTGGGACGGGCTTGTCGAATGGTGGACGGGCGACGATACCGCGCCGGTCGATTATGCCGAGGACGTGCGCGACCGCAGCACCACGGCCCGTACCGAAGCCTCGCCTCTTATCCTGGACCTCGATGGCGACGGGCTGGAGTTGTCCTCGATTTCCTCCAAGGGCGCGGTTTTCTGGGACATCGACAACGACGGCATGCGCGAAGTCAGCGGCTGGGTGAAATCCGACGACGGCCTGCTTGCAATCGACAGCAACAACAATGACGAAATCGACGATCACTCCGAGCTCTTCGGCACCGAAACCGTTGACGGTTTCACCAATCTCGCGGTGCTCGATTCCAATTTTGACGGGGTGATCGACAAGAAAGACGACGCCTTTGAGGATCTCGTCGTCTGGCGCGATCTCAACCAGGACGGCGATTCCGATCCAGGCGAGTTGAAAAGCCTTGAGAAATCCGGCGTGGTGTCGATCAAGCTCGATGCGGCGCTTGGCACCGGCATGATCGCCGACAACCGCGTCACCCATATTTCGAGCTATACCAACGACAAGGGCAAGACCCTCGAAATCTCGGATGTATGGTTTGCCTATGACAACGTGCTGACCCGGGCGCAGGGTGACGTTCCGTTTGATCCCGATGCCTTTGCCCTGCCCCATCTGCGCGGCTATGGCATGCTGCCCGATCTGCACACCGCCATGGCGCGCGATGACAAGCTGGAAGAGCTTGTTGCCGAGCTGGCCGCGCTTTCGGCGAAGGAGGTTTTTGACCCGGATCAGGATGCGCTTGGCCGGATGGATTCGATCCTCTACCGCTGGGCCGAGGTGTCGGGTGAAAATCCGAACGGTCGTGGGTACTATATCGATGGCCGTCAGCTTGCCTTTATCGAGGCCTTCACCGACCGTCCGTTTCTTCAGGGGTCCCGCCCAGACCCGGCACCCGAAGCGGGGCGTACGCTCAAGACCGCCTATGAGAACGCGCGCAACGTAACGCTGACCAAGATTCTCGCGCAGACCGATGCCGCGGTGATCTTCAAGGGAGAACCGGATTACGAATGGGAGCCGGACCGTTTCGCAGAGCCTCTCAAGCTGAACTTCAAGGCCCTGAAAAAGCTGGCGAAAGACTATGAGAAATCGGGCGCGGACATGGCTGGCGTCTGGACCAACCTCATCCTCGTGATCGATACCGCCCTCGATATCGACACCATGTCGCGCAAGCAGGCGAAGAAGCTCGACAAGGTCATGTCCAAGTTCGACGGCGACACCGGCATCACCGTGGACGCGGTTCTGTCCGAGATCTACCCGGCCCAGTCGCTAAGCCTCAACGGGACAAGCGGCGATGACAACCTGCGAGGCGGAGGCGGGCGCGACAGCCTGTCGACCAGTTCCGGCAATGACAGTCTTTTCGGTCTGCGCGGAGACGACAACCTGAACGCGGGCGAAGGCGATGACATCCTGAACGGCGGCGCGGGCAATGACCTGATGTTCGGCGGCAATGGCGACGATATCTACTATTATACCAGCGGCTTTGACACGATCGTCGATACCAGCGGCGAAGACCGTCTACGGATCCAGAAGAAATTCGATCTGTCCGACATGGCCTTTCTCAAGTCGCAGGCCAACGAGCTTGATCTGGAAATCTATGCCTCGGGCGAGCTGATCGTCCGCATCGAAGGCTTTTACAACACCAATGGCGCCATCGAACTGCTTGAGCTCAAGGACGGTACGATCTTTGATCTTGAACGTCAGGCACAGGGCATCGTCGGCACCCGCAAGGGCGATGTTTTGCGAGGCGACGTCAACGAGTTCATCCTGTCGGACCGGATCGTCGGCCTTGCCGGCAAGGACATCATCAAGGGCGGCAAGGGCGCCGACGTTCTCGAAGGGCAAGGCGGCAACGACAAGCTCAAGGGCGGCAAAGGCGACGACATCCAGATCGGGGGCGCGGGCAAGGACATGCTCATCGGCGGCGCCGGGGTCGACATCAGCCGCGGCGGCATGGGCAACGACACCTACAAGGCGCGCGGCAAGGAAACCATCATCGAAGATGGCGGCACCGATACCGTGATGATGCGCAAGGGGCTCAAGGAAAAGGACATAACGCTTTACCGCACCGCCTTGTCCGATGACCTGACAATCGAAACCCGCAAGGATTCTATCCTTGTGCAGGGCCACTTTACCGAAGGCGGCGGGATCGAGCAGCTCAAGCTCAAGACCAAGAACGGCACCAGCAAGGTCAATATCGCAGATATGGCGATCGAGACATGGGGCAGCGATGCGAACGACTACCTGCGCGGAGACGAAGGTGGCGTGGCCCGCAAAGACGTGCTGCGCGGGGGGCTCGGCATCGACCGCATCTATGGCTACGAAGACGACGATACGCTCGATGGTGGTGCGGGCGACGACTATCTCTATGGCGCGAACGGCAATGACACGCTCATCGGCGGCCTTGGCAATGACTCGATGTATGGCGGCGCGGGTGGTGACAGCTATGTGGTCGGCCTCGGTGACGATTTCGTTCAGGACTATGAATATCAGGGCGGCAAGGCCGACAGGATCGTGCTGGATCGCAAGAAATTCGGTCTGAGCGATCTCGACTTTGCGCGGATGCTGGACGGCGATCTGCTGATTTCGTGGAAAGGCGGATCGGTCCGGATCGACAATGCCTATAGCGAGGCCAACGCGATCGAAAAGCTGGAACTGGCCGGTGGCCGGGTGGTCAACCTGACCAGTCAGGCGGTCGTGACCCGCGGCACCGAAGACGGCGAAACCATCTACGGCAACACGCAAGAGCTTGGCAGTCACGACGACACGATTGTCGGGCTGGGCGGCGATGACCGCATATACGGCTATGACGGCAACGATACGCTCGACGGCGGTGAAGACGATGACGACATGTATGGCGGCATCGGCGCGGACCGTTATCTGGTCGGTTCGGGCGACGATTTCATCAGCGACTATGGCAACGACATGGATGGCAAGGACAGGGTCGTCCTTGCCCCGGGTATAACGGCCTCCGACATCAGCTATGCCCGCTATTCCGACGGCGACCTCGTCATCTCATGGGCCGGCGGATCGGCTCGGATCGACAACGCGTTTTCCAAGCGTTACGCGGTAGAACTGCTGGAATTTGCCAACGGTGCCACGGTCGATCTGACCAGCATCTCTGCCGATACGATCGGGACTAACGGCGGCGAGACGATCTATGGCAACCGCGCCG
The DNA here is from genome assembly GCF_002210165.1 of Phaeobacter sp. 22II1-1F12B. GTDB lineage: Bacteria > Pseudomonadota > Alphaproteobacteria > Rhodobacterales > Rhodobacteraceae > Heliomarina. The sequence continues at coordinate 47,598 of NZ_AQQP01000016.1, read as the reverse complement.
ATTACGGCAGCCGTGACGATACCATCTATGGGCTGGGCGGGGACGATTACCTGTCTGGCTTTGACGGGGCCGATATTCTTGATGGTGGCGAAGGCGATGACCAGCTTGAAGGCGGCGCAGATGGGGACACCTATCGCGTCGGGATCGGCCATGATGTGATCCGCGATTACGGATCGGGTGCCAGCGGCGAAGGCAAGGACCGGCTCGAGATCGCATCGGGCATCGCGCCCGGCGACGTCAGCTATCGCCGGACGCTGGACGGTGCCTTGATGATCGAATGGGCCACCGGCTCGGCCAAAATCGCCTATGCGTTCGATGCCCGTTACGCGGTTGAAACACTGGCCTTCGCCAATGGCACAAGCGTCGATCTGACCAAGCTGTCCGTCCCCACCATCGGCACCAGCGCCAATGACTACATCTACGGCAATACCGAGGATTATGGCGGCATCGACGATATGCTCTATGGTCTGGACGGCGATGACCGGCTGAACGGCTATGATGGCAATGACCGGCTGGATGGCGGTGACGGCGACGATCTGATGTACGGCGGGGATGGCGACGACATCTACCTTCCCGGCGCGGGCGAGAACTTTATTCAGGACTCAGGCGGTGCGGATACGCTTCTTCTGGGGGCGGGCATTTCCGCAAGCGACGTGGACTATACCCGTTACAGCAACGGCACCCTGCTGGTGGACTGGGGCAGCGGGTCCGTCAGCATTCAGTCGGCCTATGACCAGAGCCGTGCCATCGAGACCCTGCAATTCGCCAATGGCAGCAAGATCGCTCTCACGGATGCCTTTGCGCCGACCGTAGGCACGAACGCCAATGACTCCCTTGGCGGCAACCGCGAAGAGCTTGGCAGCCGCGACGACTATCTCGTCGGGCGCGACGGGAACGATACGCTTTACGGCTATGACGGCGCGGATATCCTCGAAGGCGGCGATGGCGACGACACCATGTACGGTGGCGAAGGCGCAGATACCTACCGCGTTGGCGAAGGCGACGACTATATCAGCGATGCTGCCAAGTCGGATCTGAGCGACGGCCCCGACACCATCCGGCTGGCCGCCGGGATCACGCAGGCCATGGTCACCTATCAGGCATACAGCAATGGTGATCTTTTGATTTCATGGGGCACGGGTTCTGCACGCATCGCCTATGCCTTCGACCAACGCTATGCCGTGGAACGGCTGGTCTACGACAATGGCGTGACGGTCGATCTGACCACGCTTGCGGTGACCATCACCGGCACCAACGGCAGTGAAACGATCTATGGCAATGACGAGGAATTCGGCACGCAGGACGATGTCATCACAGGGCTTGACGGAGATGACCGCATCTACGGCTACGATGGCAATGATACACTCGACGGCGGGCTTGGCGATGACGACCTCTATGGTGCCGCGGGCGAGGACGAATACATCGTCGGTCTGGGGCATGACCTAGTCAACGATTATGGCGACACCGGCGATGGCGACGATTATCTGAGCTTTATCGCAGGTATCGACGCGAGCGATCTGTCCTTCCTGCTGGTCGATGGCCAGCACCTGCGGGTGACATGGGACGAAGGTTCGGTACAGGTGCAGAACTGGTCGACAGCGCGCTACCAGGTGGAAAAGGCGCGGCTGGCGGACGGCACAATCATCGACCTCGTGACGCAGGCCAAGACCGCTTACACGACACCGGCGAACAAGACATTCTCTGGCGATGCCGGAAATAACACCCTGATCGGCGAAGACGGCAACGACCGACTTTATGGCTATGCCGGGGCAGACACGCTTGAGGGCGGTCTTGGCAATGACACGTTGCAGGGTGGTGACGGGGGCGACACCTACAAGGTGGGCGATGGTGATGACGAGATCACCGACTATGGCAGCACCGGAAGCGCGGCGGATGTGATCCAGCTCAAATCCGGGATAAACCCCGGAGATGTCTCTTTCAGCCGCGACAGCTCGGGTACTCTCCTGCTGGACTGGAAGGGTGGATCGGTCTCGATCAGATATGCGTTCAGCACGAATTATGCCGTGGAAACATTGCGCTATGGGAATGGATCCACCCAGGACTTGACGACGATCTCTGTCGCCACGATCGGCACAGGCGGGAATGACAACCTGCGCGGCAACCGTGAAGCGTTGGGGTCGCGCAACGATACGCTGCGCGGTTTCGATGGTGACGACCAGCTATACGGCTATGACGGGAACGACATTCTGGATGGCGGCCTTGGCGACGATAGTCTTTACGGGGCCGAGGGCGGCGATATCTACCTTGTTGGCGACGGGGACGACCATATTTCGGATCGCGGTACGACCGGCGACAGCGATGACGAAGTCCGGCTAAAGAGCGGGATCAATCCCGGCGATGTCACGATACGCCTGCAAAACGGCGATATCTGGATCGGCTGGGACGGCGGATCGGTCACGATCGACAACGGGTTCGACACCTCTTACGCGGTTGAAAAGCTGCGCTATGGCAATGGCAGCGTAATCGATCTTACCTCGCTCGCGCTCGAGACCCACGGCACCACGGCAGATGACACGCTTTATGGTAACCGCGCGGATTTCGGCTCGCGCAACGACCTGCTGGTCGGGCTGGATGGCGATGACACCATGTATGGCTATGATGGCAACGACCGTTTCAGCGGCGGGCTTGGCGATGACAGAATGTACGGGGCCGACGGAGGCGATACCTATTACGTCGGAGATGGCGACGATCTGATCTCGGATTCCGGGCAGACGGGCGACCCCAAGGATGTGATCCGGATGAAGTCCGGCGTCTCTGCGTCGGATGTCAGCTATTCGCGCAGCTCCGGCGGTAATCTGGTCGCTGAATGGGCCGATGGGTCGTTCACCATACAGAACGCCTTCCGGTCGAACTATGCGGTCGAACAGCTTATCTATTCCAACGGGACCACGGTCGACCTGACCAAGATCGCCGCGCCGACATATGGCACCAATGCGAACGATACCGTCTCGGGCAACAATGGCGATGTCGGGTCAAAAGCCGACGTGATTTACGGGTTCGACGGCGATGACCGGCTTTATGGGTACGATGGCGATGACACGCTGATCGGTGGCCTTGGCAACGATACCATGTATGGTGCAGCGGGGGCCGATACCTATCTTGTCGGCGACGGGCATGACACGATCTCGGACTACGGAGACGCAGCGGACAAGGCCGACGTGATCAAGCTGAAATCCGGGATTTCGGCCAGCGATATCAGCTATACGCTGACGTCGAGTTCCGCACTGGTGATCGCCTGGGATAGCGGCTCTGTCACGATCCAGAACGCGTTCAACACGCGCAATGTCATTGAAACCCTTGAGTTCGCCAACGGCACCAAGGTGGATCTGACCGGCATCAACCCCGAGCTGAAAGGCACTGGCGGGAATGACTACCTTTATGGCAACCGGGCCGAGCTTGGATCTATCAATGACCGGATGTTCGGGTTGGACGGGGATGACCGCCTTTATGGCTATGACGGCAATGATTGGATGGATGGCGGGCTTGGCGACGACTTCCTCTACGGCTCGACCGGCGACGACACCTATGTCGCCAGCGAGGGCAGCGACACCTTCGACGACAGCCGCTCGGACAGTCTCGACACGATCCTGTTCAATTCGGTCTCTTCGGTGGATGAGCTGAGCTTTGCCCGCAGCGGCACCTACGATCTGGCGATCAGCTGGGCTAAGGGCGATATCCTGCTGAAGAACCACTATTATTCGGACGAATACGCCTTTGAGCGGCTGATGTTCGACGACGGAAGCTGGACGGTTCTATCCGTCTGACCGGGGTCGGGCACCGCCGACATCCTCGGGCGCGATGGCAACGGATTTGACGATGGCGTGGCAATCGACGCCCTCGTCCAGACCAAGGGTCATGGCAGAACGCCGGGTGATGCGGGCAAGGATGGTTCCGGCGGGCGTCGCGAGCGATACCAGCATGCCCGGCCCCTCGCCCGCCCGCAGCGATTCCACCCGGCCCGGCAGGATGTTGAGCGCCGAAAGGCCTGCGGGTCGCTCCCGCGACAGGATCACCTCCTGCGCGGCGATACGGATGCGAATGAAGCTGCCCGGTCTGTGAGGGACGCGCGGCAGGAACAGCGGAATGCCACCGGCATCGAGTTCGCTCAGACCATCGTCGTGATGCGCCTTTACCTCTGCGCGCAGAACCGCCCCTGCGGCCCGAATTCCGGCCGGTGTCACCATCGGATCGCCCAGCACCTCGAGCGCCGGGCCCTGCCGGACGACCCTACCGTTTTCAAGCGCGATAACCGTGGTTGCCAGACGCGCGACCTCAGCCGGGGCATGACTGACATAGAGGATCGGCACATCGACCTCATCCCGAAGCCGTTCGAAATAGGGCAGAATTTCCGCCTTGCGCCCTTCGTCGAGCGAGGCCAGCGGCTCATCGGCAAGCAGCAGGCGCGGACGGGCAAGTAGCGCCCGCCCGATGGCCACACGTTGTCTTTCGCCGCCGGACAGTCTCGCGGGTCGGCGCGACATGAGCGGGCCAAGACCGAGCATGTCGACCACGCGATCCATTTCGTTGCCGTTGCGGGACCCGCGCGCAAACCAACGCCCGTAAGACAGGTTCTGGGCAACCGTCAGATGTGGAAACAGCCGCGCATCCTGAAAGATATAGCCAAGCTGACGTCGATGGGTCGGAAGGTCGATCCGCCGATCCGTATCAAGCAGGTCGCGCCCATCGATGGTCACCCGTCCCCGATCCGGTTTCAGCAGGCCCGCGACCGCGTTGATGATGGTCGTCTTGCCTGACCCCGAGCGCCCGAACAGCACGGTAAGGCCGGCGGGTGCCTCGAAATCGACATTTAGACCGAACCCGGAGAATTGATGAGACAGGCGAACCGAAACCGTCATGCGCCCCCCAGTCTTTTCCCAAGCTTGCGGGCAAGAATTTCGGACAAAAGAAGCGCCCCCATCGCCAGCGCAATCGAGATCAGAACCAGCCGGAAAGCCGAAGTTTCCCCGCCGGGCACCTGCAGAAAAGCATAGATCGCCGTGGGCAGGGTCTGGGTCTGGCCGGGGATGTTCGACACGAAAGTGATCGTGGCACCGAACTCGCCCATCGCCTTGGCAAGGGCAAGGATGCAACCGGTCAGAATGCCCGGCAGGATCAGGGGCAAGGTGACCGTGACAAAGACCCAGAGCCTTGAGGCGCCAAGGGTGGCCGCGGCCTGTTCAAGCCCGGGGTCGACAGATTCGATCGACAGTCGTATCGCACGGACCATGAGCGGAAAGGCCATGACCGCCGCCGCGAGCGCCGCGCCCGTCCAACGAAAGGCAAAGACGATCCCGATGCTTTCGAGGGCCTGCCCGAGGGGGGCCGCCGGCGAAAACGTCATCAAGAGGAGGTAACCCGTCACGACAGGCGGCAGGATAAGCGGCAGGTGGACAAGCCCGTTCACCAATAGCTTGCCCGGGAAGTGCCATCGCGCCAGCGCATGCGCCACCAGAATGCCAAACGGCAGGCTGACGAGGGTGGCCCAGAAGGACACCTTCATCGACAGCATGACAGCGGCCATTTCTTCGGGCGTCAGCCAGTTCATTCGGCCAGCACCTCGAACCCCTGTTCTTCAAAGATCAGGCGGTTTTCCGGCTCACGCAGAAAGTCGAGAAAGCGCTGCGCGAGTTCTGCATCGCCGCGAGAGGTGATTGCGGCGGGATAGATGATCGGATCGTGGCTTTCCTCAGGGAAAAGACCCAGTACCTGAACCCGTTCCTCGGCTTTGGCGTCGCTGGCATAGACAATGCCCAAAGGGGCCGCCCCTGTCGCCACGAGGGCCAGCGCCGCGCGCACATTGTCGGCCTGCGCCACCTGCGGAGCTACATTTTCCCAGAGCCCAAGCGAGCCAAGCGCCTGCCTGCCGTAGATTCCGGCGGGAACCGCGTCGACCAACGCCATGGCAAGGCGGCCGCCTTCAAGCATCTTGGTCAGATCCAGCGCTGAGTCGATGACAACCGGTCCCGAAGAGGCACCATATCCGATCAGGGCAAGCCTGTTACCAAGAAGATCAAATCGGCTGTCCGACCGGATAAACCCATTACTTTCAAGGTGATCCATCCAGTCTGTGTTCGCGGAAATGAACACATCCGCTGGCGCACCTTGTTCGATCTGCCGCGCCAGCGCGGAGGATCCCGCAAGCGCCACGGCAATCTCATGACCGGAAGCCTCCTCAAACCGGTCGGAGATCTGGTCCATCGCGGTTTTTAGGCTTGCGGCAGCGAACACGGTCAGATCGGCCGCCCTGCCCGCAAACGGAGTCAGGATCAGGACCGCCAGCATAAAGGAGGACAACAGGTTTCGCGGGACGTGGCGCATTGTGAATTCCGATATGTTCCTCAAAACATATCGACCCTACCCCTTGTGCTCGCAAGGATAAACTTCAGTTTTCGGTCGAGTTTCGCAGCTTGTTCAACTGTTCGATCTCTTCGATGCCCGCATGAAGGGCCTTTTCCACGAGCGCGCGATAGGCTTGCAGCACCTCGTTGCCAGTTTCGGTAACTTGGGCTCCGCCTCCCCTGGCCCCGCCGCGGGAACTTGTCACGACAGGCGCTTTGAACATCGCGTTCATCGTTTCGACAAGCATCCAGGCGCGTTTGTAGCTCATCCCCATCTCGCGCCCCGCCGCAGCAATGGAACCGGTGCGCGCGATGCGTTCCAGCAATTCGGCCTTACCCGGTCCGATCATTTCCTCGGGCCCGAAAACCAGCCTGAGACGCAGATTGAAATCCTGTTCCGTCATTGCGGCAGTCTGGTTTCTTTGCAGAAGCAGGGCAAGCAGAGTTGCGCGATCCTATCCCCGGTCGAGATCCGTCAAATTTGGCACGGATTCGAGAGCTTTGAACGGTTTAGGCAATGGCAAATTAATAAGCCCGTAACCCCTGTCGCTTACCCGTTTCATCAAGAGCGTTTTCCGGAAAGAGATCTATGCGAAATTTTGCCCATGCTATCCGAAGCATGCCAATCACCCGTTCCATGATCCTTGTCGCGGCCGTGCCGGTGGCGTTCACCGTTTGCATGTCCTTCTTTCTGACCTACCCAAAGCTCCGCCAGATGGCGGAATACAACAGGATCCTGGACATTGCAGAGTTGACGACCTTTCTCTCGGACCTCGTGCATGAGCAGCAAAAGGAACGCGGCGCCACGGCGGTATTCCTTAGCACCGCCGGCGCTTCCTTTTCCGAAGAGCTTGCCGCGCAGAGAAGGAATACAGACGCAAAACGCGCGCTCGCCGAGCAATCGATGGCAAAATACATGAGCCGTGCCGATGAGAGCGAGACCAGCATCCGAGCCGTCGAAAAGCTCCGCGATATCACGCAGAAGCTTGGCGATATGACCGCGATCCGCGAACAGGTCGATGCGCTTTCCATCGCACCGCCACAGGCGATTTCCTATTATACCGGGTTGAACAATGCCATGCTGAGTGTTGTGACGTTGGCCTCACTTGCCAGCAATGACACGAATACAGCAATGGAAATAAAGGCTTTTTCAAGCTTTCTGAACGGCAAGGAACGTGCCGGGATCGAACGGGCCATCGGTTCCAGCGGCTTTGGCATCGGTCGCTTCACGGTCGACCGGCTGCTGAAACTGCAAGAGTTGATCAGCATTCAAAACGCGTTCTTCAACATGTTCCTTCAGGAGGCCAGCGTAAAAGTCGCGACAGCCTATGAAGAGCTGACCTCCTCGGACGCCTTTGGCGATGTCGAACGGATGCGGGACGTGGCCTTTGAAAGCACAGCTTTTCAGAACCTTCAGGGGATCACCGGCAATGATTTCTTCGGGGCGATGACAAAGAAAATCAACCTCTTGAAAGGCTTCGAAGATCAGCTTGCAGAGGATATTCTTTTGGCACTCGACACGCGGCGTAGCGCCACGCGCAACCAGGCCATCGTCAGCATCGCGGCGAGTTTGGTCGCAGTCATTCTAGGCGCTTTTGCGGTCTGGATGGTGTCGCACCCCGTACGTGAATACATGGCCGAGGTTTCAAGAGCCGCCTCACGGATGGCCGAAGGGGACCTCGCGATACTGATGCCGCAGGCCACCAGCTCCGAGCTTGGAGAGATTGTCGTTGCACTGGATCATTTCCGGACCGCGACCATCAATGCGAGCGAACAGGAAGCGCAGCGGCATGAAAGAGAAAAGGAAGAACAGAGGCTTCTGCAAGAAGAAAGAAGACGGCAGCAGGAAGACCAGAAGGAAAAGGCGTTGCAGCGCGAGGCCGAGCTTGAAGCTGCTAGAAAACGCGAAATCGCTATAGCCGAAGAGATTTCCGAGGTTGTGGCGGCCTGTGCACAGGGTGATTTTGGCAAACGGTTGTCACTGCAAGACAAGGATGGGGTGTTCGAAAAAATCTGTTCAGGCATAAACGAGATTTCAGAATCGACCGGGCAAGCCTTGCATGACATTTCAGACGCGCTGAGCGCATTGTCTCACGGCGATCTGAATCACACAGTCGCGACAACTCACAGGGGCGTCTTCGGCGAAATCGGCCTGACGGTCAACGAGATGCTCGAAAAGCTGAACACGATCGTGACGAGTATCCGCAGCAATACGGATGTGGTTTACAGTTACGCGGGCAATCTTTCCAACTCGTCGGAAAGCCTTTCACAGCGCACCGTCCGAAACTCCGCCGCGCTGGAAGAAACCAGCGCCGCCCTCTCCCAGATCGAAAAATCGGTTTCCGGCGCATTGGATAATGCAAGAAAAGCAAGGAGCAGCGCCGCCAGCGTGGTTCAGGAATCGCAAAGCGGTATTGAAACGGTCGATCAGGCTGTTGCGGCCATGCAGGAGATTAAGGAGAGCTCGGATTCCATTTCAAAAATCATCGACCTGATAAATGGAATTGCCTTTCAGACCAATCTTCTTGCGCTCAACGCGGGGATCGAGGCGGCCCGTGCCGGTGATTCCGGTCGTGGCTTTGCCGTGGTTGCATCCGAAGTCAGGGCACTTGCCGCCCGCTCACTGGAAGCGGCGAGCGAAATCTCCAGCGTGATTTCCGACACCGGGGAAAAGGTCGATGAGGGCGTTCGGCTCGTCAACCTGAGCGGCGATGCATTAAAGGTGATTACCAATTCCATCCTGACGGTGGCTCAGAACATCGATTCAGTTGCGGAAAGCGCAGACGATCAGGCGGCTGGTATCAAGCATATCGCAGCCTCCACCGACGAGCTTGACCGGTCCACGCAGGACAACGCATCCATGTTCGAGGATAACACGCAGGTCATAGCAAAGATGAAGGACGCGACCCTGACGCTTTTGAACGAAGTGGATTTCTTCAAGACAGGTGCAAAGCACGCAAGCGGCGCGTCCAAACAGAAAATGGCCATGCATGCGTGACCGAACCAAGCCTTTGACAGGAATGGCCCCGGTTAAAAGGGCATATCCTCAATCGAACTTACGAATTGGGCGACGATTTTCTTGATACCGGCTTTCTCAAAATCGATTTCCAACTTGTCGCCCTCGATATTCAGGATGGCGCCATAGCCGAACTTTTGATGGAACACTCGCTCTCCCACCGTGAAACTGCTGGTCGCGGTTACATCGATAACGGTGTTCCGGGTCTCTTTCGGCTGCGACAGACCGCGCCGGTTCGAGTTTTCCTGCAGCCGTTTCCAACCGGGGGAATTGTAGACATTCGCCTTCGCGACCCGTTCTTCAATCCCGCCGCCTGACATGCCTGCCATGCTACCGCCCCCGTAGAGTCCCGGCGGGGTGAGAACGTCGACATGTTCCTCGGGCAGTTCGTCGATGAACCGCGAAGGCATTGACGATTGCCATTGGCCGAAAACACGCCTGTTGGCCGCGAATGAGATCGTACAAATCTCTTCGGCCCGGGTTATCCCGACATAGGCCAGCCTGCGCTCTTCCTCGAGCCCCTTGAGGCCGGATTCATCCATGCTGCGCTGCGAGGGAAAGAGACCATCCTCCCATCCGGGCAGGAACACGGCCGGAAATTCGAGCCCCTTGGCGGCATGCAGGGTCATGATGCTGACCTTTGCATCGGAATCCGCCTGCTCGTTATCCATGATCAGACTGACATGTTCGAGAAAGCCCTGAAGGTTTTCAAAAGATTCCAGTGCCTTGATCAGCTCTTTCAGGTTTTCCAACCGCCCCGGCGCCTCGGGCGTCTTGTCGTTCTGCCACATCGCCGTATAGCCGGATTCGTCAAGAATGATCTCGGCCAGTTCCGTGTGCGGTGTCTCGGGCGAACCGAACTCGAAGGGGCTGTCGAGGTCTTCGATCACGCTGTCATCGCTGTCCGAGATCACAACACGCGGGCCGCGCGTCATCTCGTACCAGCGCGCGATCCCGTCTACAAGATGACGCAACTCGCCCGCGCCCTTACCTTTGATTGCGCCTTCCTGCAGGGCGATCCTTGCCCCGTCGACCAGCGACACGCCATTATCTCGCGCCGTGGTCTGGATGATCTGCTGCGCTTTATTGCCGAGGCCGCGCTTGGGCGTATTCACAATCCGCTCGAACGCCAGATCGTCATCGGGCGAGGTCACGACGCGGAAATAGGCCATTGCGTCGCGGATTTCGAGCCGTTCGTAAAAACGCGGACCGCCGATGACGCGATAGGGCAAACCGATCGTCAGGAAACGGTCCTCGAAGGCGCGCATCTGGTGGGACGCGCGCACGAGAATAGCCATGTCGTCGAGATTGAAGCCGCGCATGCCACGGGTACCGCCCTGCATCGCTTCGATTTCCTCACCGACCCAGCGGGCTTCTTCCTCGCCATCCCAATGACCGATCAGACGGATCTTTTCGCCGTCCTGCTCTTCGGTCCAGAGTTCCTTGCCAAGCCGGCCCTGATTGCCCCGGATGACACCGGAGGCGGCCGCGAGGATATGCGGAGTCGAACGGTAGTTCTGTTCCAGCCGGACCACATGAGCACCGGGGAAATCCTTTTCGAACCGAAGGATATTGCCCACTTCAGCCCCGCGCCAGCCATAGATCGACTGGTCGTCGTCGCCGACGCAGCAGATGTTCTTGTGGCCCTGAGCAAGCAGCCGCAGCCAGAGGTACTGGGCGACGTTGGTATCCTGATACTCATCGACCAGGATGTATTTGAACCAACGCTGGTACTGCTGAAGAACATCCTCATGCGTCTGGAAAATTGTCACCATATGCAGAAGAAGATCGCCGAAATCGACAGCGTTCAGCTCTTTCAGGCGGGTCTGGTACTGGTCGTACAGCTCGGTGCCGCGATGGTTATAATGGCCCGCATCCGAGGCCGGCACCTTGTCCGGCGTCAGGGCGCGGTTCTTCCAGTCGTCGATGAAAGAGGCGAGCATGCGGGCGGGCCAACGCTTGTCATCGATATTGGCGGCGGAAATCAGCTGTTTCAGCAGGCGGATCTGGTCGTCGGTATCAAGGATGGTGAAGTTGGACTTGAGGCCGACAAGTTCCGCGTGGCGGCGCAGCAGCTTGACGCAGATTGCGTGGAAGGTGCCAAGCCACGGCATGCCTTCGATCGACTGACCGAGCATCTGGCCGACCCGGTTCTTCATCTCGCGCGCGGCCTTGTTGGTGAAGGTCACGGCGAGAATTTCGTTCGGACGCGCGGTGCCGGTATTCAACAGATGCACGATCCGGGCCGTAAGCGCACGGGTTTTGCCGGTGCCCGCCCCGGCCAACATCAGCACGGGCCCGTCGAGGGTTTGCACCGCCTCGCGCTGCGCCGGGTTCAGCCCGTCGAGATAGGGTGTCGGCCGCGCAGCCATGGCGCGGGCGGAGAGAGAGGCGGCCTCAAAGGCGTCCGTATCATCGAAACTGCTCATACCTTTTAACCTATCGCAGCGTGGCCCGGGTTTAAAGATACGTTCGCATTTCGTTCTTCATAAATTCAAGGGCAGATTTGACACGGCCTGCCTGACGGGCAGGGATTGACTGGACAAACCTTTCGGCCTGCCCGCAAATGCGGTCATGGACCTGCACGGCAAATACCCCGGACTTTACGATCTGAAGAAAAGAGCGCGGCGGCGCATCCCGAAATTTGTCTGGGAATATCTCGACAGCGGGACCGGGCAGGAAGCGACCAAGCAGCGTAACCGGCTGGCCCTGGACAGGATAGGTTTCGAGCCGTCGATCTTGCATGGCGAGCAGACGCCGAACCTGCGGCAGGAATTTCTGGGTCATGAATTCCCCCTGCCCTTTGGCATTTCACCGGTGGGTATGTCGGGGCTGATCTGGCCCGATGCGGAACGATTGCTGGCGAAAGCGGCCGCAGAGGCCGGGCTGCCCTATACGCTGAGCACGGTCGCAAGCCAGAGCCCCGAGGACGTCGCGCCGGTGCTGGGCAAGCATGGCTGGTTCCAGATGTATCCGCCAAAGGACGAGGCCATCCGCAAGGACATGTTGCAGCGCGCGCGGGACAGTGGGTTTACGACGCTGGTGCTGACCGCCGATGTGCCGGTGTCATCGCGGCGCGAACGGCAAACGCGATCTGGCCTGACACAGCCGCCCCGCCTCACACCGCGGCTTATGGCGCAGGTGATGCGCTGCCCGTCTTGGGCGCAGGGCATGGCCCGCCTTGGCATGCCTCATATGCGGGGGCTCGACAAATACATCGGCGAAGAGCACGCGAACCTGCCTTCGACCGCCCATGTGGGGTATCTTTTGCGCACTTCACCGGATTGGGAATATGCCCGATGGCTGCGCGATCACTGGGACGGGCCTTTTGTGGTCAAAGGCGTGATGCGTGCCTATGACGCCCGCGCGCTTGAAGATCTGGGTGTCGATGCGATTTGGGTCTCGAACCACGCGGGACGGCAGTTCGATGGCGCGATGGCGTCAATCGAGGCACTCCCCGCGATTCGTGCCGCCACGGGCTTGCCGCTGATTTTCGACGGCGGCGTCGAGGGCGGGCTGGACATACTGCGTGCCCTCGCGCTGGGAGCGGATTTTGTCATGCTGGCGCGCGGCTTTCATTACGCGCTTGGTGCGCTTGGTTCGCAGGGGCCGGCACATCTGATAGATATGCTTAGGCTCGATCTGATTGCGAACATGGGACAGATGGGGATCGAAACCTTTTCGGCCCTTCCCAAACCGATTTCGCTGGACCAGATCGATCCCGCCGGAAGAGCATATTGATATTCCTTGCGCCGCGTTGCAGCATATCGTTTGTTGACTAAGAGATAGCCTGTCGGCAAGGTCGCTAAGTGCCTGGGAAGGGAGACCCTAAATGCCTGAATTTTCAAAGATTCTCATCGCGAACCGGGGAGAGATCGCCATCCGCATCATGCGGGCCGCGAATGAGATGGGCAAGAAAACGGTCGCCATCTATGCCGAAGAGGACAAGCTTGGCCTGCACCGTTTCAAGGCCGACGAAGCCTATCGTGTCGGTGAAGGGCTTGGACCTGTCGCTGCTTACCTCTCGATCGACGATATTATCCGTGTGGCCAAGGAAAGTGGCGCGGATGCGATTCATCCGGGCTATGGTCTGCTGAGCGAGAATCCGGATTTTGTGGATGCCTGCGATCACGCGGGAATCACTTTTATCGGCCCCCGCGCGGAAACCATGCGCAAGCTAGGTGACAAGGCCAGCGCCCGCCAGGTCGCCATCGAAGCAGGTGTGCCGGTTGTCCCGGCGACCGACGTGCTGGGCGATGACATGGAAAAAATCCGCAAGCAGGCGGGTGAAATCGGCTATCCGCTGATGCTCAAGGCTTCGTGGGGCGGTGGTGGACGCGGGATGCGTCCCATCAAGTCGGAAAAGGAACTTGCCGAGAAGGTCAAGGAAGGCCGCCGCGAGGCCGAGGCCGCCTTTGGCAATGGCGAGGGTTATCTTGAAAAGATGATCACCCGCGCCCGTCACGTCGAGGTGCAAATTCTCGGCGACAAGCATGGAGGGATGTATCACCTTTTTGAACGGGATTGTTCGGTTCAGCGACGCAACCAGAAGGTCGTCGAACGCGCCCCTGCCCCTTATCTTTCGGACGAACAGCGCGCCGAGATCTGCGAGCTTGGCTACAAGATCTGCAAGCACGTGAATTACGAATGCGCCGGGACGGTGGAATTCCTGATGGATATGGCCTCGGGCCAGTTCTTTTTCATCGAGGTCAATCCACGTGTTCAGGTCGAACATACGGTAACCGAAGAGGTCACCGGCATCGATATCGTGCGCGCGCAGATCCTGATTGCCGAGGGCAAGACCATCGCCGACGCCACCGGTAAAGATACTCAGGAAGACGTGAAACTGACCGGCCATGCGCTGCAGTGCCGGGTGACGACCGAAGACCCGCAGAACAACTTTATCCCTGATTACGGTCGTCTCACCGCGTATCGTTCAGCCACGGGCATGGGTATCCGCCTTGATGGAGGTACTGCCTATGCGGGCGGCGTCATCACGCGCTACTACGATTCCCTGTTGACCAAGATTACCGCCAAGGCCCCGACCCCGGAAATGGCGATCAAGCGGATGGACCGGGCGCTGCGCGAATTCCGTATCAGGGGCGTCAGCACCAATATCGCTTTCGTCGAAAATCTGCTGAAACACCCGACGTTTCTGTCGAACGAATACACGACCACGTTCATCGACGAGACGCCAGAGCTGTTCCAGTTTTCCAAACGGCGCGACCGGGGCACCAAGGTTCTGAACTATATCGCGGATATCACAGTCAACGGCCACCCCGAAACCAAAGGCCGGCCCGAACCGCACCCCGATCTGAAACCTGCGAAAGCGCCCAAGCCAAATGCCGAGCCGATGATGGGCACGCGCAATCTGCTTGAACAGAAAGGACCGCAGGCGGTTGCGGACTGGATGAAGGCGCAACGCCAGCTCTTGATCACCGACACCACCATGCGCGACGGGCACCAGTCGTTGCTGGCCACGCGGATGCGCTCTATCGACATGATCAAGGTGGCCCCGACCTATGCCGCTAACCTGCCGCAACTGTTCTCGGTCGAGTGCTGGGGCGGCGCGACTTTCGACGTGGCCTATCGGTTCCTGCAGGAATGCCCATGGCAGCGGCTGCGCGACTTGCGCGAAGCAATGCCCAACCTGATGACCCAGATGCTTTTGCGTGGCTCGAACGGGGTTGGCTATACGAATTACCCGGATAATGTCGTGCAGTTCTTTGTGAAACGCGCGGCCGAAACCGGCATCGATGTGTTCCGCGTATTCGATTCATTGAACTGGGTCGAGAATATGCGTGTCGCGATGGATGCGGTGCTTGAAACCGGCAAGATCTGTGAAGGCACGGTCTGTTATACCGGCGACATCAACGATCCGGACCGCGCCAAGTACGATCTGAAATACTACGTCAACATGGCCAAGGAGCTGCGCGATGCCGGCTCGCACGTGCTTGGTCTCAAGGACATGGCGGGGCTGCTGAAACCGGCGGCTGCCCGTATCCTGATCCGCGCCCTGAAGGAAGAGGTCGGCCTGCCGATCCATTTCCATACGCATGACACGGCAGGCGTTGCCTGTGCCACGATCCTTGCCGCCGCAGAGGCGGGTGTAGATGCGGTCGATTGCGCGATGGACGCGCTTTCCGGCAACACGTCGCAGGCGACACTGGGTTCGGTGGTCGAAGCGCTGCGCCACACCGACCGCGACACCGGGTTGGATATCAAGGCAATCCGCGCGATTTCGGATTACTGGGAGGCCGTGCGTGGCCAGTACGCGGCCTTTGAAAGCGGTCTCCAGGCCCCTGCCTCGGAAGTGTACCTGCACGAGATGCCCGGTGGTCAGTTCACTAACCTGAAAGGTCAGGCCCGCTCGCTTGGGCTTGAGGAACGCTGGCACGAAGTCGCCCGCACCTATGCCGACGTGAATATGATGTTCGGTGATATCGTCAAGGTTACGCCCTCGTCCAAGGTGGTCGGCGACATGGCGCTGATGATGGTCAGCCAGGGACTGACCCGCGAACAGGTCGAAGACCCTGCCGTGGACGTCGCCTTTCCCGACAGCGTGATCGACATGATGCGCGGCAATCTGGGCCAGCCTCCGGGCGGGTTCCCGGAGCATATCGTCAAGAAGGTTCTGAAGGATGAGAAACCCGGAACCGAGCGCCCCGGCAAGCACCTGCCCCCGGTCGATCTTGAAGAGGTCCGCGCAAAGGTCAGCGCCGAGCTGGAAGGCAAGGAGATCGACGACGAGGATCTGAATGGCTACCTGATGTACCCCAAGGTTTTCCTCGATTATATGGGCCGTCACCGCAACTATGGCCCGGTCCGCAGCCTGCCGACGCATGCGTTCTTTTACGGTATGGAACCGGGCGAAGAAATCGCGGCAGAGATCGACCCGGGCAAGACGCTGGAAATCCGGCTGCAGGCTATCGGTGAAACGGATGAAAACGGCGACGTTAAGCTGTTCTTTGAACTGAACGGTCAGCCGCGTGTGATCCGGGTGCCCAACCGTATGGTCAAGGCCACGACAACCCAGCACATCAAGGCCGAAGCCGGCAACGCCAATCACATCGGCGCGCCGATGCCCGGTGTCGTGGCAAGCGTTGCAGCAACCGCAGGGCAAAAGGTCAAATCCGGCGATCTGCTGCTGACCATCGAAGCTATGAAGATGGAGACCGGCATCCACGCAGAGCGCGATGCGGTGATCAAGGCGGTCCATGTGCAGCCCGGCGGTCAGATCGACGCCAAGGATCTGCTGATCGAGCTGGAGTAAAGCGATGGTCCGTCATTCTGCCAAGGTGCAAAGATGACGGACCATGTCGCCCTGCTGCGCGGAATTAACGTCGGCGGGGCGAACAACCTCAAAATGGCTGATCTGCGTGGTCTGGCGGAAAGGTTGAGATGGTCCGATGTGCGGACGGTTCTCGCCTCTGGCAATCTGCTGTTTCGCTCTGATGCTTCGTCCGGTTTTCTTGCCGAGCAGCTGACCGATGCGCTGGAGAGTGAGTTCGGTTTGAATCTGTCGGTGATTGTCCTGACTTCGGCACGCTTTCTAGAGGCGCTGGCCGCCTGCCCCTTTTAGCCAGCGGATGACCGGCAGGTGCACCTGTTCTTTCCCGAGGGTGAGATTCGGCCTGATCAGGAAATCATTGGAAAATTCAGTTCACAGACAGAAGAACTGACGATCATCGCCAATATCGCGTATTTTCACACGCCGGATGGATTCGGGCGGTCGAAGCTTGCCGCCAAAATGGATAAGGCTCTGGGCAGCAGGGCAACCGGTCGGAACCTGCGCACATGCCGGAAAATTGCAGACTTGTCTGGCTAGGCGGGCAGCATCGCCTTGGCTTGCCGGACATCTCTTTTCATAGCAGGCGATTCACGCCAGCCACATGTTGAAGAAGAGGCCCGGGCATTACGAAATCATTAGGGCAACGAATATCGCAGCGCCCAGAATCGCGATCTTGATGGTCTGAAGGTACTTCATCTCCCGCTACTCCCGTTGGGTTCTTTGGATGATGTAACGCAGCACTCGGCACTTTCCGTCGCCGCCTGACAAAAAAATTGAAAAGCGTCGTTTTTCCTCTTGCAGACCCCGGCGGTTATTTATACATCCCCGCTACACAAGGAAGCGGGCGTAGCTCAGGGGTAGAGCATAACCTTGCCAAGGTTAGGGTCGGGCGTTCGAATCGCCTCGCCCGCTCCAATATAACCGGTTTACCCACGGTTAGTGTGACAAGGCCGCCTTCGGGCGGCCTTTGTGTTTTCAGCACCTTTGAAATGATTTCTTCTGGCGCGCATAAAAAAACCGCCCGAGAAGCGCGCGGGCGGTTTTGCTACTTGCGGCTTTCCTGAGCGCGGATCAGGCCGTCACGACGCCCTGTATCGCCAGCAACACGGAATCAACGGCTGAGGTCATCAGCGCCTCATCTTCGCACTCGGCCATGACGCGGATCAGCGGTTCGGTCCCGGAACGGCGGATCAAGAGACGGCCCTTACCCGATAGTTGCGACTCGGCCTCGCGGATGGCGGACTTGACGCTTTCGGCGTCCAGCGGGGCCTGTCCCTGTTCGTAGCGGATGTTCTTGAGCAACTGCGGCACCGGATCAAACTGCCGTGCCAGCGCGCTTGCAGGGAGGCCCGAACGCACCATTTCCGACAGGAAATGCAGGCTGGCCATCAGACCATCGCCCGTGGTGGCATAATCGCTCATCACGATATGGCCGGACTGCTCGCCGCCAAGGTTAAATCCACCTTCGCGCATCCGTTCCACCACGTAGCGGTCGCCAACGGCGGTCCGCTCAAGTCGCAACCCCTGCCCTTGCAGAAATCGTTCCAGCCCGAGGTTGGACATGACAGTTGCGACCAGCGCGCCGCCCTTGAGCTGCCCGTCAGCCGCCCATCGCGACGCGAGCAAGGCCATGAACTGATCGCCATCGGCAAAGACGCCATTTTCGTCGATCATGATGACGCGGTCGGCATCCCCGTCGAGACAGATGCCCACATCCGCGCCCTGCGCGACAACCATCTCGGCCGCTGCCATCGGCTGGGTCGAGCCGCAGCCACGGTTGATATTCGACCCGTTCGGCGTGACACCCATCGGAATCACATCCGCGCCCAGTTCCCAGAGGATTTCCGGCGCGGTCCGGTGCGCGGCACCGTTCGCGCAATCCACCACCACCCGCAGCCCGTCGAGCCGCAGATCACGGGGCAGCGAGGCTTTGACCCGCTCACCATAGCGGAAACGCGCGTCGTCGATACGTTTGGCGCGGCCGATATTCTCGGCGGTTTCCGGCTCTACCCCGGATTCGATGAGCGCCTCGATCTCGGTCTCGGCCGCGTCCGAGAGCTTGAACCCATCCGGGCCAAAGAACTTGATTCCGTTATCTTCGGCCGGGTTGTGACTGGCCGAGATCATGACACCCAGATCGGCCCGCATGGAACGAGTCATCAAGCCGACTGCCGGTGTGGGCACCGGCCCCAGCAGCAGAACGCTCATCCCCGTAGAGGTCAGCCCGGCGGTCAGCGCGTTTTCGAACATGTAGCCGGACAGCCGCGTGTCCTTGCCGATGACCACACGATGCACGCCGCCCGATTCACGCTGGAAATAGCGTCCGACCGCCGCGCCGATCCGAAGCGCCATCTCGGCTGTCATCGGATGCGTATTCGCGCGACCGCGTACACCATCGGTTCCAAAGAGCTTGCGCATATCGTCTACCTCACCGCATTCCAGAGCCTGACCGCCTGCACCGTTTCCGGCACATCGTGAACCCGCAGGATTTGCACACCCTGCGCCAGCCCCGCAAGCCCGACGGCAATGGAACCGGCCACCCGGCGATCCGCTACCGGTTCTTCGCCAATGGTACCGATGAACTTCTTGCGTGACACGCCCAAAAGCACACCGCAGCCCAGACCGTGAAAAAGGCTCAGGTTGCGCAGAAGGGTCAGATTGTGATCTTTGGACTTTCCGAATCCGATGCCCGGATCGACCAGCATTGCACCACGTGGCATGCCCGCGTCTTCAAGCCGGTGCACCGCGGCTTCGAGGAAATCGTAAACATCCAGCAAAACGTCGTCGTAACGCGGGGCCATCTGCATCGTGGCCGGATCACCCTGCGCATGCATGATGCAAACCGGCAGGCCGTGTTCCACGCAGTACGGCGCAAGCTCGGGATCATATTCGAAACCGCTGACATCATTGATCAGCGTCGCGCCAGACTCGACGGCAGCGCGGGCCACGACGAGCTTGCGCGTATCGATTGAAATCGGCACATCGCTTTGCGCACGAATGGCGGCGATGACCGGCGCTGTGCGGGCAATCTCTTCGTCATCGGGTACAGTTTCCGAACCGGGTCGCGTCGATTCACCGCCAATGTCGATGATCGTCGCGCCAGCCGCCACCATCGCCAGCGCCGATTGCACGGCGACCTGCGGGTTCACATGCTTGCCCCCGTCCGAGAAACTGTCGGGCGTCACGTTCAGAATACCCATGACATGCGGCTGTGTCAGATCGAGCCCGGCAATCGGCAGATGCGCCGTGCTTAGCCGGGTGAGCACGTCATGAGGTGCCTTTTCAGCCGGGATCAGGTGGCCCGGTGCGCCACGTTCCAGAACCTCTACCGAGGCGAACCAGAGCGGCCCTCCATGCAGCGCAACGGCTTCGGGCGGGCGGAGAGTGTCCTGCTGGACAAGCGGACGGTAACGAACGGTCACAGTAATTCCTGATCAATCTTGCACTGGCGCAGGGGAACGTCGGGATTGACGGGTAATTCGCCCCCGATCACCAGCATCTCCTCGGCTTCGAAAGTGCGCGCGAACCACGCGGCCAGTGCCACGGCATCGCCCGGTTGGGCAGAAGGGCCATCGACCGCGTCGAGAACAATCTTTGACGGTGCCCAGACAGAAATCTGCCCGTTCTTCATCGCCCAGTCGAGTTCGGTACGGGTCGATACCACGACGCAACGCGGATCACGCGCGGCCAGAACCCAGGCGTTCTGCTCGATGGAAAGAAGATCAATGCGACGCTGGGTCATCCGATGCCCAGTCTGCGGTGCCGCTGTCTCGGGCGCGCCGACACAAAGGATGAGCGGACCGGACGTGCCAGTCAGCTGATCGATCCAACCCGACAGATGCTCTGACGCGATAGCCGCGTTGGAGAGATAGACAAGACGGGGATGCGGACGTTCGAACGCCGTGGCGTCCGGCGCATGGCCATCCTGCGCCCGAACGATTTCGACACCAAGCGCCCCCGGCCCCCGGTCTAGCTTTTCAACACGGACAAAGACACGAACGGCTTGCGGTTCCAGCAGGATGCGTTCGGCAACACGTTCCGCAAGCGTCTCAAGAAGGTTCAGACGTTCTTCGGAAAGTTCCGCCGCAATGGCTTCGGTCACGCGATCATAGCTGAGAATGCGATCAACATCGTCGTCAATCGGGCCGGTCAGCGGTTGCACTTCGACGACCACGTTGAACCGGATGCGTTGGGTGCGACCGCGTTCGGCCTGAAACGCTCCAATTTCGACGTCGACAAGATGGTCTCGCAGCGAAATCCGGTCCAGCGGCCGATCTTCGGCGGTTGCCTCGGCGCGTTCAGTCGGATGTGCGAAGGCAAGGCGGATGTCGGAATTCATGTGGGTGCTGCCTTCGGTCGCTTCATTCAGTGGCGATATAGACCACGCGGCGGCGTTTAACAGACCCACCTCCGCCGTACCAGCACCCGAAAACGGCGTTTTACCCGTGAGATCAGTTGCTCGCGGTGCGGTAATTGTGCCGATAGAAGATATGCACCCCGATACGCGCGGTCTGTTTGTAGACGCGCGACCAGCTCGGGTTCACGGCAGTGGTGTGGTAGTGGGTCGCCCCGCCGGTCAGGCCACCTGCCGCTCCGTCAAGCACGGCCCGCGCGACTTTTGCCACGCTTTCGAATGCGCCACGCTCGGCAATCGTGTCTTTGTGTCCATCGCAAGTGTAGGTGAACTGGCACTGGTAGCGTCGGCCTGTGCCCTGCTTGATGACACCGCAAAGGGTAGAAGGGAACCGGGCGCTCTTGACGCGGTTGAGGATAACCTCGGCGACAGCGAACTGACCCTTGATGGTTTCGCCCCGTGCTTCGAAGTACAGCGCTTCGGCGAGGCAACGCCACTGGTCATCGCCCTTTGCCTTTGGCTGCGAGTCGATCCACGAGCGGGTGTATTTTACCGACTGCGGTCGCGGCTTGGCGCGGACATCGCCGCGCGTGAGAAGAGATTTGAGATGGCGGCCAGGAACATTTTTCAGCGCGGTCTGTTCTTTCTGGAACAGATCCGTGAGGTCAGTGTCGGCCCTGGCAGCAGCCGTGTGGAATGCGGCCAGGAACACGGCGGCCGCGACAAAAAAACTCTTCATTCTATCCCCCTGGGAACGATCCGTTAAGGATCCCTCGGCGTATAGTGCAAGGCACGACTTAGCCGAGACGGGCGATAAGGTCCAGTTTTTGACAAAAAGCAAGCATTCTTTCGCCTAAATGGCGTTATTTACTTTCTGTTACGTACGCGCCACTTCCACAACATCTGGGCCAGAGATGATTTCTGATCGCCCATCTTGTGGTTTATTGCCAATTGCGCCGCAGCAAGTCTAGCCACCGGAACCCGGAATGGTGAACATGACACATAGTCGAATCCAGCCTCGCGACAGAAGGCGATTGATTCGGGATTCCCGCCATGTTCGCCACAAATCGACAGGGTGATTCCCGGATTGCCGTTCCTGCCGCGCTCAGCTCCAAGCTTGAGTAATTCGCCGACGCCATCCTGATCGAGCACATGAAAGGGGTCTTCAGGAAAGACACCTTTCTGGATGTACGCGGACATGAAACGCCCCGCGTCGTCGCGCGACAGACCGTAGGTCATCTGTGTCAGGTCATTGGTGCCGAAACTCAAGAACGCGCTGTGAGGCGCGATCTCATTCGCCCGGAGCGCCGCCCGCGGCGTTTCGACCATCACGCCAAGCCGATAGTCGAAATCGCGCCCGCGCTCGCTGCGCACAGCGCTGGCGACGGCATCGAGCCGCGCCTTGACGAGCTCGACCTCGCGCCGGGCTGATACCAGCGGGATCATGATTTCGGGTACCACCGGATCGCCCTTGTCGCTGGCCTCCAACGTCGCTTCAAATATCGCGCGGGCCTGCATGTCGTAGATTTCCGGCACGGTGACACCCAGACGGACGCCACGAAGGCCCAGCATCGGGTTGTATTCCCCCATCTCTTCGACGCGGCGGGTCACATCGCTCACCGGAATATCAAGCGCCTCGGCAAGCTCGCGCTGGCCGGCGCGAGAGGTCGGCAGGAATTCGTGCAGCGGCGGATCGAACAGGCGGATACAGACCGGCTTGCCTTCCATGATCCTGAAAAGCTGCGTGAAATCATCGCGTTGCATAGGGAGCAAACGGGCAAGGACGGCGGCGCGCCCTTCGCTCGTTTCGGCAAAGATCATCTCCCGCATGACGATAAGCCGCGCAGGATCAAAGAACATATGCTCGGTCCGGCAGAGGCCGATCCCCTGCGCGTCAAAGTTCCGCGCGGTCTGCGCGTCTTCGGGCGTGTCAGCGTTCACCCTGATGCCGATATCGCGCTCCGCATCGGCCCATGCCATCAGGCTCTGAAAGGCATCGTCCAGCGCGGCTTCGAGCATATCCGGCGCACCGGCCAGCACTTCGCCTGACGAGCCGTCAATTGTGACGATATCGCCCGCCTTGAGAACGCGCCCATCCGAGGCGGTGATGGTCTGGTTCTTGGTGTCGAACCGCATGGCCGAAGCGCCAACGATACAAGGCAAGCCAAGGCCGCGCCCGATGACCGCCGCGTGGCTGGTGATTCCGCCCTTTTCGGTCAAAACAGCCGCAGCCGCGTGCATGCCGCGCACGTCTTCGGGCGAGGTCTCCCGTCGGACCAGCACGCAGGGTTCCCGCCGTGCGGCGCTTGCCTGCGCATCGGCCGAATTGAACACGATGCGACCGGTCGCGGCCCCGGGGCTGGCAGCGATCCCGCTACCCACGACGTCGCGTTCAGATTCTGGATTAACTTGCCGGTGCAAAAGTTCGGTGAGGTTATTGGGTTCTACCCGCATCACCGCTTCCTGCGGGGTGATGATCCCGTCCTGCGCCAGCCGCACCGCGATCCGGACCGTCGCCCGCGATGACCGGGGCACCCGAACACCGTCGAGAATATGCACCTTGCCACTGCCGATCACGAATTCGATCTGCATTTCTTCGCGCAGTTTGACGCGCATCAGCGCCGCATCTTCCTTGAGTTCTTCGAAAGCGCGCGGCGCAAGTTCTTCGAGCGAGGGGCCCCGTTCGTCCTTTTCAAGGTAAAGCGCGGCGCTACCGGCGCCCAGCGCCTCCCTGCCCTGGCTCTGGCTCAGGTAACGACCGGTGATCTGCGGCAGACCGGTAACCGTGTTAACCAACTGAAACACGCCCGAGCCGCATTCTCCCTTGCCGAAACCGGGGATCATTTCCTGAACGACCAACCCCAGACCGGCATCAGCGGGCGCGCCTTTGGCCTGTCGCAACAGGCGCGCAGACGTGCCATCCCACGCCCGCGCCATAGATCCCAGCACGGCGGCAAGCTGTTCGCGCGGGTCCTGTGGGAAACGTTCGTCGGTTTCCTCCTCATAGGCCTGCAGCATCGCGAGAAGACTGTCGGACCCGTCATTCGGAATTTCGTCAAACACATCCGGGTCAAGCCGCGCCACATTGATCGCGTAGGACTGAACGAACCTTGAATATATGGCTGCCGCCGCATCATGACCCAGCGTGTTACTAAGCTGCGCATAACGGATTTCGTTCATGCCGATGTTGAGAACAGCGCCGGGCCCGCCCCAATCCGGATCTTCCGAGGACGGGCGTACGCAGAGCAGCGTGTCCTTGTTGAACTGCTCCACAATCGCGGAAACATCGGGGAGATGCCCTTCGGCGATTTGCCGAACCGCATCGAAAGACAGTGCCACCGTCGTCGGAACCGGTAGTTCAAGCCGGATCAGACGTTGCAGACATTTGGCCCGGCCCCCGTGAGTCGACACATTGACCGGGGCTTTCGCCGTTATGAGCGTGGTGTTCGGATTATTCTGCACTGCGGCACCTTTTTACTGCTTTGCAGAATAGGCACGTTAAGGTTTGGCGCAAGTGTAACGGCGGCGTGACGCAGATATTTACGACAGCTCAGTTAAGATGTTCTGATCCCGTTCCGGGAACGTTCCATCCTAGCCTTCGATCCGCGTCAGATCCGCTGCCCGCGCGCAGGTTGACCGGATTTGTGACAGAAGATTGAGTCGGTTGCGACGGATCATGGCATTGTCGTCATTGATCTTGACCGCTTCGAAAAACGCGTCGATGGGGGCGCGCAGGGTTGCCATGGCTGCCATCGCTGCCGGGAAATCCTGTTTCTCGATGGCGGGTTTGATTGCCGCCTCGGCCTGCTCGAGCGCGTCGAAAAGCGCGACTTCGGACGGATCGCTTGCAAATTTCCGATCCGCGCCAAAAGAGTATTCGACACCGTCATTTTCTTCGGCCTGGCTCAGGATGTTGTTCGCGCGCTTGAACCCCTGCACAAGGTTCTCGCCCTCTTCGGTCTGGATCACCGCGTTCAATGCCTGCGCCCGCTTGACGAGCAGCGTCAGGTCGTCATTGCCGTCCATCGCGATACAGGCGTCGATCACGTCATGGCGAATGCCCTGATCGCGTAGGTAAACCTTGAGCCGGTCGTGGATAAAGGACAGGAGATCGGCAACCGCGTCCTCTTCTTTCATACCTTGGGCCCATGGCATGGTTTTCCCGGCCTTGAGAAGAATGGCGATCAGGGGCAGATCCAGACCGTTTTCCAGCACCAGCCGGATCACGCCCAGCGCGGCACGGCGCAGGGCGAACGGATCTTTGGAACCGGTCGGTTTTTCGTCGATGGCCCAGAAGCCGGTCAAAGTGTCGATCTTGTCAGCGAGCGCGACGGCCACGGAAAGCGGCGCAGAAGGTACGTCATCCGACGGCCCAAGCGGCGAGTAATGTTCCTGTGCGACGGCGGCCACGGCTTTGTCTTCGCCTGCCGCGGTGATGTAATAGCGGCCCATAAGCCCCTGAAGTTCCGGGAATTCATAGACCATTTCCGACGACAGATCTGCCTTGGCCAGACGCGCGGCTTTTTCGGCCTGATCAGCATCCGCGCCGGTCACCGGCGCGAGTTCACGCGCCAGGTCGGCGATACGGTCGATCCGTTCGCCCTGGCTACCCAGCTTGTTGTGGAAAGTCACGGTTTTCAGCGCATCGGTCCAGACGCTCATATCGTCCTTGGCGATCCGCAGATCGTTTTCCCAGAAGAATTTCGCATCCGACAGGCGGGCCGAAAGCACTTTTTGGTTCCCGGCCAAAATAGTCGCGCCATTGTCGGCGGTTTCGCGGTTTGCAACCGTGACGAAGCGTTCGATCCGACCGGTCTTGGGGTTCAGCACCGAAAAGAACTTTTGGTGCTCTTTCATAGAGGTCTGCAGAACTTCGACCGGCAGGTCGAGGAATTCGTCGTCGATCTGCCCCATCAGAACGACCGGCCATTCGACAAGGCCCGCGACCTCGGCCAGAAGGCCCTTGTCCTCGACGACTTCTAGACCGGCTGCAAAAGCCGCGTTGGTCGCATCGGCCCAAATGTGTTCCGCCCGTTCATCGGCAGACAACACCACATGCGCGCGCTTCAGTTTTGCCTCGTAATCCTCGAAGGAGGTTACCGAAAAACGGCCCGGCGCCATAAAGCGGTGACCTTCGGTGCTGTCTACCGCCTTGATACCGTCGATCTCCATAGGCACGACACGGGCTCCGTTTTCATCCGTCAGCAGGCAGAGAATGGAATGCAGCGGGCGGACCCAACGCAGCGATCCGCTGCCCCAGCGCATCGACTTGGGCCAGGGAAAGTTGCGGATCGTGGCTTCGAGCACTTCGGCCACGATTTCCTCGGCAGGGCGGCCTTCTTTTTCGATCACGGCAAAGAACACGCGCCCCTTGGGCGTGTCGCGTTCCTCAAGCTGATCGCGGGTCAGACCGGCGCCGCGCAGGAAACCTTCGATGGCTTTTTCCGGCGCGTCGACCTTGGGGCCTTTGCGTTCTTCGCTCAAACGGGGCGAGGCCGCCAGCAAACCTTCGAGCGTCAGGGTCAGGCGACGCGGCGTATGAAGGGCAGCCGCGCCCGCATAGGTCAGGCCAGCCTCGACAAGACCATCGGTCACTTTCTTCTTGAGATCTTCGGCAGCGCGCGCCTGCATGCGCGCGGGGATTTCTTCAGAGAAGAGTTCGATCAAAAGGTCCGGCATATCGGCTCCTGCCCGTCATGGCCGCGCCATGCAGCCTGTAGTTCAGGGCGTGGATAACGAAGCACTGCGGAAGGGTCCAGATCACAGTGGCGAAAATTGCACCCGGACTTGGATGGCTGGCTCTGAATAAAAAGAAGCAGGCAATCCGAGCTAACGGATTGCCTGCTCATCGTCTAGTCACTTTGGTCGTCGTCAAACGCTCGCAGCAGCTTGGCGCGCCTTGCCTTTCGCTTGGCTGGCAAGCGTCTTCATATCGGGACCTGCAAGTTGCGGCACCACGCGATAGATCGCTTCGACAAAGCAGTAGATCGCAAAGGCAATCGTACCAAGGCCCAGCGCCCCCAACAGGACCATACCGTAGGGCTGGCTTCGCACGGCCTGAAAGGCTTTGCCGATGCCGCCAGCCTGCCCCGGATCGGTGTTGATCCCGGCATAAACGAGGAAGACACCGATGAGCACGATGATGATGCCATGCGCGACCAATCCGGCCTTTACCAGCGGGTCCAGCTTCTCGGACCATTCGGTACGCATCAGATGGTCTTTGTACTTCTCGGCGATACCCTTGTAGCCATAGTAGATACCAGCACCGATCGTGATGACGCCGGCCGCCATGACGATATACGTCCCATAAGGTAGCGTCATGAGCCATGACGCAGCACTCTGGGCGCCGCTCTCGCCGCCCGAGCCTCCACTGCTCGAACCCATCGCAAGCCGGGCGACCGAAGCGCCGATACCAAGGTGGATCAGGCCGGTAACAGTCTGCCCCAGACGAGCGATTACGGCCTTGGCATCAGTTCCGCGATTTTCAAGATCGTACCAAGCGCATATGAAACGCCAGATGGCATAAGCGAACATCCCGATGGCAATCACCCAGAGCGCAATCAGCCCCATCGGGTATTGTTTGAGGTTACTAAGTGCCTCGCGGGTGCCTTCGGCTTGCCCACCGGTCCAGGCGGCCAAGAAAGCCAGAGCGCCGATGATAAGATAGGTCACGCCTCGGGCGGCATATCCGATCCGCATTAACGGAATGACCCAATGTGGTGCTTCGCGGTTGTCAGACATGCAACAATCCCCCTTTTTTCAAGAGGAACAAGCGATAGAGGGCCGGATTAGTTCCGAAATGAGCGCGAGTTTATTCCGACGAGGACTCGGGGCGCGGCGGGCATTCTTCGCCTATCACCGTGCCATCATAGGATTTTTCGCCGCAGTCATTGAGTTCATGCCAGACATATCCGTGCCCGTCATCGGTAATCGCCACGATCCTGTCGACGCCGTAATGCACGTTCTTTTCGCCCATGAACGCCAGCGCGGTTCCGGCCTCGAGCTTGGCGGCGATCTCGCCTGAATCGAAACAGTCAAACCAGCCCGGCGCATTGCGCGGGATGACGTTATCGACCAGCTCATAGGTTTCGGTCAGCATCGGAATGCTCATCTGGGTGTCAAAGCAGGCCCGGTAGCGAATCGGAGAGCTTTCGGCGTCGATGGCCTGAAAATTCTCATAGAGGATCGGTTCGGATTCATTGCTTGCAAGGGCAACCAGCTTGACGTCTTCGTCAGCCGTTGCCTGCACCTGATGGTAGTAACCGTATACCTGAAGGTAATAGAGAAACCCGCCCGCGATGGCACCGGAAAGAATCAGCACGACGGCAACGACCTTTCCATTCATTCAACGTGACCGCCGGCTCGGGTCTGCACAAAGGCATCCGCGCACTGCTTGGCCAGCGCCCGCACACGACCAATGTAGGCCTGACGTTCGGTGACGGAAATCACGCCGCGCGCATCGAGTAGATTGAAGATATGGCTTGCCTTGATGCACTGGTCATACGCCGGATGCGCCATGATGATGCGCTTGCCGGTCTTGGGGTCTTCGGCCTCTTGCGCAAGGATGGCTTGGCACTCGTTTTCGGCCTCGACGAAGTGGTCCAGCAAGACCTCGGTATTTGCCACGTCGAAATTCCAGCGGGCGTATTCCTCTTCGGTCTGCTTGAAGACATCGCCATAGGTCAGCGCGATCGGTGTCTGCGGGTCATTATAGGGCATGTCCATCACATGCTCGACACCAAGCACATACATGGCCAGCCGTTCCAGACCGTAGGTCAGCTCGCCCGAAACCGGGTGACAGTCATGACCGCCGACTTGCTGGAAGTAGGTGAACTGGCTGACTTCCATACCGTCGCACCAGACTTCCCAGCCCAGCCCCCATGCGCCGAGAGTCGGTGATTCCCAGTCATCCTCGACAAAACGGATGTCATGCAAATCCATGTCGATCCCGATGGCTTCGAGGCTTCCAAGATAAAGCGCCTGAAGATCTGGCGGGCTTGGTTTGATCAGCACCTGGTACTGGTAATAGTGCTGAAGGCGGTTCGGATTCTCGCCATAACGTCCGTCGGTGGGGCGGCGCGAGGGCTGAACATAAGCTGCGGCCCAGGGACGGCTGCCCAGCGAACGCAGGGTGGTTGCCGGGTGGAAGGTGCCTGCGCCCACTTCCATATCATAGGGTTGCAGGATCGCGCAGCCCTTGGCCGCCCAGTAGTTCTGCAACCTCAGAATGATTTCCTGAAAGGATTTCGGGGCGTTTTCATTGGTCGTCATGTCAGCTTCCTGCCCGTTCCCTTGTGCGATCTCCCGCCGAAATCGAGCCTATCGCGAGGGGGTCAAAAGATGCGCCCTTCCTATGCGCGCGGGCAAGTGGGGTCAACGGCACACAGGCGTGGTAAAAGCGTTCCCGTAGGCATGGATTTAACGATTGTTTCCTGATTATGTGCCGCGAACGAGTGACTTTGGGGCCGCGAGACGCAAATGAAAACCATATTGACTTCCTTCCTGCTCATGATCGCACTGATGCTGCGGCCGGGCCTTGCGCAACAGGCCGGACAGGACATCGCCTGGGTTCAGATCGAGGCCCATCCCAGCCTGAGCATCGCACAGGCACGTGCCCGCCTGTACTCTGGCTCTCTCGAGGATGTGAACGGGTTCGCTTTGGGCGGCAACTGGTACGGGATCGTGCTTGGCCCCTACTCGCGGGAAGATGCGGAACGGGCTTTGGATTTCTACAAGGCTGAACGTCGCATTCCGCAGGACAGCTTCATCGCCTTTACCAGCAATTTCGGCCAGCAATACTGGCCGGTCGGTGCGAACGCCCTGAACAGCGGCGCAATAGCGGCCCCGACAACCGCACAGGCACCCGAAACGACAACGGTTGCCGAACCGGTTGAAACTGCCACGGCTGAACCTGTCGTCGAAGAACCGGCAGAACCAGTGGTCATCGTATCTCAGGAAACACCGGCCGAAGCGCGTCAGAGCGAACGCCTTCTATCTCGCGAAGAGCGTATGGATCTGCAGGTCGCACTGCAGGCCGCGGGCTTTTATGAATCGGCAATTGATGGCGCATTCGGGCGCGGCACGCGCAGTTCGATGGAAGCGTGGCAATTCGCGAACAACTATGAACCCACCGGCGTTCTAACCACCGCACAGCGGCAGGCGTTGATGGATGAATATAACGCGCCACTGATCTCCGTGGGCATGCGTCTTGTGACCGACAGGCAGGCTGGCATCCAGATGCAGCTCCCTATGGGCGAAGTTGATTTCGACCGGTACGAGCCGCCATTCGCGCATTACGAAACAAGCGGTTCGGTCGGGGCACGGGTGCTGCTGATCAGCCAGCCCGGCGATCAGGCAACGCTTTTCGGTCTCTACGACATCATGCAAACGCTTGAAATCGTGCCGCTGAACGGCCCGCGCGAGCGTGAAAGTTCCAGTTTCACGCTGGAAGGACGTAACTCCGATATCCATTCCTTTACGCAGGCCTCGCTGGAAAATGGCGAAATCAAGGGGTTTACCCTGATCTGGCCGAATGGGGACGAGGCGCGCCGCGCCCGCGTCCTGGCCGAGATGCGGGCTAGCTTTACGCGTACCGAAAACGTGCTTGATCCGGGCGCCGGGGCAAATTCCGAACAAAGCATCGATCTCGTTTCCGGTCTTGCGGTTCGCAAGCCCAAGCTGTCGCGCACCGGCTTTTATGTCGACAACAAGGGGGCAATTGTCACCACCGCCGAAGCGGTCGAGCAATGCACGCGGATCACAATCGACCACGACTATCAGGCTGAAGTCGTTGCAACCGATGATGCCCTTGGCGTTGCGGTCCTCCGCCCCATACAGGCGCTCGCACCGATCTCGGTCGCGCGTCTGCGTGACAATGCTCCGCAACTGCAATCGGACATCGCCGTCTCGGGGTATTCCTACGAAGGGATTCTTGGCGCACCGACCCTCACCTTTGGCACGCTTGCCGATATCAAGGGTCTCGGCGGCGAAGAAAACCTTCAGCGTCTGACGCTGAACGCGCTGCCCGGCGATGCGGGTGGCCCTGTCATGGATATCAGCGGCGGCGTTGTGGGCATGTTGCTTCCGGCCAAGAACGCGGCACGCCAGCTTCCCGAGAATGTCAGCCTTGCCGCAAATGCCGCCTCGCTGCACAGCCTTCTGCTTCAGGCAGGTATCACGACCGAACCGAGCAACGAGCGCGGTTCTCTTCCAGCGGCCGAGATGAACCGGCTGGCAAACGGGATGACCGTGCTGGTCAGCTGCTGGGATTCCTGAACGGCACGCCTTGCGTTCAGGCGCAAGGCAGCTTTCCACGACAAGCGCATTTGAGCGTCCTCAGATTGCCGAATTCCGAGGACACTCCCAGAGGTCATACTAAAAGAAATAACCCCGGACGATCACATCGTCCGGGGCTTTTCTATTGGCCGGCCGGTAGTGAAACCGTGTCAGCTTAGCGCTTCGTCACAGCGTCCGCAGACGCCCGCGTGCGAATGTGTGCCCACATCGGGCAGGATTTTCCAGCAACGCTGGCATTTTTCGCCTTCCGCCTTTTCAAAGACGACCCCCACCCCTTCGACGTCCGGCATGCGGAACGCTTCTGCGGGGATCGCATCGCCCGTCAGCGAGATATCGGAGGTGATACAGATATCGTCGAAGTTAACGGTCGACAGGGCCTCTCGCGCGGCGGCATCTTCGACGTGAACCACAGGTGCCGCTTCAAGCGAAGCACCGATGACTTTTTCGGTACGCTGGATTTCCAGCGCCGCCGTCACAACCCGGCGCACACGACGGATCGCCGCCCATTTCGCAGCAAGCTCGGCATCGCGCCATTCTGCCGGTGTTTCCGGCATATCCATGAGATGGACCGAGCTGTTGTCGCCCGGGAAGCGCTCGAGCCAGACCTCTTCCATCGTAAAGACCAGCACCGGCGCGAGCCATGTGGTCAGGCGGTGGAACAGCAGGTCAAGCACCGTGCGAGCGGCCCGACGGCGCGGCGTATCGCCATCGCAATAGAGCGCGTCCTTGCGGATATCGAAGTAGAAAGCCGAAAGATCGACCGTGGCAAAGTTGAAGACCGCGCTAAAAACGCCTTGGAAATCAAAAGCGGCATAACCCTTGCGAACGGTTTCATCCAGTTCGGCCAGACGGTGCAGCACCCAGCGTTCAAGCTCGGGCATATCGGCCGGGTCGACCCGGTCGCTTTCCGAGAAATCCGACAGCGACCCGAGCATGTAGCGCATTGTGTTGCGCAGGCGGCGATAGCTGTCGGCCACACCTTTCAGGATCTCCGGCCCGATCCGCTGGTCGGCGGTGTAATCGGTCTGGGCCACCCAGAGACGCAGGATATCCGCGCCATATTGCTTCACCACGGTTTCTGGGACGATGGTGTTGCCCAACGACTTGGACATCTTCATGCCCTTCTCGTCGAGCGTGAACCCATGCGTCACCACGTTGCGATAAGGCGCACGACCCTTGGTGCCGCAAGCCTGCAACAGCGAGGAATGGAACCACCCACGGTGTTGGTCGGTGCCCTCCATATAGACATCGGCGATGCCATCTTCGGTGCCGTCCGCCCGGTCACGCAGGACAAACGCGTGGGTCGAGCCAGAGTCGAACCACACGTCGAGAACATCGGTCACCTGCTCGTAGGCTTCGGGATCGGCGACGCCGTCCAGCATCTTTTCCTTGAAACCTTCGGTAAACCAGACGTCTGCGCCTTCGGACTCGAATGCCTCGACGATGCGCGCATTGACGGTTTCGTCCCGCAGGAGGAAATCCGCATCCGTCGGCATCGCGCCTTTCTTGGTAAAGCAGGTGAGCGGTACGCCCCATGCGCGCTGACGGGACAGCACCCAGTCGGGCCGCGCCTCGATCATCGAATGCAAACGATTGCGCCCGGTTTTCGGGGTCCATTTCACCAGTTCGTCAATAGAGGCCAGCGCCCGCTCGCGGATGGTGTCCCCATGCGTGGACATCCCATCGGAAAGCTTGCGATCAATCGCGGCAAACCACTGGGGTGTGTTGCGATATATGATCGGCGCCTTGGAACGCCAGCTGTGCGGATAGCTGTGCTTGATCCGGCCACGGGCCAGCAAACCGCCGACCTCGGTCAGCTTGTCGATCACCGCCTTGTTCGCATCGCCTTCCCAGCTGCCATTCTTTGCCTTGGCGCGCAGGATCATCTTGCCACCGAAGAACGGCAGGCTTTCACGGAAAGAGCCATCGTCCATCACGTTATAGGTGATGACCTGCTCAAGCATGCCGAGATCGCGGTAAAGTTCGAATTCCTCCATCCCATGAGATGGGGCGCAGTGGACAAAACCGGTGCCTTCCGTGTCGGTCACGAACTCGGCGGCGCGGAAGTCGCGCAGATCGTCCCATTCGCCATTCGAGCCCTCGGCCCCGTTCAGGGGGTGGGTGAGCTTGATCTTGGCCAGTTCGTCGGCGCTCACATCGCCAAGACGGCGATACATGCCTTCCTCCAGCCGGGCGCGGGTGAAGACGTCCGCCGCCAAGTTATCCGCCAGAAGGTAACGATCACCGATGTTCAGCCAGCATTCTTCTGGCCGACCAGTGACTTCGTAAAGACCGTAAGAAATCGACTCGCCGAAAACCACAGCCTTGTTGGACGGAATGGTCCAAGGCGTCGTCGTCCATATCACGACATATGCGCCGTCCAGTTTGGCATCTTCCGTTTCGGTCACCCGGAACTTCACCCAGATCGTCGGGCTTTCCTTGTCGTGATATTCGACCTCGGCCTCGGCCAGCGCAGTCTGTTCGACCGGGGACCACATAACCGGCTTGGAGCCCTGATAGAGCGTGCCGTTCATCAGGAATTTCATGAATTCCTCGGCGATCACCGCCTCGGCATGATAATCCATCGTCAGATAGGGATCGGCCCAGTTGCCGGTGATGCCAAGCCGTTTGAATTCATCGCGCTGGATATCGACCCAGCCTTCGGCGAACTTGCGGCATTCCTGACGGAAATCGACAATTGGCACTTCGTCCTTGTCGAGCCCCTTGGCACGGTACTGTTCCTCGATCTTCCATTCGATCGGCAGACCATGACAGTCCCATCCGGGCACATAGCGCGAGTCATAGCCCATCATCTGATGGCTGCGCACGATCATGTCCTTGATCGTCTTGTTCAACGCGTGACCGATATGCAGGTGCCCATTGGCATAGGGAGGGCCGTCGTGCAGAACGAAACTGGTCCGGCCCTTTTTCTCACGCAGGCGGTCGTAGACGCCGATCTTCTCCCAACGGGCGAGCCAGTCGGGTTCGCGTTTCGGCAGTCCCGCGCGCATCGGGAAATCGGTTTTCGGGAGATTCAGCGTGTCTTTGTAATCGGTCGTGTCGGCGCACATGGCTCAGGCGTCCTTGGCATTGGGATCGGTATAGCGACAGGGTTCGGTGCGATAGCTCAAACACCTTTGTCCGGCTGCTCTGTGGCTCAGAGCGCCGGGCTGATAATTCGCGTAGGAGCGCGGGAAAACTGTATCATGGCCGCGCTTATAGGTCGGCTGATTGGCGGGGTAAAGTGGGCAGAAGAAAGCCGCGCCCGGCAAAGCCATACCGGGCGCGGCAGTAGCGTCAGATGTCGCGGAGCATTCGGATCAGAAGACAAAGTCCGCGCTGTCGATCATGCTCATCTCGATCCCGTCTAGCAGGATGTTCGTATTGCCGAACATGACCCGCGTCGATGCGCCGCCTTGGGCGGTTTCGATTGTCAGGTCATCGAAACCGATCCCGACCCCGGTCATGTTCAACAGGTCCATGCCGTCCTGAAAATCCATGATCTTGTCATTGCCTTCGCGCATGTCAGCATAGATGAATTCATCCCATCCATCGCCCCCGAACAGCTTGTCGCCACCGCCAGAGCCGGTGATAAAGTCGTTTCCGTTCTGCCCTTTGATGACATCCTTGCCGACCCCGCCCACAAGCGTATCGGCACCGCTGTTGCCCTTGATGATGTCCTTTCCATCACCGCCGAACACGGTATCGGACCCTTTAGCTCCGCGCAGGACATCATCGCCGGTCCCGCCGGAAAGCCAATCGTTGCCTTCGCTGCCGTTCAGCTTGTCATCGCCGCCATCACCGCGCAGCACGTCGTTGTCCTTGCCGCCAATCAGCTTGTCGTCGTCCTCGCCACCGTTGATCCGGTCCGAGCCGCGACCACCAAATACCTTGTCGTCGCCCGTACCGGCATCCAGCGTGTCATCTCCGCGGCCGAGGCGGAACTTGTCAGAAGCGCCTGCGAACTGATCTTCGAGCAGGTCGAGCGCCTGTGCCAGATCGGTCATCTCGATTTCACCGGAAGAAACCGGCAGCAGCCCGACATAGCCGTCCTGTGTACCATCGACCTCGCCCCCGGTGCCGGTGCCAAAGCCCGCCCCGACGTTCTGGCCATGGATCACGATCTCACGGGTTTCCAGCGGCATCAGGTCATCTGCCGTATAATCGGTGCTGGTCACCGGGCTGAAAAAGTTGCTGTCATCGCCCAGTTCGTAGCTCTGGATGAAGCTGAGCTGACCATTCGCGTCGGTCATCGGCAGCGCGCCAGAGCCGTTGATCAGCGGCAGGATGATATCGCCATAGGCGGCAAGCCCCTCGAATACCTCGACGAACCCGTCCTTATCTGCGTCGTCGCTAAGAACCGGCATCCGCGAATCCGCCGGGTTGCCATCTTCATCGAAGAGACCATGCACATGCTGCGCGTGCTGGACATCCGGGGTCAGACCCTCGGCAAAGACAGAGACATTCAGATAGCGCGTACCGTCATCCTCGGTATTGGTCGCAAGGATCACATTGCCAGTCACGCCGGAGTTGTTCATCGCCGCAAGGTCGACCGACCAATAGGCATCCGCGCCGTTTAGAAATGTCTGGTAAGATGAAAAGGCTGAGGCCAGATGGGCCATGGTCGTTCTCCCCTGTTAACGTTTACGGCCACTGATACGGACGGGGAGTACCGTAAAGTTTCAACTTTCTTCGCTTTTCCTGGATTTCCTTTCTAACCTTCGGGAAAGAAAGGAAAGGTTTCTGGTTCAACCATCTTTCTTGCCGAACAGGCCGGTCAGCGAGCGCTGCACGATGCGGCGCACCGATGGGCGGCGACCGGCGCCGAATGGCAGGGGGCGGCAGACCTCCATCGCCGCGACGCCCACGCGGGCCGACAGGGCGCCGTTCACCAGCCCCTCGCCAAAGCGACGGGACAGGCGCGACAGGATCGACCCGCCAAGGACCGGCTCCAGCAGGTCGTCGCCGACGGCAACCGCGCCGGTCGCGACGAGATGCGAAAACACAGCGCGCGTCAGACGCCAGCTGCCAAGGAAACCGGATCGGCCTCCGTAGATTTCCGCGATCCGGCGGATCATCCTCAAGGACGAGGCCAGCGCAGTTGCCACGTCCGCGAGCGCGAGCGGTACGATTGCCGTGACCGTTGCCACCTGACGTGCGGCGGCTTCGACTTCGCGCGTCGCCGCGGCGTCCAGCGGGGCAAGCAGTTCGGCCTCGACCAGATCGAAGACCGCAGGGGCATCGAATTGATCACCGACCCGTTCCTCAAGCCGTTCCCGCCCCCACCGCGTGTCTTCGCGGCCCTTGTAAAAGGTAACCATCCGCCCGGCGACATCGCGGGCTGCCACCAGATCCTGACCTGCCAGCGCCTGATCCGCAGCCTGTTTCAGGGAATCGATCCGCCCCAACCGGGCAAAAGCCGCCAGCTCGCGCATACAGATGAGGGCCAGCACCAACAGCAGTGCGCCAAAGATGCCAGTTACGATCCAGCCAAGGACCGGCGCGCGATCCATCAGGCCAAGAACGAATTCCCAGGCTGCGATCGAAATAACCGCGCCAAGCGCCGCCCCCGCCAGAGACCAGAAAGTTTTTGCCAGCCATGACGTCCGCCGGGTCGCAATGCGAGAGGCCATCTGCATCCCCTGCCCTGCGCCGGAGAAATCTTCGTCCAGATCGGGTACGGACGGGGCATCGGTCACATCCGCCGCGTCTTCGACGGGATCGAGGTCAATCAGTACCGGACCCTTGCTCATGTCGCTGGCTCCAAGGCCCATCCATAGGTCACTTCGGGTAAACCCTCATCGTTTTCATCGCCATCGCCGCGATCAATCTCCGAAAAACCCTCGCGGCAATAGAACTGCCGGGCCGCCGCATTCGGGACAAGACAGCGCAACCAAAGCGACTCACACTCCGATTTCGCGAAATCGATCAGTTGCTTACCGATGCCCTGCCGTTCAAGCCCCGGCCGCACGTAGAGAGCGCATATTTCCTCGCCATCGCGGGCAATAAAACCCGCAAGGCTTTCACCATAAAGGGCAACCGTCACCCAGCCCTTGCGCGCCATCTGTTCGGAAAACCGGATCAGCTCACCTCGTGGATACAGGTCCGGCATCCAGTCGTTCTGATCCTGGAAGTCCCAAAGAATGTCGCCCATCCCACCGGCATCGGCAAGATCGGCTGCCCGCAACCGCGCCTTCATAGCCGATCTCCGATCAGGAACTGGGCCGCCCGGTCAAGCCGGATGTGTGGCGGACCATCGCCGGGTCGCAGGGTCAGCGGCGCGGGCGCAAATGACATCGCCTGAAACCTGTCTTCATCCCAGGTCGCACCGGATGCCAGCAGGCTCGCCGGGTTATCGGGCAGGTCGCCCGGATGAAAAGCCGCCTGCTTGCCTGTATCCAGCAGGGTTCCGCGCACCATGTTGAGATCGCTCCCTCCATGTTCACGGGTGAGCTCCGTCGTTGTCCGCAACGCGGCGATTGACATGGCCGAGGTTTCGGCCCCCGCGAACCGCGCGCGCTCGGACGCCTGACGTACCAGCGCCTCGATCAGCGCGGTCAATTGCGGGTGCTGCGTGTGATGCAGGTGATCCGCCTTGGTGGCCGCGAAGAGGATCTTTTCCACCCGCTGGCTGCCAAGAAGTCGCGTGAGGAAGGCGCTTTTGCCCGGACGATAAGCGCCCAAGATCTCGGCCAGCGTGTCCTGCATATCCACAAGAGAGTCCGGCCCGCGCTGTAGGGCTCCAAGCACATCGACCAGAACCACTTGCCGGTCGATACGTGCAAAATGTTCGCGAAAGAACGGTTTGACGACTTCCGACTGGTAAGCCCGGAACCGCCGCTCCATCGCGCGCCAAAGCGATCCACGCGAGGCCTCACCGTTGGGCGGTAAAGGCGCAAAGGTCAGAACCGGAGCTCCGGCAAGATCCCCCGGCAACAGGAAGCGTCCCGGCGTGCAATCGGACCACCCCTTTTCCTGCGCCGCTTTAAGGTATCGGGTAAATGCGTCAGCCAGTTGCTTGGCGCGCGGCTCGTCAAGCTTCGCAGTGCTGTCCTCGGCACGGGCCAAGGCGATGAATTCCGCCGCCTCTGGCCGTTTCTCGATCCGGTTCAGCGTTTCTTCCGACCATGTCTCGTAGCTTTTGTCGAGCAGAGCGAGATCAAGCAACCATTCGCCCGGATAATCCACGATGTCGAGATGTATCGTCCGGGGCCCCTTGACCCCTGCCAGCAACCCCGAGGACCGGACCCGCATCGACAACCGCAGTTCAGATACGGTGCGTGTGCTGTCGGGCCATGTCGGTGTCGCGCCGGTAAGCGCGGCGATATGATCTTCGTATTCGAAACGCGCCACCGTATGATCGGGTTGCGGCTGCAAAAATGCTGCATCGACACGGCCTTCGCGCACCGCGACAAGACCCGCCATTCGTCCGCGTTCCAAGAGATTGGCGACCAGCGATGTGATGAAGACCGTCTTGCCCGAACGTGCAAGACCCGTAACACCAAGGCGGATCACGGGCTCGAAGAAGGCTTCGGTCACTGCACCGCTGACCCGGTCCGCCCGACGCAACAAATCATCCGCAATCGAAGTAATGCCCAAACCGTAACCCTGCTCTTGCCTTGAGCACCAAGATAGGCAAGCCCTTGCCCTCTTACCAGAGCCAAGCCCACTTGTCCGCAAGCGGTCCTTTGGATAAGGCGCTGACATGCCACGTTATGCTCTCAAGGTCGAATACCATGGTGCGCCCTTTGCCGGGTGGCAAAGGCAGGCCGATCAGCCATCCGTACAGGGTGCAATCGAAGCTGCACTCGCCAAGCTGGAACCACGCGCCCATACAATTGCGGCAGCTGGGCGGACCG
Organism: Phaeobacter sp. 22II1-1F12B; assembly: GCF_002210165.1. Taxonomy (GTDB): domain Bacteria; phylum Pseudomonadota; class Alphaproteobacteria; order Rhodobacterales; family Rhodobacteraceae; genus Heliomarina. The sequence goes on along the minus strand of NZ_AQQP01000016.1, from coordinate 8,423 downwards.
ACGCCGGTGTACATGCGCTAGGTCAGGTTGCCCATTGCGACATGGAAAAGGACTGGGATCCCTTCCGACTCTCCGAAGCGCTAAACCACCATCTAAAACCGGCCCCTGTCGCCATCATAGCCTGCGCGAAAGTAGCGGATGACTGGCACGCGAGGTTTTCCGCAACAAAACGCGAATACCTGTTCCGAATCCTGCTGCGGCGCGCACCAGCCACACATGAAAAGGGCCTTGTCTGGCAAATCGGTCATGACCTCGACGCCGAGGTTATGCAGGAAGGTGCAAACCACCTCATCGGTCGCCACGATTTCACAACCTTCCGCGCCTCGATCTGCCAAGCAGCCAGCCCGGTCAAAACATTGGATTCGCTTAGGGTTTTTCGAACTGACGGGCTGTCCGGGCCCGAAATCCATTTCCTAGTTCGCGCGCGATCCTTTCTGCACAATCAGGTCCGAAGCTTCGTTGGAACACTCGAACGTGTCGGAGCCGGAACCTGGAGTCCTGCGGACGTAGGATCGGCCCTCGCCGCGCAAGACCGCTCTGCCTGCGGTCCCGTTTGCCCTCCGCATGGGCTATATCTGAAGAAAGTGGACTACGACGACGAGCCGTTTTGAGTTCGGCGGGTTGTTTTCGGGGTTCGACCGTTTCAATCGTGGATAGGCCGGAGTGCATATGAACGCTGCATGCGCAATTTATGGACCGGCACTATTATTTTCAACTGAGAATGAAAATGCATCACTCTAGGACCGTAGCTGTGTTGTTTCGCACTCTTAGCCACGGAGTTGGGCAATGTAATTTGCGCTCATCGATCTACTGCCCACATAGCATTCCATTTTCAGTCGGAAAACACCAACCCGCCCCCCGATGGACGTCCCGATTAGCAATCTCAATTCCCCCAAATCTTTCGCAGCGGCTCATCGATAAATACTTGGCAAGCATAAGATTTCCTCTATGCAATACAGGAATAGGGCAATATCCGGCTCATACTGCATGAACCAACTTTTCTTCCCTTCGATCTGGAAAATGCACCGCAAGTCAAAATCGAAAAAATGCTATTTTCCATTATATTTAGGGGCAAGAGTCAAGCCCTCATAAAGATCGCCCCCACTAGAACAAGTCCACTTCACCACTGATCCCGCCGTCTCCGTCCACAATGGCTTCGGTAACTGGCCCTACTAAGCTCCTTGCAAGGTCTCTAAGTTTGATTTCCCGAATCGAGAAATTGATATCAACCAAGTGTTCTCTACAGGCCTGATTTGAAAGGTTCCCGATATACTTCTCCAACTCACCAAGGGTTTGAACAATAGCATCTATGCCTTGGAGGTTCGCCAAATTTTCTTTAATTGACAGTTCATCACCCAACAGTGACCGTGCGATCGCATCCTCAACAACTCTCCCATCTCTTTGAAGCTCTTTAAGTTGCAGCGATACCCGCGACAATAAAAACCCCATCTCAACTGGTGCAGCTTTGAGCTCGGCCATTCCTACAATGGGCCAACAACTGCCTGAATACAGTCTTTCATTTGCGGTGTTGTAAATGGCTTTTGTATAAAATTATTCATCCCGAGTTGCTTTCCAGTAGAAATAATCTTTTGGTCGACTCTTCCACTTACAAGTATAAAACCAACTCCTTTCGTGGCAGGACCATTTCTCAGCGCATGCAAAAGATGCAAACCATCCATTTCGGGCATATTATAGTCTGAAATCACCAGATGCGCCGGACGAGTCGACAAGGACTGCAAGGCCGACTTTCCATCCACACTAAAATCTATTTTTTTAATTCCGATTTCTTCCAAAGCCATAATGATCAAACTGCGGCTAGTCGCCATATCGTCGACAACCAAAATCTGGAGAGAATCCCTCAAAGCCATATCAATACCTCATCACTTTTTTTCAAGCTTGCGGAAAGTAGTTTTTCCGACAAGTTCCAGATCGTCTTTCAACTCATCACCTATCCGCTCAGAGTGCCCGATAAATAGATGTCCCTCGGGCTCTAGAACTTTCGACATCCCTTTCCACACCATACTTTGAACATCGCTCTCCATATAAATCATAACATTTCGGCAAAAAATCGTAGAAAAGGGCCCTCGAACAGGCCAAGGATCCATGAAATTCATATAGCGGAAAGTGATCAATCTCCTAAGATCCTCTCGTACCGACAATCGCCCGCTAACGCCTTCTTCACCATCGAAAACGTATTTTATGAGATGGTGCCCGCACGATTTTACGGTGGCTTTTTCATAGACACCTTTCTGTGCGACACTTAAAACGGCCTTATTAATATCGGTGCCTAGCACTCTGAAATCAAAGCGATAAGCATCTGGAAATGACTTTAAGATGCAAGCTGCAATCGAATAAGGCTCTTCACCGGAAGAGCACCCCGCAGACCAAATTCTAACACGCTCGCCTTTGCGAGCCCTAGAGATCAGAGAAGGTAACACATCGTCCGAGAAGGTCGTAAAATGATAATCCTCTCGAAAGAATCGTGTTGTGTTAGTCGTCAAGGCAGAGACCATAAATTCCTTTTCTTCGATATCGACTCCCGATTCCAAAATACATACATAGTCTTTAAAGCCATCCAGGCCTAGACTTCGAACCCTCCTAGACAACCTTGAAAAAACCAATGCCTCGTTAGATTCCGGCATCTTGATACCAGAAATGGAATACAGGATCTTTGAAATTCGAGCAAAATCCTCCGAAGTGTAGGACACATCCAAGACTGCCTTAGAATTTCCAGAATTTTCGTTCAAACTATTCATCACGCAGCCGTTTTTCAACCGACTTCGGAAGAACTGTTTTTATATCAATAACACGCAACATTCGCTCTTCAGTAACGATAACGCCTTCGATGAATGCTCTGGTCGTTTCCGATGTAACATCGGGCGTTCCTTGAATCTCCATTTGATCAATACTAATAATGTCTGAAACCGAATTAACAAGAAAGCCTACGGTTTGATTTTCAATTACAGCTATTACAATAACATGCCTGTCATCAGGCACCGATGCTTGGAGACCTAGACGAGCTGACAAGTCCACTATTGGAACCACAGACCCCCGCAGATTGATAACGCCTAGCACATATGAAGGAGCGTGCGGCAATATCGTGGCGGGGGTCCAGCCACGTATCTCTCTAACAAGCATGATATCAATGCAAAAATCCTGATTACCAACTCGAAAAGTGACGAGCTCGCGATGACCGGATTGAGACACTGCGGGATCAGACATCTACTTTCCCTCCATTGCAAGAATACTCATCGATTCCGAGGGCTTATCAGATCGACGCGCTGTTTCTTCGGGATCAATAATAAGAGCAATATTTCCATCGCCCAAGATTGTCGCAGCAGCGACACCGGGCACATACCCATAATTCGATTCAAGACCTTTAATGACAACTTGCCTTTGATCAAAAATTTGATCAACGGCCAAAGCCCAACTCATCGCATCATCAGATTCAACAAGGAGCAATACCATTTCCGATAGCGATACTGCAGAAGATCTATGACCGAAAACAACACCTAGATCAACAACTGGAACCAGTTTATTCCGAACTGAAACGACCGTATTTTCACTTCCCAACTTGTGAATGTCCTCCGGATCTGGACGGAGCGTCTCGACAATAGCTGTTATTGGAACCACCATAGTCTGCCCTGCAACATCCACAACCATCCCATCTAAAACGGCCAAGGTAAGAGGCAAGCTGATTGACATTGTTGTACCAGCACCAGGTTTTGAAAAAATGTTTACTCTTCCGCCCAATTTTTGAATTGCGCTTCGAACGACATCCATACCAACTCCTCGACCGGAAAGATTGGAAACCTTTTCTGCCGTAGAAAATCCTGGAAGGAAAAGCAAGTTGTCAATTTCGCTATCTTTCAATGAAGAATCGGCTGGTATCAATCCCTTTTCGACGGCAATATTAAAGACCTTTTCTCTGTTTATCCCAGATCCATCGTCAGACACCTCAATGATCACGCGGCCTGATCGATGCGCTGCAGATAATTTCACCTTACCAGTTTCCAACTTACCCGCCGACCTTCGCAAATCAGGTGCCTCCAAACCATGATCGACGGCATTTCTAATCATATGGGTCAATGGATCGACAAGACGTTCTATAATTGTCTTATCCACCTCCGTTGTCTCGCCTTCTGTTTCGAAGAGAGCTTCTTTACCCGAGAGTTCTGACGCTTCTCTAACAATTCTAGCCATTCGTTGGAACAGCGGCTTAACAGACTGCGCTCGAATTGCCATAACGCTCTCTTGTATATCGCGCGCCAAATTTTTGAACTCTGCAAGACTGGTCGATAGCTCGCCGTTATCCAATACGCCAGCATCATCAATACACTGCGTCAGAACTGCTTGGTTTATTACGAGTTCTCCTACCATATTAATTAGCCTGTCAACCAACTCAAGATTCACTCGCACCGTAGCGTTTGCGCCACCACCCGAAGAACCACTTTTCCCACGACCAACCGAGTCGTTTCCACTTGAGATCTTGGCGTCACTTCGAGGATTTGCATCCACCTCCAACTGGTTCAAGTTTGTTTCTTGTTCATTACCTAAAGCAGCCGGACCAGATTTCGATATCTCAAGGTCACACATCCCATCAACGAACTCGAAAACCTCCCGAATCTCCAACTCACTTAAGTTTGTATCAACTTCCAGCGACCAAGTGATACGGCATTCGTCGACTTCAAGACTTTCAAGCGATTCGATACCCCCAAAGTCTGCGGAGACTTTAAGCTCGCCAAGCTCTGATAGCTCTCTGAATAGTAATAGCGGGTCATTTCCGCTTGAAACGAGGGTTTTGTGAGGGCGGAACTTAACTACATAAGTCGAAACAACGGAAACAGCTCCTGGCACATCATCCATTATTGAAATTGCCGCGGGTGCAAAATTAAAATCTCCGATCGCCCCGGAGTTTTCTTCCTTTTTGGCTTCAAGTTTACCTGGCAACAGACCTGAAAGTTTCTCCACCAAATCTTGACTGGAGCCTTTGGGAGGATCGACATCATCGCGACCTGCGACAACTAAATCATTTAGATAGTCTGCCGCTCGATGGCATAGCTTTAAAACCTCTTCATTTGCAATTAAATTTCCAGAACGCATTGAATCAAGTACAGTTTCGAACTGATGAGCAAATTGCACTAGTTCGTCCAACCCGAAGGCCGCTGCGCCTCCCTTAATTGAGTGCACAGCCCGGAACACAGCATTCACTGTTTCTGGGTCAAAAGACTGATCAGACACTCCTTCGTCGATTTCACAAAGACCATCATCGAGAGCTTCAAGGAGGTCATCGCACTCTTGAAAGAATGTGTGTCTTATTTCTGCGGATGAACTCATCGCACTACCCGACCGTTATTCGTTTTATTGCGTGTATCAGTTTTTCATCATCAAAAGGTTTAACAACCCATCCGGTAGCGCCGCTATTCTTAGCTCTCTCCTTCAAATCTTGTGCGCTCTCCGTTGTCAGAACCAATATTGGAAGAGCCGAATAAACCTTTTGGGATCGAATTTTTTCAATCACACCGAAGCCGTCTAGCCGCGGCATATTTATATCTGTTATCACAACGTCTGGCCCTACGCATTCAAGCTTCTCCAACCCATCAACCCCGTCATCGGCCACATGAACCTCAAATCCGCCTTGTGACAAGGTGTGCCTCAGCATCTCCCTAATCGTCTTCGAATCATCTATCGCTAGAACCTTTAATGTCATGACTTATCTTCCTCAAAAATTAAAAGTTCTTTCGCCCCAAGCATTTCTAGGTCACCTATCATTTTCTCCGATGGGCTAATTGAAAAGGAATTTCCGCCTTCTTTCCATTCGACCTTCGCAGCGACTAGTAACTGACAGCAAGTCGCATAGACCGCGGACACTTGGGTTCCATTTAGATGCACGTCCATGCCCAGACTTGACATCAACTCTGCCTTAAGTTCATTGGCATATTTTAAATCCATTTTCTCGCTTAACTTAATATCCCTCATCTTTTACAGCCTCTAAAACAATGTTACGTCAGGTTCAGCTTTCACTAACCTTTTGGCAGAACTCAACTCATCAGCGGACTGTTCCGAGACCAACATTTGTTGAGCTTGACCCGTCGTGGGAACGTACCTAACTCTCCTCGCATTAATTCCCCCTAAACTTTTTGAAAGACATTTTATATTCTCATTACTCAAATAGCTCACGGCGAATTGGCTGTTTGATTCACCAATTCTTGCCAATCCGTTATTCATTGCCGCTCCTCCAAAAATCTTCGCTTCTAACCTTGACTTACTTGCTCCCATTTTCAGCAATCCGTTAACCAATAGTTCCATGGAGAGAATTCCGTACCTAAACTCCATCCCGTCCTTCCCGTCTCCGTTGGGAAGCAAGAAATGATTTATGCCTCCGACTCTTGCAACCGGGTCGCAAAGACATGTCGCTACACAGGATCCCAGGATTGTTGTCAAAACAATGGACGGATCATCCGAAACAAAATATTCGCCTTGAATTACGTGATGCACATTCTTAGTAACATCGCCTAATGACTTACTTTTCTCTTCCAATCATCCAATCCTCACCTTACAAGCGTTCCACTATCAAAAGTCCTCCCATTCATCTTTTATCTTCGCTATCTGCGATCCTTCACTATAGCCCGAACTCATCATCTTAATCGACTTAACATCTTTCGCTGATTTTTTCCCTTGAGCCACCTTCTCATCCCCTTTAGCCGCGGCAGAACTGGCTTTGGACAGCTTGAAATGAGAAACGGTATTTACCAGAGAAACGGCGTCGTTCCTGAGTGACTCGCTTGCTGCCGTAGTTTCTTCTAATCTGGCTGCATTTTGTTGGGTCGACTGATCCAATTGAGACAATGAAGAGTTGATTTCGTTTAGATTCTCGGATTGTTGACGGGAGGATTCCGCTATGTTTGCAACTAGCTTGGAAATTTCCGAAACAGATCCAACGATTTGCTGCAATGCCACGCCGGTTTTTCCAACTAAATCGACACCTGTTTTGACCTTAGAGCCACTCTTCTCAATGAGCTCATTGATCTCTCGAGCAGCATCCGAAGAGCGCTGCGCTAAGGCTCGGACCTCTGAAGCCACCACGGCGAATCCTCTTCCAGCGTCTCCGGCTCTTGCCGCTTCGACGCCTGCGTTCAGAGCTAACAAGTTGGTTTGGAATGCGATGTCATCGATTACTTTAATGATCGACGTTATGCGCTCTGATGAATCAGCGATTTGATCCATAGCAGCGACAGTGTCCAATACGACTTTTCCACTATCTTCCGCGTTGCCCTTAGCAGCTGTAACTGCTTGGTCTGCCTTTGCCGCCCCGCCTGCTGTTTCATTGACGGAACTGGTCAATTCATCCAATGCCGCTGCAGTTTGTTCTAGCGTTGCGGCAGTGCTTTCAGTTCGTTTCGAAAGACCATCCGCAGTCGTACTGATGTCGCGCGCCTCATTGTGGATATTTTCGGCGTCTTCGGCGATCTCGTTCATTGCTTTTGCGAGATTTTCTACGGCTTGGTTGAAGTCGGACCTAAGTTCTTCATATTTCTCGTGAAAAGGCGTAGAAATGATTGAGGTAAGATCCCCACTACTCAGCTTGCTGAGTCCGATGCGCAGCTCTTCAACTACTTGGTTTTGACTCCGCTCATTCTCAATACGTTCACGTCGTGACGTTTTGAGCTCCGCTTCGGACTCGGTAACATCTTTTCCGAGCAAAAGTATTCGGATCGGATCCCCTTTGTGGTTTCTAACGCAGCTCAGGCTACCGTCGATTGTGGTCGTGTCGCCATCCGTTCCTGCGAGCTGAAATTGCCCAATGTATGGCTTTTCGTTCAACACATAGGAAACAAGGTCCGTTTTCTCACTCGACGCATCATCGACAGTCGATACCAAGCTTTGCAGTTTCAGCCGTTTGGAGTTTTCCACGCTAACGCCACTTGCTTTTGAAAACAGTTCGTTACAGTTCAGGCAATCCCCGGTGATGTCGAACTGCGCCTTTACCTGGTTCGCATCGATCGCATCGATAATTGCGTTGTTAATAAACTGCTGGGTTACGTCTTCCCATTCCAAGACATAGCCGATAGCTTCGCCATTTTCCTGATAGACGGTGCTCGCTTTTAATGAAATCCGTGCTTCTCCAAACTGAACGATTGCTTGGAACTCTTGCCCCTCAAGCGCCGCCAGTCGTCTCTTGATCTGCTGAGCGTCGCCGCGAAAGCCGGTTACGCCGTGGAAATCTTCGATCGACTTTCCGACCATCTTGTCCGGATGCATGTCGGGTATCGTCTTGCGCAGTTCTTCGATATGCGTTTCGAAAAAAGCGTTAAGCTTCGGATTGACATAGTTAATTCTCATCTCCTGATCCGTGATCATGATCGCGGCAGAAGCTGACATAAAGCCCGCGCTTCCGTAATGGGGCGGGCCTCTGTCAAGGG
>NZ_AQQP01000015.1 GCF_002210165.1 Phaeobacter sp. 22II1-1F12B | reverse complement strand
TAGCATCGGAGCCAACACAAGTTTAGACGGCCGCCCCCGGAGGTTTACGCTCCGAATTACAGTCGTGTCAGCTTTGACCGGGTGTAGCCCTGCTATCAGGCCGTTTCAAACGCTATTCTCGGGGCCTTGTATGAACGGCGAAAGGCGCTTCGGAAGAGGCACAGGTATCTGGATGTTCTGTCAGGGGAGAAACCTTGGAGCGGGTAACGGGAATCGAACCCGTAACTGAAGCTTGGGAAGCTTTCGTGATACCTTTTCACCATACCCGCCGCTCGGCGCTGAGGTAGCTGTTCACCTGTTCGCCGTCAAGTAGTTCGACGGCGGGCGTATGTTCATATCGTCTTTTTCCGGCACGTTGACCGGGCGGTAGAAACGCCAGCGCTGCATGCGTTCATAGACGCTGTCGTCAATGTGGTGATCGCCGGGGATCGCGCGGGGTTCGGACCACGGGATATACCAGCCGAAACCGCGTTTCGCCGGCCATTCGCGGCGCTTGGTTGTCTTTGGCAGAATCTCGAGCGGCCACCAGCCGGGGCCCATCGAGGAATGGATCGGCGAAAGCGCATCCGGTTTGGCATAGATGTCCCCGGCGCGGGTGCGGGCCTTGGCATTGCCGCCCCTCAGGAAATCGTCCCGATAGCCCTTGTGAAAGCTGAAACCCGGCAGCGGTGCACGACCGTCCTCGGCATCGGCCTGCGCCTCGAACTCGGCAAGCTGGTTGAGCATCCAGAGCAGGGAAATCTTACCGATCCCGCTGTAGTATTCGCGGTTGGTGCCGCCGATGTCGCCATGAAACCCCGGAAACCAGCGCTGCTGGACATATTGCCAGCGTTTCGCCGCCGGCTGCTTGAAACGATTGCCGTAATAGGCCGAGGGCACCCAGGGCAGGGCGCGGAACATGGAGCGTCTCTCATCCACCGCCTGCGCGTGCAGCACGATCCGGACGGAGCGGTTGCGCATGACATTGGCGTGGGTGGCTAACTCCATCGGGCTGCGCCAGCGGGCAAGGTTGCGCAGGGGGCGCGAGAACCGAGCCATCGAGGCCACCGTATCGAACAGGCCCAGCGCCCGGATCGGCACGTTCGGATCGGGGGACAGCACGTCGTGAAACTGCCGGAGTTTCTTGAAAACCACGTCATCGGGCAGGCCGCGATCCATGTCCGTCACCAGCCGGTAGGCGCGATAGGCCCCGGTGATCAGGTGCAGCTTGTCGGGCGCGACAAGGCCAAAGTTGTGAACGAACCCGGCAAGGATGCGCGCCGCATAGGCCCCACGGGAAAAGCCGAATATATATATCCGGTCGGGGTCGGTATCGCCCTCGGCAATGTCAGCCAGTGCCACGCCCAGATCCCGCGCATCCTGTTCCAGCCGCTCGCGCCGCGCCCGGTGTGCGGCCTGTTTCGCGTCGCGCCCTTGGTAGGTGCGGCAGAGAAACCGGTAGGCATCGAGCACGTCATCCTCGAGCCCCATGCCGAATGCCAGCCCTAGCAGCGAGCGTGTCTTGTTGATGAGTTTCGAGCCGAAAAGCCGGGGCCCATCCATCGTGCCCACCCCGGGCACGTAATGGGTGATCTGGTCCTCATCCTGGGTCAGGCCCTTGTAAAGTTTGAGCATATTGCTTTCCCGGTCGCCGACTTCGTTGCCGGTACCGTCGAAACAAATGACAATCCTGCGCGACATTGAAAATTCCTTGCTGCAACCGGGGCGAGTGTAGGGCCTGCCCAAGGATAGCAGCAAGGAAAAGCGTAATGCTGAACGGATCGCGCCCCTTATTCAGGGGACGTCAGCCGCGTCTGCCGCGCCGCCGCCGCCCGCCTTCACCGCCGCTGTCGCCGGTGTTGAACGTGGCCTCGGGCAGGGTGACGATGCTGCGCAGGATCGGAAAGGGCTCGACCGCGTTGGGGATGTTCGAGGCGTTCACGAAATGCTCTTGGAAACGGGGCTCGATCGCGGTCTCTATCTTGTGGATGTCACGCACGGTCTGTTCGATCAGGGCACGCGCCTCGGTGTTCAAAAGCGCGATCCGCGCCCCGGTGCCCGCCGCGTTGCCCGCCGAGGTGACCTTGTCCAGCGGCGCATCGGGGATCATGCCCAGCACCATCGCGTGTTTCGGGCTGATATGGGCCCCAAAGGCCCCGGCGAGCACGATCCGGTCCACGTGATCGACTCCGAACTTGTCCATCAGCAGCCGCGCGCCGGAATAAAGCGCGGCCTTGGCCATCTGGATCTCGCGGATGTCGCGGTTGGTGACGGTAATCTTCGGCCCGCCATTATCGCTGCCGTCCCACACCAGGTAGGAATAGGTGCGTCCCTCCATGATGCAGCGCTCGGTGCCGGTCTGCTCGGGGTTACCGATCAGGCCGGGGGCGTCGACGATCCCCGCCATGCGCATCTCGGCGACCATCTCGATGATACCCGAGCCGCAGATGCCGGTGATCCCGCCTGCGCCAACGGCCTCCTCAAAGCCCGGCGCATCCGACCAGAGATCCGAGCCGATCACGCGAAAACGCGGCTCTTTCGTCACCGGGTCGATCTCGACCCGTTCGATGGCACCCGGTGCCGCCCGCTGACCCGAGGAAATCTGCGCGCCCTCGAAAGCGGGTCCGGTGGGCGAGGAACAGGCCAGCACCTTGTCCTTGTTGCCAAGCAGGATTTCGGCATTGGTGCCCACATCGACAATCAGCACAAGATCCTCGGACTTGTCGGGCGCCTCGGACAGCGCGACGGCCGCCGCATCCGCGCCCACATGCCCCGCGATACAGGGCAGCAGGTAGATCCGCGCCGAAGGGTGCAGGTCCAGATCCATCTCTGCTGCGGTCAGGTTGAGCGCATCCGAGGTTGCCAGCGCAAAAGGCGCCTGGCCCAGTTCAAAGGGATCGATGCCGAGAAACAGGTGGTGCATCACCGGGTTGCAGACAAAAACCGCGTCAAGGATATCCTCGGTGCCGATCCCGGCCTCGCCGCTGATCTGCTCGAACAGCGTGTTCATCCCCTCGCGCACGGCCCGCGTCATCTCATCGGCGCCGCCGGCGTTCATCATCGAATAGCTTACCCGGCTCATCAGGTCCTCGCCGAACCGGATCTGCGGGTTCATGATCCCGGAGGAGGCGACAACCTCGCCGGTCTGCAGATCGCAGAGATGCGCCGCGATGGTGGTCGACCCAAGGTCCACCGCCAGCCCGTAGATCGGAGTCTCATGGAACCCGGGCCAGACCTCGATGATGCGCGGTCGGATATCCGCCGTGCCCAGATGTACAGCGCAGGTCACTTTCCAGCCGCCCTTGCGCAGCGCCGGTTGCAGTTTCTGCAGGATCGTAAGATCGATCTGCAAACCGCTCAGCGACCATTGCGCTTCAAGAGCCATACGCAGCCGTTGCAGATCGCCCGACGGGTCATGCATGTCCGGTTCGGCAACCTCGACGTAGAACAGTTTCACCGCAGGGTTCATGACGATTTCGCGCGCCTCGGCGCGTTTGCGCACCACCTGCCGGTGAACCTGGCTTTCGGCGGGCACGTCGATCACCACGTCGCGCTCGATCTTCGCCTGGCAACCCAGCCGCCGGCCTTCCTTCAACCCGCGCTTGGATTTGTAGCGTTCCTCGACCGCGTTCCATTCCGACAGCGCGTCGTCATGCACCACGACACCATGCTTGGCAAATTCGCCATAGGAAGGCGTGATCTGGCATCGCGAACAGATACCGCGCCCGCCGCAGACCGAATCGAGATCGACGCCCAACTGGCGGGCCGCCGTCAAAACCGGCGTGCCGACCGGAAACCGCCCCCGTTTCCCCGAAGGGGTGAAGACAACCAGGGGATCGCTGCTCATGGGATCGGAACCTTTCAAACCTTGTCGCGCCAAAATAGGCGAATGCGCGCCAAGCGAAAGAGCCATCGCGCCGCTTTTTCGCCCCGCCGCGACCAATTCGAATGTCGAAACCGGAACTGGCCCTGCACACCATCTTGCTTCTTTGGGTTTCAAATATCCCGGGGAGTCGCCCGTATGGGCGACGGGGCAGAGCCCCGACCAGCCCTGCACCAGATCGCAACATGGCGGGTATGCATGCCAAGCCCTACGCAATCGGTTGATCGCCTCTTTCCCCTCGTGGAAAACCATGCGATAGGGTGGCCGTCAAACGGGGTATGCATGGGGATTTATGATGCAGATTCGTGAGGCACTCACCTTTGACGATGTTCTTCTTGTTCCGGCCGCCAGTTCGGTGCTGCCGTCCACGGCCGATACGCGGACCTGGGTGACCAAGTCGATTTCCATGAACATTCCGCTGCTGTCGAGCGCGATGGACACGGTGACCGAGGCGCGCATGGCGATTGCCATGGCACAGGCGGGTGGAATCGGGGTGATCCACAAGAACCTCGACGTATACGCCCAGTCGCAGGAAGTGCGCCGTGTGAAGCGTTTCGAATCCGGTATCGTCTATAACCCGGTGACCCTGACCGCGGATCAGACGCTCGCCGATGCCAAGGCGCTGACCGAACGGTATGGCTTTTCCGGTTTCCCGGTGGTCGATGAAAACAAGCGCGTGGTCGGAATCGTGACGAACCGTGACATGCGCTTTGCCCAGAAGGACGAAACCCCCGTCCGGGTGATGATGACCTCGGAAAACCTCGCGATCATGACCGAACCGGCGGACCGGGACGAGGCGATCAGCCTGATGCGATCGCGGCGGATTGAAAAACTCCTGATCACTGACAAGACCGGCAAGCTGACCGGATTGCTGACTCTCAAAGATACGGAAAAAGCGGTGCTGAACCCCACGGCCTGCAAGGATGAACTGGGTCGTCTGCGCGTCGCAGCCGCCACCTCGGTTGGTGAGAGCGGTTTCGAGCGCACCGAAGCGCTGGTTGATGCGGGCGTCGATATTGTCGTCGTCGATACGGCGCATGGTCACTCCCAGGGCGTGATCGAAGCGGTTACCCGCGCCAAGAAACTCTCTAACCACGTGCAGGTCATTGCCGGTAACGTGGCCACCGGCGAGGCGACCAAGGCGCTGATCGATGCGGGCGCGGATGCGGTGAAGGTCGGTATCGGGCCGGGTTCGATCTGTACCACGCGTATGGTTGCCGGTGTCGGCGTGCCGCAGTTGACAGCGGTCATGGACTGCGCCGCCGCCGCCGGAGACGTGCCGGTGATCGCCGATGGCGGCATCAAATTCTCGGGCGATTTCGCCAAGGCAATCGCCGCCGGGGCATCCTGCGCCATGGTTGGCTCGATGATCGCGGGCACCGATGAATCGCCGGGCGAAGTAATCCTCTATCAGGGCCGCAGCTTTAAATCCTATCGCGGCATGGGCTCGCTTGGCGCCATGGCACGGGGATCGGCGGATCGTTATTTCCAGAAGGACGCGGCCAGCGACAAGCTGGTGCCGGAAGGGATCGAGGGGCAAGTGCCTTACAAGGGCAGCGCTAATGCAGTGATCCACCAACTCGTCGGCGGGTTGCGCGCGGCAATGGGCTATACCGGCTGCGCCACTGTCGAGGACATGCGCATGAACTGCGAGTTCGTGAAGATCACCGGGGCCGGGCTGAAGGAAAGCCATGTGCATGACGTGACCATCACCCGCGAGTCGCCGAATTACCGGATCGGATGATCGGCGACCTGTTTCGGCGGTTTTCGTTCTGAGGCAAACGGGGCGGGGCTCTGCCCCGTCGCCCATGCGGGCGACTCCCCGGGATATTTTTGACCCAAAGAAGCGCGGGTTGCTCTTTAGTTGCGTTGGCGCGTTTGGAGAATTTGGGGTCAGCTGAAGATTTCGTGGAACCAGTGAGGCTGCGCGGCGTTTGCACAGATGGGCGCGAGGTCGGGTGAGAATGGTTCCTTGCGGCGGGTCGATGGTATCGGCGCGCCGTTTTTTGTATTCGGCCTTCCTCTTTTTCTTTCAGCCTGCAGCGGGCGGCAGTCGGCGCTGGACGTGGCGGGCGAGGATGCGGCTGCCATCAGCCTGTTGTTCTGGGTGATGTTCGGGGCGGCATGTGTGCTTTGGGTCGCGATGAACGGGTTGTTCTTTTTCCTGTCGCGGATCCGGCCGGGGCAATTCCCGGACCGCTATGTACAGCCGCTTTTGATAGGCGGTGGTATCCTTTTGCCGACCGTGTTGCTGACGGCACTTTTGGTCTGGGGGCTTGGGTTGCTGCCCGATCAGCGCGCGCCGGGAGACGGGCTGCGCATCAAGGTGACGGGCGAGCAATGGTGGTGGCGGGTGGAATACTGGCCCGACGGCGCCGAGGCGCCGGTGGTCACGGCCAATGAGATCCGAATGCCGCTGGGGGAACGTGTGGAGTTCCTTCTGGGGGCGGACAAGGTCATCCATTCCTTCTGGATCCCGGCGCTGGGGGGAAAGATGGACATGTTTCCGGGGCGCGACACGCGGGTCAGCCTGCGGGCAGAAAAGACGGGCGTTTATCGTGGCCAATGCGCCGAGTTCTGTGGGGCAAGCCATGCCTGGATGGCTTTTGAAACGGTGGTGATGGAGCCCGAGGCCTTCGATGCCTGGCTGGAGGCGGAGGCGGGGGATGCGCGGACCCCCGAGGAGGGCGCTGCCGCGCGGGGTGCGGCGCTGTTCCTGTCGCAGGGCTGTGGTGCCTGTCACGCCATTCGGGGTACCGAGGCCGTGGGGCAGGTGGGACCGGACCTGACCCATGTGGGCGGGCGTCTGTCGCTGGGGGCTGGGCGCATGGGCGTCTCGGCGTCGGAGTTCACCCGCTGGATTGGCCATACCGAGGCGTTGAAGCCGGAGGTACAGATGCCGAGCTATGATTTTCTGAGCACCGAAGAGCTTGACGATCTGGCGAACTATCTGGTGGGATTGAAATGAGCAGGTATCGCGATCAGGATCCCGTTATGCCGCGCCCGAGCGGAACCTATCCGCCCAGCGAGGCGATTCTTGCCGAACCTGTGCCGGACGAGGTCCAGCGTGGTCAGCAGGAACGGTTGCGCAAGGCATGGGCGACGCCGAAAGGCTGGCGCTACTGGTCGGCGGTGAACAACAGCGAGGTCGGCGTCTGGTATTCAACCACGGCGCTGTTCTTTATGCTGGCCGCCGGGGTGATGGCGTTGCTGATCCGGGCGCAACTGTCGGTGCCCGAAAACGATCTGATCCCGGCGGACCGGTTCAACCAGCTTTTTACCATGCACGGCTCGGCGATGATGTTCCTTTTCGCCGTGCCGATGTTCGAGGCGATTTCGATCATCATTCTGCCGGCGCTGCTTGGGGCGCGGGACATGCCTTTTCCGCGTCTCTCAGCCTTTGGCTACTGGTCCTTCCTGATTGGCGGGGTGTTTGTGATCGGCTCGATCCTGTTCGACGCGGCGCCGAACTCGGGATGGTTCATGTATCCGCCGCTGGCCACCAAGGCCGAGGGCGTGGGCAGCGATATCTGGCTGCTGGGGTTGAGCTTTATCGAGATTGCCTCGATTGCCGCGGCCGTGGAGTTGATCGTCGGCACGCTGAAATGTCGCCCGCCGGGGATGCGCGTCAATATCATGCCGCTTTATGCATGGTACGTGATGGTCGTGGGCGGCATGATCCTGTTTGCCTTTCCGCCGCTGATCGCCGGGGATTTCCTGTTCGAGCTGGAGCGCAGTTTCGACTGGCCTTTCTTTGATCCCGAACGCGGCGGCGATCCGATGCTCTGGCAGCACCTGTTCTGGATCTTCGGGCATCCGGAGGTTTACATCGTCTTCCTTCCGTCAATCGCCATTGCGGCGATGATCATCCCGACCGTCGCGCGCCGCCCGATTGTTGGGTATTCGTGGATCGTGCTGTCGGCGGTGGGGACCGGGTTCCTGAGCTTTGGGCTTTGGGTGCATCACATGTTCACCACCGGCTTGCCGTCGATCTCGCTCGGGTTTTTCTCGGCCGCGTCCGAGGCGGTGGTGATCCCGACCGGCATCCAGCTGTTCGCCTTCCTGGCGACGTTGATGATCGGGCGGGTCACGATGACCCTGCCGATGCTCTGGATCGCGGGGGCGCTGGCGGTGTTCACCATGGGCGGGCTGACCGGTGTGATGCTGGCGATGGCGCCGTTCGATTTTCAGGCCCATGACAGTTATTTCGTGGTCGCGCACCTGCATTACACGCTGTTCGGCGGCATGATCTTTCCGGTGATCGCTGGGGTCTATTATTTCTACCCGTTTATCCGGAAAAAGAAGCTGTCGGAGCGGCTGGGCCGCTGGTCCTTCTGGTTGATCTTTGTCGGGTTCAACGTGACCTTCCTGCCGATGCACTTGACCGGGCTCAAGGGGATGCCGCGCAGGATCTATACCTATCCCGAAGGTATCGGCTGGGACTGGCTGAACATGATCTCGACGCTGGGGTCTTTCGTGATTGCCGCCGGTTTCGCGGTTTTCGTCTGGGATCTGTTCCGGCCCAAGCGCGGGCAGGGGCAGGTCGAACGCAATCCGTGGCAGGCGGGCACGCTGGAATGGAGCCATGAAATCCCCGAAGAGGCATGGGGCGTTCGGTCGATCCCGCATGTGACCTCTCGCTATCCGCTTTGGGATCAGCCGCAGATCGTCGAGCGGATGGATGTGGGGCGCTATTACCTGCCGGATGCCGAGGAAGGAAAACGCGAGACGCTGATTACCTCGGTCATCGACGCGGAGCCTTTGCAGGTGCAGCGGGTGACGGGGCCGGCGTGGATTACCCATGCGGCGGCGATCTTTACCGGCGGGGCGTTCATCTTTCCGACCTTCCATGTCTATCCGCCCGCGATTGTCTGCGGCGTGCTGGCGGTGGCCTGTATCCTCTACTGGCTCTGGACCTCGACTGCGCGCCCGCCCGAGGCAGACAGCAAGGACGTGGGGCTGGGTCTGCGCCTGCCGACCTATGCGTCGGGGCCGGCGTCGGCCGGGTGGTGGGCCATGTGGATCACCATGTTGGGCGATGCGACGGCTTTTGCCTCGGTCATCTTTGGGTTCTTTTTCTACTGGACCGCGCGGCCCGATTTCCCGCCCGAGGGCGCGGCCCATGCGGAACCCTTGCTGGTCGCGATTGCGGCGGCCGCGATGGTCGCCTCATGGGGATTGACGCTTTGGGCGCGCGGGGCGAACCGGCGGGGGTCGGTATCGCTCGCGCGGGGCGCGCTTGTCGCGGCACCCCTGCTGGCCGGGATCGGTGGCGTGGCCTTGATCGGGTCGGTCTGGATGCTTGAGCCGACCACCCATGTCTATCCCGCGATCCTCTGGGCGCTGGCGATCTGGGTCGTGGTGCATACCGGGGTGGGGGTGATCATGCAGGCCTACTGCCTCGCCGGGTCGATATTCGGCAAGATGACACCGCGCTATGACGCCGATATCTGGAACGTTTCGCTGTTCTGGCATTTCCATGTGCTTTCGGCGGTGGTCGCCTGCGCGGTGATGGGCCTTGCCCCGGAGGTGCTATGAGCGAAGACGGCCAGCAACCGCGCGACGAAGAAGTCGAGGAATTCGCCGAAGAGCAGGCGAGCCTATGGCGTATCACGCTGTCGCCGCTCGCCTGGGCGGCGCATTTCGTGATCTGTTATGGGCTGGTCGCGCTGAGCTGTGCCAAGGGCCTGCCGGTCGAGCCGGTGCGACAGGGCCTGATCGTTTTCAGCGTTGTGGTGCTTGCCCTGATCGGATGGATCGGCTGGCGCGCGTGGCGGCAATGGGATGTGCGTGAGACCGGCGATCACCTGAACCAGCAAGGCAAGGCCGAAGACCGGCACCGGTTTCTGGGCCATGCGGCGTTCCTTTTGTCGATCATCTCGTTCATTGGGGTGGTGTTCGTCTCGCTTCCGCTGCTGCTGCTGGAGGGATGCGGATGAGGCTGGCGCTGCTGATCCCCGGGCTTGGGCTGCTGGCGCTGATCTGGCTGGTGCCGCTCGAAGACCTGATGCCCGTATTCCCCGCCCATATGCTGCGGCACATGACGCTGGTCGCGCTGGCCGCGCCGCTGATCGTGCTGGGGCTACCCGAACTGATGCGCCGCGTGCCTGTGCCGCCGCTGATCGCCGCCGCGGGGGAATTCGCGGTGGTCTGGGCTTGGCATCTGCCTGCGGCACATGGGCTGGGGCGGACCGCGGCCATGGGCTTTGTCGCTGAACAGGCGAGCTTTCTCGCCGTCGGCCTGCTGGTCTGGGCCGGGTGCCTGCGTGCGGATCAGCCGCTGGCCGGGGCGGGCGGGCTGTTACTGACCTCTATGCATATGACCCTGCTGGGCGCGATCCTGACGCTCGCCCCGCGTGATCTATACGCGGATTGGTGCGGTACGGCGCCCGATCTTTCGGGGCAGCAGATCGGCGGGATGCTGATGCTGGCGATCGGCACGCCCGTGTACCTTTTCGCGGGGCTGGTGCTGACCGGGATGTCCCTGCGGGACAGGAGGTTCGCGTGACACGCGTGTTCCTGACACTTGCGGCTTTGGCCGGGCTTGGGCTTGCCGGGGCGGTCGCGGTTGTGGGGCTGGGGCTTTACAATGTCTCGGCGCAGGTGGGGCACTGGCCCGGCGTGTCTTGGGTGCTGCATACGACGTTTCGCAACTCTGTCGCGCTGCGCGCACCCTCGATGGAGGACGCGCCGGACCTGAGCGATCCCGATCTGATCGCGCTTGGCGCCGGGCATTACGCGACCGCCTGCGCGCCCTGCCATGCGGCCCCGGGGGACACACGCAGCGCGACGATGCAGGCGATGGTGCCCGCGCCGCCGCATATTGCCGAGGCAGTTGCCCATTGGCAGCCGAACGAGATGCACTGGATCGTCGAGAACGGCATCAAGATGAGTGGGATGCCCGCTTGGCCCGCCAAGGAGCGGGGCGATGAGGTCTGGTCGGTCGTGGCCTATCTGGCCGCGATCAAGGTGGAAAATGCACCGGCGCTGCCAGACGTGACGGGCGAGACCCAAAGCTATTGCGCCGCCTGTCATGAGAGGATTGGCGGGCGGGTGCCAAGGCTGGATATGCTTGGGCCGGATTATATCGCAGAAAAGCTGAGAGAGTATCGTGATGGCACCCGTCCCAGCGGGATCATGGCGCAGGCGGCAAGCCTTGTGCCGCCCGAGGAACTGGCCGCCCTGGTCAAAGGGCTTTCGGGCCGCGCCGCAGACAGGGACAGCGAAGAAGCAGATCCGGCGCTGCTTGAACGGGGAGAAGAACTAGCCCGCAGGGGAACCCGCGACATCCCGACCTGTCTCGCATGTCACGGAGGAGATGCGGCGAACCGGCGCGGACCGGCGATTGCGGGCCAACCGGAAGCCTTTCTGAAGGTTCAGTTGAAGCTATGGCATGACGGGATCTATGATGCCGATCCGCTGATGCATGCGGCGGCGCGCGAGTTGACCGAGGAAGATATAGAGGCCCTGGCGGCCTATTTCAGCCGGTTGCAGCCCTGATCCGGCGCTGATCTCAAATGGCTTATCCCGCGAGATTGCGTTGCAGCAGAAAGATCACCACGCAGGCGATCAGGATCAACACGTAACCGGCGGCCACAACTATCCCATCGCGGGCGAATAGGCCAAAGGCAAAGAGTATGATCGGCAGGCCTATCATCGGGACAACGACAGGGATCGCGCCCAGTACCAGTAGCGACCCGCCGGTGACGATAAGGATGACGGCGATGATCGAGAGCGAGACCTTGCCCGCAGAAAGGTACTCCATCCGGATTTTCAGACGGCGACGGAGCCATTCGAACACGGGGCGCACCTGCTCGGCGAGGTTCCTGATGCGATCTGCCGATATCTCGCGCTTGCCGAAAAAACGGGGGATCGAAACGCCATTGCGGCCCAGCAACATTTGCAGACCGATAATGGCGACGAGGAGACCAAGCGCGCCGCCCACGCCGGGGATCATGCCGATGGGCAGGATCATGAAAAGCCCGGCGATAAGCAGGAGCGGCGCGTGTCCCTGAGCGCCGATCGTTCGGACGAGCATCTCGATGCTGACGCAATCGCGCCCGTCGGCGAGGTTATAGAGCCGGTCGACGAGTTCCGGCATGGCCTCGGGGCCGTGGCTGCGGCGATTTCGACGCCACCCGCGCCAGTTGGTGCGGCGCGGCGTCGACAGGGAGGGTGAAGAAGGTCCGGCCTTGGTGGACAGCAAGTCGGTCACTCCTTTGGTAAGTCCCGTCCGGTTAACCTAGTAACGGGAAATTCATCGTAACGATGTTCAGAAGGTCCAGTTCGTAGAGACCATGGCCGTGGCGATGACGATCCAGATGCTGGTGTGCAGGTAGAGATCGTTGAATTTGATGGACCGGGCCCGGGTCGTGCGGGAAGCGCCGTGGTCAGCTTTGCGGTCGGAAGCTTTGCGGTCGGAAGAAGAGGCGGGCATCTGCGTGTCTCCTGTTCGGCAAGGTGCAAGTTGAAAGCGTCTGTACCTGTTCAACGTCGCCGCTTCGGATTTCGTTCCCGGCAAGAAACCGCGGATTGCCGGGTTGGCGCGGAACAGGCCGGCCTGCGCGGCGTTGGGATTGACCCGTCGGCCCCGGCCGCCGGTACCGCCTGCGCCTGTCTTTGTGCGGAGCATGGCGCGGCGGCCCGGCCGGGACCGGCGGGGTTATTATTGCTTATGCCGGGAAGACCCGGGAAGGAGTCAGGATGAAACCGATTTTTGCTTCAGTTATCGCGGTTGGGATGATGGGCAGCGCGGCGCAGGCCACCGAGGTCGTGACCGAGGTCATGGGGACCGATGGCAGTTCGCACGGAACGGTGACGGTCACCGACACGGAATCGGGAATGGCCCATGCGGTCCTCAAACTTACTGGTCTGCCCGAAGGCACCGTTGCTGTTCATCTGCATGAAACCGGCGATTGCTCGGCCGACGATTTCTCTTCGGCCGCGGGGCATATTGCGGGCGACGCGGATCATGGCATAGAAAGCGCGGCGGGCCCGCATCCGGGCGATCTGCCGAACCTGCATGTGTCGGCTGACGGCAGCGGTATGGTCGAGCATTTCCTGCCGGAGTTCGACGTGGAAACCTATCTGCTGGATGAAGATGGCTCGGCGTTCGTCATTCACGCAGGGACGGATGATTACACATCGCAGCCATCCGGTGATGTGGGTGAACGGATTGCCTGCGGTGTGTTTGAGCATCGCGGCGAGTGATCCGCTGATGCCGGTTTCGGGCAGTTCTTTTTAGCGAGCGGGCTTCTGACCGGCAGGTAAGAGAGGGGGCCAGCCCCCTCTTGGCCCTTTGGGCCAATTCAGCCCCGGGATATTTTTTGACCCAAAGAAGGGCTGGGGCTGGTGGTTCTGACGCGGCGAAGGTGGCTTTTCTCATCCGGGTTGTGGGTGTAGACCCGGCCCCTGATGTGACGGGTATCGTCGGGAAAGGCACCGGATGGGCGAGCGTATTGAATTCTTTCATATGATGCGGGAAACGGGCCGGAGGGGTCTGAAGTGACCCCGGCGGCACGGGTGCAGGCGGCGGTTGAATGTCTCGACCTGATCCTTGCGGGGCAGCCGGCTGAGCAGGTTCTTACGGGATGGGCGCGCCGGTCCCGGTTTGCCGGGTCCAAGGATCGGGCCGCGATCCGGGATCATGTTTTTGATGCGCTGCGCTGCCGCCGGTCTTTTGCGGCGCTTGGCGGGGCGGAGACCGGGCGCGGGTTGATGCTTGGGGCGCTGAGATCGGCAGGGACCGCGCCGGAGACCATGTTTACGGGGGATGGGTACGGGCCAGCCTGTCTGAACGATGCGGAGCTGGAAGGGGGGCGAGCGCCTGCTTCCGGGGCCGAGGAAGGTGACATTCCGGACTGGATCTGGCCCTTGTTTGTCGACACGTTGGGTGAGGGAGCCGCGGCGAGCGCCGAAGCCCTGCGTCATCGGGCGCCGGTGCATCTGCGGGTGAACGGGGCCCGAAGCACGCGGGACGCGGCGATGGCGGCGCTTCGTGCAGAAGGGATGGAGACCCGCCCGCATATGGCCAGCCCCCATGCTTTGGAAATTCTGGAAGGGACCCGCAAGCTGCGTCAGTCCGAGGCCTATCGCACAGGGGTTGTGGAGTTGCAGGACGCGGCCTCGCAGGCGGTTGTCATGGCGCTGCCGTTTGCCCTCGGCACACGGGTTCTCGATTATTGCGCCGGTGGCGGGGGCAAGAGCCTTGCGCTGGCGGCGCAGCCGGGGGTCGAGGTGTTTGCCCATGACGCGGCGCCGGAACGGTTGCGCGATTTGGACGAACGGGCCGCGCGGGCAGGGGCCTCGGTGGAGGTTCTTTCGGGCCGTGATCTCGCCGAAAGCGGCCCCTTTGACATCGTCCTGTGCGATGTACCCTGTTCGGGCAGCGGGGCATGGCGGCGCGCACCGGACGGGAAATGGCGGCTGACGCCAGAGCGGCTTGAGGAATTGCGCGCGATTCAGGCGGGCATTCTGGACGAAGTGATGCCGCTTGTCGCGCCGGGCGGGATGCTGGCCTATGCCACCTGTTCGCTGCTCTCGGTGGAGAACGATGCGCAGATCGACGCGTTTCTCTCCCGCAATTCCGGCTGGCGCTGTACGTTCCGAAAGTCATGGCCGGTGACCGGTGGGACGGACGGGTTCTTTTCGGCACATCTTTCCAGAGACTAGGCCGAAGGGCTTTCGCGGAATTCCGGCGTTTGCAAAGAGCGGGTTCAAGGGGTTAATCTTGAGTTAACTATTGTACCCAACTGTGGGGCGACTTCTGTTTGTCGGAGCGATCGTTCGTGCATACACGCCAGGCCTCCCGCCGTGCTTTCCTGAGCTATCGAGGCAGGAATATTCGTGTTGCCGTGGTGCTTGGTCTTGCGCTTTTGCTGGTCAGCGGCGCGTGGTTCACCGGGTTTTCCGAACTCGCGGCGCGGTTGATGGTGGTGTCGGCGCTGACGCTGGTGCTTGTCGCCATCGGCATGACGGTCGGCGATCTTAGCCAGCGGTCGCCCTATGCTTCGGTTGAGACGGACGTTTTCCGTCTGATCGAAAACGACCCGGCGCCGGGGTTCTTTACCGATGAGGATGGGAGCGTGCTGCTGCGTAACAAGGCGGCGCAGCAGATGGTCGGGCGCGACGCGGACGTGACGCTCGACGCGCCTTTTCGCGGCCATATCGCCAATCCTTCGGCAGCGCTCTACCGGCTGCAATGCCAGGCCCGGCTGGATGGCGCGGCGATGGAGGAAATTGCCACGCGCGACGGTCGCCTTCGCCTGATGGTGCACTGGGTGTCGCCGGACCGGTACCTGTGGCGGGTCGAGGATCTACCCGCTGTCGCGGTTGAAGACGGTCGCGCGGAAAACCTGCCATTGGCGATGATCACCGTCGCCAGTTCCGGCACGGTTCTTTTCATGAACGACAGCGCCCGCGAGATCTGCGGCGAACGGGTCAAGACCATCGACAGCCTGTTCGTAAGTCTTCCGGTACATCCCGGCGAGGTCAACAGGATCACCACGCCGGGCGGAGAGATCAGCGTCGTGGTCAGCGAGGCAACCGGGCTGGCGGGGCGCCGCGATCTCTATTTCATGCCGGTTCCCGAGGATGCGACGCCCGGGCCGGTGTCGGTGTTCGAAACCCTGCCAGTGCCGATGATCAAGGTGGCGGAGAACGGCGAAATCCTTGTCGCCAACCGGCTGGCGGCCAGCCTGATCGGCATGGACCTGGGCAAGGGTGTCACGCTGTCCCATGTGATGGAGGGGCTGGGGCGTCCGATCTCGGACTGGTTGCGCGAAACGATCAGCGGCAAGGCGGCGCAGGCGTCCGAGTTTTTGCGGTTGAAACGCGAGGACAGGGAGATTTTCGTGCAGGTCTCGCTAAGCCGGGTCTGCGAAAACGGGGAAAAGCTGCTGATCGCGGTGCTGAATGATGCGACCGAGCTTAAGACGCTCGAGGCGCAGTTCGTGCAAAGCCAGAAGATGCAGGCGATCGGGCAGCTTGCCGGCGGCGTGGCGCATGATTTCAACAACCTGCTGACGGCGATTTCCGGTCATTGCGATCTATTGCTGCTGCGCCATGATCAGGGCGATCAGGATTACGGTGACCTTGTCCAGATCAACCAGAATGCCAACCGGGCGGCGGCGCTGGTCAGCCAGTTGCTCGCCTTTTCCCGCAAGCAGACGCTGCGGCCCGAGGTTCTTGACCTGCGGGACACGTTGTCTGATCTGACCCATCTTTTGAACCGGCTGGTGGGGGAAAAGGTCACGCTGACCCTGTCGCATGACACCGTGCTGCATTCGATCAGGGCCGACAAGCGCCAGCTTGAACAGGTGCTGATGAACCTCGTGGTGAATGCGCGCGATGCCATGCCCGAGGGGGGCGAAATCCGGATCGAAACCGAGGTTGCCGTGGTCGCCACACCCATAACCCGCGACCGCGCCACGGTGCCGGTGGGCGAATACGTGACGGTAAAGGTGATCGACGAAGGCTGCGGCATTTCGGCGGACAAGCTTCCCAAGGTGTTCGAGCCCTTCTTTACCACCAAACACACGGGCGAGGGGACGGGGCTTGGGCTCTCGACTGTATACGGCATCGTCAAGCAGACCGGCGGGTTCATCTTCGTCGACAGTGTCGTTGGCAAAGGCAGCGTGTTCACGCTCTATTTCCCGGTCTACGAACTGGCCGAGGGCGCGGCGGTCGACACGCCCCAGCCAGCCAAGCCCAATGTGCCGCAGCATGGCGATGGCGTCGTGCTGCTGGTCGAGGACGAAGCACCGGTGCGTGCCTTTGCCTCGCGCGCGCTGCGCCTGCGCGGCTACACGGTGCTCGAGGCCGATTGCGCCGAGGATGCGCTGCGCACCCTCGAAGACCCAGACCTCTCGGTGGATATCTTCGTGACCGACGTGGTGATGCCCGGCATGGATGGCCCGACATGGGTGCGCGAGGCGCTCAAATCCCGTCCGGACGTGCGGGTGATCTTCGTGTCGGGCTATGCCGAGGCCGCCTTCGACGATTCCCGACCGGCGGTGCCGAACTCGGTGTTTTTACCGAAACCGTTCTCTCTCAGCCAGTTGACCGATACGGTGCATCAGCAGCTAAGCTGACCGCTCAGGCCCCGATGCTCTCGTAAACTTCGAATTCCGCGGCGAATTTGCGCCGGAATTTCTGTTCCACCTTGGGCGAAAGCGGCAGATCGGCGCGTGGCGAGGTATTGTGCTGCTGCAGGTCGAGATCGCAGTTCAACCTCTCGGTCAGAAAGTGGTTCAGGGGCGCCGGGTCTTCGTAACGGAAAAGATGCGTGATCGCCGTTCCGTTGGGCCTTGGTGCAAGGAACCGTGCCTGGCTGCCGACATTGGCGAAAGGCGGCTTGTCGCCGCGCATATAGGCCTCGACAAATTCGTCAAAGCTGATGTCGCGGGTCGAAGCCGGTTTGCCGTCAAGATAGGGGCGCTGGCGATACCGGTACCAGCTTCCAAGCCAGCTGATCGGTTCGCGCATGACTGCCAGCGTTTCAAGTTCGGCGTTGCACGTTTTTTCGAACATCGGGCGAAAAAACCGGTCATAGCGGTAAAGCGGCGCGTGTTTCAGCTCGGGCGGATTGGAAACGACCATGTCGGCCCTTTGCGCCAGCGCCGCGTGATAGGCGGTGGTACCGGTTTTGGGCACGGCCAGAAAGGCCAGTCTTTCCTTCACGAAAACAAGCATTTACCAATCTTTCCCTTCAATCCCGCCGGCACTTTCCCGCAGTAAACAACTCTTTAACCTTCCTCGCCCAAAAAAGGGATTAGAAAATTTTATTTGCAATGTTCCTGTTTTGGTCCTAACTGGAACAAGAGGTGAACAAAGCAGCGATTGCCGCCCGGGACAGGGTGTGACAATAAGATAAGGGAACAGGAAATGGCGGACCTTTTATCAATGGACAACAAGAAGAGCGCAGACAAGCAAAAGGCACTCGACAGCGCTTTGGCCCAGATCGAACGTCAGTTCGGCAAGGGATCGATCATGAAGCTCGGCGCCGAGGGTGCGGTGCAGGAAATCGAGGCCAGCTCGACCGGCTCGCTGGGTCTTGATATCGCGCTGGGGATCGGCGGCCTGCCGATGGGCCGGATTATCGAGATCTACGGCCCTGAAAGTTCGGGTAAAACCACGCTGACCCTGCATTGCGTCGCCGAACAGCAGAAACGCGGCGGGATCTGTGCCTTTGTCGATGCGGAGCACGCGCTCGACCCGCAATATGCCCGCAAGCTGGGTGTCGATATCGATGAGCTGCTGATCTCGCAGCCCGATACCGGTGAACAGGCGCTGGAAATAACCGATACGCTGGTGCGCTCGGGCGCGGTCAACATGGTTATCGTCGATTCGGTTGCCGCGCTGACCCCGAAATCGGAACTCGAAGGCGACATGGGCGATTCGAGCGTCGGTGTGCAGGCCCGCCTGATGAGCCAGGCAATGCGCAAGCTGACCGGTTCGATCAGCCGCTCGAACTGCATGGTAATCTTTATCAACCAGATCCGGATGAAAATCGGCGTCATGTTCGGCTCGCCCGAAACCACGACCGGCGGCAACGCGCTGAAATTCTATTCCTCGGTCCGCCTCGACATTCGCCGCATCGGCACCGTCAAGGACCGCGACGAAGTGATCGGCAACGCCACCCGCGTCAAGATCGTCAAGAACAAGGTCGCGCCGCCGTTCAAGCAGGTGGAATTCGATATCATCTACGGTGAAGGCATCTCGAAAATGGGTGAGCTGCTTGATCTTGGCGTGATCGCGGGCGTGGTCAACAAGTCCGGTGCCTGGTTCAGCTATGGCGATGAACGGATCGGGCAGGGGCGTGAGAACGCCAAGCAGTTCCTGCGCGACAATCCCCAGATCGCGCTTGAAATCGAGGATAAGGTCCGTGCCTCGCACGGGTTGGAATTCGACATGAAGGGGCGCGAAGGCGGTGGGGATGACGAGGATATCCTTGAAGCCTGACCCCCATACAAGGGTGCAGACGGGCACTGCAGAAAGCCCCCGGTTCCTGACGTAGGGGAGCCGAGAATATCCGGAACGGGGCAGGTCATCGGGCCTGCCCTGTTTCGTTCAGGGCGTGCGCCCTGTGGACAGTGGGGAAAGGGGCGGCTAAACCGTCGCAAACCCGACCAAAGGCCCGATCCATATGCGCACGCTGAACGATATCCGATCCTCCTTTTTAAGCTATTTCGCCAAGAACGGCCACGAGGTCGTCGATAGCAGCCCGCTGGTGCCGCGCAACGACCCGACGCTGATGTTCGCGAACTCGGGCATGGTGCAGTTCAAGAACCTGTTCACCGGGGTCGAAACCCGCGACTATACCCGCGCGACCACGGCGCAGAAATGCGTCCGCGCCGGCGGCAAGCACAATGACCTCGACAATGTCGGCTATACCGCGCGTCACCACACCTTTTTCGAGATGATGGGGAATTTCTCCTTTGGCGACTACTTCAAGGAACAGGCGATCCCCTTTGCCTGGGAAATGGTGACCAAGGAACTAGGCATCAACAAGGACAAGCTGCTGGTCACTGTCTATCACACCGATGACGAGGCTGCCGACCTCTGGAAGAAAGTCGCGGGCCTGCCGGACGAGCGCATCATCCGCATCGCCACCAACGACAATTTCTGGATGATGGGTCCGACCGGCCCCTGCGGTCCCTGTTCGGAAATCTTCTACGACCACGGCGATCACATCTGGGGTGGCCCTCCCGGTTCGCCCGAGGAAGACGGCGACCGTTTCGTCGAGATCTGGAACCTCGTTTTCATGCAATACGAGCAGTTCGAGGACGGCACCCGTCGCGAACTCGAAGCGCAGAGCATCGACACCGGCATGGGCATCGAACGGGTCGCGGCGCTTTTGCAGGGCACCAACGACAACTACGCTACCGACCTGATGCGCTATCTGATCGAGGCCAGCGCAAACGCGACCAGCACAGACCCGGACGGCCCCGGCGCGACCCATCACCGGGTTATCGCCGACCACCTGCGCTCGACCTCCTTCCTGCTGGCCGATGGCGTCATGCCAAGCAATGACGGCCGCGGCTACGTGCTGCGCCGGATCATGCGCCGCGCCATGCGCCATGCTCACCTGCTGGGCGCCAAGGATCCGCTGATGCACCGTCTGGTGCCTGCGCTGGTCCACCAGATGGGTGCCGCCTATCCCGAGCTTGGCCGCGCCCAGCCGCTGATCGAGGAAACGCTGAAACTCGAAGAGACCCGGTTCAAGCAGACGCTGGAACGGGGCCTCAAACTGCTCGACGATGAAATCAGCGGCCTTGGCGAAGGCGACGCGCTGCCCGGTGAGGCCGCGTTCAAGCTCTATGACACCTACGGCTTCCCGCTCGACCTGACACAGGACGCGCTGCGCGAAAAGAATCTCTCGGTTGATACCGAAGGCTTTGACACCGCGATGGCCGCGCAAAAGGCACAGGCCCGCGCCGCATGGTCCGGAACTGGCGAGGCTGCCGATCTGGCAGTCTGGTTCGACGTGGCCGATGAACAGGGCGCGACCGATTTCCTGGGCTATGACACGGAAACCGCCGAGGGCCAGATCGCCGCGCTGGTGGTGGATGGCGCCTTGGCCGACAAGGCCGCCAAGGGGACCGATGTCCAGATTGCCCTGAATCAGACGCCGTTCTACGCCGAATCCGGTGGTCAGGTTGGCGATACCGGTGTGATCCGCACCGAAACCGGTGTTGCCGAAGTGACCGATACCCGCAAATCCGCCGGTGTCTTCATCCATTTCGCGAAAGTGGTCGAGGGTGAGATCTCCAAGGCGCAGGCTGCCATGCTCGAGGTCGATCACACCCGCCGCACCGCGATCCGCGCCAATCACTCGGCCACGCACCTGCTGCACGAGGCGCTGCGCGAAGCGCTCGGGGCGCATGTGGCCCAGCGTGGCTCGCTCAACGCCGAGGATCGCCTGCGTTTCGACTTCAGCCACGCCAAGGCGCTGAGCCCCGAAAAAATCACGCAGGTCGAAAGGGACGTGAACCGGTTCATCCGCCAAAACACGCCGGTGGTGACCCGCATCATGACGCCCGACGACGCCCGCGCCATCGGCGCACAGGCGCTGTTCGGCGAGAAATACGGCGACGAGGTCCGCGTCGTGTCGATGGGCATGGCCGATACTGGCAAGGGCGCCAACGGCAATACCTATTCGATCGAGCTTTGCGGTGGCACCCATGTGAAAAGCACCGGCGACATCGGGGCTTTCGTGCTGCTTGGTGACAGCGCCTCCAGCGCCGGGGTGCGCCGGATCGAGGCCCTGACCGGTCAGCCCGCGATGGATTACCTGCGCGCACAAGACATGCGCCTGAACGAAGTCGCGCTCGCCCTGAAAAGCCAGCCCGTCGATGCGCCCGCCCGGGTCAAGGCACTACTCGACGACCGCAAGGCGCTTGCCAACGAGGTCGCGCAGCTGCGCCGCGAACTGGCCATGGCCGGCGGGCCGGGGCAGGGCGAAACCACCGAGATCCGTCAGATCAACGGTACCAATTTCCACGGCCAGGTGCTCTCAGGCATCTCCGGCAAGGATCTCCCCGCGCTGATCGACGAACACAAGACCCGCATCGGATCGGGCGTGGTCCTGCTGATTGCCGATACCGGCGGCAAGGCGGCCGTCGCGGCCGGGGTGACCGACGATCTGACCGGCAAGGTCTCGGCCGTCGACATCGTTCGCGCCGCTGTGGCTGAACTGGGCGGCAAGGGCGGCGGTGGCCGTCCCGACATGGCGCAGGGAGGCGGTGCCAGCGCCGAAAACGCCGAGGCCGCGATCAAGGCCGCAGAAACCGTTCTGGAAGGATAAGAACATGCCCGCACTCTGGATTGCCCATGTCACCGTCACCGACGAAGAGGCCTATGGCAAATACGCGAAACTGGCCGGCCCGGCGATCGCCGCCCATGGCGGCAGCTTCATCGCGCGCGGCGGCAAATACGTCCAGCTCGAAGGCAAGGACCGCCCCCGCAACGTCGTGGCCCGCTTTCCCAGCGTCGAAGCCGCCGTCGACTGCTACAACTCGCCCGAGTATCAAGAGGCGTTAAGCCACGCCAAAGGCGCCTCGGAACGCGAGCTGCTGGTCGTCGAAACCAGCGAGTAACCTCCATGAACATGGCGCGTCACGCGCCTGTTCCCCTACGCATTGCTTTCAATGTCTTCATGACAGGGCCTTGGTCGGCCATCCGAAATAGCCGATCAAGGCGCGCTGGCTGGTCATCCTAGCCAGCCGGGGTATCACCCTTGTCGAATATTGCCTTGCGGTGCCGACAAGCCGGAACGTCCATGCCCATTCCACGCCTAGGCTCAAAACCTGGCAAGAGGTAATCCCCTGCGTCGTCTTCGAAGGCTTTTGGATGCGACCGCTCAGGGACCAACTGACACTTGGCCAGGATGGGCCACTCCAATCGCTTTCGGCACCTGTCTCACATTGCGCAGCCCCGTCTATCTCCCGGCCCCTCGTAAAACCGCCACCTCATCAAAAAGCACATCCCCTGCTTCTTTGGGTCTAAAAATATCCCCGCCGGAGGCCCGGCCCGAAGGGCCAAAAAAAATAGCTGGCCCGAAGCAACAAAAAAACGGCGCCCCAACTGGGACGCCGCAAACTCTAAGCCACTGAAGGCGATCAGGCGCTCTTGGCGGCCCGCTTGCGCTCATGCGGATCGAGGAACCGCTTGCGCAGCCGGATCGAATTCGGCGTCACTTCCACCAGCTCATCGTCGTCGATATAGGCAATCGCCTCTTCCAGCGACAGCGTGACCGGCGTGGTCAGGCGCACCGCTTCGTCCGTGCCCGAGGCACGCACGTTGGTCAGCTTCTTGCCCTTGAGCGGGTTCACTTCCAGGTCGTTGTCGCGGCTATGCTCGCCGATGATCATGCCGGTATAGACATCCGCCTGCGCGCCGATGAACATCTTGCCGCGCTCTTCGAGGTTCCAGAGCGCATAGGCAACCGACTGGCCGTTCTCCATGGAGATCAGCACGCCCGCGCGCCGTCCCGGGATCGGGCCCTTGTGCGGCGCCCAGGTGTGGAACACCCGGTTCAGAACGCCCGTGCCGCGCGTGTCGGTCAGGAATTCGCCGTGATAGCCGATCAGCCCGCGCGAAGGCACATGGGCGATGATCCGGGTCTTGCCCGCACCGGCGGGTTTCATCTCGACCAGCTCGCCCTTGCGGGTGCCGGTGATCTTTTCGATGACCGCGCCGGAATATTCGTCATCCACGTCGATGGTGACTTCCTCGATGGGTTCGACCCGCTTGCCATCCTCTTCGCGCAGGATCACCTGCGGACGCGAGATCGACAGTTCGAACCCTTCGCGGCGCATGTTCTCGATCAGAACGCCCATCTGCAATTCGCCCCGGCCCGACACCTCAAAGGCTTCGCCGCCCGGCGTGTCGGCAATCTTGATCGCGACGTTGGACTCCGCTTCCTTGAACAGTCGTTCGCGGATCACGCGCGACTGCACCTTCTTGCCGTCGCGGCCCGCCAGCGGGCTGTCGTTGATACCAAAGGTGACGGTGATTGTCGGCGGATCGATCGGCTGGGCCGGGATCGCTTCTTCCACCTGAGGCGCGCAGATCGTGTCGGCCACGGTGGCCTTGGCCATCCCGGCAAGACTCACGATATCGCCGGCCTCGGCCACATCGATCGGCTGCTGGCTCAACCCGCGGAAGGCCATGATCTTGGTCGCGCGGAAGCTTTCGATCTGGGTGCCGTCCCGCGACAGCGCCTTGACGGTTTCGCCGGTTTTCAGCGTGCCGGATTCGACACGGCCCGTCAAAATACGACCAAGGAACGGGTCGCTGCCCAGCGTCACAGCGAGCATGCGGAAGGGTTCGTCCTTCTTTTCGATCTGTTTCGGCGGCTCCACATGGCTCACGATCAGGTCGAACAGCGCCGAGAGATCCTTGCGCGGCCCATCCAGCTCCATATCGGCCCAGCCGGACCGGCCCGAGGCGTACATCGCCGGAAAGTCGAGCTGCTCGTCATCGGCGCCAAGGTTCGCGAAAAGGTCGAAACATTCGTCCAGCGCCCGGTCAGGCTCGGCATCGGGCTTGTCGACCTTGTTCAGCACCACGATGGGCTTCAGCCCCAGCGCCAGCGCCTTGGAGGTCACGAACTTGGTCTGCGGCATCGGGCCTTCGGCCGCGTCCACTAGCAGCACCACACCATCGACCATTGACAGGATACGCTCGACCTCGCCGCCGAAATCGGCGTGGCCGGGGGTGTCGACGATATTGATCCGCGTGCCCTTCCATTCGACCGAGGTCGCCTTGGCAAGGATGGTGATGCCCCGTTCGCGTTCGAGGTCATTGCTGTCCATCGCCCGTTCGGTCGTCGCCTGGTTTTCCCGGTAGGTACCGGATTGTTTCAGAAGCTCATCCACCAGCGTCGTCTTGCCGTGGTCGACGTGGGCGATGATCGCAATATTGCGCAGGTCCATGAGTTATACCTTTTTTCGGAGTTGGCGCGCCATACCGCGCCGCACCGCAGAAGGCTAGGCCCTAATGCGTGGTTGAGGAGGAAAACAGCTGTATGATGCAAATCCCGCCGATGATCATGCAAAGTCCGATCACCGCAGGCAGGTCCAGCGATTGCCGGAACAGCACCCAGCCGATGATCGCGATGAACATGATCCCCAGTCCCGACCAGATCGCATAGACCACGCCAACCGGCATGACCTTGAGCGTCATCGACAGCAGAAAGAACGAGATCGCATAACTGACGACAACGATCAGCGAGGGCCAGAACCGGGTGAACTGCTGGCTCGCCTGCAATGCCGAGGTGCCGACCGTTTCAGCGAGAACGGCAAAAATCAGATAGACATAGTGCATCGGCATGGGCGACCTCGAGATCGGGCAGGGGGGATATCTTCGGCTGCGATAATGCAGCCTTGCCCTGTCTCTACACGGGAAAATGTCGACCGGTAAAGGCCTGCAAAACCGGATGGATCAGGGCGTTGCGTGACGGATTGCGCTTATGTCGCGATATAGCGGTCGCGCCGGTGGTTGAAGGTGATCACGAGGTTCAGAACCACCGCGCCAAGCAGAGAATAAAGCACCACTTCCAGCGGGAACAGGAAGAAGGCGACGCCAAAGATCACCCCGTCGGTGATCAGCTGCACATAGCCCGCCTTGAACCCGGTTGTGTCCTGCACGAGTAGGGCCACCACGCCCAGCCCGCCCATGGAACCCTTGTGGCGGAACAGGGCGAGCAGCCCCAGCCCTACCATGCTGCCGAAGGTGACCGCCGCCAGCGCCGGGTCAAGGCTTGAAATGGTAATGCCAAAGGGAATGACCTCGGTCAGCACCGACATCATGGTCACCGAGATCAGCGACTTGATGGTGAATTCCAGCCCCAGCCTGCGATAGGCCAGCAGGTAGAACGGCAGGTTGATCACGAAGAACACCGCGCCAAAGGAAAAACCGCTAAGATAGGCGATGATTACCGCCAGCCCCGCCGTCTGCCCGGTCAAAAGCCCCGCCGTCGTCAGGATATGCACGCCGAAACTACACAGGAAAATGCCAAGGCCAAGGCCCTGAACATCTTCGACCAGCGTGTGCCGGCTGGGATCGCTTGAACTGGTTTCCATGTCACAGCGGTAGGCGGCGTTCGGGTCAAAGTCCATGTCGGACAGGAGCCTGGAACGCAGCGTTCCTTTCCAGCGGCGGCGACTGCCAAGGAAATGATCATTTGTAAAGTGGGCAGCTGGTTTGGGGGTTCGGTAAAGGAGCAAGATAAGAGAGAGTTGGCGGGGCGAGGTCAGATCCGAGCCGTGATTGACCAAATTGCAGCGCGGCCGCGATTGCCCGGTTTCTCGACGCAGAGTTAAAACTGCCAAACATCTTTTGCATAATGGTGGTTTAGGGCTATGTCTATAAAAAATGACTTCTTTTGAGGCACGCTCTCGCTTACAAAGATTGCGGCGGCTAAAGGCGCAACTTTTTACTTTCGAGAATAGTTTCGCATTCCAGTCTCTTGGGCCATGCGACACGACATTCCCGAGCTTTTAGTTGCAATCGGCAAGCCTTTGCGATCAGACTTCTTGGGTGTCAGAAATTTCTCATACAAATAAGATTTTAAGCAAAGGACCAACCGATGAGTAGCAAAATAAGTCTTGAGACCGCTCGATACAAACTCGCAAGCATTTGGTTTCCGTCCTGTGGTGTTCTTTTCCTTATTATGGCTATTCAAACATTGATGGGGGCTTACGGAACTGAAGCTTCTAGAGCTTGGGGTTGGGCTCTTCCAAACTTTTTGCCAACTCTTGCATTGATGATTAGTGTTTTTGCAGCAGGTGCCCTTCTGCCGGATGCGCTTAACGAAATTCACGTTCGACGGACTTTCTTCAGGTTGTCTTTATGGTTGTCAATTTTTTACCTAGCGGTGCTCTATATTGTTATACTTGCGCCGGTCGTTTTGATGTTCCTGAGGGGAGTAGCGCCAACAGTTGAAGCGCGGATTTCTGCAATGGAGCAGGCGAGTGTGTTCACCGGTCCGTTGCAAGCGCTCACGGTGGCGGCCCTTGGTGTTTTGTTTTTCCAAAAGGAATAGAGCTATGAGAAAAATCGCAAAGGTAACAGGTTTCTTATTGACGACAGGGCATCTGTTTTCTTGCGGTGCCGTACCCGATGAGAACTTTTTCCCAATTCCAGCGCCGAGACCTTCTTCAAGTATTCCTCTTAGTATTGTCGAAATTTCTGAAGAGTACGGCGCAACGACGACATTGTTTGAATTAGAAGAGACTATCCGAGGTGCTCTTCAGTCTGCTGGTTACTTTGATGTTGGCACTCTTTCGACTCCTGAAGGCGGCATAGCAATAATCACGCCAGTGGAGCAAATCACCTCTAGCGGGACGCCTGTCGAAGGTGCTCAAAGATGGGTCGCGGACATCAATAGAAGCAACTGCGGCTCGTTCTCGTTATCTTGTTTTTTGAAGGCTCTTTTTCTTGCACCTGAGGGACTCTATAGAGTTCTAGTCATCGTAGCCACCGATGAACCATTAAGGATCGCCACAAATGTCGAGTTTGATCAGGAAACCATGGAAACGCTTATGGGTGCCCGCCGTCTCGACCTTAACCCTGATCTTTCCGAAATATCTATATCCAAGGAACATGATGTTTACCTTCTTGTTTACGAATTTAGCTCAACCTCACCAAATGAAATGTTACCAGAAGTCCCTGGGCGGATAGGGATTATTGAGCACCTAAACTCAATTAACTTGGCTTCTCTGACTCAATGATCACCTATGGAATGAAATAGTCTGTATTATCTCAACTTCAAAAGCAGCAATTGGCGCATTCGGAGCGAATAAGTGCTTCGTCCGGACGCCATATTCTAATTCTAGTCAACATCCGAAGACAGCCTCGGATGCCGACTGATAATAACAGATCACAGGCCGCCCGGCCCACGCTGCACGGTTTGCAGCATGCGCCGGATGGCGCCCGTTTCCTGCCGGGGGGCTCTTAACCGGCCAGCGCCTTGTTCAGGTTCTCGTCGACCTTTTCGAGGAAGCCCATTGTGGTAAGCCATTTCTGCTCGGGGCCGACCAGCAGGGCGAGGTCTTTGGTCATGAAACCCGCCTCGACCGTCTGAACGACGACTTTCTCAAGCGTTTCCGCAAAGTTCAGCAGGGCCGCATTGTCGTCCAGCTTGGCGCGGTGCTTCAGACCACCGG
Source organism: Phaeobacter sp. 22II1-1F12B (assembly GCF_002210165.1). Taxonomy (GTDB): domain Bacteria; phylum Pseudomonadota; class Alphaproteobacteria; order Rhodobacterales; family Rhodobacteraceae; genus Heliomarina. The sequence continues at coordinate 88,504 of NZ_AQQP01000015.1, read as the reverse complement.
TCCAGGCGTAGATCGACGCGACCGAGTTGGTCGAGGTCTCCTGACCCTTCTGGTGCTGGCGATAGTGGCGGGTCACCGTGCCATGCGCGGCTTCGGCCTCGACCGTCTGCCCATCGGGCGTCATCAGCACCGAGGTCATCAACCCAAGCGAGCCAAAGCCCTGCGCCACGGTGTCGGACTGCACGTCACCATCGTAGTTCTTGCAGGCCCATACATAGCCGCCGTTCCATTTCATCGCGCAGGCCACCATGTCGTCGATCAGGCGGTGCTCATAGGTGATGCCGGCTTCTTCGAACTTGTCTTTGAACTCGGTCTCATAGATGTGCTGGAAGAGTTCAAGGAAACGACCGTCATATTGCTTGAGGATCGTGTTCTTGGTCGACAGGTACACCGGCCAGCCCTTGGACAGGCCATAGTTCATCGAGGCACGGGCAAAATCGATGATCGACTTGTCGAGGTTGTACATCGCCATGACGACACCGGCGTCGGGCGCGTCAAACACTTCTTTCTCGATCTCGGTGCCGTCTTCGCCGACGAACTTGATGGTCAGCTTGCCCTTGCCGGGAAATTTGAAATCGGTCGCGCGGTACTGGTCGCCAAAGGCGTGACGGCCAACGACGATCGGCTTGGTCCAGCCCGGCACAAGCCGCGGAACGTTCGAGCAGATGATCGGCTGGCGAAAGATCACGCCGCCAAGGATGTTGCGGATCGTACCGTTGGGCGAGCGCCACATTTCCTTAAGCCCGAATTCCTCGACGCGGGCCTCGTCCGGGGTGATCGTCGCGCATTTGACGCCGACACCGTATTTCTTGATCGCTTCGGCGCTGTCGATGGTGATCTGGTCGTTGGTGTCGTCCCGCGCCTGAATGCCCAGATCGTAATATTTCAGGTCGATATCGAGATAGGGAAGGATCAGTTTTTTCTTGATGAAGTCCCAGATGATCCGGGTCATTTCATCGCCGTCCAGTTCGACGACCGGGTTGTCTACCTTGATCTTAGTCACGACGGGAGGACCTTTCGTTAAGGGTGAGTCGGGATGTCTTGCTCTCTAGCGCAGAATGCTCTCGCGGGGAAGATTGTATACCTCGGTATACTAAACTCTGAATCTGGTTCGTCGTTTCCAGCTACGCTTCAATCCTGTTTAAAACCTTAAAATTGTTACGCGAAATCGGTGATTTACGTTGCGTAATTCCGAAAGGGCTCAGTTTACCTTTAGGTCAAGTGTTAACTATATCGATAGCGAAGTTACGCTTAGCTTCGATTCTAGTGGGATAGGAATAATGTTTAGGAAATTGGCAATCTCGGCAGTGCTCGCCATCGCGCCTGCCGTGGGGGCAAATGCGGCGCAGCTTAGTGCGATCGAGTTGCTGCAACAGTTCAACGTCGTCACCACCGGTGACGTCGTCAACAATGGCGGCCTGCACATTCATGGCCGCGCACTGATTGGCGGCACGCTCAGCGGGCAGATGGCCGAAGTGAACAATGATGGCGTAGACGGCATCATCGCGTCCGATTTCGATGAACTGATCATCGGCAACGCAACCAGCGATACAAGGGCACGCGTTCTTGGCGGCGGTTCGGCCAGCTTCAACGGCACGCCGACGCAGATGGACATGAACGGTGGCGGTGTCTCCAGCACCCCGGCAGTCATGCCCGACAATTACGCGGCCATTCTCGATGCGTTCTCGGCGGACCTCGCCGCGCTTGCGACGAATTCGACGGTCGATACGACGACATTCGGAAACGTCGCGATCTTTGACGAAGCGTCGGCAGGCGGTACCTCGGTCTACAACATCAGCCAGAGCGACCTGAACGGGCGCAACATCGACCTGTTGCTGAACGGTGCCGACAATATCGTCATCAACGTGATCGGTTCCGGCAATTTCAATCTGGATCTGGGATTCCGGGGCAGCAAGGATGTCTCCAAGGACGTGATCTGGAACTTCGTTGGCTTCGACGAGCTTCGTTTCGGCGTGTCCATGTGGGGCACGATCCTCGCCAGCGGTTCCAAAGTGACCTATTACAATGACATCGAAGGTACGCTCTACGCGGACAGCGTCATTGCAAACGGCCAGATGCATATTCAGCCGACAACCTATGTGCCGCCGGTATCCGAAGTGCCGCTGCCCGCGTCGATGGTTCTCCTGATGGGTGGTTTTGCAGGTCTTGGCGCGCTGCGTCTGCGTCGCCGCGCCTGATCGCCACAAATTCCCAAAGCAAAAGGCGGCCTTTCAGGGGCCGCCTTTTTCATTTTCGGCAGTGCGCTGGGACTTGATCAGCTGCGCCGACGACGGTTGCCGCGTGCCTTGCGCTCGGGGGCGGCATCGTCGCCAGTTCCGTCCGAAGCCGAGGAGAAATCGCCCAGCGCCGCCGCGATCTGCTCAAGCGTCGGCATCTCGCCGCGCGGACGCTCATCCAGCGCGGCACGCATCTGGCGCAGGTGATCGGGCATGGTGCCGCAGCAGCCGCCGATGATCTTGGCCCCGCAATCGCGCGCCATCACCGCGTATTCACCCATCAGCTCGGGCGTGCCATCGTAGTGGATATGGCCATCGACATATTTCGGAATGCCCGCGTTGCCCTTGGCAATGATCGGACGGCCTGTGTTCTGTGCGGCAAAGCCCTGCACGGTGCGCAGCAGGTCCGACGCGCCGGTGCCGCAGTTGGCGCCATAGGCAAGCGGGGCCGGGTCGATCTCTTCCACCATCTTTGCCATCGCTTCCGAGGTCATGCCCATCATCGTCCGGCCAGCCGTGTCAAAGCTCATTGTGCCGCACCACGGCAGGCCAACCAGCGCGAATGCCTCGGCGGCGGCGCGGTATTCCTCGGGGGCCGAGATCGTCTCGAGCCAGAGCACATCGACGCCGCCTTCTTTCAGTCCGTCCGCCTGTTCATGGAACATCTCGACCGCGAGCGCATGGGACAGCGGGCCGACCGGTTCCATGATCTCACCCGTGGGGCCGACCGATCCGGCGACCACGATCTTGCGGCCCGCCTTGTCGGCAACCTCGCGACCCAGTTCCGCGCCGACGCGTGAAAGTTCACGCACCCGGTTCTGCGCGTCATGCAGTTTAAGACGCGCGGCCGTGCCGCCAAAGGTGTTGGTCAGGAAAAGATCGCTGCCCGCATCGACAGACCCCTGGTAGAGCGCCATGATCTTGGCAGGCTCATCCGTGTTCCAAAGCTCGGGCGCGTCACCCGACTGCAGCCCCATGTTGAACAGGTTGGTGCCGGTCGCCCCGTCGGCCAAGAGCACGTCATGGGTTTCCATCATCTGTGAGAGAGCGTCTGTCATCGGTTGTATTTCCCGCAATCGTGGTGTCCCGGAAGTTTTCCGGTGCTTGGCTTTTTCCTTCTCACAAGGCGCGGGGCAAGGCAAATTCATTCTGTTCAACGGCCACTTCGGCTCGGGCACCTGCCGAGAGCATCGGCACTTCGCCCGGTGCATGCACCGCCCGGGCGATGTCGGCTGCGGCCAGCGCCAGCGACCCGGCATCGGGCGCGGCAAGGTAAAGCGGCTGCCAGTAGGGCGCAAAGGCGGTCTTGAACTGGCGCAACCCGGGTTTAAGCCAGCGGCAGAGCGCGTGATCGGGCAGGGCGGCCAGCGACAGCCGTGGGATGCCATTCGCCCTTGCGGCTTCGATCGCCTTGCAGACAAGCAGATGCGCGGTGCCGTCTGGCGCTTCGGGCGGGACGCGCATGAGATCCAGACACCATTCCCGGTCACTGGCATGAAAGGTAATGAAACCGATGAGGTTTTCGCCCTGCCAGGCCAGAAACACCCGCTGGGTCGAGACATATCCCGGATCGTACCGCCCCATGGTCAGCCCCTGCGGACGCCCGTGACTTTGCTGCCATTCCAGATCGAGCCGTTCCATGAGGTCAAAGGGCAGGCCATGTGCCACCTCGACCCCGTCGATGCCTGCCTTTTCTGCATGGCGCAGCTTGCGCCGCAATTGCCGACAGGTGCTGCCGTTTAGATCAAACCGCGCCGGTGACAGGATGGCCTCGCGAGCGATGCGCTGGACCTGCCAGCCGAAATGGCGCGCCCTGACCGCGCTGCGCGGCCCGCATTTGTAAAGACAGGCGACACGGTTGGTGGCGCGGGCGCGGTCCGTCAGCATCTGGAGCGACCGGTCAAAACGCCCGGTGAGCGGGTCGAATAGCCCGACGGAAACCTGCGCGGTTTCAATCAGCGCGATTGAATCGCCCCGGTCAAACAGGATCTTGCCGTCGCTCTGGCGCAGCACGGCGGTTTCCGACCTGCTGCGTTCATGGGGCAGGGCGGCAGGCGGGCGCAGATCGGACCGACGCCTGCGAAAGGTTTTGTGGGGCCGTCGGAGCAAGGCGGACCCGGCAATAAGGGCTGGGATCGCGAAATAGACCAGCCGGAACGCGATGATACCCGAAAGCACCTGCGCCGGGTCACCCGTGGGCAGCAAGGTCAGCAGCATAAGTTCGAACGGCCCGACACCCCCCGGCGTACCGGAAATCAGCGCTACGCCAAGCGCGGCAAGATAGGCGGGGAAAAGCTGGATGAATGTGATATCGCTGTTCGCGGGCATCAGTATGAACAGCGCAAGCGCGGCCGCCACCGTGTCGAGCACGGTCCAGAACCCGATGGCCGAGAGCGCGGGCAGGCTGGGCAGGCGAATATGCCAACGCGCCAAGTCCAGCGTTGGGTGCAGAAACACCACCGCCAACCCGGCGGTCACGGCGCAAAGCCCAAGCGCACCGACCCAGGCACTGATTCCGCTGCCGGGCAGGATCAGGGCCGTGAGGCTCAACTCCGCCGCTAGACCGAACAGAAAGGTCACCGCAGCGAAACTGGTGATCCTAAGCGCCGCGCCAAGGCTCAGCCCCGGGATCAGCCGCCAGCGCACCAGCGTGCCCGTGAACAGCCCGAACCCCAGCGTCTGAGAAATGGCGACGGCGGATGATCCGGCAAAACGTGCGCGCGGCACCGGCACATTGGTTTCGAAATGGCGATGCGCCAGCGCGTCATAGCGCCCAAGCGCCCAGAAGCTGAGATAGGTGGCCGCCAGCGCCCCGGCCCAGCAGATCAGCGGCACGGTCTTCGCTTCGCTCAGGAAGAGTGCAAAGCTGAACCCCTCCAGCCGCAGCGATACCAGCCACAGGCACGCCCCGGCGATGGCAATCGGTACAATAACCCGGACAAGTCTGGAAACCGTCCGTATGGCAAGGGAAAGAAACGCGGGCATGGCCTTCCTTCGGTAATCCGGCACAGCTCTCGCAGGCCGGCATTACCAAAGGGTGAAGCGTTCAATTCGCCCTTAATTGTAGATGGATGCCCCGCCGCGCGGACGGGGCAGACCGGTTTAGTCCAGCTCGGTCATGATCTGGCCTTTGGCGACCACGATCAGCTCGTCCATCTTGGCGCGGATCGTGGCATCGTCGGCCTTGTCGCCCAGATCGGCGGACACCTTGCGCACAACGTCCTCGTGCCCGGCTTCCTCGAAATCGGCCAGCACGACGGACTTGGCATATTCCGTCGCTTCCTCGCCGGATTTACCCATCAGCTCGGCCGCCCACAGGCCCAGCAGCTTGTTGCGGCGCGCGACGGCTTTGAAGAGCATTTCCTCGTCATGCGCATACTTGTTTTCGAATGCCGCTTCGCGATCGTTGAAAGTGGTCATGGCCCCAAGCCTCTCTGTTAACCGTTGTTCATCCCTGATATGCAATCACAGCCCCCGCGACGCAAGAGCACGCGCGCGCTGCTTGCGAGAATGCTGCCCTTGCACTATAGCGGCGTTAAACGCTGTTAGGGACTCATCCTTGGTGGCGATTCCGAAAGGTAGTTTATGGCGCGTCGCAAAAAGATCTACGAAGGCAAGGCCAAGATTCTGTATGAAGGCCCCGAGCCCAATACGATCGTCCAGTATTTCAAGGATGACGCCACCGCGTTCAACGCCCAGAAAAAGGACGTGATCGACGGCAAGGGCGTGTTGAACAACCGGCTCAGCGAATTTTTCATGACCGGGTTGAACACGATCGGCGTGCCGACTCACTTTATCCGCCGCCTCAACATGCGCGAACAGCTGGTCCGCAGTTGCGAGATTATTCCGCTGGAAATCATCGTGCGCAATTATGCCGCCGGCTCCCTGTCCAAGCGGCTTGGCATCGAAGAGGGCACGCAGCTTCCGCGCCCCATCGTCGAATATTGCTACAAGGACGACAAGCTGGGCGACCCGCTTGTGACCGAAGAACATATCGCCGCCTTTGGCTGGGCCAGCCAGCAGGACATGGACGATATCCTGTCGCTGTCGCTGCGGGTCAATGATTTCATGTCCGGCCTGATGCTGGGCGTCGGCATCCGCCTCGTCGACTTCAAGATCGAAATCGGCCGCGTGTTCGACGGTGACTTTCAGCGTCTTGTCGTCGCGGATGAAATCAGCCCCGACAGCTGCCGTCTGTGGGATATCGAGACCGGCCAGAAACTCGACAAGGACGTGTTCCGCCGCGACCTGGGCAATCTTACGGACGCCTATTCCGAAGTCGCGCGCCGTCTGGGTGTCATGCCCCAGAACGCGACGCAGATGACCAAGCCGACCCTGATCAACTAAGCCGAAAGAAGGACGACAGGATGAAAGCCCGTATACATGTGATGCTGAAAAACGGAGTCCTTGATCCTCAGGGCGAGGCGGTGCGCCATGCGCTCGGCTCCATGGGATTCGACGGCGTGCAGGGCGTGCGTCAGGGCAAGGTGATCGAGCTCGATCTCGACGACGGCGCAACCGAGGCACAGGTCGGCGAGATGTGCGAAAAGCTGCTCGCGAATACGGTTATCGAAAGCTACCAGATCGAAATGATCTGATATTCTGCCCGCCAGCAGAAGTTTGGCGGGCGACGTTAATGCAGAACTTTAACATCTGCCGCTGCGGAGAGACCCCATGAAAGCTGCCGTCATCGTTTTCCCCGGAAGCAATTGCGACCGAGATCTCGCCGTTGCCTTCGAGGCCGCCGGCGCGGATGTGACCATGGTCTGGCACAAGGACAGCGCCTTGCCGCAGGGCGTTGATATTGTTGGTATTCCCGGCGGGTTCTCTTTTGGTGACTACCTGCGCTGCGGGGCCATCGCGGCGCGCTCGCCCATCTGTCAGGCGGTTGTCGCCCATGCGGATCGGGGCGGTTACGCGATGGGGATCTGCAATGGGTTCCAGGTTCTGACGGAAACCGGCGTTTTGCCCGGCGCTCTGCTGCGTAATGCGGGGCTCAAGTACATCTGCAAGACCGTCGGTCTCAAGGTCGAAACCTCCTCCAGCGCTTTCACCGAGGGCTATAACGCGGGCGATACCGTCAATATTCCGATCGCGCATCACGACGGGAATTACTTTGCCGACGATGAGACCATCGCGCGGCTCAAGGGCGAAGATCGCGTGGCCTTTACCTATACCGACAATCCGAACGGCTCGATCAGCGATATCGCTGGAATCCTTTCGGAAAACCGGCGTGTGCTGGGCATGATGCCGCACCCGGAACGGGCGGCCGATTTCGGCCATGGCGGCACCGACGGTGCGGCATTGTTCCGCGCACTTACCGGCGCTTTGGCTCCGGCTTGACTTGAGCAGCGCCCCAAGGGGGCGTAGCCTGTCATCATGGCGAACCCGCAGAATTCTCTTTCTGGCAACCTGATCTTTCCGCGCACCGACACGATTAGCTGGCGGGTGCGCGTTGCCCTGTTCGTTCTGCTCATCGTGGCCGCCACCACGGTCTGGATCACCAACCATCTGCTCACCGACCGGTTTACCGAAAGCACGCGAAACCGGGCCGAACTGCGTCTCGCGCTTTACAGCGGTAACCTGCAGAGCGAGCTGCGCCGGAACGCCATCGTGCCGCAGCTGCTGGCGCGTGACCCGAACCTGATCGGCGCGCTGAACTCGAACGATTTCAGCCAGTCGACCCAGCGGCTTATCTCTTTCGTCGAGGAAATCGGCGCGGCCTCGCTCATGCTGCTCGACCGGGACGGGCGCACCGTTGCCGCCACCGACCGTAACCGTCTGGGCGCCACCCATCGTACCGAGGCCTATTTCGTGGATGCGGTGCGCTCGAACGCGACGGTGTTCTCTGTCATCCCGCGTGAGGCGGGCGGTTACAGCTTTACCTATTCCCGCCGCATCGAAAATGGCCCCGACGTGCTGGGCGCCATCGTGGTCGAGGTCGATCTGCAGAAATTCGAACGCGCCTGGGCCGGGATTTCCGACGCTGTGCTGGTCATGGACAGCACCGGGACCATCGTGCTTTCGACAGAACCGCGCTGGCGGGGCTTGACCGAGGAGGACGCGCTGCGTCGCCAGACCCCTCAGAACGCCATCGAAAGAGCGCTGCGCGCGACGACAGACTGGTCCGCCCTGCCGCCCGACGCCTATATCCAGGGCGAGGCTGTGATGCGCACGGAATCCAGAATTCCCTTTCGAGGCTGGCGGATGACCTCTTTCACAACCTACAGCTCTATCCGCGAGCGGGTGAACGGTGTGCTCGCGCTCGAGATCATGGGATTCGCGATTCTCCTCGCGCTTGCCTTCTATGCGCTCAGCCGGAAAACGGCGCTGCGCATGGCGCTTTTCCAGCGTGAGTCGGCAGAGCTTCGCGCATTGAACATGCGCCTGCAGCGGGAAATTGCCGAGCGTGAAAGGGTGCAGGAGACCCTCGCCGTGACCGAGCAGACCCTTGCCCAAAGCTCCAAACTGGCAGCCCTGGGCGAGATGTCGGCGGCCGTAAGTCACGAGCTTAACCAGCCACTTGCGGCGATGAAAACCTACCTTGCCGGGGCGCGTCTGCTGCTGAAACGCAACCGCCCCGAAGAGGCGCTTTCTTCCTTTGGCCGTATCGACGACCTGATCGAACGGATGGGCGCGATCACCCGCCAGCTCAAGTCCTACGCCCGCAAAGGCGGCGAGAATCTCGCCCCTGTAAACATGGGCGATGCGCTGGCGTCTTCGCTTTCTATGATGGAGCCGCAGCTCAAACACAGGCAGGTTCAGATCACCCGAGTCCTTCCAGATCAACCGGTTAGGGTGATGGGCGACCGGATGCGGATCGAACAGGTGATGGTCAACCTCTTGCGCAACGCGCTTGATGCCACCAAGTCCGTCGACGACCCCGAGGTCGAGATCATTCTTGCCGCGGGGGAAACCGCGACGCTTACGGTGCGCGACAATGGCTATGGGATCAAGGATCTGGATTCACTGTTCGAACCCTTCTACACGACCAAGCAGCCCGGCGACGGTGTCGGGCTGGGGCTTGCCATTTCCTCGGGGATCGTGAACGACCTCGGCGGCAGGCTCACGGCCCGCAACGGTCGCAATGGCGGCGCGGTCTTCGAGATGCAGCTTCCGATCTTGAATGACGATCTGGAAGCGGCCGAATAACCCGCGCTGAAAACGTTGTAACACGTAACGAAGAAATTAACTTAAGCTACTGATGCGATCCCCGCTCAGAACAAGGTGATGATGAATATGGCTCAGGCGATGAAGATTGCGATTGTCGACGATGAACAGGACATGCGCCAGTCGATCAGCCAATGGTTGGCACTCTCGGGATATGACACCGAAACCTTTTCCAGCGCCGAGGATGCGCTGCGGGTCCTCGGGCCCGAATATCCCGGTATCGTAATCTCGGACATCAAGATGCCCGGCATGGACGGGATGCAGTTTCTCAAAAAGCTGATGGGCAATGACAGCGCGCTTCCCGTGATCATGATCACCGGCCATGGCGATGTGCCGATGGCGGTCGAGGCGATGCGCGTCGGGGCTTTCGATTTCCTTGAAAAGCCCTTCAATCCTGATCGGATGTCGGATCTCGCCAAACGCGCCACCGGCGCCCGCCGTCTGGTGATGGACAGCCGCGCCCTGCGCCGCGAACTCAGCGACGGCTCGCAGCTGATGAGCAAGCTGATCGGCGCCAGCCCGGTCATGATGCGTCTGAAAGAGGATATTCTCGATCTAGGTCAGGCGGATGGCCATGTTCTGATCGATGGCGAAACCGGCACCGGCAAGACGCTGGTCGCCCATGCGCTGCACGCGGTTGGCAGCCGGGCGGGCAAGAAATTCGTGTTGGTCAGCTGTAACGCCTTCGAGGAAGAAGCGCTGTCCAAGCGGCTCTTTGGCCCGATGATGCCCGAGGATGGCCAGCTTCCGGCGATCGAAGAGGCCCGTGGTGGAACGCTCGTGCTCGAGGATATCGAGGCGCTGACCGATACGATGCAGGCCCGCTTGCTGAGCGTCATCAACGAACAGGGCACGCCCGCCGAAACCCGCATCATCGCGATTTCGAACCTTCAGGAAGCCGGTCGCACCTGCGAAGACGCGCTGCGCTCGGATCTGTTCTATCGTTTGGCCGCGCTGCGCATCACCCTGCCGCCGCTGCGGACACGTGGCGAAGATATCCTGACGCTCTTCACCCGCCTGTCCGAACAGTTCGCCGAGGAATACGGCTGCGAGGCGCCGCAGGTGTCGGCACAGGAGGCTGCGCAGCTTTTGCAGGCGCCTTGGCCGGGCAACGTGCGTCAGCTCATCAACATCGCCGAACGCGCCGTTCTGCAATCGCGGCGTGGCTCCGGCACCATTGCCTCGCTTCTGATGTCCGATCACGAGGACATGCAGCCGGTGATGACGACCGAGGGCAAGCCGCTCAAGGAATACGTCGAGGCGTTCGAGCGGATGCTGATCGACAACACCATGCGGCGTCACCGTGGATCGATTGCCAGTGTGATGGACGAACTCTGCCTGCCGCGCCGGACCCTGAACGAGAAGATGGCCAAATACGGTCTCCAGCGTTCAGACTATATTTAGAATGATCTGCGCCTAATGCATGGCCGGTTAACGCCGGTCATGCAGGGCGCACGGTGCCGCTGTACAGGGGGTGTACAGCTTGTGTACGGAAATCATACCCCTGTCAGACATGAAAACGCCCGGTGGTTTGCAGCCACCGGGCGTTTCAATTTTCGCGTCTCAAATGGGCTCAGGCCACGGCAGCGGCAAAGCCCGTGTGATAGAGCGAGGTCAGCTCCTCAAGGCTTGCTTCGCTCGCCCCGAACCGCACCGTATCGCCGGTGAACTTGCCCACGGTCGAGATGGTGACACCAGCCTTGGCGGCCTCGGTCATCAGCCATTCGGCCTGATCGAAATTGCAGGCGATCAGATAGCGCGCCTGATCCTCGCCGAACAAGTCGGGCGTCTGATCGCTATCGAGATGGACGCCAACACCGGCGCGTTCCGCCAGTTCGAACGCGGCCATTGCCAGCCCACCATCCGACAGATCGGTGCAGGCCTTGATGTATTCCCGGTTCGCGCGGATGAAATCGCCGTTTTTCTTCTCGGCCTCCAGATCGACGGAAGGCGCATCGCCTTCCTCGCGGGAAAACACTTCGGCCAGCAGCGCAGATTGGCCGAGATGGCCGGTACTGTCACCGATCAAAAGCGCCACGTGGCCGTCACGCACCTCGCAACCGATGATGTCATCCGGAGAGTTGATGATCCCCACCGCGCCGATGGTCGGGGTCGGCAGGATGCCGGTGCCATCTGTTTCATTGTAAAGCGAGACGTTGCCGGAAACGATCGGCATATCAAGCGCTAGACAGGCCGCACCGATGCCCTTGATCGCGCCGACGAACTGGCCCATGATTTCAGGCTTTTCCGGGTTGCCAAAGTTCATGTTGTCGGTGGTCGCAAGGGGCTTGGCGCCCACGGCGGTCAGGTTGCGATAGGCTTCGGCCACCGCCTGCTTGCCACCCTCGACCGGGTTCGCCTTGACGTAACGCGGGGTCACGTCGCTGGTAAAGGCCAGGGCCTTGTTTGTGCCGTGCACCCGGATGATCCCGGCGCCGAGGCCCGGCGTGCGGGCGCTGTCGGCCATGACCATCGTGTCATATTGCTCGTAAACCCAGTTCTTCGCCGCGTAGTTCGGCGATTCCAGCAGGATCTTGAGCGCATCGATGGGATCGACCTGCGGCACATCCGCCAGCGGTTCTGCCGCCGGGGTTTCCACCCAGGGCCGGTCGTATTCGGGCGCGGTGCTCGACAGTTTCGACAGCGGCAGATCGGCTTTGACCTCGCCATCCAGCATGATGAGGAAACGATCTTCCTTGATGGTCTCACCGACAATGGCGAAATCCAGATCCCACTTGTCGAACACGGCCTTGGCTTCGGCTTCTTTCTCAGGACGCAGCACCATCAGCATGCGTTCCTGCGATTCCGAAAGCATCATTTCATAGGCGGTCATGTTCTCTTCGCGCACCGGCACCTTTTCCAGATCGAGCCGCACGCCAAGACCACCCTTGTCGCCCATTTCCACGGCGGAACAGGTGAGACCCGCAGCCCCCATATCCTGAATCGAGATCACAGCGCCGGTCTGCATCAGCTCAAGCGTGGCTTCCATCAGGCGCTTTTCGGTGAACGGGTCCCCAACCTGAACGGTGGGGCGCTTTTCTTCGATGGTGTCGTCGAATTCGGCCGAAGCCATCGTCGCGCCGCCAACCCCGTCACGACCCGTCTTGGCGCCAAGGTAAACAACCGGCATGCCCAGACCCGAGGCGGCCGAGTAAAAGATCTTGTCCGCATCGGCCAGACCCGCCGCAAAGGCGTTGACGAGACAGTTGCCATTATAGGCCGCGTGAAAGCGCACTTCGCCGCCCACGGTCGGCACGCCGAAACAGTTGCCATACCCGCCGACACCGGCCACCACGCCGTTCACAAGCTGTTTTGTCTTGGGATGGCCGGGTTCTCCGAAAGACAGCGAGTTCATCGCCGCGATGGGCCGCGCACCCATGGTGAACACGTCGCGCAGAATGCCGCCAACGCCCGTCGCCGCACCCTGATAGGGTTCGATATAGGACGGGTGGTTGTGGCTCTCCATCTTGAAGACAACGGCCTGTCCGTCGCCGATATCCACCACGCCCGCGTTTTCACCCGGACCGCAGATTACCTGCGGGCCTTCGGTCGGCAGGGTGCGCAGCCATTTCTTCGAGGATTTATAGGAACAATGCTCGTTCCACATGGCCGAAAAGATACCCAGCTCGGTAAAGCTCGGCTCGCGCCCGATGATTTCGAGAATCCGGTCGTATTCATCCGGTTTCAGACCATGAGCGGCAATAAGTTCAGGCGTGATGGCTGGGTCTTGCATCTTTAGAGAATTCCCTCGGAGCTCGTTTTGCTGCGCTTGTAGGGCATGGCCGCGTTCGGGAAAAGGGCAAAGCCCCGTGTTACATGGCCAGAACCGATTTTGCGCGCTGATTTCAAGCGATACGGACCAGCGGCGCGCGGCGTGGTTACGCCAAAAAAAAGGCCGAGCACTAAGCTCGGCCGAAGTCCAACAGGGAGGTAGAAAATGACGCGCAACTAGGCGCCTTCATCTTCTGATGTCCATTTATGCGTCACACTTTGTCCGATCAAGGGCGAAGATAGGGGGGCTCAGGCATTCCTGCTATGCAATTTCGGCATAGCTATATTTTTCCCATCTGCCTCAGATGCTTGCGATGTGCAATAATTTCCTCTTGCACGAAATCGCGGAAAACAGAGATCCTTTGCGACTGCCGTAACTCCTCGGGATAGGCGAGGAAAACAGGGACATCCGCCGATTCGATGCTGGGCAGGACGCGGACCAGTTCGGGGAACTCTTCGACAAGGTAATCGGGGAGAACGCCGATGCCGAGATTGTTCAGAACGCCCTGAAGAACGCCAAAGTAGTTGTTCACCGTCAAAAGCGATCCGGGGTTCATCGACATGAGGTGCTGAACCAGCCACGCCCCCGCTGCCACCTGAGCCGATCCGGCGTGCTGGCAGATCAGGCGGTGGTTCGAGATGTCCTCGGCTTCGCTCGGCATGCCGTTGCGGTCGATATATTCCTTCGATGCGTAAAGCAGCATCTGAACGGTCATCAGCCGCTTGCGGATCAGGTCGGCCTGGCTGGGCTCTTTCATGCGGATGGCGACATCGGCCTCACGCATGGGCAGGTCAAGCACCCGCTCTTCCAGCATCAGGTCGATCTTGAGACCGGGGTAGCGCTCGTAGAGCTTCGGCAGGCGCGGGACAAGCCAGAGCGTACCAAAGCCGAATGTAGTCGTGACGCGGAGTTCTCCGAATACCTCGTCCTCGCTGTCGCGGATCCGGGCCGAGGCCGCGTCGAGCCGCTTGCTCATCGAGCGGGTCGCGTCGAATAGCAGTTCGCCCTGTTCGGTGAGGATCAACCCGCGGGCGTGCCGGTGGAACAGGGTCGTGTTCAACGCCTCTTCAAGACCGCGAATCTGTCGGCTGACCGCAGACTGCGAAAGATTGAGGCGGTCGCCCGCATGCGTCAGGCTTCCCGCGTCGGCTACGGCGTGAAAAATTCTGAGTTTATCCCAATCCATTGATGATCCGACCGTTTTCCTATCAGGCTGTCATTATATGCTCACGCGCCTATATATTGAGAAGTAACAAAACATACAGCAATTGTTGTTGCGTTTACGGAAATCCGGGTTTTCGGCTATACAGGTCATATATTGTGACCTAATATTGACCAGAACTTGAGCAGTACCGACGTTGGGAGGCGCCGAATGACCGTTCAGAACATCTCGCTAAATGACCGTTTCGACCTGAGCAAAAGCCCGGTTCTGCTTAATGGCACGCAGGCGCTAGTGCGCCTGATGCTGATGCAAAAGGAACGCGATCGGGCAGCGGGACATAACACGGCGGGTCTGGTCACCGGCTATCGCGGATCGCCCTTGGGCGCGGTCGACATGCAGATGAATAAGGCCGCCAAGCCATTGGCGGAAAACGACATTACCTTTCAGTGGGGGCTGAACGAAGACCTCGCAGCCACGGCTCTGTGGGGCGCGCAGCAGGCCGAACTGCGCGGTGAAGGCAAGTTCGATGGTGTGTTCGGGCTGTGGTACGGCAAGGGGCCGGGCGTGGACAGGTCTGGCGACGTGGTGCGCCATGCGAACATGGCCGGGACCAGCGCGCTTGGCGGTGTGCTGATGGCTATGGGCGACGACCACACCGGTGAATCCTCGACCGTGCTGCACCAGTCTGAGTGGGCCTTGATGGACGCTTATATGCCCATCGTGTCGCCCGCCGGGGTGCAGGAAATCCTCGACTACGGGATTTATGGCTACGCTTTGTCGCGGTTCTGCGGGCTTTGGGTGGGGCTAAAGACGATGAAGGACACGGTTGAGGCGACGTCCGTCGTCGATGGCCGACCGGACCGGATGCAGCTTGTCACGCCGGAATTTCCGATGCCGGAAGGCGGGCTGAACATTCGTCTGGTCGACACGCCGCATCTTCAGGAAGAGCGCGTCATCGACCACAAACGGTTCGCGGCAGAGGCATTCGCCCGCGCCAACCGGATTGACAAGCGGATGTGGGGCAAGCCCGGTGCCAAGATCGGGTTCGTTGCGGCGGGCAAGAACTGGCTGGATCTCGTCCACGCCATGTCATTGCTCAACATTTCCGAGGACGACGCCGAGCGGCTGGGGATCACGACCTACAAGATCGGCCAGACCTTTCCGCTGGATATGACCAGCTTCAACGAATGGGCCGAAGGGCTTGATTTGATTGTGGTCGTCGAAGAAAAGCGCAAGCTGATCGAGGTCCAGATCAAGGAAGCGATCTTTGACGAACGGCGGGGCCGCCGGGTCTATGGTTGGTATAAAGGCGGGGCAGGTGGCATGCACCGGGACGAACTGTTCCCGACGCGCGGCGCGCTCGATCCCATCATGATCGCGGAAAAACTGGGCGGCATCCTGATCGAGGAGGGCCGCGATACCGATGCGATCAAGGCTGGCATGCAGAATCTTTCCGATGCCCGGCGTAACGACAATGCCGAGGATATCGCGGCGCGTCTGCCCTATTTTTGCTCGGGCTGCCCGCATAACACCTCGACCAAGGTACCCGAAGGCTCGCGTGCCTATGCCGGGATCGGCTGTCACTATATGGCGCAGTGGATGGACCGTTCGACCACCGGCTTCACCCATATGGGCGGTGAAGGCGCGAACTGGATCGGCGAGGCGCCGTTTTCCAATACGAACCACGTGTTCCAGAACCTTGGCGACGGCACCTATAACCACTCGGGCGTGCAGGCGATCCGGGCCGCCATCGCCGCGAAAACCAATATCACTTACAAAATTCTCTATAATGATGCGGTCGCCATGACAGGTGGCCAGCATAACGAGGGCGATCTCGACGCGCCGCGTATCGCGCAAGAGCTGAAAGCGATGGGAATCAAGCGTGTGGCCATCGTCTATGATGAAAAGGAAGAACCGGCGCGCGACGGTTTCCCGAAGAACCTCGAGTGGCACGAGCGCGCCGACATGGACAAGGTGCAAAAGGAATTCCGCGAGATCGAAGGTGTCTCGGCGATCATCTACATCCAGACCTGTGCCGCCGAGAAACGCCGCCGTCGCAAGCGCGGACAGTTTCCCGATCCGGACAAGCGCGTGTTCATCAACACCGATGTCTGCGAAGGCTGCGGCGATTGCGGGGTTCAGTCGAACTGCGTTTCGATCGTGCCGAAAGAGACCGAGCTTGGCCGCAAGCGGATGATCGACCAGTCCTCCTGCAACAAGGATTTCTCTTGTCTGAAAGGATTTTGCCCGTCTTTCGTGACGTTGGAAGGGGCCAAGGTAAAGAATGAAGCCACGACCGAACTTAAGCTGCCCGATCTGCCGGACCCCGATCTGCCTGCGATCAACGGCACACATAACGTCGTGATTACCGGCGTTGGCGGCACGGGAGTCGTCACCATCGGCGCGGTGCTGGCACAGGCCGCGCAAATCGATGGCAAGGGCGCGGGCATGATGGAGATGGCGGGACTCGCGCAGAAGGGCGGTGCCGTGCATATTCACTGCCGGATTGCCGAGCGTCCCGAGGATATCAGCGCGATCCGCGTGGCAACTGGTGAAGCCCATGCGCTGATCGGCGGCGATCTGGTGGTTTCGGCGGGTCCCAAGACGCTTGGTCTGACCAAGTCGGGGCAGACCGGCGCGGTCGTGAACAGCCATGAAATCATCACCGGCGATTTTACCCGCAACACCGAATTTGCCTTACCCTCTGACCGTTTGTCGCTGGCTCTTCAGGCGCGGATGAAGGACCGGCTGGCGCTGTTCGATGCGTCAGACCTTGCGAAAGCGACGCTGGGAGATTCGATCTTTTCGAACATGATGGTCTTTGGCGGAGCCTGGCAGATGGGGCTGATCCCGCTCAGCCTTGAATCGATCAAGGGGGCCATCGAGCTGAACGGCGCGGCGGTGGAGCGCAACCTGCGGGCCTTTGAAATCGGTCGCTGGGCAGTGCTCTTCCCGGAAGAGGTTGAACGTCTGCTCACCCCGAACGTGGTCGAGATGCCGAAAACCGTTGAGGATCGGATCGCCTTCCGCGCCGATCACCTGACACAGTATCAGGGCAAACGTCTGGCGAAACGCTATCGCAAGTTGCTTGAGGGTATCAAGGATCCCAAGCTGAAAGAGGCCGTCGCGCTCGGCTATCACAAGCTGTTGTCCTACAAGGATGAATACGAGGTCGCCCGGCTGCTGCTTGAAAGCGATGACAAGGCGCGGCAGGAATTCGAAGGCGATTTCAAGATGACTTATCACCTTGCCCCGCCGATCCTTGGCGGAAAGGATGCCAATGGCCGTCCCAAGAAACGCGAATTCGGTGAATGGATGCGTTTCCCGCTGAAAGTGATGACCAAGTTCAAGGGGTTGCGCGGCACGCCGCTGGATATCTTTGGCTACTCTGGCGAACGGCGCATGGAACGTGCCCTGATCCGCCAATACGAAGCGGATATGAAGGATTTCCTGCGTCACGAAGACCCGGAAACCATGGATGCGCTGATTGCGCTGGCCCGTCTGCCGCTTGATATCCGCGGCTTTGGCCCGGTGAAAATGGCCAATGAAGCCAAGGCCGCGAAACGGCGCGAGGAATTGCTGGTGGCGATCAAGCAAGGGGGCAAAAATCTTTCACGGGCGGCCGAATAACTGTCACACGCGCGTAACAGAACTGATGCAAAACACCGTACAGGCCGTTGCTTTGGCCATTTGCCGGAGTTTCAGATGCAGCAGACCCGCCATATCGCCCGTGACATCAGCTATGCCCATTCCGCTGAAAGTAAGAGCGGTAGGGTATTGATAAGGTTGATGGAAAACTCCACCGGGCGGATCAAGCTGATCCGCCGCGCGAACGGATATGAACTTGATGTGGCAGCCGGGCGCAGTTTTTGGGCGGTGATGGCTGAACGCTATGGTCTGACGCTGAACGTGATCCGCGGCTCGCTGGCTGCGATTCCCCGCGACCGGCCGCTGATCCTGATCGCGAACCATCCCTACGGCATCCTCGATGGGCTGATGATGGGCCATATCCTGAGCGAGACGCGCGGCGATTTCCGTATTCTTGCGCATCAGGTGTTCCGCAAGGCCGAAGACCTGAACCGCGTCATCCTGCCGATCAACTTTGACGGCACCAAGGAAGGTGCGGCGCAGAACATCGAAACCCGCAAGGAAGCGCTAAGCTATCTGGGGCGCGGCGGTGCTATTGGCATCTTTCCCGGCGGGACGGTCAGCACCAGTGCCACGCCGTTTTCCAAACCGATGGACCCGGGCTGGCGCAGCTTTACAGCCCGCATGGTCGCCAAATCCGACGCGGTGGTCGTACCGGTATTCTTCGACGGTCACACCTCGCGCCTGTTCCAGATTGCCAGCCATCTGCATGTCACTTTGCGCATGGGTTTGCTCATCAAGGAATTCAAGAAACGTGTCGATACGCCTGTAAACATTGTGATCGGCGACACCATCGACCGTGACGTGCTGAACCCGCTTGCGCGTGATTCAAAAGCGATGATGGATTTCCTGCGAAAAGCCACGTATGACCTGTCTCCAACGCCGCTGAGAGCGGATGAAATTGGATTCGAGTTCGAGGAACGGCATCGCGCCCGCGCATAGATGGCAATTGGCATTTTTGATTCCGGACTGGGCGGTCTTACCGTCTTTGACGCCGTGCAGAAACGACTGCCGGACGTTGATTTCCTGTATTATGCGGATAGTGCCAACGCGCCTTACGGCGTGCGGGAATCCGATGATATCTACAACCTGACTGTCGCGGCGGTCGAACGCATGTGGGCGCTTGGCTGCGATCTCGTGATTCTCGCCTGTAACACGGCGAGCGCCGCTGCGCTGCGCCGGATGCAGGAAGGCGGTCTGCCGCCGGGCAAAAGGGTGCTTGGGGTTTTCGTGCCGCTGATCGAGGCGATGACCGAACGTGAGTGGGGGGATAATTCGCCCCCGCGCGAGGTGGCTGTTCAGCACGTGGCGCTGTTCGCGACTCCTGCGACCGTGGCCAGCCGGGCGTTCCAGCGTGAACTCGCCTTTCGGGCCATTGGTGTCGATGTCGAAGCGCAGGCCTGTGGCGGCGTCGTGGATGCCATCGAAGACGGCGACATGATCCTTGCCGAGGCGCTGGTACGGAGCCACGTCGACGCGCTGAAACGCAAGATGCCGAAACCCGAAGCGGCGGTTCTGGGCTGTACCCACTACCCCTTGTTGCAATCGGTGTTCCAGAAGGCTCTGGGAGAGGATGTCGCGGTTTACAGCCAGGCCAATCTTGTAGCGGAAAGCCTTGCCGATTACCTGACCCGCCATCCCGACATGCTGGGGAGCGGCGCGCCGGGGTTCGTGACGACGGGGCAGCCGACCAAGGTAAGCGACCGGGCGACACAGTTTCTCCGACGACAGATCCGCTTTGAGGCGGCCTGACCGCCTGCGTCTTTCCGGCGCCGTCGCCGGACCCAGTTGAACTATGGAATGAAAAGGTCTGACATGACCCATAAAATCGCAATTCTCGGGGCGTCCGGATATACCGGTGCCGAATTGATCCGGCTGATCGCCGGTCACCCCAACATGGAAATCGTGGCGCTTTCGGGCGAACGCAAGGCCGGCATGGCCATGGCCGAGGTGTTTCCCCACCTGCGCCACATGGATCTGCCGGTTCTGTGCAAGATCGAGGAGATTGATTTCTCGGATGTCGATCTCTGCTTTTGCGCCCTGCCGCACAAAACCAGCCAGGAAGTGATCCGTGACCTTCCCAAAACGCTCAAGATTGTTGATCTTTCAGCGGATTTCCGGCTGCGCGATCCCGAAGCCTACAAGAAATGGTACGGCAACGACCACGCCGCGCTGGAACAGCAGGGCGAGGCGGTCTACGGGCTGACCGAGTTCTATCGCGATGATATCAAGGGCGCGCGGTTGGTTGCTGGCACGGGTTGTAACGCTGCGACGGGTCAGTTTGCGCTGCGGCCTCTGATTTCAGCCGGAGTTATCGATCTGGACGAGATCATTCTCGACATGAAATGCGCGGTATCCGGGGCCGGGCGGTCGCTCAAGGAAAACCTGCTCCATGCCGAGCTGAGCGAAGGCTATAACGCCTATGCCATCGGCGGCACGCACCGGCATCAGGGGGAATTCGATCAGGAGTTCTCAAAGCTTGCCGGACGGCCGGTGCAGGTCCAGTTCACGCCGCACCTGATGCCCGCGAACCGGGGTATCCTTGCGACAACCTACGTCAAGGGCGATGCGCAAGCGATATACAAGGCGCTGAGCGATGCTTATGCGGATGAACCTTTCATTCAGATGCTGCCATTCGCGGCGGCACCCAGCACCCATGACGTGCGTGGGTCGAACTTTGTTCATGTCGGGGTGACCGGTGACCGGATCGAAGGCCGCGCCATCGTGATCGTGGCGCTGGATAACCTGACAAAAGGTAGCAGCGGTCAGGCGTTGCAAAACGCCAATCTGATGTTAGGTGAAGAGGAGACAGCGGGGCTGATGATGGCGCCGCTCTTCCCGTGAGAAAAGCATGAGAAGCCTTAAGAAACAGCGTCGGATTCAGGTCATCGCCGTGGCGGCGGTGGCCCTGGTGCTAAGCACGGGGCTGATCGGCTATGCGATGCGCGACGGGATCAACTTTTTCCGCGCGCCAAGTCAGGTGATCGCCGAACCGCCGGAACCGGGCGAAGTGTTCCGGATCGGCGGGCTTGTCGAGGAAGGCTCGATTCAGCGCGGTCAGGGGGAAGAGATCCGTTTTGTCGTGACCGATGGCGGTGCTTCGGTACCGGTGGTCTTTGCTGGCGTGCTGCCGGATCTCTTCGCCGAGAACCAGGGCATGGTGGGCACCGGACGCTACGTCAACGGTATCTTCGAAGCGTCTGAGATCCTTGCCAAACACGACGAAACCTACATGCCGAAGGAAGTCGTCGACGCGCTGAAAGAGCAGGGCGTCTACAAGGACCCGAGCGACGGCTAAGGCCCTCTGGAACAATGGAACGCGCGATCTGGTTTGCGGCTGTTAACCAGAACGCGCGCAGTTTCCCCGCTGAATTTGCGAGGGAAACGCCATGCAGACAGTCCGAGAAATTGCCGAGGCCATTGTCGACCGGGAAGGCGGATTCGTGAACGATCCGGACGATCCCGGCGGGGCAACCAACTTTGGCGTCACGATCCACACGATGCGCAGGCTTGGCCTTGACCTGACCGGGGATGGGATCGTCGGTGTGCAGGATGTGCGTGCGCTCAGCCGCGATCAGGCGGTCGATATCTTTATCAAACATTACTTTGAGCGACCGCGCATCGCCGAAATGCCGGTCGAACTGCAGCCCAGTCTTTTCGATATGTACGTGAATGCCGGTGCCAATGCGGTGAAAATCCTGCAACGGTTACTGCGGGATATGGGCTATCAAGTTACGGTCGACGGGGCGATTGGTCCGCAGACGCTTGCCGCGGTTCTGCACGCGGCAAGCCCTGATGCCATCGTGCTTCGCGATGCCTATGGGGTGGCGCGGCGCAACTATTACTTTCGTCTCGCCGATGCGCGCGTGGCCAGCCGCAAATACGCCCGCACCCGCGCCGGCGGCAAGGGCGGCTGGATCAAGCGGGCCGAAGAGTTCATCTCGGCCTGCTACCACATGAGCGACAGTGAATTCAGCGAAAGGGTTTCGGCATGGGCTTGATCAACGGGCTGACCAACCTTCTTTTCGGTGGCGGCAGCAATGCGGTGCGGGACACGGTTGAAGTGTTCCGTGAAAATGCCGAGGCCCGCGCGATCCGCAGTGCCGGGATACAGGAACAGGCGATGGCCGAGTTCGGTGCCGAGTTCGCCCGGCCCAACAGCGGATGGTTCGACCGGTTCATGGATGGGGTCAACCGCGTCCCGCGCCCGGCGCTTGCGCTAGGCACGCTGGGGCTTTTCGTTGTCGCGATGGTCGACCCGCTGTGGTTCGCGGCCAGAATGCAGGGAATCGCCCTTGTGCCCGAACCGATGTGGTGGCTTTTGGGCGTGATCGTTTCGTTCTACTTTGGTGCCCGGCACCAAGTGAAAAACCAGAGTTTCCAGCGCGAAATCGCCGTGACCATGGCCCGTGTGCCGGACGTCATGCGCAATATCGCCGAGCTGAAGGAAATGCGGGCCGAAACGCCCGGTGTTGCGGATACCGGGTCAGATGCGCAGCTCTCGATTGCGTCGGTTCATCCCGGTGATAACCCCGCCTTGGACAGCTGGCGCGCCCTGCGACTGGCCTGAAGAGGGCTAATGGCCGCGACAATGTGATCCGCTCGGGCGACGGTTAACCATTGGCCGCGCCCGGTCGCCGGATTATAGAGGGGTATGGTTACTGAACTCGGGCACTTTGCCCTGATCCTCGCCTTTGTTGTTGCCATCGTTCAGATGGTGGTTCCGATGATCGGTGCGCAGCGGCGCTGGTCGGGTTGGATGGCCGTGGCCGAACCGGCGGCGAATATCCAGTTCCTGATGACCGCCTTTTCCTTTGCCGCGCTGATGCATGCCTTTATCACCTCGGACTTCTCGCTCCGGCTGGTGGTCGAAAACAGCCATTCCGCCAAGCCGATGATCTACAAGATCAGCGGCACATGGGGGAACCACGAAGGCTCGATGCTGCTTTGGGTGCTGATTGTCACGCTGTTCGGCGCGACGGCCGCATGGTTTGGGGGCAACCTGCCGCCAACTCTGCGCGCGCGGGTGCTTTCCATTCAGGCGGCCATCGCGGTTGCTTTTTTTGCCTTTATCCTCTTCACCTCGAACCCGTTCGTCCGCCTTGCGGTGCCACCGTTCGATGGGCAGGATCTGAACCCGCTATTGCAGGACCCGGGGCTCGCCTTTCATCCGCCGTTCCTCTACCTCGGCTATGTCGGGCTGAGCATGGCCTATTCCTTTGCCGTGGCTGCGCTGATCGAAGGCCGGGTCGATGCGGCATGGGCCCGCTGGGTGCGGCCGTGGACACTGGCGGCCTGGATCTTTCTGACCATCGGGATCGGCCTTGGGTCCTGGTGGGCCTATTATGAACTGGGCTGGGGCGGTTTCTGGTTCTGGGACCCGGTTGAAAACGCCTCGTTCATGCCGTGGCTGCTGGCGGCTGCGCTGCTGCATTCTGCCATCGTTGTCGAAAAACGGGAAAGCCTGAAAAGCTGGACGATCCTCTTGGCGATCCTTGCGTTCGGCTTTTCGCTGATCGGGACCTTCATCGTGCGCTCCGGGTTGCTGACCAGCGTTCATGCCTTTGCCAATGACCCTGAGCGCGGCGTCTTTATCCTGATCATTCTTGCCATCTTTACCGGCGGTGCGCTGACGCTTTTTGCGGCGCGTGCCAATGCGATGGAGGCCAAGGGCGTGTTCGCCATGCTCAGCCGTGAAAGCGCATTGGTGGCGAATAACATTATGCTGGCGGTTGGCTGTTTCGTGGTTTTCGTCGGGACGCTCTGGCCGATGGTGGCCGAGATGCTGTTCGACCGTAAACTCTCGGTCGGGCCGCCGTTTTTCGAACTGGCTTTTACGCCTTTCATGGTGGTGCTTGGTCTGATCCTGCCGGTTGGGGCGTTGCTCCCGTGGAAGCGGGCGCGGATCAAACGGACGCTGCATTCCCTGCGCTATGTCTTTGCGGTTGCGGTCCTGTTGGCCGGGCTGGTCTGGACGCTGCAAAGCGGACGGTCGCTGCTTGGTCCCATCGGGTTGTTCCTTGGGGCCTGGGTTGTTGGGGGCGCGCTCGTCGATCTCTGGATCCGGGCTGGCCGCACCCTGGCGCGTCTTTTGCGCCTGCCGCGGGCTGACTGGGGTCGGGACGTCGCCCACGCGGGGCTTGGCGTCACAATCTTTGCCATCGCCGGTCTGATGGCATGGGAGCAGGAAGACATCCGCGTGGCCCAGCTTGGCGAAAGTTTCGATGTCGGCGCTTTCCAGTTGACTTTGCAAAAGGTCGATGAAGGCCGGGGTCCGAATTACCTCACGACGCAAGGAACGGTCGATCTGTCCCGCAACGGGCGTCAGCTTGCGGAATTGCACCCGGAAAAGCGGGTTTACCCGGTGGCGCAGATGCCAACGACCGAAGCTGCGATCGATTACCGGTTTCTGCGCGACGTTTATGTCGTGATCGGTGATCAGCAGGACAACGGCGGATGGGTCATCCGCACCTATATCAAGCCTTTCGCCAACTGGATCTGGGGCGGCATTCTCCTGATGAGCTTTGGCGGTTTCCTTTCGCTGACCGACAGGCGTTTCAGGGTCGCAGCGGGCGCGCGGCGTCAGGCGCGGGCGGTGGCGGCTGAATGAGACGTCTGACGCGGATAATCGGTGGCGCGGCTCTCGCTGTGCTGATGGCTCTGCCTGTGGCGGCGGTCCAGCCGGACGAGGTGCTTGACGACCCGGCGCTGGAGGCGCGCGCGCGCGAATTGTCAAAGGGGTTGCGCTGCCTTGTCTGCCGCAATGAAAGTATCGATGAAAGCAACGCGGACCTTGCGCGCGACCTGCGCCTGTTGCTGCGCGAAAGGCTTGTTGCGGGCGATTCCGATGCCGAGGCCATCGATTATATCGTCGACCGCTTTGGCGAATACGTGCTGTTGCAGCCGACGGTCAACGGCTCAAACTGGCTGCTCTGGGCGGCGGGGCCGCTGATGCTGATCCTCGCGGGGGGCGTCGCGGTTGTCTACCTGAGAGGCCGGGCCAAGATCGAAGCACCGGACAACGCCCTGACCGCCAGCGAAGAAGCGCGCCTGCGCGAAATTCTCGACAAGTAACGCGCGGTTTCGCTTTTCTCTGCCGGGACCTTACGGCAGGTTACCGGCAACGCGACTGACGCGAAAAGGGGAGCAGCATGGACTATCAGACAATCACCGTTGAAACGACCGATGGCGTTGCCATCATCTCGCTGAATCGGCCCGACAAGATGAACGCGCTGAACGGCCAGATGCGGGCAGAATTACCGCATGCGATCAAAGCCGCCGAAGAAAACGCCCGTGTGATCGTGATCACCGGTGCGGGACGGGCCTTTTGCACCGGACAGGACCTTGGCGATACCGGCGATGCTACCAATCTGGATCTGGAGCGGACCCTGCGGGATGAATACGGCCCGATGCTCGAAGCGATCTACAATTGCAAACTGCCGACGATTGCCGCCGTCAACGGACCGGCGGCGGGGGCTGGTGCAAGCCTTGCACTGACAGCCGACGTGGTGATCGCGACGGAAAGCGCCTATTTCCTTCAGGCCTTTACCCGGATCGGTCTGTTGCCGGATGCGGGTGGCACGTGGTTCATGCCGCGCCAGATGGGCATGGCCAAGGCGATGGGTGCGGCCTTGTTTGCCGACAAGATCTCGGCCCGTCAGGCCGATGACTGGGGCATGATCTGGGAGGCGGTCGCCGATGAGGAGTTCGACGCGCATTGGCGTAAGCGGGCCGCGCATCTGGCAAACGGGCCGACGCAGGCCTACCGCGCCGTGAAACAGGCGATCCGCGGTAGTTTCGAAAGCGATCTGCCGGATCAGCTGGCCACCGAGGCGCATCTTCAGGGGCAGTGCGGCAAGAGCCGTGATTTTCAGGAAGGCGTCGTTGCCTTCATGGAGAAACGCGCCGCGAAATTCGAAGGTCGGTAAGAGATATCCTACACTTCAGGGCACCGATCTCGTCGGTGTCTTGAAAGCCGGATCATCAGCTTCGCATCCGGATATGCCGAGCGGACGTATCACGTTTACCGGTCAGTTGCTTTACGCGGCAATTCTGGACGGGCGCCGAAGGCAGTTATTCGGAACGTGTCGCTCTTTTGGCGAATTTCCGGGCGATCAGGGCACAGGGGCCGGAACGCTTTCTTGCTCGGGCAGGGCGTTCCAGACGCCCCAAGCTGCAGTGAATGGCGCATAGGCCGATAAGTCCGGTGCCGCATAGTAGGAATAGTTCGATCATCACAACTTTCCGAAAACTGGTTAGAAACACCCCTTAAGATTAACGGCATTTTAACCAATCCGGGAAGTTAAACATTGTGAAATGGTTAACGGGCAGAGGCCGGACAAAAAAAGCCCCGCAGTTTGGCTGCGGGGCTTCGTCTTGGAAAGGCCGTGGATCAGCGGCTTTCGATATCGGTATAGTTCCGCTCGGTCTCGCCCAGGTACAGCTGGCGCGGGCGACCGATCTTGTTCTGGGGATCGCCGATCATTTCTTTCCATTGGGAGATCCAGCCGACGGTACGCGACAGCGCGAAGATCGGCGTGAACATCGAGGTCGGGAAACCCATCGCCTCAAGGATGATGCCGGAATAGAAGTCCACGTTCGGGAACAGCTTTTTCTCGACAAAGTAAGAGTCGTTCAGCGCCTGCTGTTCGAGTTCCTTGGCCGTGGCGAGGATCGGGTTGTTTTCCACGCCCAGCAGGTCGAGAACCTCGTCCGCAGATTGCTTCATCACCGTCGCGCGGGGGTCGAAGTTCTTGTAGACGCGGTGGCCAAAGCCCATCAGGCGGAACGGATCGTTCTTGTCCTTGGCGCGGGCGATGTATTCCGGGATCTTGTCCGGAGTGCCGATTTCTTTCAGCATCTCGAGGCAGGCCTGGTTGGCGCCACCGTGGGCCGGACCCCAGAGACAGGCGATACCCGCAGCGATACAGGCAAACGGGTTCGCGCCCGAGGACGACGCCAGACGCACGGTCGAGGTCGAGGCGTTCTGCTCGTGATCGGCATGCAGGGTAAAGATCCGGTCCATCGCGCGGCTCAGGATCGGGTTAACCTCGTATTCCTCGGCGGGAACCGCAAAGCACATGCGCAGGAAGTTCGACGCATAGTCGATGTCGTTGCGGGGCGACACAAAGGGCTGACCGATCGTGTACTTGTAAGCCATCGCGGCGATCGTCGGCATCTTGGCGATCATGCGGATCGAGGCGACCTCGCGCTGCCACGGATCGTTGATGTCGGTACTGTCGTGGTAGAAGGCGGACATTGCACCGACGACGCCGACCATGATTGCCATCGGGTGCGCGTCACGACGGAAACCGCGGAACAGGTAGTGCATCTGCTCGTGCAGCATCGTGTGCATGGTAACGCGCTGTTCGAAATCTTCCAGCGCGGCGGGCGAGGGCAGTTCGCCGTAAAGCAGCAGGTAGCACACCTCGAGATAATGGGATTTCTCAGCCAGCTGGTCGATGGGGTAGCCCCGGTGCAGCAGCTCGCCCTTGTCCCCATCGATAAAGGTGATGGTGCTGTCGCAGCTGGCGGTCGAGGTGAAACCGGGGTCATAGGTGAAAACACCGGCTTGGGAATAAAGCTTACGGATGTCCAGAACGTCAGGGCCGGCCGTTGGCGACAAAATTGGCAGATCGTAAGTCTGACCATTCAGACTCAGCTGGGCAGTTTTCTTTTGGTCGGTCATGTTTTCTAACTTCCTCTTACGTATGCAGAACCGCATATGCGGCCTGCCCGGACATTGCTGAGCGCTGTTATCCGCTCAGTTCGTATCTGCGGCGTGTTACCCAATTGTGAACATCAGGCGACGGCGGCCGCGTCGCTGAATCTGGCGAGCACCTCGTCCCGGCCCAGAACCAGCATCATGTCGAAGACAGAGGGCGTAACGGCCCGGCCTGCAAGCGCCGCCCGAAGCGGTCCGGCGAGTTTCCCGAACTTGGTCTCCCGCGCCTCTGCAAAGCTGTTCAGCACCGCCTCTAAATCGTCACGCTCCCAGCTAACACTTTGCAATTGCGGCGTCAATTCTGTCAGCATGCCGTCAGGCGCGCCCGCCAGCGCCTTTTGCGCCTTGTCATCCATGTCGAGCGGACGGGACGCGAGAACAAAGTGAGCCTTTTCAAGAAGTTCCGGAAAGGTTTTGGCCCGGTCTTTCAGACAGTACATTGCGCGCTCAAGCAGGTCTGCCTGTGCGTCAGTTAGCGGCGAAAGCTCGGCGGCCGCGAGGTAATCTTGGACTTCCTGCCGCAGTGCGGCATCCTCTTCGATGGCGATATGCTGACCGCAGAGGTTTTCCAGTTTCTTGACGTCGAAACGCGCCGGGCTCTTGCCGATGCCACCCAGATCGAACCACTCTTTTGCCTGTTCATCGGTAAAGAATTCGTCGTCGCCATGGCTCCAGCCAAGCCGCGCGAGGTAGTTGCGCATGCCCGACGCCGGGTAGCCCATCGCCTGGTATTCCTGCGCGCCGAGCGCCCCGTGTCGTTTGGACAATTTCTTGCCGTCCGGACCATGGATCAGCGGGATATGCGCCCAGACCGGCACCTGCCAGCCCATCGCTTCATAGATCATCATTTGGCGCGCGGCATTGTTGAGGTGGTCGTCGCCACGTATCACATGGGTCACGCCCATATCGTGGTCGTCCACCACCACGGCCAGCATGTAGACTGGCGTCCCATCGCTGCGCAAAAGTACCATGTCATCAAGCTGGTCGTTGCGGATCGTAACATCGCCCTGAACTTCGTCCTTGATGACGGTCGTCCCATCAAGCGGTGCCTTGATCCGCACGACGTAGGGGGCGTCCGGATGCGTATCGGGCACCGCGTCGCGCCAAGGCGACCGGAACAGCGTTGACCGGCCCTCGGCCTTGGCGGCTTCACGGAATTCGGCGATTTCTTTCTGCGTGGAAAAACACTTGTACGCCTTGCCTTCATCCAGAAGTTGAAGCGCGACTTCGGCATGGCGTCCGGCCTGTTCGAACTGGCTGACCACTTCGCCATCATGATCGAGTCCGAGCCATGCCATGCCCTGAAGGATCGCAGCCGTCGCTTCGGGTGTCGAACGCGCCCGGTCGGTATCTTCAATCCTCAAGAGAAACTTGCCGCCACGTCCACGGGCATAAAGCCAGTTGAAAAGCGCTGTGCGGGCGCCGCCGATGTGCAGAAAGCCTGTAGGAGAAGGGGCAAAACGGGTGACAACCGTGTCGGACATAAGGGGGATTTACCTTTTGGTAAGCAAGGGAGTTCTACTGTTGGCGCCTGTCTAGCGGCCAGAAAGGCGGGGGGCAAGCATGCGCACCTTGATGCGGGCGCTGGTCCGGATCGATACCGCTCTCTTCAAGCAACGCGGCCATCTGTTCCCCTGGGCCCCGGTGGCTATGGCAATCGGCATCGGTACCTATTTTGGCCTGAGCAGCGAGCCCTTGCTGGCAATCTATCCGATCATATGCATGGGTGCATTGCTGGTTGGGCTTGTCACATGGCGCTTTCCGGGCAGCTGGTCGCCTTTTGGCTGGGGCATATGTCTGATTGCGCTGGGGTTCTGCATTGCTGGCGCGCGGGCGCACATGGTGTCAGCGCCGGTCATGAAATGGCGCTACTACGGCGCGGTTGAGGGGCGTGTCGTTGCGCTGGACCGATCCGCGTCCGATGCGGTGCGGGTTACGCTTGACGACGTTCGGCTTGAGAATTTTCCGGCGAAAGCCCTGCCGGAACGGCTGCGCCTCTCGTTGCACGGGCCGGAGGCCGATTTGCAACCGGGGCAGCGGATCATGACAACGGCGCATATGTCTCCGCCGCAGGGACCGGTGGAACCCGGCGGGTTCGATTTCAGGCGTCATGCGTGGTTTCAGCGTCTGGGTGGGGTTGGCTATACCCGCGTCCCGGTTCTGACCATAGCACCACCCGAGGAAGGGATCGCGGGGCTTCGTATATTTGCGCTGCGCATGGCCATTTCCAGCCATGTCCGCGAGGTGCTGCCCGGCGATACCGGTGGCTTTGCCGCTGCGGTCACCACCGGCGACCGCAGCGGCGTGCATCAGGCGACGCTCGATGCCCTGCGGATCAGCAACCTCGCGCATCTTCTGGCAATTTCCGGGCTCCACATGGGGCTGCTCTCGGGCTTTGTTTTCGGCAGCTTGCGGCTTGGGCTTGCGGCGATACCTCCGCTTGCCCTGCGCTGGCCTGTCCGCAAGATCGCGGCCATTGGGGCGCTGATCGCGGCCACCGGTTACCTTGCGCTGTCGGGGGGCAATGTCGCCACGGAACGCGCCTATGTGATGGCCGCAGTCATCCTGTTTGCCGTGCTTGTTGACCGGCGTGCCTTTTCCCTGCGCGCGGTGGCTCTGGCTGCGCTGATCGTGCTTACATTGCGCCCCGAGGCGCTCTTGGGGCCCGGTTTCCAGATGTCCTTCGCGGCAACGACCGCGCTTGTCGGAGTGTTTGGCGCGATCCGCGATGCCGATCTGCCACGCCTGCCGGGCTGGGCACGCCCTGTGATCGGCGTGCTGCTGTCATCCGCCATCGCCGGTGCCGCGACCGCGCCAATCGGGGCCGCGCATTTCAACAGCCTCTCGCATTATGGCCTTATCGCTAACTTGGTCTCGGTTCCGGTTATGGGGACGCTTGTCGTTCCGGCAGCGGTTCTCGCATTTCTTCTAACGCCTCTTGGCCTCGACTGGATCGGGATATGGGCGATGGGGATCGGCCTAGACTGGATCCTTTGCGTCGCACAATGGGTGTCGGCGCTTTCCGGCGCGCAGAGCTTTGTACCGCGACCGGACACGGTTGTTCTGCCGATACTGGTGCTTGGTCTGCTCTTCGTGATCCTCTGGCAAGGGCGTTTGCGGCTTGTGGGGTTTGCACCGGCCGCTCTGGCCCTGATGATATGGGGGCAGGCCGAACGGCCTGCCGTTCTGATTGCCGATACAGGATCAATCGTCGGAGTGATGACAAGCGAGGGCCGCGCGCTCAGCAAGCCACGCGGATCGGGGTTCATCGCTTTGAACTGGCTTGAGAATGATGGTGATGGAGCCAATCAGGCCAAGGCCGCCGAACGATGGCCGGTGCAGAACGGCCGATTACGCTTCATCGCTTTCCAGAACGGTGAGATCGTCCATGTGAATGGGAAACGCGCGGCGGCAGAGTTCAAGTCGTGCCGCCCGGATCAGATCGTGATTTCCTCGGTAAAGCTGCAGATCGACGGCGGGTGCAGGATTTATGACCCGGATCATCTCGAAGAAACAGGCAGCCTCGCCATAAGCGGCGACAAGACAATCTCGGCGCGTGAAGTCAGCGGAGGGCGCATCTGGAACACGACCCCCGCCTCGCGATAGATCAATAGGTGCGGATCAAACCGACAAGCTTGCCCTGAACCTTGACCATGTCTTCCGGGTAGACGCGGGTTTCATAGGCCGGGTTCGCCGCTTCGAGCGCGATGGACCGGCCACTGCGCTTGAACCGTTTCAGCGTCGCTTCCTGATCCTCGATCAGGGCCACGACGATGTCACCATTGTCGGCCGATGACGTTTCGCGGATGACAACCACATCGCCGTCGTTGATCCCGGCCTCGATCATTGAATCGCCTTTGACTTCAAGCGCATAGTGTTCGCCCGACGCGGCCAGCATCGAATTGGGCACCGATACCTGATGCGAAACTTCGCTGATCGCGGCGATAGGAACACCGGCGGCAATCCGGCCCATCACAGGCAGGTCCGTCGCGCTGGCCATGACGGGTTCCGCATTGGCAGGGCGCGCCACATCGGGCTTGTCGCCGTCGATGACCTTGGGCGTAAAGCCGGAACTGCTTTCCCCGCCAAGGCTTTCCGGTAGCTTCACGATTTCAATCGCGCGGGCCCGATGCGCCAGCCGCCGGATAAAGCCCCGTTCCTCAAGCGCCGTGATCAAGCGGTGGATGCCGGATTTGGAGCGCAGATCAAGCGCCAGCTTCATCTCGTCAAAGCTTGGCGGGACACCATCTTTTTGCATCCGTTTGTGGATAAATTCGAGCAAATCCAATTGCTTTTTTGTTAGCATCGTACGCCCTCTACACCGTTTGTTTACGTTTGTTCTATCCTTGTTCCTGTTTTGTGTCAACGATTTGCGCGACAACAAGGATCAAACAGTGATCATAGGGGCAGGTAGTCGATTTCTTCTCCGGCGGCGCGGGCCGGGTCGCGCGGGGGGCGGACCAGCAATGCATTCGCTGCGGCAAGAACGGTCAGCAAGGAACTGTCCTGATTGTCAAAAGCGGTGATCTCGCCGCTCTCGACAACCGCCCGCATGTAATGTTCGCGAGGGCCGTTTGGCCCAATCGGTTCAGCGATCCGCGCGCGCATGGTTCGGGGCATATCGGTGCCCAGTCCAAGCATGGCCCGGATCATCGGTGCGACAAACAGATAGCCGCAAACCATCGCTGAGACCGGGTTGCCGGGCAGGCCGACCATCGACGCCTTGCCAAGCCGCCCGGCCATGAGCGGTTTGCCGGGCCGCATCGCGATCTTATAGAACGACCGGTCCATGCCAAGCTCCGCCGCCACCTGGGCGACGAGATCATGGTCGCCAACCGAGGCACCGCCAATGGTGACCACGAGATCGGCGTCGCGGGCCAGCCCGAATGTCGTCTTGAGCGAGGCCGGGGTGTCGCTCGCAATCGGCAGGACCCGAACCTCGGCCCCCAGTTCCTCGAGCATGGCCCTGAGGCCAAAGGTGTTCGAAACGATGATCTGGTCCGCGGTCGGTTCTTCGCCGGGCATTACAAGTTCATCGCCGGTTGAGATCAGCGCGACGACGGGGCGGCGCGTGACCGGAACAACAGGCACGTTCATCGACGCCAGCAGCGCGATTTCCTGAGGCCGCAGACGGCGCGGGGCGTCTATCGTCGTTCCGGTCGAGAAATCAGCGCCTTGCGGGCGAATGTTGGTCTTGGTGCCGGGATCGTCGGTGATTGTGATCAGCCGATCCTTGGCGCTGACATCTTCCTGGATCACGACAAAATCGGCGCCCTTGGGCACCGGCGCGCCCGTAAAGATACGCACGGCCTGACCTGGGCCGACGGTGCCGTCAAACGCATGACCGGCAGCCGCCTCACCGATGACCTGGAACATCGCGTGACGCTCGACCTCGTCAGCTCGGACCGCATAGCCATCCATCGACGACGCGTCGAAAGGTGGCTGGTTGCGGCGCGCCACGATCTCGCGGGCTAGGACACGGCCGTTTGCCCGGGAGAGAGGAACTTCTTCGACATCCAGCGGAGAAACCAGCTTGAACAGCAGCGACCGGGCTTCTTCGACCGAGATCATTTGGCTTCGTAACGACCTGATTTGCCGCCGTCCTTGAGCACGACCCGGATGCCGCCGATCTCCATCGCCTTGTCCACGGCTTTGGCCATGTCATAGACGGTAAGCGCGGCGGTGCTGACGGCGGTCAGCGCTTCCATCTCGACGCCGGTCTGGCCGGTTGTCTTGACGGTGGCGGTGATGCGGACGCCCGGCAGATCCGCATCCGGTTCAAGGTCGACGCTGACCTTGGTGACCGGCAGAGGATGGCAGAGCGGGATAAGATCAGGCGTCTTCTTGGCCCCCATGATCCCGGCAAGCCGGGCCACGCCCAGAACATCGCCCTTCTTGGCGCGACCTTCCGAGATGATGTCAAAGGTTTCGCGGGCCATTTTCACCCATCCCTCGGCCGTTGCGACACGCGCGGTCGACGGTTTGTCCGACACATCGACCATATGTGCGTCGCCCTTGGCATCGAAATGGGTCAGAGACATCAGAACGCCCCGGCAGTAAGCGGGTTGGCAAGAAGCGCGGTAGTCGCGACCTCGACATCCTCCTGACGCATCAGGCTCTCGCCGATCAGGAAGGTCCGAACGCCGTACCGCGCCATTTCCGCAAGATCGTCGGGCGTGTTGAGCCCGCTTTCGCTGACGATCATCTTGTCGGCAGGGACGTGTTTGGCAAGTTTACGCGTTACGTCAAGCGAGGTCTCGAAGGTGTTCAGGTCGCGGTTATTTATGCCGATCATACGGCTTTCCAACAGGGCAGCGCGTTCAAGCTCTTTGGCGTCATGCACCTCGATCAGCGCGTCCATGCCCCATTCCATCGCGGTCTTTTCAAGCTCAAGCGCCTGTGCGTCGCTAACGCTGGCCATGATGATCAAAATACAATCCGC
The DNA here is from genome assembly GCF_002210165.1 of Phaeobacter sp. 22II1-1F12B. Classification (GTDB taxonomy): domain Bacteria; phylum Pseudomonadota; class Alphaproteobacteria; order Rhodobacterales; family Rhodobacteraceae; genus Heliomarina. The sequence continues at coordinate 54,349 of NZ_AQQP01000015.1, read as the reverse complement.
CCCAAGGCTGCGCGCTTCGACCACCTGATAGGGGTCGTACAGGAAATCCTTGCGCAGAACGGGCAGGGAGCAGGCGTTACGAGCCTGTGTGAGAAAGCTCTTGTCGCCCTGAAAAGATGGCGTATCGGTCAGGACGGACAGACAGGTGGCCCCGCCTTTTTCATAAGCTTCGGCAAGTGTGGCCGGATCGAATTCGGGCCGGATCAACCCTTTGGACGGGCTGGCTTTCTTGATCTCGGCGATCAGCCCATAGGATTCGTTGATCGCCTGGCTCAGCGCGTCGGCAAAGGGGCGCACGGGGTCGGCGGACCGCGCCAGCGCCTCTACCTCTTCCAGCGGCGTCTCGGCCTTGTCGGCGGCGATTTCCTCCAGCTTGTAGGCTTTGATCTTGTCGAGGATGGTTGGCATATTCTTAACCTTGGGTAATGCGGGCCACAGCCGCGATTTTGGCCTTGGCAGCACCGCTGTCGATGCTCTCGGCGGCCTTTTCCACCCCTTCTTTCAAATCGCCGACCGCATCCGCAACCACCAGCGCGGCGGCCGAATTCAGAAGCACGGCGTCGCGATAGGCCGAGGGCGCACCATCCAGCAGGTCGCGCATGGCGGTGGCATTCTCGGCGGGCGTGCCGCCGATGATGTCGTTAAAGTCATGCTCGGGAAGCCCGGCATCCTCGGGGTGCAGTTCGAATTCGGTGATGGCGCCATCGGCAAGCTGCGCGACCCAGCTGACACCAGCAATGCTCAGCTCGTCGGTTCCGTCGGAGCCATGAACCAGCCATGCCTTCTCGGATCCCAGCTGACCCAGCACTTCGGCCATCGGGCGGATCAGATCGCGTGAAAAGGTTCCGGTCAGCTGTCGTTTGACACCGGCCGGGTTGGTCAGCGGGCCAAGGATGTTGAACATGGTGCGCGTGCCAAGCTCGGCGCGAACCGGTCCGACATGGGCCATGGCTGGATGATGCATCGGCGCCATCATGAAACCGATCCCGGCCTCTTTCAGCGACTTTTCAATCAGCTGCGGGCCAATCATAACCTTGATGCCCATTTCTCCCAACGCATCGGCAGAACCTGATTTGGACGACAGGTTGCGGTTGCCGTGCTTGGCGACGACAACGCCGGCTCCCGCCACGACAAAAGCCGTCGCGGTCGAGATGTTCAGCGTGCCTTTCCCATCGCCGCCGGTGCCGACGATGTCCATCGCGCCCGCAGGGGCGGAAACCGGGTTGCACTTGGCGCGCATCACAGCGGCAGCGGCGGCGTATTCATCCACCGTTTCACCACGGGTACGCAGGGCCATCAGCAACCCGCCAATCTGGCTTGGTGTTGCTTCGCCCGCAAAGAGGATGCCAAAGGCCTGTTCTGCTTCTTCACGTGTCAGGGGGCGATCCGCCGCGGCACCGATCAGGGGCTTGAGTTCGTCGCTCATGCGGGGACTTTCATCATGTTCAGGAAATTCTGCAACAGCGCGTGCCCGTGTTCCGAGGCAATCGACTCGGGGTGGAACTGAACGCCTTCGATGGGAAGCTCGCGATGCGCCAGCCCCATGATTGTCCCGTCTTCGAGCGCGGCAGTCACTTCGAGGCAACCGGGCAGGCTGTCGCGTTCGACCACAAGCGAATGGTATCGCGTGGCTGCGAAAGGCGATGGAAGACCGGCGAATACGCCTTTGTTTTCGTGATGAATTTCGCCCATTTTGCCATGAACGATCTGATCGGCTCGCACGACCTTGCCGCCAAACGCCTGACCGATGGTCTGATGTCCAAGGCAGACCCCCATGAGGGGGATGCGGGTTTCGGCTGCTGCCTTTGTCAGCGCAAGGCAGATGCCGGCCTGATCCGGATCACAGGGGCCGGGCGACAACAGGATCGCCTTGGGGCGCATCGCCATGGCGCTCTGCACATCGAGCGCGTCATTGCGCTTGACCACAACCTCGGCGCCCAATTCCCCTAGAAAGTGAACGAGGTTGTAGGTAAAACTGTCATAGTTGTCGATCAGCAGCAGCATACAGGTATTCGGTCGATAATGGGTAGAGGCACGCCGCCCCTTCCGGTTATAGGAGTCGGCGACAACATGTTCAGGGAAGCGGGTCAGCGTCAAGGGCGGTTGACCAGGTTTTCCGGTTGCACCTGTCCCCGTCAAGAAGGGACCCGGGCACGCAGTAAGAGAAGGCAGAGCAGCTATGCGTGGATTCATTGGCGGTATCGTCTGGGGCACCGGAGTGGCCGTGCTTGGCCTTGCGGGACTTGCCGTTCTGAACCCGCCGCCAGCACCGGCACCGGTTGTCGAAAGCGAGACACCGACTTCTCAACCCGAGGCACCTGTCGAGGGCAGTTCTCCGACCGTTGCGACGGGCGAAAATGACACGGTCCGGCCTGATCCCGCACCGGTAAATCCGCCGGGAATCGCGGATCAGGATGACGTTGCCCGTGTCGATCCCGAACCGACGCAAGAGCCCTCTGTTTCAGAACAGCCCGACGCTCCAGATGCGCCAGCGGATTCCGAGGCAGAGACTGTTGAGGCGCCTTTGGTCGAGGATACTCCCGCAACCACCCCGTCTCAGCAGCCGGAAGAACTGGCTGAGCCGGGCGAGGCGGGGGAGGATTCCGATGCGGTCTCAACCGATATCGCGCGTCGTCCCGAGGTTGAAAGTGGCACGCCAGAGACGCCTTCGGTCGCAGAGGCCGAGATTTCCGAAGCCGACCCGATTGCGCCTGAGCAGCCTGTCGAGACGCCTGAAAGTCTGCCGCAGCCTGAGACTCCGCTGACAACTGACACGGCGCCGGCAGCGTCCCCGACCGCCGAACGCCCCGAGCCGCAGGTGACTGAAAACGAGTTGCTGCAACCGGAAACCAGTGTCGATGAAAGCCCGGAAATCGATAGTTCTCAAGATGTTGCGCCCGAAGGCGTTGGTGCCGTCGCCAGTTTGCCCGAACCTGCGCCGGACCAAACACCGACTACTGACGAAACTTCAAGTGATGCTTTAACGACTTTAAGCGATACACAAAATGAGACACCTAACGATCTGACACCTAACGATTCACCTGTCGTCCCGCTCGAGCGGCCTCCGTTGCCCGTCATCGAAACCCCTTCGACAGAGCCTGTTGACGAGGTTGCAGAGGCACAACCCTCTGATGATACGCCAGAAACCAGCGAAGAGGCCGCGTTGAGCCCGCGGATCGGTGAACGCATTGCGCCTCTCACAGATAGAAGAGGCGCTGGAAGCCTAGTCGATCGCGGCGGACAGGCCGATCCGATGACTGCCGAAATGGGCAGGCCGCTCGACCTTTATTCCGAAGCGGCAGAGATTGAGGAGGACAAGCCGCTGATGGCAATCGTCCTTATCGACGACGCGCAGTCGGTCGGCGTCGAGGCTCTGCAGGATTTCCCGTATCCGCTGACATTCGCCATCGATCCGACCTCGCCCGGGGCCGTCGAAAAGATGCTGCGTCACCGTGCGGCCGGTTTCGAAGTCGTGGCCATGGTCGATCTGCCGGGCGCTGCCACTGCCCGCGATGCCGAGGTGATGCTCTCGGCCAGCTTTGATCGTCTGGATCAGACTGTCGCGCTGCTTGAGGGCACTGGCGAAGGCGTGCAGGGCAACCGTCCTCTGTCCAGTCAGGTGACGGACTTTATCGCGACCACGGGGCGTGGTCTGATCACGCAGGGCAACGGGTTTAACACCATGCAAAAGCTGGCGCTGCGCGACGGTGTGCCCGCGCTGCCGGTATTCCGCGATTTCGACAACAGCGGCCAGACACCAACTGTAATGCGCCGGTTCCTGGATCAGGCCGCGTTTCGCGCCCGGCAGGAAGGCGGTGTGATCATGCTGGGCCGTGTCCGCCCCGATACGATCTCGGCACTGCTGATCTGGGCGCTGCAGGATCGCGCCAGCAGCGTTTCTCTCGTACCCGTGTCAGCAGTGCTTAAGGCTGCGACTCAAACTGCCCAGTAGTCACAACGAGGCTTAGTTAGCCCAACTGTGCCAGGCGTCGACGCTGCCGGCAAAAACGTTGATATCCACGGGGCCGCTGATGCCCGGCACAACACCAGTGCCGGTATATTGCCAGAACGCCCAACGCTGGCCGGGATAGACGTCGCGCGGATGACCGGCGACTGACCGTAGCCAGAACTGGGTGCCGGACAACCGTCCGATATCCGTGTCGCGGTAAAAATCGGGCGTCGTATAGACAATCGGGCGCTTGCCGTAGTGGTTTTCGAGGATGTTCAGAAACTTGGCGGCCTCGGCGCGTACGGTCCGGCCATCGGGACGCAACCGGCAGGTGGGAGAGCGGTGATTCCATTCCATGTCAAGCACATGCGGCAGAGAGTTCCACTCCCGCGGCACGTTCTCGATAAACCATCGCGCCTGTTCTTCGGCAGGGCGGCAGAAATAGTAATAGTGATATGCGCCCTGACGAACCCCGGCGCGACGCGCGCCTTTGCGATGGTTTTCGAACATCGGATCAAGGTAGTCGCCGCCCTCGGTCGCCTTGATATAGGCGAAAGCCACGCCTGACGCGCGGGCCTGATGCCAGTCGATATCGCCCTGATAGCGGGCCACGTCGATGCCATGCACGGGGTAGTTGACCGGATGCGTGTCGACCCAGTCATGCGGGTCGAGATCGTCGAACCTTGGGGAGGCCATAAAGGCCATGCTGTTCGGCACGACGACTTGTGTTGTGGGGGCGGGACGCGATCCGCATCCAACCAGTCCAATCACCATGGCCGCGATGGTTGTAACGCGGGTAATACTCATAAGGGGCTGCACTGCTCGATCTCCTGTTGCCGGAGTGTTCCCGCCATTAAGTCGTATCGCAGTGACTCGCGCAACAGGATTAACAAACCCTTAGGTTGAGCAGGCCATCACTTATTGATTGCCATTGCCCCGGAACCGCGCAGCATCCGCCGCAGCACGGCGTATCGCGTTGGATTTATGGACAGTTTCCTGAAATTCGGCCTCGGGGTCGCTGTCATAGACTACGCCGCCGCCTGCCTGAATATACAGCTTGCCGTCCTGTACGACGGCCGAGCGCAGGGCGATACACATGTCCATGTCGCCACCGGCGCTGAAATAGCCGACGCCACCGCCGTACAACCCGCGCTTTTCCGGCTCCAGCTCGTCGATGATCTCCATCGCGCGTACCTTGGGCGCACCGGAAACCGTACCGGCAGGCATACCGGCAAAAAACGCATCCAGCGCGTCCTTATCCTCGGCCAGTTCGCCGACGACGTTCGACACGATATGCATGACGTGGCTGTAGCGTTCGATGATGAACTTCTCGGTCGGCCGAACCGTCCCGATCTTGGACACGCGCCCGGTATCGTTACGGCCAAGGTCCAGCAGCATAAGGTGTTCTGCCAGTTCCTTTTCATCGGCCAGCAGATCCGCCTCAAGTGCGCGGTCCTGTTCGGGCGTCGCGCCACGGGGGCGTGTCCCGGCAATCGGCCTTATAGTGACTTCACGGCCAAAGACGCGCACCAGAATTTCGGGCGATGCGCCGATCACCTGAAAACCGCCAAAGTTGAAGTAGAACATGAAAGGCGACGGGTTCGTGCGCCGCAGGCTTCGATAAAGCGCGAAGGGCGGGTCGCGGAAGTCCTGAGTCCAGCGCTGCGAAGGCACCACCTGAAAAATGTCGCCGGCGCGGATGTATTCCTTGGCCTTTTCAACGGCTGAACGATAGGCTTCGGCGGTAAAGTTGGATTGGGGCGGCCCGATCTCTTCTTCATCGCCCAGATGGCGCGTTTCGGCGGGCATTGCGCGATCCAGATCACGCACTGCATCCATCACCCGTTCGGCCGCCTGCGCATAGGCCGCGCGCGCCGATTGCCCCGCACTGACCCAGGCGGGCGAGACCACGGTAACCTCTCCCTTGACCCCGTCCAGCACCGCAACAACCGAGGGGCGCAGCATCACGGCGTCAGGTGCCCCGATCGGGTCGGGGTTGATGTCGGGCAGGTGTTCGACAAGGCGCACCATGTCATAGCCAAGATATCCGAACAGGCCCGAGGCCGCCTGCGGCAGATCACTGGGCAGTTCGATCCGGCTCTCCGCGATCAGGCTGCGGAGGTTATCAAGCGGATTGCCGTCCTGCGCTTCAAAAGCCTCGGCGTCATAGCGCGCCTCGCGGTTGAGTTCGGATTCTTCACCCCGACAGCGCCAGATCAGGTCAGGCTTCATGCCGATGATCGAATAGCGCCCGCGTACTTCGCCGCCGGTCACGGATTCGAGCATGAACGCATCTTTCTGCGCCCCCGTGAGCTTGAGCATCAGCGAAACGGGCGTGTCCAGATCAGCGGCAAGCCGTGTGTATACGACCTGATTTTCACCCGCGTCATAGGCACGGGCGAAGGTTTCGTAGTCGGGCGTCAAGGCCATAGATTTTGCCTTTTAATTGAAGCTGCCAAGAACGGCTTCGACCGAGCGCTGGTCGATCCGGGCCCGGGCACGCAGCTGGGTATCGCGGGCATAGGCCGAAAACAGGGCCTGCGACAGCGACTGGTCAAGCTGGGTGGACAGGGATTGGCGCAGATCGCGTACATCGGCCGTATCGGCAGGCGGCAGAATCTCTTCCAGACGTACGATGATCACGCCGGTTTCGCCAGTGATGACACGGTATTCACCGGTTTCCATCTCGAACACCTGATTCATGAAATCGGCGGGCGTTTGATCGATATAGGCCGAGCGGGTCAGGCCGTTTTCAACCTTGAAGGACAGGCCGGTTTCGGTGAAATCGCCGTTTTCGCTCAGTGTCGCGACGACTTCCTCGGCACGGGTGGCCAGCGCGGTAACCAGTGCGTCCTGACGCCAAGCTTCGGCCACTTTTTCGCGTGCCGAGTCGAATGGTTCCGGGCGTTCTGGGAGGGTTTCATCCAGTCGCAGCGCGAAAATACCGCCATCATCAAGGAAGTCGATCTGGGGGAAATCTTCGCTTGTGACTTCTGCGGCAGCCTCGTTGAACGTCGCATAGGCTGCGGGGCCTTCGGCGCTGTCGGGCGTCCATTCCAGAGTCCCGATGGTCAATTCGGTTTCTTCCGCCGCTTCTTCAAGCGTCGCGCCACCGGCAAGGATATCCTCGATCGGTTCCGCGCGCGCTTCGATCTGGCGACGGGCCTGATCGCCGGCGAGCTCGTCACGCAGCTGGTCCTCGACATCCTCGAATGTGGTCGTGCGGGCATCGAGCTTGCCGTTCACACGGAACAGCGCGGGGCCAAGATCCGAGGGCAGGGGGCCGACAACATCGCCCACATCGGCGGAAAAGACCTCGTCCGCCGCATCGCCAAGATCGCTGGCAATCACGTCACCCATGTCGATATCGTCAAGTTCAAGACCGCGATCCTGTACCAGCGATTCAAAGGTCGCACCGCCGACCTCTACCTGCGCCAGAGCGTTGCTCGCGGCTTCTTCGTTCGGGTAGACCAGACGTTCGACAAGACGGCGCTCGGGCTGGGAAAACTCGCTGATGCGTTCGTCGTATAGACGGCGTATGGCATCCGCATCCACGGCGATGTCATCCAGCACATCCGCCGGAGTCAGCAGGACATAGGTGATCATCTTGGTTTCGGGCAGGGTGAAGGCCGCGCCATTCTCATCGTAATATGCCTGCAACTCGGCCTCGGTCGGCTCGGGCAACGGTTCGGACAGCGCTTCTTCACCCAGCGGCGCCCATGTAAAGCTGCGCCGCGCCGCGATGTAATCGGTTAGGGTATCGGCCATGGTATCGGGCATTTCGACCCCGGAAACGATGGCGGATTGTACCAGCGTCCGGGCGCTTTCGGCGCGCAGATCGTCTTCGAACACATTTTCGTTCAGGTTCGCCTGTTCCAGTGCAAAGCGATAGGTTTCGCGGTCGAAATTGCCGTCGAGGCCCTGAAACGCGGGGATGCGGATGATTTCGCGCTGCAGGTTCTCATCGCCAACCGACAGGCCGAGTTGTTCGGTTTCATGGTCGAGAGCGGCAAGTTGGGTCAGCCGGGCCACGACGGATTGATCCAGACCATAGGATCGCGCATCCGCGATGGTCATCGGCTGGCCGGTCTGCGCCTGAATCGCGCGCATTTCACGCTGCAACTCGCGGGCAAAGGCATCGACGCTGATGTTCTGGTCCCCAACGCTGCCGATGGTGCGGACGGTGCCGCTGAAATTCGTCGCGCCAAAGCCCATCAGACCGATCAGCAATAGGCCGACGATGATCCAGACGAAAGTCTTTGACAAGTTCTTGACGCGTACGGCCATGATGCCTCCCTGACGGCGTGGGTCTGCTTTTCTTTGCGGCTCTGTCTACTGTGGGTGCCAGACAGGGGCAAGGTCAGAAGGAAACTGAGGCAAGCCGCTTGAACATCTGCTCGATTCCGCCACGATCCAGATTGGCAAAAGCGATGCGAAGGTGGCTGGTGCCGCTCGCGTCGCCCTCGGGCACGAACATGGTGGCGGGCAGCAGCAATACTCCGGCCTCCCCGACCAGCGCCTTGGCCAGTTCATCGGCAGGTATGTCGAACGGATGCGCGACATAGGCGAAATAGGCCCCGACTCCCTTCAACTGCCAGCCTTTGTCGGCGAGCGCGGCGAACCCTTCGACAATGGCGGCACGGCGATCAAGGATTTCATCCCGTTCACCCGCCAGCCATTGATCGAGGTTCTTCAGGCCGTAAAGCGCGGCGTGCTGGCCGATCTGGTTGGGGCAGATGGTGACCGTATCCACGAATTTCTCGATCTCTCCCATCATCTCGCGTGAACTCATCAGCGCGCCGACGCGATGCCCGGTAAGCCGGAAGGCCTTGGAAAAGGAATAGAGGTGAATCAGCGTCTTGTCCCATTCGGGATCGGCGAAGAGATCATGCGGCGCGCCGCTGCGGCTGTCGAAGTCGCGATAGGTTTCGTCAAGGATCAGCGTGATACCCTTGTCGCGGGCCAGATCGAAGAACGCACGCAGCAGCTCGGCCGGGTATTCCACCCCGGCGGGGTTGTTCGGCGACACCAGCGCGATGGCGCGGGTCTTTTCGGTGATCAGCTGCCCCGCTGCCTCGGGATCGGGCAGCATGTCGTCTCCAACGGCCAACGGCACGGTTTTGACGCCGCTCTGATCCAGCCACATCTTGTGATTGAAATACCATGGCGTCGGCAGGATGACCTCGTCCCCTTCGCCGGTCAGGGCCGCGATGGCTGCGGCAAACGCCTGGTTACAGCCCGAGGTAATCGCAACCTGCTCGGGCGCGATTTCGCCACCATAGGCCAGCGACCATTTGCGGGCCAGTTCTTCGCGCAGGGCGGGCAAGCCAAGGTCGGGACCGTAAAGATGCACCTCGTCCTCGTTCAGCGCCAGATCCGCCATATGCTGGCGCAGTTCCATCGGCGGTGCGGCCACCGGCGCGGCTTGGCTTACGTTGATCAGCGGGCGCTCAGGCGGAAAGCTCACCCCCTCCAGCCAGCGGCGCGCTTCGGTGATCGGGGGCGCAAAGGTGGCGCGGGTGCGGGTGGTTGTCATCTGGGGGTACTCCTGAACGGTCCCCGCGCATCTTTGCGAACGGGGCCGGGCGGTCATCTTGTAGGAATTCGGGCGGTATCAGTCCTTGCCGCGATAAGGCTCGACATATTGCAGGGCCATATCCCACGGAAAAAAAATCCATGTGTCCTGACTGACACCGGTTACAAAGGTATCGACCATCGGTTCACCCGAGGGCTTGGCGTAGACCGTCGCGAAATGCGCTTTGGGATAGAGCTTGCGCACCAGTTCCAGCGTCTTGCCGCTGTCGACAAGGTCGTCGACGATCAGGATGCCTTCGCCGTCGCCCATCATCTCGGCGTCCGGGTGTTTCAGCACCTTGGCCTCGGAACGTGACTGATGGTCATAGGATTTGACGCTGATCGTGTCCACGGTGCGGATATCCAGCTCACGCGAGACAATCATCGCCGGGGCCATGCCGCCACGGGTGATGGCGACGACAGCGCGCCAGCTGCCGTTCTCGGGGCCCTTGCCGTCAAGACGCCATGCAAGGGCGCGGGAATCTCGGTGTATCTGGTCCCAGCTGACATGGAACCCTTTTTCATGCGGCAACTGGTCGTTCATCTCGCGCTCCTTCTTTGTGGGGAACTTGATAGCCCAGCATCACGTTCAATTAAAGCCAGCTGTTCTGACGAGTAACCCGGGATATCGATGAAGCCACGCCTGCTCATAACCAATTGGAAACTGTCCGCTCGGATCGAGCACGTGGCAGAGGTGATCATCGCGTTTGATCGCTTGCCCGAATGGTGGGGTACGGTTTTTCTGGACGCTCAAGTTATTGAAAAGGGTGATAAAGATGGCGTCGGACGTCGCGCCCGTTTCCTGACCCGCAGCCGGTTGCCCCTGACGTTCCTGTGGGAGGCCGAGATCATCAAGGTCAACTCTCCCTGCAACTGCCAGATCAAGGCAAGCGGTGACATCAACGGCGACGTCGAATGGAACCTCACCCAGAACGGCGCCATTGCCGATGTGCGGATTGAGTCGGACATATCGCTGAACCGACCCATCCTAGGCAGAATCGCGCCGCTTCTTTGGCCGACCGTCGTTGAGGGGCATCGCTGGGCGATGGAAAAGGGATTGGCAGGTCTCACCGGGGAGCTTGATCAGGTCCGCGCGCGACTGAACTGACGCCGAAGGATCAGACTGTCGAAATATCCGGTGCGTCGACCGCTTTCATCCCGACGGCGTGATAGCCCGCATCCACATGCAGAACCTCACCGCTGACACCGGCACCGAGATCCGAAAGCAGGTACAGCGCCGAGCCACCGACATCGTCGATGGTCACGTTGCGACGCAGCGGCGAGTTATATTCGTTCCACTTCATGATATAGCGGAAATCGCCGATACCGCTGGCGGCCAGCGTCTTGATCGGACCGGCAGAGATCGCGTTGACGCGGATGCCGTCCTTGCCAAGATCTTCGGCCAGGTAACGCACCGACGCTTCAAGCGCAGCCTTGGCGACACCCATCACGTTGTAATGCGGCATGACCTTTTCGGCACCGTAATAAGTCAGCGTCAGGCAGGAACCACCTTCGTTCATCATCTTTTCCGCGCGGTTCACGACGGCGGTAAAGCTGAAGACCGATATATCCATGCTCATCTGGAAATTGGCGCGCGAGGTGTCGACATAGCGACCGCGCAGCTCGTTCTTGTCGGAAAAACCAATGGCGTGAACGACGAAATCGATGTTGTCCCAATGCTCTGCCAGACCGGCAAACAGCGCGTCGATGGACTCTTCGCTGCTGACATCGCAGGGCAGGACGATTTTGCTGCCCACTTTTTCAGCAAGCGGATCGACACGCTTTTTCAGCGCATCGCCCTGATAGGAAAACGCAAGCTCGGCCCCGGCATCGGCCAGCGCCTTGGCAATTCCCCAGGCGATCGACTTGTCGTTGGCGAGCCCCATGATCAGGCCGCGCTTGCCGACCATCAATTGATTTGACATGAGGAACTCCATCCTGATTTTCGCAATTGACTGACCTTTAGGCGAAGGCGAAACAGGCTTCAAGAGTACATGAAACAGTCGGGTGCCCCTGCGGCACCCTCAGCACTGTGCCGGGGAAAGGTTGGATAAGGATGAGTGATCGCGACGGAATCTTTGCGGGGGACGACCCGTTCGAGATCGTGAAACGCTGGATGGCCGAGGCCGAAGAAAGCGAGATCAACGATCATAATGCCATCGCGCTTTCGACGGTCGACAGTGACGGCCTGCCCAATGCGCGTATGGTTCTGCTCAAGGATGTCGAACCCGGCGCTTTCGTCTTTTACACCAATTACGAAAGCCAGAAGGCGCAGGAACTGGACAGTGCCGGCAAGGCCGCTTTCGTGATGCACTGGAAATCTCTGCGCCGGCAGGTTCGGGTGCGCGGAACGATCACGCGCGAAGACGGTCCGCAGGCCGACGCCTATTACAAATCGCGCTCGCTCAAGAGCCGTCTTGGTGCCTGGGCGTCGCGCCAGTCGCGCCCGTTGGCAAGCCGCGCGACCCTCATGGCCGAGGTCGCAAAGGTCACCGCACAGCAGGGCCCGAATCCTTCAAGACCGCCATTTTGGGGCGGATTCAGGCTCGTTCCCGTAGAAATTGAATTCTGGGCTGACGGTCAATTCCGCCTTCATGACCGATTTTGCTGGCGTCGCAGCGATCCAGATGCAGATTGGGTGATAAATCGGCTGAACCCATGATGACTTTATGATATAAATATTAGAACTTTTAGATAAATGACTTTTTTTATCTTGAATAATTCTGTCAAAAACCGACAGTTAGGTGTTTAATGCAATGTGATAGTGTAGATGGCAGGACCCCTTTGGCGGAAGACTTGAACAGCATGTATCACGTGCGCGGGCAGGTGAAGTGGTTTGACCCCACCAAAGGATTCGGCTTCGTCGTTTCGGATGAGGGCGGGCCCGATATCCTGTTGCATGTCAATGTCTTGCGGAATTTCGGGCAAAGCTCGGTCGCGGACGGCGCACGGATCGAGGTCGTTACGCACCGCACCGAACGCGGGGTGCAGGCGGTCGAGATCATTTCGATCACGCCGCCCGAACGGGATGATACGCCGGTTCTCACCGACTTTGTGAACATGGATCCGCAGGATCTGAAACAAAGACCGCTGGAACCCGCCCGCGTGAAATGGTTCGATAAGGGCAAGGGATTTGGCTTTGCCAATATATTCGGCCACCCCGAGGATATCTTTCTGCACATAGAGGTGCTGCGCCAGTCGGGCCTGTCCGATCTGCAGCCGGGCGAGGCCCTCGCCATCCGCGTGATCGATGGCAAACGGGGCCGCATGGCCGCCGAGGTCCACGCCTGGGAAGTCGCAAATCCAAAGACCGGAGACTAGGATGCCTCGACTATGGGGCGGGCTGTTTCTGGCCTGCACGCTGGCGTCTTCGCTTCATGCGGAATGTCGTGAAGATCGCGTTGGCCTGCGCGGCGACTGGGGCGAGCTGTCATTTACCGTCGACATCGCCGATGACAATGCCGAACGCGCCAAGGGGCTGATGTTCGTTGAGCAGATGGGCCGGAACAAGGGGATGCTCTTTATCTACCCCGATCCGATCCGCGCGACCTTCTGGATGAAGAACACACTGATTCCGCTCGACATGATCTTTGTCGATTCTGACGGGCTGGTGACCCATGTTCATCACAAAGCGATTCCCGGCGATCTGACAGCGATTGACGGGGGCGAAAACGTCCGCGCCGTGCTCGAAATCAACGGCGGGCTGGCCGAACGCTACGGAATCGAGCCGGGCAGCCAGATGCAACATCCGGTTTTTTCCTCGGCAAGCCCCGTATGGCCCTGTTAGGGGTTTTCAAATCCTTCAGTCCCGTCTAGACAGCCGCATGGTCCGGGGCGTGGCGCAGTCTGGTAGCGCACCTGTTTTGGGTACAGGGGGTCGTGAGTTCGAATCTCGCCGCCCCGACCATTTCCTCTAGAATCAATATCTTCGATCACTCGCTTGGGGCTGCGGTCTCGGCGCCGGGCACCGGTATGGGTTCGGGTACGCCTCCGGCGACGCGCATGATCTTGTTGACCGTCTGCGTCACTGTCGGATTGCGGTAGAATACGCGCAGCGGCGCACCGGTTTTCTGCGGAACGTTCAGATAGCTGTCAAACTGCACGAGGTAACCCGGTTCGTCCGGTTCGACATGGAATTGCAGAACCAGCCGGGGCAGGTCGTCTAGAATTCCCTCATAAGCCATGATGGCCACGGCTGTTTCCTGCGGATCAAGATAAGTCCGGCATTCAATTGTCTGGGCATCTGGGCGGCTAAAACTGTCGGATGGCTCCGAACAGGCGGATTCGACTGATTCCAAAAGATTCTCCGGATACTCGGCGAACCGCGCACGATGTGAGATTTGCGCTACATCTTGTGTAACGCATCCGCCTAAAAATACTACAGATAGTAAGTGCCAGGGGCGCATATGGAATTTCCTGCTCTGGATTTGTGGCGAATCCTCAAATTCAGCCTAAGCCCATCGCGCGCAAGAGTCGTGGGATAATCTACCGGATAAGTTGTGGATTAATTTAGGTGCTGCTTTGGAAAGCTGCCGAAACCCACTGAATTACTGGCAAAAACCGACAGGCGTTCATCCGTCTTTAACCGTGCGAATGCGGGCAAGCCTGTGTATGAATCATGGGCCGTGCAAGAGGACGCTTGCATCGCTCTGCGTCAAGGCAAAAAAGAATCAAAAATCGTTTGCTTTAGCCGGGAACCTACGTCAAGTTGTGCTGGCCGGGGCGGTGACCACTAAATCTGGTGGGAATAACCAGAGGGTCGCTGCTCAGGAAGGGACAAACTGAAATTCTTTCTAATCTGGCTTAGCGCCGAAAAGTACCTGCTTTGGCAGCACGGAAAGGTTTTGCCGTTCCCCTCCGTGGCATGCGGGCGGTCTGCAACGACAGGGCGCTTGCGGGGCCGATTACCGGCCTTTGAAATTGGGGCAAAGCTGAGAACAGAGGCAGCGATATGAAAATTGAAAGACGATTTACCAAAGCCGGTCAGGACGCCTACGCGAGCCTCGATTTCATTCACGCCACGTCTGAAATTCGCAACCCGGACGGTACGACCGTCTTTCGTCAGGATGACATCGAAATCCCCGCAAGCTGGAGCCAGGTTGCCAGCGACGTCATCGCACAGAAATACTTCCGCAAGGCAGGCGTGCCCTCGGCGCTGAAGAAGGTGAAGGAAAAGGGTGTTCCCGAATTCCTCTGGCGCTCGGTTCCCGAAGAGGGCGCCGATATGGGCGGTGAATCCTCCTCCAAGCAGGTGTTCGACCGTCTCGCCGGGGCATGGACCTACTGGGGCTGGAAAGGCGGCTACTTCACGACCGAGGAAGACGCGCGCGCCTATTACGACGAGATGCGCTATATGCTGGCCACGCAAAAGGCCGCGCCCAACAGCCCGCAATGGTTCAACACCGGTCTGCACTGGGCCTATGGCATCGACGGCCCCGCACAGGGGCACCACTATGTCGACCACAAGACCGGCAAGCTGACCAAATCGCAGTCCTCCTATGAACATCCGCAGCCGCATGCCTGCTTTATCCAGGGCGTGCAGGACGATCTGGTGAACGACGGCGGGATCATGGATCTCTGGGTGCGTGAAGCGCGCCTGTTCAAATACGGCTCGGGCACCGGCACAAACTTCAGCCATCTGCGTGGCGAGGGCGAAAAGCTCTCGGGCGGCGGCAAGTCCTCTGGTCTGATGGGCTTTCTCAAGATTGGCGACCGCGCAGCCGGGGCGATCAAATCCGGTGGCACCACCCGCCGCGCGGCCAAGATGGTCATCGTCGACGCGGATCACCCGGATATCGAGGATTTCATCAACTGGAAGGTGCTCGAAGAGCAAAAGGTCGCGAGCATCGTGGCCGGCTCCAAGATGCACGAGGCCAAGCTGAACGGTATTTTCGCGGCCATCGGAACCTGGGACGGTCTCGAAGACGAAGCCTATGATCCCAAGGTCAACAACACGCTGAAAGAGGCGATCCGCGAGGCCAAGAAAGTCGCGATCCCTGAAACGTATATCAAGCGCGTGCTGGATTATGCCAAGCAGGGCCATACCGGCATCGAATTCCCGACCTATGACACCGACTGGGATTCCGAAGCCTATAACTCTGTCTCCGGCCAGAACTCCAACAACTCGATCCGTGTGACCAATGCCTTTCTGACCGCCGTCAAGAAAGACGCCGACTGGGAGCTGATCAACCGCACCGACGGCACCGTCTCCAAGACCGTCAAGGCGCGCGATCTGTGGGAACAGGTCGGCCATGCCGCATGGGCCTGTGCCGATCCGGGCATCCAGTACCACGATACGGTCAACGAATGGCACACTTGCCCGACAGACGGTGAGATCCGCGGCTCAAACCCCTGTTCGGAATACATGTTCCTCGACGACACGGCCTGCAACCTGGCCTCGATGAACCTGCTGACCTTCCTCAAGGACGGCGAATTCCAGGCGGCGGATTACATGCACGCCTCGCGGCTCTGGACCCTGACGCTCGAAGTCTCGGTGATGATGGCGCAGTTCCCCTCGAAAGAGATCGCGCAGCTTTCCTACGACTTCCGCACGCTGGGTCTTGGCTATGCCAATATCGGCGGGCTGCTGATGAACATGGGCCACAGCTATGACAGCGACGAAGGCCGTGCCCTTTGCGGCGCCCTGACCGCGATTATGACCGGCGTGGCCTATGCGACCTCGGCGGAAATCGCCTCGGAACTCGGTGCCTTTGCCGGGTATGAGCGTAACGCCAAGCACATGCTCCGCGTGATCCGCAACCACCGCAACGCTGCCTATGGCAAGACCACCGGTTACGAGGACCTCGCGGTCAAGCCTGTCGCGCTGGATCACAAGAACTGCCCCGATGCCAAGCTGCTCGATCTGGCCCACACCGTCTGGGACGAGGCGCTGGCGCTGGGTGAAAAGCACGGCTATCGCAACGCGCAGGCCACTGTGATCGCGCCCACCGGCACCATCGGCCTTGTCATGGACTGCGATACCACCGGCATCGAACCCGATTTCGCGCTGGTCAAGTTCAAGAAGCTCGCCGGTGGCGGTTATTTCAAGATCATCAACCGCTCGGTTCCGGCTGCGCTTGAAAAGCTGGGCTACGGATCGGCCGAGATCGAAGAGATCATCTCTTACGCGGTTGGCCACGGTTCCATCGGCAATGCGCCCGCGATCAATCACACCTCGCTGGCTGGTCATGGTTTCGGCGAAAACGAACTGGCCAAGGTCGATGCCGCGCTTGCCAGCGCCTTTGACATCCGCTTTGTCTTCAACCAGTGGACGCTGGGCGAAGAGTTCTGCACCAATGTGCTGGGCATTCCTGCTGCGAAATTGAACGATCCGTCCTTTGATCTGCTGCGCCACCTCGGCTATTCCCGCAAGGATATCGAAGCGGCCAATGACCATGTCTGCGGCACCATGACCTTGGAGGGCGCACCGCACCTCAAGGAGGAGCATTACGCGATCTTCGACTGTGCCAATCCTTGCGGCAAGAAGGGCACCCGCTACCTCAGCGTCGACAGCCACATCCACATGATGGCCGCCGCGCAGTCCTTCATCTCGGGCGCGATCTCGAAAACGATCAACATGCCCAACGATGCTACCATCGAGGATTGCCAGAAGGCCTACGAATTGTCCTGGTCGCTGGGCGTCAAGGCCAACGCGCTTTACCGCGATGGCTCGAAACTGTCCCAGCCGCTTGCCTCGGCGCTGGTCGAAGACGATGAAGACGCCGCCGAAGTGCTCGAATCCGGTTCGCAGCAGGAAAAAGCCGCCGTATTGGCCGAAAAGATCGTCGAAAAGGTCGTGGTCAAGGAAATCATCCGCTCGCACCGCGAAAAGATGCCCCAGCGCCGCAAGGGTTACACGCAAAAAGCGGTTGTCGGCGGGCACAAGGTCTACCTGCGCACCGGCGAATACGAAGACGGCAACCTTGGCGAGATCTTCATCGACATGCACAAGGAAGGCGCTGGCTTCCGGGCGATGATGAACAACTTTGCCATCGCCGTGTCGGTTGGCCTGCAATACGGGGTGCCGCTCGAGGAATTCGTCGACGCCTTTACCTTTACGAAGTTCGAACCCGCCGGGATGGTGCAGGGCAACGACAGCATCAAGAACGCGACCTCGATCCTCGATTACGTGTTCCGCGAACTGGCCGTGTCTTACCTTGACCGGACCGATCTCGCCCATGTGAAACCGCAAGGTGCTGCTTTTGATGATGTGGGCCGCGGCGAGGAAGAAGGCGTGTCGAACATCTCGGAGATGAGCGAAAACGCCGCCAGCCGATCGCTGGAAGTGCTGAAACAGATCAGCTCCACAGGCTATCTGCGCAAGCGTCTGCCGCAGGAACTGGTCGTGCTGAACGGCGGCCAGATGCCCGGCGCGCTGGCAGGCTTTGCAGAACCGTCAGCACCGATGGCGGCAATGACCTCGGATACCACCACGATTGCAACATCGACCACCACCGCCGTCGCCAGCGGCACCGTGTCGATGGACGCGCGGGCTAAGGCCAAGATGCAGGGCTATGAGGGCGACCCCTGTGGCGAATGTGGCAACTACACGCTGGTGCGCAACGGCACCTGCATGAAATGCAACACCTGCGGCGGGACGAGCGGCTGCTCGTAACCGGCAAAGGGCACGAAACCGCGCCCCAACAGGCGCGCAGGGGTCGCGGGCTGCCACTCGCTGACCGGACCCCGACGAAACCACCGAAGCGGCCTTTGCAGAGGGCAGCTTCAGCTCACGGACGGGCCTCACTTCTGGCCCGACGACATGACGACATAGGGTGGGGGCGGACTATTGTCCTTGCCCACCTTTCCACGGGGCGGGTGCGCTCGCCCCTGACGACGTTCAGGCCGCAGGCAAAAAACACCGGGCGGTAAACTAGATGAGCCTGAACGGCGAAACTTATACGGAGCGCTTCGGCGCTCCGTTTTTTCTTATGTGTTCGAGCGGGACGTAGGTCGGTTATACTGGCAGAGCTGCTGTTTGCTGCGGTCACTTCAATGTCTGCTTACGCATATGCTAACTTCGAGCGGCTCAGTTATACCATAAGAATCGTTGAAACTCCTGAAAGGCCCCTACTTTATGATCGCCTATGTCACCGTTGGTGCAGACGATATCGCGAAGGCCGAACGCTTCTATTCGGCGTTCCTGCCAGTTCTTGGCTATGGACTCGAGGAGTATCATGGAGACTTGAGCTACATAATGCCTGTAGAACCGGGACAGCCCTCTGTTCAGCCAGATTTCTACGTGAAATCCCCCTTCAATGGGCAATCCGCGTCGGCTGGGAACGGCGTAATGGTGGCTTTTCAGGCCCGGTCGCAAGAACAGGTGAGGGAGCTTCACGCTGCCGCGCTGGCCGCAGGGGGGGCTGACGAGGGGCGGCCTGGCTTCCGTGCTTCATATGGCCCGCACTTCTATGTCGGCTACCTTCGCGACCCACAGGGAAACAAGATCGCGCTGTTCTCCAGCGACCGAAATGAACCTGGGCGCGATGAATAACGCGACAACAGAATTTCGTGCGAACGTAAGCAGACGTTTCAGCCTCTAACAGGTCATTCCAAACCTCCGCCTAACACGGCAGTAAGGGCACCTTTTCCACACCGCTTTGATCATGCAGAATCAGGCGCGCTTGCTTTCGCGCCCGGGGATTGTGGCGGCGAAATCGCAGAGCCGTTTCAGCGCCTGCTCGAACTCCGCATCGGCGATGGTCATGGCGACGCGGATATGACCGGCGGCGGCGCTGCCAAAGCTTTCGCCGGGCATCACGGCAATGCGTTCTTCTTCCAGTAGAGCATAGGCAAAAGCCTCGCCGCTCATCCCGGTGCTGCGGATGTCCAGCATAAGGTACATTGCGCCATCCGAGGGCAGAAGGCCAACAACCTGCTGGTTGCCAAGCACTTTCTGCGCCAGCAGGTGGCGTCGCCGGAAGGGGGCTGCGATCTGCTCCTCGAAATCCTCACCGGCGTTCAGCGCAAAAAGCGCGGCGTCCTGGACGAAACCGGCAACACCATAGGTGGTGGTAACCGCCAGATCGGCAAGCGCGGCAATCGCCTCTTCGGGGCCGACGATCCAGCCGCAGCGCGACCCGGTCATCGCGTGGCTTTTCGACATGGAACCGATGACCAGCGTGCGCTCGGCCATGCCGGGCAGCGCGCGCGGCGAGATATGTTCGCCCTTCCAGACCTGCGTGTCGTAAACCTCGTCCGAGACCAGCCAGAGATCCTGTTCGCGGCAGACCCCGGCGATGCCCTCCAGCGTTTCGCGGTCATAGACCACACCGGTCGGATTGTTTGGTGAATTGATCAGGAGCGAGACCGCGCCTTTCGCCAGCTGTGCAAGCTCTTCCGCCTGCGGCAGAAACGCGTCCCGCGCATGGGTGCGCAGCGGGCGCGCAACCGCACCGGCGGCGCGGATCGTGCCGGGATAGGTCGCGTAATAGGGATCGACGAAAAGCGCGACATCGCCCGGGTTGCAGACCGCGTTATGCGCCATGAAAAGCCCCGCCTGTCCGCCCGGCGTGATCAGCACGTTTTCGCGCCGGGTCGGCACGCCGGTGCGTGCGCTGACCCGTGCCGCGACCGCGTCGCGCAGACCGGGGATGCCGGGGACCGAGGCATAGCCCGTATGCCCTCCGGTTGCCGAGGCATTCATTGCGGCAAGGATCGTCGGATCGGTGCGGATGTCATGCTCGCCGATGGTCAGCTGCGTCACCGCGATCCCATCCGCGATCATCCGCTTGGCGCGGTCGAACACCTCCCACCCGTCGGAACCGCCTTCGTTGATATGGGTGATCCGATGCGACAGTTTCATGGGCAGACTCCGGGTTGGGCTTTTGCGCCGTTTGGGACAGAGCCGGGCGGGATTGTCAATCGCTGCCCGGGCATATCGGCGTTGCATGGCTCTTGATCCCGCCGCGTGAGCCGGGTATTAAGCCGCCATGAACCGTAACTGCATCATTATTTGCTGCATTATTACCTGCTGATACCACAGCGGGCCGGTTTTCTTCGTTTACATCCCTGAACCAAGTTGCCATGCCCGCGCCGGAGGCACTGTGCCCGTTGGGCAGGCTGTCTCACCCCACGTGAGGACGCGACGAGATGACGAAGATCAGGCTGCACAATACGAAAACGCGTGCGAAAGAGGATTTCACGCCGATCGATCCCGACAATGTGCGGATGTATGTCTGCGGCCCGACGGTTTATGACCGCGCGCATCTTGGCAATGCGCGGCCCGTCGTTGTGTTCGACATGCTGAACCGGCTGCTGCGCCATGTCTATGGCGCGGGCCACGTGACCTACGTGCGCAATTTCACCGACGTCGACGACAAGATCAACGCGCGCGCTTCCGAAAGCGGGCGCGATATCTCCGAGATTACTGCCGAGACGACGCAATGGTTCCTTGATGACATGGCCGCGCTTGGCGCGTTGGAACCGGACCACATGCCGCGCGCGACGCAGTACATTCCCCAAATGGTTGCGATGATCGAAGATCTGATCACCAAGGGCCACGCCTATGAGGCGGAAGGTCACGTGCTTTTTGCCGTCGACAGCTGGAAAGAGAAATACGGTCAGCTGTCCGGGCGCAGCGTGGATGATATGATCGCCGGTGCAAGAGTCGAGGTCGCACCCTACAAGAAGAACCCGATGGATTTCGTGCTCTGGAAGCCGTCGGACGCGGACCTGCCGGGCTGGGACAGTCCCTGGGGCCGGGGTCGCCCGGGCTGGCATATCGAATGCTCGGCCATGGCCTATGAGCTGCTGGGGGAGAGTTTTGATATTCACGGCGGCGGCAATGACCTGATGTTTCCGCATCATGAAAACGAGATCGCCCAAAGCTGCTGCGCCCATCCCGAAGGCGATTTCGCCCATGTCTGGCTGCACAACGAGATGTTGCAGGTCGAAGGCAAGAAAATGTCCAAGTCGCTGGGCAATTTCTTTACCGTGCGCGACCTTCTGGGACAGGGCATCCCGGGCGAGGTGATCCGGTTTGTGTTCCTGAGCACGCATTACCGCAAGCCAATGGACTGGACCGAGGCCAAGGCGAGGGAAGCGGAGAAAACCCTTCGGAAATGGTACGACCAGATCGACGGGGCAAGTGAGGAAGGTGATGTCCCCCAGGCTTTGATCGATGTGCTGGCGGACGATCTGAACACCGCCGGGGCATTGACCGTATTGCACCAGCTTTCGCATGCGGATGATGCGAACGGTCTGCGCGCCTCCATGCGATTTCTTGGGCTGATCGGAGAGGCCGTGCCTGCGTGGGCCGGGGCACCGTCTGTGGACCTTTCTCCCTACGCGGATCGTCTTGCCGATCTGCGGCAGGCCGCCATGGAGAGCAAGGATTTCTCATCGGTCGATGCGCTGAAATCTGCGCTGACAGCGGCAGGTGTCGAGGTAAGGATGAGCAAGGCGGGGGTGGAATTGCTGCCGGGGCCGGGCTTTGACGCGGAAAAACTGGAGAGGCTGAAATGAGTGCGACATGCGCGTCGGAAGCGGAAAGGGGGGCTGTCTGCCCCCCGTCCCGGACGGGGTCCGGGACTCCCCCCGAGGATATTTTTGCCCCAAAGAATCTTGTGGTTTCTGAAGGGGGAGCGGTCAGATGACGGAACGGCTTTATCTTTACGACACGACCCTGCGCGACGGGCAACAAACCCAGGGCGTTCAGTTTTCCACCGCCGACAAGGTGCAGATCGCGACAGCGCTGGATGGGCTTGGCATCGATTACATCGAGGGCGGCTGGCCCGGTGCGAACCCGACGGATTCGGCTTTTTTCGAGGCGGCACCGCAGACAAGGGCGCAGATGGTGGCCTTTGGCATGACCAAGCGGGCCGGGCGTTCGGCCGAGAATGACGATGTGCTGGCGGCGGTGATGAATGCGGGCACCGGGGCAGTCTGTCTGGTTGGCAAGAGCCATGACTATCATGTTGAGGCCGCGCTTGGGATCACGCTTGAGGAGAATACCGAGAATATCCGCGCGTCTGTTGCGCATATCGTGGCGCATGGGCGCGAGGCGCTTTTCGATGCCGAGCATTTCTTTGATGGCTACAAGGCCAACCCGGGCTATGCGCTTGAGGCCTGTCGCGCGGCTTATGATGCCGGGGCACGCTGGATCGTGCTTTGCGATACCAATGGCGGGACATTGCCGGATGAGATCGCGCGGATCGTGAGCGAGGTGATCGCGGCGGGAATCCCCGGGGATCACCTTGGCATTCACACTCACAACGACACCGAGGCGGCTGTTGCTGGATCGCTGGCGGCGGTTCTGGCCGGGGCGCGCCAGATACAGGGCACGCTGAACGGGCTGGGCGAACGCTGTGGCAATGCCAACCTGGTTTCGATCATCCCGACGCTATTGCTGAAGGAACCCTTTGCCAGCCGGTTCGATACCGGGATCAGCCGCGAGGCGCTGGTGGGCATGACGCGGATCAGCCGGATGCTCGACGATATCCTGAACCGGGTGCCGATGCGTCAGGCGCCCTATGTCGGGGCCTCGGCCTTTGCCCACAAGGCGGGGCTGCATGCCAGCGCGATCCTCAAGAACCCGGATACCTACGAACATATCGATCCGGAACTGGTCGGGAACGAACGGATTATCCCGATGTCGAACCAGGCCGGGCAGTCGAATCTGCGTCGCCGTCTTTCTGAAGCGGGGCTTGAGGTTGAAAAGGGCGATCCGGCGCTTGGCACTATCCTGAACACGATCAAGGAACGCGAGGACGCGGGGTATTCCTATGACACGGCGCAGGCCAGTTTCGAGCTGGTGGCGCGCGAGGCGCTTGGCCGGATGGAGAGCTTTTTCGATGTGGAACGCTACCGGGTGATTTCCGAGCGTCGCCGCAATGCCAAGGGGCAGGTGGTCGTGGAATCCGAGGCCGTGGTGACCGTGCAATTCCGCGATGGATCCAAGCGCGCCGGGTATTTCAAAAACGAACACCCGCAGGATCTGCATGACGACGGGCCGGTCAATGCGCTTTGGCAGGCGCTGAAGACCGATCTTGGCCCCTATCAGGACAGGATCGACGACATGCGTCTGACCGATTTCAAGGTGCGTATCACCAATGGCGGGACCGAGGCGGTGACGCGCGTCATCATCGATTTTCAGGATGCGCAAAAACGGCGCTGGTCGACGGTGGGTGTGTCCCCGAACATCGTGGATGCCAGTTTCGAGGCGCTGCTGGATGCGATCCGGTGGAAGCTTGTGCGCGACGCAAAGGCGTGACGGGCTGACGTGGCTTTCGATACCGATCTGACGGCCTGCGCGGCCCTTGTGGAAAAGGCCGATCCGGCGCGGTTTCTTGCTGTCATGGCGTTGCCGGTACCTGCGCGCCGGGTGTTGTTCCCGTTGTTCGCGCTGAATATCGAGGTTGCGCGCGCCCCTTGGGTGACCGAGGAAAGCATGATTGCGGAGATGCGCCTGCAATGGTGGCGCGATGCGCTGTCCGAGATTTCTGCCGGGGGGATCGTGCGGCGGCATGAGGTGGTGACGCCCCTGTCGCAGGTGCTGGCCCCGGCACTGGCCACACGGCTGGACGAAATGGTGGCGGCGCGGCGCTGGGACATCTACCGCGACCCGTTCGAGGATGAGGCGCATTTCGACCGCTACATCGATGCCACCTCGGGCCATGTAATCTCGGCTGCGGCGCAGTCGCTGGGTCGGGCGGATGAAACGGTGCTGCGCGATTTCGCCTATGGGGTCGGGATTGCGAACTGGCTTTGCGCCGTGCCCGAGCTTGAGGCGCGCCGCCGTGTGCCGCTGCTTGACGGGACCGGGGAAGGTGTACGCAAGCTGGCACAGAAGGCCCTCGACCGGCTGCAAAAGGCACGCGCACAGCGGGCAAAAGTTTCGCCCGAGGCGGGGCAGGCGCTGTTCAGTGGCTGGCAGGCATCACGGCTTTTGCGTCAGGTCATTGCGGACCCGTCCCGTGTGGGGGACGGGCGGCTTGGCGGGATCGATACACGCGACCGGCTGGCGCTGATGCTGCGGGTTTCGCGCGGGCGCTGGTGATCAGCCCCGCGCCGCGCTGCGCGATTGCATGATCAGCCAGATCAGTGCGCTGCCCGCCAGAACCAGCGCCGGAGCCATTGCAAGGTTCACCGCTGTCCAGCCTTCAGTCGCCGAACCGCCGGAACAGTTCATCAACCCACCGGACGCAAGCGAGGCAATCGTGACGCCGCCGAACACGATCAGGTCATTCAGACCCTGCATCCGGCCACGTTCGGACGGTTCATGCGCCCCGGCAAGCATCGAGGTCGCCCCGATGAACCCAAAATTCCAGCCGATCCCAAGTAGGACCAGCGCAATAAAGAAATTGCCGAGTTCCACGCCCTGAAGCGCGACAAGCCCGGCCCCGGCAAGAATGGCCAACCCGGTGCCCATGATCTTTTCCACGCCGAACCGGGCGATCAGGTGACCGGTGAAAAACGACGGGATAAACATGGCCAGCACATGGGCCGTCACCACATCTGCGGCCGAATTGCGGGTGAATCCGCAGCCGACCACGGCCAGCGGTGTCGAGGTCATCACGAGGTTCATCAGACCGTAAGACACGGTTGCGCAAATAACGGCCACGGCGATTTTCGGGGTTGTGATCAGCTCCCAGCGGCTGCGGCCCTTGCTCGCCCCCTCGGCGGGCGGAGGCGGTTTGGGAATATCGAGAAACAGGAACAGCACGGCGCCGATAACGTTCACGGCGATCACTGCGGCATAGGTGCCGATAAAGGGGATCACATAGGCATCTGCGGTCAGCTTGACCACCTGCGGCCCGATGATGGCCGAGGCAAGTCCGCCTGCCATGACATAGGAAATCGCCTTGGGGCGGAACGCGTCCGACGCGGTATCGGTGGCGGCGAACCGGTAAAACCCGTGTGCGCTCATATAGATACCGGTAAACAGGCTCCCCAGAAGGAACAGGGCGAATGACCCGGTGAACAGGCCATAGGCCCCGATGATCCCGCCGAGTGTCCCACCGCCAGCGCCCACGAAGAACCCGGCCCGGCGCCCGTATTTCTGCATCACCGCCGACAGTGGTGTCGCCGTCAGCATCGAGCCAAGGACGATCATGGAAATCGGCAGGGTCGCAAGGCAGGGGTTCGCTGCAAGCGATTGTCCCGCCAGACCGCCAATGGTGAAGATCATCGGCATCTGGGCGCCGAGCAGCGCCTGCGCCAGAACCAGAACGACAACGTTGCGCTTGGCACGCTGATGATCGTCGGTCTGAGACTCGATTTCGGAAATACTTGTCATGTGCAGCTTGGTAGTTCTGAACCAGCGTCGGCACAAGCACCTTGCGTCGCCGCAATTGCAGCATATGGTTCCGGCGATGAATGATCTTGGCATCTCTGCGACGCATCTTTTGCTACTCGGCGGTTCGGGCGAGGCGCGCCATATCGCGGCGGCTCTGGCCGAAAAAGACGCGATGCGCGTGACGGCCTCGCTGCTTTACCCCGCCCGCGTGCATCCCGATCTGCCAGTGCCCACCCGCTTTGGCGGTTTCGGCGGTGACGACGGGTTCCGAACCTTTCTGGCCGAGCAAGGGATTGGCGCGGTTCTGGACGCGACCCATCCGTTTTCGACTCGCATCGCCGCGCGGACGGCGCGCATTTGTCATGAGCTTTCGCTGCCGCATGCACGGCTGCTACGTCCGGAATGGGTGCCGGAGCCCGGCGACAACTGGCATTTCGCAAGGGATGAGGCCGCGGCATCGACCATGCTTTTGCCCGGTCAAAAGGTCTTTGCCACCACCGGACAGGCGAGCCTTAAAGCGCTTGTCCAGGACAATCTTGCGGAATTCAAGGTGCGCAAGCTGACAGACAGAGCGCCATCCCGGCAATACCGCAATGTCGAATTCATCCGGGGGCAGGGGCCGTTCTCGGTCGAACAGGAAATCGCGACTTTCACACGTCTCTCGATCGACGTACTGGTTGCCAAGAACAGCGGCGGTTCGGTCAGCCGGACCAAGCTTGATGCCGCGCGGGCGCTTGGCCTGCCGGTCATCCTGATCGACCGTCCCGCCCAGCCTAAGGCGAACCTTCTGCCGGATGTCACCGCCGCTCTGAACTGGGTCGACGGGTTATGAGCACCGGACGGATCATCAAGGGCGATGCCTGCGTGACCGAAGGCGCTGCCTGGCTGGCCGAACAGGATCCGCGCTTTGCCAGCGCCCTGAATCAGACCGGCCCCTTGCCGCTGCGCCTGCGTGCCGACGGTTTCGCGGAACTGCTCAGCGCCATCGTCAGCCAGCAGGTCAGCGTTGCTTCTGCCCGGGCGATCTGGACTCGTATGACCGAGGCGGGCCTCGACCGACCCGACAGCATCGTAAAAGCCGGCGAAGACGACCTTCGCGCCGTTGGTCTTTCACGGCAAAAAATCCGGTATTCTTACGCGCTGGCCGAGGCCGGGATCGATTACGACGCCCTGCGAACCGCCCCGACGGATGAGGTCATAAAGACGCTCACCAAGGTGCCCGGCATCGGCGTCTGGACGGCGGAAATCTACGCGATGTTCTCGCTTGGACGGGCGGATGTCTTTGCGCCGGGCGATCTGGCCTTGCAAGAATCCGCCCGCGTGCTGTTTGATCTGCCGGACCGCCCCAAGGAAAAGGCATTCCGGCAAATGGCCGAAAGCTGGGCCCCGTGGCGATCGGTTGCGGCGCGCCTGCTCTGGGCCTATTACCGCGTTGAAAAGAACAGGGAAGGAATTTCATGACACGGGTTTTGCAAGCAGGTCGGGTCGAACCGAAATCGGGAGAGACCCGGTCCGTTGTGGTGTTTCTGCACGGCTATGGCGCGAATGGCGCCGATCTGCTGGGCCTTGCCGATCCGCTGGGCGATCACCTGCCCGATACGCTCTTTGTCGCGCCTGATGCGCCCGAGACGATCCCCGGCATGCCGAACGGCTATCAGTGGTTTCCGATCCCTTGGATCGACGGGTCGAGCGAAGAGGCCGCCGAACGCGGCATGGCTGCGGCCATCGACGATCTGAACGCCTTTCTCGATGCGCTCATGGTGGATGAGGACGTGCTGCCCGAACAGGTGGTTCTCTTCGGCTTTTCCCAAGGCACCATGATGGCGCTCCACGTGGCACCGCGCCGCGAAGATGCGGTGGCGGGCGTCGTGGCCTTTTCTGGCCGCTTGCTCAGCCCCGAAACCCTTTCGGACGAAGTCGTCGTGCGCCCGCCGGTGCTTTTGGTGCATGGCGATCAGGACGATGTGGTGCCGCCGCAATCGCTGCCCGCCGCCGCCGAGGCGCTGCAAGAGGCTGGTTTCCAGGATGTCTTTGCCCATATCATGAAGGGCACCGCCCACGGGATCGCCCCTGACGGGCTGAGCGTCGCGCTGGCCTTCATGCGCGACAAGCTGAATCTCTGACAAGATATTGCGGGAAAGGTTCCGCCAACTATTTGCCTGTATGTGGCTTGTGCGGGGGTGCAGAGCCGGAACACTTGCCGGGTCATCGTCACCCGGATCGGAGAACAAGAAATGCTGATCGTATCTGGCACCATGAAGATCGAGGAATCCGGCATCGCCGCGATGAAAACCGCCGCTGAAACCATGTCGCGCGAAACCCGCAAGGAACGGGGCTGCATCACCTATGCGTTCTGGCAGAACGTCGAAGATCCTTGTGAATTTCGCGTCTACGAAGAATGGCAGGACATGGATTACCTGAAATCCCATGCCGCCTCGGACCACATGGCGACCTATCGTGAAAAACTGAAAGAGATCGGTGTCATTGCACGCGATATCAATCTCTTCGAACCGGGCCCGTTCACCAAGCTCTGACTACTTGGCTTCGGCCTTCAGCTCATCCCAAAGCCAGGGTTCGGCGAATTCCACCGAATTGCCACCGGGGTCGCGCACGTAAAGCGAGCGCGCCCCGTTTGGCCAGTCGAATTCGCTGTCGACCTCGACGCCCGAGGCCACCAGACGGCGTCGCATGGCGTCGATCTCCTCGCGGGGCATCGAGAAACAGACATGACCGGCTCCGCGCGCGCCATGCGGCGGCACCGGAATCCGTCCGGTCTTGCTCGCGTTTTCTGTCGTATTCGGATTGAACACCAGCAGCACGGCCGTTCCCAAATCGAAGAATACATGCCGTCCTTCGACCCGCTGAAACACCCGAAGACCCAGCAAACCACCATAAAACGCCTCGGCCGCGTCGAGGTCTTGCATATAAAGAGCCGCTTCGAGCAGCGCACGCGGGGCAGGGGCTTGGGGCAGGTCGCTCATAGCATTTGATATTAGCCCAACCGCGCGAAATGTCAGGTGATGCGGTCCCATTCACCGCTGGCGAGCCCGTCCAGTGTCCATTCCCCGATACCGTAGCGGATCAGCCGGAGCGTGGGATGGCCCACCGCCGCCGTCATGCGGCGCACCTGCCGGTTGCGCCCTTCGCGGATGGTCAGTTCGATCCAGCAGTCGGGCACCGTTTTGCGCACCCGGATCGGTGGCACCCTTGGCCACAGCGCCGCAGGTTCCTCGATCCGGCGGGCCTTGGCCGGGCGAGTCATGCCATCTTTCAGTTCGACCCCCTTCGCCAACCGGTCAAGCGCCGCAGCATCGGGAATGCCCTCAACCTGAACCCAGTAGATTTTTGCCATCTTGTGCTTTGGATCGGCGATCCGCGCCTGTTGCCGACCGTCATCGGTCAGCAGCATCAGACCCTCGCTGTCCCTGTCCAGGCGACCGGCCGGATAAACCCCCTTGAGGTCGATGTAATCGGCCAGAACCGACCGCGCCGAGGGATCGGTGAACTGCGGCAGCACATCGTAAGGTTTGTTGAAACGGATCAGCGTGGACATGGGCCGGTGCTAGCCAATGCAGGCGGAAATGGAAAGCCCGGGTTGCCAAGCGGTCACATTGTGTCACGCTTGTGGATAACGTCATCTGCTTGTCACGTAATCAGGTTACCTCAACGGCGACATGTTGTGGCTGATACAGGCTTGTCAGTTGTCAAACACGATATATAGTCATTTTGAAACCGGGCCAGAGCGGCGGCGGAATCAGTTGCTCGCTGGCCCCGGGATTGGAACCGGGAAGGGTGAGTTTACGAATGGACGGTGATTTCAGAACAGAGTTCGTGCGCTCCCCCGGCGCATTGCGACAACATCCCGCTTTGGTGTTGAACGCGGATTATCGGCCTTTGTCCTATTACCCGCTTTCCCTGTGGCCCTGGCAGGATGCGATCAAGGCGGCCTGGCTCGACAGGGTGGACATCGTGGCTGAATATGACGAGGTCGTCCGAAGCCCGAGTACCGAGATCAGGATCCCGTCGGTGGTTGTCCTGAAAGACTATGTAAAACCTCAAAAGCGCGTGGCCTTCACGCGCTTTAATTTATTTCTGAGGGACGAATTCCGCTGTCAGTACTGTGGCGCCAAGGGAGAGCTGACGTTCGACCACGTTGTCCCCCGGGCCAGCGGCGGTGTGACCAGCTGGCAGAATGTGGTGGCGGCCTGTTCGCCCTGCAATCTCAAGAAAGGCTCCAAGCCGCTGCATCGCGCGGGCATGTCTTTGCGCAAACCCCCGCGCCAGCCCGGCGCCGAAGAGCTGCGCAACATGGGCCGCAAGTTCCCGCCCAATCACCTGCATGAAAGCTGGATGGATTTCCTCTACTGGGACGCCGAACTCGAGGCATAACCAACACGGTTACCAGTCAGTCGTCAGACACTCGCCTGAAGCTTGATCAGCTTGGCGTCAAGATCCTCGATCTCCTTGATCGCCGTGGCAAGGCACTCTTCCTTGCCAAGACCCGTGCCAAGATCCTTCATGGCCAGCAGACGCACATGCTGTCCGATCAGGAATTCACGCGCGGCCATTACCACGGCAATGTCACCGACCCGACTGCTCTTGAATGCACGGGGCAGCACAAGGGGACGCGTCGTATCTGCCGAAAGCTGGCTGTCCGCGCGGGTAGGGTCGACGTCGATCTGCGCGATCACATCCACAAGCCGGTCGATATTCTGGCGACGCGCGTCGACAGAATCGTACAAAAGCGCCTGAAGAGCCGGAGAAGAAGCGCGGGCAGCCAGATCTTCAAAGAACTGAACGCCCTGCATCTCGACCATATACGCGTCATACAGCGCCTGATTATACAGAGCCGTCACGTCACCACGTTCTGTCGGGTCGAAATCCATCACTTTTCCAACGCTGTTTATATTCATCCGCGCACCCTCTAGTAGAAAGATCAACGTGAGGAAACCGAATTCGTTCCCGCTTAGGCTGTATCGCCCTCGGCGCGCAACAACATGCCGAACAGATCGCGCGGATCGTCCGGGTCGGCCAGCAGGTCCAGATCAAGGTACAGATCGCTCCCCGCAAGCCGGTCGCGCACATAGCGCAGGGCGCTGAAATCCTCGATCGCGAACCCGACGCTGTCGAACAGGGTGATCTGGTCATCAGACTTTCGGCCGGGGACCGTTCCGGCGATGACCTGCCACAGCTCGGTCACCGGGTGATCCGGCTCAAGCTGTTGAATTTCCCCTTCAATACGCGTTTGTTCGGGGAACTCCACGAAGATGTCCGATCGTTTCAGGATTGCAGGGGCAAGCTCTGTCTTGCCGGGGCAGTCACCGCCGATCGCGTTGATATGCACACCGCTGCCAACCATGTTGTCGGTCAGGATCGTGGCATATTGTTTGTCGGCGGTGCAGGTGGTGATGAGCTGCGCCCCTTCGATGCTTTCTTCGGGCGATTTGCATTTCACGATCTTCAGGCCGCTCCCGGCAAGGTTGCGGGCGCATTTTTCCGTGGCCGCGCTGTCGGTGTCGTAAAGGCGAACGGTGTCGATGCCGCAGATCGCCTTCATCGCAAGACTCTGGAATTCCGACTGCGCACCATTGCCGATCATCGCCATGACCTTGGCACCTTTCGGGGCAAGGTGCCGGGCCACCATGGCCGAGGTCGCCGCCGTGCGCATCGCTGTCAGCACCGTCATTTCCGACAAGAGAACCGGATAGCCCGTACCCACATCCGCCAGCAGGCCAAAGGCGGTCACCGTCTGCAAGCCGTCGCGGGTATTCTTGGGGTGGCCGTTCACGTATTTGAACCCGTAGACCTCGCCATCCGAGGTCGGCATGAGTTCGATCACCCCTTCGGCGGAATGAGAGGCTACGCGCGGTGTTTTGTCGAACAATTCCCAGCGTTTGAAATCCGCCTCGACGTAATCGGCAAGACCGCGCAGCATCTCTTCGACGCCGATATGGTGGATCAGCCGCATCATGTTGTCGACGGAAACGAAAGGCACCAGCGCCTTGTCAGAAGGTTTGCTCATCATCGGCTCCTTTAAGAATGCGCGCGGGTCGGGCGGTCGAATACGCGACGGCCCAGCGCCGAGGCGGCCAGATCGACCATCACCTGTGCGGTGCGGCCCCGCTCATCCAGAAACGGGTTCAGTTCCACAAGGTCGAGCGAAGTCATCAACCCGCTGTCACTGATCATCTCCATGACCAGATGCCCCTCACGGAATGTCGCGCCCCCCGGCACGGTGGTCCCAACCGCGGGGGCAATGCTCGGGTCAAGGAAGTCCACGTCGAGCGAGACATGCAGCATGCCGTTTGCTGCCTCAACCCGTTCAAGGAAGGCCGCGAGCGGCCGGGCGATCCCGGTTTCGTCGATTTCACGCATGTCATGGCGGTGGATATCGGTTTCCGCCAGCGCGGCCCGTTCCGCCGCATCGACCGAGCGCAACCCGATGATGCAGATGTTTTCCTGCGGCACTGGGTGCGCAACCGTGGGAAAGCCTTCAAACCCGTCGCGGCCCGTGACATATCCCAGCGGCGTTCCGTGCAGATTGCCGGAATCCGAGGTCTCGGGCGTGTGGTAATCGCTATGCGCGTCGAGCCAGAGCACGAATTGCGGCCGGTCCTGCGATGCCGCATGGGTCGCGACCCCGGCAACCGTTCCGAGCGAAAGGCTGTGATCGCCGCCCAGAAAGATCGGCAACCCATCCTGCATCGCCTGTTCCGCTGCCTGTGCCAGCGATTGTGTCCAGCCGATGGTTTCATTCAAAGCATGCAGCTTGCCGCCCGGCTGTGCCGGTTCAAACGGGGCAGGTAAAAGGTTGCCGCGATCCTCGACCTTGTGACCCAGCGCCTGCAATGCCTCGCCCAGACCGGCGGTGCGATACGCGTCTGGTCCCATAAGGCATCCGGTCCGCCGTTTCCCACTATCCACCGGGCAGCCCAGCAATATGCAGCTACACTGTGTCATCTCATCCGCTCCTTTTGGAATTTCCCCCAATATCCGCCAAATCGCGTTGCAAACCAGTTTATACTTTGCGCAAAATGGGCTTAAAATGATCAATGAGGCCAATCTAAATGGACAAAACGGACGAACGCCTGATCGCCGCGCTGAAAGAGGACGGCCGTGCATCGATCTCGGATCTGGCCGCGTCGCTCAATCTCTCGCGCACAACCGTGCGCACCCGATTGGAACGGTTACAGGCCAGCGGTGACATTCTCGGCTTTAGCGTCGTGCTGAAACGCGATGTGGCCAGCCAGCCGGTGCGTGGCCTGATGATGATCGGGATCGAGGGCAGGGGCACCGACCGCATCACCCGGCAGCTGATCGCTCTGCCGCAGGTGCGCGCAGTTCATTCCACCAACGGGCGCTGGGATATGATCGTCGCCATTGGCGCCGATACGCTCGAAGAATTCGATACCGTGCTGGCGCAGATCCGCCGGTTCGACGGAATCGCCCATTCCGAAACCAACCTGCTGCTCAACACGAAAAAGGCGGCGCGCTAAACCTCCAGCGCCGCCATCAGTTTCTGCTGGAAATAGGCGACGCCCTGTTCGTGACGGGGCGACAGCGGCCCTGCCCGATACCCGCCGCTTTCATAGTTCTTCTGGGTTTCCAGACAGACCTCGAAATCCTCGCGCACCACCTGCAGGTTATCGGCAATCGTCTTCTGCCGGGCCGCTTCCATGCCGGCCGAGGTATCTTCGAAGTAAAAGTTGTAAATCAGCTCGGTCCGGCGATGATCGATCGGGTTGATACGTGACGTATTCATACCGCCTTTGAACAGCGACAGGGTCCAGTTCGGCCACATCCACATCCATTTCCCGCGATAAAACAGCCCTTCACGCGGCGGCGCTGTCATCCGCACCATCTGGTCAAGCGCAACCGTTTCGAACCGGTCGAATTCAATCGCCTGATGAAAAGCCGGGTGGATGCCGGGGATATGATAGCCCTCGACAAAATTGTCCGTGTAAATCTTCCAGTTGGCGTCAAAGACCAGCCGCTCTTCCTGCATCCATGTGTAGCTTTCGACCGGCTCATCGGCGATCTCTTTGATCAGCCCGCCAAGCTGCGTCTCAAGCGAAGACGATGGCGCGATGGCGACAAACAGCAGCCCGCGCCAGATGTCGAATGACACCTTGTCGAGCTCCCAGTCGCTCTTTTCGAAATCCGGATCGTCGCCCCACCAAGGCACGTTCAAGAGCGACCCGTCCTCGCCCCAGACCCATTGGTGATAAGGGCAGCGGATCGTGCTGCACCGCCCGGTCCCCTCCGCCAGCAGCCGCGCGCCGCGATGCCGACAGACATTGCGAAACGCGCGCAGCCCATCCTTGGCGCGCACCACGAAAACCTTTTGCCCGGCGATCTCTACCGCGATGTAATCACCGCGCTTTTCCAGACGCGACGCCGGTCCGATCAGCTGCCACGTGGTGGAAAAGATCGACTTTACGTCGCGGGCGTGAATATCGGCAGATGTATAGTTGACGGGATCGAGATTGCGCATCGTGACGGGCCTTTAGCGGTGACCGTCGAACGCTAGCCAAACCCCATGCCGCGTCAAGCGCGGCCTACGATTTTGCCCGCGCGGCGGCCACCCAGATCAACGCCAGTGCCAGCGAAATGAGCGCGTTCCACCCTGCCATCGAGATATTGAAAAGCTCCCATGGGATATCGTCGCAGCGCACCAGCGGCGCGTTCATGATCTGCTCCATGAGTTGTTCGGAACTCAAGCCCCCGATGGGCCCCGAGGTGCAGGTTGTCGGACCTTCCCACCAGCCCTGTTCAACCCCGGCATGGTAAAACCCGACCCCCGAAGTGGTTGCCGCCGCCAGCGCGCCAAGCCAGATCAGGGCAGGGGCCGGCACGAAAAACGCCAGCACGCCGATAACCACCGCCGCCCCGTGCGGCCAGCGCTGCCAGAGGCACAGCTTGCAGGGGGCAAGCCCGCCCAGGTATTGCGACCCAAAGGCGGCAAGCAGCAGCGCGGCGGACCCGCCGGCGGCAATCAGGACAAGAATTCTACGCATCAGAGATATTTAACCACCACAAAACCGCCGATCAGGAAGATCATGAACAGGGTGAACATCAGGCCCAGCCGCTTTTCGATGAACTCGCGCACCGGCGGTCCGAATTTCCACAACAGCGCCGCCACGATAAAGAAGCGCAGCGCACGGGCAAGGATCGAGGTCGCGACAAATGTACCCAGCGGCATCGAGGTCCAGCCCGACATGATCGTGATGACCTTGTAGGGAAAGGGTGTCACCCCGGCGACCAGCACGGCCCAGAACCCGAAGTCGTTGAAACGGGTGTTGAACTCGGCCATCGCATCGGCCTTGCCCATCGACATCAGGATCGGCTGACCGATGCTTTCAAAGGCAAAGGCCCCGATGGCATAGCCCAGAAGGCCCCCCAGAACCGAAGACACAAGCGCGACAAGCGCGATCAGCCAGGCGCGCGAGGGCCGGGCCAGAATCATCGGGATCATCAGCACATCGGGCGGGATCGGAAAGAACGAGCTCTCGATAAATGACACCGCCGCCAGCCACCAAAGGGCATGGCGATGGTCCGCCAGTTGCATGGTACGTTCATAAAGGCCTTGCAGCATGATCCGACAATCCCATGTGTCCGCCGCTGCGAACCTTTGTTAACCGGCTAACCATGCAGGGGAAATTCCGTCAACCGCCGTTAGGCGCGATCACGACACTTTTCATACTGGACGTCGCCGAATGCCGCGGTTATGTCTGCCCGCGTAGGCCCAAGTGGCGGAATGGTAGACGCAGGGGATTCAAAATCCCCCGCCTTTGCGGGCGTGCCGGTTCGAGTCCGGCCTTGGGTACCAACATCTTTCGGGGCATATCACCCTGATCGTTGCAGGCGGGAGACCAGATGTGGTCTGGCTCCCTCATGCAACTTCAGGCAACTTTCTCTGACAGACTTTTAGCTTGCTGAGCTTTTGAACGCGTTGCGTTCCAGCACGACAGATCAAACCGCCGCCGATGCACAAAGGTTCAACCTCCATCGGTTCAGTTCCCTTCGTGCCATCCCGAACTATCCGCTACCCGATCATTAGAAACCGAACAAAAACCGGAAATTCCACCTGAACCTGCCACTAAAGCGACCAGCCGCTATTCATGTCTCTCATTCATAAGTTTTTTCAGCAAAACGCGCGCGACATTCCGGTTGCATACAACTAGCGTGCGTTGACCGCAGAGGCCGGTCCCAAAGCAGGAGAGTCATTGCATGTTTGCCATCGTTGTCGGGATCGTTGGTGCCTATGTCGCGCTGCGCACCATCGTTCCGTTGGGCATGCCGCTCTGGAGCAAACTCCTGCTCGTCATCCTGATCGTCCTTCTGGCGCAGAACCATCTTCTGACAAAACTGGCCTATGGCAACATGTTCTCGCTGGAATTGCCGCGTGCGGTCGTGATCGCGGTGAACCTCGGTTTCGGCGCCATCGTCATCACCGCCGCTCTCTATGCGCTGCTTGATATCTTCATGCTGCTGCGCTCGCTGATCAGCTGGCAATGGCGTCCGCTTGCCCCTGTCTGGAGCCTGTCGGCACTGGCCCTCGGCATTGCTTTTGCGAGCTTTGGCGTCGTCAACGCCATTCGCCAGCCCGCGCAGAAAGACATCGCCTTTGAAATCGATGGTCTGCCGGCGTCGTTCGACGGCTATTCCGTTATTCATCTGACCGATATTCACCTCAGCCGTTTGTTTCAGCGGCCCTTCGCGGAAACGCTTGTGTCGCGGGTCAACGCGCTCGACCCCGATATCATCCTGATCAGTGGCGACCTGATCGATGGCTATTTCGATGCGCGGCGCGAGGATGTGGCCCCTCTGGCGGCGCTTTCGGCGCGGGATGGCGTTTTTGTCAGCCCCGGTAACCACGAATATTACTTCGACTACGACACATGGTGGCCGGTGTATCAGGACCTCGGCATGCGTCCGCTTGCCAATGCCCATACACGGATTGAACGGGCAGATGGAACGCTGGTCATCGCGGGGCTGACCGACCTTGCGGCCACGCGATTTGGCTTTCCCGCGCCAAACATCCGCGAGGCGTTGGACGGCGCGCCCCAGGACGCGCCGGTGGTGCTCCTCAATCACCAACCCAGACAGGCGCGGATGATGGCCGAAGAGGGGGTCGACCTGCACCTTTCCGGGCATACCCATGGCGGTATGGTTATTGGTCTCGCCTCGCTGGTCGCCCGCTTTAACGAAGGTTTCATTTCCGGTCATTACCCGGTTGGCGACATGCATCTTTACGTCAGCAACGGCACCGCGCTCTGGCCGGGATTCGCCCTGCGCCTTGGCGTTCCGTCTGAACTGACCCGTATCACCCTGAGGTCGCGCGGCGATGCCGAGCCGCGTACCCAAGAGGGCAATGCTATCGGGGGGTAAGGGTTCGACCGGATGCCCCCGGCGAAGGTTCGCATCTCTGGCGCCACATCACATGCAATAACGAAAACGGCTGACAAAACAGCCACATGGCCCAACGACATGTCGGCAGTTCAGCGATTTGCGGGGTGAAACTGGCCCGACCGGTCCGGCGAGCTAATTCTCGCGTCCGGTCGGGACGGTGGCGGCCTCCGCCGAATTTCCGTCGTGAGTGGTGGAGAGGCGCGCCGTTATTTGGCGTTTGTGAGTAAGCGCGCTGTTAGCGCAAAACATCTCTGAGTTGAATGGGTGACGTAGAGACAACTTTAAAAGATTTTTAACGGGCAGCAGCGCCTCCGTCTTGGCCCCTTCAAGGCCAGAGCAAACGACAACCCGCTTGCCCTTGCGGGAAGCCCGGCATATCCCACCGGCGACCTCGATTAGGAGCCCCGTTTATGACCCTCGACAGACGTAGATTCATGCAGGCCGTCGGTGCCAGCGCCGCCATTTCCCTTCTCCCGCGGGGCGCATCGGCGGGTTTCGCGCCGATGCCCTCGGGCTGGCGGCGGTTCGAACTAACGACCAGCGTCGAGATCGCCCGCGATGGCGCGCCGGTCGACCTCTGGTTGCCGGTCCCCGCCGTCACCCAAGAGAACTGGGCGCGGGCAGGGCAGGCCGACTGGACCACCAACGCCGACCGGGCCGAGCTTGTGACCGATCCCGAAAACGGCGCGCGTTTCCTGCATGCGGCCTGGGACGCGGGCAGCGCGCCAGCCAGGCTTGATCTGGTCTCGACCGCCGATGCGCAGGACCGCAATGCCGATCTTTCCGACACCGGCGCGGCCCCGCTGTCGGCAGAGGATCGGGCCTATTATACGGCGCCCACCGCGCTTGTACCGACCGACGGGATCGTCAAGGCGACCGCCGAGTCCATCATTGGCGACGCCACCGGCGATCTGGAAAAGGCGCGGCTGATCTATGATTGGATCGTGCTGAACACCGCCCGTAATCCCGAAACCCGTGGCTGCGGGCTGGGCGACGTGGCCTCCATGCTGGAAATGAACAACCTCACTGGCAAATGCGCCGACCTGAACACGCTCTTCGTTGGTCTCGCCCGTGCCGCAGGTCTGCCTGCGCGTGATGTTTACGGGCTGCGGGTCGCTCCGTCCCGCTTTGGCTACAAGAGCCTTGGCGCCGGATCGAGCGATGTGACCAAGGCCCAGCACTGCCGCGCAGAGGTCTTCCTTGATGGTATCGGCTGGACAGCGGTCGATCCGGCCGACGTCCGCAAGGTCATGCTGGAAGAACCGCCAAAGAACCTCTCGCTCGATGATCCCAAAGTTGCCGATGTCCGCGCCGGTCTGTTCGGCGCGTGGGAAGGCAACTGGGTCGCTTACAACTTTGCCCATGATGTCGCCTTGCCCGGTGCGGCTTCCGGCCCGGTCAGCTTCCTCATGTACCCCGAGGCGGAAATCGACGGCGCACCGCTCGACGCGCTAGACCCGGCAAGCTTTGCCTATACGATCACCGCGCGCGAAATCGACATCTGATCGCGATGCTTTCCCGTCCCGCCGAGTGCATCTGGCGGGACGGTTCCTTTAGGGCCGGTGCGCACCTTTGCGACAGCCTCACGAAGATTTTTCAACTTTCAATTGATTAACCCTTTTTGATCCGCAAAGATCGGCAAGGGGCTAAGCACCCATATTTATTATCTTCTTTGGGTGATTTTTGTGCCGTTTTACTGCCATACGCCTTTGAACCGCCCCGGACCACGCCATGCGACAGGGTCAATCGACAAGGGCGCGCCATGCGCTGGCTGATCGCTGTCGCTCTTCTGATCGCCGCGCCCGTCTCGGCGCAGGACTATATCGGCTCGGACCGCTGCACCGCCTGCCATCAGGACGCGGTCGAGGCCTGGGAGGGCTCGCATCACGCGCTGGCGTGGACCCCGGCGGAAGACGCCAATATCCTTGCCGATTTCAACGACACCCGCTTTGACCAGGGCGATTTCAGCGTGCTTTTCCATCGTGACGCGGCTGGCAATGCCCGCATCGAGGTCACTGAAAACGACGGCGCGACCACCGATTACCCGGTGCATTCCGTTGTCGGCATCGAACCGCTTCAGCAATACCTGCTCGAAACCGAACCCGGACGCCTGCAAAGTTTCGATGTGGTCTGGGATACGGAAAAGGGCGGCTGGTTCCACCTCTATCCCGACAGCGATTACGCATCCGATAACGGGTTGCACTGGAGTGGTCCTTACAAAACGTGGAACAGCCGTTGCGCCACCTGTCACGCGACCGGCTATGCCGCAAATTACGATCCCGCCACGCAGAGCTTTGCCTCGACACAGGTCGAAATCGGTGTCGGCTGCGAGGCCTGTCATGGTCCGGGTTCCGATCACGTTGGCTGGGCTGAGACCATGGAGACCACCCAGACCCCGCCCGAGAATTACGGGTTCACGGTCGATTTTTCCGACGCCGAAGAGGCGATCCAGCAATGTGCCGGATGCCATTCCCGCCGCGAGGCTTTCCTCGATGGCAACCCGATGCCGGGCACGGATTTCGACGATGCCTATAACCTCGCGACCCTGCGCCCCGGTCTATACGAAGCCGATGGCCAGATATTGGACGAGGTCTATGTCTATGGCTCATTCCTGCAGTCCAAGATGTATGCCAAGGGCGTTTCCTGTTCGAACTGTCACCTGCCGCACGAGGCCGACCTCGTCGCAGAGGGCAACGCCGTCTGCGCCCAGTGCCATAGCCCGGCGGGAAATCCGGAATTTCCGACGCTGGTGAAAGCCGATTACGACAGCCCGGAGCACCACCGACATGAAGCCGGAACCCCCGGCGCACAGTGCAAGAACTGCCACATGGTCGAACGCGTCTATATGGGCAACGACTGGCGCGCCGATCATTCCTTCCGCATTCCCCGGCCCGATCTGGCGGAAACGACCGGTGCGCCCGATGCCTGCACCACTTGCCACGAGGGGCGTGAACCGGAATGGGCGGCGGATCAGATTGCCGAATGGTTCCCCGATAGCACCCATCGCGGCCCTCATTACGGAGAAGTCCTTGCCCATGGCCGGCGTGATCCCGCAGGCGCGGCGCGGGATCTTGTTACGCTCTCGCTGAACCGGGACGAGCCGGGCCTTGTTCGCGCCACCGCGCTTTGGCTGCTTGCCCAGAACGGCGAAGGCGGACCGGCCGAAGCTGTCGCCGCAACGCTGGACGACCCCGATCCGCTTGTCCGCGCCGCGGCCGTTCGCGCTCAGCGCATGGCGCCGATGACGGACAGGAGCATGCGGCTGATCGAACTGCTGAACGATCCGTCCAGATCCGTGCGTATCGCGGCATTTATGGAGCTTTCGAGCGCGCCGATTGCGCGGCTTCCCGATAAATATGCAAAACGGATGCAATCCGTCGCCGGTGAGTGGCGCTCTTCGGTGGGCAATCGGCTGGACTATCCTGAGACGCATTTACAGATCGCTGGCCTTGCTCTTGTCCGGCGAAACCTTGCGGCAGCGTCCGGCGCGTTTGCGACCGCGACCTCACTTGATCCGCAGCTGGTTGACGCCTGGAGCATGCGCGCCCGTATCGCGGCGGTTCAGGGCCGTCAGAGCGAGGCGCTCGATATCCTGAACGAGGCTATCGCCCGAAACCCAGACTCGCTGGGGCTCCAGACCATGCGATCCGAGCTGCTGGGCCAGAATGACGGCAGCGATCTGCTGCCGCCCGCAGCCGACTGACCGGCTCTGGCCGGTTAACCGAAAATCAGCAAGTTCGGCGCAGCATGCCCCGCCTACGGGGACAATTTGCCGGAAAAGTGCACGCCTGATGTACGGGGGGTGTACAGGGGGTGTACGGCTTGTGCACGCCGTTCAGAGGCCTTTCCCGGCGCTTTGCGGCAGAACAAAAGGGACTTGCGGCGGGGTGAAACCAACCCTTAACGGGCAGTCATAGGCACGGCTCAGCAGGCTGTCGGTCAGGGTATCTTCGGGGCGTCCCGTGCCCAGAACGGCCCCGTCCTTGAGCAGGGTAATCTGGTCCGAGAACATCGCCGTCAGGTTCAGGTCATGCATGATGGCAACGACACCGCCGCCCGCGTCCGCGAACTCACGCGCCAGCCGCATGATCTGCAACTGGTGCCCGATATCAAGCGCCGAGACCGGCTCATCAAGGAACAGCCAGCGTGGCCCGGCTTGATCCGTCGGACCGGTAATCTGCGCCAACACGCGGGCAAGCTGTACCCGCTGCTTTTCACCGCCCGACAGCTCCTGATAGGGGCGTTGTTCATAGCCTGCCAAACCGACACGCGACAGCGCCTCAAGCGCGAGCGGGTAGGATCGCCTGTCGGGCAGTCCCAGATGGATCACCTCGATCACGTTGAATGGAAAGGCAAGCGCGGTAGATTGCGGCAGCACGGCACGCATGCCCGCCAGTTGCCAATGCGGAATCTGCCGCAAGTCGCGCCCGTTAAGGATTATTTCGCCATCACATGCGATTTCACCCGTAAGCGCCCGAAGAAGCGTTGTTTTTCCCGATCCGTTCGGTCCGACGACCGAGGAGACCTGACCGGGTTTGGCAATGAAGTCGATCTCTTTCAGGATCTGTCGCTTGCCAAAGTGGACGGTGATATCGCGCGCTTTGATCATGTCTTACATGTCCAACACGCCGCGCTGACGCAGCAGGATCCAGAGGAAGAACGGCCCGCCAAGCACCGCCGTGATAATCCCGATCGGCAGCTCTGCCGGGGCCATGATCACCCGTGCAATCACATCCGCGATCAGCAGCAACGAGGCCCCCAGCAGCGCGGCATTCGGGATCAGGAACCGATGATCCGGACCGCTCATCAGCCGCAACAGGTGCGGCACCACGATCCCAACAAATCCGATCCCGCCGGATACGGCAACGGCGGCACCCGTGGCCGCACCGACGCAGAGAATGGCAAGGATTTTAACGCGTTGCACAGGGATACCGATGTGAAATGCACCGGCTTCGCCCAATGCAAGGCCGTTAAGCCCGCGCGTGAGGAACAGGGCGCAGATCAGGGCAGGGGTCATGATGACATAGGCCGTGGCGACCTTGGGCCATGTGGCTCCACCCAGCGAACCAAGCCCCCAAAAGGTCAGGTCGCGCAGTTGTGCATCGTCCGCGATAAAGATCATCATGCCTGAAAAGGCGCCGGCCAGCGCGGCCAGCGCGATACCGGCCAAAAGCATCATCGCGACCGAGGTCCGGCCCTGCCGGGTCGCGATGCGATAGAGCAAAAGCATGCTGAGCCACGCGCCGAAAAAGGCTGCGATCGGAACAAGATAGATGCTGGCCGCATCGCGCAGCGCAACCGGGAGCATGCCGCCAAGCACGATAGCCCCGATCGCGCCCAGACCCGCGCCCGCACTGACACCGATGATACCCGGATCGGCCAGAGGGTTGCGGAACAATCCCTGCATCAGCGCCCCGGACACCGCCAGCGATGCGCCAACTGCGATACCTGTCAGGGTGCGCGGCAGTCGGATCTGCCAGAGGATGATCACGTCGCGGCTTGCCATCTGTTCGCCGCGCAGCCAGCCCGCGATGACCTCGACCGCATTGATGCCGGAGGCGCCCGTTGTCAGGCTGAACACCACCACCAGTGCCAGCAATACGGCCAGACAAACCCCAAGGAGACGGGCGCGGGTACTGCGGTCGCCCGGGCGGTCCATTGGGGAGTTAA
Organism: Phaeobacter sp. 22II1-1F12B; assembly: GCF_002210165.1. Taxonomy (GTDB): domain Bacteria; phylum Pseudomonadota; class Alphaproteobacteria; order Rhodobacterales; family Rhodobacteraceae; genus Heliomarina. The sequence goes on along the minus strand of NZ_AQQP01000015.1, from coordinate 11,507 downwards.
CACCGATCTCTGACATCGCTACCATGGATCAGGAGCCGAGTCCGTTCAGAGCCGCGATGAGTTCCTGCGCGGCCTCGGGGGTGCGCACCGAAAAGCCAAGCAGGCGCATGCCGTCCATCCGGATCACCGCACGGTTTTCCCCAGCCGGTGTCGTGGCAATGGCCGGATGGGCAAAAAGATCGTCATTAGCCATCGCGTGATCGCCGCTGCGGTCCATCATCAGGATCACGTCGGGGGCGGCGGCGATCACGGCTTCTCCGGTCACTGTCTTGTAGCCTGAGAACCCCTCCATCGCGTTGGTCGCGCCGACCAGTTCAATCATGCCATCTGCCGCGGTATCCTGACCCGAGGCCATGATCCGCCCGCCCTGCATCGACAGGACAAAAAGCACGCGCTTCTCTGCCGAAACAGGGGTTTCGAGCGCTGTCTCAAGGTCTTGCATGACCTTGTCGGCAAGCGTTTTGGCGTCGGCTTCCATGCCCAGCGCCTTGCCGACCGTCAGGATCTTTTCGCGGATCGCTTCAACGGTTGGCGTCTCAACCACATCGACCATCGGCACACCGGCCTGATGCAGCTGCGCGACGACTTCGGGCGGGCCCGCGCCTTCTTCGGCAAGGATAAGATCGGGATCGACCGAGAGCACACCTTCGGCCGAGAGACGGCGGATATAGCCGACATCCGGCAGGTCATTCGCCTCGGGCGGGTAATTCGAGGTGGTATCCCGCGCGACGAGCCGGTCGCCTTCGCCTAGCGCATAGACGATCTCGGTTACGCTGCCGCCAAGCGACACGATGCGCGACGGTTGCTCATCCGCGTGGGGCGCGGCGAGAAAGATGACGAACAGGCTGAAAATTGAGCCAAGCGACAGACGGATCATACGGCAGGCTCCAGCTCTGGCAGGCCGTCGACGACTTCGGTCCATTCCGGGTAATGATCTTCGGTTTCGCTGCGATGACCAAAGAACTGCATGATCAGCCCCCCTTGACTGTCAAAGGCTTCGACGGAAATCGCCGGACCCCGGCGGGTCGGCTTGGTGACCGCCCAGACTTCGGAAATATGGTCGTTCCGCAGGTGCAGATTGAAATCCGGGTCCAGCACGTTGAGCCACGGCCCAACCGGTTTGATCGGTGAAATCGTTCCGGACTGGATCTGGATGCAGCCGCGATTGCCGACGAACATCATGTGCGAAATCTGACGCTCGGCGAGCGCGTCGAGCATGGTTGCCACGGCACCCGGTGCCAGCGGACGGGCATAGGGCGCACCGGCCATGCGGTTTGCCCCCAGCCGGTTGATCTTGAGCCGACGGACCATCATCAGGAACTGATGGGTGTCGGTCATCTTGTCCCATTCTTCGCGCAGGCGGTCGGCGCGTTCCGGTTTGACGATTGCGTCCTCAACCGGTTCCCGTGCGCTTACCTGCATCGAGTCGGACTGGTCCTGTACAGTCAGTGTATCGCGCAGCGCGTTCCAGCCCGAGGGATCGGCATCCTGCGGCAGGTATATCTTGTGAACAGCATCCCCGGCGGCGTCGAAGATCTGAAAGGACCGGCGGATTCCGGTCTTGGTCTCGGCCTCGACGGCGAAGCCGTGCTGCCAGTACTGAGGAAAGATGCGCAGGTCGATTTCAGGCCCCAGCACCATCGAGGCATGCTCGCCACCACGATAATCCCGATAGGTGCCATGGCGTTCGCTTACGACGCTTTCATTACGGGTAAGCGCCATGACCCGGCCAAGTTCGGGTACGGCGGCGATCAGACGGTCGGGGTTCGGGTCGATCCGGGTCACGCCGTGACCTGACTGCGCCGCAAGGAGCTGCGCTTCGCTCACGTTGAGGCTGGCGGCCAGATCGCGTGCGCGCAGGGTTGCGCCCTTGAGGGCGTCGCGAATGGCTTCGGGGCTGGTTCTTTCGGCGATGTCGGTGGACGGGCTGTGGGCCATTCTTGATCCTCTCGATATAAAGAAAAGCCACATGTCTTGCTGACCTTGAAACCGAGGGAGGCAGGCTCTGCTGGATCGTGACACCCGGCGGTTAACCCATTCTTGACAGAATTACTAGGGTAATTTAACCGGTTCCTGCGAGGCATTGAAAGAAAACTCAATTTTCGATGCCAAGGTAATCCAGCCAGCTTCTTGCCAGCCTGAGAAAAGAGAATGGACAAAGAAGCAAATGGTGATGAAACCAACCGTCCGGGTGTTATTGCTGGGCACAGCCGCCGTCGTTCACGGCAGTTCCGTACTTGCACAGGATCTTATCGAACTGGCGGCGATCGAAGTGGAAAGCAAACGCGACGTGGCCACGGATACGGCGACGTCGGAAACCACCGTTGATTACGAAGAGATCGAGGATCGGCAGGCGGGTACCATCGCTGAACTGGTCGACAGTGTGCCGGGGGTGAATCTTGTGAACGGTGGCTCGCCCGTGGGGTCCGGGATTAATATTCGCGGTTTCGGGGCCAATGGGACTTTTGGGACGGACCAGAAGGTCGGCATCCAGATCGGTGGTGCCAGCAAGGGCAGCGAAGAGATCTATCGTGTCGGCACCCAGCTTTTCACCGACCCTGCGCTGTTCCGCGAAGCGGTCGTGCTGCGCGGCATGGGCGGTACGTTTGAATATGGATCGGGCTATTTCGGTGGCTTGATCCGGCTTGAGCCGTTGCAGGCCAGTGATTTCACGCTTGGCGAACCGGGGCTGCGCCTGCGGCAAACGCTGCAGTTCTCCTCGAATGGGGATGGACTGACGAGTTCAACCATCGGCGCGTGGCAGGTGAACGAAGATCTCGAGGTTCTGTTCAACTATGTCTGGCGCGAAGAAGGCGTGACCGAGGACGGGGCAGGCAATCCGCGTTCGGACGAGGGTTATGAATTGCCGTCGTGGCTGGTCAACACCCGCTATACCTTTGGTGACGTGCGTCAGCATTCCATCGGTCTGCTGCTGTCGCGCACGCAGACCGATGAAAAGGATGTACCCTATGACAGTTTCGGCGTGACGGCTGACAGCTTCGGGAACGTGGACCGGCAAACCGACGACAAGACGGCCGTGCTGCGTTACCGGTTTGATTCGCCAAACACCGAATGGATCAATCTTGAGGTGGATCTGTCCTATTCGGATCAGCAAATCGATCAGGAGTACGTGCCCGGGTCGTCCCCATTGGAGGGCACGTCGAGCTTTCCGCTGCTGGTTTCGACCTTTAACGCGGATCATCGCTATGAAACAACGAAACTGCTGATCAAGAACAATGCCTTCTTCGCCACGGGCAATGTGCAACATGACCTGCGCTTTGGGCTCGACCTGTCAGAGCGGGAGCGGCTGGACGCATCGTCGGCACCGGGCGGGACGGATCGCCGGATTGCGCTGTTCGCAGTAGACGATATCGATCTGAATGACGCCCTTACCGTGACGCCTCAGGTCAGGTTTGAGTCGCAGGAAATCGGCGGGGATACTTACGGGTTCTACGACAATACGGCGCTGATGGGCGGGCTTTCCGCACGGTACGAATTTGCATCGGGCATCGCCGTGTTCGGGGGCGCGTTTTACGGTAAAAGCATGCCGATCATCGATGATCTTGGCACGCCACTGTACATGACGCAGCCGGAAAAGGCCGTCACTTATGAACTTGGCGTAAGCTATGACAGTTACGATATATTTGCCGATGGCGATGCGCTGGCCGTCAAGGCTGTGGTCTACCAGACGCGGGTCTGGGATATCACCTCGTACATCAACCTGACCGATGTCGAACATGAGGGGCTCGAACTTGAGGCGGCCTATTCCACGATGGGGGGCTATTATGTCGATATGAACGCCAATATCGCGCGCTCGGACAACACCACGCCGGGGTCGACGTCGTATTGGGAGGGAACGCCAGCCGATGAAATCCGGCTGACACTTGGCAGAAAATGGGACCGCTGGCTGGATGTGAGCTGGGAGGTCGTGGCGGACCGCGGAATGGACCGGAGTGTGACGCCTTCGACGGGTTATGGCGTGCATAACCTGCGGGCCACTTATCGGCCCGACACGGGGTTCCTTAAGGGCACGGAGTTCCGGGTCGGCATCGAAAACCTGTTTGACCGGGAATATACCCCGGCGCTCGCCACCCGGACGGCCATGGGGCGGAACCTGAAGTTCACCGTGTCCAAGACGTTCTGATAATTGCGCCGGTCAGCTCGTGCGGCTGGCCGGGGCAGTTTAAGTTAAACTTTGATGTCTGCTGGTGGGCAGCCGAGACTTAACGGAAATCCATTGGCAGCATGAACCCGTAGCTGGCATTGGTCAGCCCCGCCGGCGCCGAAGGCATCTTGCCGGATCGTGACACGGCTTGAAGCGCGGCCTGATCGAAAAGCGGGTTGCCCGAGGACCGGGCGACGGCCACTTTCAGAACCTGCCCGGACCGGGCGACGGTGATGCTGAGCACCACGCGGCCTTCGCCCCTCGCGCCACGTGGTGATCTTTTCCGCCGCTCGATGCGGGTACGGATCTGCCCGCCCCAGGTCGCCTCAAGGCTGGCTTTCTGTGCGTTGCTGAGCGTTGCAACCTGGGCATTGCCGGAATTGCCTGCCTGAGTCGTCCCACCGGTTCCGGCGGATTTCTGGGCGTTTTGCCCCACTGATTCCTGCTTTGCGACGGGCGCAGGTTCGGCTGTCTTGCGTGGTTCAGGCTCGCGCTGTGCGTGCTCGATATGTTCTGGCCGTTGCTTGGGACGGCGACTCGTGGCCGTCGCGGTTTCGAGAGGTTGGTCTTCAACTTCTGGCTCTTCGGCGACCTCCGGAACCTCCTGCGGTTCCGGTTCGGCAATCTCTTCCATCGGTTCCGGTACCGGTTCGGGCTCTGCAACTTCTGGTTCCGGCTCGGGCTCTGGCGGCTTGGGCGGTTCCGGCGAGCTCATGTCGACCTGCGGCATGTCGGGAAAGTCCTGCTCTGCCGAAGGCAGGCTGATCGCCGCGCTGCGATCGGGCGCAAGATCGAATTGCGCCTGTGGCCGGTCAGGACTCGCATCCGGTTCGACGATGTCGGGGCTGGGCTGTGCCACCTGCGTGACCACGGGGGGCGGGGCCTCCCACTGCTCGACCATGGTTTCCACGCTGGCGGTTGCTGCGACAAGGCTGACCATCTCGACCCCGCCTTCGCCCCCGGCATTGGCGCCATCCTCCTCGTCGATTTCCATCGCGAGCACGAGGTGAAGGGCCACCGACAGGGCGATGAAGCCGGTAATTTCAAAATACCGCGTCATGGCTGAGCAATCACCAGCGACACATCCCGCAAACCGGCGGCGGAGAGATCGCGAAGGAGACGCGCGACATCGCTGGCCTTGGCCCCGGCATCGGCACGGAGTTGCGGGGCGGGCATGCCCTCCTGCGAGGATTGCGAAAGCGCTTCCACGGCGGCTTCACCGCGCAAATCTTGAAACGCGACCTCACCTTCAGCCGACAAGTACATGATCGGGCTTGTTTCCGTATCGCTGCCCTGTTCTGCCGTCGGCGGTGTCACCGGGAACGGCTCGGGCTGGCTGAGCCGCGAGGTCATCAGGAAGAACACCAGCAAAAGAAACACCACGTTGATCATTGGCACGATGGATTCCGCGCGCGGACGTCTGGGGGCGGGGGCGAGGTCAAAGCTCATTCGACCAGCGTCAGCCGCGAAAACCCGGCGCTCCTCAGCTGTGCCGCGACGGTGACGAGCCGCTGCAGATCGGTTTCGTCGCCGCTGCGCAGGATAATGAGATCATCGGGGCGTTCAGTCATGCCCTGCAGCGCCACAATCAGCGCGTCGACGGATACCTCGCGTCCGTTCAGTTGCAGTGTTTCGGGCCGGATATCGACAAGGCGAGGCGGGCCGGAATAGCCCGATCCGCCGGATGCCAGCGGCAGGGGCAGCACCTGGTCCACGCCAAACCGCGAGGCCAGCATGAAAAACACCAGCAGCAGGAACACGACGTCGATCATCGGCGTCAGGCTGGGTTTGCGCCTGGGACGGCTCTTGGCAAGCGAAAGGGTCATTCAGCGGCGAGCTTCCGGCTCGATTCAGCCACAGTAACGGGCAGGGGGGCGATGAAGATACGCGCGGCGAGATCCTCGATGTCACGACGAATGCTGTCGATGGTCGCCTCGCACCACGTAAGCGCGGCAGAGGCAGGGATCGCGACGGCCATGCCGGCTGCCGTGGTCAGGAGGGCCTCCCAGATACCGCCCGCCAACAGCGACGGATCCGCGGAACTGCCTGCTTCCTGAAGCGCCTGAAAAGCCGAAATCATGCCCATGACCGTGCCGAGGAGGCCCAGCAACGGGGCGATGGTCGCAATGAGTTCAAGGGCGCGCAGGCCGTTTTCCTGTTTCGCGATCAGGTTCTTGGCAACACGCGCTACATCCTCGCGGGCGGCGGATTCTTCGTGATCGATCCGCGCCTGCATTGCGGCGCGGGCAAGGCGGCTGCGGATGCCACGTCGGGTACGGATGATGTCGAGCGCGATGCGCGTATCTCCGGATTCCCACGCGGTGACAGCGCGGTTCGACATGCGCGTCGACCACGCTCCGGCGAGGATAAACCGCCAAATTTTCCAGAGGATGAGCGCAACAGTAACCACCGACAGGGCGGCAATAGCCCAGATCGACGGGCCGCCATCTATCAGAAAGGTGCGTGCGCGTTCGGCTGCCCCGGCAAGGGTGTCGACCGGGGGCGTGGCCTCAACCTCTTCTGTGGCGGACGTTTCCGTTGCGGGAGCGAACGTGGACGGTTCGACGACCGTTACCGACTCCGCTGCATCCGCATCAGCGGTTGCGGGGGTATCAAGCGAGGACGGAGCGGTCACGGTTTCCTCGGCTTGCGGACGTTGAAGGCTGTCCTGCGCCGGTTCCGGGTTTTGCAGGCCGGGCGTTTCGGTCGTGACCTCGGGTGTCGTCGCCGATTGCGCCATCGCCGACACGGGCGACAGGGTAAGCAGGAGGGCAAGCAGGGCGGGCGCTCTCATAAATCGGGTTTTCACGGTGCCAGCATCCCTTCTTGACTGCGGTGGCCGGTTGCGGTGAGCGGGACATCCTGCCGTTACGGCGCGTCTGCCCACGGTCATGCTCATGCTACGGTGCGATTTTCGCCCTGCCTAGTAATATTGATTAAAATAGTCAAGTTTAGTGGGGTGAGAGAATTTCGGTCGTATAATCAGGGAGGATTGCCTTTTGAAAAGGCAGTCAGTGGGACTGATTGGGGTGAAGCAGGATGGCCGGATCAAGCGCTTGTGATCGCTTGGCGCGCCTCAGGTCGCCAGGATGTCTTGACGCTCCTGCGCATCTTGCGTGCGAATATCCTGATCGGTGGAGCGATTTGGTACGGGATCGATGCGGTCGATCAGCCGGGCGAAGTCAGCGATCGGGAGGAGGGTGCCATCACGTGGGCGTCGGGCGACCAGATCCCGGCCCTGATCGTCACTTTCGACCACATGGGCCTTGGCGACTTCTTCACATCTTTCGATGGTAAAGCCGAACATGGCAGTGTCACGACGCACTATGAGTATGGCGGAGTCCGTGGTCAACATTTTCACTTCGCGACCGAAAAGCCGGGCTGCGCAATAGATCGGTACGATTTGGCCATGCTTTGTGATTGTTCCCATGTATCCGCCATGCGCCGGAGAGGATGAAAGGATGTGCTGGGGTAAGCGAATGATTTCAGAAGCTTGCAGGATCGGGCAACAGGTTCGCATCCCGGCGAAGAATACGAGGTAAAGTTGCTGCGCATCGGTTGCCGCGCTGCCTTTCCGGCTGACGGCATTTTCCGGGATCGCCGTTCGGGATAGGTTGAGAAGGGCGGTGTCCTTACGACAGGCTTCGACCTCGACGATCAGGAATGAGCGGCCTTTTTCATCGATATGGGCCTTGTCAAAGAATTGTGGTTTGCCAGAGATGACGGACGGGCAATCAGTGATTTGATCGCTTCTCAGTTTGACCACGTCGTGAAACGTGTCGATTTCGAAAGCGATGAACCCGTCGTCGGGAAAGCGGATGATGACACCGGCGGATTGTTGGGGAGACGTGCGGCGCCCCAATCCAAGGGCGCTTAGCGTGTCGATCATGGGCACATCGCGCCCCTGATAGCGGACAACCCCGTCGCAACACCCGATAGCGACCGGAGAGGGCGCCAAGACCGATAGCGGATGCGTCGCCTCGACCTCGTCAGCGCGAAAAGCAAGGTCATGGCCTGCGCAACTGCACAGCAGGTATGTCTCGTGGCTTTGTTGGCTCTCTGCCATGTGCTCTCTTGGAGTGGCGCTGATGGTGGGCAGACCCAGTGCGCCGAGGAGGTCGCCGGGCGACAGCACCGAAACGACTGAATTCTCGTGGGTAAATACCATCTTCTCGTCGACATGCGGCGCGTTCTTGCATGCTCGCAGATCCGATGGATCGACTGTGGCGATGCCTTGAATGGCATCGACAAGTAGCGCCACAAGCCGGTTCTCATGAGCGATAATCACCGCGACATCATCTTGCGGAGTGTCGTTCTGGTGTAACCCGAGCACGAGGCGCAGATCGACCAGTGGAATGGTTTCGTCGCGCAGTATCATAGCCCCCTGAAGACCGGATCCGCCATAGGGCAATTGGCTAAGTCGGGTCGGTCGCGGCACGACCTCGCGCAGGAAATCGGAGGACAAAGCGATTAGCGTGCCCCCGACACGGAGTATGCCGTATGCGTTTCTTGGGCTGGATTCGGGATCGTTCTGATCGTCGGTCATTCCAGTGCTCGCGCGAAGGGCCGGATCGGGGGCTCGAGAGCTTTTGGTAAACGTATAGGTCCTAACCGTATGTTAACCGTGTTCTCCGGGGGTCACCGGGGCAGGGGGTCTTCTGGTTCCGCCTTGCCGGTTAACCATTCCCGAAACGCAACGACCGCCGGATTGTTGGCGCGCGCACGCGGCCAGACGAGATAGTAGGCGCCCTGCATTTCCACCGGACCGCCGTAAACCGGGACAAGCTTGCCTGTCGCGATTTCCTGTTCGACGAGGTAATCGGGCATCAGGGCTACGCCGATACCGTGAAGCGCGGCCTGGGTGATGGTTGAAAATTGGTCATAGATCATCCCCTGCACCGCCTTGCCAAGGGGCGCGTCTTGGGCGTTGAACCATTCGGCCCAAGCCTTGGGGCGCGTCTTGATGTGCAGTAGGGGCAGGGCAAGAATATCCTGCGGATTTGCCAATGCGCCTTGGGGTGCGAGTGAAGGTGCGGCAACGGCGATGACGGATTCATGCTTTAACAGAAGCCGGTCTGTTCCGGGCCATTCATCTGTTCCAAAATATATCGCCGCATCAAGAGGTTCTGTCGCAAAGTTGAACGGTTCGAGCCGCGTCGCCATGTTCAGGGTGACATCCGGATGTAGTCGCGCGAACTCGGGCAGGCGGGGCATCAGCCAGCGCATGCCGAACGTGGGCAAAATCGCGAGATTGAGCGTGCCGCCGGTTGGCTGGACCTGAAGCCGCATAGAGGCATTGGTGATTTGAGTGAGGGCCTGTCGGATCTCGGCCGCATAGTCCTTGGCAGCGGTTGTCAGTGTCAGACGCTTCTGATCCCTCTGGACCATTTCGGTGCCCATCTGCTTTTCCAGCGCCTGCAACTGTCGGCTTACCGCGCTTTGCGTAAGGGAAAGCTCCTGCGCGACGGCAGAGGCGCTGCCAAGGCGATCAAGCGCTTCGAGCGCGCGCAGGGAAGAGATAGAGGGCAGGAAACGTCGGGGTGTCAGCATGTATTCCTTTTATTCATACTTACATGCAGAAGTCTTGCTGTTTTTCCGGCGGCGAAACACTTATGATGCGCAAAACCAGATTTCGGAAGGAAAGCACATGAACGCGCCGACGCCATCGCTGAAACCAAAAGACGCACCCGATCTTGGCCGGTTCGACTGGACCGATCCTCTGCGGCTGGAAGACCAGCTGACCGAGGACGAGCGGATGATCGCGGCCAGCGCGCGCGCCTATGCGCAGGAAAAGCTGCAACCGCGGGTAACCGCCGCCTATGAGAACGAGACCGTTGAGCCGGAAATCTTTCGCGAAATGGGCGAAATGGGCCTGCTGGGCGTTACAGTGCCCGAGCAATATGGCGGTATCGGTGCGGGTTATGTGAGCTATGGGCTTGTGGCACGCGAAGTCGAGCGGGTCGACTCCGGTTATCGTTCCATGATGTCGGTTCAGTCCTCGCTCGTCATGTATCCGATCTATGCTTATGGCTCGGAAGAACAGCGCGAGAAATATCTGCCGAAACTGTCCAGCGGTGAATATATCGGTTGCTTTGGCTTGACCGAACCTGACGCGGGCAGCGACCCGGCGGGCATGAAAACCCGGGCTGTCAAAACGGATGGTGGCTATCGGCTCAACGGTTCCAAGATGTGGATCTCGAACGCGCCGATCGCGGATGTCTTTGTCGTCTGGGCCAAGTCCGAAGCGCACGGCGGTAAGATCCGTGGCTTTGTCCTTGAGAAAGGCATGAAGGGTCTGTCGGCACCGAAGATCGAGAACAAGATGTCGCTGCGGGCGTCGGTGACAGGCGAGATCGTGCTCGACAATGTTGAAGTCGGCGAAGATGCGCTGCTGCCGCATGTGGAAGGTCTGAAAGGGCCGTTCGGCTGTCTGAACCGTGCGCGCTATGGCATCAGCTGGGGCGCGATGGGCGCGGCCGAAGCGTGCTGGCATGCGGCACGGCAGTACGGGCTGGACCGTCACCAGTTCAACCGTCCGCTGGCGCAGACGCAGCTTTTCCAGCGCAAGCTGGCCGACATGATGACCGAGATCTCGCTGGGCCTGCAATCATCACTGCGCGTGGGACGTCTGATGGACGAGGCGAACGCCGCGCCGGAAATGATTTCGATCGTCAAGCGCAACAACTGCGGCAAGGCGCTGGATATTGCGCGCATGGCGCGTGATATGCACGGCGGCAACGGCATCAGCCTCGAATTCCAGGTGATCCGTCACATGATGAACCTCGAGACAGTGAACACCTATGAGGGGACGCATGATGTACACGCCTTGATCCTCGGGCGTGCTCAGACCGGGTTGCAGGCGTTCTTCTGATCCTGCCGCAACAGGTAACGTTGCTTGCAAAGGCCGGTGTGATGCACCGGCCTTTGTTTTTTGGGCATTTCGACGGGAAACAGACCGTCGCGCGTGATGGCTCAAGGGTCGTTGCGACAGTTTCCGCTATCTCAGTTTCATCATCTCTTCTCTGAATGCTTCGGTTGGGGTGCGCCATCCGAGGCACTTTCTGGGTGTGTTGTTGAGGCGGTGGCAAATCGACGTCAGATATCGGTTTGAGAGCGCCGCGAGCTGGGTGTCTCGGGGGAGATATCGGCGCGCCCGCTTGTTCAGGTTCTCGACTGATCCTTTCTGCCAGGGCGCTTGCGGATCGCAGAACCAGCTATCGGTGCCAATGCCTGACTTCAGTTTGCGCCATGCGCGGAACTCAAAGCCGCGGTCGAAGGTGATCGACTTCCTGGCTGGCTGGGGCAGGGGTTCCATCACGTCCATCAGCTTGTTGATGAAGTG
>NZ_AQQP01000014.1 GCF_002210165.1 Phaeobacter sp. 22II1-1F12B | reverse complement strand
AGTATGGCGCATTGCGACGCCGGGAGCAGGAGCCATCCACCCCATCTGCTTTGCGCCGGCGTCCAGCAGTTCGATGGATTGGGCCGCCTTGCCGAAATGGATCTTCTCGGCAGGGATGCGGGCAAGCAGCGCATTCAGCAGATCGGCGCGGTGAATGGCAAGCTGCGGTGCGCCGTATTTCTGTTCTGCGGCGTCCGAGAGAGGAAGCCGCGAGGTTTCCTCGCCGGTCACGCCATCCCGGCTGATCCGAAAGGTGGGCCTTGCAGCGGTTTCGCGCAACACCTCGCCGACACCAAGACCGTCGAGCGCAAAGACGGCATTTGGCGTGAGATTGATATCGGCGCCGATCCGGCCAAAGTTTTTCGCCTTTTCAAAGACTTCGACATCATGGCCGGATTTTCCCAGCGCGATGGCGGCGCACAGGCCACCGATACCGCCCCCGCAGACGGCGATTTTCAATTCAGACATTTTTGGACCTTTCCGCTGCCGGTCGTCTTGAACCCGCCCCTATTGATTTGGGCGGGTTCAGTTTTTGCGCCTGATCAGGCAGCTTCGAACTTGACGGCTTCGGGTTCGGCGGAGCCGACGAGGTACCAGACAGTCGCGGCCTGCGCGCCGTTGTTGCGGAACCAGTGCTTGCGGCCAGCGGGTGTCTTGACCAGATCGCGCGGGCCAAGTTCGGTTTCAACCGTTTCACCGTTTTCTTCCCAGCCCACGATTAGCGAGCCTTCGAGCACGAGGAAGGCGTCTTCGACATCACGAGTGAAGGGTTTCACACCAACGCGCGAGGGGATGCCAAGCATTTCCTTGCGGCAGGTATCGGTTTCGACACCGCCGGGTCCGCAGTAGATCTTGCGCGTGAAACCGGCGTCTTCCCAGTGGGTCTCCAGCTCGCTGTGGCGCACGACGTATTTCGCCATGAGCTGTTGCAGCGCGTGGTCGCCCTTGGGGTCGAATTTCATCGTCTTGCCCGGTTCGGCGCCAAAGGCACGGGCGAGTTCCGGTGCGTGTTCCTTGGGGTGATAGTGATAAACCGGCGGCAGCGGCTTGCCGACGTCGACCGAAATCGACATGACGACCGGCTCGGGGCCGTCAACGCGGAAACCGTGACCGATTTCGCGGGCGTTTAGGATCATGTCCTTGGGGCCGAGATTGACCTCGACAACTTCGCCATTCTTTTCCCAGCCAACGATCAGAGCGCCGTCGATGATCAGAAAGCTTTCCTCGATTTCGTGGCTGTGGCAAGCCGCATACTTTCCGGTCTCCTTGTAGATCAGGGAGAGCGTGAAATGATCGGGCTTGAGCGTCGATGCGTCATTCACCTTGGGCGAGCCACCGGCGCCGATATAGCGCATCTGTGCCCGAGCCAGTTCGTCGAAACCGGCATTGGAGGGAAAGGCATTCCAGTCGAACTGCTTGTCGGTAAAGCGTCCGGTCTGCGATTTCAGCTCATCTGCGAGGGTAGCGAAACCCGTTTCCTGCACGGTCATCTCTGGTTCCTTTCACGGTTGATTCTCGATTTCGGTTAAGGGAAGGATACGCCGACAGCGTTTTACTGAATACGAGGCGTTTTATATATGAAGCAGGAAGAACCGCCGAAACCGGAAAGCGGCAACATGGACCGATACCTTGTACCGGGACTCGTGCGTGGGCTGAACGTGCTGAAACTATTTACACCGGTACAGCCAAACCTGTCGCTGCGGGATATTGCCGATGCGCTAGGCGTGACCCGGTCGGCGGCCTTTCGTTCCGTCTATACGTTGGTGGAAACCGGCTGCCTGCTGCACGACCAGCGCGCCCAGACATATTCACTAGGGCCGGGCGTTCTGCGCCTGACCTACGGGTATGTTGCAACGCGCGAAATCGTCGAAATTGCCCAGCCTGAACTGGAACGGCTGCGCGACCGGACGGGATGGTCCGCGCATATGGGCATCCTCGATGGATCGTCCGTTCTATATGTTCTGCGCGCCCCGGCACGGGAGGCGAATGCCTCAATCGTTCAGGTCGGAAGTCGGCTGCCCTCGCGCAGCACGACAATGGGGCGGGTTCTGCTTGCCGATCTGCCCGACGCTGAGATCATCGAACGTTTCCGCGCCGACAGACCGGGTGCGACCAAGGGTAAGGGTCCGTCCCTGCCCGGGATACTCGGACAGGTAAAAGGTGACCGGAAAGCCGAGGTCATCTGGCACATGGGAGATTTTGAAGCCGGCATCGCATCAGTCGCGGCCCCTGTAAGGGATCTAACGGGGCGTGTGGCGGCGGCGATCAACCTGACATCCGCAAATGGCCCGCAATCAAGTGCCGAGCTGCCGCCCGAGATCATATCGGACCTCAAAGCCACTGCCATTCGCATTTCACGCCTGCTGGGGCATGACGGAAGCAATTGAGAGGAGTCAGTTCGTGGGGATATGCCCCATCATGGCCGACAGACGGCGCGCGGCATCGACCACACCGGTCATGATCTGCTGACGTTTTTCCGAACCTTCCTCGAAATTGGCCTGAGGCCCAGAAAGGCTAATTGCGCAGACCGGCGCGTTGTTCTGATCAAGAACGACGCAGGCGCAGGAGCCGATACCTTCTTCGAAAAAGGCGACGGACCAGGCGATGCCAGCGGCGCGATCCTCCTTTAACTGGCCAAGCAGGCTGTCCACGGTCGTTGGGGTCTGATCGGTGAAAGCAGAAAAATTGTAATCGTAGAAGATATTGCGGACTTCATCCTCGCGCATGTGCGACAGGATCACCCGCCCCATGACGGTCGCATAGGCAGGCAGACGGCTACCGACGCGGATATTCGACACCAGCTGCACCTCGGGCGTTTCGCGGACGAGCACGATGACATCTGTTCCAGCCAAAACGCCCAGATGCGCCGAAAGTCCGGTTTCTGCCGCAAGATGATGAAGCACTGGCCGTCCGGTGCGCACGACATCGCGGCTGCTGAGCATGCCCGACGCCAGTTCCAGCACGCCATAGCCGAGAACATAGCCGTCGCCTTCGGGCGTCTTTTCGATCATCTCCTCACGTTCGAGCGTGTGCAGCAAACGGATCAGGGTCGTGCGGTTGATGCCCACGGCGGCCGATGCCTTGGCAATGTTCCTGCAACGGTTGCCCGCCGCGATATAGCGCAGCAGCGCCATCGCGCGGGTAACGGGGGGCACGTCATAGGAAACCGAGCGCGGCGCTTTTTCGTCGCTCTCTTGGGGCATGGGAGATGTCGTGTTCATCTATTCATAAAGATCCTTTGACTGGCGGCTTGCCTCTATTCTGGGCAAGCACGGCTGAATTTGGAATGTCTAACTTACAGGTGCGCGACGGCTTCGATTTCCACCAGCAGTGCGGGATCCACGAATGCCGAAACTTCCATCATCGTGGCCGCAGGCAACACGCCCTGAAAGGTTTCGCGCCGGGCGCGCCCGACCTCATCCTTGCGCGCCATGTCGGTCACGAAGACCGAAATCTTGGTAATGCGCTCTTTCGTACCGCCCGCCGCTTCGACAAGAGCGACAACGCGGCGCAATGCCTCTTGTGCCTGATCATACATGGTTTCGCCCACCACCCCTTCTGGGCCGCCGGCATGCTGACCCGAGACATAGACGATACCGTCGCAGACAACGGCATTTGAAAACAGGCCCGGAACCGGTCCGGGAATTCCTTTGGCAGTTACGGCAACCGGATCACTCATTTGCGGCGGCCTCTTTTCTTTCCTGCCACTCGCGGGTCAGACGGTCGCGTACCGGGACAAAGTCGTAGGTCGGGAAGAACTCAGTCGAGAAAACGCCCCAGGCCCGGCGTTCCAGTTCGACGTTCACTTTGGGCAGTAATTCCGGCGGCATCCGTAGGGTGACGATCTGGCCGATCCCCATCACCACGTTCCAGCTCAATATTTCGACACCTTCGGGCGGGAAACCTGTCCACCACTCCTGTTCACCCAGATGTGCCTGAATTTGTTCCAGATTCTGAGACTGGTCGTGCTTGAGAAACACGGTGAGCATGACGGTTTCAGTCATCTATCATCCCTTCTTTCATGATCGTGAGAGCGGCCTGTCATCGAAACTTCTTGAACATAGTACCGCGAATCGGCATGATTGCAAATAAGAACCATACGTTCAAATTTGAACAATCGGCAGAAAGGGAGAATTTTGGGGATGCAAGATCCAGCCCTGAAGAACCAATCCAAAGGCCGCCCGCTCAGCGATGCCGAGCGCGCTTTCGCAGAGGCGCTCGAGCGCATTTACGAAACCGGTGAGCATGATTTCGCAAAAGTTGCTGAGAAGCTGAACGAACGTGGCGACCCTCGCCCGTCCGGAGAGACCGGCGCATGGACGCTGGAAATTCTCGATGCGGAACTGAAAGCCATCAATGCATCCCATGACGCGGCCCATGCCGAACATGGTATCGGCGCCTGAGAGGAGTACGAGACATGGAAGCCACCGCAAAAGGCCGTGACCGGGTCGAAGACTATATCAACCTCGGTGTCCGGGGTTTCTGGATGCCAGTCGCCACGTCGGTCCAGCTGAAAGCCGGCAAACCGCTGGCCCGCAAGATTGCCGGCGAAAACCTCGTGCTGTGGCGCGATGGCGCGGGCAAGGTGCGCTGCGTCGAAGATTTCTGCCCGCACCGGGGCGCAAAGCTTAGCCTTGGACATGTTCAGGACGGCAATATCGCCTGTGGTTATCACGGTGTGACGGTCAACGGCGAAGGCACTGTCGTGCGCGTTCCTGCCATGCCCGACTGCGCGCTCGAAGGCCGCAAGGCGCTGACCTATTACGAATGCAACGAAGCTGGTGGCGCTGTCTTTATCTACCTCCCCTCGGCGGATCGCCCCGACGCCCCGGAATTCGTGCCGCCAGAAGAATTCACCAGCGACGAATGGCAGGTTTTCCCTTGCATGACCTATTGGGATTGCTCCTATCGCTTCAGCCTCGACAACGCGGCCGACCCGATGCACGCAAGCTACCTGCATGCCAACAGCTTTACGCTGGCCTACGGCTCCAAGCAGGACACGATGAAGCTGGAACGTCGCGAAAAAGGCTTTCAGATCGAACGGGTTAACCAGAAGGGCGTCAACTTTGACTACACCGAAGTGGTCATGGACGAAGGCACAATGTTCTTCCGGCTCGACATTCCTTATCCGGATGGTGCCGGTCCGGGCGGCCCGTTTCGTATCGTCGGTTTTGCGACGCCGGTCGATGAACACACGCATTACTCGTTCTTCTGGCGCTGCCGCCAGGTGCAAGGCACAGCGGCGGAGAGCTGGCGCTTCCTTTATCGCGCCTTCCTCGAAGACCGTCACTGGCACGTCTTGGAACAGGACCGCGTGATGCTGGAATCGATTCCGGACGACGCCCGGCGCCGCGAGATGCTTTACCAGCACGACATCGGTGTTTCCCGGCTTCGCCAGATGATGGTGCGCCGCGCCAAGGAACACTTCAAGGCGCTGGACGCAGAAGAGTCCGCAGGAAAGCAGACGGCGTGATGAAAGATGCGGCCCTCACCCCGATCGAGCCGGAGGCGGTGATTGCCGCCCTGACCGCGCCGTTCGAGCCGAAGGTCGCAGCGGATCTTCGCGGGCATCGCGTCAGCGGTGAGCTTGACCTTCGGGGGCGCGAGCTTTGCGGGTTCGACCTGTCGGGTTCCGTGTTCGAAGGCCCGGTCCTTCTTGATCGCTGCACGACGCAGGGGCTGAGCTGGTTCCGGGGCTGCACCTTTCAATCGCAACTCTCTGCTCAAGACAGCCGGTTCGGCACCGATCTCAGGCTCGACGAGGCCCGGATCAACGGCAACCTGACGCTCTCCAAGGCCGAGTTCTGGGGGGCGCTGGTGCTCGACAAGGCCCAGATCGCCAGCACTGCATTCCTCGACAACATGCAGGTGCTTGGGTCGCTTTCCTGCGCCGATACCTGCTTTGACGGGCCGGTTAGCCTTGAGCAGACCGACGCGCTTGGCGGGCTCTGGGCGGATGCGACGCTCTTCGGGTCGCGGGTGACCGCGGCCGGTATGGAAATTCACGGGCGCACCTGGCTGCGACATGTGCGCTTTGGCGACGGGTCGGGCAATCCGATGGCGCGCCTTCTGCCCCAGATCCGCCTCTACGGATACCTCTGGAACTGAAAACAATTCCGCAAAGACAGGGAAACCCCATGACCTCAAGCCTTGAACTTCGGAACATCACAAAGGTCTTTACCGACCGCAACACGGGCAATTCCGTCACCGCCGTCGAGGACATGAGCTTTTCCGTCGGCGCCGGTGAACTGGTTGCCGTGGTTGGCCCGTCGGGCTGTGGCAAGTCCACCATTCTGAACATGGTGTCCGGTCTTTACGGCACAAGCTCGGGGCAAGTCCTGATCAACGGGGACGAAGTGACCGGCACCCGGCCCGAAGTCGGTTTCATGCTGCAGAAAGACCTGCTGCTGCCCTGGCGCAATATCGTCAAGAACGTCGAGTTCGGGTTGGAAGAGCGTAAGTTCAGCCGTGCCGAGCGCCGGGAACGGGCCATGCAGGAACTTGAACGCATGAAGCTGGCCGAGTTCGCCGAACACTATCCGCACCAACTTTCCGGCGGGATGCGCCAGCGCGCGGCGCTGGCTCGCACGCTGGTCATCGAACCCGATATCATCCTTCTGGACGAACCGTTTTCCGCGCTCGATGCGCAGACCAAACTGGTCCTGCAGCGCCATTTCGCCCGTACAATTGCCGAGGCAGGCGTAACCTGCGTGCTGATCACCCATGACCTTAACGAGGCCGTGATCATGGCCGACCGGGTCGTGGTCATGTCAGGGCGCCCCGGCACCGTCGTCGACGAATTTGCCATCGAACTTGGCAACCGCCGCGACCCGCTCGCCCGTTCCATGGAAGCCCAGACCGGCGTCTACGTCAAACGGCTTTTCGACACGTTGCACCTAGAAAACGAAGCGGCCTGAAGGCCGTCCAACAAGGAGAAGTAAATGCGTTTTGGATTTGTAAAGGCGGCGACAATCGCGGCCGCTACCGTGCTGGCGACCATTCCGGCCGTCTCGTATGCACAGGAAAAGGTCAGCTACCTGTTCCCGGCACCGGACTTCCTGCCGGCGTTCACCCCGTTTCAGGTTGCCCGTGTAAAGGGTTACTACGAAGACGCCGGGCTTGACGTAAGCTGGGCCATCGGCAAGGGCGGCGCGGACGTTGCCAAGCAGGTCGCCGTGGGCAACTCGGACCTTGGCGGTGGCATTGGCGACACGCCGATCATCATCCGTCCCAACGGTCTGGACGTCAAAGCGGTTGCCGTTCTCGGCGGCAAGGCCCTGACCCAGCTGGTCATCCGCAACGACAGCGGTGCCACCGATGTGGCCGGCCTGAAGGGTCTAGACATCGGCGTCATGGCGTTCCAGGACACTACCTATTACAACCTGCTCGCGGCGCTCGCCTCTGCCGGCATGACCAAGGACGACGCCAATATCCAGGCCGTCGGTCCGGCAGGCATGGTCCAGCTGATGATCTCGGGCGATCTCGACGCGATTTCGGGTACGCCTGACTGGGCCGCCGCAATCGAAGGCGCGGGCATCGACCTGACCATCGTGCCGATCAACGATCTCTTCCCGGCAATGGCGCAGGCGATCATCGCCTCGGATGAAATGATCGAGGAACGTCCCGAAGTGGTCCGTTCGTTCGTTCAGGCGACGCTGCAGGGCATGCGCGACGTGATGGAAGACCCGGAAGGCTCCTCCAAGCTGCTGGCAGACAATATTCCGCAGTTCGAAGGTAAGGCTGCGATGCTGGAAGACATCATGAAACGCTATACCGAGCTCGTCTATGCCACCCCGGACATGGCCAAACTTGGCATGATCGATCCCGAACGGATGACCGCCGTTGCCGATTTCTATCTTGAGAACGGAATCGTCAACGAGACGCTCGCCACCGAGGATTACTACGACAACCAGTTCGCAGCACCAACGGAGTGAAAATGGCCGACACGAGTGCATCCCTCAAAAATGGCGCGCCGGAGATTTCCTCCGGTGCCCCCGTCCACAAAGGCAGCAAGATGGCAAACCCGTTCAAGAAACTGACTGCGGGTTCCGGGTCGCGCACGGAAATCCTCGCCATGATCGGCGTTGGTCTCGTGTTTCTCTCGATCTGGGAATTCCTGCCCCCGCTGCTGGACGTGCCTCGCTATATCATCCCGACCTTCAGCAACTGCCTTGAAGAGTTCGGCCGCATGATGCAGCGCGAAAACCTGATGGGGCACTTCATGTCGACCTTGATCTCGGCGCTGGTCGGTTTTGCCCTTGGCGGGCTGCTCGGCGCGGCGTCGGGATACCTCCTTGGGCTGTCGAGCCTTTGGGAGCGGGTTCTGTCCCCCTATATTCTTGCGCTGCAAATTGCGCCGAAAGTCGCCTTTGCCCCGCTATTCATCATGTGGTTCGGCTATAACGCCATTCCCAAGCTGCTCGTCACCGTGTTGATCGTGTTCTTCCCGATCCTCGTTAACGTGCTGCAATCCATGAAGACGGTCGACCGCGACCTTGTAAACCTCGCCCGGGTATATTCGATGAACCGGCTGACGATCTTCCGCAAGATCGAGGTGCCCTCCTCGCTTCCCAACCTGTTTGCAGGTCTGCGCATCGGCGCGACGCTAGCCGTGATCGGTGTCACCGTGGGGGAGCTTGTCGGTGGCAACACCGGTCTTGGCTTCCTGATCAGCTACGGCGAAGGACAGGCGAATACGGCTATGGTCTTCAACGCCATCTTCCTTTTGACCGTCATCGGTATCGCGCTCTACTTTGCCGTCGCGGCAGTTGAAAAGCGCGTGCTTCACTACCTCGTCCGCGAGGATCACTAAGCCATGTCCGCCCTGCCCTCTCCCATTGTCCATGACACCATCGCCGGTATCAGCTATTGGCGGCGGGCGGGTCATGGGCGGCGGCTTGTCTGCCTGCACGGCATCGGTTCGAATGCCGGAAGTTTTCTGCCGCTGCTGGCCCAACTCCCCGAAGACTGGGATGTTATCGCGTGGAACGCGCCGGGCTATGGAGCATCGGAACCTCTTGCCGCCGACTGGCCGGTCGAAAGTGACTATGCCGAGGCGCTGGGTCGGTTTCTGGACGCGCTTGAACTGAACCAAGTCACGCTGCTGGGTCATTCGCTTGGTACACTGATGGCGGCGCAATTCGCGGCGCTACATCGCGAGCGGGTCACGGAGATGGTTCTGGGTGCCTGCGCCTGCGGGCATGGTCAGGCCCCCGGCGGCAAGCTGTCGGAAGCAGCCGCAGCCCGACTGGCGGAACTTGAAGAACTCGGTGCGCGCGCCTTTGCCGAAAAACGCGGCCCGCGCTTGCTGGCCGAACCGAATGGAAACCCCGAGGCGCGCGAACGCGTCATCGACGCGATGGCTGCGGTGAAACAACCCGGCTACGGGCAAGCCGTTCGCATGCTGGCCTCGGGTCAGCTGGTTGAAAACCTGAAAAAGGTCCGCTGCCCGACCCACATCGTCTGGGGCGACGGCGATATCGTCACCCCGCGTGTCCAGAGCGAACGCGCCTCCGCCGCCCTTGGCGATGCGCCGATCACCGAGATTTCCGGGAGCGGGCATGCGCTGCATGTCGAGACCCCGGCAGAATTTTCCAGGGTCATCCTGTCCTGCCTTGAGGACACGAACGAGGGACCTTGCAGCGACAAGAAAGAGGAGACGGTTCAATGAGTGCCGATATGGTACGGGTCAGTCATCTGCGCGGCATCGTGATGCGCGCGCCGGGCATGACGGCCACCAAGAACTTTTACGTCAACGACTGGGGCCTGCAGATTGCCAAGGAAGAGGACGGCATCGTCTATCTGGCCGGCACGGGTAAGGAACCCTTTATCTATGCACTGAAAGACGGCGACAACTACGGCGTGGAATACATCCATCTTGGCATGCCCGACCGGGCGTCGATGGATGCGCTGCACGCGCAGGTCGTTGAAAAAGGCGCACATGTGCTGGGCACCCCGGCCGAGTTCGACGATGCCATCGGCGGGTACGGGTTCGAGATGCTCGACCCCGATTTCCGTCGGCTGCGGTTCACCACCGATCTGGAACCGGTCGACCGCGAAACCAAGTTCGCCTACCCCCGTAAGGTGACCCATTGCGTACTGAACACGCCCGACATGGAAGCGACCGAAGCCTGGTATGGCGATGTCCTCGGCTTTCGCGTGTCCGATTATTCCGCCGATCAGATGGTGTTCCTGCGGTCTGCACAGGACATGGAAACTGTTGACCACCATTGCATCGCGCTGGTCCGCGCTCCCTATGCAAGCGTGAACCACGTGGCCTTTGAAATGGCTTCGCTGAACGATTTCATGCGCGGCATCGGGCGGATGAAGCAAAAGGGGCAGGTCCCGTCATGGGGGCCGGGCCGTCATGGACCGGGCGACAACCCGTTCGCCTATTTCGTATCGCCCTCGGGCTTTGTGATCGAATTCACCTCGGAGGTTCAGCAGATCGACGAGGCAACGCACGAGGCGCAGGTCTGGCCGCGCGACGATCCGGAGAAGATGGACCAGTGGATGACCGCAGGCCCGCCCACTCCGGCACAGCGGGCCGTCATGATGGGCCGCCCCGACCCGGGCTTTCCGCCTTCGAACGCCGAGTGACGCATGGATCTTGGACTGAAAGATAAACCTGTTGTCGTCACCGGCGGCTCTTCGGGCATCGGGCTTGCCACCGCGCGGCTGCTGCTCGAAGAGGGCGCGCAGGTGGCGATCTGCGCCCGTGGGGCCGAGCGGCTCGACAAGGTTGCAGCCGATTTCGCCGACACGTTCGGCGTCGACCGCGTATTCGCGCAGGCCGTCGACGTGCTGCAGGAGGAACAGGTCAACGGTTTTGCAAGAGCCGTCGAAGACAGGTTTGGCGGCGCGGTCGCGTTGATCAACAATGCCGGACAGGGGCGCGTTTCGACCTTTGCCGAGACGACGGACGAGGCATGGCGGGAAGAGCTGGAGCTGAAGTATTTCAGCCAGATCCGCCCGATCCGTGCGTTTCAGAACATGCTCGCGGCAAGCGGCAGCGGCGCGATCGTCGCGACCAATTCGCTGCTCGCCCTGCAGCCGGAACCCCATATGGTCTGCACATCCTCGGCGCGTGCCGGGATACAGAACCTGCTGAAATCACTGGCCCGCGAACTGGCCCCCGCGATCCGGGTCAACTCGATCCTCGTGGGGCTGATCGACAGCAACCAGTGGCAGCGCCGCTTCGAGGCGCGCGACGACAAGAACCAGACGCGAGAGGCATGGTACGCCGATCTCGCAAAGAACAAGAACATCCCAATGGGGCGGCTCGGAAAACCGGAAGAGGCTGCGCGACTGCTCGCGTTTCTCGCCTCGCCTGCCGCGTCCTTTATCACAGGAGCACAAGTTGAAATCTCTGGCGGCATATCCCGATTCATTTGAACCCACCGAGGTCGATCCGGTCCGCGCCGAAATTGTGGGCGACCAGATTGCCCGTGCGCTTGCGGATCTTGGCGTAACCACGGTTTTTGGTGTCATTTCCATTCACAACATGCCGATCCTCGATGCGCTCGCGGAACAGGGTCGGATCCGTTTCGTCCCCGCGCGGGGCGAGGCCGGTGCGATGAACATGGCAGATGCCCATGCGCGGGTGACCGGGCAGCTTGGTGTCGTGATGACTTCGACGGGAACCGCGGCAGGCAACGCGGCCGGTGGACAGGTCGAAGCACTGACGGCGGGCACGCCGCTGTTGCACATCACGACGCAGGTCGACCTGAAATTCGCGGACCGTGACCGTGCGCCGATCCATGACGTGCCGAAACAGCGTGAGATGCTGCAGGGCATGTCCAAGCAGGTGTTCCGGATCTGGGATCCGCATGCCGCCATGGGCGTGATGCAGGCCGCCGTATCCGCCGCGCTTTCCGCGCCCTCCGGTCCGGTCAGCCTTGAAATTCCGGTCGACATTCAGCGCAGCCAGATTTCCGGCACAAAGCATGCCGGTTGGCCCGCAATCACCCGTCCTTTTGCCAGCGATGCCGCGATCAAGGCGCTGGCCGAGCGGGTGCTGCAGGCGAAACGGCCGATGATCTGGCTGGGTGGCGGCGCGCGCGGCGCGTCGAAACAGGCGCTGGAACTCGTCAATCGCGGCTTTGGTGCCGTCACTTCGACCAACGGTCGCGCGGTCGTCCCCGAAGATCACAAGGCGACGCTCGGCGCTTTCAACATGACCCCGCAGTCGGAACAGCTGTTCCAGTCCTGCGATCTCATGCTGGTCGTCGGGTCGCGCCTGCGCGGGAACGAAACCAAGGACAACAACATGGCGTTGCCGCCGATCTGCCAGATCGACGCCGAGGCAAGCCAGGGCGGGCGCAATTACCCTGTCGAGATGTTTGTGCATGGCGATGCGGCGGACACATTGCAGCGTCTGCTCGATTGTCTGCCGGAAACGCTCGATACCGATCCGAACCTGCCGCATGAAATCTCAACCGCGCGCGCATTGGCCGAAGGCGCATTGCGCCAGCGGCTCGGGCCGTATCACGTCGTGGCGGATGTTCTGCTCGAGAAAGTTTTCAACGGTCGCCACCCCTGGGTTCGGGACGTGACGATTTCGAATTCTACCTTCGGCAATCGCTACGTGCAGATCGCCGATCCGAAACTGGGTGTTCACGCGCTTGGCGGTGGTATCGGACAAGGCATCTCCATGGGGATCGGAGCCGCACTTGCCTCGGAAGGGCCCAAGGCGATCACGCTGCTGGGCGATGGTGGCGCGCAGCTTGGAATTGCCGAGCTGATCACCGCCGTGCAGGAAAACTGCCCTCTGGTCTACGTGCTGATGAACGACGCCGCCTATGGCGTGATTCAGAACATTCAGGATGCGCAATATAGCGGTCGGCGGCACTATTCGGCGCTGAACACGCCCGACTTCGAACTGCTCTGCCAGTCCGTCGGAATGCCACATATGAAAGTCTCGGACACGGCAGATTTCGCAGGCGTTCTGGATGCGGCCATCGAACGGGAAGGCCCGGTCCTGATCGAAGTCGATATGGTTGCCATCGGTCCCTTTGCGCAGGCCTTTGCCGGTCCACCGGCAGGCGCCGCCGGAAAGGCCGACTGATGCGTCTTGCGCTGATCGGATACGGCAATATCGCCACCTCCCTGCTTGGCATTCTTGCCGAGCAGGGTCTGGTGCTGGACCGGCTGGACATCCTGGCCCGTCCCGGTGCGGAAGATCGCGCAAAGGATAAGTTGTCCGCATCGGCATCAACACTGGGCGGCGGCTTGCACGTTCACGGCTCGGTTGAGACGCTGATCGAAAGCAAACCGGATCTGGTTGTCGAGGTCGCAACCCATGACGCCGTGCGTGAAAGCCTGTTGCGGTGCCTTGAAGCGGGGATCGACAGTGTTCTCGTATCCGTCGGGGCGCTTGCTGATGCTGAGACTGAAACCGCCCTGCATGACGCGGCCAAGACGGGCGGAGCGCTGCTGCGCATCGTGCCCGGCGCTGTCGGCGGGATCGATATGCTGGCCGCAGCGCGCCTTTCGGGCGATCTGGATGTGACCTATATTTCGCGAAAGCCGCCACAGGCTTGGCAAGGCACCCCTGCCGAACAGAAACTTGATCTTGCCACGCTCGAAGCAGCCGAAGTGTTCTATGAAGGCAGCGCCCGTGAGGCCGCGCGGGATTACCCCAAGAACGCCAATGTCGCGGCGACCATCGCCCTTGCAGGCGCTGGGTTCGAAGCCACCCGGGTCAAGATGATCGCAGATCCGCAGGCACCCGGCAACATCCACGAATACACGGTCCGGTCGAATGCGCTGGACTTCTCCATCCGGCTTGAAGGCAAGCCTTCTCCGGACAATCCAAAGACTTCTTTGTCGACTGTCTATTCGGTAGCGCGGGAGATCCTGAACGCTGCCGGGCCGGTCGCGATCTGAGGACGATATGAAAGATATGACGAACGAATTGCCTGATGGACGCCTGTTTGTTGGTGGCGTCTGGGAAGAAGGCCACGGCGCGCCGATCACCTCGGTGTTTTCCCACGACGGCTCCGAGAACATGACCTTTAACGGCGCGTCGCGGGAAGATGGCGAGCGTGCCATCGAACGGGCCAAAGCGGCACAAGCCGACCCGGCATGGCGCGATATGCTGCCCCATGAGCGCGCAAAGATCCTGCACCGCATCGCGGAAGGGATCGAGGCGAACATCCCGCGCATCTCGCGGCTGCAATCGCGCGATACGGGCAAGACGCTGACCGAAACGGCGGCCCTTGCGGCCTCGGCTGTCGGTACGTTCCGCTATTTCGCTGCTGTGCTGGAAACCTCTGACGACGCGCTGACCACCCGGCGCGGCGGTTTCCTGACCGCCTCGGTACATGAACCTATTGGCGTCGTTGGCGCGATCACCCCGTGGAATTCCCCGATCGCCTCGGATGCGCAAAAGCTGGCCCCCGCCCTTGCCGCAGGCAATGCGGTTATTCTGAAACCATCAAGCTGGTCGCCGCTCGTCGCGCTCGAACTGGCGCGGATTGTCGATGAGGCCGGGCTGCCCAAGGGGTTGCTCTCGGTCCTGCCCGGCGCGGGCCGCGAAATTGGCAATCTGATCGTCGAACATGCCGACATCGGCCGCATCGCCTTTACCGGCGGCACTGATACCGGCCGTCGGCTTGGCGAACAGGCAGGGCGAAAGTTGATGCCAATCTCACTGGAACTGGGAGGCAAGTCGCCCACAATCGTCTTCGAGGACGCCGATCAGGATCTTGCCGTTGCAGGTATTCTTTTTGGCATCTTCTCTTCCTCGGGGCAAAGCTGCATCGCCGGTTCCCGGCTTTTCGTGCAGCGTTCGATCTATAACGCGTTCGTCGCGAAGCTGGTCGAGGCAACGAACAATCTGCGCGTTGGCGATCCCTTCGCCGATGGCACGCAGGTTGCACCGCTGATCAACCACGAACACCGCGACGCCGTAGAGGCATATATCGAAGGCGCAAGGGAAGAAGGCGGCGAGATCCTGTGCGGCGGCAAACGCCTTACCGGCGAAGGATATGACAAAGGCGCTTATCTCGAACCGACGATCATCGCGGGCCTGCCGAACGATGCCAAGACCTGCCGCGAAGAGATATTCGGCCCGGTTCTCGTCGTCCTCCCCTTCGACAGCGAAGAGGACGTGATCGCACAGGGCAACGACAATGAATACGGTCTTGCCTGCGGCATCTGGACCCGCGACTTCCCCCGCGCATGGCGGGTCGGCGGGGCAATCCGGGCGGGCACCGTCTGGATCAACACCTACAAGCAATTCTCGATTTCGACTCCCTTTGGGGGCGACGGCGCATCCGGCATCGGACGCGAGAAAGGCCGTGAGGGCCTGCGGGTCTGGCAGCGGCAGAAAGGCATCTATTGTGATCTTACGGGCCAACCGCATCCTTGGGCAGGAGTGACACGATGAGTTCTTTGGAAGGTCGCCGTGTCGTTGTCACTGGTGCCGGTGGCGGTCTTGGCAAAACCATTGCGCTGGCCTGCGCCTCTGCCGGGGCCGAGCTGATCCTGTCGGATCTGAGCGATGAAAGCCTTGAACCCACCATGGCGGCGGTGCGCGAAACGGGCGCGACCGTCGAAAGCAAGTTGATGGATCTGTCCGACCCGGATTCCATTGCAACTTTTGGGGCATCAATCAGCGGCCCGGTCCACGGTCTGGTCAATAACGGCGCCATCGCCACCGGTATCGGCGGCATCGGTTTCGAAGATATCGAGATCGAAAGCTGGGACAAGGTCATGACGGTGAACGTGCGCGGCACCTGGCTCGCGATCCGCGCCCTTGCCCCTGCCCTGCGGTCATCCGGATCGGGCCGGATCGTCAACCTCGCCTCGGATACCGCGCTTTGGGGCGCGCCGAACCTGATGAGCTATATTTCATCCAAAGGCGCCGTTATGGCTATGACGCGCGGGCTGGCACGGGAACTTGGCCCGGACGGGATTGGCGTCACGGCAATCGCGCCCGGAATCCTGACGACCCCAAGCACGGAATACGTGCCCGAAGCGCGGCATAAACTGTATGAAACCCAACGTGCCGTCCCTGGCCCGCAGGGGACCGAGGAAGTGGCGGATGTGGCCGCTTACCTTCTGACCAAGGCAGCAATTACCCTGACCGGTCAGGTCCTGCCCGTGGATCACGGCTTCGTTTTCAACTAGGAGGGCGCATGACACGCAAAATTGCCATCATCGGCGCTGGCCCGTCGGGATGTTATCTCGCGCAGGCGCTTCTGAAGCAGGACGCTACGGTCGAGATTGACATCATCGACCGTTTGCCCGTGCCCTTTGGTCTGGTCCGCTATGGCGTTGCGCCCGATCACCAAGGCACCAAGGCGGTCTCGCGCCAGTTCGCCCGGCTGTTCGAACGGCAAGGTGTCAATTTCATCGGCAATCTCGATATCTGTACCGGCGCTCATGGCGGCGACATTTCGCTGGATGAGTTGCGCGCAATCTATGACGTGGTCGTGCTAGCCACCGGGCTTTCGTCCGACAGGAAACTGGGCATCGCGGGCGAATACCTGCAAGGCGTCGTTGGCTCTGGCGTCCTGACCCGCGCATGGAATGATCATCCCGACAGCGAGAAAGCTGAGCTGCCTGTCCCCGGCAAACAGCTCGCGATCATCGGCAATGGCAATGTCGCAATGGATGTGCTGCGGATACTCTCCAAACAAGACCACGAATACGACGGGTCGGATTTCGGGTCGCATCATGCCGAAAGTATCGCGGCGGCCAAAGTCGAAAGGATCGAAGTGATCGGACGCTCGCCGGCTGGCATAGCGAAATTTGATCCCGTAATGGTCAAGGAGATCGGCAAGAGCGCCGGGTTGAAGTTTGAAATCCACGATCTCGATCTTGGAGACGCTTCCGACGCCGAAAACCCCAAGATCGCGGCCCTCAATGGCCTCGCAGAAATTGAGCCGGACGAGACACGCTGCACGATATCCTTCCGCTTTGGTTGGTCGCCGGTCAGTTTTGTCGGGACTGACGGTAACCTGACCGCCCTGCACATCGCGCGCGCCGACGGGTCCGAAACGCTTGAACTGCCCTGCGATATGGCCGTGACTGCTGTTGGGTTCAGCGATGACCAGCGCCTTGGAAGGATGGACCTGATCGACAGCGCGGCCGATCTGGGCAATGGGCGGTTGGATGACGGACTTTACGCCGCCGGATGGTTCCGTCGAGGTCCGCAGGGGACGATACCCGACAACCGCAGCGACTCTCAGGTCGTGGCGGCAGCGATTGCACAAGACCTCGCGAATATGCCCGAAAGCAATGCGCCCGGGCGCGAGGGCTTGTTCGCCCGGTTTGATCATCTTACGGATTATGCCGCGTGGCAGCGGATCGACGAACATGAACGCGCGTCCTGCGCCGAGGGTCGCCTTCGCAACAAGCTGCGCACCCGGCGGGACATGCTGAAACTGGCTTTGAACGTGACGGAGACGACACAATGAAGATCAATATCCTCTACGGAACCGAAACCGGTAATTCCGAAATGCTCTGCGAAGACCTCGAAAGCGAATTCGGTGACGATCATGAACTGGAAATCATGAACCTTGCCGAAGTCGATCCCGCTGATCTGGATCTGTCGGTGTTCCACGTCTTTGTCAGTTCGAGCTATGGCGATGGCGAGCTTCCCGCTTCGGCCAAGCCCTTCGCCGAAAAGCTTGATAACTCAGATACCGATCTGGCGGGGCTCAGCTTTGCGATTTTCGGGTTGGGCGACAGCGATTACGAAACCTTCGGGCAAGGGTCCGAGCAACTGGCGGACATGCTGGTCAAGCACAACGCCCAGCAGGTCGGCCCGCGTGTAATTCATGACGCCCAAGGCGACGATCTTGCCGAAGACGTCGCCTTTCCTTGGTTCGCCGAACGTGTCGCCGAAGCCGAGGCCATGTCTGACGCGGCTTGAGCGCATTGGGACATGGGCAGGCAAGCGCCTGTCGCCGTCTCCGATCTCCCAGCAGTCCAACACCCGAATGCCGGGCCTCCGGCATTCGACAAGCTCTCAATCAAGGTAAGCCATTGGCGTAGGTAACCGTTTCTGATCCGAAGCGATCAGCCCCGAGAATGCTGGCCCGGCACGACCAACCCGTCGATAAACACGTCGAGCAGACGGATCACCGTCTGCTGCCAGCCCTCCTGCTCCCGCGTGTAGCAGATGCCCAGAAATGCCCGCATCAACTCTTCCGACGTTATGTCGTCGCGCAACCGGCCCTCTGCCACGCCCCTCTGCATAAGCGTGTCTATCGAAGAAAGCAGGCGCGCAGAAACATCCGCATAGAATGCCGATGAACTGTCGAGCGTCGGGGTCAGCGCGGTCAGCATCCCCCGCTTTGTCGCGACCATCCGGATACTGGCATGCATCCACTTGCGCAGTGCCGCGACCGGGTCAGGATCATTGGCAAGCTCCCCTGCCAGCGTGACCATCTCGTCCACTTCTCGGCTGTAGACCGCCTGGAAAAGCGCCTCGCGTGTCGGGAAATGCCGGTAAAGCGTTCCTATGCCAACCTCGGCGCGACGGGCGACAGCCTCAAGGCTTGCGCCCGGCCCGCCTGCCGAGAACACATCGCGGGCCGCTTCGAGCAGACGTTCGCGGTTACGGATTGAATCCGCACGCGGTTTCTTACCTGTTTTCTGCGCTTCTCCGCCCATGATGCCTTTGGGTCACCTTTCCACTTGATAAACGGAGGATGCCTCCGTATATATGTTTCAGCGGACCACAGGCCCGTACCGAAGATTGCACCTATCGGACCTCGGGCGAAAGAGCTCCCGCTTAATACCCGCAAATAAATCCAACATCGGAGGGACCATGACCCTTTCCATAAGCCTTAGCGTGAACGGCGAAAGCCTGTCCGTGCCATTGGAAGACCCCCGGACCACCCTGCTTGACCTGTTACGCGAACATATCGGACTGACCGGCACCAAGAAAGGCTGCGATCGCGGCCAGTGCGGTGCCTGCACCGTTCTGCTCGATGGCAAGCGGATCAATGCCTGTCTTACGTTGGCCGCAAGCGTCGACGGCACAGACGTTACGACCATCGAAGGTCTGGCAACAGGCGACACGCTGCACCCCGTGCAGGCCGCCTTTATCGAACATGACGGTTTTCAATGCGGATACTGCACCCCGGGCCAGATCATGAGCGCCGTGGGTCTCCTCTCGGAAGGTGACGCAGGTGCCGACCCCGAGCGCATTCGCGAAGGCATGAGCGGCAATATCTGCCGTTGCGCGGCCTATCCCGGCATCACCGCCGCCGTTCTGGATGCCCAGCGCCGACAATCCGAAAACGAAGGAACAAGCGCATGAACCGTTTCGATTACATCCGTCCCGGCTCGGTCGCCGAGGCTGTTGCCGCCGCCTCCGAAGCGGGTGCCGCCTATCTTGCCGGGGGCACCAACTTGCTGGACCTGATGAAGATCGGCGTCGTCGCGCCCGGCAAGGTCATCGACATCACGCGTTTGCCGGGACTTGACCGGATCGACTGGCTTGAAGACGGGTCCGTCCGGATCGGGGCCATGGTGCGCAACGCTGATCTGGCGCGGAACCCGGCCTTTTCGGCTGCCTTTCCCGCCGTATCAGAAGCGCTGTTGTCCGGCGCGTCGCCGCAGCTGAGGAACGCGGCGACGGTTGGCGGCAACCTCATGCAGGAAACGCGCTGCGCCTATTTCCAAGACCCGCTCAGCCACTGCAACCGACGCGCGCCGGGTGCCGGTTGCGATGCGCTCGAGGGTCATAATCGTTCTCATGCGGTGCTGGGCTGGACGCCCTCCTGCATTGCCACGCACCCTTCGGATTTCTGCGTTCCACTTGCGGCCTTGGGCGCAGTCGTCGAGATTGAGGGTCCGGATGGTAGCCGCGAGGTGGATCTTGCCTCGCTGCACGAATTGCCCGGAACAGACAGTGCTGGCGGGATTGCTCTCAAGCACGGCGAAATGATCACCGCTCTGCGCCTGCCTGCCGAGGCATCCGCATTCGCCGGCCATTCACGCTACCTGAAACTGCGCGAGCGGACCTCCTTTGCCTTTGCCCTGGTTTCAGCCGCGGCCATGCTGCGCATGGAGCAGGAGACAATTGCCGAAGCCCGCATTGCTCTTGGGGCCGTTGCAGCCCGGCCGTGGCGCGCGGCCGAAGCTGAAACCTTTCTGAAAGGTAAGAAGGCCGAACCCGACGCCTTTGCCGAGGCCGCCCAGATCGCCCTGAAAGAAGCGTCCCCCTCTGGTGACAATGCGTTCAAGATTACGCTGGCCACGCGCGTGCTAACCCGCGCGCTGACCCTTGCGGCCAAGGGCACACCGGATCGCGTCCCCGCCCTGCCCGCATCCGTTTTCACCTCTTCCGAAGGAGCCACCGCCCATGCCTGATACACTTCAGACACCTGCGGGCCACGTCCGCCTCGGGTCCAATTCCGGCCAGCCGATGACCCGCCGCGACGGGGTTGCCAAGGTCACCGGTGCAGCCACCTATGCCGCTGATAACCGCCCCGACGGGCTTGCCCACGCGGTTTTTGCCTCTGCCGGTATTGCTCGGGGTCGGGTGGTTTCGTTGAATGTCGAAGCCGCGAAATCCCATCCCGGCGTGATCGAGGTCATCACGCCTGACAATCGCCCGGCGCTGCACCTTGACCCTGACGGCAAATCGCACCCGTTTTCCTGGCGGATCGAAGCATTGCAGGACAAAACCGTCCGTTATGCGGGCCAGCCAATAGCGCTCGTCGTTGCAGAAACGCTTGAGGCCGCAACCGAAGGTGCGCGTCTCCTCGCCCCGGAATATGAAACCGAGCCCGCACGCATCGGTTTCGAGAACGGCGAGGCCTATGATCCGCCCGCCGTTGGGATCGGGGGTAATCCGTCCTTCAGCAAGGGCAATTTCGACGCCGGCTTCTCCGGCTCCGAGCATCGGATCGACGCCTCGGTGGATACGCCCGCGCAATATCACAATGCGATGGAACCCCACGCCATCGTCGCAGAGTGGAGCGGCGATCACCTTGTGATCGACACGCCAAATCAAGCCATCCAGATGGCGCGAGGTGCCTTCGCTGGTTATTT
Organism: Phaeobacter sp. 22II1-1F12B; assembly: GCF_002210165.1. Lineage (GTDB taxonomy): Bacteria > Pseudomonadota > Alphaproteobacteria > Rhodobacterales > Rhodobacteraceae > Heliomarina. The sequence continues at coordinate 114,663 of NZ_AQQP01000014.1, read as the reverse complement.
CGGTATTCCGCCCGAAAATGTCACGCTGCGCAGCCCGTTCCTTGGTGGTGGGTTCGGTTCAAAAGCAATCATCGTCGGCCCGCAGATCCTCGCAATTCTTGCCGCGCGGATGCTGGGACGGCCCGTGAAACTGGTGCTTCGCCGGGACCAGATGTTCGGCCCCGTGCAGCATCGCGGCGCGACCAGCCAGAAACTGCGGATAGGCACAGATGGGAACGGTTTGATCAAGGCGCTGGAACACGAAGCCACTGCAGCCACAAGCAGCTTTGATGATTTCATAGAAGGCGCAGGCAATGCCTCGCTGAACATGTATGCAAGCCCTGCAATCATCACCCGGCACTCGGCGGTCAGGGTCGACACCGGTACACCGGGCCCGATGCGCGCGCCGGGTGAAGCCTCCGGTTCCGCCGCGCTGGAAATCGCGATGGACAAGGCGGCGGAAGCTGTCGGCATGGACCCGCTGGAATTCCGGCTGCGCAACTATGCCGAAACTGACCCGGCCAGCGGTAAATCGTTTTCGGCCAAGTCCCTGCGCGAATGCTATGAGCTTGCCGCGCAGAAATTCGGATGGTCGGATCGCCCCCTGGCACCGGGAGAGATGCGTGATGAAAACGGCATGCTCGTCGGCTGGGGCATGGGGAGCGCCCTTTTCCCCGCGCCGATGTTTGCCGCACAGGCCCGCGCAACGCTTCGGCGGGATGGAACGGCGCTGGTCGAAACCTCGGGCGCGGATATGGGGCAAGGCGCATGGACCGCACTTGCCCAGATCGCGGCTGATGGCGTGGGACTGCCGGTGGACAGGATCGAATTCCTCTCTGGCACCTCCGATCAGCCAGATGGCGGCATTGCCGGGGGATCGGGGCACACCGCTTCGGCAGGGGGTGCCCTGTTCGAGGCCGGCAGTAACGCGGTGCAAAAGCTCGCCGATCTGGCCACTGCCGACCCGGACTCGCCTTTGTTCGGCGCAGGGAACACAGGCGTCGAGGCCCGTGAGGGCCGATTGTTCCGCGCTGATGACGAAAGCCGCAGCGAAAGCTACGCCGACATTCTCGAACGGGCCGGGCTGGAAACGGTCGACGCGATGGGGTCCGGCGGGCGCGATCCAGCCAACGCAGAGGCGCGGGCGATGTTTTCGCACGGAGCCGTCTTTGCCGAGGTCAAGATTGACCCCGACCTGTTCCAGATCCGCGTGTCGCGATTGATCGGCGCCTTTGCAGCCGGGCGGATCATCAACCCGCACCTCGCCAAAAGCCAGCTCACCGGCGGTATGATCTGGGGGATCGGCTTCGCCCTGCACGAGGAAGGTATTCACGATTTGCGCTCGGGTCGTCCTCTGAACGCAGACCTCGCTGGCTACCACGTGCCCGTGAGCGCGGATGCCCCGCATGTCGAGGCTTTGCTCGTCGATGAGGATGACCCCTATGTCAACGCGCTTGGCATCAAGGGAGTTGGCGAGATCGGCATCACGGGAAGCGTCGGCGCAATCGCCAACGCGGTCTGGCATGCGACCGGAAAACGGATCAGTTCCTATCCGATCCACATAGACGCATTGCTGTCCTGACCGTCACCAATCCGATACCCGAACAAAAAAAGCGCGCTACCCTCCCGGGGTGGCGCTCTTTTTTTCGATCTATGCCACCGGTCCCGCATCCCGGCAGAAAGCATCGTAAAGCGCCGTCATCAGAACATCGAGGTCGGGGTCCGTAATGCTGTAATAAATCGTTTGCCCCTCGCGGCGCGTGCTAACCATCCCGGCCTCGCGCAGCTTTGCGAGATGCTGGCTCAGGGCGGACTGGCTCAGCCCGACCGCCGATTGCAGCATTCCCACGGACTTTTCGCCCCCGACCAACTCGCACAGGATCAGCAGCCGCTTGGCATTTGAAACAAGCGACAGGCGTGAGGCGACATGCTCGGCCATCTCCTGAAGAGCGGCAACCGACATTTCTTTTCCATTCGCCATTACATTACCATTGCCTTATTTAGGTATCGCTAATATATGACAGTTGCGCAGGGCGATGCAAGCCCGGCGTGTTCGAACTTTCCAACCGGAACGGAGAACCAGAATGAGCACTTCGAAACTTAAGCAGCGGATCGTACGTAAATCGGCGTCCAACGGTCCTGCAAGCCCGGATGTCTGGGGCATTTACGAACCGGATACCGGCTCCATTCAGTATATCTGCGCGGATCCTGCCACGAAAAAGGCCGCGCTGATTGATGTCGCGTGGAACTTCGACCCCAAGAACTATCGCTTCTCGACGGAAAGCATGGATCAGGTTCTTGAACTGGTCGCCGAGAACGGGCTGACAGTTGAATGGGTTCTCGACACCCATCCTCACGCGGATCACGTGATGGCCTCGGCACATTTGAAGGAACACACCGGAGCGCCCAACGCAATCGGGTCAAAACTGCCTGACATCGCGGCCATCTGGTCGGACATCTACAACCTGCCCGATGCGTTCGATCCCGATCGCGACTTTGATCGTCTGCTCGCAGAGGGCGACAAAATCCCTCTCGGCGATCTGGAACTTGGCGTGATCCTGTCGCCCGGACACACGCTCGGCTCGATCACCTACGTGTGCGGCGACGCCGCCTTCACACATGATACGCTCATGCAGCCGGATGTGGGCACATCGCGCGCCGATTTCCCCGGCGGCAGCACCGGAGAACTCTGGGATTCGATCCAGGAAATCCTGTCGCTGCCTGCGGATACCCGGCTTTTTGTCGGACATGACTATGGCGCCAAGGACCGGGACGAACCCATGTGGGAAGCCACGGTCGCCGAGCACAAGGCGAACAACGAGCACGTCCGCGACGGCACCTCGCGCGAAGAATGGATCAAACGGCGCAATGATCGTGACGCGACGCTTGCCCTGCCCGACCGCATTCTGGCGGCGCTTCAGATCAACCTGCGCGGCGGGCGCCTGCCCCCTGCCGAGGATGACGGCCATTCCTATCTCAAACTGCCCACGAACAAATTCTAGGAGCACCCCATGACACGCACGATGAAAGATCTTGTTGCAGACGCCAACACGCGCGTCGAAACCATAAGCCCTGACGAAGCCAACACGATGGCCGCTGGCGGCGGTCTCATCCTCGATGTCCGGGAACCGGGGGAACTTGAAACGGTCGGCAGCATCGCCGGGGCCCTGAACGTGCCGCGCGGCATTCTTGAAACCCGGGCCGATTCTAGCCTCGATACGGCCGAGCCGGGGCTGGTCGACCGCCGCGGCAACGCGCCGATCCTGGTGCTTTGCGCCGCTGGTGGCCGTGCCGCCCTTGCCGCCGATACCCTGCGCGACATGGGCTATGACGCCAAGGTCATTCAGGGCGGCATTGCCGGATGGAAATCCGCAGGCCTGCCGGTGGAAGAGTAAACCATGAGACGCCTGGCGACCTATCTGCCGGTTTTCGAATGGGGAAGCCAATATACAAGGCAGAGCTTTTATAACGACGGGCTTGCCGCCGTCATCGTGACGGTCATGCTGATACCGCAATCGCTAGCCTATGCGATGCTTGCAGGGCTTCCGCCCGTCGTTGGGCTTTACGCTTCGATCCTGCCCTTGGTCGCCTACGCCATTTTCGGAACCAGCCGGACGCTCGCCGTCGGGCCCGTAGCGGTGGTTTCGCTGCTCACGGCCACCGCGGCCGGAGCCGTCGCCCCGCCGGGAAGCGAGCGCTATATCGCCGCGGCCATCGCCCTTGCGACCCTGTCCGGACTGATGCTCCTTGCCATGGGGATTTTCCGGCTTGGCTTTGTCGCCAACCTGCTGTCACACCCCGTCATTTCGGGGTTCATAACCGCGTCAGGCATTCTGATCGCGGCCAGCCAGCTGCGGCATATCCTCGGGATCGACGCGGGCGGTCACAACCTGCTGGAACTGGCCGCCTCGCTTGGCGGCAATATCGGCAATACGAACGTTCCGACGCTTTTAATTGGCGCACTTGCCACTGGTTTCCTGTTCTGGTCGCGTTCGTCGCTGAAACCCCTGCTGGAAAGAATTGGATTGCCCACCGGCGCCGCAGCCATGCTTGCGCGGACGGGTCCGGTTCTTGCCATCGTGGTTTCCATTCTGACCGTCATTCTGCTGGGTCTGGAAGAGCGCGGTGTTTCCGTGGTCGGGGACATCCCGCAAGGACTGCCAAACCTGAGCCTTCCTTTGTTCGACGCGGCTCTGTGGCGTGATCTTCTCCCCGCCGCGTTCCTGATATCCGTCATCGGCTTCGTGGAATCCGTTTCAGTGGCCCAAACGCTCGCGGCCAAGCGCCGTCAGTCCATCCGACCCGATCAGGAACTGATCGGACTGGGTGTCTCCAACCTCGCATCGGCTTTTTCCGGCGGATACCCTGTTACCGGTGGGTTTGCCCGTTCGGTCGTGAATTTCGATGCCGGGGCTGAAACGCCTGCAGCAGGCGCTTTTACCGCCATCGGCATCGCGCTGGCCTCGCTCTTCCTGACGCCCCTGCTGAAACACCTGCCTACCGCAGTTCTCGCGGCGACCATCATCGTCGCCGTGCTGAGCCTCGTCGATCTTGGCACCCTGCGGCGGACCCTACGCTATTCGCCCTTCGACTTCGCCGCCATGCTGGGCACAATCCTCGTGACACTCGCCATCGGGGTTGAGGCCGGGATTATCACCGGCGTCGGGCTATCGCTCCTGCTGCATCTCTGGCGCTCTGCCCGCCCGCATGTCGCGGAAATCGGTCAGGTCCCCGGTACCCGGCATTACCGCAATATCCTGCGCCATGACGTCGCCTGTTCCGAAACGGTTCTGTCCCTGCGGATCGACGAAAGCCTGTGGTTCGGCAATGCCCGCGCAGTCGAGGACATCATCCAGCGCGCTGTCGCCGAACGCCCCAATCTGCGTCACCTCGTGCTGAACCTTGTCGCGGTGAACTCCATCGACGCGAGTGCACTGGAAAGCCTCGAACTCATCATCCACCGGCTAGCGGACCAGAAGATCGACCTGCACCTGTCCGAGGTGAAAGGCCCGGTGATGGACCGGCTCGCCCGCTCCGCGCTCATTGACGATCTGACTGGCGATATCTTCCTGTCACATCACGAAGCGATGGCCAAACTGGCGCCAGAGGTCACCGACAGCGCCGACCGCTCGCAAATGCCCGAAATCGACGCTTCGCGCCCCTCGCCCGAGCGCCCGGTACGTCAAACCCGGTAAAGGACGACCTCAATCCGCGCCAAAGAACAACTCGGCCGAACGGATGTCGGCGGCGGCAAAATCAATCAGCATGCGCACCTTCCGAGGCAGCGCACGCCCTTCAAGATAAACCGCGTTCAAGACGCCTGTTTCGCCGTCATGATCCGGCAACAGATGCACCAGATCGCCGCGTTCGACGGCGTCGAAAAGCGCGAAACGCGGGACGTAGGCGATGCCCATGCCATCGCGGGCCAGCCCCGCAGCCGCCTGAGCGGAATTGACCATGAACTGGCCGCGCACATTCGCCACATGTTCGTCCGCCCCCCGCCGAAAGGTCCAGCGACGCGGATTCCGCCGGTTCGTGTCGATGATACAGCTATGTCCCGCAAGATCCTCTGGTCTCTGAGGCGCATCGTACTCTTGCAGATAGGCGGGGCTGGCGACGACGATACTCGAAAATGTCGCAAGCTTGCGCGCCTTGAGGGAAAGCATGTCGGACCGCCCCAGCCGAAAAGCAAGATCAATCCCTTCGGAGGCAAGATCAACGAAATGGTCTCCCAGCCTGAGATCAAGCGTCAGCCCCGGGTTCGCACGGGCGAAACGCCCAAGCATGTCACTGACGTAGACTTCGCCCAGCGTGACCGGTGCCGAAATCCGGATTGTCCCCGACAGCCCCCTCGACTCTTCCGCAACCTCTGCCAGCAGATCGTCGAGATCATCGAGCAAGGCCGGCGCCTGCGCGAGCAGGGTTTCTCCGCCCGGCGTCAGCCCGACCTTGCGCGTGGTACGTTGAAGGAGACGTACGCCAAGACGTTCTTCCAGCTCGGCAACATATTTGGATGTCAGCCGGTTCGATACGCCAAGCTGATCTGCCGCAGCGGTAAAGGAACCGGTCTGCGCCGTCGCAACAAAGGCCCGCAATTCGTCTACAAGATCCATACCGCGCTCCATTTAGGAATAATTTGTAGATAGTCATTCACCAAATTCGCCATTTTGTTGAAAGCGTTCAAGTCCTAAGTCCTGTTCAGAACAAGCAGCCCAAAGGCTGACTAAACCAAAACCGGTTCCGGCGGATGCCGAACCTTATTCAGGAGAAGACAGATGAATTCTCAGACTTCGGCAGACTTCGCCGCCTTCGCATTACGCGTCAGCACCGGCATCCTCTTTGTTGCCCACGGCTTGATGAAAGTACTCGTATTCACCGTCCCCGGTACGGTGGGATATTTCGAAAGCCTCGGACTGCCGGGCTTTCTTGCCTACCTGACGATCCTTGCCGAACTCGCTGGCGGGGCCGCGCTGATCCTCGGGATCGGCACACGTGTCGTATCGCTCGCGCTCATTCCCGTGCTGCTGGGCGCGACCTGGGCGCATTCCGGCAATGGCTGGAGCTTTTCCGGCGAAGGTGGCGGATGGGAATACCCGCTGTTCTGGACCGTTGCACAGGTTGCCGTGGTACTGCTGGGCAGTGGCGCCTATGCTATGCGCGTCCCTGCGCTCGACAAGGCTTTGGGCCAGTTCGCCTGAGACTACAGCAAATCAGAATACCGGGACCGCACAAACGCGGTCCCGCTTAGCCAAGGGGATAAGAACATGAGCACCAGACAAGCATTAAGCGACCTTTCCGAACGGCTCTCCCTTTCTGACAGAATGCCGGTCCTTTTTCTCGGACATGGCAGCCCGATGAATGCTATCGAAGACACCGAATTCAGCCGGACATGGATCGAGATCGGCAAGACCCTGCCCCGTCCGCAGGCGATACTCGTCGTTTCAGCCCACTGGATGACACGGAACACCACCTTGGTGGATGTCTCTGCGATGCCGCGCACGATCCATGATTTCTATGGCTTCCCCGACGCGCTCTACGAACAGAGATACCAGGCGCAGGGCAATCCCGAACTGGCGCGCGAAGTTGCCACGCTGCTGGCCAGCCATCACGCGGAAACCGATGACACCTGGGGCCTGGATCACGGCGCATGGACCGTTCTCAAGTTTCTGTACCCTGACGCCGACGTCCCGGTGTTTCAGCTCTCCATCGATATGTCGCGAGACCTCGATTACCAGCTTGAGATCGGTCAACTGCTGTCGTCGCTGCGGGATCGTGGCGTGCTGATCCTCGGCTCGGGTAACGTCGTGCACAACCTTCGCGCCATGCGTCCCGGCGGCCAACCGCAGGATTTCGCGCTCGAATTCGACACTCTGTTTGCGGATCGTCTTGCCCAGCGCGACTTTGGCACGCTGGCGGATCGCAAGGGGCTTGGTTCGCTTCTGAACATGGCCCACCCATCGGTCGATCATTACCTTCCGGCGCTGACGATTGCGGGCGCCTCCGACGACCACGATGCGCTGACCTTTATGACCGACTCCATCGACCTCGGGTCCGTGTCGATGCGATCCTTCCTGTTCCACGCGGCCTGATGGCGCGCGCAAAAGGCTGACCCGAACGTGTCAGGCGGCGTTGATACGCCCGGACTGCATGATGCAGTCGACGCCGCTCTGCACGTGTTTTGCCAATAACTCGACGGCAGCATCTGCTTTCCGTTCGATAACCAGATCTCGCAGTCTTTCGTGCTCTTCCACGGCCGGCTTTCCACGAAAAGCGAGGGCGAGCATGTGGTAGCGCGCTAGCCTGTCGTAGATCGAGGAATGGGTGCGCATCAGCACTTTCTGACCGCAGGCAGAGATCATCGCATAGTGAAAGCCCCAGTCGAACGAGACCCAGTTCACGTCACCGGCGGGCCTTCCCTCCATCAACTCACGCTCGACTGAGGAAAGCTTGTAATGGGCCGCGACCACGCAGGCTTCCCATTCGACATCTCCGCTGGCAATCGATTCTCGCAACGCGTGGGATTCGAGCAATATGCGCATCCGCGCGAGGTCGTGAAGCTCGGCCTCGTCAATCGGTGCCACACGAAAGCCGCGCTGCCCCTCTGCCGAGACAAGCTCCTCTACTGCCAGCCGATTTAATATCTCGCGCAGAGTGGTCACGCTCGCGCTGTAGACCTCCTTCATGCGCTCCAGTTTCAGTTTTTCATCCGGGGCCAGTCGGCCATGAACGATATCAGAGCGTATCCGGCGATAGGCCGTATCACCGATGGTATCGCCCTGACGTTCGTCAGTATCGAAGCGAATAATTTCCATATCTAACAATTACCTGCACCGCTGCGCCAAAGAAACTGGAAACAGCTAGTGTGGGGTTTGCAGTTTGACAGGTTAGCCGCTCTGACGGTTGGTAACAAATGCGCGCGCGGGCAAAGACTATTTTGCCGGTGCGACTCCATCGATCGGGTTTCCCGGCGCGCGACGGACCTGCACCAGTTCTGCAAGAATCGACAGCGCGATTTCTCGTGCCGTGACCGCTCCGATGTTCAACCCGGCCGGAGCGCGAACCGAGTCGATCTTTGCGCGGGCGATACCCTGCGCCTCAAGCCGCTTGGCAAGCGATGCGAACTTGCGGTGGCTTCCAACAAAGGAAACATGCTCGGATTGGGCGCCAAGCGCCTGTTCCAGCGCCTGCATGTCACCCTGTCCCTGCGTGGCGATGACAATGGCGCGTCGGTTGTTCGACGCGGACGCCAGCGGTGCATCAGCCGTGACAACCCGGACCGTCCAATCGAAGCCGCCAGCCAGATCGGCAAGCGCCTTTGCAACAGGCGAGGCTCCAAAGATCACCAGTTCGGGCTGAGGCATGCAGGGTTCGACGAATATCTCGATAAAGCCCTCCGAAGGGCAGCCGTTTCGGGCGTAGCTGATACCATCAGAGTTTTCACCGGCGATGTGCCCCTCGCTTTTCAAGACGGCCTCGGGCGCGACGGAAACAAGATGCGGACGTCCCTCGCTTAGGGCGCGCAGCGCGGCGTCGCGCACCGCACCGCGAATGCACCCGCCTCCGAGAAATCCGTGCAGGATCGATCCGTCCTGACGCAGCAACGCACGGGCGCCGGGCTTGGCTGCGGTGGGGCCTGACGTCCGGACAATTGTGGCGATCACAAACGGTACATTATCCGTACACAAGCCGTACATCGCTCGTGTCATTTCTTCGTCCATAACCGGTGTCGGGATCATATCCGTGCAAGGTCCCCTTCAAGCTTGGCCAGATCGGCCAGCGTGTTAGCCGCGCGAAAGAGATCAAGATACGGCAGGGCCGCGCGCATGCTTTGCGCGGTGGGCGCATAGCTCTCCCAGCCTTTGAGCGGGTTCAGCCAGATCACGCTACTGCCGCGCTTGCGCAGACGGGCCAGCGCTTCGCTCAGTATCTCGGGCGGTTCCGTATCGTAGCCGTCGGACAGGATCAGAACGACAGTCCGTCCGTCGACGATGCGTCTTGCCGGACCCTTGGCAAAATCCGCGACACTCGCCCCGATACGCGACCCGCCCGCAAAGCCATCCGCCATCAGCGACATACGGGCCAGCGCGCGAAGGGCGTCCTTGTCGCGCAGGGCCTCGGTGATACGGACAAGCCTTGTGTGGAACAGGTAGGCGTCCGCTCGCGCATCGGCGCGCATCAGCCCGGCCAGAAAGGCGAGGTACACTTTCGAATAAACGCTCATCGACCCGGAGACATCGCATAGCGCGATGATCCTGCGACTGCGGTCGGGACGGGCCTTGCGCGGCAGGACAACCGGTTCTCCTCCGGTGGCAAGGCTAAGCCGGATTAGCTTTCGGAAATGCAACCAGCTGCCGCGTTGGGCGGCCTTGCGGCGACGCGACCGCCGGTCCCGCATGGCCGCCCCCAGGCGTTCGGCGACGTGGGTGGCTTCTTCGATCTCGGCCGGGGTCACGAGTTCGCGCAAATCCTTGCGCATTCGGTTGGTGACATCGCTGGCGATCAACTTGCCCGTTCCCTGTCCGGCGGTCTCACCTCCCTGATCCCCGGGCGCGTCGGGTGTGCCCGATCCGGCGCTTGATCCGGTTGCGGCCGGGCGAGAGGAATGCACATCCCTGTTCATGCGCCGCGACAAGGTTGGCGTGACCTTGCGCTTAACGCGGCCACCGTTCAGCCAGTAGGCGTCGAACAGATCGTCAAATCGCTCTGCCTCATCCTTGCAACCGGTGCAGACCGCTTTCAGCGCCAGCCGGTTTTCATCTGCATGCGCCGCGCGGACATGGGTCAAGGCCGTCAGGGCAAGTTCAGCCTCGGCAACACCAAAGCGCAATCCATTTTCGCGCAGATGCGCGATAAAGCCACCGACCCGCGCAACCGGGCCGGGGTCGCGGCCAGCAAATCGGGTGACCCGGCTCATGCGGCGCGTCCTGCCAGACGCTGCGCGACCTCGGTCGTTATCGCTGCCTGATCGGATTGGGTCTTGAGCAAAGTTGTCAGAGTGTTCTGGAGAACCGCCGGATCATTGGTCAGATCGGCCACACCGAGCCCCATTAGCGCAGCGGCGAAATCCAGCATCTCGGCAACGCCCGGCGTCTTTTCCAATTCTTCCTCGCGCAGTTTGCGCACGAAGCCAATTATCTGGGCCGCGAGATGGGCCTCGACCTTGGGCAGGCGGTTGCGCAGAATTTCGGTTTCAGCGACGGCGTCGGGATATTCGACATAGGTGTAAAGACAGCGCCGACGCAGCGCGTCCGACAGGTCGCGCGTGCCATTAGACGTCAGGATTACAACGGGTCGCGTAACCGCTGTGATGGTGCCAAGTTCGGGCACGGTGATCTGGAAATCGGCCAGCACCTCAAGCAGGTAGGCTTCGAATTCTTCGTCTGCCCGGTCAATTTCGTCGATCAGCAGAACCGGCGATTTTTCCTGCCGGATCGCGGCGAGCAGCGGGCGTTCCAGAAGGAACTCCTCGGTGAAAAGCCGGTCTTCGATCTGGCTACCCGTTTCGCCCGACCCGGCGGCAGCCCGTATCGACAATAGCTGGCGCTGGTAGTTCCATTCATAGATCGCCTGCGCGGCATCCAGACCTTCATAGCATTGGAGACGGATCAGCCGTGTTTCGAGCACGTCGGCCAGCACTTTGGCCACTTCGGTCTTTCCAACGCCCGCCGCCCCTTCAAGCAGGATCGGGCGTTGAAGCGACAGTGCCAGATGCAGGGCCACGGACAGATCATCAGCCGCGACATAGCCCTGCTGTGCCATCCTGTGCTGAAGCTCGCTCCAATCCATTCGTCTGCCTTTGCGCCCGCGTTTCGTTTGATCGGGGGGCCGTACCCCAACCTGTATTTGCGACGGCCCCCCTGTGGTTTGCGCCATCCCCCATGACCGCGCGTCCCAACCCTATTTGTGTAGTCCCAGATCCTGCGCTGTCTGCCAGATGCGCCAGTGGTCGTGCGGCATGTTGCTGTGCCGCAGGCCAAAGGCGCGGAAGGCATCCATCACCGCGTTCGAGAAGCAGGGCACGCCGCCCACATGCGGGCTTTCACCGACGCCCTTGGCCCCGATGGGATGGTGCGGGCTGGGGGTGACGGTGTGATCGGTTTCGTAATTCGGCACTTCCCACGCAGTAGGCAGGAAGAAATCCATCAGAGTGCCTGTCTTGACGTTGCCCATATCGTCATAGGCAATTTCCTGTCCCAGCGCGACGGCCAGCGCCTCGGTCAACCCGCCGTGGATCTGACCTTCGATCACCATCGGATTGATGCGGGTGCCGCAATCGTCCAGCGCATAAAAACGCCGGATCGTCGGCACGCCGGTATCGACGTCGATGTCCATCACGCAGACGTAGGCGCCGAAGGGATAGGTCATGTTGGGCGGGTCGTAATAGCTGACCGCCTCTAGCCCCGGCTCGATGCCCGGAATGGCCTGATTATAGGCGGCATAGGCAACTTCGGCCATGGTCTTGAACCGCTCGGGCGCGCCCTTGACGACGAAACGGTCGACGTCGAATTCAACGTCATCGTCATGCACTTCGAGCAGGTAGGCCGCGATCATCTGCGCCTTGGCGCGGATCTTGCGCCCGGCCATCGCGGTGGCGGCCCCGGCGACCGGGGTCGAACGCGAGCCATAGGTGCCAAGACCATAGGGAGCGGTATCGGTGTCGCCTTCCTCTATCGTGATGCTGTCAGCGGGGATGCCGATTTCCGAAGCGAGGATCTGGGCGAATGTCGTTGCGTGCCCCTGCCCCTGACTGATCGTGCCAAGGCGCGCAATCGCGCTGCCCGTGGGATGGATGCGGATTTCGCAACTGTCGAACATGCCCATGCCAAGGATATCGCAGTTCTTGACCGGACCCGCCCCGACGATCTCGGTAAAGAAAGCCAGACCGATCCCCATGAGCGATCGGGTTTCGCCCTGCTTGAAGGCGGTGACCCGTTCCGCCTGCTCACGGCGCAGACCTTCGTAATCGACGGCTTTCAGCGCCTTGTCCCAGGCCGTGTGATAGTCGCCGCTGTCATATTCCCAGCCCAGCGCCGACTGATAGGGGAACTGGTCCTTGCCGATAAAGTTGATGCGGCGCAGTTCCGCGGCGTCCATGTTCAGCTCGATCGCGAGCACTTCGATCATGCGTTCGATGAAATAGACCGCCTCGGTCACGCGGAAAGAGCATCGATAGGACACGCCGCCCGGTGCCTTGTTGGTATAGACGCCATCGACGCCAAGGTAGGCGACGGGAATGTCGTAGGAGCCGGTGCAGACGCTCATGAACCCGGCGGGGAATTTCGTCGGGTCCGCGCAGGCGTCGAAGGCGCCGTGATCGGCGGTGACATGGCAATGGAGACCGGTGATCTTGCCATCCTTGGTGGCGCTGATCCGGCCCTTCATCCAGTAGTCGCGGGCGAAGGCGGTGGACATCAGGTTTTCCATCCGGTCCTCGACCCATTTGACGGGCACACCAGTCACAATGGAGGCGACGATAGAGCAGACATAGCCCGGATAGACGCCGACCTTATTGCCGAAACCGCCGCCAATATCGGGAGAGATCACGCGGATGTTGTGCTCTTCAATGCCCGAGAGCAGCGAGGCGACTGTGCGCACGACATGTGGCGCCTGAAAGGTGCCGTAGACCGTGAGCTTGCCATTGACCTTGTCCATGCTGGCGACCGAGCCGCAGGTTTCCAGCGGACAGGGATGGGTGCGGTGGTAGTACATGGTTTCCTCGGCCACGACTTCGGCCTCGTCCATGACCTGATTGGTGGCTTCTTCGTCGCCGACCTCCCATGTGAAGATGTGGTTGTGATGCTTGCGCGGCCCGTGTGCGCCCGAGGTTTGCCCCGCGAGATCTTCGCGCAGGACGATATCGGATTTCAGCGCCTCGAACGGGTCGGTGATCACGGGGAGGTCTTCGTATTCGACCTCGACCAGTTCCACGGCATCCGCCGCGATATAGCGGTCGGTCGCGACGACAAAGGCGACCTCTTGTCCCTGAAACAGCACCTTGCCATCGGCCAGCACCATCTGCTTGTCGCCCGCAAGAGTCGGCATCCAGTGCAGGCTGAGCGGTTCCAGATCCTTGGCGGTCAGCACCGCGATCACACCGTCAAGCGCCATCGCGGCTTCGGTGTTGATCGAGACCACCTTGGCATGGGCATAGGGCGAACGGACGAAATCGCCGTGCAACATGCCGGGCAGATTGATGTCGTCGATATAGTTGCCCTTGCCTTGGGTGAAACGCGCATCCTCAACGCGCTTGCGGGCGCAGCCCATGCCCTTGAGATTGGCGACACGGTCTTCGCGGGTGAGTTCGACATCGTCCTTCATTCTGCGGCCTCCTTGGATGCGTTCATCTCGGCCGCAGCGGCGAGAATGGATTTCACGATGTTCTGATACCCGGTGCAGCGGCAGATATTGCCGGCCATGCCAAAACGGACTTCCTCCTCGCTTGGGCTTGGGTTTTCCTCGAGCAGCTTGGCGGCGCGGGTGATCATGCCGGGCGTGCAAAACCCGCATTGCAAACCGTGGTGTTCACGAAAGCTTTCCTGCAGCACGTGCAATGCATCGGGTGTGCCGAGCCCTTCGATGGTGGTGATCTCGGCCCCGTTCGCCTGCCCCACGAACATGGTGCAGGATTTCACCGATTTACCGTTCAGCGTAACCGTGCAGGCGCCACAATGGGAACTGTCGCAGCCAATATGCGGGCCGGTGATGCGCAGCCGTTCGCGCAAGGTGTGGATCAGCAATTCGCGCGGCTCGGCAAGGAATTCCTCGGCCTTACCGTTCACGGTCAGCTTGATATGCAGTTTCTCTGGCATCCTGTTTCCTCCCTTATGCACGCGACCAGGCGCGTTGGATCGCGCGGGTCAGGATTGCGCCGGCCACGTGACGCTTGAAGGCCACCGGACCACGGTTGTCTTCGGTCGGGTCGATTTCGTCGAGCATGTAGGCGACGGCGGCCTTGATGGCGTCACCGCCGACTTCGGTGTCCACCAGCGCGGACCCGGCCGATTGAGACCAGACCGGAACATCGCTGAGATTGGTCATCGCGATCGAGGCCAAGGCACACCTGCCGCCGCTCTGCGTGATCTGGACGGCCGCCGCTGCGGTGGCATAATCGCCGATCTTCCGTTTCTGCTTTTCATAGGCGTAGCCGCCGGTTGGCGCGGATATTGTGATTTCGGTCAGCACTTCGTCATCGGTGCGTGCCGTCAGATAGGCGGCTTCGTAGAATTCACGTGCCGCCACGCTGCGTTCGCCGTCCGGCCCGACCAGTGTGAACTGCGCATCAAGGCATTGCATCAGGCCGGGCATGTCATTGCCCGGATCGCCATTGGCGAGGTTGCCCCCGACGGTCCCCATGTAACGGACCTGCGGATCGGCGATCTGCATGGCGGCTTCGCGCAGGATCGGGGCCGATTGCGCCAGCCCCTCATGCGCGATGATTTCATACTGGGTCACAAGCGCGCCGATACGGATTTTGCCATCGCTGATCAAAATTTCCGACATCCCCGGCACATCCTGAAGGTCGATCAGGTGCGGCACCTCGGCCATGCGCAGCTTCATCATCGGGATAAGACTGTGGCCGCCCGCCATGACCCGCGCATCGTCGCCATGTTCCCGTAGCAGGGCCAGAACCCCTGCCAGGTCCTTGGGACGATAGTAATCGAAAGCCGCTGGTATCATTGCCTTGCCTCCCCGCCTTGCAAATCATCTCGCATCCGGAAGGTGAGCGAAGCCGCAGCTCTTCGCTTGGGAAATTAAATGAAAAACAAGGTGTTTTTCACGAAATGCATCTGACTGAGCGCGAAATGCGAATTCACCGGGTGGTCACAGACCCAGCGCTTCGCGAACGGCCTTGAGATTCGATCTGCTGACCGGTACCGGGGGCAACCCCTTGCCCGCAAAACGGCACTGGCCGTTGTCCTTGAGACGCTCGAAGTTGAGGATATGGGATGGATTGATGAGGTAGCTCCGGTGGACTTTCAGAAACCCGAAGGGTTCAAGCCGCCGTGTCGCCTCGGTGATCGGCCATTGACAGAAATGGTGCGCGCCGTCGGTGTAGACATGGGTGTAATGACCCTCGGCGCGGACAAAGGCGATCTGTTTGGGGTCGATCAGCAGCGTGTTGCCGTCCTTCTTGCAGGGCACCCGGACGGGGGCAGGTGCCTGTTCGGCAACAAGTTCCGCATCGTCGATAATGGGATCCGGCAGCTTCGACGCGGGTTGAGCGACAAGGAACGTGACGCTCATCCACAGAAACGCGCCGAAGATCAGGAAGCTGGAGAAGATCACGCCGAGCGCGAGCACCTCGTTGCTCATGATCGGGCCTAGTTCACGGAAGTTCGGGACCGGCGCAAAGCTTGTTCCGGCGATGGCGACAAAATGAACCGCAAAGACGGCCAGACCGAAACAGAGCGTGCCCAGAAGGATGTTGCGATTTGAACGGTGACCATATGCGATCCAGAAGGCCGCGATACAGAGGCCCAGTGCCGAGACCGCCGCAAGTGTAACCCCGAGCGGTGTGTAGAGCGCCTGACACAGTTGCAACCCGGCCATGCCGAGGTAATGCATCGACAGGATTCCTATCGCGACGATGGCCCCGGCGAGCGTGACGGTGAGCGCGGAGCGTTGCACGAAGTGAAGTAGGCAAAGCGCCGCGCCGACGATGAGAATAGCCAGAAGCGCAGAGGCGAGCGTGACGGCGGAATCGTAGAAGAACCGGATCGGCAACTGCAGGCCAAGCATGGCGACGAAATGCATCGACCAGATGCCGCCACCAAGAGCGACGGCTGCCATTGCGACTGAGAGCTTGCGCTTTGAAAACGACTGTCTGGACAGGTCCTTGGTCAGGGTAAGCCCGGTAAACCCCGAGACCAGTGCCACGAGGAACGACGCAAAGACGAGGCCTGCGTTGTGATCAACCTCAAGCAACTCCATGCGCGGAGCCTACTGTAGGTTCCTTCATCATTGCAACGCGCCTGCGAGGGGCTTTGCCGATTTACCGGCAGGTCATCAGCCTATTTCGCGGCGCATGAAATTCAGGAAACGGTCATCGTCCGTCCGGGTGATGTTCAGCCGCAGACCCGCTGTTTTCTGGCCGGAATCCGCAGCGAAAAAGGTCGATGGCGCGAGGAATATGCCGTCGCGTGCGGCGTGGTGAGCGAGACCGGTATCGCTGAGCCCTTCGGGCAGGTCGAGCCAAGCGTAATAGCCGCGACCGGGGGGCACCCGCAGTTTCAGGCCAAGCGCCCCCATGTCCGACTGAAGCTTGCCAGCGGCTTTTTGCAGGCGTTTGGACAGTTTCTTGAGATGGCGGGCATAGCGTCGGCTCTGGATCATGTCGGCGACGATCATCTCTGCAAAGCGCGAGGAATTGACCGTGGTGATCATCTTGAGTTCGGCAAGCTCTTCGGTGATTTCGCGCCGGGCGATGATGTAGCCGATGCGGAAACTGGCCGAGAGAGTCTTGGAAAAGGTGCCGACAAAGATGACCCGGTCGAACCCGCCGAGGGAGGCAAGCCGTACCCCGTCGGGGTCAGGCAGATCGACAAAGGGGTCGTCATCCACCACCATGAAATCTGCCATTTCGGCCAGCGTCAGCACGCCATGTGCGGTGGGAAGGTCCATCGAAGACCCGGTTGGGTTCTGCGATAGAGACTGGGTGAAGTAAAGTTTGGGCCGGTGCAACGCCGCAAGTTCGCGCAGGTGATCGAGATCCGGGCCGTTTGGTCCGCGATTGACCCCGACATAGCGCACTTGTGAAAACCGCAGCTTCGCGAAGAGAGGGTAATAACCCGGATCATCAACCAGCACAGTGTCGCCGGGTTGGAGGTAGCGCCGGATAATCAGGTCGAGCCCGTGATTGCCGCCAAAAGTCGTCACGATCTGGTCCTCGCCGATTGCGATCCCGTCAAGCTGGTGCTGCGCGGCGATAAGATCGCGCAGGTGCTGATGGCCCATGTGCGAGCCATAGCCGGACGCATTCGAACCGGCCTCGTTCAGCTTGTCGAGCGGGGTTCGGATGGCAAGACCGACCATCCAGGAAGACGGCGGTCGCCCGTCGCCGATACGCACCGCGTAGTTCTGATCCAGTTGGGCGCGCAACAGGGACACGCTGTCAACGGCCTCGACAAGGTGGCGGGGGGCTTCGTCGCTGCCGATGGGACGGGCGGGCATGGCGACGGTAAAGCCCGAGCCCTGCCGCGCCACGATCTGACCGCGGGCGACGAGCCGGTCATAGGCGTCGATAACGGTGTTCTTGGAAACCTCGAACTCCTGTGCGGCAGCACGGATCGACAGCAACTTGTCGCCGGGGGCAAGCCTTCCGATAGCGATGTTCTTTGCAATTCTCTCGACGAGATAATCGGTTTTCGTCACAGCCAGCACCCCAAACTGTACCCTTAAGATGACCAGTACAGTGACCCACTGTTTTATTCAACTGTACCTGTGCCGCCACGTCATCGCCGCGTTACAAGATCGCCGGGAGACTGAGGAAAGTTCATATCTATGTCTAAAGAAACACCGACGCGGGTAAACTCGCGGCTGGAAAGCCTGCGCAACCTTGAACCGGAGGCGCGGTTGGACGTGCTGGCGCAGGCGGTCGGTCTGGACGCCGACGACAAGACGGTTCTGGCAGGCCATGACGTGCTGCCGATGTCGCTTGCCAACGGCATGATCGAAAACGTCATCGGCAAATTCGAACTGCCGCTTGCGGTCGCTTCGAACTTTACCATCAACGGCAAGGACTACCTGATCCCGATGGCGGTAGAAGAGCCTTCGGTGGTCGCGGCAGCCTCATACATGGCGAAGATCGCGCGCGACGTGGGTGGGTTCAAGACCTCGTCCGACCAGCCCGTGATGCGCGCGCAGATCCAGGTGGTGGGCCTCAGCGATCCGAACGGCGCGCGGCATCGACTGCTGGCAGCAGAAGCCGAGCTGAAAGAGATGTGCAACGCACGGGACAAGGTGCTTGTCTCGCTTGGAGGCGGCTGCATCGGGATCGAGGTTCACGTGTTCGAGACCTCTCCGGCCGGGCCGATGGCCGTGCTGCATATCCTTGTCGATGTGCGGGACGCGATGGGCGCAAATACCGTCAACTCGATGGCCGAAACGATTGCACCGCGCGTCGCCGAGATTACCGGCGGGCATACCCGTCTGCGAATCCTGTCGAACCTTGCGGATAAGCGGCTGGCGCGTGCGCATGTGACTCTGACGCCGGAATCGTTGACCACCAAGTCGATGGACGGGGCCGACGTGATCGACGGCATGGTCGAAGCCTGCGCACTGGCGCTGATCGACCCCTATCGCGCGGCAACCCATAACAAGGGCGTGATGAACGGGATCGACCCGGTGGTTGTCGCCACGGGGAACGACTGGCGTGCTATCGAAGCCGGCGCCCATGCCTGGGCCGCACGTTCGGGTCAGTATACCTCGTTGACGACGTGGGAAAAAAGCGCAGATGGCAACCTGAACGGCACCATCGAAATGCCGATGGCGCTTGGCCTTGTGGGCGGCGCGACCAAGACGCACCCCTCGGCGCAGGCCGCGTTGCGTGTGCTGGGCGTGGAAACCGCGCAGGAACTGGCGGAAGTCACGGTTGCGGTCGGGCTTGCGCAGAACATGGCGGCGCTTCGCGCGCTGGCGACGGAAGGTATCCAGAAGGGCCACATGGCGCTTCATGCCCGCAACATCGCCATTCTGGCCGGAGCCACCGGCCCGCAGATCGAGATCGTCGCAAAGCAGATCGCGTCGAAAGGACATGTGAGTGTCGACGCGGCAAAGGAAATTCTGGCTGGTCTCTGACCGCCAGATCAATTTGAAGTAAGGGAGGAGTATCCATATGACCAAATCGACCAGAAGACATTTCATTCGCGCAGCAGGTGCGGCGGGGCTTG
This sequence comes from Phaeobacter sp. 22II1-1F12B, assembly GCF_002210165.1. Lineage (GTDB taxonomy): Bacteria > Pseudomonadota > Alphaproteobacteria > Rhodobacterales > Rhodobacteraceae > Heliomarina. Next base: position 95,296 of record NZ_AQQP01000014.1, on the reverse strand, counting down.
CCGCTCCGGCCGTGGTGGCAGCATCGAGCGTCCGTGCGCAGGGCACGATCCAATGGCGCATGCAGGCGCTCTGGGGCGGCGGCACCACGCCGATGCTTTACGAAGAAAAGTTCTGCGACCGTGTGCGCGAACTGACCGGCGGCAGCCTTGACATCACGCCCTTCGCGGGCGGTCAGATCGTTCCTTCGGCACAGGCGTTCGACGCGGTGCGCGGCGGGGCTTTCCAGATGATGAAGACCTTTGACGGTTATACGGCGGGCAAGATTCCGGCGCATGGCTTTTCCTCGACGGTTCCCTTCGGTTTCCCCGAGGCTGACCAGTACGAGGCATGGTTCTACGAACGCGGCGGTCTGGACATGGCCGCGCGGTCCTATGCGCCTGCGGGTCTCACCTATGTCGCACCGACCGTGTATGGCGAAGAACCGATCCACTCGAAGGTCGAGATCCGCATGATCGCCGATATGGACGGTCTGAAGGGTCGTTTCGTCGGGCTGGCCTCGGCCGTGATGGCGGATTTCGGCGTGGCCGTTTCGCCGCTGCCGACATCCGAAGTCTACTCGGCGCTCGACAAGGGGCTGATCGATTTCGCCGACCGGGGCGACATCAAGGCCAATTACGAAGAAGGCCTGCACGAAGTTGCCAAGTACCTGATCCTGCCGGGTGTTCACCAGCCGTCGACTGCGACCTGCTACGTTGCGAACACCGCCGCTTATGGGCAGTTGGACGATCAGCAACGCGCGGCGCTGGCCGTTGCGGCACGCGAGGTTTCCGGTGCGCTGCGCCAGAACATCATCGTCGACAACGCCGAGTACCTGTCGAAGTACGAGGAAGCCGGTGTCGAGCTGATCACGCTGGATGCGGAAGATGTGCTTGAGGCGCGGAACAAGGCCATCGATTCCTGGGCCAAGGCGACCAAGGGCGATGAACTGGCCACCGAGATGATGGAAAGCCAGAAAGAGCTGATGCAGGAAATGCGTTTGCTGTAAGGCCATCGTCAATGCAATACGGCCGCGCGGCAGGAATGCTGCGCGGCCTGTTTATCTTGGGGAGAAAGGCACATGTTTCGTGTCGCAGAAGCGATTACCACTTTGAACCGCTGGACGTTCGAGGCCACCAAGTGGCTCGTATACGTCATCGCCGGGCTGATGCTTTACGAGGTGATCTCGCGCTATTCCCTGCATAATCCGACAAGTTGGGGCCCGGAACTGGCGACGCTGCTGTTCGGGCCGTTTTTTCTTTTGGGCGGACCTTATCTTTTGCATCTCGGCGGACATGTCGCCGTCGATATCGTTTCCTCCAAGGCTCAAGGACGGCTGAAGACCGTTCTCGCCATTGTCGCGGCCCTGCTGGCACTGCTCTTCGGGGCGATCCTGCTGCGCTATAGCGCGCCGCTGGCGATGCAAGCCTATCAATATGGCGAGACGAGCTATTCCGCCTGGAACCCTGTCGTGTGGCCCGCGAAAATGGTGCTGCCGCTGGCCGCTGTGCTGCTGATCCTGCAGGCGCTGGCCGAGGTTGTCTTTGCGGCACGGGGGCGGACGGCCTGATGGAAAGTACACTTGTTCTGGTCGGGATGTTCGCATCCCTGATGGTCTTGATGCTGAGCGGGGCCGGGTTGGCCTTTGTGCTTGGCGCTATCGCGTTTCTGGCAACGGCGACGCTCTGGGGGCCAAGCGCGCTGATCGTGGCGGTTCTCAACACCTTCGAGACGATGACCTCGGAATCGCTGATGGCCATCCCGCTTTACGTGTTGATGGCCGCGATCCTTCAGAAATCGCAGATCATCGACGATCTTTATAACGCGATGGAGAAATGGTTCGGCGGGTTGTCCGGCGGGCTGGCCATTGGCACGGTGGTGATCTGCACCATCATGGCGGCGATGACCGGCGTTGTCGGCGCGGCCGTGGCGGCGATGGGTATCCTTGCCCTGCCCTCGATGCTGTCGCGCGGGTACAACCCGCCGCTGGCACTTGGGTCGATCTGCGCGGGCGGGACGCTAGGCATCCTGATCCCGCCGTCCGTTGTGACCATCGTTTACGCGATCACGGCGCAGATCTCGATCGGGCAGATGTTCATTGCCGGGATCGTTCCGGGCCTGATACTTGCGGCCTCTTACTGCCTGTATATCTGGACACGGGTAAAGCTGAACCCGGATCTTGCCCCGGCCCATCCCGACACCGCGACCTTCACCATGGGCGAAAAGCTGGCCTCACTGCGCAGCCTTGTCCTGCCTGCGCTGGTGATCCTGTCGGTTCTGGGGTCGATCTATGCCGGTATCGCAACCCCGACCGAGGCCGCCGCCGTTGGCGTGCTGGGCGCATTGCTGTCGGCGATTGTCGCGGGCCGGCTGCGGTTTAAGAGCCTCAACGAAGCGGCGACCGATACCCTGCGTGTGACGGCGATGATCCTCTGGATCACGCTGGGTGCCAAGGCGTTCATCTCGGTTTTCGTGGCAACGGGCGGCGCGGACAGCGTGCTGAACTTTGTCGAGAGCCTTGAGGCGTCGCGCTATGTCGTGCTGCTTGCCATGCTGCTTGTGCTGATTTTTCTGGGCCTGTTTCTGGACGAGATCGGTATCATCCTGCTCTGTGTACCGGTTTTTGTCCCGATCATTCAGGCTCTTGATTTCGATCCGCTCTGGTTCGGCGTGCTCTTTATGATCACGGCTCAGATGGCTTATATCACGCCGCCCTTCGGCTATACGCTGTTCTATCTCAAGGGTGTGTTGCCGGATCATATCGGCATCGGTCAGGTCTATCGCGGCGTTATCCCGTTCTTCCTGATCCAGGTGGTGATCCTGATCCTGTTCATCGCCTTCCCGGATCTGGTGACATGGCTGCCCGAGCAGACGGCGAACAGGGTGCAGTAGACCCAAGCCGCAGATGTGAAAAAGGCCACGTCCGTAATTGGGCGTGGCCTTTTTCGTTCTCGCGAGTGGTAATTCAGTCGGTGATCGAGCCTTCCTCGTCGCCGCGCTCATGCATGCGCGACTTGACCTTGCGGCCAAAGAAGACCGGCAAAAGGAAGCCGATGATCGCGATTGCCCAGAGCACGATGGAAAGCGGGCTGTCGATCAGGGTGAACCAGTTGCCATTGTCGATGGTGATGGCGCGGCGCAGGTTGTTTTCCATCGAGTTGCCCAGCAGGGTCCCGAGGATGATCGGCACCAGCGGCACGTCGAGCTTGCGCAGCACCCAGCCCATCACGCCGAAGCCGATCATCACCAGCAGGTCAAAGGACGACCCGGAGATGCCGTAGATCCCGACAAAGCTGACCATGGCCACGATGGGCATCAGGATGCGCGGCGGGACCATGAGCAGGCGCGTGAACAGGCCGACCATCGGGATGTTCATCGCCAGCAGCATGAAGTTCGCGATGAAGAGCGCGGCGATCAGCCCCCAGACCACATCCGGGTTCTGCGAGAACAGCAGCGGACCGGGCGTAATGTTGAGCGACAGCAGCACGGCGAGCAGGACGGCAGTTGTTCCCGACCCCGGCACACCCAGCGCCAGCATCGGCACGAGCGCACCACCGGCGGCCGCGTTATTCCCGGCCTCGGGTGCGGCAACGCCTCGCGGGTCGCCCTTGCCAAAGGTCTTTTTCTTGTCGACCAGACGCTTTTCGAAGGAATAGGAGATAAAGGAGCCGAGCGAGGCCCCTGCCCCCGGCAGCACCCCGGCGACAAAGCCGAGCACCGTGGAGCGTGCCATTGTCGGGGTCGTTTCCTTGAGCATCGAAAGCGTCGGTGTCAGGCGACCAATGTTCAGGCGTGACTTTGACCCGTCTGCTTCTCCGTGGCGGTGTTCCAGAAAGATGAAAACCTCGGAGAGCGCGAAAAGCCCGACGATGGCCACGAGAAAGTCGAGACCGTCATAGAGGTGGACTTCGCCAAAGGTGAAGCGCGGCACACCCGTCTGCGTATCGACGCCGATCATCGCGAGGCCAAGGCCCAGCGCGGCGGCAAAGGCCGATTTCGCCTGATTGGTCGAGGAAACCCCGCCAAGCGTCATGAAAGCGAGCGCGAAGAGAGCGAAATATTCCGCCGGCCCAAAGAGGAGCGCGATTTTCACGAGCTGCGGCGCGAGGAAGATCAGACCCCATGTGGCAAAAAACGCGCCGACGAAAGAAGCGATGCCCGAGAGCGAGAGGGCCTGTCCGGCCATACCGTTTTTCGCCATCGGATAGCCGTCGAGACAAGTCATCATCGCCGGTTCATCGCCGGGGATGTTGAGCAGGATCGACGAGATCCGGCCACCGTACATGGCACCGTAATAGACCGAGGTGAGAAGGATCAGAGACGGCGTGGCCCCCAGACCGAGGGTAAAGGCGAGCGGGATCAGGATGGCAACGCCGTTCGACGGGCCAAGGCCCGGCAGCGCGCCCATGATCGTGCCAAGAAAGCAGCCCAGCAGAGCCAGCAGGAGATTCTGCCAGGTCAGCGCGATGGCAAAACCGTCCGCCAGAGAAGATAGGGTTTCCATGATGCGCCCCTAAAAGCCGAGCGGGCCACGGGCCAGAGACAGCCCGAGCACGAGGTGGAAGATGACATAGATGCCCAGCGAGGTGCCGAGACCGGTGGCAAGCGACGCCAGCAGACCCGAGCCAAGCCGCCATGTCAGGTAAGCGGCGGCAAAGAAGGTCGCGATGACAAAGCCGACCTCGGGGAGCAGTTCTGCGTAGAGGATCATCATGACGACAGCGGCGGCGATTTCTGCCAGCCGGGCGAACGTCGGCCATTCGGGTGCGGCGTCGGGGCGCAGCGCGATGACGATGGAACTTAGCCCGAGAACGGCAGCGATGATTATGGGAAAGGCCTTGGGGCCGACAGCGTCCGAGAGGAAGCTTTCCTCGATGGCAAGGGCGGCAAAGGCAAAGCCGATGGCCAGCAGCAGCCCGAAGACGCCGAAGATGCGATCACTCATCGTAATCTCCTGTATTGGCGGGGAAAAGAAGGGGAGACGCCCTGACGAACAAGGGCGCCTCCGGGAGTATCGGCCGAGGGAGGAGGCAGCCGATTACTTGATGATGCCGATCTCGCGCGAGATCTGCTGGATCTGGGAGACGGAATCCATCACGAAGGCCTGGAAATCGGCGCCCTGAAGATCGAGCGGGGCAAGGCCGTTGACCTCCATGACCGCCTTCCATTCGTCAGAGGCGTAGAGATCGCCAATTTTCGACACCCATGAGTCATAGGCTGCGTCCGACATGCCGCCCGGCGCATAGAAGCCGCGCCAGTTGGCGCCCAGCGCATCAACGCCCTGTTCGCGCGCGGTCGGGAATTCGGCGAATTCACCATCGAGACGTTCGGGCGCGAGCACCGCGATCACCTTGATGTCGCCGCTGTCGACAAAACCCTTCGCTTCGGAAAGGTCACCGGTAAAGGCCTGAACCGAACCAGCGAGCAATTGCGTGACCGCCTCGCCGCCGCCATCAAAGGCGATGTATTTGACCTGACGCACGTCCTCGATGCCATAGGCGTTGGCCGCGATCAGAACCTTGAGGTGATCCCAGCCACCTACGGCGGAGCCACCGGCCACGGAGACGGAGGTGGGATCGGCCTTGATCATGTCGAGAAGCGCGGGCAGCGTATCGACATCGCTATCGGCGGCAACGGCGATCACGCCGTAGTCGGCGCCGATGGACGCCAGCCAACGGACCTGATCGGTGGTGTTGCCGGGATAGGCGCCCTGCGCCAGACGGGTTGCGGTTGCCGAAGAGGCCGCAACGATCAGGTCGTTGTCATCGCCTCGCTTGTTCACGACCTCGGCAAAGGCCACACCGCCGCCACCACCGGCGAGGTTGACGACCTGCATGGTCTTGTCGATCAGGCCCTGATCCTGAAGCGATTTGCCGACCTGCCGGCAGGTAAAGTCCCAGCCGCCGCCCGGGTTGGCCGGGGCGATGCATTCGGGGTTTTCGGGGGTGAAATCCTGTGCCGGGGCAGCCATGGCGGACAGGCCAAGGATCGCCGCCGCGAGGGTTACGCGGGTTGCATTGAAGATCATGTGATAACTCCTCCAGAGTATAGTAAGTCCGGGCCTTCTGGCCGCCCGGGGCCGGATGCCACCGCACTGCGCTTTGCAGTCTCCTCGCGAATGGCTATGACTGCTTGTTACAGGGCAAAGCTGTCACCAAGCTGTCATCAGATGGCGGCGCGGCCGGTTTTGCCAAACGGAAGGAAACGAGACATGCGTGTCCTGATCGTCGAGGATGCCACCGACATGGCCGAAGCCATCGCCATCCGGCTGGGCAAGTCGGGGATGGCCTGCGATCTGGCCGACAGCTGCGACACGGCCGAAGATTTCCTTGCGGTACAGAGCTATGACGCGATCGTGCTGGACATAAACCTGCCCGACCGGAACGGCACCGAGCTGTTGCAGGACCTGCGACAAAAGAACGACCGCACTCCGGTACTGATGCTGACGGCCCTGTTTTCGGTCGATGACAGGGTGTCGGCGCTGGATCTGGGCGCGGACGACTACCTTGTAAAACCTTTCGACCAGCGCGAGCTTGAGGCGCGCTTGCGGGCGTTGGTCCGGCGGGAGGCTGATCAGAAATCCGAAGCCGTCACGCTGGGGCCGCTGTCCTTCCATCCGGCAACGCTTGCCGCCAGTTTGGCGGGCGAGCAGCTTGTGCTGACCCGGCGCGAGGCGACGCTGCTTGGGCTTTTGCTGCGAAACCGTACGCAGGTGCTGAGCAAACAACGGCTCTATGACGGCTTGTTCGCCTTTGACGATGCCGATGTGGGACTAAACGCAATCGAGCTTTATATCGCGCGCCTGCGCAAAAAGCTGGCGGGATCGGGCGTGAGCATCGAGACCCAGCGCGGCCTTGGGTACAGGATCTGTCAGGATGGCTGATCGCAGCGGCGTGGCTCCGGTGACGACCTCGCTCTTGTCGCGGGTGATGGTGGGGGTTCTGTCGCTCCTTGCCATCGGCGGCTGCGTGATCACGCTCGCGGCCTTTGCCTATGGGCGGAACGCGGCGCGGCAGGCCTATGACCGGCTCTTGCTCGGCGCAGCGCAGGACATTGCCGAGAGCGTGGATATCCGCAGCGGCGCGCCCGTGGTCGATATCCCGGTGTCAGCATTCGGTTTGCTGGCGCTCGCAACGGATGACCGAATTGCCTATGCGGTGCACGGGCCAAACGGCGCGCTGATCACCGGCCATGACCGGGTGAGGCAACCCGAGCCGGCAGATGCGCGGAGCGCGGCACCGGTCTATTTCGACGACGCGATGCAGGGGGAAAAGGCGCGGTTCGTCACCGTGCTACGGCGGTTCACCGAACGCGATTTCTCGGGCACCGTAGCCGTCACCGTGGGCCAGACATTACGGGCGCGCCATGCCATGGCCTATGAGCTAACCCGCGGTGCGATGCTGGTGACGGGTCTGGGCGGCCTCGCATTGATCCTGAGCGCTTATCTCGTGATCCGTTCGGCCATGCGACCGCTGGAGCGGATGGCCGAGGAACTGACAGCGCGAGACCCATATGATCTGACCCCGATGATGGCCGATGGCCCGGCCGAAGTCGCCGTCGTCGCGCATGCGATGAACCGGTTCATGCAGCGGCTCGACCGGCAGGTCGGCGCTATGAAAAACCTGATCTCGGACACGGCGCACCAGTTGCGAACACCTGTGGCGGCGATCCGCGCACAGACGGAACTGGCGCTGGAGGACGATCCTGACCAACAGCCTCAACGACTTGAACGCCTGGTGAGGAGAACCCGGTCGCTGGGCGAGCTGCTCGACCAGATGCTGTCACGGGCATTGGTGATCCACCGGGCGGATAATACCCCGCCCGAACTGATGGACCTGCGCGACATTGCCTTGCGGGTGATCGAGGAACAGGACCACGAGGTGCTGGCTCCCGGGGTCGAGGTCGAACTGGTGATCGGCGACCGGGCTGTCATGGTCATGGGCGACGAAATTTCTTTGTGCGAGGCCGTCAAGAACATGCTGGCGAATGCGTTGCGCCATGGTCAGGCCCCGATACAGGTAGGCGTGGGTATCGAGGACGGCGACGCTGAAATCTGGGTGAAAGATGCCGGGGAAGGAGCGCCCGAAGAGGTGCTGTCGCGGATCGGCCAGCGGTTCGAACGATCGGCTGCCTCCTCCGGCAACAGCGCCGGGCTTGGTCTGTCCATCGTCAAATCGGTGGCTGGCGCGCTGAATGGATCGTTCCGCATGGAACGCACCGAAAGCGGTTTCCGGGCGACGCTGGCATTGCCAGTAGACACGTCCGGGGAACAGCCGTGATGCGCCCGTGGCTCATCATCGCCGGGCTGGTCATCCTGCGCGCAACCGGCCCGATGGCGCAGGAGGCCGTAGCGGAATTCAAAAGCGACACGGGTACGCCGACGACGGAATTGCTGGTGCGTTCAACCACAGATATCGAGATTCTGGCCCCGCTGTTGCAGGCGTTTGTCACCGCGAACCCCACGATCCATCTGCGCTACGAGCAATGGGGGTCGAACGCGCTTTACGATGACAGTCTGGCGGCCTGTGAGCGGGGATCGGAGGCGGCGGATGTCGTTTTTTCGTCCGGCGTTCACCAGATTGTCGATCTTGTGAACCGCGCCTGCGCCACCCCTTACCGCTCGGCCGCCACCGATGCGCTGCCCGTGTCGCGCCGCTGGCGCGACGAGATATGGGGCATCACGCAGGAACCGGCGGTAATCATCTACAACACGGCGCTGGTGCCGAAAGGCACGGTGCCCGATACGCGGTTTGCGCTTCTCGACCTGATGCGCCAGCCTGAAAGTGCCTTTACCGGCAAGATCGCGACTTATGATGTAGAGGCCTCGGGACTTGGTTTCCTGTTTGCCTTTATGGACAGCCTTGAGGCGACGACCTTTGGCAGTCTCCTCGAAGGCTTTTCGCGCCTGAAGGCCGTTGCCACCTGCTGCTCCGCCGAAATCATCGACGGGGTAGCCGAAGGTCGATACCTGATCGCGTATAACGTGCTGGGGTCCTACGTAGACGCGCGGCCGCGCCGCGATGTCGGGGTGATCCTTCCACGGGATTACACGCTGTTCCTGTCGCGGACTTTCATGATCCCGAAACAGGCGGCGCACAAACGCGAGGCGGCACAGCTGCTTGAATTCCTGCTGTCACCGCAGGGTCAGACCATGCTTGCCGAGGTCAACCTGTTTCAACGGACCGACCGCGACGCCCGGCCCCTGCCCGACAGTGCAAGGCGGGCCATTCCCATCGACCCGAAACTGCTGGTCGCCATGGACCGGCACCGGCGGCAGTTGTTCGTCGAGCAATGGCGAACGACCTTTGCCAGGGAGCGGGAAGATTAGGGCTTTGGTGCCTATCTTCTGGCCCGCTGTATCTGGGGGCGAAACCGCCCGCCGGTTCCGGCAGGCGGTTTCAATAGCTTTCGAGAGGTCGGATCAGGGGCGCAGCATCACTTTGCCCTGACGACCCGGTGTGAGCGCGGCCTTTACCGCGCCGCTGATGTCATCCAACGGGAAGATACCGCCGTCTTCGAGGGTCAGCTCACCTTTCATCGCAAGTGTGACCAGTTCGGTGATCAGGCGTTCGCGTTCTTTCGGGTGCATCTGCTGGCCGACACGCGACCCCCAGAAACCACGGACAGTGATATGTTTCATGATCAGCGTGCCCGACGACAGGCTCAGCGGTGCGCCGGTCGCGGTACCGAAAACGACGAGTTCGCCATCCACCCCGAGCAGATCGGTGAGATCCATCGCAAGGTCGCCACCGACGGAGTCGATGGCCGAAACCGCCCCGGCGGGACCGACCAGCGCCTGCGCTTTCTTGCGCCAGCCCGGCTCGGAGGTACTGAGGACATTTTCCATGCCGAGCGCTTCGAGTTCCGCGACCGCGTCTGTCCGGCGGACAAGATTGAGCAGCTTGATACCGCGTGATTTCGCAAGGATCGCCATGATCCTGCCGACCGCGCCATTCGCAGCCGTCTGGATCAACCATTCGCCGCTGGTAACTTTCAGCTGCTCGAGAAGCGAAATCGCGCTGAAGGGCATGGCAATCAACTGAGCGCCGAGCGTGTCGGAAATGGCGTCTGGCAGCGGCAGGACACCTCCGGCGGGGGCAATGAAGTACTCCGCCCACGACCCGTGCACACCGGCGACTGTGATACGCTTACCTACAAGCGCCTCATCGACGCCCTCTCCGACGGCTTCGATGGTGCCCAGTGCTTCGGAGCCGCCAATGGCGCCGGGAAGGTCGGGTTTGTAGCCATAATTCCCGCGAACGGTCCACAGATCGTGGTTATGGATGGGTGACAGGGTCGTTTTGACGAGAACCTCACCAGAGCCGGGGGTCGGTTTATCGGTCTCGCGGCATTCGAGGACATCGGCGGGTTCGCCAAAACTATCATGGATCGCTGCACGCATGGTGTTTTCCTTTTCAAATGGATGTTTCAGGGCACAGGCGGGCCTTGGCATCGGCCAACGCGTCGCGCAGGGGCGCGTCATCCTGTGCAAGCTTCGAGAGAATGGCCGCACCAAGCAATTGCGCGTAGAGAACACGCGCCGTTGAGGCCGGGTCAGCCAGCGACCGGATAGAGCCGTCCGAGGCTCCAGCCGTCAGCAGATCGGCGATCCGCCCGGTCAGCAGCGCGACCCCGTGATCGAGAATGGCCCGCATATCCTCGGACAGGTCGGCGATTTCGGCTGCGAGTTTGACGACGAGGCAGCGGCTGGCGATGCCTTCGGAACGGCTTTCATCCAGCCATGCCGCGAAGAAGGCCGAGAGCTTGTCACCCGCTTTGTCCGGTCCGTTTGCCAGCGCGTCGAAACGGGAGAGGTATTCGTCGACATAGTCCTGTAGCAGGGCGCAGCCGAAATCCTCTTTCGAGGAAAAGTAATAATAGAACGAGCCTTTTGGCACCTCGCTATGCGCGAGGATACGGGAGAGTCCGACCCCGCCGAACCCACCGGTGAGGACAAGTTCGCGACCCTTGGACAGAATTCTCTGGCGGGTCAGTTCTGATTTGGCCGGTGCGTTCATAAGGGTTGGCTAGCTTGTAATAGACCGGTCGTCTATTAGAGATTGGCATGACGTCGCGTCGCTTTTCAGATTAAGGAAGCAGCCATAAAAAAGCCGGGCACGATGAATGCACCCGGCTTTGATGGATTGAAATCTCAGGCGCGACGGTGACGCAGGAAGGCGATGGCTGCGAACCCGGAAACAAGCAGCGGCAAGCCTGCGGGCAGCGGCACGTTGCTGACAGGTGCCGGAGCGATGACCATCGTGGCCGTGGCATAGATGTCGGTCAGGTCGCCGAAAGGATCGGTGACAGTGTCATCGAAGAGGAACGACAGGTTCAGCGCAGACCCGAAGTGCGACGATGCACTGCCCGTGATGTCAAAAATGAAACTGAGCGTCGCGTCGCCATCGAACAGATAGCTGTCGGTCTCACCGTAGATGACCTCGCCGCTGGCGTCTTCGAGCGACAGCACGAATGCGGGATCGAAACCGAGGATGCCGCCGGAGACAAGGGCGTAGACCGGATCGAAGCCAGCCGTGTCGGAGACCGGCGCATCGGATTCAGCGATGATGTCACCGGCGTAGAGCATTACCTCGGCCGAGGTATCTGTCACGGTGGTGGCCTGCGCGGGTGCAAGCCCCGCCAGCAGAAAGGCGGCAGCCGCAAGGATCGTTGATTTGAAAGTCATGGTTTGTCTCTTGAGTTGAAGGGAGAAAGCGGCCAGCCGTACCCGGCTGGCCTTTAATCCGGCTCAGGCGAAGATGAGCTGGTCGAAACTGTCGATGCCGGAAATGATGATCTGGTCGTTGTCTTCGCCGATCCAGAGCATCAAGCTATTGCCCGTTTCCTTGATGCGGTTGATGTCCGCCGTGCCGAGGTCGAGCGCGTCGATACCCGCCTCGAAATCGGTGAGGCGCGTGGTTTCGCGCATCCCGTTCATGGTCTCGGCCCCGAAGACAAAGGTGTCGGCCCCTGCCCCGCCTTCGGCCCGGTCTAGGCGACCGGCACCAAGGAAAATCAGGTCATCCGCATCGGTCCCGACGAGACGGTCATTGCCGTCCGTGCCATGAATTTCGCTTTGGAAGTCGGAGGACAGATCCACGATGGCGATATTGTCAAAGCTCGTGCCAGCAGCGCCCCAGGACCAGACGCCTGCCGCGCCGCTTTCGATTTCGTGGTTTTCGAGATCATAGGCGAAGATGTCATGCCCATCGACCTTGGCCGAGATCATGCCATCAACGATCTGGGCTTCGAGCTTGAAGGCCTCGCCGGGCGTGTAGGTCATTGCACCGCGGGTGAGCATCGATTCATAGTTGTCGACCACCTCTACGAAGGTGAACAAGCCTACCCGCTGGTCGATCTCGAGCTTGTAGTAGTTGTTTTCGTCAACGTAGTTCAACATCAGCCCGACGGAACCGGGCGTTGCCTCGACGTCGGCGCTGATGACGTAATCGGTCAGTTCGGTGTTGCCTTCCCAGAGCGCATAGCTGCCCTTGTGGAGAGCGTAAGTGCCGTCGCCGAGCGGTGACCAGCCGCGCTGCCAGACGTCCGAGGCACTGGCCCCGGCCCAGGTCAATTCGCGGCTGTAGGCACCGGAGGTTTCCGTCAGTGCGCCGTCGATCACCTCCCAGTTGGCCGGGCCACCGATTTCCGTGGTATCGACGATCTTCCAGCCCTCAAAGTTGCCGTCTTCGAACTGGTCCGCCGCGATCAGCCTGTCGCCGGTGGCGACATTCACGGTGAGCGTGTCCGAGGTCTCACCGTCGATGTCGATCGTGTAGGTATTCCGACCGGCCTTAGCCGTAGCCGTTGCGACCAGCCCGTTCTTGGTGACATCGGTGCCGGACCATCTGGCTTTTTCATCTCCTTCAGGAAGGATCGAGGACGCACCGTTCAGGCTCACCTGCTCGACCCCGTCGAGATCCCAGTCGATGACCAGCATCTCTGGCCCGGCATCGGCGGTGAGTTCGGGCGCAGATACGACAACATCGTCAAAGATCGAACTGTGCTGATAGGAGGAGTAAAGACCGATGGTGCCGCCCTTGAGCGGTGCATCGTCCACAACCGCCCCGCCAAAGAGCGCGACACCATCCAGCGTGACCGTGATACGGCCACCGACATTGCTAAGCTTGAGATCCTGCTCGACGTTGAAGGTGTAACCGCCAGCCTCCATCGCGATGACGGTTTCAGCACCTCCCTCGACCCGAATAATCTGACGCGTGTTGGTCTGGTTATCCAGCGTCAGAAGGTAGTGATTGTCCTTGTCGGTAAAGTTGAAGGCCACGCCCATGGTGTCGTCATCCATCGAGCGCATAGTGACTTCCATCGTGATGTCGTCCCAGTCGCCTTCTTCCCAGAGGACGAGATTGTCGGCGTTGTTGGACATGTCGAACAGAGCGCCCTGCGGGTTCTCGATGGTGCTGTCTTCGTCCCGCGCGCTGCCTTTGACAAAGAAATCGCCGGTGCTGGAGTCGCCCGAGAGGTCAATTTCGCTGACGTCGCCCGAGCCTGCTGTGATGTCGTCCAGCGCGCCGTCGAAGGACAACTGGATTGCGCCTGCGGTCTGCGTGCCGGTCAGCGCGCCTTGGGACGAAACACCGCCCAGCGCGGCGATGGTCGAGTCATCCAGAACTTCGGGGGTGAAGCCGAAGGAGGAAACGTAGAGATCGCTGGTCTCATTCGTTTCGTCCGCGAAGATCAGAAAGCCGGTGTTTGTGTCGATGGTCCAGCGGGTACCGGCGGAGGCGTCGGATTGCAGGGTCTGTTCGCCGACAAGAATGCCGTTCACGAACTTGCGCATGATCTGCTGATCGGCGTCGTTGATTTCGACCGTGACGATCACGCGGTTCCAGCTGTCATAGCTGATGCTGTCCGGGTAATTGCCAGAGATACCCAGACCGGCGGTATCGCTTGCGACGCGGTTGAAGAACAACTCTCCATCCGAGCCATTGTTCACATCAGTCTGCAAGAGTGCCGCCCAGGACCCCTGACCGGAAGGCAGATACATGTCGTAGGCGAGCGTATAGTTGGCGACCTTGCCGGTCATGTCCGGCTTGATCAGGATGCCTTCGTCGGGGTTCAGCGCGTCGAGTTTCATGACCGAGGTCGCCCCGGTGCCGATCTGCGGCAGGCCATAGCCGGTATCGGTGCCGAAGTTCACCTTTTGCACCGGGTCGGCCACGTTCACGAGGCCCCATCCGGCCGCATCGCCATCGTTGAAGGTTTCGACCAGATAGGTCTTGTCCGTGGCGACGATGACGCGGAGATCATCCGAATGTACTACGCCCTGGACGGTTTCGACCGTGAGCGTTAGGTCGTTGACACCGCCGGGCAGATCGACCTCGACGTTCTTGCCGGTCGCGATGACCTGGCCCCTTTCATCCGTCCAGGTGTATGAGATGACGTCGTCCTGCGGGTTCGTCGTTTCATCGGCGCTGAGGCTGACCTTGGCCGTGGTATCGCCCGCTTGGGCTGTGACGACCTTGTCGGCCCCTGCCTCTGCCTCGACCTGCGCTTTGCGTTCGCCCAGATCGACATTGTAGAACTCTTCCTGATGGCCGACATAGTCGCCGGTCAGACCATCGCGGCTTTGCTCGCTCGATCCGCGCGACCCGGTGAGGTATTCATCCAGTTCGGTGAAATAGGTCTCGGTGTAGAAAGCATCGTTTTCGGGGTCGACCGTGACCAGACGGACCGCGCCATTGCCGCCGTTACCACCATTGGTTGCCTCAAGCGCGACGCCGTTCTGGTAGTTCAACAAGAACTGGTACACCGGGTTGCCGTAGTCGTTATAGGAAACGACCGTCTCAGCCCCGTCGCCAAAGATGTGCCCGCCAAAGGCAAAGACGACGTTGGCGTGCGAAGAGATTACGTCGCGCCAGATTTCCTCGCCGTCCCATGTGCCCTGTGGGTCATCGCTGAGCCAGTAATCGTAACCTGCGCCTTCGCCTTCGAGCGGCCCGCCCAGCGGATCGTGGCGGCCGTTGAAGTTATTGTAGCTGTGGGTCATGATCATCGCCTTGCGATCACCATATTGCGTCAGCACGTCATCGGCCCAGCGCAGCACGTCGTCGCGCGGTCCGAATTCGAGGTTGATGGCGATCCATTCGGTGCCGTCAGCCGCTGTCCAGAGATGATAGTTGTTGTCGTATCGATCCGGTTCCTGGTCGTAGACACCGCCAAAGCTGGGGTCTTCAGACATGTAAGAGATCGAGAAGGCGTTGTTGAAGTTCGACGTGTTCCGGATGTCACCGGCGCTGTTGACGATGTCGTGGTTGCCCTGCACCACCGAAAAGCTGACACCGGCCTGCCGCAGGATGTCATAGGCGGCGCTGGCGATATCGAACTGGCTGGTCGAGGACCACTGGCTGACATCGCCCACGTTGGCGACAAAATTGATGCCCTTGGTTGCGGCGTTGTCCGCCAGCCACTGGGTCATTCCGCCAAAGATATGCTCGATCCCGGGGTTGGAGGTGTAATCCTGCGTATCCGGTAGGATCGCGATGGTGTAGGCGCCCTCACCCGCGACGCGGACGCGGATGTTATCCTCGACCTCCTGACCGGCGGCGTTGAGCGCGGTGACGGTGAGATCGGAGAGGCCAAGTTCCGTGAAAGCGAGCGTCAGGATACCGTCCTGGATGGTCGCATTGACCGCGTCGCCGTTGGAGTTCGTGACGGCGAAATCGGTAGCGCCCGCACCGAAGACCTCGGTCAGGTCGTATTGCTGCGCGGCATCACTGGTTGCGACAAGCATGTCTTTGATACCGTTGACGGTCAGGCCGCCGGGATCGACGGGCGTTGTGTCGATCAGCTCGATGCTGCCGAAACCGCTTTCGATGGAAGGCGCATAGCCGTCGAAACCAAACTGCGCAGCCCCAAGAACACCGTTGAACGGGCCCTCGAGCGTGACGCCGCCAAGCGCGGCGATTTCACTGTCGCCCAGTGCGCGATCGAGCAGTCCGAAATGGGCAAGGTAACCCTTGGCCGTTTCGCCATCATTGTCGGTCAGGATTTTGAAGCCAGTCGCCGCATCGACGGTGAAACGCTCCGTCGAGACTGACTGGGTGCCGACCAGCGTGCCATCGATGTATTTCGACAGGGTCGATGTGCCATCGCCGTTATCGAAGACCGAGATCGCGATGCGCGCCCAATCGTTCGCGGGCACTGTGCCCGTGTAGTTACCGCTGATGCCGATACCGCCGCTGCCGTTGATGAAGATTTCGCCATCCGAGGTGTTATCCGCGCCAAGTTGCAGCAGCGCCTGATAGCCCCCGGTATCCGAGGTATTGATATCCCAGACCATGGTAAAGCTGGTCAAGTCACCCGCCCCCTCGGCCAGTTCGATATGAAGCCCCTCGTCAGATGCGAAGGCCGCGTAGTTCAGGACCACCGCATCGCCGCCGGGAAGCGGGACCCCCAGTTCGGCCGCGTTGCCGATGGTGCTGTCACCATAGGCGATGGCCGTACGGTAACCGGACCCTTCGAGGACGACACTGGCGCTGCCGTATTTCGTATTGATCGTCTCATTGGCAAAGTTGATTTCAACCGACGAACCCGTCGGGTCGGCCGGAAAGAAACCGTCTGCGGAGGGTGTCGGGATGGCAGCAAGCGCCTCGGCCACATCGCTTGCCTGCTGCGAGCCTTGCATCAGGAAGATGGAAGAGACAAAGCCTGACGAGGTTTCGCCATCGTTATCGGTGAAGAGGCGCAGCCCGAGCAGCGGGTCGATCGTCCAGCGGTCGGTCTCGCCCATGTTAAGCGAACCGATTTGCACGCCATTCGCAAAGGTGTTGATGATGGTATTCGTGCCTTCGACCTGAACGCTGAAGGCCAGCCGGACCCACTCGTTATAGGGAATTTCACCGCTGTACTGACCGCTGATGCCAATACCCGCCGTCGCGCCCGAGCCTTTCAGGAAAAGATCGGCATCGCCGGACCCGGTCTGGATCAGGCCGAGATACCCGCTGGGCGGCGGCGTCAGGTAGACATCCATGATCACCGCGTATTCGCGGATCGGTTCGTCGCTGTCTGGCAGGATTTGCACGGACCGGTCGGATGTCAGTTTGTCAAACGCCAGAACCGAGGCGTCGACGCCTGCAATCGCGTCGATGCCAAATTCGCTGGTCGTACCCAAGGCGTGGGAGGTGAGTTCGGTGGTCATGTCTAGCCCCTGATGACTTGCCGGCGCAAAGCGCGGCAGAAAGATCTGCCACTGGCTTGACGGTCACAAAAGCTTCGATCAAATCGTTTATTCTTCCCGAAAACTTAGGGGGAACCTATGAATTATCAGCAGATCCGGGCGTTTAGCCTTGTGGCCCAGGAAGGCAGCGTTCGGCGGGCCTCGGAAGTTCTGGGCGTGTCGCAGCCCACGGTTTCACAGCATTTGAAAGCGCTTGAGCAGCGTCACGGGCTTCGGTTGCTCGAAAAACTTGGCCGGGGGTTGGTGCTGACAGACGCCGGGAAAGAGCTTTACTCTGTAACCAAAAAATTAATGTTTGCCGCCAAAGAGGTTGAAGAATTGCTGCAACGGCGGCCCAGCGCCGGGAACGGTCGCCTCAGGATTGTGAGCGACTCTCCATCGCTCGCCGTTCACATCGTTTCCCTCATGCTGGAAGAATCGCCTGACCTGCAAATTTCAATTCGAAAGGACAGCGTGGCAGGCGTGGTCGAAGCGGTGCAGGACATGCGGGCCGATGTGGGCATTGCCGTCGATCCGATGATTGGCACCGCTCTGCATGTGCAACCCGTCAAACGCGAGGAATTGTGGGTCGCGCTGCCAAGCGACGACCCTCTGGCCAAGCAGAACCGGTTTCAGATCGAAATGGTGGCCCAGCGTATTCTGGTCATGCGGGAAAAGAGTTCGCGCACGCGTGCGCTGATCGAAAGGGCCCTGTCACTGGAGAATATCGAACCCCGTCAGATCATCGAAATCGAAGGCGCCGAAGTGGTGCGCGAGGCCGTTGCCAAGGGGCTGGGGATCGCATTCTGCGCCGGATCCGAATGCCCGCCGGATCACCGGATCGCCTACCGGCGCATCACGATGAGACATGGCAAGATCGGTTTCGTTGAAAACGTCATTATCCGGCAGGATCGGCGCCGCGTGCCGGAAATTTCCCAGTTTCTTGGGGCTGCGGAACAGGTGCGGAGCGCACCTGTCGAAAGTCTGAAACCGGAAAAATGATCACGACGCGCAACATTGGTTTTGCGCAGATTTTCGACGCATTGGCTGTTTCAACTAAAGTCAGTGCAGCAAGCAGGTGCGTATCTTTCAGCCAGCAGAACTGTCCGCGTAATGCCTAATATCAGGTGTCCGAAAGCTCCGATGCCCATGGCGGATTGGCACCGGCCCTTGAAACGGTAACGGCAGCCACTTTTGCGCCGAATTGAAGCGCTGCCCGAACCTTGTCTGGCGTCAAGGCGCGAATGCCCTCTTTCGACAGATCACCGCCATCGCTTAGGTGGGCCATCAGCCCGGCGTTGAATGTATCGCCTGCCCCAACCGTATCCACGGCTCTAACCTGTGTCGCAGGCACCGAAACCTCGAAACCTTCGGCATGATATGCGATCGCCCCTTTGGCCCCCTGTGTCACGACAACGAGAGAAACGCCCTGCGCCAGCATCTGATCCGCCTGATCACGAAGCTTGGCCCCCGTGGCTCCCGTCATCCATTCAAGATCATCGTCCGACACTTTCACGATTTCGCAGTGCGCAATTATCTTGGCCATTCGGACGCGATAGCGGGCTTGGTCCTGAATAAAGGCGGGCCGGATGTTCGGGTCCAAGACGATCGCGCAGTCAGGCGCTTTGCGAAGCAAGAGATCCGCATAAGTGTCGGCGCAGGGTTCGCAGGCAAGGCTGATACCGCCGAAATACATGGCCGCTACGTCGGCAGGGATTTCAGGAAGATCTTCTGCCCGCAACATGCGCCCCGCGGAATTTTCGTCAAAGAAATCGTAGGTTGCCTGCCCATCGGACAGATGAACGAAGGCCAGCGTCGTATTCCGCTCCGTCCTGACAACGGTGGAGGTATCCACCTTGCTTGCCTGCAATTCGGTCAACAGTTGCTGGCCAAACAGATCCGTCGAGAGGCCTGTCACCATCCCGGCGTTGGTGCCAAGTCGTCCAAGCGCAATGGCGGTGTTGAAGATCGCGCCGCCTGCATGGGGTACAAAGCCGGTCCGGCCGTCACCCAGTTGTTCCGGGATCATGTCGATGAGTGCTTCACCGCAACACAGGATCATCTTGCTTCCTCGGCAGAAAATACCCTCTCAAAGGGCAAAACACTTTAGCTCTGGGCGGCTTAGCCCGGTTCAGGTACCAGAAACATAGGCGTCGATTGCCGCAACAGTACCTTGCGACCAGATCAGGGTCAGCCATTTGGTAAATTCCGCCGAGAACCGAGCATCTTTCGCCAGATCGCCATAGATTTTCGCCTGACCAATCCAGCATCCGGGGTTTTCCCGAGCCTTCAGTGCCATCGCGGAAAGTGCCTCCCACTGCGGGTCGTTCGGCGCAATCGATGTTCCGTCTTCTCGCGCGCCGGCACACATCCTTGCCCAGAGCGCCTCGACAAGGCTGAGTCCGCTGATCGGACCACCTGCAGCAAGCGCATCACGCAGGATCGGAAGCACAAACCCCATGTGCCGGGAAGACCCGTCGAAAGCGACGCGCCTTGTGGTGTCATGGATGGCCGGGTTGGCAAACCGGGTTTCAATCAGATCGACATAAGCGGAAGGAGTCATACCCGGAACCGGTTTAACGTAAGGAGCGATCTCTTCGCTTTCGACCTTTGCAAAAAGTGACCTGATGGCCGGATGCGCCATGCACTCTGCGATGGTCGCAACCGAAAGCAATTCACCCGCGTTCGCGATAACCTGATGACCGGCATTCAGAATACGGATTTTCATCGTCTCGTAATCGTGCACCGCATTCGTAAAGGTTGCGCCGACCTTGTCCCAGTCCGGACGCCCCGCGCAAAAGTCATCTTCGATCACCCACTGGCGGAAGTTCTCATGGGTCACCGGCACGGCGTCTTCGATCCCCAAATTGCTTACCAGAGCGATCTCATCAGGGCCGGTCGCCGGAACGATGCAATCGACCATGGAATTGGGGAATGCCCCTTTTTCGTCGATCCAGTCCGCCAGCCCGGCGTCAATTTCCCGGGCAAGCGTTACCACCGCGTTTCTGGTGATCGTCCCATTTCCTTGCAGGTTGTCGCAGCTTTGTACCGTGAACGGCAAGCCCCCTGCGTCGCGGCGGAGCCTTAAGGCGGCGACAATCGCGCCAAAGACACTTCGCGGCGCGTCGGGATTGGAAATGTCATGCTGGATATCCGGATGGTTCACATCCAGTTTTCCCGTCGCCGAGTCGGTGTAATACCCGCCCTCTGTCACCGTCAGCGCGACAATGCGGATCGACGGGTCAGCCATCGTCTTGACCAGCGGACCGTTGCCTTCTTCGATGGGCAGGTAGTCGATCATCGGTCCCGTCACTTCGGCCGAGGTACCTGACGGGTCCAGTTCGATCAGCGTGGTCAGGCAATCCTGCGCAAGCAGCTTTTCACGCATGTTGATATCGTAAGACCGGACCCCGGCGCCGATGATCGCCCAGTCCAGAGCCAACCCCTGCTGCATCAGCCGGTGCAGATACCACGCCTGATGCGCGCGGTGAAAGTTGCCCAGCCCGATATGCACGATACCGGGTTTCAGCGCCTTTCGGTCATAGGTCGGGCGACGGACATCGTCCGGCAGTTCCCCGAGTGTTGCATCTGAGAGTTTCATAATCCTGTTTCCTGCAACTGGCCCGTCAGCTCATCCACTGACCGCCGTCCACATTGTAGGTTTGGGCGACGACATAACGGGCTTCCTCACTGGCAAGGAAAACCGCCATGCCAGTCAGATCTTCGGCCGTTCCCATACGACCGAAGGGAACTGCCTCGCCCACTTCCTTCTTTTTCTGCCCCGGCGCCTTGCCTTCGTATTTCGCGAAAAAGGTATCCACGCCGTCCCAGTGTTCCCCATCGACAACACCCGGCGAAATCGCGTTGACGTTGATCCCGTGGCGGATCAGGTCCAGCCCTGCGGATTGCGTCAGGCTGATAACGGCAGCCTTGCTGGCGCAATACACCGCGACCAATGGTTCACCCCGGCGACCGGCCTGGCTGGCCATATTGATGATCTTTCCGCCCTGCCCGCGCTCGATCATGTGCCGCGCTACCGCCTGCAACATAAAGAGCGTCCCGGCCACGTTGATCTGAAACACGCGGTCGAAATCGGCGCGGGTGATGTCGACAATTGGAGCGGCGGTAAAGATCGCCGCGTTGTTGATCAGGATGTCGATGTGACCGAAACCAGCAATTGTGGCCTCCACGGCCTCTTCAATACTGGACTGGTCGCTTACGTCCAACTCGACCGCCATCGCCCCTTTGCCCAGCGCGGTTGCTGCCTCTCTCGCGCGGTCGATATCGATATCGGCGATCGCGACCTTTGCGCCTTCGCCGACATAAGCCTGTGCGAAAGCGCGCCCGATGCCGCGCGCCGCGCCCGTGATCAGGGCCGTCTTTCCCGAAAGCCGGGTCACGCGATCCTCAGGCCCTGAGCATCAAAGCGGTGAAGCTGCGTCAGATCCGGCGTCAGGAAAACCTTGTCACCGTATTTGAGCGCGACTTCGCCCCCGGCCCGCACGGTCAGCGGGTCTTCGAAGGCGTCGCATTTGACGTGAAAGAAGGTATCCGATCCAAGATGCTCGGAAACGCCAATCGTACCTGACCACGTTCCTTCGGTCTGCGAAATCGCGATATGTTCGGGCCGGGTCCCGATGGTATGAGCGTTGTGCTTGGCGGCCTCGGGCCCGGTCAGCAGGTTCATCTTTGGCGAGCCGATGAAACCGGCGACGAATACGTTTCGGGGCGCGCGGTAGAGTTCCAGCGGGCTGCCCACCTGTTCGATCACACCGGCCTGAAGCACCACGATCTTGTCGGCCATCGTCATCGCTTCGACCTGATCGTGGGTGACGTAGATCATGGTCGTCTTGAGACGCTTGTGCAGCTCGGAAATCTCAAGCCGCATACCCACGCGCAGGGCCGCATCGAGGTTCGATAGCGGTTCGTCGAAAAGGAACGCGCCGGGTTCACGGACAATGGCACGACCGATGGCCACACGCTGGCGCTGCCCGCCAGACAACTGGCCCGGGCGGCGGTCGAGATAATCGGTCAGGTTCAGCGCGGCGGCCGCGCTTTCGATGCGCCGGTTCTGTTCGTCGACCGGCACGCCTGCCATCTTCATCGGAAAGGCGATGTTCTTGCGCACCGACATATGCGGGTAAAGCGCATAGGACTGGAACACCATGGCCAGACCTCGCTTGGCGGGGGGCACATGTGTTGCATCCTGCCCGTCGATACTGATCTTGCCCGAGGTGATATCCTCAAGACCGGCGATCAGGCGCAGAAGCGTAGATTTACCGCAACCCGAGGGGCCGACGAAAACGGTGAATTCACCGTCTTCAATGGTCAGATCCAGTGGCGGAATGACTTCGACCGGACCAAAACTTTTGGTGACGGATTCAAGCTTTATTTGTCCCACAGTCCCGTTCCTTATTTCACAGCGCCAAACGTCAGGCCGCTTACAAGTTGCTTCTGGCTGAACCATCCGAGGATAAGAATTGGTGCGATTGCCATCGTCGAAGCCGCCGACAGTTTCGCGTAGAACAGCCCTTCGGGGCTGGAATAGCTGGCGATGAAAGCCGTCAGCGGGGCCGCTTTGGCCGCCGTCAGGTTCAGCGTCCAGAAAGCTTCGTTCCAAGCCAGGATGATGTTTAGCAGCAGGGTAGAAGCGATGCCCGGCATTGCCATCGGCGTCAGCACGTAGAGGATTTCCTCCTTGAGCGAAGCGCCGTCCATCCGCGCGGCCTCAAGTATCTCGCCGGGGATTTCGCGGAAATACGTGTATAGCATCCAGACGATGATCGGCAGGTTGATCAGCATGAGCACCACGACAAGCCCCAGCCGCGTATCCAGAATGCCCATCCGGATAAAGATCAGGTAGATCGGGTACAGAACCCCAACTGCGGGCAGCATTTTGGTCGACAGCATCCAGAGAAGGATGTCCTTGGTCCGCTTGGAGGGCACAA
Source organism: Phaeobacter sp. 22II1-1F12B (assembly GCF_002210165.1). Classification (GTDB taxonomy): domain Bacteria; phylum Pseudomonadota; class Alphaproteobacteria; order Rhodobacterales; family Rhodobacteraceae; genus Heliomarina. Next base: position 72,195 of record NZ_AQQP01000014.1, on the reverse strand, counting down.
AGGCCATCGACCATGCGGCAGGGATCGCGATGATGATGCCAAGGATCGTCGATCCGCCCGCGATGATCACGGAATTCCAGAGGAAGCGCATGTAGTCCGAGCGTTCCTGCACGACCGAGTAGTTTTCCAGCGTCCAGTCGAAGAACAGGAAAACCGGCGGGTCGCTGATGGCCTGCGCCTCGGTTTTGAAGCTGGTCAGGATCGTCCAGAGGATCGGAAAGAAGATCAGCAGACCGATCCCCCATGCAATGGCGGTGTTCAGGGCCTTGCGTTGCGGTGTTACTGCGCGTGCCATTCCAGCCTCCTCATGCGTCCAGGTTCTTGCCGACGATGCGCATCAGGAAGATCGCAACGATATTGGCGAGGATGATGGCATAGACGCCACCGGCGGAGCCAAGCCCGACGTTCTGGCTTTCGAGAACCCGCTGATAGATCAGGTAAGTCAGGGTCTTGGTGCCGAACGCGCCCTGCGTGGTCACAAAGATTTCGGCAAAGATCGACAGAAGAAAGATCGTCTGGATCAGCAGGACGACGGTGATCGCCCGCGACAGGTGCGGCAGGGTGATATGGCCAAAACGCGAGAGCGGCGAAGCCCCGTCCATTTCGGCGGCTTCAAGCTGTTCGCTGTCGAGCGACTGTATCGCGGTCAGCAGGATCAGCGTCGCAAAGGGAAGCCACTGCCAGCTTACGATCAGGATGATGGATTGCAGCGAGGCTTCGGACAGCCACGAAATTGGCTCGGCCCCGAAGAATTTCCATAGATGGGCAAAAAGCCCGTTCACGGGATCCATGAACATGTTCTTCCAGACAAGCGCCGATACGGTCGGCATCACGAAGAACGGGGCGATGACCAGAATACGAACGACCCCCTGCCCCCACATTGGCTGGTTCAGAAGAATGGCCAGCAACACACCAAAGATGATGGTGATCGCCAGAACGCCGCCAACGATGATCAGGGTTGCCTGAACGCTGGGCCAGAAAGAGCTTGAGGAAATAAAGCGGACGTAGTTGTCGAACCCGACCCATCCAAGATCGCCACCGCGCAGCGGCAGGTACTTCTTGAACGAGAACCACAGTGTCATGAGGAGCGGTACAAGCATCCAGCCCAAGAGCAGGATAACCGCCGGAGCCATCATGATACGCGCAGCGGACCGCGAATGCTGGGTGGCCATGTCATACCTCCATCGCTGAACGGCACAATGCCGTCACCTTGGCGTTTGGCAGCGTAGGTAAAGGGGCCAGAGGGCAGACTTCGATACCCTCTGGCCAGGGAGGAGGACTAGTATCCTGCGGCTTCCATCTCATCGACGGTCAGCGCCTGAGCTTTTTCAAGAGCTTCTTCTGCGCTTTGCTGACCGGCCAATGCAGCCGAGAATTCCTGTCCTACCTGAGTGGCGATACCCGCGAATTCGGGAATGGCCGCGAACTGGACACCGACGTAGGGCACCGGATCAACCGCAGGGTTGTTCGGATCCGCCGAGAGGATGCTGTCGAGCGTCATCTGGGCGAAAGGGATGTCCTTGTAATTCGCGTTTTCATAAAGCGAGGTCCGCGCTCCCGGAGGGACGTTGGCCCAGCCTTCTTTGGACGCCACCAGCTCGATATATTCCTTGGATGTCGCCCAGTTGATGAACTCCTTGGCAACATCTTCCTTCTGGGTGCCTGCCGGGATTGCCAGCGCCCACGCCCAGAGCCAGTTACTGCGCTTGCCAAGACCTGTATCCGGGGCCAGCGCAAAGCCAACCTTGTCAGCCACGGTGGAGTCGTCGGGGTTCGTCACGAAGGAAGCAGCCACGGTGGCGTCGATCCACATGCCGCATTTGCCCTGCTGGAACAGCGACAGGTTTTCGTTGAAACCGTTGTTGGATGCGCCCGGAGGTCCGGCTTCGTTCATCAGGTCGATGTAGAAGTTGAGCGTGTTCGACCATGCTTCGCTGTCGAACTGGGGAGTCCAGTTCTCGTCGAACCAGCGCGCCCCAAAGGAGTTCGCTGTGGCGGTCAGGAAGGCCATGTTCTCGCCCCAACCCGCCTTGCCGCGCAGGCAGATTCCGTAGATCTCGTTGTCCTTGTCGGTCATCTTGCGTGCCGCATCGGCCACGAATTCCCAGGTCGGAGCGTCAGGCATTTCCAGCCCGGCCTCTTCCATCAAGTCCGTGCGGTACATGATCATCGAGCTTTCGCCATAGAACGGCGCGGCATATAGCGTACCGTCGAGCGACAGGCCGCCGCGCATGGCTGGCAACAGATCGTCCACGTCATATTCAGCGGGAAGATCGTCAAGCGGCACGAGCCAGTTGTTCTTCGCCCAGATCGGCGCTTCGTACATGCCGATGGTCATGATGTCGAACTGACCGCCTCTGGCGGAAATATCCGTGGTGACGCGCTGTCTCAGCACGTTTTCTTCCAGCGTCACCCACTCGACCTCGTGACCTGTCTTTTCGGTGAAGTCATCGGTCAGACCCTGCATGCGGATCATGTCACCGTTGTTGACTGTCGCGATGGTGATGGTCTCGGCATATGCCGCGCTGGTGGCCAGGACCGACAGCGCCGTTGCCGCACGGAATGCGTTTTTCAAGGACATCCGGCTCCTCCCTCTGGTTTGGATGTTGTCCAGATACGCTAATGGAAAACATATCGTCGCGTCAATTTTAAATTTACGCGCGTAAATTTATTTGCGGAAACCCACGATTACATATGCTTAGGCCGACCCGCGCATGACGAGTTTCCCATCAAGCATCGTGACAGTCCGCTTCTCTGCACGCTTTTCCGATTCGATGAGCTCGAACAGCGTCTTTGCGCTTTTTTCGGCGATAACCTCGTAATCCTGCGACACGGTGGTCAGCGTCGGACAGGTATAGCGCGAGAACGGATGGTCATCATGCCCGGCCACCCTGAGATCACAGTCCCCTTCGATCCCGACCTTGAAACCTAGCTGGTAAGCCGCTGAAAGGACACCAATCGCAAGGCGATCGTTACTGCAGAGAATGGTATCGGTAGGCAGCTGACCTTCGGACAGGACCTTTGTGCCTTCGCGAAATCCAATCTCTTCAAGGTTCCAGCCTTCGCCGTCTACCTGGATCAGCCGGGGTTCGTGGCCCAGCTCCTCCATCGCCCGGACATAAGTATTGCGCCGCTTGAACGCATTCGGGTTGGCAGGCGTCTTCATCTCAAAAAATGCAGGGGGCTGGCCCGTCCTGCAAAGGTAGTCGACAATCAGGCAAACGCTCTGCACGTTATTCGATCCGACAAAAGCCTCGCCGATATCGTCGATGTTTGAATCGAACAGAACGGTCGGCACATCCTCGCAGAAACTGGCGATACGGGAGGCCAAAGACATCCTGCCAAGCGGGGCCATCAAGACACCGGCGGGCTTTATGAGCCGCAGGTTGTCGAGATTCTCAATCTCCTGCTCCGGATCACCATGCGAGCCCAGGAGGACCGGTCGGAAACCGGCTTTGATCACCCAGTTCTCGATGTTGCGGGCCATTTCGGCGAAGAACGGGTCAGAGAGGTTGGGCACCACGATCCCGATGTTCTTGGTCAACCGCCGGTTTTGATTCATCGCATAGATGTTGGGATGAAAGTCGAACCGCTCCAGCGCCGTTTCGATGCGCGCGCGGGTAGAACTACGTACACTAGCTGGATCGTTGAAATACTTGGACAATGTGGGCCGCGAGATGCCGCTGACCGACGCAAAGTCTTCCATATTCCTGATCTTGGGTTGGCTCATGTATCTGTCCGCTTGAAAATTCCGGCCCGGTCGCGAAACCGGTATTTGCCGATAATGGCAAAACCTTACAAATATTTCCAAGGGTAGTTTACACGCGCAAAATTTGCCAGCCTTCGCGACGGTCCGCTTTTGGTCAAACGTACCGATCCCGGGGCCAATCGGCTTCAGCTCAAAAGAACATGCACGGCTGTTGATAACAGCCGTGCATCTCAAATTTTCACCTAGAATTAAACACTTATTAACGAGGCAGGCACCGCTTCAATAGAGTGTTAGTGCGCGATCATGACATGTCGCGCGACGGTGTAATCTTCCAGCGCATACATCGACATGTCCTTGCCGTATCCTGACTGCTTGAGACCGCCATGCGGCATTTCGTTGACCAGCATAAAATGCGTGTTCACCCAGGTACAGCCGTATTGAAGACGCGCAGAGATATCGAGCGCGCGACCGATGTCGCTGGTCCAGACAGAGGACGCGAGACCGTATTGGCTGTCATTCGCCCATGCGACCGCCTTGTCGGCATCATCGAAACGCGTGACCGAAACCACCGGGCCGAACACCTCGCGCTGAACGATTTCGTCTTCCTGCAATGCACCCGCGACCACCGTGGGACGGTAGTAAAAGCCCGAGCCCTCAGCCACATCTCCGCCTGTGGTGATCTCGATATGCTTCAGTTCCGAGGCGCGCTGCACGAAACTGGCCACCCTGTCTCGTTGGCGCTGCGAGATCAGCGGCGGGATTTCATTCTGGGTATCGTCAGCATTGTCGAACACGATAGAGGACGCCGCGCTTGTCAGATCGGCGACGAGATTGTCGTAGATCTTGGGGCCGGCGTAGATCCGGCAGGCCGCAGTACAGTCCTGCCCCGCGTTGTAATAGCCGAAGGCGCGCAGACCTTCGACCGTGCGCGTCAGGTCGGCATCGTCCATCACCAGGACCGGTGCCTTGCCGCCCAGTTCAAGATGCGTGCGCTTGACCGATTTCGACGCGGCCTGAAGCACCTTCTTGCCTGTCGCAACATCGCCGGTGATCGAAACCATATCCACGTCGGGGTGATTGATCAGTGCGTTGCCGACGCTGCCGCCCTGACCGACGATCACGTTAACGACGCCCTGCGGGAAAATGCCCGCGATAATCTCGGCCATCAGCAATGCTGTCAGAGGTGTCTGTTCAGAGGGTTTCATGACCACCGTGTTGCCACCCGCCAGTGCCGGAGCAAGCTTCCACGCCATCATCATCATCGGGTAGTTCCACGGCGCGATGGAAGCGACGACACCAATCGGATCGCGACGGATCATCGAGGTGTGGCCTTCCATGTATTCGCCCGCGACGGGTCCGTGCATATTGCGCACGGCCCCTGCAAAGAAGCGGAAGCAGTCGGCCACGGCCGGGACTTCTTCGTTCCGGACTTCATTGATCGGCTTACCGCAATTCAACGCCTCGAGTTGCGCAAACTCCTCGACCCGGGCTTCGACCGCGTCGGCAAGGGCAAGTAACAGCCCCGAACGGTGCCCCGGCGTCGTACGCGCCCAACCGGGGAAGGCGGCGCGGGCGGCGGCCACGGCCCGGTTCACCTGATCCATATCCGCTTCTGCCATCTTCACGATGACTTCACCGGTCCGGGGGTTCAGGACTTGTTCCTCGGTTTCGGTGCCCGCTTCCTGAGCACCGCCAATCAGCATCTTGGTCTGCATGGGTTTCCTCCGTTACTTTCCTTGTCCCGCGACCTGATCGGTCCCGCGGGTCAGATAATAGGCGCCCAGAATGGGCAGCATGGTGACAAGCACGACAACCATGGCCACCACATTCGTCACGGGCCGTTCGCGCGGACGCACCAGTTCTTCGAGCATCCAGATGGGCAGTGTCTGCTGCTGTCCGGCGGTAAATGTGGTGACAATGACTTCGTCAAAGCTCAGCGCAAAGGCGAGCATGCCGCCCACGACCAGCGCGGTCGCGATATTGGGCAGGATCACGTGGCGCAGCGTCTGGAACATGTTCGCGCCAAGATCCATCGACGCCTCGATAAGGCTGCCGCTGGTCCGGCGAAACCGCGCCACGGCATTGTTGTAGACGATGACGACACAGAAGGTCGCGTGCCCCAGAATGATAGTCCAGGTGCTGAACGGAATATCCGCGATAGAGAATGCCGAGCGCAACGCAATACCGGTAACGACACCCGGCAGGGCAATTGGCAGGATCACCAGCAGGGATATGGTTTCTCGCCCGAAGAACCGGGTTCGGCTGACAGCGGCGGCGCAGAGCGTGCCAAGGAACATCGCGATCACTGTCGAGATCGACGCGACCTTTACCGATAGGCTCAGCGCTTCCCATACATCAGGCCGGTACCATGTGACCGCGAACCACTTGAGCGTCAGCCCCGGCGGCGGCCATGCAAAGCTCTTCTCCTCGGTCGTGAACGCATAGGCAAAGATCAGCAGGATCGGCAGATGCAGGAACAGCAATCCGGCGGCCGCCGCGATCTTGAGAGACAAGGGCGCGCGGTCAGAGTGCATCGAAAGCCCCCATGCGTTTCGCGCCCCAGAGGTAGAACCCCATGATCACGATAGGCACCACGGCGAATGCAGCGGCGAGAGGTATATTCCCGGCGATGCCCTGATGCTGGTAAACAGCCTGACCGATGAAAAGACGCGACGTCCCGATGATTTGCGGGATGATGTAATCGCCAAGCGTCAGCGAAAAGGTGAAAATCGATCCGGCGACAACGCCCGGCAGCGCCAATGGAAAAAGGACATGACGAAAGGTCTGACCGGGACGCGCGCCAAGATCGCCCGACGCTTCGAGCATCGATGTCGGCACCCGCTCAAGCGCCGCCTGAATCGGCAGGATCATGAAGGGCATCCAGACATAGACAAAGACGATGAAGGTGCCCGTCACGCTGACTGACAGTGAATTGCCACCGACAACCGGGAGCGACAGGTAAGCATCCAGCAGCCAGTTCAGGTGCAGGCCTTCCAGTGCCCATGTCAGGATACCTTCCTTGGCAAGGATGAGCTTCCACGCATAAATTTTAACGAGATAGCTCGACCAGAGCGGCATCATGATCCCGAGGTAGAAAACCGCCCGCCAGCGTCCCTTTGCATAGCGCGCGGCATAGAATGCAATTGGAAAGGCTATTATCGCCGAAGCGACAGTGGTGCATGCCGCCATCAGGACGGTTCGCAGGATGATGTCGAAATTCGCCGGGGTGAAAAGCTCGGCATAGGTGCGCAGCGTGAACTCGTAATTGATCAGCCCTGTGAAGTGATCAATCGAGAAAAAGCTCTGCAAAAGAAGGGCAAATAGCGACCCGAGGTAGATGATGCCCAGCCACAGTACCGGCGGCAAAAGCAGCAGGAACAGCAGCAGGGACGGGCGCCGCCAAAGCGTGTCAGACAGACGCGCTCCCAGCCCCTCGCTCCGGGAATGCACCAAGCTGGCGTCAGTTTGCGCCATGCTCACGCTCCGGCCTGCATCAGGTGCAGGTCGCCTTCGGCCCATGTCAGGGCAACCGTGTCGCCCTTGGCGGGTCGCGACGCATCCTGCGGCAATAACGCAGTCAACCGCGTGCCTTCAGCCTCAAAACTGACGCGCGTGGTCAGCCCCAGAAAGCTGAGCCCGGTGACCTCAGCGCTCAACGGCCCGTTCTCTGCCAGTTTCAGACGTTCCGGACGGATCGCGGCAGGGCGGGACTGACCGGTCAGCCGCGCCACAAGATCTGCGGGCAACACGTTGGAAGAACCGACAAAATCCGCGACGAAAGGCACGTCGGGACGGAAATAAATATCTTCGGGCGCCCCAACCTGAATGATCTTGCCATCATTGAAGACTGCCACCCGGTCCGCCATCGAGAGCGCCTCGCCCTGATCGTGGGTGACGAAAACGAAGGTGATGCCAAGTTGTCGTTGAAGACCCTTCAACTCTTCCTGCATCTGCTCGCGCAGCTTCAGGTCAAGCGCACCGAGCGGTTCATCAAGCAACAGGACGCGCGGTTTGTTCACCAAGGCCCGGGCTAGTGCAACGCGCTGACGCTGACCGCCGGAAAGCTCTGACGGTTTGCGCGCGCCGTATCCGCCAAGCCGCACCATCTCGAGCGCTTCATCGGCGGCTTGGTGGCGTTGCTTTTTGCCTTGCCCGGCGATCATCAGGCCATAGGCAACATTGTCCCGTACATTGAGATGCGGGAAAAGTGCATAGTCCTGAAAGACCGTATTCACGTGCCGCTTGTAGGGCGGCAGGTCGGCGACCTGTTCGCCAAAGATACGGATGTCGCCGCTGGTCGGCCGCTCGAACCCGGCGATCAGGCGCAGACAGGTGGTCTTGCCCGACCCCGAAGGGCCCAGCATCGCAAAAAACTCACCTTCTTCGATGGCAAGGCTGACGCCATCCACTGCCCGAACCGCGCCGAAATGGCGCGAGACGTGGTCGAAAACTACGGCTGACATGGGGAACTTCCGGTCTTGGCCCGTGCCGCCAGTGGAACGGCGACACGGGCTGGGTTTCAGGGGATCAGCGGCCGCCGATCACGCCGATGTAATCCGATACCCAGCGGTAATAGGGCACGCATTCTTCCTGGCTTTCGCATTGTGCAACGGGCGTTTTCCAGAATTTGATCTGGTCAAACTGGGCAAGACCGTTGGCATCGCAGCCCTCTTGCGTCTGCATACCGCGCCCGTCCGTACAGGCGGCCGGCACCGACGGAACAGCGCCGAACCAGACGGAAAGGTCGGATTGCAGGTTCGAGCTGAGCTGATGCTCCATCCACTTGTAGGCACAGTTGGGATGCTCGGCATCGGCATGCAGCATGGTGGTGTCGGCCCAGCCAGTTGCGCCTTCTTCCGGGATCACCGAGGCGACTTTCACGTCGTCCGCCTGAAGCAGGTTGACCTGAAACGGCCATGACCCGGATGCGACCATGCCTTCGTTCTTGAAGTCATCGATCTGGATGAAGGCGTCGTGCCAGTAGCGGCTGACCAGTTCGCGCTGTTGGCGCAGCAGGTCTAGTGCGGCATTATACTGGTCCTGCGTCAATTCGTAGGGATCTTTGATGCCGAGGTCAGGCTGGTGGTACATCAGGTAGTTGGCCGCGTCAGCGATGTGGATCGGGCCGTCATAGGCCTGAACACGCCCCGCATTTGACTGACCGTCCGAAAGCGTGGTCTCCTCGAACACGACGTTCCAAGATGTCGGCGCTTCGGCGAAGGCTTCGGTGTTGTACATCAGCACGTTCGGGCCCCACATATAGGGCGTGCCGTAATGCACCCCTTCGACCGTGTGCCAAGGCGCTTCCTTCAGGCGATCATCCACCGTTTCCCATGACGGGATCAGGTCGATGTTGATCGGCTGGACCCGTTTACCCGCGATCATCCGCAGCGACGCGTCGCCGGATGCGGTCACGAGATCAAAACCTCCTTCGTTCATTAGGGCGACCATTTCGTCCGAGGTATTGGCCGTCTTGACCGAAACCATACAGCCGGTTTCTTCCTCGAATTTCGTGACCCAGTCAAAAGCGGGATCGGTTTCGCCCCGTTCGATGTACCCGGCCCACGCGACGATAGAGAGTTCCCCCTCGCCTTCTCCGATTTCCGTCATCTGCGCCAGCGAACCGGTCGCAACCGAGGCGGCGGTAATGGAACTCACCACGGCGGTGATGAATGTCTGCTTCATTGCGATCTCCCTGCGGGCGGGCCGCGCGACCTCATGGACCGGCGATCATCAACCGGTCCGGCGCCGCCGGATGCCCAAGATTTTGATTAGTAAAGCCCGGCCCGTTCACCGGCTCGCAGTCCGACATCCCACCCGGGAAGATCAGCCGCATTCCGACCATATGAAGCGGTTTCTGCGTTCGCAAATTCATAAATCAGATAATAGCATTCGGAAAATCCGATAGCTCGCGCAGGTCAAAGTCGCAGGTGTCGGCCCGATTGCCCCATCCGTGCAAGCGAGATGAAATCCCGCACAGCCTGCGACAAGGGCAAGCCTCGCCGCCAGACCACACCGACTTGCACGATCGGCAGGGCGCCCGACACATCGCGGCTTTCGATCCGGTCACCATCCAGCGACCACGGCCTGTAAACCAGATCAGGCAAAAGCGCGACGCCTGACCCCGTTGCAACAAGGCTCCGCACCGCCTCGACACTGCGCGTGCGAAATGCGATTTGCGGACGCTGCCCGAATGCCGACAAAAGCTTCACCGCTTCTTCTTCCATTTCATCGACATTCAGCATGATCAGCGGCTCGCGCGCCACATCGTCGAGGCCGATGCTCTCGCGCCCGGCAAGACGATGGCCAAGCGGCAGCCAGAGCCGGAAAGACGATACATCGAGGATTTCGGATTGCAGCGCCATCCGGTCACGCAGGTTCGAGATCACCATGACCGCCACGTCCAGTTCACCCCCGATGAGCAGATGTTCAAGATACTCGCCGGAATCCTCAAGCGCCGAGACATTCACCACGGGGTTCATGCGACGGTAGCGCGAAAGCAGATCGGACATGACATAGCCCGCCATCAGGGAAGTCACTCCGATATTGAGCCTCCCGGAGGTCGTCCCGGGTGGCCTTCGAAACGCGCCTTGCGCGCGGGAGACATCCGACAGGATCTTGGTCGCATGACGCAGGAACTGATGACCGCTGTGGGTGATATTGAGCCCACGTGCATGACGCTCGAACAGGTTCACGCCAAGATCGGCCTCGAGGTTTTTCAAAGCCTCGGTAACTGAGGACTGGGATATGGAAAGCGTCTGCGCCGCACCGATAACCGATCCGCTCTCGGCAACCGCCACGAAATATCGCAACTGTTTAAGTGTGAACGACATGCCCCGTTACCACTGATTATTTCGAATATTGGTAGAACGCCCAATCAATACCGGCAACACAAACGCAAGGTCAGACAACCAGCAAGTTGCAGCAACCGATTATCCGCGCTTTTCGGTGCATGGCTTTTGGCACAGCTCAAGATTTAGCACCTGCGCGAAATCAACCTGACGAATTCAGGCTTTATTCGCCCTGAGAAACGGTACAGCCAATTCAGCAAGGACCGTAAAGGATCAATCCTTCGACAAACCGTTAATAACTGCCCGGAATTGCATCCCGCGGCACAATTTGCGGCCCCGTTCGGCTCATCCAAGATGGACTGTAGCTAAGGTTTCTAAGACGCTGGATGCGTCACTTGCAAACTTGCCAGCAAAGAGCAGACAAATTGATTCCTCTCAGTCTCGACATTCGAATGCTGCGGTCCCTTCAGGGGCTGGCCGAGACAGGTAGCGTCACGGAAACGGCGCGCATTCTGGGCCGGACACAGCCCGCGATTTCACTTCAACTCCAGCGCCTGAACGACATCTGCGGATGCGATCTTTTCACCAAGGACGGTCGGCAGATGGTGCTGACACCGGACGGCGTCCTTGTGCTGTCCTACGCCAAATCGATCCTGCGGCTGCATGACGAGTTGCTGTCCCGACTTTCCGCGCCGGATATTTCGGGCACGGTGGTGCTTGGCACCCCGGATCTATACGCCTCTTTCCTCCTGCCCTCGGTCTTGGCGCTGTTCCAACGCTCTTTTCCCAAGGTTCAGGTGCAGTTGCAGTGTTCGCTTTCGACACCGCTGGTAAAACAGGTGCATCGCGGAGAAATCGACATCGCGCTTGTCACACGGATGAACGATTTTTCCGGCGGTCAGGTCGTGCGGCAAGAACAACTGGTCTGGCTTACCGGCGAGAACTCCAAGGCGCAGCATGAGGCTCCGGTGCCCTTGGCACTGCTTCCGCCCGGGAACATATACCGTGATCATGCAATCGATTGTCTTGAAAGCGTCAATCGCGGCTGGCGCATTGCCTGCGAAAGCGAAAGCGTCTCTGGCCTTCAGGCCGCAACCTTTTCCGGTATGGCCGTAACGGTCTTGGGGCGCAGCGCGAAAGTTCAGGGAATGCGCGAGATCGATTCACGCGAAGGGTTCCCGCCCCTGCCAAAAGTGGACTTGTTGCTGTATAAGGCACCCGGTGCGAAATCCGATGCAGCCAATGCGTTGCATGACTACCTTGCCCACCATCTGAGCATGCAACATCAGATCGCGTCGCCCGATAGTGTTGTGGCCGGGGATACGGGCATGAGCGATGATATCGTTTCACGCCCCGGTGAAGCGGCCGAGTGAAATTCTTTCGGCCCGCTTCTGCTGTTCAGGCTACTATTCGACCAATCAGGACAGCGAAGGGCGAACGCCAAGCCAAGGTTTGACGCTTTCAAAATAGCTGGCGATTTTCAGGACAATGTCTTCGCGGCCCCAGGGGGCGATAATCTGCAATCCGATCGGCAAACCATCGGGGCAGAAACCGCAGGGCACTGTCGCCGCTGGAAGCCCGGTAAGATTGATCGGCCATGTGAACGGCGACCAACCGAGATGCCCATCGACCGCCTGCCCGTCAATTTCCGAAACCCCGAGCGTTCCCGCCGCAAAAGCCGTAACCGGCAGTGTAGGAGTGAGAAGGACATCGGCATTCTGGAAAAGTTGAACATACTGCCCGCGCAGCTTGGACCGCCTGTGCGTCGCTTCGACATAATCCACGCCACTGAACTTCCTGCCTTCATCTATCACGGCACGGAATTCAGGGTCGGACCCGGCGAAATCGCTGTCTCCGCGCGTCCCGACAGAACCTGCCTGTTCTGAGTAGGCGATTGGCTTCAATACGCTTTCAAAGACGTCGGGGGCGAGCTCAAGCTTTGCCGCCGAAAAGTCGAAAGGCCCGGACAGGATGGCGGCACAAGCGTCCTCGAACGCCTGTCGAACCGCCGGATCAACCGGCGTGTACCCAAGGTCCGCCGAGACCGCGATGCGCAAAGGTTTTTCGCTGGCCTCAACATCCGGCGCCCCGAACAGCGAAGCTGCATCCCGCATGTCATAGCCAGAAATCACCTCCAGCGTCGTCGCGATATCAGACACCGTTCTGGCAATCGGTCCGGTATGGGCAAGCGACCCCCAGGACGGCGGGAAAAATCCGGGCGCGCGCGAGACGTAGCCGAAAGTCGGCTTCAAGCCGACAACGCCGCAGAAAGACGACGGCACCCGGATCGACCCGACCCCGTCGGTGCCAATCGCGATAGGGCCAGCGCCTGCTGCGACACCGGCGGCTGCGCCCCCGCTCGACCCGCCGCTGGTGCGGCTCGTATCCCACGGGTTCCTGGTGATGCCGGTTACTGGGCTGTCAGCAGTTAGTTTATATCCGGATTCACAGGTCGTGGTCTTGCAGGTCAGAACCGCGCCGGCCTCACGCAGTTTCGTCACCACGTGGGCATCCGTTTCGGCAACATAATTGGCCAGTGAGGGCGCACCACCTTTGCAAGGCGCGCCTTCAACAAAAACGAGATCCTTGATGGAAACCGGAACGCCTTCCATCGGTCGTGCTGTTCCTTCATTCCACGCCGCCGCGGATTCCTGCGCCTGCCTGCGAGCGCTTTCGAACAGGTCCGAAACCATGATGTTGCACGCGGCATCCGCCGCCGACAGCATTACTATGGTATCTTCAACCACATCGACCGGGTCGAAGCTTTTGCTGCGAAACCCTTCAAGCATCTCTGCCGCCGAAAGTCCTGCCAATGCCCCGGTTGCAGATACCTCCGCCACGTTGTCTGAACCTGTTTTCATCTTTTCCTCGTAATCGATGGTCCCGGCGTTTTTATTCTCGGAGCCGGACAAAGCTTCACCATTGCGCCCGAGAGCGCTCCTGCGGCTTTGAGTGCCGCAGGGAACAAATTTGTGCTTTTATCAGATCAACCGGCGAGCTTGAGTGCCGTCTCAACCGCCTTGCGTGCCATGACGACGACCAGATTCATCCGATAGTCGCGATCCGCATGCATGTCCGAAAGAATCTCCGTTCCATCAAGCGTGATACGTTCCAATGCTTCGGGTGTGAAACTGCCGTTCAAGGCTTCCTCGATGTCCGGCGCGCGGAATACGCAAGGACCGGCGCCGGTCACAGCAGCGCGCACCACATCACCGGTCTTGGCAACGAACACACCGGCGAGTGCATAGCGAGACGCCGGGCTTGCGAACTTGCCGTACCCGGCCATATCCGGCACCGGGAAAAGAACGCGCGTCACGATTTCGCCCGGCTCCAGCGCGGTTTCGAACATCCCGGTAAAGAACGCCTCTGCCGGAATGATCCGCGTGGAGGTTTCCACCTCGGCACCCAGCGCAACCAGCGCGGCGGGATAATCCGCCGCCGGATCGTTGTTGGATATCGAGCCACCAATGGTGCCCCGATGACGAACCTGCTGGTCGCCGATATGCGCGGCCAGAGCGGCCAGACCGGGGATGGTTTCTTTCACAAGGTCAGAGGCGGCGACATCCGCATGGCGCGTCATCGCCCCGATGGCCAGCCGGTCACCTTCGCGCGCGATACCGGACAGTCCCGGCACAGCGGACAAGTCGACCAAAGTCTCGCAGGAAATGAGCCGCTGCTTCATCGAGGGCAGCAGCGTCATCCCGCCTGCAAGAACCATCGCGTCTTCACCGGACAGGACCGATAAAGCATCCTCGATCGTGGTCGGTTTTTGATAATCAAAGGATCTCATATTTGCGTCCTCACTCTGCCGCTACACGCGTGCGCGTCTTGCGAATGATATTCCAGATGCGGTTGGGCGAAGCGGGCATATCCACGTGCCGCACGCCGATGTGACGCAGGGCATCCACCACACCGTTGATGACTGCTGCCGGTGAACCGATGGTGCCGCATTCGCCACAGCCTTTCACGCCAAGCGGCGTATGGGCGCAACTGGTCGACAGCGGTTCAATGACGAGATGCGGGATATTGTCCGCACGCGGCATGCAGTAGTCCATGAAGGACCCGGAGAGCAGTTGGCCCGACGCATCGTCGTAGACACAGTGCTCGAACAGCGCCTGCCCGACCCCCTGCACGATGCCGCCCTGAAGCTGGCCTTCCACGATCATCGGGTTGATGATCGTACCTACGTCATCGACAGCCGTATAACGGTCGAGCGTGACGATGCCCGTATCCGGATTGATCTCGACCTCGCAGATGTGGGCGCCACCGGGATAGGTAAAGTTGACCGGATCGTAATAGGCCTGCTCCTCAAGCCCCGGTTCCAGCGTCTCAAGCGGGAAGTCATAGGGGAGATAGGCCGCCCCGGCGATTTCATTGAAGCTTTTCTTCTTGTCGGTTCCGGCGATAGAAAATTCACCGTTTTCGAACAGAACATCTTCCAGATCGGCCTCGAACTGGTGCGCCGCAATCTTGCGCCCCTTGAGGATGACCTTGTCCGCCGCCTTGTTCAGCGCAGAGCCACCGACAACCAGTGAGCGTGAGCCATAGGTGCCCAGACCATGCTGAACCTTGTCGGTATCTCCGCAGACGATATCGATGTTTTCGAAAGGCACGCCAAGACGTTCCGAAACGATCTGCGCAAAGGTGGTTTCATGCCCCTGCCCGTGGTTATGCGTTCCGATCAGGATCGTCACCGCGCCCGAGGGATGAACCCGCACAGTCGCGCTTTCGTACAGACCGCTCCGCGCACCCATCTGGATTGCCAAACGCGACGGTGCCAGCCCGCAGGCTTCGACATAGGTCGAGACGCCCATGCCGCGATAAAGCCCCTTCGCTTCGGACTCGGCCTTGCGGGCGGCAAAGCCCGCCACATCGGCCAGTTCTTCCGCACGACCAAGACAAGCCATCGGATCGCCGCTGTCATATTCAACAACCATCGGTGTCTGGTAGGGATAGGCATCCGCGGGGATCATATTGCGCTTGCGGATCTCGATCTTGTCGATCCCCAGTTCAAGCGCTGCAGTGTCGACCAGCCGCTCGACCACGAATGTGGCCTCTGGCCGCCCTGCCCCACGGTACGCATCGACCGGCACCGTGTTGGTAAAGGCGCATTTGACCTCACAATAGATCGCCGGGATCCGGTACACGCCCGACAAAAGCGGAGCATAAAGGTTCGTCGGAATGTTCGGCCCAAAAGTCGACAGGTACGCCCCCATGTTGGCATAGGTCTTTACCCGCATGCCAAGGAAAGCCCCCTCGGCATCGGTCGCAAGTTCCGCCTGAGTCACGTGGTCACGGCCATGTGCGTCCGAAATGAAACCCTCGGATCGCTGAGCAACCCATTTGACCGCCCCGCCCAGTTTGGACGCGGCCCATGTCACCACGGCCTCTTCGGCGTAATGGAACTGCTTCACGCCGAAACCACCGCCGACGTCCGGCGCAACGACACGCAGCCTATGCTGCGGAATGCCCAGAACGAATTCTCCCATGAGCAGCCGCACAACATGCGGAAACTGGCTTGTCGTCCAAAGCGTGTACTGTCCGCGTTCTGGTTCGTATTCACCAATCGCCGCGCGGGGTTCCATCGGGTTGCCGACAAGCCGCTGGTTCACCAGCTCAATACTAGTGACATGCGCAGCATTCTCGAATGCCGCATCGACAGCTGTGTTGTCGCCCATTTCCCAGTCGGCGCAGAGATTACCCGGCACATCATCGAATATCTGCGGCGCATCTGCCTGAAGTGCTTCGACCAGCCCGGTAACGTGCGGAAGAACCTTGTAGTCGACCTCGATCAGTTCAGCTGCCGCTTCGGCCTGCTCAAGTGACTCTGCGACGACGAATGCCACCGCGTCCCCGACATAGCGCACCTTGTCCACGGCAATCGCAGGGTGCAGGGGTTCTTTGCAGGGCTCGCCGTTACGATCCGTGATCGCCCAGCCGACCGGCAGACCGCCGACTTCGTCCGCCCGCATGTCTTCGCCTGTATAAATGGCCCGCACGCCCGGCATCCTGAGTGCCTCGGCAATATCGACCGAGGTAATCTCGGCATGGGCATGGGGCGAACGCAGGAAAGCCCCCATGAGCATATTTGGCCGCTTGATGTCCGCCACATACTGTCCCTTGCCGGTGACAAAGCGCAGGTCTTCCTTGCGCTTGGGCGAGGATCCAACTCCGATAAAGTCCTTCATGAAAGCGCTCCTTAATTGCCGTCGCGCATGGCGGCAGCGCCAGCGAGAACGGATTTCACGATGTTCTGGTAACCGGTGCACCGGCAGATATTGCCCTCGAGCCAGTCGCGAACCTCGCCTTCGGTCGGTTCCGGGTTTTTGTTCACCAGATCAATCGAGGCCATCAGCATGCCGGGGGTGCAGAACCCGCATTGCAGACCGTGATTGTCGCGAAAGGCTGTTTGCATCGGGTGCAGCTCGTCCTTGCTCTTGGCGAGCCCTTCGACCGTCTTAACCTCCTGCCCGTCGACGGAGGCAGCAAGGAGCGTGCAGCTTTTCACGGATTCACCGTTCAGATGCACAACACAGGCGCCGCATTGGCTTGTGTCACAGCCGACATGGGTGCCCGTCATGTTCAGATTCTCGCGCAGCAGATCCGCCAAAAGCGTGGCCGGGTCCGCATCGACCGAGACCGCCTTTTCGTTGAGAGTGAAGGAAATTTTCATCAGCCGTCTCCGTTCAGGCAAGTAGTTGCGTATGTTGGATGTCCCAGACCGCCAGAACCGCGTCCCCCACGGTCAGCCCGGCCTCGTAGAATTTTCGTTCGGGCATGAACGAGACAAAGTCATCGTTCTCGGCAGCGTCGATCTGCACTTTCACGTAGTTGCCCTGGTATTCGATGGCCTGCACCCGTCCGACGATGGATGTCGCACTTGGCGGCAGGTCCGGCTGCGCCGCCACCGGGCGCAGGTCCACGTCGTCGCGGCGTATCGCGATGTCGAGCTTTTCGCCTTTCGACTTGCGGTGGCCCTCTGGCAGCGGCACGACGATCTGGCCGAATGTGTCCCCGCCCAGACGCGCCGTTCCCTTGTCGATGTCGCTGATCCGTCCCGACAACACGTTCTGACCGCCAATGAATTCAGCAACATATCTGTCGCGCGGCGCGGAATAGATATCGCGCGCCGAACCGGCCTGCCGGATGTGCCCTTTGTCCATGACAACCACGATGTCCGACAGGGCAATCGCTTCCATCTGGGTATGGGTTACATGGATAAAGGTGATGCCCAGATCCTTTTGCATCCGGCGAAGCTCGGCCCGCATCTGGATGCGCAGGTGTTCGTCCAGCGCCGACAGTGGCTCGTCAAGAAGCAGAACCCGGGGCTCGGTGATGGCGGCGCGGGCAAGGGCGACACGCTGCTGCTGGCCACCTGAAAGCTGCCCCGGCAGACGATTGGCGAATTCGCCAAGATGAACTTTTTCGATCATCTCGTCCGCCTTGGCATTTCTATCTTTTACCGAAAGCCCGCGAACCCTCAGGGCAAAGGCGATGTTGTCACGCACCGAGAGATGCGGAAACAAGGCGTAGCTCTGAAACATCATGGCAGTCCTGCGTTCGACCGGTGCCAATCCGACAACGTTTTCGCCGCCAATCAATATCTTTCCTTCGGTCGGGTCTTCATGCCCGGCTATCATTCGCAAAATTGTGCTTTTCCCACAGCCAGATGGCCCAAGAAAGCAGCAGTAGGAACCGTCGGGTATCTTTAGGTTGATCCCCTGCACGGCAAAGCTCGCGCCGTCATCATAGCTCTTGCCGATGCCTGCGAGTTCGATATGGCCCTTGCCGGTATTCATGGTGTTCTCCGTTTCGAATTCATTCACCGGCGGCAGTCGAGGCTGCGCGCTTCCGGCGGATGCGGGTGATGAGGTAAAGGCTGCCGCCGATGACAAAGAAGGACACGATGGTCGAAACCGTCCCCAGCGCATAAAGCGCGGGCGAGGTGACGTTCAGCGTCATGCTCCAGATTTCCAGAGGCAGGGTGTTCAGCGGGCCGGCGGTCTGAAGGGTCCGGGCAAATTCGTCATAGCTGAGCGTGAAGCCAAAGAGGGCGACGGCAACAAGCCCGGGTGCGAGAATGGGCAGGACGATCAATCGTGTCGTCTGCCAGCGCGTGGCCCCAAGATCGCGCGCGGCCTCTTCCCAGTCGCTGTTGAAAACCGACATGACCGCGAACATGACGAGGATGCCAAAGGGTAGCGTCCACGACAGCTGCGCGCCCAGCGCCGAGGTGTACCAGCTGGTCTGGAACCCCAGCAGGTTGAAGCCGATGCCGATACCGATGCCAAGGACAAGACCCGGCGCGACGAGGCTGGCAATCATGAGATAGAACACAGCAGTGTCGCCCCAGAAGCGTTTGCGGAACGCCAGCCCGGCCGTGAAAGAAAAGACCACGGTAAAGAGCGTGACCAGCACGGCAAGACCGATAGACCGGCGAAACGAACCGCTGAAATCGCCGGTTCGCGTCTGCATGAACAGCTCCTCGAACCAGTGCAGCGAAAAGCCCCGCATCGGAAAGACGAGACCGCCCTTGAGGTCCTGAAAGGACAGCAGGTAGATCGAGAACATCGGACCGTAGAGCGCGATCACATAGAGCGTGAAAAAGCCAGCGAGCGCGTAAAAGGTCCAGGGACGTCCGTTGCCGCGCGGCGTGCCGGACTTGCGAGAGGTTTTCTTGGCCCCGCTCATTGTGTGATCTCCTTGCGGATATCGACGACGCGCAGGATGGCGGCCACAAGAAGCATGACAACAAGGGTCAGCACGATGGCACTGGCAGCAGCGGTCGGATATTGCAGAACGCCCACATCTTCGTAGAACGCGCCGACGACCGAAGCCGTACCGCCGCCCGACATGACCTTGACCACGAAGAAGTCACCCATGACGATCGAAGTCACGAAGATGGCCCCAAGCGCGATACCGCTGCGCGACATCGGCAGTATGATCATCCGCATGATATCGAGACGGCTTGCCCCGGCATCCAGCGCCGCTTCGACCACCGATTTATCGATCCGCGCCATGGAATTGAAAATCGGCACGATCATGAAGATCGTCAGCTGGTGAACATAGGCCACCACGACCGAAAAGGATGAAAACAGCAGGAACTCGAGCGGTTCATTGATGATGCCAACGCCCTGCAACCCGGTATTGATAAGCCCTTCCTTGCCCAGCAAGGGGATCCACGAAATCATCCGAACGATATTCGAAGTCCAGAACGGCACGGTGCAGACAAGGAACAGCCCCATGGCGATCAGCTTGCTGCGGACGTGGAACACGAGGAAATACGCCACCCAGAACCCGATCACCGACGTGAAGAGCAGTGTCAGCAGGGTGAATTTCAACGTCGCGGCATATAGCCTGAGCGTCAGATCCGAGCGGAACAGCATGGCGTAATTGTCCAGCGTGAAAACCGGATAAAGACCGCCAAATCCGTCCGTCTCGACAAAGCTCACGGCCAGAACGACACAGATCGGGATCACGAAGAACGGGATCAGGACTAGAAGCAGCGGCGTGACATTCAGCCACCCCACCAGGTTGCGACCAGGGCTCATCAGGCGCCTCCGGATATTACAAGTGAAAGTTCTGGCCCGCTCCCCCCGTGCAGGGAAGCAGGCCGTTACTGGATCAGGCGACCTTGAAGTCGTTCCAGCGTTTGTTCATATAGGCTGCTTCGTCCATCAGCGTGTTCCAGCACGAGATGTTGGTCACCCGGTCGATGAACGACCCGCCATCGCGTACCGTTCCTGCAGGCTCCATCGGCACACCATAGGGATCGGTGATCGGCTCGGGGGCCGGCTTGCCCTCGTACCAGTAGGCGTATTCCGCGGCGCTCATATGCTTTTTCGCGGTCGACGGGACCGGGCTGTAGTAACCGTAACGGCTGACAAAGGCGCCCTGCCAACCGGACATGTACCAGTTGATATATTCATAGGCCGCTTCAAGCTTCTTGCCTTCGAGGTGCTTCATCAGGCCCATGCCGTTACACCAGCCGCGATAGCCTTCCTTGCCGTCCTTCTTGTTCACGGCGGCATAGGTACAGGGGATGTCCTTGACCCGCACAGCGGCAACGGCAGGCGACCACATGGACTGGATTTCCACCTCGCCAGCCGCCATCAGCTGCACCGACTGGTCGAACGTCGTCCATGTCGACCGGAAATGACCCGCGCGCTTAAGCTCGATCAGCTTGTCGATCGTCATGTCGATCTCTTCGCGGGTCATATTGCCCTTGTTGCCGTAGGACACGATGCCGGCGCTTTCCATGCAGAGCGCCGCATCCATGATCCCAATCGCCGGAACATCAAGGATGCCCGCTTTTCCCGAGAACTTGGGATCGATCAGCTCTTTCCATTCGGTCACTTCATGACCGACGAGATCGGGGCGATAACCGATGGAGTCCGCGTTATAAACCTGCGGCACGTTCGTCATCCAATCGGACACACCATCGTGCAGCGACGTGGAATCCTTGCCTTCCATGTAAAGCGCCTCGTAGGGCGAGATGCCTTCACGTGAAATCGAGGCACCTTCGAACTCACCCTTGGTGAAGATCGGCAGGAAGTTGTCGAACTCCTTGACGCGTTTGGTTTCAATGCCCTGGATAACCCCGCGCTGTACGGCGAGTTTTGCCTGCCAGCCTTCGAGGTCGGCAATGTCGACCGTGTTCGGCTGCGTGATGAAACGGTTGATGGACGCCGAGGTGTCGAGGTTCTGCATCGTGACCTTGAAACCAAGGTCCTTGGCCGCCTGATCCCCGATTGCCTTAACAACCGAATAGGACACCCCGACGTGGCGCAGTTCAATATCCTTGATCTCCTGCGCCCAAATCAACGGGGCGCCAAGAGGAGAGGCCGCGACGGCGGCGGCACCAGCGCCGGTCTTGAGGACCTGCCGTCTTGAAAGCTTGTTTTTCTCTTTCGTCATTGTCGTTTTCCCTGTCTTGAAATGATTGCCTGAAACGGGACGAACCGCGTTGGCTTCAATGTCCTCAAGGGTGGTAGGAAAGACGGCTATAAGAGAAATTTCTTATTCCTATTCCGAAAATAAGCCGCGCTAATTCACGCGTTTCCCTGCTCAAAAACCGCGCGAAAATGTCCTGCAAATTCCCAACTCCGCCGAATTGACACGCAAACGGCCCCGGGAATGCCCGAAAAACAGACGGGCGCGAGGATGAGGCTCATATTATTGATTTTATTAAAACTTTATATGCCGCCATGAGTTCGGCTTATCCCTGCAAAAAGGCGATTGTGGTCCGCCCGCGTGCAGTATTAGCAAAAAACAGACAGCAGGCAGGTGCGAGACGCCAGGCCTGATCAATCCGAATTGCAAGAGGTCTCGTCCCGAATGGAAATGTCGAACGAACAGATGATCCCGGCCCCCCGTGATCAGGTCTGGAAGATGATCAACGACCCCGAAGTTCTGAAACTCTGCATCGCCGGATGCGAAGAACTTGAACAGTCCGAGGATGGCGTGATGACCGCAACGGTGCTGCTCAAGCTTGGACCGGTAAAGGCCCGGTTCAAGGGGCATGTGCGTTTCGAAGACGTCGTCGCGCCGCAAAGCCTTAAGCTGGCAGGCGAAGGCTCGGGCGGCGTCGCAGGGCACGCACGCGGTGCCGCCCGCGTGACCCTGACGGACAGGGGCCAGCGCACGTTGCTGAAATACGAGGCTGACGCCCAGGTTGGCGGCAAGATCGCCCAGCTTGGCACCCGGCTTGTGCAATCCACTGCCAACAAGCTGGCCAAACAATTCTTTGACCGTTTCGAAGAGGAAGTCGTCGCCCGAACGACCCCGGCGGAATGACCCAAGCAAAGGAGACAGTCTTGTCCAAGGACCCGCGCCCGCTGCCGGAAAACGTAGAGGAAACCCAACAGCTCCTTGAGACCGAGAATTATGTATCCGGAGAGGAACTGGCCACGTCGATCTTTCTTGCCCTGAAACTCAAACGCCCGCTCTTTCTCGAAGGTGACGCGGGCGTCGGCAAGACCGAGATCGCCAAGGTGCTGGCCAACGCCCTTGGCCGCGACCTGGTTCGGCTCCAGTGCTACGAGGGGCTTGATGTGGCAACAGCCGTTTACGACTGGAACTACCTTGCCCAGATGACTGAAATCCGCCTTGCCGAAGCGACGGGCAAAACGGATCGCGCCGTGTTGGACCAGACGCTCTACTCGGAACGATTCCTGATCCGCCGACCGATTCTCGAAGCGCTCTCTTTCGATGGGCTGCCGCCGGTATTCCTCATAGATGAACTTGATCGCACAGATGAGGCTTTCGAAGCCTATCTGCTCGAAGTTCTGTCGGATTTTCAGGTGACGATCCCCGAAATCGGCCGGATCAAGGCCCCTGCCCCGCCCATCGTGATCATCACGACCAACCGGACCCGTGAAATCCACGACGCACTGAAACGGCGCTGCCTGTACCATTGGGTCGATTATCCCGGCGAAATGCAGGAGCTTGAAATCCTGCGCCGCAAACTGCCCGGTTGCAGCGACAGGCTCAGCGCCCAGATCGTGGCTTTCGTTCAGAAGCTGCGGCAGATGGAGCTATTCAAGAACCCCGGCATTGCAGAAACCATAGACTGGACGAACGCGCTGATGGCGCTGGACCAAGAGACGCTTGATCCGCAAACGGTTTCGAAAACCCTGGGCGCTCTCCTCAAATATCAGGACGATGTGGCCCGCATGCAGGGACCGGATGGCGCGGCTGCACTTGCCGAAGTCACGGAAAGCGACGCGCTTGTGTGATGCAAACCGATGAGGCAACAGTTCCACAGGGTGGCCATCTCGCTGAAAACATAGCTTATTTCGGCCGGCTTCTGCGCAAGCTGGGTATAAGGGTTGGCAGCGGCGATATCCTTGGTGCGGTTGAGGCGATAGAGGCCATCGGCCCCGGTTCAAAAACGCAGTTCCGCAGTGCCCTGCGAAGCAGCTTTGTATCCCGGCGCGACGACATTGCGATTTTCGACGAAGCGTTCGCCTTGTTCTGGAATGCGCTGGAGGCACGCAAGAATATTCAGACCTTGATGAACCCGCTGTCCCCCCGCGATCAGAAAAAGGCCAAACCCAAAGCCGCGCGCACCCGTGTCAGCAACGCCATGCTGGAACCGCGCCCGCGCCGCCCACAGCCGCCCGATGAGGAAAAGGAACAATCCGTCGCGCTGACCACATCATCGAATGAGGCGCTGCGCGAGATGGATTTCGCCCAGATGTCGCTTGAAGAATCCCGCGCGGCGCTTGCTGCACTACGCAGGTTCACGCTGCCCGTCGAGCTGATGAAAACCCGGAGGTTCGGCCCGGCCCATCGTCCCGGCCGACTGGATCATCGCGCGATGTTGCGCCAATCCATGCGTAGCGGCGGCACCTTGCTGGCGCCCCGGTACCAGAACCGGACCGAACGCCAGCCGCCGCTTGTAATTCTGATGGATGTTTCGGGGTCGATGGCGGATTACACCCGCATCCTGATGCATTTCGCCCATCTGATGACCGCCAGACGCCCACATGTCTCGACATTTCTCTTTGGCACCAGACTAACCAACGTCACCCGCCCGATGCGGCTTGCCGACCCGGATGATGCTCTGGATCGCTGCAGCCATCTTGTTCAGGACTGGTCCGGCGGCACCCGGATCAGCGAAACGCTCAAGGAGTTCAACCGGGCCTGGGGAAGGCGTGTTCTGGGCCAAGGCGCAGTCGTTTTACTTGTCACGGATGGTCTGGAACATGGCGATCCGACACTGCTCGGCAAGGAAATGGACCGCCTGCACCGCTCCTGCCGCCGCCTGATCTGGCTGAACCCGCTGTTGCGCTATGACGCCTTCGAACCTCGCGCGCGCGGCATCCGCACGATGCTCGCCCACACGGATGAATTTCGGCCCGTACACAATCTCAACTCGCTCGAAACTTTGCTGACGGTTCTGGGACAAGGCCGTCTGGCGAGTTGAAACGAGGCATTTGGGTAACCGCGCTATAGCTGCGTGGTCACTCCAAAAACCTAAGGGACGAAGAAATCGGCAGGATTTATCCAAGCCGCGAGCATTGGGGATAGCGCCTCACACAGTCCTTTTGAGCAATTAACAGCCCCCTTCTTATCAAATTCCAAGGCAACGAACCTCATCCCAGCAGGCGAGACGAACCTGCCAGGGACGGCCTGATTTCCCGATAACCTTTCGCGGCCTTGACGTTGTCTTTCCCGGCGTTGAGAACATGTAAGGATCAAAGGCCGCCTTAAGGACAGACCGATGAAGTTTTGCTTTCCCATAGTTATCATCGACGAGGATTTCCGATCCGAGAATACATCGGGCTTCGGAATCCGCGCGCTCGCACAGGCCATAGAAAAGGAAGGTTTCGAGGTGCTCGGCGCCACAAGCTACGGCGACCTGTCGCAATTTGCGCAGCAGCAAAGCCGCGCATCCGCCTTTGTCCTATCCATCGACGATGAAGAATTCAGCCCCGGTCCCGACCTCGACCCGGCGGTCCTGAACCTCCGAAATTTTATCGAGGAGGTCCGAGCCAAGAACGAAGATGTCCCGATCTATATCTACGGCGAGACCAAGACATCGCGGCACCTGCCGAACGATGTGCTTCGAGAGCTGCACGGCTTTATCCACGCGTTTGAGGACACGCCTGAATTCGTCGCCCGGCATATCATCCGCGAGGCAAAGAACTATCTCGAGTACATCCAGCCACCGTTCTTCAAGGCCCTGCTCGACTATGCCGAGGACGGTTCCTATTCATGGCACTGTCCCGGGCATTCCGGCGGCGTGGCCTTCCTTAAGTCGCCGATCGGGCAGATGTATCACCAGTTCTATGGCGAAAACATGCTCCGCGCCGATGTCTGCAACTCGGTCGAGGAACTGGGTCAGCTACTGGATCACAACGGGGCCATCGGCGCGTCCGAGCGGAATGCAGCGCGGATTTTCAACGCCG
This sequence comes from Phaeobacter sp. 22II1-1F12B, assembly GCF_002210165.1. Classification (GTDB taxonomy): domain Bacteria; phylum Pseudomonadota; class Alphaproteobacteria; order Rhodobacterales; family Rhodobacteraceae; genus Heliomarina. Next base: position 46,780 of record NZ_AQQP01000014.1, on the reverse strand, counting down.
ACCACTGCTTTTTCGTAACAAACGGCACCTCGACTTCAAACAAGATGGTGTGGCACCACAATGTCGCGCCCGGCGATGTCGTGCTCGTGGACCGCAATTGTCATAAATCGATCCTGCATTCGATCATCATGACAGGTGCAATCCCAATTTTTCTCAAGCCCACCCGCAATCACTGGGGGATCATCGGCCCGATCCAGCGGTCGGAATTCGAACCCGAAGCGATAAAGGAAAAGATTCGAAGCAACCCGCTGCTCGAAGGAGTCGATCCCGAGACCGTAAAGCCGCGCATCCTGACCCTGACGCAATCGACCTATGACGGCGTGCTCTACAACACCGAGGTCGTAAAGGAACTGCTCGACGGCTATGTCGACACGCTGCATTTCGATGAAGCGTGGCTGCCGCACGCGGCCTTTCACCCTTTCTACGGCACCTATCACGCAATGGGCCGCAAGCGCGATCGTACGAAGCATTCGGTGACCTACGCGACCCAGTCGGTCCACAAGCTTCTGGCCGGGATCAGCCAAGCCAGCCATGTGCTCGTGCAAGATGCCGAGGAGTCAAAACTCGACCGGCATCTGTTCAACGAATCCTACCTCATGCACACCTCTACGAGCCCGCAGTATTCGATCATCGCAAGCTGCGATGTCGCTGCGGCCATGATGGAGCCGCCGGGCGGCACCGCTCTCGTCGAAGAAAGCCTCGCAGAGGCGCTGGATTTCCGGCGCGCGATGCGAGAGGTCGATGCAGAATACGGCAACGACTGGTGGTTTCAGGTCTGGGGGCCCGACAGGCTGGCGGAAACCGGAATCGGTCGGGCCAAGGACTGGGAGCTAAAGAAAACCGACAGCGAAGCCGTTGAAAGCTCGGGCGAAGACGCGTGGCACGGCTTTGGCGACATGGCCCGCAACTTCAATATGCTGGACCCGATCAAGGCGACGATCATCACCCCAGGGCTGAACATCGATGGCAAGTTCGAAGAAACCGGCATCCCGGCCTCCATCGTGTCAAAATACCTGACAGAGCATGGCGTCGTGGTCGAAAAAACCGGCCTCTACAGTTTCTTCATCATGTTCACGATCGGGATCACGAAGGGCCGCTGGAACACGCTCCTCGCGGCGCTCCAGCAGTGCAAGGACGACTACGACCGGAACCAGCCGCTGTGGCGCGTCATGCCGGAATTCTGCGCCAAGCAGCCCCGGTACGAACACATGGGCCTCAACGACCTTTCCCAGCACGTCCATCGTCTCTACACGAAATATGACGTCGCACGCCTGTCGACCGAGATCTACGTCGGAGACCACCAACCGGCGATGTCGCCGCTGGATGCGTTTTCCCAGATCGCCCGGAGAAAGACCGAAAGGGTCGCAATCGACGATCTCGAAGGCCGCGTGACGACGAGCCTGATCACCCCCTACCCGCCCGGCATCCCCCTTCTTGTTCCTGGCGAGATCTTCAGCAAGGAAATCGTCAACTACCTTCGCTTCAACCGCGAATTCGCCCGCGAATGCCCCGGTTTCGAAACCGACATACACGGGCTTGTTCAGGAAACCGCGGAAAATGGCGAAGTCAGATATTTCGCGGATTGCGTCGCTGAGTGACGCTACGGTTGGTCGTAAGGTCAGGACAGCCTCGGAAACGGTTTCCGAGGCTGTCCTGCATCCGTCAGGCAATCCTGTTTTGGGACGCGAAGACGCAACCTGAGGCAGCTAGACACGCTTTGCCGAACACCGCTCCGATTTGGCGAGGAAGGCTTCGCTGATCCTTTCGCCCCAGTTGTTTGAACGCCAAATCGGCATCATCCACCTGAGCACGGAAATCGCCGCCCTGACAGCTTTGTCGAATTTCATCCCTCTCGCACATGCTGTCATCTGACAGCAAAAACCCGGAAAAACGGCTGAAATCCACAGAAACAAAGCAAAAGGGCCGCCCAAGGCGACCCAACGACATCCGGGAAAATGTGGTAGTGGCGGACCGAGGAGGATTCGAACCCCCGACCCCTTGATTCGTAGTCAAGTACTCTATCCAGCTGAGCTATCGGTCCACTGAGGGCGGGATGTAGACAAGGCGCGGGGGGTTTGCAACCCCCGATTTGAAGTTAAATGATGTCTTGCCCCTTGGGCAGCCGGATCTCGAAGGTTGTGCCTTCATCCGTCGAGGTTACCAGCCGCAACGCGCCGCCGTGACCGCGCACCAGTTCGGAGGCGATGGCGAGGCCCAAGCCGGAACCGCCCTTGCGTGCACCGCCCTGAAAAGGCTGGAAGAGATGTTCGCGTGCCTTAGCGGGCAACCCGGGACCGGTGTCGGAAACGGTAATATACCACGCCTCCTCGGTATCGCGCGCCGAGATGGTCACGACCCCGCTGCGGCGCGCGGAGATCAACGCCTGGTGCGCATTGCGGACAAGATTCAGAATCACCCGGAATAACTGCTCGGGATCGGCGCGTAGCATCATGTCGCCCGGTACATCCCGCGTCAGTGTGCTGCCACTGTCTTCGACGGCGATGCTTTCGCTGGCGATCACGTCATCGACGACCGAGCCCAGACGCACCAGTGACAAGGTCGGTCCGGGCTCTTCGGCGCGACCGAAAGCCAGCGTGCTTTCGCAAAGCGAAATCGCCCGGGCAATCGAATTCACAAGCTTGGGCGCCATGCGACGCACCAGCGGATCCTCGCTGGTCTCGATCCGGTCGGTAAAAAGCTGTGCCGAAGCGAGGATATTGCGCAGGTCGTGACTGACACGGGCGACTGCGCCGCCCAGTTGCGCAAGCCGTTCCTTTTGCCGCAAGGCATGGGTCAGTTCGGTCTGGAGTCCGTAAAGCGCCTCTTCGGCTTCGCGCAATTCCCGAATACCCGCGCCGGGTTCGATGATCCCCCGCGAATCCTCTGGATCCGCCGCATAGCGTTTCATATTGCCGATCACGCGCTTGATCGGTTTGACCAGCAACATGCGCACGGCAAAGAACAGCAGCATCGCGGCAATCAGCGAGATGATGACAGAGAGGGTAAGAACGCGGATACCGTAATCGATCATACCTTGCCGCAAGGGACCGGATTCCATCGTGATCTCAATGAGAAGCCCGGCATCTCGGACCGGCGCGCCGATAACCCGGATGATCTGGTTGCCCGGAGTGACCAGCCGCTTCAGCGCATCCTTCATCAGGCCCAGCGCGCTTGACTCGCGCATGTCGAAGGTCTCGGAGATTGAATCCGGGATGGGCGAGGACAGAACCAGTTGCCGCATCTCATCGCGCCGGAGAACGACGTTGAAAACCTCGGCGTTTTCCAGAAGCTCGGCCTCCAGATCCATGTCGATCATCTCGTCCGCCAGCAGGGCCAGCGACGCGATCTGGGCGCGTTCAAGCCGGTCGCCCAGGTAGACTTCGCGGTATCGCGACACCGAGGGCACGAGAATGAAAATCTCGGCCAGCATCACGAACAGCGTGGTCAAAACCAGAATGCGCCCGGACAGCGTGTTCAGCATCAAGCCAGTTCCATCTTCAGGGCAGCCATCTCTGGATAGCCCCAAGCACGAGTTTGACTGTTTTGTTATCAAACAGTTTCGGGGAGAAATAGGCCCCGGCAGCACGTTTGCTGATTTCACCAATGATCGGATAGGGCGAAACCATCCCCGCGATCTGCGACATCTTCATCTTGTTCGCCAGAACCAGCGCCCAAAGGTTGATATGCTCCCCCGCCTGATGTCCGACGATAGAGGCCCCCACAGGACGCCCCTTGACCACCACCACCTTGATCATCCCATCGGTTTTGCGTTCGGCCTGGGCACGGTCATTTTCGGCGTATGAAAACCGTACACATTCCGTCTGATCTCCGTACATCGCGCGTGCACCGTCTTCGGTAAGGCCGATCTGCGCCAGTTCCGGGTCGCAATAGGTCACCTGCGGGATGTGATCGGTCTTGGCCCTGGAGGGCAACGCAAAAAGCAGCGAACGGATCACGACCCCGGCGTGATACCCCGCAACATGGGTGAACTGCATCCCGCCCGCCACGTCGCCAATGGCATAGACCCGGCGGTTCGTGGTGCGCAGACCGCCATCTGTGCGAATGCCTTTGTCGGTTGTTTCGACTCCGGCAGCTCCGAGGTTCAGCTTTTCTGTATTCGAGATGCGGCCCACCGCCACCAGCAGGTGCGAGCCGGTGAATGCACGTCCGTCTTCGCAGCTGACCTGAATGCCCCCGTCGACCTGTTCAACGGTTGAAACCTCGGCCTCTTCGACGATCTCGACGCCTTCCCCGGTCAGTGCCTCCGTCACATGGCGCACGAGTTCCGGATCTCCCCTGCCCAGCACCTTGCTGCCTTCGATCACCGTGACCCGTGCGCCGAGGCGACGGTGCGCCTGCGCCATCTCCATCCCGATCGGGCCGCCTCCGATAATCAGCAGATGTTCCGGTTTTTCGCGCAGGTCGAACAGCGTCACGTTCGTCAGGTAGTCGACGCTGTCCAAGCCTTTGATCGGCGGCACCATCGGTCGTGCCCCGGTGGCGATGACAATGCGTCTGGCTGAAATTATGGTGTCTCCGGCCTGCACCTCGGATTTCGAGATGAAATGGCCGAATTCGCGGATGACCCTGACGCCCAGCCCCTCGAACCGCTCTTCGCTGTCGACAGGCGCGATGGTCTCTATCACCCCGGCGACATGCTCCATGACAGCCTTGTAGTCGACGTCGGGCACTACGTTTGCCACACCAAATGGGGCTGAATGCGCTTGCTGATGGGCGACCTTGGCGCTGGCGATCAGAGCCTTGGACGGGACGCAGCCATAGTTCAGGCAATCGCCGCCCATCTTGTGCCCTTCGAGCAGAACAACCTTAGCCCCCATCTGCACCGCACCGGCCGCAACCGAAAGCCCGGCGGAACCGGCACCGATCACGAGGATATCCGTCTTGATCCGTTCCATTTTCAAACCCCTTTGCCGCCCCGAAATGCCTTGATGACCATCGGCAGGGCCGCAAGGGCGCAAAGCCCGAGGATCGGACCGATGATGCGCGGCTCCCACAACAAGGACAGATCGGGCGACTCGCCCCGGTCGAAAACCGCACCAAGGCCGCCGCCGATAGAGGTGAAGACCAGCGCGCCGGGGATGATGCCCAGCGCCGTGGTCCAGAAGAAATTAGCGAACCGCACCCCGACCAGCGCTGGCAGCAGATTTGCCACGAAGAAGGGAACGGCAGGCACCAGCCGCAAGAGGAGCATCACGCTGATCTCATTTTCGCGCAGCCCTTCGCGCAGCCGCCTCAGCCGCCCTTCGGAGGCATCGATCCTAGCACTCAGCGCCGCGCCCAGCCCCCAGCGCGCGGCAAGAAAGATGACCGAGGCCCCGATGGTGGCCGATATGACATTCAGCGCCGTGCCCAGCGGCAGGCCGAACAGGAAGCCGCCCGTCACCGATGCAACCGCCGCACCGGGCAGGGAAAAGGAAACGATGGTCACGTAGACCGCTACGAAAACCGCGCCCAGAACCAGCGGGTTGCCGCGCTGGAACTGCAAAAGCGATTCCCGGTTGTCGCGCAGTGTCTCGAAACTCAGGTAATCGCGCAGAGTAAAGGCGCCGATCAGGGCGACCGCAGCGATGATGGCGATGGGAATGTATCGCCGCCACCCCGGAGACTGCATCGATTCTGCCATTGATCTGCCCTTGCTTCGCTTCTGTCCGCCCGGATTCTTCATGCTGCAATCGCCGGGGCTGGAACAGGGGATTGACGTTTCTTTGATCAAATATGGCTTTATGAAGCGAAATTTCCCGAATAACTTGAGGAACCAGGGGATTTGCCCTGTCTGACTGGGCGAAATGTTTCACGCGCTGTCGATTTCTCTGCCGAAGGGTTTGACTTGCCGCGAAACCCACAGTAGAGACCGGGCTTCTTATACCCGGGGTCCGGCGAATCCGCGCCACATCCCGCCCGAAACTGGAGAGAGCGCCATGAAACGCACCTTTCAACCTTCTAATCTTGTCCGCAAGCGGCGGCACGGCTTCCGTGCGCGCATGGCTACCAAAGCCGGCCGCAAGATCCTGAACGCACGTCGCGCCCGCGGCCGTAAGGAACTGAGCGCGTAAACAACGCGCCTCGGGAACGGATTGACGTGGCACCGCCGGAGGTTTTCCGCGCTGGACCGACCAGCACTGGGAAACGGCCTCCGGCGGTGCCTCTTTTATTGTCCGGAACCCGGCTCGCTCGCCGTCTGAATGCGGATTATTCCCGCAGGCAGGGGGCTGTGCGATGAGTTCCGGACTTGCCATTCTGAAGAAACGCGCCGATTTCCTCGCCGCCGCCCGTGCGCGGCGTCAGGGCACGTCTTCGATGATGGTACAGGCCCGCAAGCGGCCCGAAGATGGTGACGGCATTCGTGTCGGGTTCACCTGCTCCAAGAAGGTCGGCAATGCCGTGGCCCGCAACCGTGCCAAGCGCCGGTTGCGCGAAGCGGCGCGGCTTGTCCTGCCCGATGCGGGGCAAAGTGGCTGGGATTACGTGCTGATCGGACGGGCCGCTGCAACGGCCGAGCGCGATTTCACCGACCTTCAGAAAGACCTGCGCTATGCGCTGCGCAAGCTGCATGCCCGTCCATGACCCCGCTTGGCCATATCGTCGCCCTGCCCGTACGCGCCTATCGGCTGATTTTCTCGCCCTGGGTCGGGTACAATTGCCGCTATCAGCCGACCTGTTCGGCCTACGCACTGGAAGCGATTGAAAAACATGGCGGGCTGAAAGGCGGCTGGCTTGCCCTGCGCCGGATCGGACGGTGTCACCCTCTGGGCGGGTCGGGCATAGATAACGTCCCCTGACATTCTTAACGCGCCCTTGCCCGGAACGGGGCGCTCGACTAAAGCTCGCACATGCTGGACGAAAACGACGATATACATCCACTTTTTGCCGGGGCGCCGTCGAGCACCGCGTTCAAAAAGCTGCGCAAACGCATCGTGCGGCAGACGCGCGAAGCCATCGAACAATATGGCATGATCGAACGGGGCGCACGCTGGCTTGTCTGCCTGTCCGGCGGCAAGGACAGCTATACCCTGCTTGCTGTCCTGCATGAGCTGCAATGGCGCGGGTTGCTGCCGGTCGATATCCTTGCCTGCAACCTCGATCAGGGTCAGCCGGGATTTCCGGCAACCGTGCTGCCGGAATTCCTTGAGAAAATGGGCGTCCCCCATCGGATTGAATATCAGGACACCTATTCCATCGTGATGGACAAGATCCCGCAGGGCCGGACCTTTTGCGCGCTCTGTTCGCGGTTGCGGCGCGGGAACCTCTACCGGATCGCCCGCGAAGAAGGCTGTTCCGCCGTGGTGCTGGGCCATCATCGCGATGATATCCTCGAAACCTTCTTCATGAACCTGTTCCACGGCGGACGGCTGGCGACCATGCCGCCCAAGCTCTTGAACGAAGAGGGCGATCTTTTCGTCTATCGCCCCCTCGCCCACGTGGCCGAAGCGGATTGCGACCGGTTTTCGCGCGATATGAACTATCCGATCATTCCCTGCGATCTCTGTGGCAGCCAGGACGGGCTGCAACGCCAGCAGGTCAAGCAGATCCTCGATACATGGGAAGCCAACAGCCCCGGTCGCCGTCAGGTCATGTTCCGCGCGCTGATGAATGCGCGCCCCTCGCACCTGCTCGACCCGCAGCTTTTCGATTTCGCGGGGCTGATGCGGGATACTGCTAAAAACCCCGACTAATTCGTCGCAAAAATCCCAAGGACGTTAACCGGGCAGTGATCACGCCTGCCTAGTGTCACTTGGTGCAAGCTGCATCAAGAAGGGTAAGACATGCGAATTCCCGACAGCCTGGTAAAACTGCGGGACTGGATTGCACCGATGATCTCGGGGCCATCATCGATTGCTTTTCTCCCGGCCATCTCGCTTGCAGCCTTCTGGTTTGGCGGCGAAATCGCCCTCCTTCTGACCGCGCTCGGGCTACCCCTGCTATTCGCCGCGACGGGGCTTTATTCCCGGCACGGGATCGGTGGCGCAGGCGCGCGCGACCGCATCACAGAACTGATCATGCGGGACGGGTTCGAACGAATCGCGGCGGATATCTTTTCGAGAACCGGTGCAACACGGCTCAAATCCGTCTGCATCCTGATCGATATCGACCATTACCGCGATCTCGTCGATCTGCACGGGCAGGCGGCAGCGGATCAGGTGGTCGTGCAATGCGGCCAGCGCATTCAGGGCTTTTTGCGGGCCAGCGATACGCTTGCCCGGCTTGGTGACAACCGGTTTGGTGTCTGTACAAGCCCGGTCCAGCAGCTTGATTTGGAAACCTGCATCAGCCTTGCGGGACGCATACAGGCCGCGCTCGAGGACCCGATTCAGCTCGACGGCATGTCGGTTTTTCTGTCCTGCTCCATCGGGTTCTGCCAACGCAGCCGCGCGCCCGGCAAAACCTCTGACGACTGGATTGCCGCCGCCGCGACCGCGCTTTCAGACGCCCAGCTGAACGGGCCCTCTGCCATCCGGGCCTTTTCGCTGGAACTCCATCGACGTGTGCGGACCCGGCGCGCGCTGCATGACGAAGCGGCAGATGCCCTCGAAAACGGCCAGATCATTGCCTGGTACCAACCGCAGGTATCCTCGGACACGGGAAAGGTGACAGGGTTCGAGGCGCTTGCACGCTGGAACCACCCTGAACATGGCATGATCCCCCCGAATGAATTCCTGCCGATCCTCGAAGAGGCCGGACTCGGGGAACGGCTTGGCCAGATCATGTTGCAGCACGCCCTTGGCGCGGTGAAGGCTTGGGACGAGGCTGGGTTCGATGTCCCCATGGTCGGCGTAAACTTTGCCACCGATGAATTGCGTAACCCCACGCTGGTGGATCGCATCAAATGGGAACTCGACAGGTTCGATCTGACACCCGAGCGGCTTTGCGTCGAGATACTTGAAACCGTGGTGACCAGCTGTTCTGACGATATGGTCACGCGCAACGTGCTGGGGCTGGGCAAGCTGGGTTGTCACATCGACCTCGACGATTTCGGTACCGGTCATGCCTCGATAGCCTCGATCCGCCGGTTTGCGATCAGCCGGATCAAGATCGACAGATCTTTCGTCCTGCGTGCCGATCTCGACCCGGAACAGCAGCGCATGATCGGGGCGATCCTCACAATGGCCGAACGGCTCGGGATTGAAACCCTTGCAGAAGGTGTCGAGACCTCGGGTGAACATGTGATACTCGCGCAGCTTGGCTGCGATCACGTCCAGGGCTTTGGCATCGCGCGGCCCATGCCGTTTGAAAAGACACTCTCCTGGTTGACCGCCCATCGGGTGACGCTGATCGATACTCCGATCTTGCGCCGCGACACCGGTTAGAGGCAAAAGCAGACGACGAGGCAGGGCGGCTCAACGCCCCCAGTGCTGCCCGTGCGATTGCTTGGAAGTCTTCGCGATCGTCACCCGTGCGGAGAAGGCCGCATCGATCCGTTCCAATGCAATCCACGTACCAAGACGGAACCGATCACGTCGCCCTTCGACCGGCGGGATTTCGCAAGAATCGCTGTCTCCCTTGTTTTATGCCCTGCAATTGGCCCTCGCGGCCCTATGTCACCCGGATTCGGCTTGACCTTTCTGGCCGCACTCTGTTGAACCCACCGGTGTCATACATGGACGAAGGTGCCGGTCCCCAATGGACGATCAGAACAAGAATCTAATCCTCGCAACTGTACTTTCCGGGCTGGTGATCCTGGTCTGGCTGGTTCTATTCCCACCAGAACCGCCGCAGCAGATCCCGTCCGAGACGGAAACGAGCCAGAACGCTGAGACGGGATCGACCGCGAGCGTTCCTGCCACCGCCACGACGGAGCAGGGCACGACGGCCAGCGTGGGCGAAACCGAGCAGGCCGTTGCCGACGCGCCGCGCATCGCCATCGACACGCCGCGTCTGCGCGGCAGCATCTCTCTGATCGGCGGTCGCATCGACGAGCTGTTCCTCAAGGACTACCATGTCGAGGTCGACCCGGAGTCGCCCATCGTTCAGGTTCTGGCCCCCGCCGGCACCCCCAACGCCTATTACGCGCTTTATGGCTGGGCCCCCGGCGCCGGACTGTCTCCGGACGACGTGCCTTCGCCCAAGACGGAATGGACCATCGAAAGCGGTGAGACGCTGAGCACCGACAGCCCTGTCACGCTGAGCTGGTCCAACGATAGCGGTCTGACCTTCCGCCGCACCATCGAGGTCGATGAAGATTTCATGTTCACCGTCACCCAGTCGGTCGAGAACGCCTCGGGCGGGACCGTCGGCCTTGCCCCCTATGGTGTGCTGGCCCGTCACGGTGAACCGGCGGACCTCAAGAAATTCTTCATCCTGCACGAAGGCATCGTTCGCATGTCCGACGGCACGCTCGAAGAGGTGACCTACAAGAACATCCCCGATTTCGAGATGAACGCCAACGAAGGCGCGCGGGCCGAGGTCGAGCAGGTCGCCGAAAACGGCTGGATCGGGTTCACCGACCACTACTGGATGTCGACGCTGATCCCCGCCCCCGGGACCGCATTCAAATCCGTCGCGAAATACGACGAGCGCCGCGATATCTACCAGACCGAGGCCGTGCTGCCGACGCAGACCGTGGCTGACGGCGCTTCGGCAACGGTCACGACCCAGCTCTTCGCTGGCGCCAAGGAATGGGAAACCATCCGGAATTACGAAAGCCGTGGTGTTGTCGGGTTCATCGACAGCATCGACTGGGGCTGGTTCTTTTTCCTGACCAAGCCGATCTTCTGGCTGCTGCACCATATCCACGAGCTGATCGGCAACATGGGCTGGTCGATCATCGGCCTGACACTGATCATCAAGGCGGTCCTGTTCCCGCTGGCCTACAAATCCTACGTCTCGATGGCGAAGATGAAGGAATTGCAGCCGCAGATGGAAAAGCTGAAGGAAAATGCGGGCGACGACCGGCAAAAGCTTCAGCAGGGCATGATGGAGCTTTACAAGAAGGAAAAGGTGAACCCGGCGGCGGGCTGTCTGCCGATCCTCCTGCAGATCCCGATCTTCTTCTCGCTCTACAAGGTGATCTTTGTCACCATCGAACTGCGCCACGAGCCTTTCTTTGGCCCGTTCCAGGATCTGTCATCGCCTGACCCGACCTCGATCTTCAACTTCTTTGGACTGCTGCCATGGGGCGCGCCGGATCCGGGATCGATGATGGCGCTGATCTTTATCGGCATCCTGCCTTTGTTGCTGGGTATCTCGATGTTCCTGCAGCAAAAGCTGAATCCGGCGCCGACCGATCCGACACAGCAGATGATCTTTGCGTGGATGCCTTGGGTATTCATGTTCATGCTGGGCGGTTTTGCCAGCGGGCTGGTGGTATACTGGATCGCGAACAACACGATCACCTTTACCCAGCAGTACCTGATCATGCGCAGCCAGGGCTATAAGCCGGACGTGTTTGGCAACATCAAGTCAGGCTTCAAACGCAAACCCAAGGCGGAAAAGAAATGACCGGAACAGTCACCTCGATCTGGCGGCACCCGATCAAGAGCCACGGGCGCGAAGAGCTTGACGAGGTGACGCTTGCCGCCGGGCAGACCATGCCCGGCGACCGGATGTGGGCCATCGCCCATGAAAACTCCAAGGCCGACAATTCGGAATGGGCGCGGTGCCAGAATTTCAACATCGTGTCGCGCAACCCGGCACTGATGGCGATTTCCGCGAAACTGGACGATGCCAACAACCGGGTAACGCTGTTTCATCCGGAAATGGCCGATCTTGAGTTCGATCCCGAAACCGAACAGCAGGCCTTTCTCGACTGGATCAAACCGCTGGTTCAGGAAGGCCGCGCCGCCCCTGCCCGCATCGTGCGGGTGCCCGGACGTGGCATGACCGACAGTGATTTTCCCTCGGTCACGCTCTGCAACAAGGCATCGCACGAGGCCGTCGAAAAGCAGATCGGGCATCCGCTGTCGATCCTGCGCTGGCGCGGCAATATCTGGTTCGAAGGCTTCGACGCATGGGAAGAATTCGAATGGCTGGACCGCGATGTCCGGCTGGGCGAAGCGGTGTTGCGGGTGCGCGAGCGGACCGACCGCTGCCCCTCGACCAAGGCCAATCCCGAAACCGGCAAACATGACGCAGATACGCTGAGCGCGCTGGATGCCTTTGGCCATCGCGATTTCAGCGTCCGCGCCGAAGTCATCACCCCCGGTACAATCCGCCCGGGCGACAGGGTCGAGGTTCTCTGATGCAACTGCCCTTTCCGCTGGCCGAAGCGCCGGACGATGCCACGCTTGAAAATGCCCGCAAGCTTTTTGCCGGGCAGTCGGAATTCCTGAAAGGCGTGGTCGCGATGTCTGGCCTGCCTCCGGCAGACCGGCTTGAGGTCTGCTTTGCCGGCCGTTCGAACGTCGGCAAGTCCAGCCTGATCAACGCGCTGACCGGCACCAAGGCGCTGGCACGCGCCTCGAACACGCCGGGCAGGACGCAGGAGATCAACTTTTTCACCCAAGGGCCCGAGCTCTATCTCGTCGACCTGCCGGGCTATGGCTATGCCAATGCGCCGCTGGACAAGGTTGAGAAATGGCAGCGCCTGCTGAAACAGTATCTCTCGGGGCGCCCTACCCTGCGGCGCGCCTTTGTGCTGATCGACACGCGCCACGGTATCAAGGCCGTGGATCAGGAGATCCTGAAACTGCTCGACAGCTCGGCGGTGACATTTCAATGCGTGATGACCAAGGCCGATAAGGTCAAGGACAAGGAGCGCGACAAGGTCCTGTCGCAGGTCCGAGAGGCGCTTTCAAAGCACCCCGCCGCCTACCCAGAGATTGTCATGACCTCATCTGAAAAGGGTTGGGGCATCCCGATCTTGCGCTCGATCATCGCAACGCTCGAATAGCGCGTTCCGGCCCATTCCCGGCATCGCCACCGACATGGGCCTTGCGCCGCATGCTGCCTTTTCGGATAACGCGACAAAGGGAGCTAAAATGAGATCTCAGGATATGACCCGCGACTTGGGCAATACAGCCCGGACACTTAGCCAGGCCCTGCCCTATATGCAGCGCTATAACGACGCCACAGTGGTCATCAAGCTGGGTGGCCATGCCATGGGCAGCGACGAGGCGATGGACGAGTTCGCCCGCGACGTGGTGCTGATGCGACAGGTCGGGGTTAATCCGGTGATCGTTCATGGCGGCGGCCCGATGATCAACAAGATGCTAGAGCGGCTTCAGATCAAGTCCGAGTTCAAGAACGGCAAGCGCGTGACGGATGCAGCCACTATGGAAGTGGTCGAGATGGTCCTGAGCGGGATCGTCAATTCGCAGATCGTGCAGGCCATCACCGAACAGGGCGGCCGGGCGGTTGGCGTTTCCGGCAAGGATGGCGGTCTGATCGTCTGCGACCACGAGGACCCGGAGCTTGGGTTGGTTGGCAAACCGACCGAGGTGAACCCGGCCCTGCTGCGCGACTTTGCCGAGAAAGAGATCATTCCGGTGATCGCGCCCCTTGGCATGGGGCGCAACGGCGAGACCTTCAACATCAACGGCGACACCGCCGCCGGGGCAATTGCCGCCGCGCTCAAGGCCGACCGGCTGCTGCTGTTGACCGATGTGGCCGGTGTCAAGAATGCCGCCGGAGAGGTCATGACCGAGCTAAAGGCACACCACATCCGCGAAATGACCGAAGATGGCACGATCGCGGGTGGGATGATCCCCAAGACGGAAACCGCGCTGGACGCGATCGACGGTGGCGTGCGTGCCGTGGTCATCCTTGACGGTCGTGCGCCCAATGCCTGCCTGCTCGAGTTGTTTACCGAGCACGGGGCCGGATCGCTGATCCGCCCGGACTAGGTGAGCCGTTACCCGGAATACGATGAGATTTCAGCGTTGGCCGAGGCAGCCGGGCTGATCGTGATGGGTGCGCTGGAAGAAGATGGGCGCAGCCTGATCCTGCTGGGGGCCGGTCCGGGGTTCTGGGACATCTTCAGCACCTCACCCGAGGCAAGCGACGGCGCAGCGGATCCGGTCGACCGCTGGTCAGAGCGGGTGGTCGATAGACTTGCCGCGCTGTTGGACGCTGAAGCGATCTTTCCCTTTGGCGGTCCACCTTATGCACCGTTCATCCGCTGGGCGGTCGATTCCGGGCGAGCCTGGCAAAGCCCGGTGGGGATGCTTGTCCACGACCGGGTGGGGATGATGATTTCCTATCGCGGGGCGTTGCATCTGCCCCGTCCGATCCCCCTTCCCGCGCCGATCTCTGAAAACCCCTGCCTGTCCTGTGAATCACGTCCCTGTGTTTCGGCCTGTCCCGTGGGCGCGCTGAGTGATATGCACGGATATCGTCTGGATGCCTGCCATGCCTATCTCGATACCGGGCCGGGGCAGCGATCCTGCATGAAACGCGGCTGTGCCGTGCGGCTGGCCTGCCCGGTCAGCACCGGGGCCGGACGCACGGCGGCGCAATCCGCCCTTCATATGGAGGCTTTTCACCGCCGATGACAAAGACCCTGATCCTGATGCGTCATGCCAAGTCGAGCTGGGCCACACCGGGCATGGAAGACCACAAGCGTCCGCTGAACGACCGGGGCGTGATTTCGGCGCGGCTGCTGGGCGACTGGCTGCGGGCGAACGACTACCTGCCGGATGAAATCCTGTGTTCCTCGGCAGTGCGGACGCAGCAGACCTGTGATGGGCTGAACCTCGAAATCGCGCCAAGGGTGATGGACTCGCTGTACCACGCCGGGATCGAGACCATGCTGTCGTCTCTGCGCAAGGCCAAGGGCGATACGGTGCTGATGATCGGGCACAACCCGGGAATTGCCGGTTTTGCCGAGATGATCCTGAGCGATCCGGTGGATCACCCCCGGTTCGACGACTACCCCACCGGCGCGACGCTGGTTGCCGATTTCCCCGATAATTTCTGGGCCTCGGTAACTTTTGGCAGTGGTGAAGCGGTGGATTTTGTTGTGCCGCGGGAGCTGATGGGCGAGACCGGCTGAAACGGCGGCCGGGGGCGCTGCCCCCGTCGGCCGATGGCCGACTCCCCTGGAGTATTTTGCGCAAGAGGAAAAGGGCGGTGTATGGCGGCGTTTAGGGTCTTGAGAAACGCAAAACGCCCCGACGCGGAGCCGGGGCGTTTGCATTTGGTTAGGTCAGAACTCAGTGGCCGAGGATCTGGCTCAGGAAGAGCTGGGTCCGCGGGCTTTGCGGGTTCTTGAAGAATTCCTCCGGTTCGTTCTGTTCGACGATCTGGCCCTGGTCCATGAAGATCACCCGATTGGCGACCTGCCGTGCGAAGCCCATTTCATGGGTCACGCAGAGCATGGTCATGCCCTCTTCGGCGAGTTCGATCATCGTGTCGAGCACTTCCTTGATCATCTCCGGGTCGAGCGCGGAGGTCGGTTCATCGAAAAGCATGATACGCGGTCGCATGCAGAGCGAACGGGCGATCGCCACACGCTGCTGCTGACCGCCCGAGAGCATGCCGGGGTACTTGTGCGCCTGATCCGGGATCTTGACCTTTTCGAGGAAGTGCATCGCTGTCGCTTCGGCCTCTTTCCGGGGCGTCTTGCGCACCCAGATCGGGGCCAGCGTGCAGTTTTCGAGAATGGTCAGATGCGGGAAGAGGTTGAAATGCTGGAAGCACATGCCGACCTCGGAGCGGATCTTGTCGATGTTCTTGAGATCCGAGGACAGCAGCGTGCCATCAACCGTGATCGAGCCTTTCTGGTGCTCTTCCAGCGCGTTGATGCAGCGGATGAGAGTCGATTTCCCCGAGCCCGAAGGCCCGCAGATCACGATGCGCTCGCCCCGGTAGACGGTCAGGTCGATGTCGCGCAGCACGTGGAAAGCCCCGTACCACTTGTTCATCTTCTGGATGGAGATCGCGACCTCGTCCGAGACCTCCATCTTGGGGGACTCGATTTTCTGGGTTTCAGCGGTGTCAGCCATGAGGGGACTCCTTAGCGATGATCTGTCGCGAGACGGCGTTCAAGCCACTGCGAATATTGAGAAATGCCGTAGCAGACGACGAAGAACAGCAGGGCCGCAAAGCCGAGGAGTTCCCAGTAGACGCCGTTCCATTCGGTCGAGGCGAGGATCGGTCCGCGGATCATGCCGACGAGGTCGAACATGGAAATCACCGAGACCAGTGTCGTGTCCTTGAACAGGCCCACGGCGATGTTCACGATGCCGGGGATCGAGATCTTGAGCGCCTGCGGCAGGATAATCAGCCGCATGGCCTGGGCATATTCGAGACCAAGGCTGTCGGCTGCTTCGTACTGGCCCTTGGGCAGAGCGGCGAGACCGCCTCGAATCACCTCGGCGATATAGGCCGAAGAGAACATGGTGATCATGATCACCACCCGCAGGAACAGGTCGACATTTGCCTCTGGCGGGAAGAAATAGGCCAGCATCACCGAGGCCACGAAAAGCAGCGTAATCAGCGGCACGCCGCGGATGAATTCGATGAAGATGACGCAGATCCCCTTGATCAGCGGCATGGAGCTTTGACGACCCAGTGCCAGGGCGATCCCGAGGGGGATCGACAGGGACACGCAGGTCACGCCAAGCATCAGGTTCAGCATGAAGCCGCCAAGATCGCGCGACGGTACTGCCGTGAGCATCGGGTTGGCCGGGGCCAGTGCTTCGGTGATGAAACCGCCGATGTACCAGATGATCAGCGCCGCGACGATGCCCCCGAAGAAGCCGGTCGCAAAGCTTTGCGCAACGAAACGGCTGTAGACGAGGTAACCGCCGACGACACCAAGCAGGGCCACGATGGGCACAAGGATGCTGCCGCCCCAGATCAGCCAGAAGGCGATGAACGGGTAGAGCGCGGTAAAGATCAGCAGCTTGCGCGGCAGATCGAAAAACAGCACCGGGGCGGCCGCGATGAACAGCAGCACCAGTGCGAGGATTGGACGCCAGTAAAGCTCGCTTGGGTATTTGAACCCGAAGAGCAGCTGATTCCAGCGTTCGGCAAGCACCGAGAAACAGGCGCCTGTCTGGCCGGCCAGCACTTCGCGGCATTCCGCGAGCGACGTGGTGGTCCAGACCCCACCCAGAATCCACGGCAATGTCGAGGACAGGATGAGGTAGATCACAAACAGCGCGGCGACGGTCAGCAGCGCATTTGCCCATGTGGCAAAGAGATTTTCTCGCAGCCATTTGACCGGGCCGGTTTCATTGGCCGGTGCCGGGGCGGCGGGAATTGCCGTGTCGCGTACGAAGGCAACGGACTGTGCATGTGTATCGGACATCTCAGCGCTCCTTCAACTTGATGGCGTTGTTGTAGACGTTCATCCCTGCCGAGATCAGCAGCGAGATGACGAGGTAGAACAGCATCAGCAAGAGAACGCATTCGATGGCGCGCCCGGTCTGGTTCAGGGTGATCCCGCCCAGAGTCGCCGTGATATCCGCATAGCCCACCGCGATGGCGAGGGAGGAGTTCTTGGTGATGTTGAGATATTGCGAGATCAGCGGCGGGATGATCACCCGCAGCGCCTGCGGCAGAACCACGAGGCTCATGACGCGACGCGGGCGGATGCCAAGCGCCGAGGCGGCCTCGGTCTGGCCCTTGGAGACCGACTGGATACCGGCGCGGACGTTTTCCGCGATGAAAGCCCCGGTATAGATCGACAGCGCGAACCAGAGGGCGATCAGCGGGCCGCCGACCTTGAGACCACCACCAAAGTTGAAGCCCTTGAGTTCGGGGATGTCCCATGCCAGCCCGAGAACGAGGCAGAGCAGGATGATCGGCACGAACCAGATGGCGAGGTTGATCCAGAGTGTCTTGGGACGGACGCCGGTTTTTTCCTGGATGTTGTTGGCACGATGCGTCATGGCGCGTGTCGCAAAGAAGGACCCGACCAGTACCGCGATGACCAGCAGCCAGTTGATGATGCTGCCTTCTTCGCCGCCGATGCCGCGCGTGAAATAGGGCCCGGGCACATAAACGCCCCGGTTGGTGAAGGCAAAGAGATCGAACAGCATCGAACTGTCGGGGTCGTCGCCCCGGAAAGCGCTGGGACTGGGCATGACCGCCGTCATGATCGTGAAAATGATGATGATCCAGATCAGGACGGGAATGTTCCGGAAGACCTCGACGTAGACCGCCATCAGCTTGCGCACCAGCCAGTTGTTCGAGAGGCGCAGCACACCGGCGAGGACGCCGAACACCGTCGCCGTCACACAGGCGAGGAAGGCGACCAGCAGCGTGTTGAGAATGCCGACGATGGCGGCACGGAAGTTGCTGGACTGGCTGTTGTACTCGATCAGAGTCTGGTTGATGTCATAGCCCGCAGGGCTGCCCAGAAACTCGAACGAAATGTTCAGGCCGGCTTCGGCTAGGTTGGTGGCGAGGTTGCGGTAGAGATAGGCCAATGAAAGCGCGAGGACGAGCGCCGCGATGACCTGCAGGGTCATCGACCGATAGCGCGTATCGTACAAGAGCATAGATAGCCGGAATTCGCCCTTGGGAGGGTCGGTAATTGTCGTCATGTGACGTCCCTGTCTGGCTCTGCGATCTTTTCTGGCGGCCAGGTATGTCCCGGCTCAATGAAGATCGTGTTTTGTTTATCTTCTTGGTCTTATTGCGAAAAAGGCGCAGGGGTTAACCTGCGCCTTTCCCGAAGAGTTCTTAGCGGAAGGGCGGCGAGTAGAGCAGGCCACCGTCGGTCCACTGAGCGTTCAGGCCGCGGGCCAGACCGATCGGAGTGGTTTCACCGATGTTCTTCGCGAAGATTTCGCCGTAGTTGCCGTTTGCCATGATCGCGCGCTTGGCCCATTCGAGGTCAAGGCCGAGCATCTCGCCGAGGGTGCCCTCGGTGCCGAGCAGACGGTTGATTTCCGGGTTGTCGGTGCCGCTTGCCAGCTCACCGATGTTGGCCGAGGAAACGCCGTATTCTTCGGCAGCGATCAGCGCGTTCAGGGTCCAGCGAACGATGTCACCCCATTCGTTGTCGCCGTGGCGAACAAGCGGGCCGAGCGGCTCTTTGGAGATGATTTCCGGCAGCAGAACGTGCGCGGTCGGATCTTCGAAGGTGGCGCGGGTTGCGGCCAGACCGGAAGCGTCCGTGGTGTAAACGTCGCAGGCACCGGCAAGGTACTGCTGCTGCGCTTCGGCGTTGGTTTCGATCGGAACCGGCTCATAGCTGATGTTGTTGGCGCGGAAGAAGTCCGCGAGGTTCAGCTCGGTGGTGGTACCGGTCTGGATGCAGACGGTGGCGCCGTCGAGATCCTTGGCCGAGGACACGCCCAGCTCTTTCGGGATCATGAAGCCCTGACCGTCGTAGTAGTTCACGCCGACGAATTCGAACTTGAGGTCGACATCGCGCGAGAAGGTCCAGGTGGTGTTACGCGCCAGCATGTCGATCTCACCCGAAGCGAGAGCGGTAAAGCGCGTCTTGCCGGTGGTCGGAACGAATTCGACAGCGGAAGCGTCACCCAGAACGGCAGCGGCAACGGCACGGCAGACGGCAACGTCAAAACCGTTCCATTCACCATTGGCGTCGGGCGCCGCAAAGCCAACGAGACCGGTCGTCACGCCGCAGTTCAGCGTACCGCGCGCCTTGACGTCTTCCAGCGTCGTTGCGGCCGCTGCACCTGCTGCCAGGCCGGCAACGGTTAGCGCGCCTAAGAATACGGATTTCTTCATTTTTACCTCTTCCTGATTTTTCCGCCTCGTAGCGGGCGACTAGTTGGCATTTGATATGCCGAACGAAAATTCTAAGGGCGTTCACTCCCCCCTTAGTGCGCCTAAGTTTGGGCGGATTCATCAACAAACGTCAAGGGACTGATCAAACAAATCAAATTCACGGAGCCGACAAAATCACCTGTTTGTGCAGGAGTTACGACCCCGATCGCCCCTGTCCTTGCGTCACCCGCGCGCGGCTCAACCCTAGGCGGGACGCGAGAGATCGTAGAATCGCTTGGCGTGAACAAAGGCCTGATGCTTGATCTCGGCCATCTCGGTCGCCTCGTCATCGGCGCCCCATTGTTCCTCTTGCCAGAGCTCGTCCAGACGCGACAAGTTCCAGAGATCGTCGATTCCGCGCTCATTTCGCGCCGCCGCGAAGCCGATAACCAGCGAGCCGGAGAGGCTGACAAGATCGTGAAATCCGGTCAATTCGAAATGGGTCATCTCATGCACAAGGGCGGACAGGCGGGCCATCGCCGTTTCATCCTGCGGGGCGTGCATGACGCCGACGCGGGGCTCGAGCCGCGCGCCTAAATTTTCAGCACCCCAATCGAGCAATGGATCCCATTCGGCGCTTTCCCGGGCGACAAGTTCCTCGGGGGCGTCCGCGCGATAACAAAGCAGATCGCTGTCGCCATAGCCCGCAAGCATATCGGCGACCTCGGCCTTTTGCGGCGCGACCTTGTCGAGCGCCGAATTCGCGGACCGGGTAAAGGGCATTGAAAGCGGGTTGATCACGCCTTCCTGTTCGTCCCATTCACGGGCGATTTCCGCCGCCATATCCGCCCCCGGCACGACCAGCAGCGTCTTGTTCGGCGTCTTGACCGAACGACCGTCAAGGAGAACCGTATAGCCCTCCTCGGCCTCGGCAACCTCGGCTGCTTTCCAGAACCGGCGTGCTTTCCATTCGCTCATGCGGTGACCTTCCAGATTTGTTCAAGCACCCCCGGCAAACCGGCGAAATCGTCCAGCACATGCGGCGTCGCCTTGGAAAGCTCTGCGGGTGCGTGATAGCCCCAGCCGACACCGATCCCGGTGACACCGGCATTGCGGGCCATTTCCATGTCATAACTCGTGTCGCCGATCATCACGGCATCCCCGGCTTCGCAACCGGATTCGACCAGCGCGGTCAGGATCATCGACGGGTGCGGTTTCGATGGATGGTCATCCGCCACCTGCGTCGTCACGAAATGCTTTGCCAGCCCATGGTCGTCGAGCAGCGCCGTCAGCCCCCGCCGCGATTTGCCGGTGGCAATGCCCAGCAGCACGTCGTCGCGCGCGGCAAGCGTTTCGATCACGTCGAGCGCGCCGGGATAAAGCGGCGACCCCGCCGCCGCGCCGGTCTGCGCCCGGTGCGTGGCATAGGCATTGCGATAACCTGCGACAAGCGCATCGCGCTCTTCCTGCGGGCGCTCGGGCACCAGCCGGAACATGGCCTGATCCAGCGACAGGCCGACAATCGAAAGAATTGCGGCCCGGTCCGGCGCCGGCATGTCGAGGCTGGCAAAGGCCGCCGTCATCGCGCCAAGGATCGTAGCCTGGCTGTCGACCAGCGTGCCGTCCACGTCGAAAATGACCAGTTTCACCATTGTTCCCACGCTTCGTCGTCAAACGGGTCTTCGGGCACGTCGCGGGTCTCCCATTGGAAGGTATCCCATGTGTGCTGCATGTGATCGGGCAGCGGCGCGGTGATATGCAGTTTTGCCTTGGAAACCGGATGTTCAATCGTCAGCGAGCGCGCGTGGAGGTGCAGCTTCTTGGAAATGTCGCCGCCAAGCTGTGCGCCCCAGCCATCGCCAAGGTTTTCCTGCGCCGAGCCGCCGTATTTGCCGTCGCCAATGATCGGGTGGCCAAGCTCGGCCATGTGCGCCCGCAGTTGGTGCGTCCGCCCGGTGATCGGCGTCAGGGCCATCCAAGCGGCTCGTTTCGCCGCCGCTTCGATCACCATGTATTCGCTGACCGCGCGTTTTGCACCCGGCGTGTCGTCGATGTCGCGGGGGTGGACGTTGATCATCTTCTCCCCCTCGCCTTTCGATCCGTGGCCCGGCGCTTTGACCAGACCGGTCTTGATCGTCCCGGCCTTGGGATGGGGCACGCCCCCCACAACGGCCCAGTAGATCTTGCGCGTTTCGCGATGCCGGAAGCTGGCGGTCAAAGCCGCCGCGACCGACCGCGTCCGCGCGAGCAACAACACGCCCGAGGTATCCTTGTCGATCCGGTGCACAAGGCGCGGTTTCTCGTCGAGATCGAACATCAGCGCCTCGGCGAGCCCGTCCACGTGGCGCGTCTGGCCCGAACCGCCCTGCACGGCCAGCCCCGGCGGCTTGTTCAACGCCATCACGTGATCGTCGCGATAAATCACGCAGGACCGGATCATCTTGGCATCCGCCTCTGAAACCCGGGTCGGCGCGGGGGCCGGTTTATTGTCGCTTGCAGGCAGCGGCGGGATCCGCACCTGCTGGCCGGGAACAAGCCGGGTCGAGCCCTTGACCCGTCCGCCGTCAATGCGCAATTCGCCCTTGCGGCACATCTTTTCGATACGGCCCTGGCTTACATGCGGAAACATCCGCCGCAGCCAGCGGTCGAGCCGCTGATCGCCGTCATCATCCGCAACCGTGATCATCTTGACACCGCTCATGCCCAGAGCCCTCTTGTCAGAAACATCCCAAGCGCCAGCGCGCCAATCGAAACCGCCACCGACAACAGTACATATAGGGCAGCCAAACCGGTTTCGCCCCGTTCGAACAAGGTAATCGTTTCAAGGGAAAAGGAAGAAAACGTGGTGAACCCGCCCAGTATGCCCGTCATCACGAAGGGCCCGTAATGGGTCAGGCCCTTTTGCGCGGCTGCACTCACGAAGACGCCCATCAGGAACGAGCCGACGATATTGACCGAGATCACGCCCAGCGGCATCGCCTGCTGGCCGATCAGGCGCAGGATCGCCACGCCGGCAAGATAGCGCAGCGAAGCGCCAATGGCCCCGCCAAGGGCGACAAGAGATACGGTCTGGATCATGATCGCGCTCCCTCGCCCCTGCGGGGCCGGATGTCAAGCGGCCCTGCCCGTGGGTCAGTTGCAGGCTGCCGTGATGATGATCTCGACGCGGAACTCCTCGGTCGCCAGCTTGGATTCGCCAGCCGCACGTGCGGGCGCGTTACCTTCGGGCACCCATGCGTCCCAGACCGCGTTCATTTCGGCGAAATCGGCCATGTCGGCCATCCAGATCACCGCCTGCAGGATCTTGGTCTTGTCCGAGCCGACACGGGCCAGCAGCGCGTCGATCTGGTCGAGGCAGCCCTGGGTCTGTGCCGCGACGCTGTCGCCCTTGGCAACCTGCCCCGCGAGGTAGACGGTGTCGTTGTGCTTGACGATCTGGCTCATCCGCTGGTTGGTGTCGAAACGTTCGATCATGGGGTCATTCCTTGTCCTGTCGCTGGCGTTCGGCGCGCTTTTTCGCGAACCAATCCACCCGCTTTTTCAATTCGCGCTCGAATCCGCGCTCGACCGGGGCATAGAGCACCGGGCGTTTGACGTCATCCGGGAAATAGTTCTGCCCGGAAAACGCATCCTCTGCATCGTGGTCATAGGCATAGCCCGCGCCATAGCCCTGATCTTTCATCATCGACGTGGGCGCGTTCAGGATATGTTTGGGCGGCGGGGCCGATCCGGTCTTTTTCGCCAGTTGCATTGCCGCCTTGTAGGCCACGTATCCTGCGTTCGACTTCGGCGCGAGCGCGAGATAGGCAACCGCCTGTCCCAGCGCCAACTCGCCCTCGGGGCTACCGAGCCGTTCATAGGTTTCCCATGCGTGCTGGCAGACCGTCTGGGCCTGCGGATCGGCAAGACCGATATCCTCGATCGCCATGCGCAGGATACGCCGCGCCAGATAGCGCGGATCTTCGCCCCCCGTCAGCATCCGCGCGAACCAGTAAAGCGCCGCGTCCGGGTCGGACCCGCGCACCGATTTATGCAGGGCCGAGATCAGGTTGTAATGCTCATCTCCCGACTTGTCGTATTTACTCGCCCGTCGCATCAGCCGAGCGCCAAGCGCCGTCGGGTCCAACGGGGTGTCGATCTTCCACGCGGTGACCTGCTCGATCAGGTTCAAAAGCGCCCGCCCATCCCCATCGGCCATCTCGTGCAGCGTATCCCGCGCCGCGCCGGTCAGGGGCAGCGGACGGCCAAGCTCTTTCTCTGCCCGCTGGGTCAGCCGTTCAAGATCAGCCGGGGACAACCGTTCGAGCACCAACACCTGCGCCCGGCTCAACAAAGCGGCGTTCAGCTCGAACGAGGGGTTCTCGGTCGTGGCGCCGATCAGCATGATGGTGCCGTCTTCCATGTAAGGAAGGAATCCATCCTGCTGCGCCTTGTTGAAACGGTGGATCTCGTCAACGAACAGAAGCGTCCCCTGCCCGTTGCCCCGCCGTATCTTGGCCGCCTCGAAGACTTTCTTGAGATCCGCCACGCCGGTGAAAATCGCACTGATCTGAACGAAATGCAGATCGCTCGCGTCTGCCAGCAGACGGGCGATGGTGGTCTTGCCCACGCCCGGCGGCCCCCAGAGGATCAGGCTGCCCAGACTGCCCGCCGCCAGCATCGCACCCAGCGGTGCGTCCGGCCCCAGCACCTGCTCTTGTCCGATTACCTCGCCCAGCGACTGCGGCCGCAGCCGGTCGGCCAGCGGTCGGTTGCGTTCGGGCTCGGCGGGCGCGTCTCCCTTGTCGAAAAGATCCGCCACCGGTTACAGCCGGAACCGGAGCGACAACAGCCGCCCGGCCCTTTCCAGATCAAGCTGCACCCAGCGGCCCGGATCGCTGAGCACCTCTTCGACCTCGGCGGTCGTCTCGATAGGGTCGCCATTGATCGCGCGGATGATGTCGAGCGGTTTCAACCCGGCCCGTGCCCCATAGGGGCCGGTGTCGGTGATCAGGACGCCATTGATATCAAGCGGCAGACCATAACGCGCAATCAGCGCCGGATTGATCCGCGCGACCTGCAACTGCGGTAGCACCGTGTCGTCGCTCAGCGTGAGTTCCTGCGACGGGGGCGTGTCGGGCGCAGGTTCCATCGCGACTTCGATCTCTGCGGCGCGGCCATCACGGACACGGGTGACCATGGCCGTATTGCCAATGCCGGTGACGGTCATGCGAAAGATCATCTCGGAGGGCGAATTGACCGGCTGACCGGCCACATGGGTGATCACGTCGCCAACCTCGAATCCGGCGGCGGCAAAAGGGCTGTCGGCATGAAGGTCCGAGATGATGATCCCATCGGGCACGCTCAGTCCCAGCGACCCCGCAAGGTCGCTGTCCACCGGCTGACCGGCCATCCCGGCCCAAGGGCGCTGGAAATCCTCTTCGCCATCGCGGGCTTGCTTGACGAATTCCGCAACAAGGTTTGACGGGATGGCAAAGCCGATCCCGTTCGACCCGCCCGAACGGCTGAGGATCGAGGTGTTGATCCCGATCAGAGCGCCATTCACGTCAATCAGCGCCCCGCCCGAGTTGCCCGGGTTGATCGGCGCGTCGGTCTGCAGGAAGTAGCCGCGCGCATTGCCGGTTGCCATGCCGGAGCGCGCCAGACCCGAGACGATCCCGCTGGTCACGGTCTGCCCGACGCCAAAGGGGTTGCCGATGGCAAGCGCCAGTTCGCCCACCTCGACATGGTCGGAATCGCGCAGATCGAGATGCGGCAAGTCGGCCGCGCCATCGAGTTGCAGGATCGCCAGATCGGATTCCTGATCGGCCAAAACCACATGCGCCGAATATTCCCGCCGGTCGGTCATCACGACGCGGATATCCGTGGCCTGCCCCACCACGTGAAAATTCGACACGACGATTCCGTCCGCGGAAAGGATCACGCCGGAGCCAAGCGAGTTCTGAACCCGCGGCTGCGGTTTACCGAAGCCCTGAAAGAACTGCTCGAAAAACGGATCGCCCGCAAAGGGGCTGGCCTGTGCCTCGACCACGCGGCGGGCGTAAATGTTCACCACCGCCGGAGCGGCACGCCGGACCAGCGGCGCAAAGCCAAGCGCGATTTCGGCCTGGTTCTGCGGTATCCGGGTTTCCGCCATTACCGGCGGCGCAGCCAACGCCGGTGTGACCAGCAGCAGGGTGGCAAGCAGGATATGTCGCATTCGTAACCCTCCGAGATAGCCTCTGATATGCCCAGCCCGACCGGGTTTGCAAGCCATCAGCGGTGGAACAATCGCCGCGCCGGATCGTTGGTTCAGCGCATGACCAAAGGAGGCTGATATGGCGGAAAGACACCGCTCTCAGGATGGAACCCGCGAAACCGAAAAATTCATCGATGATGTAGAGACTCCGGATCAAGGCGGCCGCGCTGGCGGCAATCTGGAACGCAAGGTTGGCACGCGAGACTTGCTAAAACGCGCCGAAAAAGGCGACGATGCAGGAACGACCCGTGTTCACAAGTCTGATGAAAAGGGTCAGGGCAACCTTGGCGGTCATCACGGGACCGGCAGCTGAAACGCTCGGCAATTCAAATTCCGCAAGGCATGAATGGAGGCAAACATGGCCAGAATAAAAGAAAACACGTGGGTTGTGGTAACCGATAGCGAAAAAGCGCTGTTCCTGCGCAACCTGACCGATCACGAGAACCCGAACCTCGACGTGATGGAAAGCGAAGAACAGGAAAACCCGTCCGACGAGGCGCAGTCGGCCAACCGGCCGGGCCGGATGAATGATACCGGCGTGCAGCAACGCTCGGCGATGGACGACACCGACTGGCACGAGCTGCAAAAGGAACGCTTTGCGCACCACCTGTCCGACATCCTGTATGAAAAAGCCCATAAGGGCGAGTTCGACAGGCTGATCATCGTGGCCTCGCCTCAGGTGCTCGGCAATCTGCGCGATGACATGCACAAAGAAGTGACCGACAAGGTCGTGGCCGAGATTCCAAAAACACTGACCAACCACCCGGTCAATAAGATCGAGGAACTGGTCAAGAAGGAACTGGATGAGCGTCAGACCGAACTGACCTGATGCGGGCACATGCTTTGGACAAGAAAAAAGGCGCCGGGTTTCTGCCCGGCGCCTTTCTTAATCTCAATCCCGTAAAGGATTATTCCTCGGCGTCTGCCTCGGCTGCGACGCGTGCCTTGTCTGCGGCGCCCTTGGCGTCGCGGTCACGGTCGACGAATTCGATGATCGCCATCGGAGCCATATCGCCATAACGGAAACCGGCTTTGAGGACGCGGACGTAGCCGCCCTGACGGTCCTTGTAACGCGGGCCCAGAACGTCAAAAAGCTTCGCGACGTACTGCTCTTCCTTCAGCTTGGACGAAGCCTGACGACGGGCGTGCAGGTCGCCGCGCTTGGCGAGCGTGATCATCTTTTCGATGATCGGGCGAAGTTCTTTTGCCTTGGGCAGGGTCGTCTTGATCTGCTCATGTTCGATGAGCGAGCCGGCCATGTTCGCGAACAGCGCCTTGCGGTGTTCATGGGTGCGGTTCAGGCGGCGGTAACCACGTGCGTGACGCATTTTCTAGTTCCTTCTCAGCTTATGCTTTGTACGACCGCCGATGCGTGTCAGCGGTTCTGTTGGGGCGGGATTGCCCGTGTTTTCCCCGGCCTATTCCGGGCATTTTTCAGGGGGTGACATCTGTGCACCCCCTGTACACCCCCCGTACATCGGGGCGTGCATCAATTAAAAGGCGTCTTCGAACTTTTTCGCCAGATCTTCGATGTTGTCGGGCGGCCAGTCCTCGACGTCCATGCCAAGGTGCAGCCCCATGCCGGACAGGACTTCCTTGATCTCGTTCAGCGACTTACGGCCAAAGTTCGGGGTGCGGAGCATCTCGGCTTCGGTCTTCTGGATCAGATCGCCAATGTAAACGATGTTATCGTTCTTTAGGCAGTTGGCCGAACGTACGGACAGTTCCAGCTCGTCGACTTTCTTGAGCAGGAGCGGGTTGAACTCGAGCCCGTCGTCGTCGTCCTGACGGCCAGCGGATTCGGGTTCGTCGAAGTTCACGAAGATCGACAGCTGATCCTGAAGGATACGCGCAGCGAATGCCACGGCATCGTCCGGGGTGATCGAGCCATCGGTTTCGACCTTCATGGTCAGCTTGTCATAGTCGAGCACCTGACCTTCACGGGTCGGCTGCACGTCATAGGACACTTTCTTGACCGGCGAATAGATCGCATCGATCGGGATCAGGCCGATGGGCGCATCTTCGGGCTTGTTCTTTTCAGCCGCGACATAGCCTTTGCCGGTGTTGACGGTCAGTTCCATGAACAGGTCGGCGCCATCGTCGAGGTGGCAGATCACGTGATCGCGGTTCAGGATCTCGATCCCGGCGCTTTCGCTGATGTCACCGGCGGTGACGACTGCCGGGCCTTTGGCATTGATCGAAAGGCGCTTGGGGCCTTCGACTTCCATGCGCAGGGCGACCTGCTTGAGGTTCAGGATGATGTCGGTTACGTCTTCGCGCACACCGGCAACGGACGAAAATTCGTGCAGCACGTTGTCGATCTGGACCGAGGTGATGGCGGCGCCCTGAAGCGACGACATCAGGATACGACGCAGCGCGTTGCCAAGCGTCAGACCAAAGCCGCGCTCGAGCGGTTCAGCCACAACCGTCGCAAGACGTGCGGGATCGTTACCCGGCTTGACGTCAAGCTGGGTCGGCTTGATGAGTTCTGCCCAATTCTTATGGATCATGTGTCCCTCCATTCCTGTCCGCGCCCCATGTCCACGAAGGTGCCGACGCCCGAGGTTTAAAATGACGTAATGGGGCCGCGCAAAAAACTGCGCAGCCCCAGTTTATAAATCTGGTATCAGACGCGGCGACGCTTTGGCGGGCGGCAGCCGTTGTGGGCCATCGGAGTCACGTCACGAATCGACGTGATGTTGAAACCGACAGCGGCCAGGGCACGAAGTGCCGATTCACGACCCGAACCGGGGCCCTGAACTTCGACTTCGAGCGTCTTGACGCCATGTTCCTGAGCCTTGCGGCCTGCATCCTCGGCAGCCATCTGAGCTGCGTAGGGTGTCGATTTCCGCGAGCCTTTGAAGCCCATGGTGCCGGCGGACGACCAGGAGATCGCGTTGCCCTGCACGTCAGAGATCAGGATTTTGGTGTTGTTGAACGACGAGTTCACATGAGCAACGCCAGCGGCGATGTTCTTGGAAACCTTACGCTTGGTGCGTGTCTTTTCGCGAGCCATCTGTGCGTCCCCTTACTTCTTCTTGCCTGCGATGGCCTTTGCGGGGCCTTTGCGGGTGCGTGCGTTGGTATGGGTGCGCTGACCGCGAACCGGGAGGTTGCGGCGGTGGCGCAGACCGCGATAGCAGCCCAGGTCCATCAGACGTTTGATGTTCATCTGGGTTTCACGACGCAGGTCACCTTCGACGGTGTAGTTGGCATCGATATGTTCGCGGATCGACAGAACTTCTGTATCGCTCAGTTCGTTCACACGGCGGGTCTGGTCGATGCCTACGGCATCGCAGATGGCTTTGGCGGATGCCTGGCCGATTCCGGTGATATAGGTGAGCGCGATCGGTACCCGTTTGGCAGTCGGGATATTTACGCCGGCAATACGTGCCACGTGTCACTTTCCTTTCGTTGCGGTTCCGTAGCTCCAGAACCTTTTTTCACAACGCTTGACCCTGGCAGTGTCGCCAGAGGGCCCAGCAGTATGAGGTGGTCTGCGTGCGGTCCGTTAAAGAATCGCGCACAAATTGATTCTCTTGCGAGATGTGGGTCGATATGGGGTTTTCGCCGAAGCGTCAAGAGCCAGTTGACACAGGATGCGTTTTGGGCATCTCCGGAACTGTTTGCGCAAACGAAATCGGTATGTTCGTCTGACGGGCAAAGGGCCGCGCGGGCCCCTTGCAAGAGTAGTGCCTCAGGCCTCGACCTTGGCGACGCGATCCAGAACCTCGGCGATTTCGGATTCGACCGTCTTGATATCGGCAAGCCCATCGACGCGGCAGATGATCTTTTTGACGTAGTAGTAACCGATCAGCGGCGAGGTCTGCTTGTAATATTCCATCAGACGGGTCTTGAGGCTTTCCTCGTTATCGTCTGCGCGGCGCTTGAATTCTGTGCCACCGCAATTGGTGCACTTGCCATCCGCCGGGATCGGCTTGGTGTTGTCGTTATAGACTTCGCCGCAATTGGCACAGGTAGACCGGGCGGTGATCCGGGCGACAAGCGCCTCGTCGTCGACGCGCATCTCGATCACCTGGTCCAGCTTCTGGCCTTCGTCGGCCAGCAGCTTGTCCAGCGCATCGGCCTGCCCCAGCGTGCGGGGGAAGCCGTCAAAGATGAACCCGTTCGCCTTTACCGTCGCGAGCTTTTCGCGGATCAGGCCAATCACGATCTCATCGGTGACCAGACCGCCACGGGCCATCACGTCGGCGACGATATTGCCCATCTCGGTACCCGAGTCCTTGGCCTCGCGCAGCATGTCTCCGGTGCTGAGCTGCACCATCCCGCGCTTTTCCACCAATGTACGCGCCTGCGTACCCTTACCTGCGCCCGGAGGCCCTAAAAGAATGATATTCATCGACGCGTCGGACTCCGCTTGCCTTTTTTCTTGGACCGGCCGCGCAGTTGCGACTTTTCGATCAGCCCTTCGTATTGATGTGCCAGAAGATGGCTCTGAACCTGCTGGATCGTATCCATCGTCACCGACACGACGATCAGCACCGAGGTGCCACCAAAATAGAACGGGATCGAGAACTGGCCGCGCAGGATTTCCGGCAGCAGGCAGACCAGCGCCAGATAGGCCGAGCCGAGCACGAGGATACGGTTGACCACGTATTCAAGGTAATCGGCGGTGCGCTTGCCCGGACGGATCCCGGGCACAAAGCCGTTCTGGTTCTTGAGGTTGTCGGCCACGTCATCGGGTTTGAACGAGACGTTGAACGTGTAAAAATACGCAAAGAACACGATCATCGACACGAAGAACAGCAGGTAAAGCGGCTGTCCCGGGCCGAAGTTGGCGAGCAGCCAGCTCATCACCGAACCCTGCGCCGCGCCCTGGCTGAAGGTGGCGATGGTGGTCGGCAGCAGCAGCAGCGAAGAAGCAAAAATCGCGGGGATAACGCCGGCGGGGTTGACCTTGACCGGCAGGTGCGAGGAACCGCCGTCATAGACCTTCATCCCGACTTGACGGCGCGGATACTGGATATGGATCTTGCGCAGGGCGCGTTCCATGAAGACCACGAAGGTAATCGTGACGATGATCATCAATATGACACCGACGATCACACCGGGGCTTACCGCGCCCGACCGGCCAGAGGCAAAGAACTGCGCCAGTGCGGCGGGAACCTCGGCGATGATGCCGACAAAGATGATCAACGAAATACCGTTGCCGATGCCGCGCGCGGTGATCTGCTCACCCAGCCACATCAGGAACATGGTACCGCCGACAAGGGTGATCATGCAGGCGATGCGGAAATACATGCCCGGATCGGTCGCGAGGTCACCGGATTCCAGCGACACCGCCAGACCATAGGCCTGCGCCGTCGCCAGCACCACCGTGCCATAGCGGGTGTACTGGTTGATTTTCTTGCGCCCCTGCTCGCCCTCTTTCTTGAGCTGCTCAAGCTGGGGAACCATCGCGGTCAACAGCTGAACGATGATCGAGGCCGAGATATAGGGCATGATACCAAGGGCAAAGATGCCCATCCGCCCCAGCGCACCGCCGGTGAACATGGAAACCATGCCGCCGATGCCCTGCCCCGCCGACTCCATGAACTCGCGAAGGGCGGCGCCATCAATACCGGGAACGGGCAGGAAAGTGCCCAGCCGGTAGACGATCAATAGCCCAAGCGTAAACAGGATGCGGTTGCGCAGATCGGTGGCCTTGCCGAGCGCTGCCCAGCTTGTATTGGCCGCCATCTGTTCTGCTGCTGATACCATGAAACAGGTCTCTTTTGCTAGAACGCCGCCCTAAACCGTTTTCCGGTCCGGGCGGCGTCAAGGGAAAACATGGGTCTATGTAAGCGGCGCAGGCGCCGCTCACAACCCATTACTCTGCCGCAGCTGCGGATGTGACGGTGAGCGAGCCACCGGCTTTTTCGACGAGCTCGACAGCGGATTTCGAAGCACCGGTCACTTCGATCGTGGCCTTGGAGGTGAACTCACCCTTGGCCAGAACGCGGATACCGTCCAGCTTGCGGCGCACCAGGCCTGAGGCAACAAGCGCATCCTCGGTGATCGCGGATTTCGCGTCCAGCTTGCCGGCTTCGATGAATTTCTGGATCAGGCCAAGGTTCACAACCGCGTATTCCTTGCGGTTCGGCTTGTTAAAGCCGCGCTTGGGCAGACGCTGATAGAGCGGCATCTGGCCGCCTTCGTAGCCGTTGATCGCCACGCCCGAACGGGATTTCTGACCCTTGATACCACGGCCACCCATCTTGCCCTTGCCAGAGCCGGGACCACGGGCAACGCGCTGACGGCGCTTGGTTGCGCCCGGATTGTCGCGAAGTTCATGCAGTTTCATTGTCGCTTCTCCTTTGCCGGATGCGGCCCCCAGCGACGGGAGCGGCCGACCTCGGCGTTTCTTGATTAAAGGTGCCCGGTTCTCCGGATCACCATAGACGAGTCGCCCCGATCGAGGCCACCACGGGCGTATACGCCCAGCCTGCCCGCGTTTCAAGGCCCGAAAACCCGCGCGCGGCATCCTGTCCTTGCGTCAGCATTGTCCGCAAAATCGCCTCCCCGCCCCGGGCTTTTCCTCTTGCCGAAAATACTCCGGGGGAATCGGCCATGGGCCGATGGGGGCAGCGCCCCCTTACGGTTTCAAAAAAACAAGACCCCCTGCCGGGGACAGGGGGTTTCACTGGTTAACAAGGAAGGGATCCGCCCCTCGGGGCGGCGTGGGATCAGGCGCGGCCGTTGAGGCGGGTCTCGCCTTCATAGGCGGCCTGGTAGGCGATGGCGCGCAGGTTGTTGCGCGAGATACCCAGATCACCAAGATCGCGGGCGCTGAGGCTGTGCAGCTCATTCAGGGTGCGCTTGTAAACGGCGCGACGGGCCTGAGCGGCTTTGACCGTTTCGACGAGCGCACGGAAGCGGTCAGCAAAGGACGGGGCGGCGATAGCGGTACGGGTGATGGTGGTCATGGTCTTATTCCTGTCTGTCTGGGCACCGGCGTCTTACCTGTCGCACCGGGCCGTCGATATATTCTGCGGTGCAGCATAGGCTGCGGCGGGCGTGCTAACAATTTCCGTTTCGGTCTGGCCGCTATGCGCGTCCTGCATGAATGGGTCAGTGATACTGTCTGAATTGAGGAGGGAAATGCCCCCGCCCCGAGGAGGGAGGAGAGTGGGGGCGAGGGCATTCCCGAAGCACCGGCATTCCTGGGAGGGAGAGAGTTGGAAGCCGGGCAATTCGAATGGATCAGGCGCCGTAGACGTGCTTGCGCACGATGTCGGCAATATCGCCGCGACGTATGTTTATATCGTTCAGATCACGATTGCTCATCGCCATGAGCTGGGCGCAGGTGGCGTCGTATTCGCGACGCAGCGCGCGGGCCGCGCGGAAGTCTTCGATGGTGCCGCGCAGGCGGGCGATGATCGGAAAGGTGATCGTATTGGCGGTCAGTGCATGTGCCATCTGTCTTGGTCCTTGTCTCTAGCCGGGACGGTTTTCCGCGGCTCTTGTCAGCTTCGGTTCCTTGTCTTGACCATGAGATAAGGCGAGCTGGTTGCGCTAACAACTGACAGAAACGAAGGCCCGTTATGCACCTGCAGCATGGTTTAGGCCCCTCCCCCTCGCCACGACACCAGACAACAAAAAACGCCCCCGGAGATTTCCGGAGGCGTTCAAACACTTGCACGAAGCGAAAAGGCTTAGTCGCGCTCTTCGATGATTTCGACCATGTGCGGGATCGAGTTCACCATGCCGCGCACGGCGGGGGTGTCTTCGAGTTCGCGGGTCTTGTGCATCTTGTTCAGGCCCAGCCCGATCAGCGTCTGGCGCTGCTTGGCGGGACGGCGGATCGGCGAACCGATCTGTTTTACGACGATGGTCTTAGCCATGTTTCTCAAGCCTCCTCAGCGACCTGTGCCGATGCCTGCGGCGCGTCATCACGCTTGGGCAGGATATCGGACACTTTCTTGCCACGACGCTGCGCAACCGAGCGCGGGCTCGCTTCTTTCTGCAGACCGTCCATGGTGGCGCGGATCATGTTATAGGGGTTCTGCGAACCGATCGACTTGGACACGACGTCCTTGACGCCCAGCATCTCGAACACGGCACGCATCGGACCACCGGCGATGATACCGGTACCTTCCGGGGCGGTGCGCATGACGACCTTACCGGCGCCGTGACGGCCTTCCATGTCGTGGTGCAGGGTGCGGCCTTCACGAAGCTGCACGCGGATCATCTGACGCTTTGCCTGCTCGGTTGCCTTGCGAATGGCCTCGGGGACCTCTTTCGCCTTGCCTTTGCCAAAGCCGACGCGGCCTTTCTGATCGCCTACAACGACGAGTGCGGCGAAGCCAAAGCGCTTACCACCCTTGACGGTCTTGGACACGCGGTTGATCGCGACGAGGCGGTCCGCGAATTCAGGGGCTTCCTCACGCTGGTTGCGACGGTTACCGCCACGGTTATCATCTCTTGCCATAAGGCTTCCTTTCATTCGGCCCGCTGCCTGCGCGCCATATGCGTTCAATCCTGGTGAGATTGGGGCGCAGCGCGCCCCTCTCCCGGATCATCGAGACGGCCCTGAAGGACCGTCTGCACTTAGATCTTCAGCCCGCCTTCACGCGCAGCGTCGGCCAGAGCCTTCACCTTGCCATGAAAGAGGAAACCGCCGCGGTCGAAATAGGCTTCTTCCACGCCCGCCTTCTTGGCGCGCTCGGCGATTGCGGAACCGACCTTGGCGGCCGCTTCCACGTTGTTCTTGCCCACAACGCCCAGATCTTTTTCCAACGTGGATGCCGACGCGAGCGTGACACCTTTCACATCGTCGATCAGCTGGACGCTGATGTTCTTGCTCGAACGGTGAACGGAAAGACGAAGACGTCCCGCGTTCACTTTGCGAAGCTTGTTCCGGACGCGCAGGCGGCGCTTCAGAAACAGTTGTCTTTTGCTGTTTGCCATCTGACTGGTCCTTACTTCTTCTTGCCTTCCTTGCGGAAGATATACTCGTCTTTGTACTTGATCCCTTTGCCCTTGTAGGGCTCGGGAGCACGCCAGGCGCGGATATTCGCTGCGACCTGACCGACGAGCTGCTCATCGATACCTTCGACCACGATCTCGGTCTGCTTGGGCGCGGTCACGGTCACGCCATCGGGCGCCGTGAAGTCCACGTCATGCGACAGGCCGAGGTTCAGCTTGAGGGTATTGCCCTGCATCTGGGCACGATAACCAACACCGTTGATTTCAAGCTCGCGCTTGAAGCCGGTGGTGACGCCGGTCACCAGGTTGGCGATCATCGTGCGGGACATGCCCCACTGCTGACGCGCGCGCTTGGATTTGCCGCGCGGTGTCACGGTGATGACGTTATCTTCGACCGAAATCGCGATATCGTCGGTTGCCTTGAAGGTCCGGGCGCCCTTGGGGCCTTTCACTTCGACGGTCTGGCCCGAAACAGAGGCAGTTACGCCGCTGGGGAGCTCGACCGGTTTCTTACCAATACGAGACATTCAGACCTCCTTAGAATACGGTGCAGAGCACTTCGCCGCCAACATTGGCTTCGCGTGCGGCTGCATCCGACATCACACCTTTGGGGGTGGAGACAATCGACACACCAAGGCCCTGACGAACCTGCGGGATGTCCTTGACGCCCATGTATACGCGGCGGCCGGGGGTCGAAACCCGCTTGAGCTCGCGAATGACAGGGATGCCTTCGTAATACTTGAGGCTGATTTCCAGCGTCGGGTGCCCGTTGACGTCGGTGGACGCCTCGTAGCCGCGGATGTAGCCTTCGTCTTTCAGCACGTCCAAAACCCAAGCGCGCAGTTTCGACGCCGGTGTGGAAACCGTCGACTTGCCACGCAGCTGCGAGTTACGGATACGGGTGAGCATATCGGCGATAGGATCGTTCATCTTATGCCCTCCCTTACCAGCTCGATTTCACGAGGCCGGGGATCTGCCCCGACGAACCGAGGTCGCGAAGCGCGATACGGCTGATTTTCAGTTTACGATAGTAGGCGTGCGGACGGCCGGTCAGCTGGCAGCGGTTGTGCAGACGCACAGCAGAGCTGTTGCGCGGCAGTTTCGCCAGCTTGAGGGACGCGCGGAAACGCTCTTCCATCGGTTTGGTTTCGTCGTTCACGATCGCTTTCAGCTCGGCGCGCTTGGCGGCGTATTTCTCCACCAGGCGTTCGCGCTTCTTTTCGCGTTCGATCATTGCTTTCTTAGCCATGTCTAATCCTTCCCGCGCTTACGAATTGAAGGGCATGTTGAAATGCTTCAACAGCGCCTTTGCTTCGGCGTCGGTCTTTGCCGTGGTGGTGATGATGACGTCCATGCCCCAAACTTCGTCGACCTTGTCGAAGTTGATTTCGGGGAAAACGATATGTTCCTTGATGCCCATGGCATAGTTGCCGCGACCATCGAAGCTTTTGCCCGAAACGCCGCGGAAGTCGCGGATACGGGGCATAGCAACGGTGATCAGGCGATCGAGGAATTCGTACATCCGGTCACCACGGAGGGTCACCTTGGTGCCAAGCGGCATGTCTTCACGTACGCGGAAACCGGCGATCGATTTCTTTGCCTTGGTGACGACGGCCTGCTGACCGGCGATCGCGGTCAGGTCTTCCTGAGCCGATTTCACCTTTTTGGTGTCGCGAACAGCTTCGGCGCCAGCGCCGATGTTCAGGACGATCTTGTCCAGGCGCGGGATCATCATGTCGTTCGAGTAACCGAACTCTTCCTTCATCGCCGCCTTGATGGTGTCGTTGAAGACCGTGCGCAGACGCGGGGTGTAGTTTTCAGAATCAAGCATCGATCACGTCCCCCGTGGTTTTGGCAAAGCGTACTTTCTTGTCGCCTTCCATCTTGAAGCCAACGCGGGTCGGCTTGCCGTTTGCGTCAACGAGCGACAGGTTCGAGAGCTGGATCGGCATCGGCTTGGGGATGCGACCGCCCTGGCTGGTCTGGCTTTGACGGGTGGCGCGGATGGCGATGTTGATGCCTTCCACAACGGCTTTGCCGGCCTTGGGGTCTACGGAAGAGATGGTACCCTTCTTGCCCTTGTCCTTGCCAGCAAGCACGATGACTTCGTCACCTTTTTTCAGTTTAGCGGCCATCAGAGCACCTCCGGCGCCAGCGAAATGATTTTCATGAAGTTCTTGGCGCGCAGCTCACGAACAACCGGCCCGAAAATACGGGTGCCGACGGGCTCGTTGTTATTGTTCAGAATAACGGCGGCGTTGCGGTCAAAGCGGATGGCGGTGCCATCTTCGCGACGAACTTCCTTGGCGGTGCGAACAACGACTGCCTTGCGGACATCGCCTTTTTTAACACGACCGCGCGGAATGGCTTCCTTGACGGATACTACGATGATGTCGCCGACACCCGCGTATTTCCGCTTGGACCCACCCAGGACCTTGATGCACTGAACTCGGCGTGCGCCGGAGTTGTCAGCAACATCCAGATTGGTCTGCATCTGGATCATTTGGTTTCTCCCGACCTTTGGGGACAGGCTCTCATTCGCTCTGCCCCAGGGTTTCGCTCAAACTGAAAAAGTCCGGGAAGCTTACGCTTCCAGAACTTCCCAGCGTTTCGTTTTGGACTTGGGTGCACATTCGATGATGCGCACGGTATCGCCCGTCTTGTAGGTGTTCTTCTCGTCATGCGCGCGGTACTTCTTGGACCGGCGGATGGTCTTTTTCAGAACCGGGTGCGTAAAGCGGCGTTCGACCGAAACGGTGACGGTCTGTGCGTTGGCGTCGCTGGTGACGGTGCCTTGCAGAATACGTTTGGGCATCTATCGGCTCCTTATTCTTGCGACGCCGCGGCTGCGGCTTTCTGGTTCAGAATGGTCTTCACACGCGCGGCGTTACGACGAGCTGTGCGAATCCGCGCCGGGTTTTCAAGCTGACCGGTGGCCTGCTGAAAGCGCAGGTTGAAGCTTTCTTTTTTCAGGTTGGCAAGTTCTTCACGGAGCTGATCCGGAGTCTTGTCATTCAGTTCCTTGGCGTTCATGTCGCCCTTCCTTTCAACATCACTGGCAGGCCCCTTGCCTCTGCGCGAGGGTCACCGTGATTCCAGTGGAGTTCATGATGAGAGGGCCATTTAGACGCCAAGCGCCCATAAAGCAACCCCTGTCTGTCCCCGCCGGGGCATTTGCCGGTAAACCGGCGAATTTACCCGCATTTACTGGCGATTTTGCCCTCTCGCCTTGGCTGTGACCCTGCGCTATCACAGCCCCATGTCACAGATCGAGTCGCTTTTCGCCACCCGCCTTTACCGCGCCGCCCTGTCGGAGTTCGGTCCTGCCATCGACCGCGAAGAGCTGGAAGGCTCTTGCTGGTCCATTGCCGAGGATGACGAGGCCGGACAGGACTGGTGTGAAGAGAACGGCTATCCGGGCTATACGAGCTATGCTTCGCTGACCGATCTTGGCTGGCGGTTCCCTATTTTCAAGGACCTGACCAAGGCGCTCGACCTTCATGTGGCGGCCTTTCTCGAGGATCTCGAATTCGATCTCGACGGGCGCAAGCTGGTGCTCGACGATCTCTGGATCAATATCCTTGCGCCGGACGGGACGCATGGATCGCACATCCATCCGCACAGCGTCATCAGCGGTACGACCTATGTGACGATGCCCGAGGATGCGAGCGCGATCAAATTCGAGGACCCGCGCCACGCGATGATGATGGCCGCCCCGCCCCGCCGCAAGGATGCGCGCCGGGAATTGCGCAGCTTTATCTATGTTGCGCCGGAACCGGGCGAAGTCCTGCTTTGGGAAAGCTGGCTGCGTCACGAGGTGCCGATGAACCGCTCGGAGGACGAGCGGATCAGCGTCAGTTTCAACTACCGATGGGACTGACCTTGCGCCGTGCCGGGATCAGGGTGACAGTCACCAGCCCGGCAAGGACAAGACCCGCACCGATCATGCTTTCATAGGTGACCGGCTCACCCACGATATAGATCGCCAGCACCCACGCGGTGACCGGCTCCATCAGGGCCAGCGTCACGGCGGTTGAGGCGGTCACGTAGTTCAGACCCCAGGTATAAAAGGCATAGGCCAGACCGGTGGCCGCAACGCCGAGGAAGGCGATGCCCATCAGCGCGCTGCCATTCAGCGCCCAGCCAAGCGGCACAAAGGCGAGGATTGGCAGCGTCACCAGCGCGGCGATGCTAAAGGTGCTGGCCGCGATGACCGTTGTCGGGGCCTTGTCGCTGATCCGGCTGGTGGCAAGCGAATAGGCCGCGTAGCAGGCCCCGGCCAACAGCGCGATGACGATGCCAAGATAGGGACGGTCGCCGCTGCCGAGCGTCGAGAGCATGGCGACCCCGGTGATCGAGATCCCCTGCCCGAAGACGCGCATCCGGTTCGGCGTGCGGTTGCTTTGCAGCGATTCATAGAGCGTGGCGAATACCGGTGCGCTGCCGATGGTGACAGCCGTCCCGACGCCGACACCGGCAAGAGTCACGCCCCAGAAGAACAGAAGGTTGTAAAAGCCGATGGCGATACCGGCGAAAACGATCCCCGGCCACGGCAAATTGGGCATCTTGGTGATGTCGTATTTCTGAGCGTAAGCGATGGCCAGAAGCGCGATCGCCCCGACGAGAAGCCTTAGCGCGCCGACGGCAAGAGGGTCGCGCCCCTCGGGCAGCAGGCTTTGGACCGTACCCGTGGTCCCCCAGAGAACCGCTGCCAGAACGACAGCCAGAACGCCGACTAATCTCATCACTTACCCCTGTTTCTATCTGAAGTTGCCGAGAAGGACGTTCAAGTGTCAACAATTGCTTACTGAATAAAGAGAAACATCACTTCATCTGTTTGCTTCTCACGCAAACGGCGGAACTTCGCTTTAATTCTGAACGCGCGAGGCGCGCTCCTTGCTGAAATTAGTGTATTTGAAACGGCGGCAACCCCACAGAGGGCAGCCGAAACCGACAAAAAGAATCATAGAGCAGAAATGGCCCCTGCTAAGTAATAGCATGAATGGCCGCGCTTTTTTCCAGATAATCCCGACAAGCAGCGCGCCCTTCGTGGCCCAAGTGACCTGTAACGGGCAGCGGGCAGTCGGCCAAGGTCCGGCGGGGCCCGGTTTTAGAGACAGGTTTTAGCGGCGTATTTTACCGCTTTGCGCGCCGTCCTGAACATCAGTGGTTTCAACGCAAAGTCGCAGGTCGAAAGCCACGCGGGCCACAAAGCAAAACCCCCGCCGTTTGCACGACGGGGGTTTCGTCTTTTCTGATCGGAGTTGCCTCCGGACCGCTTACCAGTCTTCGCGAACGACGACGCGAGTCTTGATCGGCAGCTTCATCGCGGCGAGGCGCAGGGCCTCACGGGCGATGTCTTCGTTAACGCCGTCCAGTTCGAACATCACGCGACCGGGCTTGACCTTGCATGCCCAGTAATCGACGGAGCCCTTACCTTTACCCATCCGCACTTCGGTCGGCTTGGAGGTCACCGGGGTATCCGGGAAGATCCGGATCCAGACACGGCCCTGACGTTTCATGTGGCGGGTCATCGCGCGGCGGGCCGCTTCGATCTGACGTGCCGTCACACGCTCGGGCTGGAGGGCCTTGAGGCCGAACGTCCCGAAGTTGAGGTCAGAACCGCCCTTGGCGAGACCGCTGATGCGGCCTTTGTGCTGCTTGCGGTATTTAGTACGCTTAGGTTGAAGCATCTTTCTCTCTCCTTAGCGGCGGCCACCGGCGCCACGCGGGGCCGGACCGTCCTGGAGTTCCTGTGCCTTACGTTCACGCGCGGAGGGATCATGTTCCATGATCTCGCCTTTGAAGATCCAGGTCTTGATCCCGATGATCCCGTAGGCGGTTTGCGCCTCGACGTGAGCGTAATCGATGTCCGCACGCAGGGTGTGCAGCGGCACGCGGCCTTCACGGTACCATTCGGTACGCGCGATTTCCGCACCGCCGAGACGACCGGCGAGGTTCACACGGATGCCGAGGGCGCCCATGCGCATCGCGTTCTGCACCGCGCGCTTCATCGCACGACGGAAGGACACACGACGCTCGAGCTGCTGCGCGATGGATTCACCCACCAGCGCGGCGTCGAGTTCCGGCTTGCGCACTTCGACGATGTTCAGGTGAAGCTCGCTGTCGGTCATGTTGGCGATCTTCTTGCGCAGCGTTTCGATGTCTGCGCCTTTCTTGCCAATGATGACACCGGGACGGGCCGTGTGGATCGTGACGCGGCACTTCTTGTGCGGACGTTCGATGATCACGCGGGCGATACCGGCCTGCTTGCATTCATCCTTGATGAAATCACGGATCTTCAGGTCTTCGAGCAGAAGATCGCCGTAATCTTTCGTGTCGGCATACCAGCGGCTGTCCCAGGTGCGGTTGACCTGAAGGCGCATGCCAATCGGATTGACTTTGTTACCCATTAGGCTTGCTCCTCAACTTGACGCACCTTGATGGTGATCTCGGAAAACGGCTTGACGATCTTGCCGAACCGGCCACGGGCACGCGGGCGACCGCGCTTCATGGTCATGTTCTTGCCAACATAGGCTTCGGCGACGATCAGCTCGTCCACGTCCAGGTTGTGGTTGTTTTCGGCGTTCGCGATGGCGGACTGCAGGCACTTGCGCACATCCTCGGCGATCCGCTTTTTCGAGAAGGTCAGATCGGTCAGAGCGCGATCGACTTTCTTGCCACGGATCATCGCGGCGACCAGGTTCAGCTTTTGCGGGGACGTACGGAGCATGCGCAGTTTTGCCATTGCTTCGTTATCGGCCACGCGGCGGGGATTCTTGTCCTTGCTCATGGCTTATTTCCGCTTCGCTTTTTTGTCAGCGGCGTGACCGTAATAGGTCCGGGTCGGCGAATACTCACCGAACTTCTGACCGATCATGTCTTCCGTGACGGATACAGGAACGTGTTTCTTGCCGTTGTAGACGCCAAACGTCAGGCCCACGAACTGGGGCAGGATCGTCGAGCGACGCGACCAGATCTTGATGACTTCGTGACGGCTGCCTTCGCGGGCCGCCTCGGCCTTTTTCAACACGTAAGCGTCGACAAAAGGACCTTTCCAAACAGAGCGAGACATGTCTTAGCGCCCTTTCTTCTTGGCGTGCCGCGAGCGGATGATCAGCTTGCTGGACGCTTTGTTCTTGTTCCGGGTCTTTGCACCTTTGGTCGGTTTGCCCCAAGGGGTAACCGGGTGACGACCACCAGAGGTACGGCCTTCACCACCACCGTGGGGGTGGTCGATCGGGTTCATGACGACACCACGCACAGAGGGGCGGATGCCCTTGTGGCGCATGCGGCCGGCTTTACCGTAGTTCTGGTTGCTGTTGTCGGGATTCGAAACCGCACCGACAGTTGCCATGCATTCCTGGCGGACCATGCGCAACTCGCCCGAGGAGAGGCGGATCTGGGCGTAGCCACCGTCACGGCCGACGAACTGGGCATAGGTGCCCGCGGCGCGTGCGATCTGACCACCCTTGCCGGGCTTCATCTCGATGTTGTGCACGATGGTACCGATCGGCATGCCCGAGAACGGCATTGCGTTACCCGGCTTGATGTCGACCTTGGTGCCCGCGACGACCTTGTCGCCGACTGCCAGACGCTGAGGCGCGAGGATATAGGCCTGCTCGCCGTCTTCGTACTGAATCAGGGCAATGAACGCGGTCCGGTTCGGGTCATATTCGATCCGTGCAACGACGGCCGATACGTCGAATTTGTTCCGCTTGAAATCTACAACGCGGTAGAGGCGCTTTGCCCCACCACCGCGGCGACGCGATGTAATACGTCCGGTGTTGTTCCGGCCGCCCGACTTCGTCAGACCCTCGGTGAGGGATTTGACGGGGCGTCCTTTCCACAGCTCCGAACGGTCGATCAGCACCAGCCCGCGCTGGCCCGGCGTCGTCGGCTTATACGACTTGAGTGCCATGCTTTCTGTCTTCCGTTTAGCAAACGCTGCCGTCGTTTCCCGCGCGGGGACGTAGGGCAGCTATGTATTGGGTACTTGCCGGACGGTTGGAATTGGCCGCCGCTGACAGACTACCCGGTGTTACAGGGCCCCGAAGGTCCCCAGGTTCAATAAGCACGAGACCCCGGAACGAATCCCGGGGCCGCGTGATTGGGTGCGTCTAGCAGGGATGGGTGGGGGTGGCAAGAGCAAGCAGGATAGCAAAGGCCGTCTTGCTTCTTTGGTTGACGGATCAGACCATGGACCGGTTTTGAGCCCGACGCAAGCGCCGCTCAAACACCGCAAAAGCCCCGCGCCTTTCAACCGACCCATTCGTGGGACAATGCAC
Source organism: Phaeobacter sp. 22II1-1F12B (assembly GCF_002210165.1). Taxonomy (GTDB): domain Bacteria; phylum Pseudomonadota; class Alphaproteobacteria; order Rhodobacterales; family Rhodobacteraceae; genus Heliomarina. Next base: position 3,742 of record NZ_AQQP01000014.1, on the reverse strand, counting down.
CAATTTCTATCGAATGCGAACTGGACGGCAAATGATTCCGAAGTCGTCACCACGCGGGAAACGGGCGCTACATTCCACCGGCTAAATTTCCACTAGGGTAACCAATAGAGCCGGTGAGGCCAGACATGCTGACGAAACTGACCCAGACTCCGCGGAGATGCCTTCGCTGTCGGTGACCAACCGGTTCAGTGACTGGGCCGCCATCTGAACCGGGCAGTCCTTCAGATCGCCGCCGCCTGCCGCGCCTCGTGCGCCGCAAGGATCGGCGCAAACCAGCTCTGATCTTTCTCGTAGCCGAGCGAGATCAGCACGTCGTGCAGCACCGGGAACCGGGTGAATTGCTCGACGATCCGGGCGTGGTGCTCTGGCGCCTCCCACTTCCTCCGGCGCGAGGTTTCGACATCGCGCACACCGTTCAGCGGACGCTGAAGGACCTCGGGAATCTCGCGCTTGTTGAAGTCGCGGAAGCTGCCATTGAAAGTCAGCCCCATCTGTTCGGCCAGTAGCGCCTGAATAGCTTCGGGATTTTCGACGAGCTCTTCGTATTTCAGGAAGAAGATGCCGTCGGAGAAGATTCCGGACTGTGTCACATCAAGGATCGCCTTGTGCACCGGTAGGAAGCCCGGACTAGTAAAGCTTGGCGCCGCATTGTCCGAAATGAAATAGGCGTGGTCCGCCGCGTAGAAGTAATCGTCCTTTACGCCTTGGTGACGGCTGGTGAGGATGTCGCGGGGATCGCGCAGCATCACGATCAATTCGAGCGATTTGCCGTACTGCGCCGCCGCCTTTACGATCTGCGGCGCCTGAAAGATGTCGTAGGGCCGCTTGGTGCAACCATTGCCGGGCGCAGCCAGGGCTTGAACGGCGGGAACCTCCTGATCGTAGAACCGGTAGCCCTGCAATGTCGCGCCCATCATGTTGTAAAACAGGGTGCTTCCAGATCGCCCCTGACCCGCGATCACGATATGTTTGTGCATCCGCTCGTCCTTGTGCTGCTCACTCTCTATTCTTGTCTATTCTTACTTATTCTTGCCAACCTAACAGGGCGACCAACAAGAGGATAGAGGACTGGCGTAAATTTTGAGACGAACAAGGCCAGAGGTAACGCTTTCGGCACAAGAATCTTTGCCGTCTCTTCAAGAACAGAACGAGAAGTCTGCCTGTTGAAAGGTTTTTCTGTGGCGGGCAGCGAGACAGATTTGCGTAGAAATCTCGATGAATTTTGGGGCGGCATAGCCGGTCACGCCATCCGAAAAATCAGATATAGTTATGACCTTGCCGACGGATCGCCGACAAGTTCGGATCTCTGTGACACACCGCACAAAAAAGCCCCCCGCCATCGAGCGAGGGGCTTTCTCTATTCTAACGCTTGGCAGGGTCTCCCCTGCCGTCACGATCAGAGACCGGTGGTCACGTCGATCGTGTTGCCCTCTTCGAGGGTCACGTAGGCTTTCTTGACGTCTTTCCGCTTGCCGAGCTGGCCGCGGAAACGCTTGGCCTTGCCTTTGGTGATGGTCGTGTTGACGGCCTTCACTTTGACACCAAAGAGAGCCTCGACGGCCTCTTTGATCTGCGGCTTGTTGCTGTCGATCGACACTTCGAAGACAACCGCGTTGGCGTCGGACGCCATGGTTGCTTTCTCGGTGATGACCGGCTTGCGGATCACGTCGTAATGTTCTGCCTTGGCACTCATTTCAGTCGAGCCTCCAGTGCTTCGACACCCGCCTTGGTGATCACGAGCGTATCACGCTTGAGGATGTCATATACGTTGGCGCCCATCGTCGGCAGGATGTCCAGACCTTCGATGTTGCGGGCCGCCTTGGCGAAACCTTCGTTGACCGACGCGCCGTCGATGATCAGCGCGCGCTTCCAGCCCAGGCTGGCGATCTGCTTGGCCAGTGCACCGGTCTTGCCTTCGGCTTCGGCGGATTCGATCACGACCAGTTCGCCGGCTTTCGCCTTGGCGCTCAGTGCGTGACGCAGGCCCAGCTTGCGGAACTTCTTGGGCAGGTCATGCCCATGGCTGCGCGGGGTCGGGCCCTTGTAGATACCACCTTTACGGAAGATCGGCGCGTTACGGTCACCGTGGCGAGCGCCGCCGGTACCCTTTTGGCGATAGATCTTCTTGGTCGAATAGCTGGTTTCCGAGCGGGTCTTGACCTTGTGGGTGCCCTGCTGCGCGTTGTTGCGCTGCCAGCGGACCACACGGTGCAGGATGTCGGCACGCGGTTCCAGGCCGAAGAGAGCTTCGTCCAGGTCCACGCTGCCGGCGGCGCCGCCGTCCAGTTTGATGACGTCGAGTTTCATTCTTCGCCTTCCTTCTTCTCGGCCGCGCCATCTTCTGCCTTATCGGCTTCGATGTCGGCTTCGGCTGCTTTCAGCGCCTCGGCTTCTGCTGCGGCTTGCTCTTCGGCCAGACGCTTGGCTTCGGCTTCCGCCTCGGCTGCTGCGGCTGCGGCGGCTTCTTCAGCTGCTTTCGCGGCTTCTTCAGCGGCGGACTTCAGCGCGGCGGGCAGAATGGCGTTCTCGGGGAACGGCTTCTTGACCGCGTCCTTGACGGTAACCCAGCCACCCTTGGAACCCGGTACGGCGCCCTTGACCATGATCAGACCACGCTCGGCGTCGGTTTTCACGACTTCGAGGTTCTGCGTGGTGACGCGCACGGCGCCCATGTGACCGGCCATCTTCTTGCCTTTGAAGACCTTGCCCGGATCCTGACACTGACCGGTGGAGCCGTGCGAACGGTGCGAAATCGACACACCGTGCGATGCCCGCAGACCGCCGAAGTTGTGCCGCTTCATGGCACCGGCGAAACCTTTACCGATCGATGTACCGGCGACATCGACGTACTGACCTGCAAAGTAGTGGTCAGCCGTGATTTCCTCACCGACGTTGATCAGGTTGTCGGGGTCGACGCGGAATTCCGCGACTTTCCGCTTGGGTTCGACCTTGGCGGCGGCAAAGTGACCGCGCATCGCCTGCGAAACCCGCTTGGCTTTGGACGTACCTGCGCCGAGCTGAACGGCGGTGTAGCCGTCTTTTTCAGCGGTACGCTGGGCGACGACCTGAAGCTTGTCCAGCTGGAGAACGGTCACAGGGATCTGCTTGCCATCTTCCATGAACAGCCGGGTCATGCCGACTTTTTTTGCGATAATACCAGAGCGCAACATGTTTCTTGCCCTCCTCGCTTACGATTGCAGCTTGATCTCGACATCCACGCCAGCGGCGAGGTCGAGCTTCATCAGCGCGTCCACGGTCTGGGGGGTCGGATCGACGATATCCAGCAGACGCTTGTGCGTGCGGATTTCGAACTGGTCACGGGATTTCTTGTCTACGTGGGGGCCACGCAGAACGGTGAATTTCTCGATCTTGTTCGGCAGCGGAATGGGCCCGCGCACATTGGCGCCGGTCCGCTTGGCGGTGTTGACGATCTCTTGTGTGGACGCGTCCAGCACACGATAGTCAAACGCCTTGAGCCGAATGCGGATGTTTTGGCTTTGGATGGCCATTTAGCAATCCCCTTCAAGGGCTTTTCAAGTTGAGAGGAGGAACGACGACCACCGCCGCCCCTCATCGAACCAATTTTTGGGTCCGGGCGTCACCGCCCGAAATTCAGCAGATGGAAAAGGCCGGCCTGGCTTTCAAGCCGACACTTCCCATTTTTGTGCTTCCTTGCGAAAGCCCTGCCGATTTACTCGACGATTTTCGACACGACGCCGGCGCCAACCGTGCGGCCGCCTTC
>NZ_AQQP01000013.1 GCF_002210165.1 Phaeobacter sp. 22II1-1F12B | reverse complement strand
GCCGTGACGGCAGGAACAGCGTCCTTCAAGGCCGGCTTCTTCAGCAGCCTGTTAGGTGTCTTGCATCGTCCGTGAAAGTAGGCACTTAAAAGTAACTAGATTACTTTAACCGCGAGGATAATCCACGATGAAGAGCGTCCAGCCCCCCTCATGCCCGATGGAGGCGCTTCTGCGTGTCATCACAGGCCCTTGGACGATCTATATACTCTGGGTTCTGTCCGAGCAGGGACCGCAGCGTTTCGGCGCGCTCAAGCGTTTGGTGCCCGGCATTTCCACCCGGGTCCTGACCGAGAGGCTGAGAATGCTGGAACATGCTGGCGTTGTATGGCGCGAGCAGGCCATGACCATCCCACCCGCTGTCACCTACGGGCTGACTGAGCGCGGCGCGGAACTGCGCGGCGTGCTGGACAAGCTTGGCTCGATCGCACGCCGCTGGGAGGCCGAGGGTGCCTTTGTCGGGACCGCAAGCGCGGCAGAATGACGGTACCCCTCCTGTTCGCGGGATAATCCCTCGCCCGAGAACAACTCAGGCAGAATCAGACCCGAAGCCCATGACGAATTGAAAACGGCGCTAGAAAAAGCCGCCAAGCGGCGCTTGGTGGGGTAGATCCGCACAGCTTTACGTTTTGCTGCTAAATCAACTTCTATCTACTATACTCACTAGACGGTACAGTAAAGCTTGTAACCGCCTAGTCCTGCCTGGGATAGAGAGAACGAGATGCCCGTGAGAAAAATGGCCGACGTCATGATTGGTGCGCGCGAGGTTTTCTTCCGATGCGGTTACGAAGGAGCCACGGTCGATGCGATTGCCGCTGAAGGAAAAGTGTCGAAGGCAACCATGTATTCGTATTACCCGACCAAGGAGCAACTGTTCCTGAGCGTGGTTGAATCCGAATGCGGTCGGCTTGCGGACGAAATCCTCCGGCCCTTGATCGCGTCTTTGGAGCCGCGCGCCCAGTTGGAAGAACTCGCCCTTCGCATGGTCGACCTCACCTTGGACGACACCTACATCCGTCTCCTGCGAACGTGCGTTGGCGCCTCCGAGGCACTGCCCGAAGTGGGTGAGGTTTATTTTCGCGCAGGCCCGAAACCTGCTCGCGAACTCGTCGGTAGGATTCTGGAGCGCCTTACGCGCGAAGGCGCGCTCGATGTCGATGACGACCGGCGCGCGTCCGATCACTTCATACACCTTTGCGTTTCGGGGCTACTTATGCCGCGCCTTCTCGCAGTGAAACGAGCTGTCCACCGCGAGCAACATGCGCGCGAAGCGGTCGCTGCATTCCTGCGACTTTACGGTAGCGGCCACAGAGACAAATTTTCAGATTGAGCTCGCTTGCCAAATACGGGGCAGCGCATTAGCTCGCCCAATGACTTAACCGACCGGACGGTACAGGGTGACTGCACAAGTGGAAAAGCAACCGAAGAACGCCTCGCCGAAGATTCTCGGCGCTGCGCGGGCGATTGCGCTGCGAGAAGGCGCGGGAAGGATCACGATCGACGCCGTCGCTCGGGAATCCGGCCTCAGCAAGGGTGGGGTGTTGTACAACTTCCCCACCAAGAAAGCGCTTCTGGCCGGGCTGCTCGACGAAATGCTCGCGGAGCACCGCGAACGTCTGGCGTCGGTCCCGGAAGGGCACAGTTCCCGCACCCTGCGCGGTCATCTCGAGACAGTTCTGCAAGCCGGAAGCACCGATGATGACCTTTCGATGGCTATTCTCGCGGTTTCGGCGTCGGATCCGAATCTTCTGGACCCGCTGAGAAAAGAACTGTCCCGTGATGTCGAGCGCATCCGTTCGGACGCGCAGGACGAAACTGCGGCGATGGTTCTCTTTTTGGCGATCCAGGGTCTTCGTTTCCAGAGGCTCCTTCGCCTCGCGGATGGTGATGCCGATCAGCAAGACGCCACCATCGACAGATTCAAGGACATGATCGATGAGCTCGAATAGAACCAGATACTTCCGAGGAGGTGTCGCCGGATTGGTCGCCCTCCTTCTCGCCATTGTCCTTCTCGTGCAATTCGGCCCGAACCTCGCATCCAAGGTCTTCGCGCAGACTACGGATGAGGTTTCCGGTGCCGATGCGCAAGGGAGCGCCGAGCAAGACATCGCCCAACCGGTCACGGTCGAAGTATCGCGTGCCGAGCTTCGCGATAGCGATAGGGCGCGCAGCCTGGCAGGCCGCGTGGAGCCCGCCCGGACCGTGGATATTGCCTTTCAGGTTTCGGGTCAGCTTTCCGACCTCGCGGTAGATGCTGGGACTCGGGTCGAGAAAGGCGATTTAATCGCCGCGCTCGACCCGGTCGATTTCGAATTGGCTCTGGACCGGGCACAGGCCTCTTTCGACCTCGCAAAATCCGAATACGATCGTGCGTTGAGTCTGACCGAGAGGGGGGTGGCGACCGACGCCCGACTTGAAACGAACCGCGCGCAGCTTGCCCAGGCAGAAGTCGCCCTCCGTGAAGCGAAGCGTCGTCTGGCTCAAGCCACGATCTCGGCGCCCTTCGAGGCCATTGTCGCGCGCATCTTTCTGGAGGAGTTTTCGAACGTCACCCCTGCGGCTCCGATTGCCAGGTTGCAGGACATCAGTGAAATGCGGGTGCGGATTTCGCTGCCCGAGGAACTCGCCGCGATCGCACGGGCCCAGCCCGATGCATTCAGGGTAACCGCCTCTTTCCCCGCTGTGCCGGGATATGACGCAACTCTGTATCTGCGGACATTCGTGACCGATGCAGACCCCACAGCCCAAACCTATGACGTCGAGTTTGCAATCGAGGGCGCCATCGACCCGAGATTGCTGCCCGGAATGACGGCGAATGTGCGCGTAGCCGCCGCCGCGGAGGGTGCGCAATCGCGGTTGGTAGTCGTCCCGGTCTCAGCGATCGACACGACGAGCCGGAGCGAGCCGTCCATCTGGCTGTATGACGAGGGGACCGGCCGGGTGTCCCGTAAGACGATCCGCCTGGGGCTGCCAAACGACGACGAAATCGTCGTGCTTGAGGGGCTCTCCGGAGACGAACTGGTTGTGTCCGGCGGGTGGTGGCGCCTGAAGGAAAACGAAACAGTCGCGGTTCGCGGCCTCTGAACGATCCTGGACCGGAAAACCGAAACCATGACAATGAGTATTTCCCGCGCAAGCATCCGACGTCCGGTCGCCGTTTGGCTGGCAATTATCTTTTGCCTTCTCGGCGGTTTGTGGGGGCTGAACACGGTCGGACGCCTCGAAGACCCGAGTTTCACGCTCAAGACGGCGCTCGTTTTCGTGCCCTATCCGGGCGCGACGGCGATGGAGGTGGAAGAGGAAGTCACCGATGTCGTGGAAAGCGCACTCCAACAGATGAAGCAGCTCGACCGGGTGGAATCGAAATCCATGCCGGGCATGGCCCAGATCACGGTCGAGATCGAGATGACCTATGGGCCCGACGAGATCCCGCAGGTCTGGGACGAGATGCGCCGCCGTATCCGCGACATCGAAGGAGAGCTTCCCTCCGGTGCGCAGTCTCCGATTATCAATGACGATTTCGGCGACGTCTACGGCATGTTCTATGCCGTGACGGCCGATGGGTTGAGCGCCACGGAACAGCGAGACCTCGCGACCAAATTGCGTCGCGGACTTGTCACCGTCGACGGGGTGGCCAAGATCGAGGTTCGGGGACTGGCTGAAGAGGAGATCATCATTTCGATCCCTTCGGCGCGACTGACCGAACTGGGTCTGCCGCCTGACCAGATCCTCGGTATCATCGCTGACGAGAACCAGGTTTTCTCCAACGGCGAGATCAGCGAGGGGCTTTCTCGGCTAGGTGTGTCCGTTCCGCCGGGTTTTGTCAGCGTCGAGGGCATAGAGGCGCTGCGGCTCGGCGCCCCCGGAGAGGTCGGGCAGATTGCGCTCTACGACATTGCCCGCGTGGTCCGAGAGGAGACGGAGCGGCCGAGCCAGATCGTGCGTCACAATGGCACGCGGGCCTTCACCCTCGGGGTCTCGGCGCTCGTGGACCGTAACGTTGTCGAGGTCGGCAGATCGGTCGAGGCACGGCTGGACCAGCTGAAGACCGAATTGCCGGACGGCGTCGAGATCGTACCAATCTATGAACAGCATAAGGTCGTCGACGAAGCGGTCTCGAGCTTTCTCGTCGGCCTCGGTCAATCCGTGGCCATCGTCATCGGGGCGCTGATGCTGACCATGGGTTGGCGCGCGGGTTTGGTCGTGGGTGCCACGCTGGGCCTAACGGTGTTTTCCACGCTGTTTTTCATGTCTGTCTTCGGCATCGAGATGGAACGGATCAGTCTCGGGGCGCTGATCATCGCCATGGGTATGCTGGTCGACAACGCTATCGTGATCGCCGAAGGCATGCTGATCGGCATGGCGCGGGGCAAGTCCGCCGAAGACGCCGCCGCCGATACCGAGACCGCGACAGCGTTTCCCCTGCTCGGGGCCACCGTGATCGGGATCATGGCGTTCTCTGGAATTGGACTGTCGCCAGATGCCACCGGCGAGTTCCTGTTCTCGCTTTTCGCGGTCATCGCGATTTCGCTGCTGATGAGCTGGATACTCGCCGTGACCGTCACGCCCTATTTGGGTAAGCTCCTTCTGAAGGCACCGAAAGACACCTCCAAGGACCCCTATCGCGGCTTCATCTATTCGGCCTATCGCGGTTTCCTCTGGCTGGCGCTGCGCGCCCGCGTGCTCGTCGTCCTGACGATCGTCGGAATCACGGTCTGGTCGGTCATGGCCTTTGGTCAGGTCAAACAGGCTTTTTTTCCGGCGTCGAACACCCCGATATTCTACGTCGAATTCCAGATGCCGCAAGGCACGGACATTCGAGTCACGAATGAAGAAATCGCTCGGCTGGAGGCGATCCTCTTAGGCGAGGAGATCGTGACGGACGTGACAACACTGGTCGGGCGAGGGGCCAGCCGCTTCATGCTGACCTACAACCCTGAGCAGGCCGATGCGAGCTACGGTCAGCTGATCGTGCGTGCGACCGATGCCACACTCATCCCCGATGTTGCGGCGCGTCTCAATCGCGAACTGCCGGCGCAATTCTCCAATGCTCTTATCCGCGTCGAGGAGATCGTCTTCGGTCCTCCTGCCGGGGCCGATGTCGCCGTGCGATTTTCCGGACCCGATCCGGTGGTCCTTCGGCAGCTATCGGATAACGCGCTTGCGATCTTCGACGAGGCCGGCACGATCACAAACTCGCGCACAGACTGGCGGCAGCGCGAAATTCTCGTCGAACCCATCGTCGACGAGGCTCGCATGCGGTTGGCCGGTTCGACTCGCGCTTCGATCGCCGACACCGTGCAATACGGCACCTCGGGCCTGCGGGTCGGCACCCTGCGCGAAGGCGATGCCGAAATCCCGATGTATCTGCGGCTTCCCGAGGTCGAGCGCGACGGGCTGGATCGTTTGCGCGATCTCTCCGTCTGGTCGCCGGGTGCAAATGATTACGTGCCGATGGCCAACCTCGTCTCCGGCTTTGAGCCCCGCCTCGTCGAGGCCCTTATCCACCGCCGCGACCGTGAGCGTACGATAACGGTCCTCGGCGGTGCGCGACCGGATCTGACTGCGAACGAAGCCTTCAACAGCGTGCGCGACGACATCGAAGCGATGCGGCTCCCCGACGGCTATTCGATGGAGTGGGGTGGCGAATACGAAAGCCAGCAGATGGCCAATGAAAGTCTCGGCAAGCAGCTTCCGATCAGCCTCATCGTGATGCTGACGATCTCGATCCTGATGTTCAACAAGGTGCGCCAGCCGCTGATATTGTGGCTCGTCGTACCAATGTCGGTCACAGGCATGGTTCTCGGTCTGCTGTTCACGGGGCTCCCGTTCACGTTCACGGCGCTTCTCGGCTTCTTGTCCCTTTCCGGGATGCTGATGAAGAATGCCATTGTGCTGGTGGAAGAAATCGATCAGCAACGCGCCGAAGGTGTCGAGGACTATCAGGCGGTGATCGATGGCTCGGTCAGCCGTTTGAGGCCCGTCGTGCTGGCTGCGGGCACAACGATTTTCGGTATGATTCCGCTCTTACCAGACGCCTTCTTCGCATCGATGGCCGTGACGATCATGGGTGGCCTCGCGTTCGCCTCGATCCTGACGCTGGTCGCGGTTCCGGTATTTTATGCACTGTTCTTCCGGATCAAGCCGCCCAAAAAAGAAAACGCTCCTTCAGGTTCCCCAGCGACAGCCTGAACGCAGATGCAGTCATAAGCGCTTCTCTGAGCGCCCTCGACCCATCTTAAGGACGGTGTAGGCATATTCCGCCGCCTCAAGCGCGCCTTCGGGAAAACCGCCGAATGTCGGAGCCACTTCGGTGCCGCCAAAGACGAGCGCTTCGTCCCGCAGGCCTAAAAGAACGCACGGCTGGCCATAATTCGTGAGGGCACGAAATACAGCGGAACTGCGGCTGGCAGCAGGCCAGGCGCACTCCCGCTCCATGGTCTAGGCCTTCAAGGCATGGACCGAGGCCCAACTGCTACGCATTCCCGGCAAGGGCGATCTCGCGAAGGCCTTCCGCTATGGTCTCAGCTGCTGGCCGTCATTCGAGCTCTTCCTTGGAGATGGCCGCGTCGGCATCGACGACAACACCGCCGAGCGCGTCATGCGCCCGATCAGCATCGGGCGAAAAAACTGGCTTTTTGCAGGCTCCGACAGCGGTGGCGAAACGCTGTCCCGGGCGATGTCCCTTGTCGAGACAGCCAAGATGAACGGCCTCGATCGGCAAGCCTGGCTGGCCGAAATCCTCGACCGCATCCACAATCACATGACCAACCCGCTCAACGAACCGCTTCCATGGAACTGGACGCCAATGAACTGATCCATGGTAACAACCGGGCGGTTACGTTTTCGGGGAGGTGATTACCTTTGAATCTTGAGATCCGACTTCGCCTTTGCTAGGAATCGAACAACCATTAGAAAATTAGCAAAGTCGAAAGTGCAGATGTCTGGACCCCTTGATCAACTGAAGATTATAGAACTTGGTCACGTAATTGCCGGACCACTTGCGGCAGCTTTACTCTCGGATTTTGGTGCAGATGTCATCAAGATCGAAGCCCCCAACCGGACGGATATGATGCGCGACCTTGGACCCAAGGCAGAGGATGGGGTGGGCGTCTGGTGGAAGACTTTGGGCCGTAACAAGAAAACACTAGGTCTGGACTGGAAGTCCGACGAGGGCCGGGACATCCTGCGAAAGTTGGTCGAAGATGCCGACGTGCTGATCGAGAATTTCCGACCGGGTGTGCTGGAACGTGCTGGTGTTGGGCCAGACGTCTTGCACGATTGGAACCCGGACTTGGTTGTCTTGCGGGTTTCAGGTTACGGACAGGACGGTCCGATGCGCGACCTGCCAGCGTTTGGGCGTGCTGCGGAGGCCATGAGTGGATTAGCGCATCTGACCGGTTTTCCCGACGGGCCGCCGATGCACCCCGGCTTTCCGGCGGCTGACAGCACGACAGGGCTAATGGGCGCTTTGGGAATCATGATCGCGCTATTTGCTCGCGAAAAGGGGATAGTACGCGGTCAGGTCGTCGATATTGCAGTATTCGAGGCCCTGCTTCGGTTGATGGATTATCCTGTTCCCGCATTGACTGGCGCGAACCTCTCGCCGCGACGCAATGGGCTGCGCCAGCCGATGGACTTTGCTCCGGGGGGGATGTTCCGAACGTCCGATGGGGTGTGGCTGAGCGTTTCGGCAGGGAGCGCGGAAACCGCGCAGCGCCTGTTGCGGGCGGTCGGAGGCGATGCCCTCGCCGATGACCCGCGGTTCGCGACATTGGGCGAGATGTCGCGGCACATGACGGTGGTCTTTGACGCGATCAATGATTTCGTCACGCAGCACACGGCTAAGGAAGTGGAAGCGGTATTCGCCCGCCATGATGCGGTTGCCTCGCGTGTGTTGAGCGTCGAAGAGATCATGACGAACGAGCAGATACGCCATCGTGGGGACATCGTGTCGGTCGACGGCGAACAGACCCAGGTCATTGGTCCGGTCCCTCATCTCAGCGCGACGCCCGGTCAGCTTCGTTGGCTGGGACGACCGCCTAGCGCAGACAGCCAAAGCATTCTGCGTGATCTTGGTTTTAACGATGAGCGGATCGCTGCCCTATGTGAGGCTGGGCTCGTAAGATTGGAGGGAGGGCGCGCGCTATGACATTGCGATTGACCGCCGACCAACAAGAGATTCGCGACCAGATTCTGCGGATTTGCGCAGGGTTCGACGACGACTATTGGCTGGATCGGGATCGCAACGGTGGTTTTCCCCATGATCTGCACAGGGCAATGGCCGATGGCGGCTGGCTAGGTATCGCCATGCCAGAAGCTGTCGGCGGCGCCGGTCTGGGGATCACCGAGGCGACCATAATGATGCAAGCAATTGCCGAGTCGGGGGCCGGCGCAAGCGGAGCCTCGGCCATCCACATGAACATTTTCGGGCTCAACCCGGTGGTGAAGTTTGGGACCGATGAGCAGCGCGCGCGTATGCTTGGCCCTCTAATAGCAGGCGATGAAAAGGCCTGTTTCGCCGTAACCGAACCGACGACCGGGTTAGACACCACAAAGCTGAAGACCATGGCGGTGCGGCAGGGGGACAGATATGTCGTGCACGGACAAAAAGTCTGGATTTCTACCGCGCAGGTGGCGGACAAGATGTTGCTTCTGGCCAGAACAACGCGGCTAGAGGATGTGAGCAGCCCGACCGAAGGGCTGAGCCTGTTCTATACAGATCTCGACCGAAATTTCGTTGACGTGCGAGAGATCGAAAAGATGGGTCGAAAGGCTGTCGATTCGAACGAAGTCTTCATCGATGGATTGCCGATTCCGGCTGAGGACCTGATCGGGGAGGAGGGCAAAGGCTTTAGGCAAATTTTGCACGGGTTGAATCCCGAACGCATCCTGGTGGCCGGTGAATGCATCGGTATTGCGCGCAACGCACTGGCGCGAGCGGCGCATTATGCAAACGAACGTGTGATTTTTGACCGCCCGATCGGCCAAAATCAGGGTGTTCAGCATCCACTCGCCAAAGCCTGGGCGCGAGTGGAATCTGCCAATCTCATGGTGATGCACGCTGCAGCCCTCTACGATGCGGGAGAACCCTGCGGCGTCGAGGCGAACGCCGCCAAGCTTTTGGCCGCCGACGCCGCGGTCGAGGCGACCGAAGCCGCGCAAATTACGTTTGGCGGATTCGGATATGCTAAGGAATATCACGTGGAGCGACTGGTACGTGAAGCTCTGCTGTTCCGCATCGTACCGGTGACACCGCAGATGCTTCTGTCGTTCATAGCAGAAAAAGCCCTTGGACTTCCAAAGTCTTACTGATCGGAGATAACGGGCGGGGCTGGTGGGAAAAGTTGTCTTGACCAATTTTCTAACACCCGTTAGATTACTGGCAGCTGCCCCTAATGGGAATGGGAGGAGGCGTCGTGAATAAGACGCAGTTTGGGTCTTCGAGGGAGGACCTATCAAAACGTGCAACCGTTTACGCAAGCGGTTTATTCACCGGCAAAGTCGTTGTGGTGACCGGGGCCGGAGGCGGATTGGGGCTGGCAATTGCGACCTTGTTCGCAAGGCTCGGGGCCAATCTGGCGATCAATGGACGCAACGAAGAGAAACTGGCTTTGGCCAAGGAGTTCCTTGAAAGTTTCGGGGGCGAAGTTTTCGCTGTGCCTATGACCATCCGGGAGCCTGAGCAGGTCGAGGATTTTGTCGCCAAGACGAACCAGGAGTTCGGGGCGATTGACGTATTGGTGAACAATGCTGGGGGTCAGTTTCCGCAAGCAGCGTTGGAGTTTAGTCCAAAGGGCTGGAATGCGGTCATAGACACCAACCTGAACGGCACGTGGTGGATGATGCAATCCACGGCGCGCCACTGGGTTGCCAACAAGCAATCGGGCTCCATCGTCAACATCGTGGCCGATATCTGGCGCGGCATGCCCGGCATCGCGCATACCTGTGCGGCCCGGGCAGGAGTAGTTTACCTGTCCAAGTCGGTTGCGGTGGAGTGGGCCCCGCACGGTATCCGAGTGAACTGCGTGGCGCCGGGTTGCTGCGAAAGCAACGGTTTCGGGAACTACCCTCCGGATGGTTCTGCGACCTTTCAGGACTCCAACCCGATGCGGCACGCCGGGGACGAATGGGATGTCGCTGAAGGGGTTGTCTATATGGCGGCGAATTCAGGGAAATTCGTAACCGGAGAAGTTCTGAACATCGACGGTGGGCAGCAATTGTGGGGGGATCCATGGCCAACGGGGCGGCCGGACTACTTCCGGATTACCTGATGTTGGCCGTGAACCTTAGGGGGACAATGATATCTAGATGACGACTAAGATTAAAACAGCAATCGGAGCCGATGATGGGGCGATACTGGAGTGCAGCGGGGTCGAGCGACGGTTCGGCGGCATCGTCGCTGTCACCGGTGTGGACCTCGTCATTCGGCAGGGGGAAATCTTTGGACTTGTCGGCCCGAACGGCAGCGGCAAGACAACACTGACGAACGCAATTACCGGGTTCTACCCACCGAATGTGGGGACTGTGCGGTTGGCAGGAAAGGAAATCACGGGTACGGCACCTCACAAGGTTGCCAAGCTCGGCGTCGCCCGGACGTTCCAGAATCTTGCCTTGTTCAACGGGATGAGCGTTCTGGACAACATCCTGCTGGGGCGGCACATCCACATGAAACCGGGCGTTCTGCGCACCGCGCTTTACTGGTGGGCAGCACAGCGTGAAGAAATCGAAAACCGCAAGATCGTCGAAGAGGTGATCGAGTTTCTACAACTCGAGAGCATCCGGCATGAGTTGGTCGATGGCCTTCCGATCGGGTTGAAAAAACGGGTCGAGCTGGCGCGGGCATTGGTGGCCGAGCCACAGATGCTGATTCTCGATGAACCGATGGCCGGCATGAACCAGGAAGAGAAAGGGTATATGTCCCGTTTCATTCTGGATGCCCGTGCCGAACGCGGCGTCAGCGTTCTGCTGATCGAACACCATATGGATGTCATCACCGGCATTTGTGATCGGATGCTGGCCCTGAATTATGGTGAAATGATCGCCAGTGGCATCCCCAAGGAGGTTGTGAAGGACCCGCGGGTCATCGAGGCATATATCGGAGGGTCGCATGACTGATTTGACGAAGAAACAGTCTTCGGGCGGCGACACGATCGGCGCAATTCTGGCGCGGAACGCCTCGAAACACGGTTCGGAAATCGCGCTTCGCGAAAAAGAGCGTGGGATCTGGAAGGAAACCACATGGGCGGAATACGCCGAAGAGGTGCTGGCCTGCGCGGCCGGGCTTGAGAAAATCGGCGTAACACCGGGCAAGGCGGTGCTTATCCTGGGCGACAACCGGGCGCGGCTGTATGGCGGAATGCTGGCTATTTCGTTGCTGGGTGCCTATGCAATGCCTGCCTATCCCGGCGCGACGCTCGAAGAACTCCGGCACTTTCTTGGCGAAGTCGAAATCGTCGCGGCCATCGCCGAAGATCAGGAACAGGTTGACAAGATCCTGGAACTGAAGGACGCGGGCGCCGAGGGCATCGACCACATCATTTATGATGAAGCGCGCGGTCTTGGCTTCTACGAGGTTGAAGGGCTGTTGTCCTGGGATCACCTGATCGAAGTTGGTCAGCACGATCTGAACGAAACCCCGGGCCTGAGTGAGGAACTGCTTAGTCGTGCGAAGCCGGAAGATCCGGCCATTTTTCTGCACTCCTCCGGAACGACGGGCGCGCCGAAGGGCATCGTACTGAGTCAGAAGAACGTTCTTGCTGCTGCTCGGAATGGACATGCGGCGGGTGCCTTCGGCGAAAATGAGGAGATCCTCGCGTACTTGCCGATGGCCTGGGTGGGAGACTACGCCATAACCGTTGCCGCGGCACTCCTTTGGCGTTTCACCGTGAATGTGCCTGAGCGCCAGGAAACGGTCGTGCGCGACATGCGCGAGATCGCTCCGACATTCTATCTGGCGGCGCCAAGAAGCTGGGACCAGATGCTGACGACAATCCAGGTTGGTATCGAAAATTCGACCCCTTTAAAGAAATGGCTGTACCATTTTTTCATGGATCGGGCCATCGCGGCGGAAACGCGCAAGCTGAATGGCAAAAGCGGCGGTGTTCTTGAGCCATTGGGCCGGCTTCTGGGCGAGGCGATTGTTTTCGGTCCGATCAAGGACCAGTTCGGGATGAGCCGCCTCAAGAATGCGTTCACCGGCGGTGAAGCGATCGGGGAAGACACCTTTGTGTTCTACCGCGCCCTGGGGATCAAGTTGCGTCAGCTCTACGGCCAGACCGAGAACAGCGCGATCAACGCGATTCAGGCTCCGGGCGAGGTCCGTCTTCATACGGTTGGCAAACCCGCGCCTGGCGTCGAGGTCAGCATTGCCGAAGACGGTGAGATCCTGGTGCGCTCGGACAGCGTGTTTGAAGGGTACTTCAACAAACCCGAAGCGACCGCCGAAGCCCTTGACGGCGGGTGGCTGCATACAGGTGATGCCGGCTATCTGGAGGACGACGGACACCTGGTTGTTCTTGGGCGTGTATCCGAGGTCATGCACACCGCCGACGGTGAACGTTACGTTCCAAACTACATCGAGAACCGGTTGAAATTCAGCCCGTATATCAAGGATGCGGCCGTGATTGGCGCCGGGCTGAAGGAACTGACGGCGATGGTCTGCGTGGATTTCGAGGCCGTGGGGCACTGGGCCGAAGTGAACGGCGTACCTTACGTGTCATATGCCGATCTTTCTCAGCGTGAAGAGGTCGCGACGTTGCTTCGCGAGGCGTTCCAACGGGTCAACAAGGCCGTCACCGAGCCATTGCGCCTGCAACGCTTTGTCAGTCTGCCGAAAGAATTCGACCCGGACGATGGTGAAATCACACGGACACGAAAACTGCGGCGCAAGGTCGTTCAGGAACGCTATGCTGACGTGATCGCGGCGCTCTACGACGGTTCAAAAGAGGTCCACGTAAGCGCGCAGGTGACTTACGAGACCGGGGAAGTAGGGAAGGTCGAAAGAAGCCTTCCCGTCAGGGAGGTATAAATGGACTGGGTCTTTCTATCAGAGCTTGCGATCAACGGAGCCTTGACGGGTCTGTTATATTCGCTTTTCGCCATCGGCCTCGTGCTGATTTACAAAGCGTCCTCGGTGCCCAATCTGGCGCAGGGCGGGCTGACCATGGTGGGTGCCTATGTGGTCCTGGCGCTGGCGCGCGATGTGGGTTTGCCCTTGTGGCTGGCCATTCCTCTGGCTGCGGTTGTCATGTTCGGCCTTGGGTTCGGCATCGAGCGTGTTGCCCTGCGTCGTCTCGCGGGTCGCCCGGTCGTCATGATCCTGATGCTGACACTTGGCCTCGACATATTCCTGCGGGGTACGACACTTGCCATCTGGGGCGGAACGTCGCGTTCGATGGAACTGGGCGTCAGCTATGATCCGCTGTTCCTGGGCGACATCTTCATCAGCCGCATCCATCTGGTCGGTGCCGGTGTCGCGCTTGCCTTGTTTGTCGGCTTCATGCTGTTCTTCCAAACCCGGACCGGGATCAAGTTGCGGGCGATCGCGGATGATTACATGGCTTCGTGGTCGGTAGGTATCTCGGTTGAGCGCGGCGTTGGGTTATCCTGGGCATTGGCATCCGTTGTTGCCGTCGCCGCTGGCGTCATCTGGGGTGAGATTCAGGGTGTCGATCAGGCGCTGTCGCTGTTGCTTCTCAAAGGTCTGACGGTTGCCGTTCTCGGTGGTCTCGACAGTATCCTTGGCGCCGTGATCGCAGGCATCATCCTGGGCGTCGTCGAAAACGTTGGCGCTGATTTCCTCGATCCGCTTGTCGGAGGCGGAAGCCGTGAGCTTATCGTCGCTGCCGTGCTCATTCTTACCGTCATGATCCGTCCGCACGGGCTGTTCGGTCGTCACGACATCGAAAGGGTGTAAGGCATGTTTTACAGACTTTCCGGCGTCCATCACGCCGACTACGTTTCGGACAGCCGTATCTTCAAGGTGCCTGCCGACAGAAATCTGACAGCTTTCATCTTTCTGATCGGCCTTGCCGCGCCATTCATCATCCCGTCGCTTTATCTGAACAGCTACATGCTTCCCTGGCTGATCTGGACGGCCGCCGCTTTGGGGCTGAACCTGGTGACAGGTTGGGCCGGCCAACTGCACTTGGGCTATGCTGCGGTCATGGCCGTCGGAGCGTATTCGTCTATCCATGCCGCGCGTTTCGGGGTGCCGTGGGAATTCGCCCTGATCATTGGCGGGTTGACGTCATCCGTGATCGGCAGCCTGTTCGCTTTTGCCGCTTTGCGGGTCAAGGGCCTCTATCTCGCCCTTACCACTCTTGCGATGCAGTTCGTGATGGACTGGGTTCTGACCCACTCGCCGGCGATCTCGGGGGGCTCACACGCATCGCTCCAGTCGCCGACGCTGGCGTTGTTGGGGCAAGAGATTACCACTGATACTGGCTTCTACTATGTCGCCTTCGGCTGGTGTGTGTTGGTGACGATCTTCATGCTTAATCTCAAGCGTACTGGACTCGGTCGCGCCTTGGTCGCTGTCCGGGAAAAAGACTTTGCCGCCGCGATCCTGGGTGTGAACAGTTTCTACTACAAAATCCTCGCATTCGCGACTTCTTCGTTCATCGCAGGCGTCAGCGGTGCGTTGCTTGTTGCCACCTTTTTCTTTCTCGCCGCACCCGAGCAATTCTCGGTTGCCGTTTCGATCCAGGTTCTTGCGATGGTGATTGTTGGCGGCCTTGGCAGCATTATCGGTTCCTATTTCGGTGTTGCCCTGATCCTTCTTGTTCCGGGTATCGTGAACGGTCTCGTCGTCACGCTGAGTGACGGGCTTGGCATGCAGATCAACGTTGAAACGCTCGCCCACATCCCCAACGCGGTCTATGGCGCGCTGATCGTCATTATCCTTCTGATCGAACCGCTTGGTTTGGGAAAACTCTACGGCAACATCAGAGACTACCTGATGGTCTGGCCCTTCGATCAGTTCAAGAAATAAGGGAAATGCCGATGCAAGAAAAAGTTGAAGCCCAGAACATTCTGTCCATGAACAGTGTCGAGGTGCTGTACGACAATGTAATGCTGGCGATCAAAGGTGTATCGGTCCAGGTTCCAAAAGGCGAGATGATCGCGCTTTTGGGGTCGAACGGAGCGGGAAAAAGCACCACGTTGAAAGCGATCAGCGGTCTTTTGAAAGCCGAGCGCGGACGCATCAGCCGAGGTGAGATAACGTTCCAAGGAACGGACATTACCGAAGCGCTCGCGCAAAAACGCGTCGAGATGGGCATCTGTCATGTCATCGAAGGGCGGCGGGTCTTTGAACATCTGACCCCCGACGAGAACCTGACCGCCGCCGCGCCGCGCGGAATGTCCCGATCGACGCTGAATGCGGAAAAGGACAAGATTTACGCCTATTTTCCACGGCTTGCCGAACGCAAAAATTCGCAAGCAGGCTATTTGTCGGGTGGTGAGCAACAGATGCTTGCCATTGGGCGGGCCCTCGTGACCCAGCCGAAGCTTTTGATGCTTGATGAACCAAGTCTCGGGCTTGCTCCGTTCCTGGTCGAGGAAATCTTCGGCATCCTGCAAAAGATCAATAAGGATGAGGGGCTGTCCGTCCTGCTGGTGGAACAGAACGCCCTGGCAGCTCTGGAGATCGTTTCGCAAGGGTATCTTATCGAAAACGGCCGCGTCGTTATGCACGGCACGGCCGAGGCGCTCAAATCCAACTCCGACATTCAGGAGTTCTATCTAGGCGGCGGAGAGACCGATTTTCACAACGTCAAGCACTACAGCCGACGCAAACGTTGGCTGAGCTAACGTACTATTCGAAAACTGTTCAGGGAGGAAAAAATGAAGAAACTTACCAAAGCGCTGGCTGTATTTTCAATGGTTGGCGGGGCGCTGTTCGGCACCCAGGCGCTGGCCGAGCCATTCAAGATCGGCATCTGCTACGATCTCAGCAAGGCCTATACCTTTGCCACGCCGCAGGTTTCGCAGGCCGCGATGGACCTTGCCAAGCTCATCAACATGAAGGGCGGCATCGGTGGGGAACCGGTCGAAGTCATCGTGCGTGACCACGGGAACGAACCGCAGCGCGGAATCGAGTGCTACTCGAAACTCAGCCGCGAGGGCGTCTTTGTTTTCGATACCCTGTCCACTCCGGTGTCTCTGGCTATCCTGCCGCGGGCCATGGAAGACGGGCGTATCCTGATGCAGTCGCTTGTCGGGCGCGGCGATGCCGTTGATGGCACCGTCTTCGATTGGGTCTATCCGATCGGGCCGACCTATTGGGGACAGGCCGCCAACGATGTCGCCTACATCAAGCAATTGCATGACGGCGATCTGTCAGATGTGAAGGTCGGGTTTGTGTATTTCGATTATCCCTTCGGGCAGGAGCCGATCGAGATCCTGGAAACCCTGTCCGAGAAAGAGGGTTTCGAGCTTGAACTGTACCCCGTGCCACTGCCTGGCAGCGACCAGGCCGGTGTGTGGTCCAAGGTGCGCCGGGACAACCCAGATCATGTGATTGTCTGGATGCTGGGCGGTGCCCATGTGGTTGCCTCGAAAGAGATGCAGCGCAATCGCATTCCGATGGACAAATACATCTCGGTCAACTGGCTGAACGAAGTCGATATCGCCAACATCGGTAAAGAGGCCGCCAAAGGTATCAAGCGCGGGACCAATGTCGTGGGCGGTCAGGATATTGCCCTGTATCAGGAAATCATGGCCGAGCTTTATGACAAGGGCGAGGGATCCGGCCCGATCGAGAAGACGCAGGACGTTTTCTACAACACCGGGCTGGCCATGTATTCGATCATGTTCGAAGCCGCGCGCAAGGCGGCGGAAGCCGAGGGGCTGCCGATCACTCCGACATCCTACAAGGCCGGACTGGAGTCGCTTGAGGGATTCGACGCGAACGGGCTGATGGCCCCCATTACGGTGACGGCCGAAGATCATGGCGGCGGTGGCAAGACCCGGATCGAGATGTGGGACGGGGAGACTTGGGTGCCGCAAACCGACTGGATCTCTGAGTACACGGACGTCGTGTGGGACGTGGTGAAAAAAAGTTCCTCAAAATACGAGCAGTGAAAGACTGGTAGCAGGAAGGGCGACGCTACGCGGGGCGGCAGCGGCGTTTGCAAAGCGGTATCACAGCCCCAAACCAAACCAAACCAACGGGAGTGAGAGAACATGAAAGTCAAACAGCACATAAGGGCGGTGGCACTGACTGCCGCGCTGGCAGCAAGCGCGACTGTGGCCGCAGCGCAGGACAAGGAGCCGATCCGCTTCGGACTCTGCTTCGACCTTAGCAAATCCTACACTTTCATTTCGCCGCAGGTGGCTCAGGCCGCCCAGGATCTGGCGATGTACACCAACGAAAATGGCGGTATCGAAGGTCATCCGGTTGAAATCATCATTCGCGATCATGGCAACGAACCCCAGCGTGGTGTGGAATGCTATGAGCAGCTCAAGCGCGAAGGTGTGTTCCTATTCAATTTTCTGTCCACGCCGGTCACGAACGCGGTTCTGCCGCGTGCGATGAAGGACGGGAACTTGTTGATGCAGTCTTTTGTTGGCCGCGGAGACGCGGTGGACGGCGAAGTGTTCGAATGGGTTTTCCCGGTCGGTCCGACGTACTGGCAGCAGGCGGCAAATGACGTTGCCTTCATCAAGGGTCAGATGGGCGGTGACTTGAGCAAGGCGAAGATCGGGTTCATCTATCTGGATTACCCCTTTGGCCAGGAACCGATCGAGATCCTGAAAACGCTTTCCGAAAAGGAAGGGTTCGAGTTGGAGCTGTATCCCGTACCGCTTCCCGGGTCGGATCAGGCCGGCGCATGGAGCAAAATCCGCCGCGACAAGCCTGACTACGTGATCAGCTGGCTGCTGGCGGGCGGGCATGTGGTCGCCTCGAAGGAAATGCGCCGCAACCGTTTCCCGATCGACCGCTATCTGTCGGTGAACTGGCTGAACGAAGTCGATATCGCCAATATCGGCGCACAAGAGGCGAAAGGCATCCTGCGCGGGACCAACGTGGCCGGTGGCCAGGAAGTTCCGATCGTCAAGACGATGCTGGACACCTACTATGCCAATGGCAAGGGCAGCGGTCCCGAGAGCCTGGTGCGCGACGTGTACTACAACACGGGCATGGCGATCTACTCGGCCGGTTTCGAAGCCGCGCGGATCGCAATTACTGAAAACGGTTGGCCGATCACACCGGAAAGCATGAAGAATGCCTATGAATCGATCGAGAACTTCGATGGAAACGGCATCATGGCCCCGGTTACACTGACCGACAAAGACCACGGTGGTGGCGGCAAGACCCGGGTCGAGCAGTGGAATGGCGAAACCTGGGTTCCGCTGACCGACTGGAGCGCCGACTATCTTGACGTTGTTTGGGATGTCATCAAGCACAGCTCCGCGACGTTCACCGTCGAATAAGACAGAGCTTCCCCGCGGCAGACATGTCGCGGGGAAGCTTTCCGCAGTTAGATTGTCCCGAGAAAGCGAAGCAGGTATCATGAGCCCCATTGACGTGAAGATCGAAGACGGAATTGCGACCGTCTGTATCAACCGGCCAGAACGTAAAAACGCGCTTTCCGTGGCGGCGACGAACGGGCTGACCGACGCTTGGGAGAAGATCGAGGCGGATGACAGCGTTCGTGTGGCCATTCTGACTTCTGCCGATTGCGGCGTTTTCAGCGCCGGACTGGATCTGAAGGAAGCCACACAAATCGCACGCGACGAGGGTGTCGATATTCTGACCAAGATGCGCGACCCGTTTCACGAGACCATGCGCGCCTGCAAGAAACCGATCATCGCGGCGATGACAGGGTCGCTGATGGCGGGCGGCATGATGCTGACCTTGAATTGCGATCTGCGGGTCGGTCTCAAGGGGACCAAGGTCGGTATCACCGAAGTAAAGATCGGTCGTGGATCGCCCTGGGCATCGCCGGCACTGTCCATGCTACCGCAGCCCATCCTTATGGAAATCGTTCTGACCGGCGACTTGATGCCGATCGAGCGCCTGCACGAATACGGGTTCACCAACTATATCGAAGACACTCCCGATGCTGTCCGCGCAAGGGCATTTGACCTTGCCAAACGCATTGCCAGCGCGGCCCCGCTGTCGGTTGTTGCCGCGAAAGGCGGCGTTCGCGCGACCATGGACCTGGGCTGTGCGGGTGGCCTGAAAGAGGGCAAGCGCCTTCACGAGGTGGTTTACGCCAGCAACGACGCGATTGAAGGCCCAAAGGCCTTTGCTGAAAAGCGGGCACCCGTCTGGACCGGGACCTGATGGAGACTTGAATGACTGAGCTTATTCGCCTGGACAGGGAAGGCCCTGTCGGAATCCTGCGTTTTCTTCAGCCGACAAAACGCAACCCTTACAGCATCGGGTTCGTCGAAGAACTGGTGGCGCTTCTGCGCGAAGCCGAACGGGACGCTACGATCCGTGTCGTTGTTATGACCGGTGGCAATCATTTCAGCAGCGGCGGCGATCTTGTCGGGTTTCAGTCCGAGATCGCCAAAGGCGCGCGGGCGACGTCGGAAATGGTGGACCTGGTTCACGATGGCGGACGCGCGGCCTATCTGTTTCGCAAACCTCTGATTTCCGCGGTATGCGGCGTGGCTTTTGGCGCGGGCCTCAGCCTGGCCTTGTCGGCGGACATTGTCGTTGCCGCCGAAGATGCCCGGCTGTGCGAAGTATTTGCACGCGTCGGCGGTTGTCCCGACACGGGATCAAGCTGGCTGCTTCAGCAGCGCGCCGGTGCGGGCGTTGCCCGGATGCTTGTGCTCACGGGCCGTGAAATCGACGGGCGCACCGCCAGGGACCTGCGCGTTGTCGAAGAATGCGTGCCGGCCAACCAGGTCGAGGTACGGGCGCTGGAAATTGCCCGCGAGATTGCAACGCACCCGATGTTTGGCGTTCAGACCGCCAAGCGTGTGATGCGCGCCGCAGCCGAGTGCAGCTATCTCGAGGCGCTGGATATCGAGCGCGATGCCCAAAGCGTTTTGCTGTGCGCGCATGACTTTCCTGAGGCCATGAAAGCGTTTTCGGAAAAAAGAACTCCAGAATTCAAAGACCGTTAGCTCGGTTGAAACCTTATCGCAAAACTCAAGGAGACCACGCCAATGAAGGTACTCGTGCCTGTGAAACGCGTGATCGACTACAACGTGAAGGTTCGTGTCAAAGCGGACGGAAGCGGTGTCGATCTGGCCAACGTTAAGATGTCGATGAACCCTTTCGACGAAATCGCCGTCGAAGAGGCGATACGCCTGAAAGAGGCCGGCAAGGCCGAAGAGGTGGTCGCGGTATCCATCGGCGTCAAACAGGCGCAGGAAACCCTGCGCACCGCACTGGCCATGGGTGCCGACCGCGCCATTCTGGTCGTTGCAGCGGATGACGTGCACCATGATATCGAGCCGCTGGCAGTGGCCAAAATCCTTGCCAAGGTCGTGGAAGAGGAACAGCCTGGTCTGATTCTCTGCGGCAAGCAGGCGATCGACAACGACATGAATGCCACCGGCCAGATGCTGTCAGCCCTGCTGGGCTGGTCGCAGGGTACCTTTGCCTCGGAACTGGACATCGACGGTGACAGTGCCGTCGTGACCCGGGAAGTTGACGGCGGCCTGCAGACCATCAAGGTCAAGATGCCCGCGATCGTCACCGTGGACCTGCGCCTGAACGAGCCGCGCTATGCGTCGCTGCCCAACATTATGAAGGCCAAGAAAAAGCCGCTGGATGAGAAAACCGCCGATGATTACGGCGTTGATGTCACGCCGCGTCTGGAAATCGTCAAAACCTCCGAGCCCGTGGCACGCGCGGCCGGTATCATGGTCGGCTCGGTGGACGAGCTGGTCGCAAAACTCAAAGAAGCGGGGGCTGTATAATGGCTGTTCTTCTTCTCGCAGAAGTCACCGATGGTGAACTGGCAATCGACGCAACCGCCAAGGCCGTGACCGCGGCCAAGGCCCTGGGCGATGTGACCGTTCTGTGCGCGGGCGCCTCTGCTGCTGCCGCAGGCGACGCCGCCGCCAAGATCGACGGTGTGGCCAAGGTTCTGGTCGCCGAAGACGCATCGCTGGGTCACCGCCTGGCCGAACCGACCGCCGCGCTGATCGCATCGCTGGCCGGTGATTATGAACATATCGTCGCCCCGGCCACCACGGACGCCAAGAACGTCATGCCGCGCGTTGCCGCGCTGCTGGACGTGATGGTCCTGTCGGACGTGTCCGGCGTTGTCGATGGCAAAACGTTCGAGCGCCCGATCTATGCCGGGAACGCGATTCAAACCGTCAAATCGTCGGATGCGAAAAAGGTCATCACCTTCCGCACCTCGACCTTTGATGCCGCTGGCGAAGGCGGGTCTGCCTCGGTCGAAAGCATCGGTGCCGGGGACAACCCCGGCCTGTCGGAATGGGTCGAAGACAAGGTCGCCGCATCGGATCGTCCCGAACTGACCTCGGCCGGTGTGGTCGTGTCCGGTGGGCGCGGCGTCGGCTCCGAAGAGAACTTTGCCCTGATCGAGAAACTGGCCGACAAGCTGGGCGCCGCCGTTGGCGCATCCCGCGCCGCCGTCGACTCGGGCTTTGCACCGAACGACTGGCAGGTTGGCCAGACCGGCAAGGTGGTCGCGCCTGACCTGTATATCGCCGTTGGCATCTCGGGTGCGATCCAACACCTGGCCGGCATGAAGGACAGCAAGATCATCGTCGCGATCAACAAGGACGAAGAAGCCCCGATCTTCCAGGTTGCCGATTACGGTCTGGTTGCCGACCTGTTCGACGCCGTGCCCGAACTGACCGACAGGCTGTAAGTCATTGCGAAAAAATTACAAAAAGGCCCGCCTGTTTTGGCGGGCCTTTTTTGTACGAGCCGAATGGGCGGCGCGTGATTGGATAAATCCGGATGCGCACGGTCCGAAGCCTTGTGACGCCCCGTCAGAACGCCTCGGGTTCATTGCCAGGAAATAAAACACTTGTTAGATTTCTTCAATGCAAGCATGAACCGATAGGAATAAAACATGTCTCTGATCAAGAACTCCCCGAGTTGGGCAGTGGATGAACACAAGATGTTCGCCGATAGTACACGCAGGCTTTTCGATGCAGAGATGGCTCCGAAGATTGAAAAATGGGCGGAGCAGGGAATTGTTGACCGCGACTTCTGGAAAACAGTCGGTCAGCAGGGTGTCATGGGTGGCTCGATTGCCGAAGAATATGGTGGGTTCGGTGGCGGCATCGGGTTCGACGCGATTACCGTCTACGAGCAGGGGCGCACCGGTGATACGGGTTGGGGCTATGGGATTCAGTCCATCGTAATCCATTATCTCAACGCATATGGCAGTGAGGAACAGAAGAAAAAGTGGTTGCCGAAACTGGTCAGCGGCGACAGCGTTGCGGCGATTGCCATGACCGAGCCTGGAACGGGCTCTGACCTCCAGAACGTACAAACCTACGCGGAAAAGGATGGCAACCACTACAAGATCAACGGTTCGAAGATCTTTATCACAAACGGGCACACGGCGGATCTCGTTGTTATCGTGGCAAAGACCGATCGCAACGCCGGCGCCAAGGGCGTTTCGTTGATCGTTCTGGAAACCGAGGGCGCCGAGGGCTTTCGCCGGGGACGGAACCTGAAGAAACTGGGTATGAAAGGTTCGGATACTGCTGAGCTGTTCTTCGAGGATGTGCGCGTGCCCACGGCGAACCTGCTTGGTCCGGAAGAGGGGCAGGGGTTCTACCAGCTGATGAAGCAGCTGCCTTGGGAGCGGCTGATGATCGGCATTACCGCGCTCGGTTTTATTGATTTTGCGATCGATGAAACGGTGAAATATGTTCAGGACCGCAAGGCATTTGGAAGCCGGATCATGGACTTCCAGAATACACGCTTCAAACTGGCGGAATGCAAAACCAAGGCCGAATTGCTACGTTCCTTCGTAAATGACGGGCTCGCGCGTCTTGAAGCGGGCGAACTTGATGCGGCCACGGCTTCGATGGTGAAATGGTGGGGCAGCCAGACGCAGAACGAGGTCATGCATGAATGCCTGCAACTGCACGGCGGTTACGGTTTCATGATGGAATACCCCATCGCGCGACTTTATGCCGACAGCAGGGTCCAGATGATCTATGGCGGCACCAACGAGATCATGAAGGAACTGATCGCACGCTCGATGGATGTTTGATCCGTCCGGTGCCGGGTGGGGCTACTCCCTGCCCGGCCCCAGAATTTCGTCGCTGTGTTCCCCAAGTCGCGGGGCCGGGCGATGATCATGTCGCGCAGGGGTCGCCGAAAATCGAGCCGGCGGGCGTGTCGTCCAGATCGCACCTTCGGTCGGGTGATCAATCCGTTGAAAGAACCCGGTTGCGGCAAGATGGGGATCGTTCGGCAAATCTGACAGGTTGCGCACTGGCATGGCGGGTATGTCGGCCTGCTCCATGAGGTCAAGCCACTCATCCGTGGTCCGGGTCAGCGCAATCTGCGCCACCATATCGTATACTGCGCCGATGTTGCGGCTTCGGGCATCCATGTCAGTGACCCAGACATGGTCGATCATGTCGTCGCGCCCGACCGCCTGAAAGAACCGCGCCCATTGCACGTTGGTGTAGGGCAGAATGGTGATGTAGCCATCTGCGGTCTGAACCGGACGCCGGTGCGGAACCAGCATGCGGGCATAGCCGAAATCCTGCGGAGTCTCCTCGAAGGTGGCGCCATCCATGTGTTCGGCCAGCAGGAAGGCGGCCAGCGTCTCAAACATCGGAACTTCGACATGCTGGGCCTGTCCCGTACGCTCGCGGTGGAACAGGGCGCCCATCACGGCATAGGCGGCGGTCACGCCGCCAAGCTTGTCGGCCAGAATTGTCGGGGCATAAGCGGGCGGTGCCTCGGGGTCGCGCAAGGTTGCCAGGCTGGCCAATCCCGACACCGACTGGACGGAATCGTCGAATGCAGGCTTGGCGGCATAGGGCCCGTCCTGCCCGAAACCGGTGGCGGATACCGTGATCAGGTTCGGGTTTTCCTGGCGTAGAGTTTCGGGATCCAAAGACAATCTGGCCAGCGCCGCAGGCCGGATGCTCGAAATCATCACATCGGCATCGATGAGCAGTTTGCGCAACTGATCGCGACCAGTTTGTGTTTTGAGGTCGAGTACGACACTGCGCTTGTTACGGTTGGTCCCCAGAAAAGCGGCCCCCATCAGCTTGTTGCGCGATGGCTGGACCTGGCGAAGAAGATCGCCCTCGGGGCCTTCCACCTTGATCACATCGGCCCCCAGATCGCCCAGCATCTGCGTCGCCAAAGGTCCGAAAACCACAGAAGTCAGATCGACGATCTTCACGCCTTGAAGGATCGCCGGTTTGTTCTCAGCGGTCATTTGATTGTCCACCCTTTTGGTTGTCCACCGTTTTCATGAACGGGGTCCGAATTCGGCGCGAATGGCTTTACCTTGCGCATCGAAGGCCGGGCAGGGGCGCAGTGTCGTTTCGCCGACGCTGCGCCGGATCGGGGGTGTCGGGACGTTGATCTCGCCCGAGGGTGTGCCTATCACGGATCGGTCAAGCTGGGGGTGACCGGACAGGGTCGCCACGTCGTTCACCGCGCCCGAGGCAATGCCCGCAGCGTCAAGCCGCTTCAGCATCTCGGCGCGGTCATGCGAGGCGAACACGGCCTTGATGAGCACTTCGAGCGCGGGTTTGTTGTTGATGCGCGATGTGTTGTCCTGAAAACGGGGGTCGGTTGCCAGAGCCGCGTCGCCCAGTATGTGTTCACAGAACCTTTGCCATTCGCCGCTGTGCTGCACGGTAATGACGACAAGCTGACCGTCCTTGCATTCATAGGCCCCGTACGGGCAGATGACCGTGTGGTTCAGTCCGACACGGGGTGTCGGCTTGCCAAGGTAATCGTGATATAGCAGCGGAACCGACATCCAGTCGGCCATCACATCAAACATTGCCACGGAAACGCCGCTGCCCTTGCCGGTGCGATCTCGCCCGACCAGTGCTTCGCAGATTCCGGCATGGGCTGTCATACCGGTTGCGATATCGCAGACCGACACTCCAACCCGTCCCGGTCCGTCCGCAGTGCCGGTCACTGATGCCAGACCGCTCTCGCATTGCACCAGAAGGTCATAGGCCTTGGCGTTGCGCATCGGGCCGTCTTCGCCATATCCGGTGATGTCGCAGGTCACGAGACGCGGGAACCTCTCTCGCAGACTTGCGGAATCGAGCCCGAGCTTGGCCAGCGCGCCCGGCAGCAGGTTCTGAATAAACACATCCGCGTTTTCCAGCATCCTGAGCAGGATTTCACGGTCTTCGTCGGCTTTAATGTCCAGCGCCACCGATTCCTTTCCCCGGTTCAACCATGTGAAATAGGCGCTTTCGCCGTTGGCGGCGGTATCGTAGGCGCGGGCGAAATCGCCGGCTCCCTTGCGTTCGATCTTAATCACACGCGCGCCGGCATCGGCCAGCCGCGAGGAGCAAAAAGGCGCGGCGACTGCCTGTTCCAACGCAACGACGAGTTTGCCGGAAAGGGGGGCTAAGTCTGAACCTGACATGAGTTTCTCTCAATTGATCCTGAAAGGTTGACTAAATCTAACAATTGTTAGAAACATAATCAATACGATTAGACAAAGACTGGATCGCTTGAAGGAGAACGCCGGTGCAGGACGCCAAACGACCAGACCAGTTTTTCCAACGCGCGCTGGCAGAGGGAGAGATCCTGCTGCCCAAGTGCGATGATTGCGGGGCATATCACTTTTTCCCGAGAGTCCTGTGTCCCCATTGTCATGGCAGCGCGATTTCTTGGAAGAAGGCTAGCGGCAAGGGACGGGTCCACACCACAACAGTTGTGCGCCGAAAGCCCGAACGGGGCGGCGATTACAACGTATGCGTCGTCGAGCTGGATGAGGGTGTCCGGATGATGAGCCGGGTCGAGGGCATTGCTCCGGGTGAGGTCGCCATCGACATGCCCGTAACCGCCTTCGTGGGCGAGGCCGAGGGTGTTCCGGCCGTGCTTTTCAAGCCGTCGGAGGGATAAGCCATGACCACTGAACTTCGGGGAAAATCCGCCATCGTGGGAACCGGTCATGCCGGTTTCGGAGAAGCCCATGGCCTGACGGCCTATGATGTCATGGCGCAATCCGCGCTTGCGGCGCTTGGCGATGCCGGGCTGAACCTGTCCGACGTCGACGGGCTGTTTTGCACCATGATGGAAGACAGCATGCCGGCGCTTATGGCGGCGGAGTATCTGGGCATCCAGCCCCGTTTCATTGATGGCACAATGTCGGGCGGTTCGTCCTTCGTAAACTACCTGACGTCCGCGACCATGGCCCTTGATGCCGGTCTGTGTGATGTCGCGCTGATTGTTTATGGCTCCAACCAGCGCACCGCATCGGGCAGACTGGTGACCGCTTCACGTCCGCCGGCCTACGAGGCGCCGTATAATCCGCGCTATCCGATCTCGGCCTACGCGATGGCCGCGGCGCGGCACATGCATGAATACGGCACCACCCGCGAACAGCTGGCCGACGTGGCCGTTGCCGCGCGGGCCTGGGCGCAGCGCAACCCCGAAGCGTTCGAGCGCGGCCCGCTGACCCGCGAGGACGTGCTGGGTGCGCGCATGGTGGGCGATCCATTGACCGTGCGCGACTGTTGTCTTGTCACCGACGGTGGCGGCGCGATCGTAATGGTCCACGCGGACCGCGCCCGGGATTTCCCGAAGGCGCCTGTCTATGTGCTGGGCAGTGCTGCGGAAAGCTCGCACCGGCAGATTTCGCAAATGAAGGATTTCACCGTGACCGCCGCCCGCGCCTCGGGCGCGCGCGCTTTTGCTGCGGCCGGCGTGACCCCTGCGGTCATCCAGGCGGTCGAGCTTTATGATGCCTTCACCATCAATACCATCCTGTTTCTTGAAGATCTGGGGTTCTGCGCCAAGGGCGAGGGAGGGGCCTTTGTCGAGGGCGGACGCATCGCGCCTGGCGGCGTCTTGCCGGTGAACACGAATGGCGGCGGCCTGTCCTGTGTGCACCCCGGGATGTACGGCATCTTCACAGTGATCGAGGCTGCCCGCCAGATCCGTGGCGACGCGCCAGGCATTCAGTTGAAGGATATTGATCTGGCGCTGGCGCATGGCAACGGCGGTGTGCTGTCCAGTCAGGTCACGGCCATACTTGGATCTCAAAACACGCTCTGACGGCAACTAAGGGAGGAAAGCAAATGCCATTGGATTTCGATGCACTGTCGAACTGGGACTTTGAGGAAATCGAACAGACGCTAACCGAGCGGGATACCATCCTGTATGCACTCGGCCTTGGGTTCGGTGAGGATCCGACCGACAAAAAGGAGCTGGCCTATGTCTATGAAGACGGGCTGAAGGCAGTTCCCTCGATGGCGGTTATTTTGGGGTATCCCGGCTTCTGGCTGCGCGATCCCAAGACCGGCGTAAACTGGCAGAAAGTGCTGCACGGCGAACAGTGGCTCGACATCTACAAGCCGCTGCCGACACATGCCCGGCTTGTCGGCCGTAGCAAGATCGACTTCATCGCCGACAAGGGCGAGGGCAAGGGAGCCGTCATTTACCAAAGCCGCGATATTATCGACGCGGACAGCGGCGAAAAACTAGCGCGCGTGGCGATGTCGGCTTTCTGTCGCGGTGATGGGGGGTTTGGCGGTGAAAACCAGGCGGGTCCGGCACCCGCAGTGCTGCCTGATCGGGCGCCTGATCATATATGTGATATCGATACCCTGCCGCGCCAAGCCCTTATTTATCGTCTCAGCGGTGATTTCAATCCGCTTCACGCTGACCCGGATGTGGCCCGTTCTGTCGGGTTCGACCGCCCGATCCTGCATGGTCTGGCGACCTATGGGCTGGCGGCCCGGGCGATTCTAAAGACGTTGCTTGACTATGATTCTGCCCGGCTTGTCGGTCTGGATGTTCGGTTCTCAGCTCCGGTCTATCCCGGCGAAACCGTGCGGTTCGAAATCTGGGAAGAGGACGGCGAGGCCCGGTTTCGAGCATCTATTCCGGCACGCGACGTGGTTGTTCTGAACAACGGCGCGGCGCGCTTCGCCTGAGGCAGTGAAGATGGCTCAACCGCTCAAGGATATCCTGGTGCTGGATTTCAGCACACTTCTTCCCGGTCCGATGGCGACGCTCATGCTGTCCGAGGCTGGCGCCGAAGTGATCAAGTTCGAGCGTCCCGGAGTCGGCGAGGACGCGCGCCAAACCGAGCCCAAGATCGACGGAGAGAGCATCGGATTTGCCGTGTTGAACCACGGCAAGCGATCGGTGGCCATCGACCTCAAGTCAAGGGGCGCAGTGGAACGTCTGCGCCCCTTGATCGAGAGGGCCGATGTTCTGGTAGAGCAGTTCCGTCCCGGCGTGATGGACCGGCTGGGGCTTGGTTATGAAGCGGTGCGAAAGATCAATCCCGGTCTCATCTATTGTTCGATCACCGGCTATGGCCAGACCGGACCAAAGGCCAGCGCCGCCGGCCACGATCTCAACTACGTCGGTGATGCGGGTATCCTGTCGCTCAGTCGCGGACCGGATGACCAGCCAACGGCCCCGTTCGGGCTGGTCGCCGATATCGGAGGCGGAACCTATCCTGCGGTGATGAATATCCTGCTGGCCCTGATTGCGCGCCAGGCAAGCGGGCAGGGGACGCATCTGGATATCGCAATGGCCGAGGGGGCGTTCGCCTTTGCCTATTGGGCCCATGCCGAAGGTGTGATTGCCGGGCAGAACATCGAAAGCGGTGGCAGCCGTCTGACGGGTGGCCTGGCCCGGTATCGGCTTTATTCGGCTGCGGATGGGCGTCAGATCGCCGTCGGCGCGTTGGAAGAAAAGTTTTGGCAGTTGTTCTGCGATGTCATTGGTTTGCCGGTGGCCCTTCGCGATGACTGGTCCGATCCAAATGCCTGTGCCGCGGAGGTTGCACGTCGTCTGAGGGAACATCCCTCGACCCATTGGGAGCCTTTGCTGGCAGCGGCAGATTGCTGCTGTTCGGTCGTGAAAACGCCCGCCGAGGCGGCACATGACCCGCATTTCAAAGCGCGTGACGTGTTCGGGCGGACAGTAAAAATCTCCGGCCGGGACGCGCCTGCTTTGCCGCTGCCAATTGCGCCGGAGTTCCGTTCTTCCGGAAATTCGGTCGGAGTTGCAGCCACTCTGGGCGAAGACAATACGCGTTATGGCGTGGACCAACCAAAGACAGAGTAAATCCCGTTGACGGGCAGGTTTTGAATCGGTAATCTAACATTTGTTAGAAAAAAGGAGGGACCAATGGACAAGTCTGACGATGACCTGCCGACTGAAGCTGAGCGTTATGTCATGCCATCGCGCTTTGTGGAAAGCGATAGCTTGGAAGTGCAGGGTTTCGTGACATCGGCTTTGCGTGATCTCCCTGTGGGCGCAACCAATCGCGACAAGGCGATCCGCCTGTTCGAAGCGGTGCGCGACGATATTCGCTATGATCCCTATTGTTTTGCGCTGGATGAGGACTCTTACCGTGCCAGCCGTATCGCTGGGGCGGAAGCGGCGTTTTGCGTTCCCAAGGCAATTCTTCTGGCGGCTTGTTTGCGTGCTGTGGGTATCCCCGCCGCTCTGGGGTTCGCGGATGTGCGCAACCACCTGAATACACCCAAGTTGCAGGAGTTGATGGGGACCGATCTCTTTATCTACCACGGCTATGTTCAGCTGTGGTTGGGGAATGAGGCCTACAAGGTGACACCTGCATTCAACATGGAACTGTGTGAAAGATTCGGGGTCAAACCCCTGGTCTTCGACGGCTATCACGACGCGCTCTTTCATGAGTTCGACGAACAGAATCACCGGCACATGGAATATGTGAACGACCGTGGTCTCTATTTCGACGCGCCGATGGGTGAGTTCCTGGTGGCGTTCAAGGAAACCTATCCGAAGCTGGAAGAATTCAACCGCATCCGGATATCCAAGGATGCGAGCGGATACGATGACGGTTTCGCAAAGGAGGGTGCCTCTTGAGGTATCTGGAAGACTTCTCGCCGGGCCAAGTCTATCGCTTTCGCAGCGCTCCGATGAGCGCGGATTCAATAAAGGCCTTTGCCAAGGAATGGGATCCGCAGCGGCTGCACACCGATGAAGACTATGCAACCGCCATACATGGCAGCCTGATCGCCTCGGGCTTTCAGACCATGCTTGAGGTGTTCAAGCCGGTCATGACCGAGATGATGGTCGATGTTGCCAATATCGGCGGCATGGGCTTTGACAATTTGCGCTGGCTGCGGCCTGTGCACCCGAACGAACCCCTTGATGTCGAACTGACGGTCAACTCGGTCACACCGTCAAAAAGCAAGCCCGACAGAGGTGTTTTGCACTATACGCTCAGCGCCAAAAACCCCGAGGGCGAGGTCGTTTTTTCGACCGACACCCCCGTGATGATCCAGCGAAAACAAAATGACACAAACTGATATCCTTTCCAGCGAACAAGAAGACCTTCGCCTGTTGCGCGAGAGCGCGCGCACGTTGTTTGAACGGGCGGGCGGAAGTGACAGAGCCCGAAAACTTCGTGATGCCAGGGGCGGTTTCGATGCGGAGATGGTCCGGGAACTCGCCGAGGCCGGTGTTTTCGGCGTGGCGGTGCCCGAAGATCAGGGCGGGCTTGGCATGGGCCTAGCCGCCGGGGGTGTCATCGCCGAGGAAGTCGGCCGTGTGATTGCCCCGGAACCGGTCGTGTCGACGATCGGTCTGAGCCTCGGCCTTCTGCGCCGCCTTTGTCCGGATCATCCGAAGATGGCACAGCTCATCGGCGGCGAAATTTCATTGGCGGTTGCCTGGCAGGAACGCGGCCCCGACGGGGCGCCTGCCGATGCGACCTGCCGATACGCGGACGGAAAGCTGACCGGTGGCAAGGCCTGGGTCGTCGGTGCGATCGGTTCGCACGGGTTCCTTGTCGTGGCCGAACAGGATGATGGTCCGGTTCTGGTTCTGGCTGAGGCAGACGCGCAGGGGCTTGTCATCGACAAGCAGACGCAGGCGGATGGCAGCTCTCTGGGCGAGCTTTCGTTTTCGGGAACTCCGGCCGCGGAATTGGCCAGCAGCGGTGCGGTTCTCACTGCACTGGCCGAGGCTGTCGCCGATGCAACGGCGCTTGCCGCGGCCGAGCTTGTCGGCCTGAGCGAGCGCGCCTTCGAGATCACGCTCGACTACATCAAGACGCGGGAGCAGTTCGACAAGCCGATCGGATCATTCCAGGTCATCCAGCACCGTGCCGTCGACCTCAACGTGATGTGCGAGGTCGCGCAGGCCGGAGTGCGGGAGGCGCTTGCGCAGATGGACAGCGAAACCGATCCGAAGGTTCGGGCCCCGATTGCCAGCCGCGCCAAAGCGCGCGCCGTCACGGCCGCCAAGAAAATCACCCGCGACGCCATCCAGCTGCACGGGGCCGTCGGGTACACGGATGAGTTCGATATCGGGCTCTACCTGAACCGGGCGCTGGTGCTGTCGGCCTGGTTGGGCGACGATGCCTATCACAGGCGGATATGGTTCGAGGCACGCGAAGCAGAGGGGGCAGCACAATGACCGACTGGAGCGCTATGACCGATGCAGAGTTCCGCAAAGAAGTGCGCCAGTTCTTCGAGGCGGAATATCCCGAGGAGCTGCGTCACCTGCCGCACCGACCGAAGTTCGCCGAGATCGAACATTGGCACCGCAAGCTTCACGCCAAGGGCTGGGTCGCGCCAGCCTGGCCCGCTGAATTCGGCGGTATGGGGCTGAACGCCGCCAAGTTGCTGATCTTTTACGAAGAGCAGCAGCGCTGGGGCGTCAATCGCGGCCGCGACATGGGCGTGCAGATGGTCGGGCCGCTGATCATCAAATTCGGCACCCAGGAACAAAAAGATTACTGGCTGCCGCGTATCCTGAGTTGCGAAGATATCTGGTGTCAGGGCTATTCGGAACCCGGCGCCGGGTCCGATCTGGCGAACCTACGCACACGCGCAGAGATTGACGGCGACGACTTTGTCATCAACGGACAGAAGATCTGGACCACGATGGCGCATGACGCCACGCATATTTTCATGCTGGTGCGCACCGATCCCGATGCGCCGAAGAAACAGCAGGGCATCAGTTTCCTGCTCGCTCCGATGGATCAACCCGGAGTCGAGGTGCGCACCATCACGACCCTGTCGGGCGAGACCGAGTTTTGCGAGGTCTTCTTTGACAATGCACGGACGCCCCGCGAGAACCTCGTGGGCGAGCTGAACAAGGGTTGGACGATGGCCAAGGCTCTCTTGAGCTTCGAACGCATTTTCATCGGTTCGCCAAGTCTGGCCCAGAACGCTCTGGGACAGCTTGAAAGCTTTGCCCGTGGCCGTGGCGCGTTTGACGATCCGGTGTTCCGTGACCGCTTTGCCCAGGCGGCACTGGATGTGGAAGATCATGCCGCGCTTTATGCCCGTTTTGCAGATCAGCTCAAACGTGGCGAGACGCTCGGTGCGGATGTGTCCATGCTGAAGATTTGGGTGACTGAATGCTTCCAGCGCATCACCGAGCTGATGATCGAAGCAGCCGGTCCCGATGGCGGCTCCATCGGGCCGCTTCAGGTCGGCAACGTAAGTGTCGATGTTCTGGCGAGTTTCTACAAGGCCAGACCTACCACGATCTACGGTGGATCGAACGAAATCCAAAGAAACATCCTGTCCAAGGCCGTCCTGGGACTGCCTGGCTGACTCAATACCCCACGGAGGAAATAGAACCATGTCGGATCGTTATGCAAAATACGATAAACTGAAATTTGACTACCCGGCGGATCGCGTCCTGCGCATCACGTTCGACCGGCCCGAGACATTCAACTCGGTCGATGCCGAAACCCACACCCAGATGACGGACATGTGGATCGATATCGACCGTGACCCAGACATCAATTCGGTCATCGTGACCGGTGCGGGCAAGGCATTTTCCGCCGGGGGTGATTTCAGCCTGATCGAAAACATGATTGGCAATTCGCACGAGATCATGAAGACGTGGAAAGAAGCCAAGGATCTCGTCTATAACATCATCAACTGCAACAAGCCGATCATTTCCGCGATCAATGGCCCTGCGGCCGGCGCAGGCCTTGTGGTTGCCATCCTGGCCGACATCTCGATCGCCGGAAAGAAGGCCAAGATTGTCGATGGTCATCCCCGCCTTGGTGTTGCCGCCGGTGACGTCGCGGCGATTATCTGGCCGCTGCTGACCTCGATGGCCAAGGCGAAATACTATCTGATGACCTGCAAGCCGGTGTCGGGCGAAGAGGCCGAGCGTATCGGTCTGGTATCAATGTGCGTCGAGGATGACGAGCTGCAGCAGATCGCGCTGGATACAGCCGTCGAACTGGCCAACGGCTCGCAAAGCGCGATTCGCTGGACCAAGTATTCGCTGAACAACTGGCTGCGCCAGGCCGGGCCGATCTTTGATGCGTCGACCGCGCTGGAGATGCTTGGCTTCATGAGCGAGGACGTCAAGGAAGGTGTGTTGTCGCACCGCGAGAAGCGCGCGCCGAACTTCCGTAAGGACTGCCCGCTTTAACACCAGATTGGACGAGGAGGCATGGAAATGTCTGATGATATCTACAAAGATATAGCTCAAGCCTATGCCGCTGCGGCCGAAAAAGCTCCTGGCCTGAAATCGCGATTTACGGCTGCCGGATTCGATCCGGCAGCTGTCACATCGGTGGCGGACCTCTCGCGTCTTCCAGTGATGAAAAAAGAAGAGCTTCTGAAGATCCAGCGCGAGAACCCGCCTTTCGGCGGATTCCTTGCCTCGGATCTGAAGGATATTGGACGGATCTACGTGTCCCCTGGCCCAATTTTCGAGCCGGCCCTTTCGGGCGAGGGAGGTCATGGCCTGGACCTGCTTTTCAAGGCGGCAGGCGTGGGGCCGGGGGATATCATCCTGAACACCTGGATGTATCATCTTGTGCCCGCAGGCTTGCTGTTCGACGAAGCGGCACAGGCCGCAGGTGCCACGGTGATTCCCGGCGGCGTGGGCAATACCGAGCTTCAGGCGCAGATCATCGTCGAAACCGGCGTGACTTCGATCTGCGCCTCGACCGCGTTTTTCCTGACGCTGGCGGACAAGGTGATCGAAACCTATGGCCGCGACGCATGGAAGGTGAAGACAGCCTTCCTCGGCGGTGAGATGGGCGACTGGATGGCCAAGCGCCGCCGGATCGAGGCCGAATACGGCGTGTCCACCTGGGCCGCCTATGCCACCGCCGATCTAGGCCTTGTCGCCTATGAGGATGGCGGCGAAGGCTATCTGGTTCATCCCGACCGCGTGGTGCAGATCTGCGATCCGGTCAGCGGCGAACAGGTCGCCCATGGCGAACCGGGCGAGGTTGTCGTGACCGCGCGCGATGCCACCTGGCCGATGATCCGGTTCGGCACCGGCGACAGCGCCTTTGCCCTGGAAAGCAACGCGGATGGCACCGTCAGCCGGATTTCAGCATTGCAGGGACGGGTCGGGGCAGCGGTCAAAGTGCGCGAGATTTTCGTTTATCCGCGCGTGGTTGAAGAAGTTGTCATCGGCACGCCGGGCGCAAAGGCCGCGCAGGCCGTGGTAACGCGCGAGAACGATCGCGACATGATCCGCCTCTCGCTTGTGCTGGAAGACGGTGCCGACGCTTCTGCTGCGGAAGCAGCCGCCGCCAAAAACTTCAAACTGCATACACGAATTCGTGTCGACGAAGTGAACATTGTTTCGGAACTACCCGAAAATGCAGAACTGATCGTCAACCAAAAGGACCGCTAAGATCGGGTCTCGATCATTCGCGACAACCGCAGAAACAGATGGGCGGCCGGGCAACCGGCCGCCCTCTTTCGTCAGGAACAGAGCGCATCTTTGGCGACCTGGTATTCCCGGTCGAGACGGTCGACGTAGTCCGCCGTGGTCATCACCTCTTTCACCGCTCCGATCCCCTGACCGCTGCCCCAGATGTCACGCCAGGCCTTGGGGCGAATGTCGCCGGTGGCCAGATCGAGTTTGTTGCCGATCCCGGCCAGGTTGTCCGGATCGAGACCGACCGCCCGCACCGACGGTTTCAGATAGTTGGCATGCACGCCGCTGAAATAGTCGGTATAGACAATATCATCGGCCCCGCCTTCGACGATCATTTGCTTGTACTCCTCCGACGCGACCGCCTCGGTCATGGCAATGAAGGGGGATCCGATATACCCAAAATCCGCACCCATGGCCTGCGCCGCCAGAATTGAGCGCCCGGTCGCGATGGACCCGGACAGGGCAAGCGGACCATCGAACCATTCCCGGATTTCCTGAACCAGCGCAAAGGGTGACAAGGCCCCGGCGTGGCCGCCAGCGCCGGCGCAGACCGCGATCAGGCCGTCGGCGCCCTTGTCGATCGCTTTCCTGGCGTATTTGTTGTTGATTACATCGTGCAGTACAGTGCCGCCGCACTCATGTGCCGCCTGGTTGACGTCTTCCCGTGCGCCCATTGATGTGATCCAGACAGGCACTTTCCAGCGCGCACATATTTCGACGTCCCGCTCAATCCGATCATTCGATCGATGGACGATCTGGTTGACCGCGAATGGCGCGGCGGGCCGATCGGGATTGGCCTGATTGTGCGCGTCAAGCTCTTCAGTGATGCGCTTGAGCCAGGCTTCAAGCAGCGGCGGTTCACCTTCGGACTCGCGTGCGTTCAGCGCCGGAAAGCTGCCGATGACGCCGGCTTTGCACTGGGCGACGACAAGATCCGGCCCGGACACCAGGAACATGGGCGAGCAGATCACAGGCAGGCGCAAGCGGCCGAGAGGGGTGTCGGAGTACATTGTCTATTTCTTCTTTGCTGTTTCAACAGGGGGTGCCGAGGCCCGTAGCCGTGACGGGCGCGCATGGGAAGGGAAGCCGAAAAAACGTGCCAGCAGACCGCAAGGAAATACACAGAACGGGTGAATTTTACACATGTCTGATTTTCCGCACCGGACTATTGCCCGTCGCTCAATGC
The DNA here is from genome assembly GCF_002210165.1 of Phaeobacter sp. 22II1-1F12B. Taxonomy (GTDB): domain Bacteria; phylum Pseudomonadota; class Alphaproteobacteria; order Rhodobacterales; family Rhodobacteraceae; genus Heliomarina. Next base: position 126,257 of record NZ_AQQP01000013.1, on the reverse strand, counting down.
CACTCCTATCGTGTTCCATGCTAGCCCATTCCTGGGAGGAGGAAGCGGTGCCATTGCTCTACAGCCGCTCGGAAAGCGTTGGTCGGATGACTTTCGATTTTCCCGAGAAGAAGAATGCCCTTGATCAAGACGCACGCAAAGAGATGGAACGCATCGTCACCCAGGTGCGCGACGATGACCGCGTGCGCGCGCTGTTGATCACGGGTGCCGGGGGCGCGTTTTGCGCCGGAGGCGATATCAGCACCTTCGCCGGTTCTTCGCCTGTGGCCATGCGGGACCGCATGAAACAACAGCACCGCGTAACCCGGATGCTATATGATCTTGAAAAGCCGGTCGTCGCGGCGGTTGCCGGGCCGGCCTTTGGCGTGGGGTTCAACATTGCGCTTCTGGCTGACGTGATCCTGGCCGCGCCCTCGGCCCGCTTTTGCCAGGCCTATGCGCGCGTGGCGATCGTGCCCGACGGTGGCGGGCTTTACTTGCTGGCGCGGACGGTCGGGACGCAGCGGGCGAAGGCGATGTTCCTGACGGCCCAGGTGATCGATGCCCAAGAGGCGCACGACCTTGGGATCGTCCACGCAATCCACGAAGAAGACGCGCTCGACGCAGAGGCCGATGCGCTGGCCGTGCGTCTGGCCGAAGGGCCGACCCGAGCCTTTGGGCTGGGCAAGTCGATGCTGAACCGTGGCATGGATTGCGATTTCGCGACCTATCTCGAGATCGAGGCAACCGCCGAAGCCCATATCATGCAGACCGCAGATCACCGCGAGGCGGTCGCCTCTTTCAAGGAAAAGCGCCCGCCGGGCTTTGTCGGATCATGAACGCGGCGCCCGATTGTGGCCCGCTGGCCGGTCTTCGGGTGATCGACCTCGGGCAGGTCTACCTTGGGCCCTATTGCGGTCTGATGTTCGCGCTCATGGGGGCCGAGGTCATCAAGGTCGAGCCGCCCGGCGGCGACAGTATCCGCGGCATCGCGGGCGGGCGCGAGAACCCCGCAGCGATGATGCTCAATTCCAGCAAACAGAGCGTGACGCTTGATCTGGGGTCCGAGGGCGGGCGCAGCGCCCTGCTGGCGCTGGCAGATTCGGCCGATGTTCTAATCGAGAATTTCCGTCCCGGTACGATGGAGAAACTGGGGCTGGGGTGGGAAACACTCTGTGCCCGCAATCCGCGCCTGGTCATGGGGTCAGGAAAGGGTTACGCGGCCGATTCCGTCTATCGCGATGCGCCGGCGATGGATTTTCCTATTCAGGCCCTGACCGGGCTGATGTCGGTGACCGGGTTTCCCGATGGTCCGCCGGTGAAATGCGGCGCAGCGATCACCGATTTTCTGGGCGGTATCCACCTTTTTGGTGGCATTATGGCGGCGTTGCATGCGCGCGGCGCGACAGGGCGCGGGGACTTTGTCCAGATCGCGATGCAGGACGTCACGCACCACGCGCTGGCGTCGAATATCGCAAGCTATCTGCTGGCGCCTGACGGGTTCGCCGACCGGGCCGGCAACAGTCAGGCCGTGCTCAAGGTCGCACCCTACGACCTGTTTCCGGCGCGCGACGGGCAGGTGGCCATCATGTGCCTGAATGATCGCCACTGGCAGCAGCTGACCCGGGCCATGGGTCGCCCTGATCTGGCCGAAGATCCCGAACTGGCCGCGGGACCCGCGCGCTGCGCGCGGCGTGCCCAAGTCGATGGCTGGGTGACGGCGTGGACCTCAAGTCAGACCCGCGCCGAGATTTTCGCGGCCCTGAGCAGCGCACATGTGCCGGGCGCCCCGGTGCGCACGCTCGCTGAGGTGGTGTCGGACGATGACATGCGCGCCCGCGGCATGATCCATGACCTTCCGCATCCAGACCTGGGCACGGTCCCTGTTCCAGGGCTGCCGATGCGTTTCGCGGCTCACCCACAGGTCGCCCCTATCCCCGCACCAACCGTAGGCGCCGATACGGCGCGCATCCTGGCCGCGCTGGAACAGGACCTGCCCTCTGCTCAATCAAAGGACACCTACTGACATGTTCAAGCTCGATCCGGAATTGGAGGATTTTCGCAACGAGGCACGCAAGCTGGCTGAGCGCGAGTTTGCTCCCAGGGCCGCCCATTGGGACGAAGCCGAAGAGTTTCCAGCCGCGAACCGCGACAAGCTGGCCGAACTTGGCTATCTGGGAATGTTCATCCCTGAAGAATACGGCGGCTCCGGCGCGCCAGTGATCCAGGGCACGGTGTTTCTGGAAGAAATGGCGCGGGTCTGTTTCAACACGGCGCTGGTCTCGCAACTCTACCTGAACGGCCCATCCCGGGCAATCAGCGTTCTGGGCAGCGACGAGCAGAAAAAGCGGTTCCTGCCAGACATGGTGGCCGGCAAGAAATTCATCGCAATCGCCATCAGCGAGCCAGAGGCGGGGTCGGCGGTGACAGACCTGCGCACCACGGCCACAAGGGACGGCGACGGATGGGTGCTGAATGGCAACAAATGCTGGTCCACGGGCGCCCATGTGGCCGATTATGCGCTGGTCTTCTGCCGTTTCGGCAAGGCCAGCGGGGCGAAGGGGATTGGTGCCTTTGTCGTCGATCTGAAGAAGCCGGGCGCGCGGATCGGCCACATATCGCTGAAGATGGGTGGCCGGGGGCTGACCGAGGCCGAGATTATCCTTGAAAACTACAAGGCCGGTCCCGAGGATGTGCTGGTCGAAGGGGACCCGGAAAGCTCGCGCTCCTTCGCGCTGTTGATGAGCAGTTTCGGACCCGAGCGGGTGGGCAACGCAGCGATGTGCGTGGGGCTGGCGCAGGGCGCTTTCGATGCTGCAAAGTCGTATTCCGAGATTCGCCATCAGTTCGGGCGCCCGATCAAGGAATTCCAGGGCCTGCAATGGAAAATCGCCGACATGGCCACACAGATCCATGCTGCGCGTCTGATGGTCTATCGGGCCGCGACCAACCCCGCGCCGAACGGCTTTCCCGATCCGATGGATGCGACCATGGCCAAGCTTTACGCCAACGAAATGGCGCAGAGGGTCACGAACGAAGCGCTGCAGATCCACGGTCACAATGGTTACACGCGCGAATACCCGCTGGAACGTATGGTGCGTGACGCGCGCGGCTTCGCGCTTGGCGGTGGCACCGTCGAAATCCTGCGCAATACGATCGCCGCCATGGTCTACGGCCACAGCTTCGACCAGCGGCGGGGGTAGGGCGGATGCATCCCTCGTTGCTAACGACAGAACAGGTCGCTCTCAAGGATGCCGCGCGCAAACTGGCGCTCGGGGAATTCCGGGACCGCGCCGCACGCTGGGACCGCGACGGCATCTACCCCGAGGAAAACCACCATCGCCTGGGCGCGCTTGGCTATCTGGGCATGACCATTCCCGAAGAATACGGCGGTGGCGGTACGCCGCTGGTGGATTGCTATCTCGTGATCGAAGAACTGGCCAAGGTGGATTTCAATACCGCGCTGATCGTTCACGATCAGAACGTCTCGCCCCGGATCATCGCCACCTGCGGCAGCGAGGCGTTGAAGCAGGCTTTCCTGCCCCGCTTCGCCGCGGGCGAGATCGAATGCGCGATCTCCTGGTCCGAGCCCGAGGCCGGGTCGGACGCCACCGCGGTGACGACATCGCTGCGCCCGGACGGGGACGGGTTTGTGCTGAACGGCGGCAAGATCTTTACCACTTTCGGCGACAGGGCCGATTACCTTCTGGTCTATGCTCGGTTCTGCGAAAGCAAAGGCGCGCGAGGCATCGGAACCGTTTTGGTGCACCGCAAAAGCCCCGGCGTTTCGGTCCATATTCTTGAACAGAAGATGGGCGCGCGCGGCTGCAACGAATGCGAGATCCATTTCGACGATGTGCGGGTGCCGTCCGAAAACGTCGTGACCGAAGGGCTGGCCGGCAACTCCAGCGGCTTTGTCCGCCCGCTGGGTGTCTATAACGCCACGCGCGTCGGCATGGGGATACTGGCGCTTGGTGTCGCCGAGGGGGCGTTCGACCTTGCACGCGACTACATGAAGACCCGCCGGCAATTCGGCAAGGCGCTGTCCGAGATGCAGGGGCTGCAATGGATGATGTCGGACATGAAGGTGCAGATCGAGGCCGCGCGGTCGTTGTGTTATACGGCGCTGTCGCTGATCGACCGCGGCCAGCCCGATCCAACATTGTCTTCGATCGCCAAGGTTCAGGCCACCGAAATGGCACAGCGCGTCACCCATGACGCCATGCAGATGTTCGGTGGCTACGGCTATTTCGGTTCGCTTCCGTTGGAGCGGATGGTGAGGGATGTGCGGATGCTGACGATCACCGGGGGAACGACCCAGATACATAAGAACGGGATTGCTCGGGCGCTGTTCACTGACTGACGAATCTTCGCCAAAGGGAGGGGTGGTCATGACAAGCGATATCACTGTGGAACACTCAGAAGGTCTGGCCGTCGTGTCGTTGAACCGGCCCGACAAGCTGAATGCGCTGACCCTCGACATGCGCGTCGAACTCCTGGACGCGTTTCGCGATATCCAAACTGACCCGCGGATTCGCGCCGTATTACTGCGGGCCGAGGGCCGCGCTTTTTGTGCGGGTGCGGATATTTCGACCATGGGCAAGGACGATGTCTGGGGTGATCGGGCGCGCTTGTACAGGGCGCACCAGATGATCCTTTCCATATTCAATTGCGAGAAGCCTGTGGTTGCCGCGGTGCGCGGTCCGGCGGTCGGGATCGGTCTGAGCATGGCGCTCGCCTGCGACGTTATCCTGCTCTCCGAGACGGCAAGATTCGGTCAGGTTTTTCGCAAGATCGGGCTGGCCCCCGATGGCGGCGCGGCGTTTTTCCTTCAGAATCTGATCGGTCGGCAACGTGCGACGGACCTTGCCTTCTCAGCGCGGATGGTGCCGGCGGATGAAGCCCTGAGCCTGGGATTGGCAAGCCAGGTTCATCCCGATGATGCCCTCGACCGGGCGGCCCTGGACTATGCGACAGACCTGGCCGCGGGGCCAACCTTTGCCCTGGCCGGTACCAAGCGGCTGATGCGCGCCGCGATGCAACCGTCTCTGGAGAGCTTTCTTGAAACAGAAGCCATCATTCAGGGGCAAATCATCAAGAGCGCGGATCACGCCGAAGGCATCGACGCCTTTCTGAGCAAGAGAAAACCGGTTTTCCGTGGCGTATGACCAAGCGGATTGGCCCTTTTTACGACAGGGAAGAGATAGTGATGGAAACAGTCATTGCACGACTTGGCAGGGTGTCGCGGATTATCACCTATATTGCGACTGCCCTGGCGGCCCTGATGATGGTCCACGTCACGCTCGATGTCATCCTGAGCCAGTTCATCGCCGAGCCCCTGCCGGGCACGGTGGATTACGTGTCGTATTATTACATGGTCGGGCTGGTCTTTCTGCCGCTTCCCTTCGTCGAATACACCAACGAGCACATCAAGGTCGACCTGATCCACGATCTGCTCCCGACGGGGGCGAGGACCGCTCTCGACATGCTGGCTCTGGCGCTGTCTGCGGTGTTCTACGGGCTGCTCACCTGGCAGACCTGGATCGATGCCGTCGAAAAATACCTCATCGGCGAGCAATCCATGGGCATGGCGGCGGTGACCGTCTGGCCCGGTCGCTTCTGTCTGCCTCTTGGTGCGGGGCTGATGGTTCTGCTCTTGCTGGCCAAGCTGATCCAGAGGCCTTTCACCGACGCTGGCATGGCCGGCCCCAATCACGACATGTACGAATAGGAGTGGAACGGTGAGCTTTTTCCAGATCGGCCTTTGCGGCATCGTTTCTGTCATCCTGCTGGTCTTGCTGCGCGTTCCGATCGCGGTCGCGCTGGGTATCGTGTCCTTCTTCGGGTTCTGGGCGATGCTGGGAAGCGGCGCGGCTTTCGGCCTGCTGACGGCGGTGCCCTATGATTTTGCCGCGCACTGGACCCTCAGTTCGATCCCGATGTTCCTGTTGATGGGATACGTCTGTTACCAGACCGACATCACGCGCGGGATCTTCAAGGCCGCCCGGGTCTGGCTGTCATTCCTGCCGGGCGGGCTGGCGGTCGCCAGCGTGGGCGGCGCGGCGCTGTTTTCGGCGGCGGCCGGCTCCAGCCTGGCCTGCGCCGCGGCAATGGGCCGGATCGCGGTGCCGGAAATGCTGAAGCGCGACTACGATCCCGGGCTGAGTACCGCCGTGGTTGCCGCAGCCGGCACCATGGGGTCGCTCATCCCGCCGAGCATCCTTCTGATCATCTACGGTATTTTTGCCGAGGTCGCGATCAGCAAGCTGTTTCTGGCCGCGATCGTGCCGGGCGTACTGACGATGCTGGGGTACTGGGCCGTGATCATCGTTCGTGTGTGGATCAATCCCGCGCTCGCGCCGTCGCTCGACGAAAGCGCGACATGGTCCGAACGGCTGGAGGCCCTGAGCGAGACATGGCCCGTGATCTTGCTGGTGGTGGGCGTTTTCGGCGGTCTGTTCACCGGGATATTCACACCCACGCAGGCCGGGGCTGTCGGGGCGGCGTTGTCCTTCGTGATTGCGGCGGCGCGCGGCACCCTGAACTGGAAAGTTTCCAGGATCGCGCTGATGGACACTGCAAAAATGACTGCGGCGATCTTCATCATCGCGGTCGGTGCCAACCTGTTTTCGAGGTTTCTGGCGATCAGCGGTATCCCCGAAGCGATGACCGACCTGGTGATTGATATGGGGGCCAGCTATGTGATGCTGGTTTTCGGCACGGCCGTGATCTTTTGTCTGCTGGGCATGATCCTCGATCCGCTGGGCATCCTGCTGCTGACGCTGCCGATCCTTCTGCCGATCTACGAGGCGAACCATATCAGCCTGATCTGGCTGGGCGTGCTTGCAACCAAGCTGGTCGAGATGGCTCTGATCACCCCACCGGTGGGGCTGAACGTGTTCGTGATCAAGGGCATCGTCGGTGATGCGGTCCCGATTTCACTGATTTTCAAGGGTGTTTTGTGGTTTTTGGCTGCGGATGTGGTGGTCCTGATCATCATGGTCGCCTTTCCCGAACTGATCATGTTCCTGCCAGAGCTCGGCAACTGATTTGGCCATCCCGGCCGTGACGAACCCCGCGCAATAGCGGGGTCTTGAAAAAGAGGAGGAGACCACATGAAACTGACCAATGCGTTTGCCGCGCTGGCGGCGACGACCGTTCTAGCGGCGACACCGGCCCTGGCCGAAAAGCGGGTGACTATATCCAACTGGACGTCACCCAATCACGCGACATCGCGTGGCCATGCCGCCTTTGCCGAAATGACCGAATCTGAATTTCCGGATGCCTTCGACTTCAAGCTGTTTGCCGGCGGCGCCTTGCTTGGCCCCAAGCCAACACTGTCCGGCCTGCGCGACGGCGTCGCCGATGTAGGTCTGCTGGCGTTGACCTATTTCAGGTCGGAAATGCCCTATGCGCAGCTCGTCGCCGATCTCGCTCTTTTGGGCGAGGACCACTATGCCATGGCCGGCGCGACCAGCGAATTCGTGATGCTGCACTGCCAGCCGTGCAAGGACGAGTTCGCAAAGAACGGCATGGTGGCGCTGAGCGGGATCAGCACTGCGCCTTATGTATTGCTGACCACCAAGCCGATCGTCGAAATCAGCGATATGCAAGGGGTCAAGCTGCGCACGGGCGGGTCGGTCTGGGACCGCTGGGCGACACGCCTTGGGGCAGAGCCGGTAAACGTGCCGTCGAGCGAGATGTACGACACGATGAGCCACGGTGTCGTCACCGCTGCGGTGCAGCCGGTCGGTGCGCTCAAGGGGCACAGTCTGATCGAGGTTGCCAAGCACCTGACGGAGTTGCCGTTGGGCACCTATCATTCCGGTTCGATCTTTGCCGCCGGCCCGAAATTCTGGATCTCACTTTCGCCGGAGCAACGCGAGCAATTCGTCAAGAACATACCCGAGGCCGTGGCGCAGACCGAGGTGTACTACGAAACCGACGATCTCGACGTGCTGAAAGAGGCGGGTGGGCTTGGCCTGCAGGTACACCAGCCGTCGCCTGAGTTTCTTCAGGATCTCATTGATTTCCGCACCGCCGATCTTGAAGAGATCGCCCGCATCTCGCGCGAGGAACGCGGCATCGAAGATCCGGAACCGCTGATCGCAACCTATCGCGAGCTGATCGAGAAATGGCACGGTCTGGTTGAGCCGCTGCAACCGATCCGGGACAATCATCAGCCTTATGCAGACCTTCTGCGTCAGGAGATTTATTCCAAGATCGACTTCGCAACCTACCCGAACTGAGCCGTTTCAGGCCTGAATACACAGCGGCCCTTCGCAAGAAGGGCCGCTTCATTGCTTCCTTCGTCTGTTCAGAGGGTGGCTTCGGTGCCCAGGATATTCGTCACCTGGCTGGACAGGACACCGCCGTTGCCGTGGGCCAGGGCCAGTTCGGCACTGCCGATCTGGCGATCGCCAGCATCGCCGCGCAGTTGCCGCACCGCCTCGACCAGCGTGAAGATGCCGTACATCCCGGGATGCACGCATGACAGGCCGCCACCATTGGTATTGACCGGCAGGTGGCCGCCAGGCGCGATGCCGCCGTTCGCCACAAACGCACCGCCTTCGCCTTTCTTGCAAAAGCCCAGATCTTCTAGAAAAAGGATCACATTGATGGTGAACGCGTCGTAGAGCTGGACCACGTCGATGTCCGCGGGTTTGACACCCGCCATGTCCATGGCCGTTCGCCCTGATTGCGCAGCGCCGGTCACGGTCAGGTCCGCCATTTCGGAGATGTCGCGGTGCGTCGTGCCCTCGCCGCCGCCCAGCAAATACACCGGAGGTCTGGGGTGATCCTTGGCCGTCTCGGCCCGGCGCATCACAATCGCGCCACCGCCATCGGTCACAAGGCAGCAGTCGCGCACCCGCAGAGGGTCGGAAACCGGCCGCGAGGCGATGACATCCTCGCGCGTCAGAGGATCGCGCATGAAAGCGTCGGGGTTCTTTTGGGCCCAGGCCCGGGCCGCCACCGCCACGTCGGCCAGCTGTTCGCGCGTTGTGCCGAATTGCGTCATGTGACGGTCTGTGGCCAGCGCATAGGACGACAGCGGGAACAACGGTCGGTAGGGGGCCTCGTAGGTCGGCAGGCCAAGCGCAGTCATCAGCTTGCCCGAGGCGGTGCGCTGGTTCGATCCGTAGCAGATCAACACGGTATCAGCGAGCCGCAATTCGAGCAGCATCGCGGCCCAGAGCGTGTGCGACAGGAACGACGAGCCGCCCATGCGGTTGTTCATCGTGAACCTGGGGTTCAAGCCCAATTCCTGCGCCAGTGTAAGACCCGACAGCATATCCAGCGGCTGGCAGGTGGCAACGGCATCGACCTCGCCAAGTGCGATCCCCGCATCGGCAAGCGCGCCGTGCACCCCCTCGATTGTGATCTCCATCGAGCTTTTGCCATGGGCCTCGCCGCAGCCTGCCAGCGCTGCACCGACGATGGCGGCTTTTCCCCGTAAACTCAATTTGCTTCTCCTTCTGGCCGGAAAACCACGGCGGGGTCACCTTCGGCGCCTTCGCCGATCGACGCGGTTACTTTCAGCCCGGCGACAATCTGGTCATGCGCGATACCGTCGATGCGCGACATCATTCGTACCCCTTCCTCCAGGTCCACCAGAACCACGTTGTAATCGCCGCCTCGTTCCGGTTTTCGGCGCACGACCGTTCGCGCATAGACGGTGCCCCTCCCGGTTGGCGCGAACCATCCCAGATCCGCGCTGCCGCAGGCCGGACAGATCACGCGCGGATGGAATACATGGGTGCCGCAGCCGCCACATTTCTGAATCTCGAAGACGCCCTCGGCCAGCTTCGCGGCGAAGACGGCGTCCGGCCCTGGGCCTTGTCCAATGCCGGCCATCTCAGAACCCGATGTGGAAGCCACCGTTCACGCTCAGGTGCTGGCCGGTGATATAGGATGCCGCGTTGGACAACAGGAAACAGACGGGCTGCGCGACTTCTTCAGGGGTGCTCATCCGTCCCATCGGAATCTGCGCCATATACCTGTCGGCGAATTTTTCAGAGCGGATGGTCTCAGTCATTGGTGTCTCGACCATTCCGAAACAGACTGAATTGACGTTGATGCGGTAACGGCCCCATTCACGCGCGGCGCTCATTGTCAGGCCCAGAACCCCGGATTTTGCCGCGCCATAATTGATCTGACCGATGGTGCCGCGACGCCCGGCATCGGATGAGATATTCACGATGGCACGGCGCGCGGCGCTTTCGGGGTCTTTTTCGACCCGGTCCTTGTAATAGGTCCCCACGGCCTGAAGGCAGGCGAAGACACCGGTGAGGTTCACGTCGATGACCTGTTGCCAGGTGGCCCGGTCCATCTTGTGGATCATCGCGGCGCGCACGATCCCGGCGTTGTTCACAAGCCCGTTGATGTCGCCGAATTCGTCGAAGGCGAATTTCACGAGCTTCCCGGGAAAGTCCGGGTCGGCCACATTCCCCACGATGGCGCGGGCATTGCCACCGATCTGTTCGGCGGTTTCCTTGACGCCGTCCTCGTTCAGATCGTTCACCACGACCTTGGCGCCCAGCTCTGCCGACAGCGCCGCCACACCGCGGCCGATACCCTGTCCGGCGCCTGTGACGATAACCACTTGATTGTCCAATGCCATCGGGTTGATCATTTCTGTCTCCTTTTGTCCTTCGTTTGTTTGGTCTCGCTCACCATCGGTTCACTCAGGTGGTCACGACGGTGGTGCGAGCCGCTTGATCACGGCATCGCCATGGGCCAGATGGTGCCCGTCCTGATTGAAGATCTCGCCCTGTACAAAAACCAGTTTGCGTCCGCCCCCGACAATGCGCGCGCGGGCCGTCAGCGTGTCTCCTTCGGTCGCCGGGGCGACGAAACTGGTGGTAAGCGAAAGCGTAAGGCAGCGATGACCTGGGCGGCCATCCCCCGCGTAGGCCGCGCAAAAGGTGACCGCGTTGTCCAGCATGGTCGCGTAGACACCGCCATGCACCGAAAAAGCGCCGTTCAGGTGATCGCGTCCGATGGCCAACCGCAGCTCGGCTTTGCCATCGGACCACGAGACGAAGCGCACGCCGAGCAATGCGTTGAACGGGGCGGGGATGTCCGGTCTGCCGTCTTGTGCGCTCATATTACGCTGTCTCCTGCTTGGCCGAGACCATCACCAAAGCGACAGCCACTGCCGCCATAGCGGCACCTGCGCCCACCGCGCCGAGGATCGGAACCGCCAGACCCGCGTTCGAGGGAAAGGCGAAGGCCAGACCGGCAATACCAAGAAGGACGCGGGCGATTGTTCCTGGCAGTCCGGTTTCGATCCGCCCGACGCCAAACAGATACCCCTGAATACCGGCGCAGATCAGCAGAATGCCGAGACCGGCGCGCAGAACCGTAAGCAGGCTTTCGAGTGGACCGGCTTGCAGGATGAACGCCGGATCAAGGACGAAGAAGAAGGGAATTATATAGACGATGCTTCCAAGCTTCATCGCTTCGAAGGCCGTCGCAAAGGGTTTGGCCTGGGCGATGGCCGCCGCGGCGAAAGCCGCGAGCGCGACGGGGGGGGTGATATAGCTCAGCATGCTCCAGTAAAGGATAAATAAATGGACGCCGATCGGATCGAGCCCGCCGGCGACCAGGGCGGGTGCCAGCGACACCGCCAGAATCACATAGGCGGCGGTCACGGTCATGCCCATTCCAAGAATGAAACTGGTCAAAGCCCCCAGCAGCAGAAGCAGAAAGATGTTGCCGCCCGCGATGAACAGCAGATCGTTCGAGATCGTCCCGGACATCCCGGTCACCGCCAGTCCGCCGACGATCAGCCCGACCGCCGCAAGAATGGCAACAAGTTCGACGAACAACTGTCCCGTGGCGATCAGAAAATTCATCAGCTCCTTTCGCCCCCAGCGTGATTTTGAGAGCAGCTGGTTCAGGACAAGAAGCAGCGCGGTCGCATAGAATGGAGCGATCGCCTCGCGCTTGAGGTAGAGCAACATCCAGATCAGCAGCCCGAAGACGGCGAGAAAGTACCAGCCTTCGCGCAGCACCTTGCCGATCCTGGGAAGGTCGGCGCGCGGAACGCCTTTCAGTCCGTTGCGCGCCGAGTATGCGTCGATTTGTGCGAACAGGCCGAAAAAGTAGAACAGCGAAGGAAGCACCGCCGCCACAACGATGTTGGTGTAGTCGGTCGCCAGGAATGTCGCCATGACAAAGGCCGTGGCGCCCATGATAGGGGGCATCAGCACCGCCCCCGTCGACGCCGCCGCTTCGATCCCCGCCGCATAAGTGGGCCTGAACCCCACCTTTTTCATCGCTGGAATGGTAATTGATCCGGTCGTCAGCACATTGGTGATCACGCTGCCGCTCATCGAACCGGTCAGCCCGCTGGTCAGAACTCCTACCTTGGCCGGCCCGCCCCGGACATTTCCGAGCGCGGCAAAGGCGATGTCGATAAAAAACGGACCTGCGCCGGTATGTTGCATCGCAACGCCGAAGATCATGAACCCCACGACAAGATTGACAAAGCTGCGCATCGGTATGCCCAGCACACTTTCGCCGCTCATCGCGTGGAAGATCGCCGTTTCGACGGGCGAGCGCTGGAAGCCCTGGATCGGGCCGGGCGCATAGTTGGCGATCATGGGGTAGATGGAAAATACCAGGATTACCGCGAACAGCGTCCAGCCGCCGGTGCGGCGCGCGGCCACGAGCAGCAGGAACCAGAAGGCGAAGCTGGCGATCACGGCATTAAGAGGAGCGGCGAAATCCCACCCTTTGTTCACCACGCTGCGCCCGTAGTAGGCAAAGAAGGCGCAGGTGATCAGGGCCAGCAGGGCCAGAAAGTAATCCCACCATCGCGTCGATCCGTAAGGATCTGACTTTGAACAGGGAAAGACAAGGAACACCAGTGGCAGCGTCAGCAGAAGCATCACGTAGAGGTAGTGAATTTCAAGCAACCGGACGTTCATGAAGAAGCCCAGATTGAACAGATGGTTGACCGACGCCGCGGTCAAAAGCAGCGCCGAGACGACGAGCGACCAGCGAACAAACGCGGGCAGGGTGCCCATACCGGTCGGTTGCGCCGGCGCTTCCTGTGTTTCCTGTGCCATGCCCGTATTCCAGTTTTGTGCTGCGTTGCTTTGTGCAAGGCGCCTGTGGGGCGCCGCGCTGTGTCGCATCAGCGGAAAAAGACTTCGTGGCCGGCCGCTTCCAGTGCGTCGGCACGGGCTTTCATCCATGCAGCGGCAAATTCTTCTTCACCCTCTGGAGCGTCCCCGACAAATGTGCCCCAGGCCCGCAAGAGCACCTCTTGCCGTTCCACCAATTTGTCCTGGTTTGCCTGGGCTTCCGGTGTCCACAGACCCTTTTCCTTGAAGTAGGCAACGCTGCCATCGCTCCATGGCATCACCCAAGACAGGATCTGGCGATCAATCGCATACGCATTGGCACCGGGGGCGGCATCCTTGTAATCGTCGAACCCTGCGTCAAGCGCGGCTACGATGTTGCGCACCTCGGTGGAATCCTGATCGGAGTTAGTGACCAGGATCGGATAGGGGTACTGCGCCATGGGCAGTGGGGAGGCAGGGTCGATGCCCGGCCCCACAGACACCATATGCGGTGTCACGAAGGGCGTTACGCTGGTGTAGCGTTCCCATGCTTCTGTCTGGTCCGCGGGTGTTTCAAGCCATTTCAGGCCGCGCGGGCTTGACTCGATCTGGTAGTTTACGGTGGTCGTCGTCAGTGCAAAGGCGGCATCCACACGGTCTTCGAGAATGCCCTGGAGCGTGTTCACATAGCCCGAGAATTCCACTGCCTCCACGTCGTCCCATGTCAGGTCCGCAAAGGCCAGCAGCCCCTCCATGTTGACATCGATCGCCGGCGAACTGACGGCGCGACCGACCCGTTTGCCCTTGAGGTCCGTAATCGTCTCGATGCCGGCATCGGCCGCGACGGCGACACCCAGACCGTAGTCGCCGACAGCCTGAAGCACCGCGCGGATCGGCTGCGGGCCCCATTCAGGCGCAGCAAAAAGGAAAACCCCTTCGGCAGCGAAATAGGAGGCGATGCCGCACAGGCAATAATCGACCGTCCCGTTTTTGAGCGGCGTCATCCGCGAGACGTCGTTTCGCCCCGGAAGCACGCGGACCGTCGATCCGTATTTGCTGCGCATCATGTTGCCGATGGCTATGGAATGCGCATGACCGGCCGATCCCGTGTCATAGGCCGACCAAGCGATCACGTCAGGCAGATCGATGTCTTGCGCGCCAGCCGAGGTGGCCATTGCCAGGCATGCGGCAGCGATCCCGGTTATCTTGAACTTCATGATATTCTCCTCCTTGTTGGTCGTTGGTCCCGGGTGGCGCCCATTCAGATCAAAGCTCTGAAAACGCGACATCCTTGTCGACGCGTATTTCAGGCGGCAGCCCGAGAATGCGTTCGCCAATGATCGTGCGCTGGATCTCGTCCGATCCCCCCGCGATCCGGTTGCCCGGCGCGGTCAGGTATTCGTTTCGCCAGCGCGCCACGTCATCCCCGACCTTGGCTGATATGCCCGCCGAAGTTCCCGCCAGATCCATCCCGAAAGCGCCCATTTCCTGCCGCAGCTTGCCCAGCAACAGCTTGCCGATCGAGCCCTCTTCACCCGGTGCCTGGCCGCGCGAAAGCGACGTCATGACCCGGTAAGAGGTGAATTCCAGTCCGCGTTGACGCGCGATGAAATCGGCAATGCGCGCGCGCACCTCGTCGTCCTCGATGGCCGGGCGACCGTTCCGTTCGACACGGGTAGCCAGATCAATCAATTCCTCGGCCCGCGCACCGCCACTGGCCCGGCCGACGGAAATACTGAACCGTTCGTTCATGAGTGTGGTCAGCGCCACTTTCCACCCTTCGGATACACCGCCCAAGCGGGCGCTGTCTGGCACGCGCAGGTTGTCGATGAACACTTCGTTGAAACTGGAGCTGCCCGAAATCTGGCGAATAGGACGGGTTTCGATGGCCGGGTCGGACATGTCCACAAGGAACATGGTCATTCCCTTGTGCTTGGGCACCTGTGGATCGGTGCGCGCCAGCAGGATGCCGTGAGTGGAATAATGCGCCCCCGAGGTCCAAACCTTCTGACCGGAGATCACCCATTCGTCGTCTTCGCGGCGTGCACGGGTGCGGATACCGGCCAAATCGGACCCGGCGGCGGGTTCGGAAAAAAGTTGGCACCAGATGTCTTCGCCCGTGAGAGCCCGGGGCAGGAATCTTGTTTTCTGGTCTTCGGTGCCGTGGATCATGACCGTAGGCCCGACCAGCCCGATCCCGATCAGAAAGACGTTGGGCGGGACGGCGTAGCGCCCTTCCTCTTGATTCCAGATCACTTGCTCGATCGGAGTGGCGTCACGCCCACCGAAAGCACGGGGCCATGTCAGCCCCGCCCAGCCTGCGTCGGCCTTTCGTGCCTGCCAGTCGCGCGCACGGGCAACTTCGTCGGCGTCGCGGGCCATGAAATGGTCCTGGGCCTTTTCGCTTCCATTGCGGCGGGTCGCGGTGGCATCAAGCCAGTCGCGCGCCTTGGCGCGGAACGCGGCTTCTTCCGGGCTGTCGCTGAAATCCATCTGCACTTTGTCCTTGTCAGTTCGCGGCCCTTTGGCCGTCCGCCAGATTGCAAAGCAGCCGCTCGCGCCACAAATCGGCCAGGCCGAGTTCGGCCTTCAACTGCCATCCTCGCCGCAGAAACAAATGCGGGTCGGCCGCCCAGGTGAACCCGATCCCACCGTGAAGCTGCACCGATTCCTCAGTGGTGAATTGCACTGCATCGAGAGCCGCGAGGCGTGCTACCGCCGCCGCTTCGGACAGCCGTTCATCCCCGCTCGCCAGCGCCCAGGCGCCGAAAAAAGCATTGGACCGTGCCAGCTCGATCTTGGCGAACATGTCCGCGAGCCGGTGCTTGACCGCCTGAAAACTGCCGATCTGGCGTCCGAACGCCTGCCGCTCGCAGGCATAGTCTCTGGTCAGGAAAAGCGCCCGCTCGGCCAGGCCGATCTGTTCGAAGGCGGCCAACACTGCGGCGCCGTCCAGAAGAGTCCGGATCGCTGCGGGATCGGACCCGGGAAGCAGTTCAACCGGCGTGTCGTGAAAGACGATCTCGGACGTCGGACGGGTGCGGTCGATCGCATCCAGCGCGCTGATCGACACCGAGGGGTCCGAAAGATCCGCCAGATAAAGGCGCGCGGTGCCGCCTTCGTCCAGGGCGGCGACGATCGCGAATGACGCATCGGATGCGAACGAAACTGGCGATTTCCGTCCCGAAAGGCGATCCTGCAGCACTTTTGCCGAGACCCGTTCCGGTGCAGACCCTCCATCCTCGGCAAGCGCGACGGTAACGATCATGCGGCCTTCGGCGATCCGGGGAAGCAGATTTTCCCTTTGGCTTTGCGTGCCCAAGTCCTGAATCGCGGGGATCGCCAGGCCAAGAACCGGGCCAAAAGGTATGGCGGCCAGGCTACGGCCGATCTCTTCGGCGACAATGGCCAGTTCGATCGCCCCCATCGCCGCCCCCCCGTAGTCTTCGGCAATTGCAAGGCCCAGCCATCCGCCGTCCGCCAAGGCGGTCCAGGTTGCGGAATCGAACCCGTCGGCAGCCTCAAGACAGTCATGCGCCACCGCGAGAGTGGCGTGATCGCTCAGCATTCGTGCCAGCGTGTCGCGTATGGCATCGTGTTCGTCGGAAAAGCCGAAATTCATGCTGGTCCTCTTCGGGTCATGGCATTTGGCGCCTGTTCACAAAAAGGTAAGGTACGCGTTCGGTATGTCCCAAACGCTATCCGGCACCAGCCGCGTAAAACCACATATGTGCTGTGGCGTGGAAAAAGGGGCCACTGGAGCGAAGAATGCGATTCATCAAGAATGTGCTCAATCGACGTGAAAGCCGCAAAAACGAGGCAGTCGATTGATTGCTGCGGAGCTTGCCGCCTAACGTGAAGGAACCGGGGCGTGTTCCGGGCGCAGGAAAGATGTGGCCGAACCCTCTCAGAAAATGGAACTGATCAAGGGAATTGTGCGAAATGGAAACTGTAGGACTCGGGTTTTGTTATGAAGATTTGCCAGTGGGGCGCAGGTTTCGGACCATTGGCCGCACCGTCACCGAAACCGATATCACGAATTTTGTAAGTGTTACCGGCATGCTTGAGGTCTTGTTCATCAATCGTGACTTCCGAGAGAAGGAATCCAATATCCCCGGTTTCGCCGCGCCCGGTGCGCTGGTCTATACCTTTATGGAAGGGCTCTTGACCCAATCCACAATGCAACATACCGGCTTTGCCTTTCTGGACATGGAACTGAAGGTCATGGGGCCCACATTTGCCGGGGACACCATCCATTGTGAGGTCGAGGTAACAGAATCGCGCCGGTCGAAGAGCCGTCCGAACCGCGGATTGGTGCGGACGCGAAACAAGGTGTTCAAGCAAACCGGAGAACAGGTATTGGAGTATACGCCGTTGCGGATGATCAAGGCCCGCATGACGGATAAAGAGCCAGGAAAGGCATAGGCCTGTTCCGGATAGCGGCACTGGAGACATGACTATGAAAACCGCGCAATCTGGCCCAGCCGAAGCCGCCGGGCGCACATCGGAAGGGCCCCGGTCCTTGACGCGTATCCTTGCGTTGTTCGATCTTTTGGCGCGCTGCAAACGTCACATGTCTCTTTCGGAACTCAGCATCGCGATTGATTGCCCCAAGAGCAGTTTGCTGGTGCTGCTTCGGCCCCTCACCGAGAAGGGGTATCTGATGCGCGAGGAAGACAATTACTTTCTGGGTCCGAGGATTTTTCAGTTCGCCCAGTCAATTCTGACCAACCACCCGTTCGAATCGGTCCTGCGCGGGGTGATGAATGATGTGGTTAACCAGACCGGTGAAACCATCCTGTTTGCTGTCCGGGACGGCGAGAAAGTCATTTATTCGTCGGTCATCGAAAGCCCCCAGCCCGTTCGGTATGTCGCCCAACAGGGGATCAACCGGCCATTGTTCTGTTCGGCATCGGGGCTGGTCATGCTGGCCTTTGACACGCAGCAGGAACTGGACGATTATTTTCGGCGCACTGAATTAAAGCCGCTGACGCCTAATTCGATCACCGATGAAAATGAACTGCGCGGGTTAATTTCGGAGATTCGCAAAACCGGGTATTCCAGTACAGCTGGAACCGCGCATGTAGATGCAGCGGGGTTCGGGGTTCCGGTCTTTCGCGCCGACGGACACTTGGCAGGAGCATTGGTGATTGGTGCTCCTCTGGAGCGCGCCAAGCGTAACAAGAAGCGATATGTTGCCGCTGCCAAAACGGCCGCTGAACAGCTCTCCCGAGCACTCGGCTATCGTTCGGAGGTTGGGGAAACCGGCCGGCACTAGACGTGTGCCGCCCGCCGTTGTTGTCATTCCGCAGGCGGGATCATCTCAGTCCGAGTCCCCGCGCAATGATACCGCGAAGAATTTCGCGTGTGCCGCCGCGCAACGAAAACGACGGAACGGCGAGTTCGGTATACGCCAGAACAGCCGCATAGCTATCGCTCCCGCCAGGCACCGCCGGGCGCGACACAAGACTTCGGGCCAGGCGCGGAATGTCCTGTTCGAAAAGCGCTCCCAGATCCTTGACAATGGCAGCCTGAAGTGACGGGTTCTCTCCTTCGTTCAACATTCCGGCCACCGATCGTGACATCTGCCGCAGCACCATCAGATGCGCGGACAAACGGCCAATCTCGGCCTGCTGCGCTTCGGTTGCGTCGTCGCGCAGCAATCGGATCAGTTCCTCGATCAGGGCAAACGACGACAGGAACCGCTCGGGGCCGCTGCGCTCGAACGCCAGTTCGCTCATGACCTGCGACCAGCCCTCGCCCTTTTCGCCCAGCAGCGCATCGGAGGGCAAAAAGGTATCGTCGAATACCACCTGGTTGAAATGATGCTCACCGCCCAAGTCGATGATCGGGGTGATCTGAATGTTGTCGGTGGCCTTGAGATCGACCAGAAATTGGCTCATCCCGCCGTGGCGGTCGTCGCTCTTGCCGGTGCGGCAGAACAGGATCATGTAATCGGCGACATGCGCATAGGTCGTCCAGACCTTCGTGCCGTTGATCCGGAACCCCCCGTCGACCTCGGTGGCCATCGTGCGCGTCGCCGCCAGGTCCGAGCCGGAATCCGGCTCGCTCATCCCGATGCAGAAACACAGTTCGCCCGCGGCGATGCGCGGCACGATCCGGCGTTTCTGATCGTCGGTGCCCTTGGCAAGTATGAGCGGACCGCTCTGCCGATCTGCGATCCAGTGCGAAATCACCGGGGCACCGGCGGCCAGTAGCTCTTCGGACACGACATACCGCTCAAGCGCGCTGCGCGCGTGGCCGCCGTATTCCTTTGGGAAGGTCATGCCGACCCAGCCGCGCTGCGCCAGCTTTCGTGAAAAATCACGGCTGAACCCATTCCACGACTGCGCGCGTTTTATGGGCGGGAAATCGGCCAGTTCGTCGGCCAGGAACGCGCGGACCTCTTGCCGGAGGTCGTCATAGTCGGCGCCGGGCGGGGGGGGAGAAAAAGCGGTGAGGGTCATGCCTGGGTCCCTTTTGCAGCGCTGTCTGTGATGAAATGCCAGAAGGTGTCGTGGGGGCTCGACAGGGCGGCCCGCCCAAGTTCCCTGGTCCAGTCAAGCTCGGTGCCGAACTCGTCACGCCAGCCCCAAATCCGTTTGGTGAAATGGTGAAGCGCGTGTTCCTGGGTATAACCGATGGCCCCGTGAATCTGGTGGGCCAGGGCCCCGACCTTCTCGGCCGCTTCTCCGGCGCGGGCCTTGGCGGCGGCAACGGCCAGCGCAAAGGCCGGTGTGTCATAGCTGCCGGCCGCCATCTCGGCGGCCGTGCGCGAGGCTGCGGTTTCTCCGGCCATTGTCGCAAGATTGTGCTGGATCGCCTGGAACCTGCCGATTGGCCGTCCGAACTGCACCCGGTCGTTGGCGTATTGAACGCTCATCTTCAGGATGGTCTCCATCGCCCCGGTGGTGGCAAGACTGCGGATAAGTGCACCAAGCCCGCGCATCCCTCCCACGGGTCGTGGCAAGGGGGTGACATCGGTCTCTGTCAGGGTATAATCGAGTTCGATGTCGTCGCGTGGCATCCCGGCAAAATCCTGCGCCGGGTCAACGATCAGATCCTTCACCGGCAGGGACAGGACGTGATCGACACCGTCCAGGACGCCAATGGTCACGATCCGGTTCGCCCAGCGGGCAAAGGGCACCAGTGTCAGATGCCCGCTCGCATGGATCTTCTTGCCGCGCCGTTCCAACCGCAGCGCTTCGCCTTCGGCGATGGTCAGCCTGCCACCGGGAAGGGCCATATTCGCGGCCGCCAGAACGGCGTTTGCGATCAGGGTTTCAGCCAGAGGCAAGGGCAGGCCATGCGCCCCGACAATACGCACAAGACCGAGCGCCTCGGCCGGTGGCACGCCGAAACCGCCTGCGTCCTCTGGCACCAGCGCCATGGTTAACCCTGCCTCCTCGATCTGCGTCCAGAGCGCCTCGGGGCATTGTCCCGAGGCGGCGTCTTCGCGCATGCGGTGGGTGACATGGTCGCGGAACAGTCGCTCTGCCATGTCATGAATCATCGATTCCATCAGACGGTCCTTTCAGACGGTGTTTGATCGGCGCTGGACATTTCCTTCACGGGCTTGTCCTGCCGCGCATGGTTTTTTTGCCCGTCGGGGGCCGACGCCTCTCGCAGTGGCGGCAGATGCAGCCGCGTGCGCAGATCCCGGCGGAACGCACTGGCAGAGGGCGCCGCGCCCCCGTCCCTGCGATATTTTCCGAGGCAATCGGCGATTTTGTCGCCGATCGCGGCAGGGGTTGCCGGATCCGAGGGAGAGCCGGGGTGCGCCGCGACCGAGGTTTCGGCCAGGGTTACGTTCCCTTTGCGCAGGCGGACATGGACCGTCCCATGGTCCACGCCAGCGTGATCCCGCCCCGCTTCCGGCATGGTTTGGATATGCACCATGTCCATAAGCCGGCGCACCGCGGGGCGATGGGGGCTGTCCCCTTCGAAATCCACCAGCCCGACCTGGCCCTGCTGCAGGGCCACGGCGAGCGTATAGGCGGCACAGAACTTGGCCTGCATTCCATCTTTGGGGTCGGTGACATGCAACGGGACCATGACGCTTTCGGGCACTGTCATTTCAATCACCGATCCTTCGGGCACCGCCTCGCCGCCGCGTTCGGCGTGAAGGTGCCGCCCGGCGGCGATCATCCTGTGGGTGAGGTAGCAGCAGGGATACAGCTTGCGGGACACCGTGCCCAGATCGATCCGCGGTTCCACCGCTGCGGGGTCGGCCGCAATCCCGTCCGGGCCGGCATAAAGGTCGAAGAAGCCGCGCGCCGCGAAGATGTCCGGGGCGCCCGTGATGCCGGCCTCGGCCATCCGGGTGGCCCGCAATCCGACAAGGGCGGCGTTTCCGGCCTGGATCGGTTTCGCCATGGCGCCGAAATTGATCTGCATTCCCCCGGCCAGCGACGCGGCCAGGGACAGGGCGTTGCGGACTGCGTCGTCGTCGAGCCCAAGCTGATGCGCGACCGCTGCCGCCGATGCCAGAACCCCGATGGTCGACGTTGCGTGCCAGCCCTTGTTGTAGTGGCCAAAACCCAGGATCTGACCGAGCGCGACATTGACGGCTGTTCCGACCGCAAGCGCGGGGGCAATGCGGCCGGCCGTGTCCGGCCGGACATCCACGGTGGCCAGCAGCGCCGACACGATTACAACACTGGGATGGGTGACGCTGACCGTATGGACATCGTCGAAATCGAGCGCATGACCGGCAACCGCGTTCAGGAACGCGGCCTGTTCGGGACTGCCACCTTCAGCAGCTCCTGCCGGGACTGCCGGTCCGCCCGCGTCAAGCGCCGCCAGCCGGCGAACCACCGGTTCATGCCACCCGCCATAGATGGCGGCTATGGTATCCTCAACGCAAAGCGCGGCCTGCTCGGCGTCTGCAACGCTCAGCCGGTGCGGCGCGGCGACGAACCGCGACAAACGGATGGTGAAATCGCTGATCATCCACTTCTTTCTCTGACACTGCATATTGCCTCATCAAGGCGGGCGCTATCAACTCTCGGCCCCACTCTTTCGCACATATGTGTTGGAGCGGGATGCTTGCGTTGTGATCCTTGCTGCCGTTGGATATTCTGGGTGCTCATCCTTCCTCTGTTTCCGTGCAGGATCGGGCGTTGGACGTGACCGTAGAACTTCGGAAAGAAGAACAGACGTGGTTGAGGGTATCGGCGTGAAAAGTCGGGCAGACAAGCACGCATGTGCGGAGAGACATTTCGAGGCATCGTTGTGTCATTGACCGCCAGACGATGTATCCTCGGAGGCCCGGAACCAAGGCGGTCAGTGCCACCACAAATCCGGGCTAGTCCGCCCTGCGCCGACAAGATGAGCACCTTGTGTGTCCTTGCCTGTGAATGGGAAATTGTCGGCATCGCATTTCCGCCGTCGTGCCATGAAAGACCGCATCTGCCGTTGCGTCACAGACACAACGAGCGCCTTCGGAAAAGGGGGGGCAGATGTCGCCTGTCGAGCGCCTGAAACGTTCCGGCAAGCGCAACAGGTTTACGGCCATTTGTCTGCTGATTTGTCTTGGCGCTGCCATCATTCAGGGTGTCTTGCCCTCCGCCGTCGCGTCCATCGCTGCCGCGCCGTTTTTCTGCATCTATCTTGCCATTTCGTCCCGCTACATCGCCCGTGTCGGATGGGTGCTGCTTTTCTTCTCGCTCGCGATCGCCCTTCTGGCGCTGGCCAATGGAATCGACCCCGGCATCTTCGTCCAGGCGGCGGGGCGCGTCGTGTTCCTGTCCGCTCTGCTGACGGCTGTCGCCTTCCTGCGCATCGCGGCCACCCAAGACCCGATTGTCGAGGTTGCCGGTGAATTCCTGACACTGCAGCCGCCGACCCGTCGCTACGCCTCTCTGGGTGCGGGCGGGCATCTGTTCGGGGTGCTTCTAAATCTCGGCGGGCTTGGGGTGATGCTGGAGATCATAATGAAAGGGCTGGCGGCGCATCGGCACGAGATGGACGAATTCGTGTTCCAGGCTCGCAAGCGCAGGATGGTGAGCGCCTGTATGCGGGGGTTTTCCTCGATCGCGTTCTGGACGCCGTTCGGAATCGCTCTCAATCTGATGATTCTCACAATACCGGGGCTCGAATGGACGACCCTGGCGCCTTACGGGATTGCTCTGGCCGGGATTCTGTTTCTTCTGGGATGGCTGTTCGACACGGTGGAATGGTGGCGCCCGCCCTCGGCGCGCGGCCGGGCACCGGCCCTGAGCGGTGACTTGCCGGACTGGAGCCCCTGGGCCGTCCTGATCGTGTCCGGGCATGTGCTTTTTTTGGGCGCCGCCGTGGTCACGCTGGACCGGTTGACCCAGTACAGTTTCCAGACCGTCCTGATCACCATCGTGCCGATCTATGCGCTGCTCTGGTCGGTTATGCGCAGCGGCAGTGGCAGCCTTGCCGGTATATCGCGCCGGTTTGTGACCCAGGCACCGGGTTTCGCGACCGAAATGAGCGTCATCGCGTCGGCGGGGTTCATCGGCCTCGTCGCGCTGGAGGTCGTTCCGGTCGAATGGATTGCCGACCATCTTGGCTGGATCGCAACGCGGCCTGTGCTGACCGTCGTGCTGTTGATCATGACGGTGTTTCTGACGGGGCTGCTGGGCGTGCATCCGATGATCTCGGTGGTCCTGCTGGCAGAGGTGGTCAACCGCGTCGGCGTGGAAGGTTTGTCGCCGCTTGCTCTGGGCCTTGCACTGGCTGGTGGCTGGAGCAGCATCATCTGCATGGGACCGGCCATCACGGCGGTGGTCTACGCCTCCTCCATCGTGGGCGAGCGGCCGCTGACCATCGGCTTGCGGTGGAACGGGATCTTCGGTGTTGCGAGCATCCTCCTCATCACGCTCATCGTTGGCGGCGGTGTCGCGGCAGGGTGGTTCTGACCGGTCTCAATTGCCTGTCAGGAACCGGGCGCAAGCATTTCCACATATGTGTTCGATCAGGCTTTGCGCTAGTCGGAAGGTGATGGACCCCATAGCGTCAACTAGGATGGGTCAGCGCAATCACTATCGGAGTGGCACGCCCAACGATGGAAGGCCAAGCGAAACCCACACGTCGCAGCAAGGTCACAGGCCTGCAAGACGCAGCCCGGCTGGCACGAGGCGCTTTGGAAGAACGCCCCGAGCTTTGTCTCGGTGGTCTGTTCAAGCAAAGCCGCCCTGTCGCACTGGTGCGCGCGTTGCTGGCCGCGGGCGCAGATGGTCTGCATGTGTATTCCTCGCCGGGCGCGGGGTATGATGTCGACCTGATGATTGCGGCAGGCGCGGTCGCACAGGTCTTTATTCCCGGCGTTACGCTGGAAAACCGGCTTTGCCCCAATTTCCGCCGCGCGGTCGAGGCAGGGCAGGTGACCGCGCACGCGCTGGATGCGCTGACCGTGGTGGGCGGGCTGATGGCGTCGGCTCATGGCGTGCCGTTCCAGCCAATCGACGCGCTGCGCGGATCGGACGTTCTGAAGCACAACCCGCTTTTGCACGAAATCGACTGCCCGTTCTCCGGCCGCCGTATTCACGCCGTCGGGCCGATCCGCCCCAGAGTGACGTTCTTGCACGCGCAGGAAGCCGACCGTTGGGGAAACCTGCGCCATCTCAGCACGATGGTCTACGCCGATCAGCTGATGGCACGCGCGTCTGACATGGTCATTGCCAGCGTGGACCGGATCGTGCCGGACGAGGTCGTTCTGGACGATCCCTCGCGGGTTACCGTGCCGTCTTATTATGTCGATGCCGTGGTCGAGGTGCCCTATGGCGCGCACCCAACCGCGAGCTTTCCCAACTATGCGATGGACGAGGACCATATCGACGCCTACGCCGATCTGGGGGATGCCGCCCGGACCGGCGACAGCACGGGGCTGGACACCTATATCGCCCGCCATGTGACCGGACCGAAAAACCAGAGCGACTACATCGAAGCGGTCGGGGGAGCCGGGTATTTCGCCGTGCTCGAAGCCGAGGCACGGAACGAATGAGTGCAGCGGTTTCCCCAATTGAACAGATGGTCGTCGTGTTGGCCCGCGATCTGGCCGACGGAGAACTGGGTGCGGCGGGTGCAGCCGCGTTGGTGCCGATGGCGGCCATTGCGCTAGCCCGCGAGCTGCATGCACCGAACCTGACGGTCGGCGGCGAGATGTTCTTCAACCCCGAGCCGGGGCGTTTGTATCCGTCGATGCTGGACGATCGTGCGCTCGGCCGCTGCGAGGCCGCCGAGACCTTTATCGAGTTGTTCGGCCACAGCCATCACGGGCTGGATTTTTTCTTTCACAGTGGCTTGCAGCACGATGTGTACGGCAACATCAACCTGCACCACGTCGGCGGCACGCTGCACGCACCAAAGATGCGCGGGCCGGGGGCAGCAAACCTGTCATACTGCCACACCTCGTCGCGGTATTACATTTGCCCCACCGTGCATACGGCGCGAAACTTTGTGGAAACGGTCGATTTCATCACAATACCCGGACATCTGTCCGGGCCTGCCGCGAAACGCGACGCCGGGCTGGTCAATGAAGGACCGCGCCTGGTGGTGACACCGCGAGCGGTTATGGATTTCGACAAGACGACGCTGCGAATGCGACTGAAATCGGTGCATGCGGGAAATACGCCCGAAGAGGTCCAGCGTCATACGGGGTTCGATCTGGCGATCAGAGGCGAGGTGCCGCAAACGCGGCCACCAACGGAGGAAGAATTGCGCGTTCTGAGAGAGCGGATCGATACATCGGGGGCCCTGCGTGCTTAAGCGACCGGGCTGACGTTACTTTAAAGGCAAAAACGGGAGGATAAAATGATCCAACGCAAGTTGACCGGATACCGGGCGGCGGTGGGTGCTATCGCGGCCATGGGCGCGATAGCCCTTGGCGGCGCGGCATCTGCCAAGGATCTCACGATGGGCACGACCAGCCCGACGTCGAGCCATTTCACCATTTCGGTTGCGATGAGCAAGGCGATCGAGACCGGCATGGAAGGCACCAATGTCAGCGTGATCGAAACCGGGGCCAGCGTGGACAATGTGCTGCGGCTGGCGCGCGACGAGATCGACCTTGGGCTTGCCACCACCGACATTCTGATCTCCGCCAGAAACGGGACCGGCAAGTTCGAAGGTAACGCAATCCCAGATACGGTTGCGCTTTATCCTTACAGCGCCTCGATCCTGCTGATCGCGGTCACCGAAGAGTCTGGTGTGACGACGCTGGACGAACTGGACGGAAAGAAGTTCAATCCCGGCATCCGCGGATCGGCGGCCGAGACGTTGACGACCGGTGTCCTGTCCATGTTCGATATCAACGCGGACCTGGTGCATGGCGCCGTTGGCGACGCGGTGGAAGGCATCAAGAACCGCCAGATCATCGGTTATAGCAAATACGGGGCCGCAAACTCTGTCGATGCAACCCTGCAAGAGTTGATGACAAGCACCAAGATGCGGTTGATCGGCTTCACCGAAGAGCAGGAGAAAGCGGCGACAGAAGCCATGGAGGGCGTCGGTTTCACGACTCTTCCCGCAGGGCTTATTCCGGGATCCGAGGAAATGCGGGTACCCAAGCTCAACGTCTTCTTCCTGACCCGCACCGGCGTCATGGATGACCAGAGCGCCTATGACATCGCTCGCAGCATCCACCAGAACATGGACCTGCTGGTCGAAGCCTGGCCGCAGCTTGCGGATTACGACATCGCCGCCGATGCCGTCGCCACAATCGAGACCGGTATACCCTATCATCCAGGTGCGGAACGTTACTGGAGAGAGGCGGCCGGAAGCTGACCGGAATCGCGGGCCGTCACGACGGCGGCCATAGGCTGATCCAGACGGGGTGCTGCGGGCACCCCGCCGTTACCGCTCTCGGAGAGAACATGACGCAGACATCGACCGCAATACCCAATTGGGAACGGCGCGGAGGGCAGGCGCTTGGAGTATTGTTGGCGGCATTCGTCGCTCTGCATTTCTACAATGCCTTATTCGGGCAGTTCGAACCGCTGGTTCAGCGGCCGATCTTTATCGGTTTCGGTATCGGCGGCGCGTTCTTTCTTTATGCGGCACGCGCCTCGCGGACCGGTGCGCGAAGCGGGATTGAACGGGCTGTGGACATCATGCTGGGACTACTGGCGTTCGCGGTTTGCCTCTACGTGATCCTGAACCGGGATCGCTTTTCGGATATCATGGTGCGCTATGGGCCGATCGACAAGGCGGCAGGTCTGATAGCTGTTCTGCTGACCCTCGAGGCCGCGCGCCGGGTGATCGGATGGTTCCTGCCGCTGCTGGCCCTTTGCACCGTGATCTATTTCTATTTCGGCTATGACCTGATCGACGGCGCCTGGCGCCCGCCGCGCGTTTCGGCACGTACCGCTGTCGAGACATTTTACAGCTCGACCACCGGCCTGTTCGGCTACCTTGCGGATATCGGGGCACGGGTCATCGTGATCTATGTGCTTCTGGGGGCGCTCCTGCTGTCGACCGGGGCAACGGATGCTTTCATGAAAATGGCAACGTGGATCGCCGGTCGAACGTATGGCGGCCCGGCAAAGGTCTGTGCCCTGTCTTCGGCGATGTTCGGGACGGTGACCGGTTCGGCAGTGGCCAACGTCATGGCGACCGGCTCGATCACCATTCCCACGATGAAGCGGCTGCGCTATCCACCGGCCTTTGCCGGGGCGGTCGAGGCCGTTGCCTCCTCCGCCGGCCAGCTTACGCCGCCGGTGATGGGGGCAGCGGCCTTCATCATGGCTGAGTTCCTGAACATTCCCTATACCGACATTGTCGTTGCGGCGATCGGTCCGGCATTTCTCTACTACCTGGCGGTATGGCTCGGGGTGGATCTCTATGCGCGTCGCACAGGGTTGCAACCGACACCGAGGAGCGAAATGCCCGAACCGGCGGAATTCCTCGCACCGGACAAGTCAATTCCCTTGTTTCTTCCCATCGCGGCGATGGTCTACTTCCTGTTCAACGGCTACACGCCGAGCTTTGCAGGTGCCGGTGCTGTTATCATACTGGTTTTGGCCTGTGTGGTGGTGCGCCCGTTCGCGCGTGACGGAAGAGAGCAGGGCGTGCTGGCCTCTTGGGCCAAGCTGGCGCGCGACCTCTATGAGGGGATGATCGAAGCAGGGCGGGCGTTGGTGATGATCGCCGCGCTGCTAGCCTGCGCCGCCATCGTCGTCAAGGTTCTGACGGCGACGGGTGCCGGGGTCAAAGTCTCGAACCTGTTGTTCTCTGTGTCCGGTCAGGGGTTGATCGTGGCCCTGTTGCTGGCGGCGGTGCTGGCGATCTTGCTGGGTATGGACGTGCCGACGACGGCCTCCTATGTGCTGGCGGCGGCAATCGCCGCGCCCAGTCTCGTGCGGCTTGGCCTACCCGAACTGACGGCTCATCTTTTTGTCTTCTACTATGCGATCCTGTCGGCCATCACGCCACCGGTCTGCGCCAGTGTCTATGCCGCCGCCGCCCTGGCAGGGGCCAATTTCTGGCGGGTGGCGGGTCGCGCGCTGATGTTGGCCGGAGCGATCTATGTGGTGCCGTTTCTCTTTGTGTTCCGGCCGGGCATACTGGCCCAGGGCGGCACGGTGCAAATCCTACTGGATATGGGCGTGGCCTGCGCCGCGGTTTTTGCCGTCAGCGTCGGCACAAGCGGCTGGTTTCGTGGAAAGGTGCCGGTCATCGGCCGGTTGCTGTTCCTGTCGGCTGCCGGCTTGCTGTTTTACGCCGCGCCTGCGGCCGACATCGTTGGTGGGCTGGCGCTGGCCGGGCTCTTGGCGTGGCGGTTTTTGCGCGGAGCACCGCAGCCCGGCCGCGCCGGGTGACCTCCGAAAAGCGAAGAGCCACCGCAGACAACCTCTGCGACGGCTCTTCCACATTCGGCCCCGAAGTGGCGGTGCCTCTGGCCTCAGGTCATTTTGAAGTAGGGAAAAGTCACTTCGTCGGTTGCCTTGACGAACGTCACTTCCACCTTGGCCCCGATATGAACCTTCTCGGGGTCGCCGGTCTGGATCCGGCTCATCATCCGGGGGCCTTCCTCCAGCTCGATCAATGCCACGACATATGGCACGTCATCCGCGAAAGTCGGCCCTGCCGGACGGCGCGCGATGGTGAAGGTATGCACCTTGCCGCGTCCGCTCACGGTGTTGAAGCGCAGATTGTCGGAATGGCAATACGGGCAAATAGAGCGGGGATAGAAATGATGTTTGCCGCAATCGCCGCAAAGCGGGATGTCGAGGCGGCCCTCGCGCGTGGCCTCCCAATAGGGGGCACTGTCATGGTCGATCACCGGAAGCGGTTTTTCAATGCTCATCGTCTTAGCCCTTCTGCAAAATCACGGTCGCACCTGAGGAAAGCGTACCCCCGGTACCATGCACCAGAGCGGTCTCGGCGCCCTTGACCTGGCGCTCGCCGCCTTCGCCGCGAAGCTGCCGGACGGCCTCGATCAGCAGGAACATTCCGAACATGCCCGGATGCAGCGCCGAGAGGCCGCCGCCGCTGGTGTTCATTGGGAACGCCCCGCCTGGTGCCGTGCGCTGGCCCGACACGAAATCCCCGCCTTCGCCGATCTTGCAGAAGCCGAGAGCCTCGAGCGAGAGCAGCACGGTGATGGTAAAGCTGTCATAGATCTCGACCAGGTCGATATCCGAATGGCTCACCCCGGCCATTTTTATTGCGCGTTCCCCGGCCTTTTGCGCGGGAAGCAGGCGGGCGAGGTCCGGCATTTCGCCGATGGCCCAGTGGGTATGCGCCTCGCCATAGCCCTTGACCGCGACGGGACGGGTGTTGAGGTCCTTGGCCCGCTCGGCGGTGGTCATGACGAGGGCGCCGGCCCCGTCGGTGACGAGACAGCAATCGAGCAGATGCAGCGGCTCCGAGATCATCGTGCTGGACAGCACGTCGTCAATGGACAGCGGATCGCGACGCGTCGCCTCGGGGTTCAACTGTGCCCATTTCCGCGTCGCGACGGCGATTTCGGCCAGATTCTCGGACGTGGTGCCAAATTCATGCATATGGCGCTGTGCGGCCATCGCATAGCCGCCCACAGGCGTGGGCATTCCGTAAGGCGTTTCATGCTGCATGGACAGGACTGAAGGCCGACCCCCTAGATTGCGGCTGCGCAGGGATTTCTGGTCCGAGCTGTAGACAATCAGCGCAACCTCGCAATAGCCTTCGCGAAGAGCCATGGCGGCATGTGCGATATGGGCCTCGAATGCCGAACCGCCAATATTCGTGCCATCGACGAATGTCGGCATGATGCCCAGATATTCGCCCAGCGTCACCGTGGCCAGTTGGCCGGGGCCGGGGACCCCCCACATGCCGGCCGTCAGAAGACCGTCGACATCGCTCAACTTCAGTCCTGCTTCTTCGACGGCGGCTTTTGCCACAAATGCGGCATGACCAAGGACCGAAGCCTTGGTGACGAACTTGCCGTCCTTCAGCGGCGCGTCGGCGATGCCGACGACCACCGGTTCTCGTCCGTTCTTCATATGCTCTTTCTCCTTCTTGTCGGGCTGTCCCGGTGCGCCCCGAACTGTTAGCCCGGGCGCATGGTCTTGGCGATGAGCGTACGCTGAATCTGCGAGGTTCCGCCGCCGATGGTGCTTTGCATCCCTTCGCGGAAATACCGCTCCATATCTGCTTCGGGCAGCATCGAGTGGCCACCCAGGATCTGCATTCCGTTGCGCGTCACCGTCTGCAGCGTCTCGGAGGCATAGAGCTTTGCCATCGAGACCTCTCGCGTGCAGGGCGTCTTGGCTGCGGCCAGGCTGGCGGCGCGATAAACCAACAGCCGGGCGGCATCGACCTGGGTCTGCATGTCGGCCAGCATGTGGCGGATCACCTGAAAGTCGAAGATCGGCTTGTCGAACTGAATCCGTTCGTGGGCGTAGCGCAGAGCATCGTCTACGGCTGTCTGGGCATTGCCCACATAGGCGGCGGCCACGGCCACGCGTTCCAGTTCCAGATGGTCGGTGATGATCTTCCAGCCATCGTTTTCCGTGCCCAGCAGCGCATCGGCCGGCAGTTTCACGTCGTCCACGAAAATCTCGGTGGTGCCGGTTGCGCGGCGCGCCATGGTCGGCAGCTTGCGGATGTCCAGACCTTCGGTGTCATTGGGGATCAGGAAAACCGACAGCCCCTTGTGTTTGGGCGCGTCGGGGTCGGTCCGGGTCAGCATTGCAAGGATTGCGTTATCGGCCGCAGCGCCCGAGCACCACAGTTTCTGCCCGTTGACGACCCAGCCGTTGCCGTCGCGCCGCGCGCGGGTCTTTGTCGATGCCGCATCCGACCCCGCGCCCGGTTCGGAAATCGAGATCGAAAAGCGGATGTCGCCATTGAGGAAGGGCTGGATGTACCGCTCTTTTTGCTCGGGCGTGCCGAATTTCTCGACATTCATCGCGGTGAACGTCGCCACCATCAACCCGGTCGAGAAGTCAAAGCCGTATTTGGCCAACCCTTCGCACATCAGGGCATAATCCATGATGTCACCGCCAAGACCGCCGCTCTCTTCTGAAAACAGGATGCCGAGCCAGCCCTGCTTGGCCACTTTTTCATAGGCTTCGTAGGGGTATTTGCGCTCGCGGTCGCAATTGCGGATATAATCGCGGCCGATCTCTTCGTCGACGAAACGCTCGACGGTGGCGCGCCACATCTCTTGCTCGGGTGTCAGAAAGTTCATGCGCTCTGTCCTTGTGTCTTGTCGTGCGCCGCACGGATTTTGGCCGGTTCTCCGGGGCGATCCAGACGCGACTTGCGGATCAGCAGGCTGAACTCGCAGCGCAGGACCGTTTCGTCCCGCTGGTTGATGCCTTCCAGTTTGCTGGTCACGACGCCGTGCCTTTCGTCATGGTCCTTCAGGTCGATGATTTCGGTGCGGGCCCAAAGGGTGTCGTTGATAAAAGTGGGCCGCAAAAAGCGTAGCTTGTCACAGCCATAGAAAGCGGCCAGCACGGAACTGTCGAAGGGGATCATCGCATTGACGATCGAGAACACGAGGCTGCCCTGCACGAGGCGCTGGCCATACAGAGACGATTTGGCGTGCTCGACGTTGGAGTGAAGTTCCAGCCAGTTCCCGGTCAACATGCAGAAATTGACGACATCGGTTTCGGTCATCGTCCGACCGCTCGAAATGCCGGTCTGGCCAAGTGACAACTCTCCAAAAGGGTGACGTATCACGTTGATTTCTCCTGTCCGTCCGCCTTTGATGACAAAACGATCAAGGCATCGGCGGCGACCAATCCCTTCCCGTCGGCCCGAACCATCACAGGGTTGATTTCAATTTCCGAGATCAGATCGGCGTTCTCGGCAAAGAAAACAGATATGCGTGAAATCAGGTCTGCCAGGGCATCTTTGTCGGCCGGTTCTGCGCCGCGTAGTCCAGTCAGCAACCGCGCCCCCGGACCCGATCGCAGCATGGCCGCGGCAGTTTGCGGGGTGGCGGGCGCAAGCCTGATTTCGGCGGCATCAATCAGTTCTACAAGGATGCCGCCAGGACCGGCCAGAACGATCGGACCAAAGGTGTCGTCGCGTTTGCAGCCGATAATCCATTCGGCCACGGACCCTTCTTCCATTTCCTCGATCAGCGCCGTGCCGCCCGCAAAACGTTCCGCCATTTCCGCGGCGGCCTGTTTCGCCTCGTCGGGGGAAAGACCCAAACGGACGAGCCCGTGATCGGACTTATGCGGATAGTCATCGTGACACAGCTTGGCGACACAGCGCCCGTGGTCGGGGTCACGTCGGGGCACCGGGATTCCAATCCGTTGCAGCAGATCCTTCGCATCGGCCTCGTGGATAACCGTGCGCCCGGCACGCTGCCAGTTTTCCAGCGTTTCTCTTTGGGTCATGCCACTTCTCCTGTCGCGACCGCGAGTGCGGCGAGGCCCGATGCCGCCCGAGCGGGCGAATCATAGACAGGAACGGCTCGTTCG
Organism: Phaeobacter sp. 22II1-1F12B; assembly: GCF_002210165.1. Lineage (GTDB taxonomy): Bacteria > Pseudomonadota > Alphaproteobacteria > Rhodobacterales > Rhodobacteraceae > Heliomarina. Next base: position 93,313 of record NZ_AQQP01000013.1, on the reverse strand, counting down.
CGCAGCGCCTCGCCCGAGGCATTGCTGCGTGCCGAACCGGTCCAGACGATCAGAATCGGCTTGTCTGTGCTGTCGAACGCCTCGGCCAAGGCCTCGATGAACTGCTGATCTGGCACAAATGTGATAATTGCGATGGCAATATCCACGCCCGGATCGGCGGCAACGGCCTCCAGACAGCGTCCGACATATGTGGGATTCGCCAAAACCACACCGGTCAGATCGACCGGGTTTGTCACCGACCCATAAAAGGGCACATAGCGCGACAGCGCCGTCTGCGTCGTTTCATCCAGCACCGGAACCTCGAAGCCGGCGCTTTCGGCCAAGTCGGTCATTTCGACGCCAAGCCCGCCGGTGACAGAAATGATCCCGACCCTGTTTCCGGCAGGTCGTCGACCCGCGGCGAGCGCCGTCACGGCATCGACGGCGGCGACGGATTCACGGGCGCGGATGACACCGGTTTCGCGAAAGACCGCGCTGATCACCCGGTCGTCCCCGGCCATGGCGCCGGTATGCGACTGGACCGCGCGTGACCCGGCGCGGCTGCGCCCACCCTTGACCGCGACAATATGCTTCCCCGCCTGTGTCAGCCGCTGGGCCGCTTCGGAAAAACGGCGTCCGTCGCGCAGTTCCTCGACGTAGCAAAGAACCACCCGCGTCTGGGGGTCGTTGCCCAGATAATCCAGCAGGTCCGCTGCGGTCAGGTCGGTTTCGTTGCCGCTGGAAACGATGGCGTTGATGCCCACGCCGCGTTCGCCCAGGCGCAACGCCATAAGGCCCGCAAGCGCGCCGGACTGGGAAATCATGGCCACGGGACCAGGCCGAAGATCGTTGAACATCGGGCTGAAGGTCAGTTGCAGGTCCGCCGCGGGGCGCACCACGCCTTCGCAGTTCGGTCCGACCAGTCTGAAGGGCGCGTCTTGCATGATCCGGCGCAAGCGCTCTTCGTTGTCATGCCCTTCTTCCCCGGCTTCGGAAAAGCCCGAGGTGACCCCGACCACGACCTTTACATCGAGCCTGGTGCAGGTCTCCAGAGCGTCCAGCGCGACCCCGACCGGCGTTGCCAGCACAACCACGTCGATCGGGCTGTCAATCTCGTCCAGACTGCGCACAGCCGGAAGGCCTTCGATCTCGCCGCCCGAAGGGTTCACGGGGATAATCGTGCCGCTGTAACCGTTGCTCTTCAGCAGGGCCATGACGGCCTGCCCCAACTTGCCCTTGGTGCGGGACGCGCCGACCACCGCAATGGTGCGAGGGTCGAACAACCCGTCCAGTGCGTCGGCTACCGTGGGCCGGCATGCCGTCATTCGATTCGTGTTTGGCTCTGCCATTCTTTCCTCCGTCAAGTGAAAAAACATCGGCTCGTTTCGGCGATCTAACGGTTGTTCGATTGTTCTCGCAATGGATTCTAGTTCCGAGCAGAATGAGGCTTTCAGAGCCGCAAACTAGGGCTTGACGTCGGAAAATTCGCAGAACGAGGCAGACACGTGAAAATGGAAAATGGGCCACTGAGCGATGTCAGGGTGATTGAACTGGGGCATGTGATCGCAGCACCGATGTGCGGCGCATTGCTGTCCGATTTTGGCGCCGACGTGGTCAAGATCGAGCGTCCGGGGCAGGGTGACATGCTGCGGGTACTGAGCGCGCGGGCCAGTGATGGCGTTGGCGCCTGGTGGAAGACCCTGGCACGAAACAAGCGTCTGATGGCGCTGGATTGGAAGAGTGAAGACGGCCGCGCCATTCTGCGCCGGCTGGTCGAAAACGCCCATGTGCTTATCGAGAACTTTCGACCCGGTGTTCTGGAACGGGCAGGGTTGGCCCCAGAGGTCCTGCATGAGTGGAACCCCGATCTGGTGATCGTGCGGATCTCGGGCTATGGCCAGACGGGGCCGCGCGCCTCGTGGCCGGGTTTCGGTCGGGCCGGCGAGGCCATGAGCGGACTGGCGCACATCACCGGCTTTGCCGACAACGCGCCGATGCACCCCGGCTTTCCCGCTGCGGATTCGACCACAGGCCTGATGGCGGCCTACGGCGCGATGATGGCGCTGCATGCGGTGCAGAACGGCCGCGCCCGGGGGCAAGTGGTGGACCTGGCTATTTTCGAGCCGCTGTTGCGCCTGATCGACTATCACGTTCCGACGCGAACCGGCGCGGGGCTGCCGGTTGACCGAAACGGGCTCCAGGCGCCCAATTCCTACGCCCCGGCGGGGGTGTTTCGCGCCCGCGACGGGAAATGGGTCACAATCAGCGCAGGCAGTGCCGCGACCGGGCGGCGGCTTCTGGAAGCCGCGGGCGGAAAGGAATGGGCGGAACAGCCGCAATTCCAAAGCCTCGATGGCTTCGCGGAGCACATGGACGAGATTGTGGACCGTCTCGGCGCATTTGTGGCACAGCATGACGCGCAGAAGGCGATTGACATCTTCCAGGCCCACGATGCCGTGGCTGCGATGGTCTATGACGTCGATGACATCCTGGCCGATCCGCAGATCGCCGCGCGAAGGGACATTGTTGGGGTGGAGGGCGACGACACCAAGGTCGTCGGACCCGTGCCAAAGCTGGACAAGACGCCGGGACGGCTGCGCTGGCTTGGGCGCCGCGAACTGGGTGCTGACACCCGGGCGATTTTACAAGAGCTCGCGTACGACACCGGGCAAATCGACACCCTAATCGAACAAGGCACTGTGGCCGAACCGGGCCGCTGAGCCGGGTCTGCAAGACGTGAGGAGAAAATCATGACCTATCAGATGACATCCGAACAGCAGGGAATCCGCGATGCGATCCTGCGGATCTGCGAAGAATTCGACGACGAATTCTGGCTGACACGCGATCGCGTAGGCGGTTTCCCGCGAGAGCTGCATCAAAAGCTGGCCCGCGATGGCTGGCTGGGGATTGCAATCCCCGAAGAGTACGGAGGTGCCGGTCTTGGCATCGTCGATGCCGCGATCATGATGCAGGCCATTGCGGAATCCGGCGGCGGCAACAGCGCCGCATCGGCGATTCACATGAATATCTTCGGTCTGAACCCAGTCGTGAAATTCGGCACCGATGACCAGAAAAAGAAATACCTTCCGCCTTTGGTGGCAGGCGATGAACGTGCGTGTTTCGGGGTGACCGAGCCGACAACCGGTCTGGACACCACCAAACTGAAAACACGCGCCGTGCGACAGGGTGACCGATATGTGGTGCACGGCCAGAAGGTCTGGATTTCAACCGCCCAGGAGGCCGACAAGATCCTGTTGCTGGCGCGCACGACCCCGCTTGAGGACGTCAAGAAACCGACAGAAGGATTAAGCCTTTTTTACACCGATCTGGACCGATCTTTCGTCACCGTGCGCGAGATCGAAAAGATGGGCCGCAAATGTGTCGACTCGAACGAACTGTTCATCGACGGGCTTCCGATCCCCGCCGGGGATCTGATCGGCGAAGAAGGCCAGGGCTTTCGTCAGATCCTGCACGGGCTGAACCCCGAACGGGTTCTAATTGCCGCTGAAGCAGTCGGAATCGGGCGGAATGCGCTTCGGCGCGCCGCGGATTACGCCAATGAGCGCGTCGTTTTTGGCAGACCAATCGGTCAGAATCAGGGTGTACAGCACCCCCTGGCCGCCAGCTGGGCGGAACTGGAGGCGGCCAACCTGATGGCGATGCACGCCGGCGCGCTCTACGACGCGGGCAAGCCCTGCGGAAATGAAGCCAACGCAGGAAAATATCTGGCCGCCGAAGCGGCGGTGAAGGCGACACAGACCGCGCAGCTGACCTTCGGGGGGTTCGGATACGCCAAGGAATACCATGTCGAGCGTCTTGTTCGCGAGGCCATCCTGTTCCGCATCGCGCCGGTCACCCCGCAGCTGGTGCTTTCGTTTATCGCGGAACATGCCCTCGGCCTGCCAAAATCCTACTAGTTACGAACATCAAAGGAAGTCCCATGCGAATTCATGGAATGGATGCCATTTTCAACCCTCGCTCGGTAGCGGTGATTGGCGCCTCAAGCGATCCCAAGCGCATCGGCGGAAGGCCGGTGGATTTTCTCAAGCGGCACGGTTTCGACGGCCCGATCCTGCCTATCAACCCGAAATCGCCAGAGGTGCAGGGCCTGACGGCGTATCCGTCGATCTCGGAGGCACCCACGACACCGGACCTGGCCGTGATCGCGCTGCCCGCGCCGCTGGCCGTTCAGGCGGTCGAACAGTGCGCGGCCCAAGGTGTGCGGGGGGCGGTGATCTTCAGTTCGGGGTTCTCGGAGGTCGATGCCGACGGGGCCGCCCTTCAGGCGCGCATGGTCGACATCGCGCGCGAGGGCGGCATGCGGCTTGTGGGGCCGAACTGCCTTGGCATCGCGAATGTGCGCCACAACCTCTATGCGACATTCACGCCCGGGGTCGAAAAACACCTGCCAAAACCCGGCGGCGTGTCGATCGTCAGTCAAAGCGGCGCGTTCGGCTCGTATTGCATGACGCTCGTTCGAATGCGCGGACTTGGGGTCAATATCTGGGCGACGACGGGCAATTCCTGCGATGTCGATTTTGCCGATGCCGTGGCCTATTGCGCGCAGGATGACGATACCCGCGTCATCATGGGATATCTCGAAGGGGCAACCGATCGCGACAGGCTGGTCGAGGCACTTGAGCTGGCGCGGGCCCGGGGAAAGCCGGTGGTCATGATGAAGGTCGGGCGCAGCGCGGTCGGAGCAGAGGCCGCGCAGTCGCATACCGCCTCATTGGCTGGGGCAGACGCGGTTTATGACGCGGCGTTCCGGCAGTACGGCGTTTACCGGGCGCAATCGGTCGATGAAATGTTCGATGTGACTTATGCCTGTGCCGAATCCGCGTCGATGATGCAGGGCGACCGGCTGGGCCTTGTGACAGTCTCGGGCGGGGTCGGGGTGCTGATGGCCGACGAAGCCGAAAAGCTGAAACTGGACGTGCCTGCGCTTCCCGATCATGCACAGAAAAAGCTGAAAGAGGTGCTGCCATTTGCCGGTGTCCGAAACCCGGTCGATGTGACGGCGCAGCTGGTCAACCAGATCGATCTTCTGGAAACCAACATGGATGTGTTGTTTGGTGACGGCGAGATCGATGGGGCCATCATCTTCATGTCGACGGTCGGACTTGTCGCCGACCTGAACGAAGCCATTCGGCGCGGACTGGAGCGCATTCGCGAGAAATATCCCGATCGGCCAATGCTGTTCTGTTCGCTGACAGAGCCAGAGGGGCGCGCCGCGTACGAAAAGTCGGGGTTCATCGTGTTCGAGGAACCGACCCGTGCAGTCCGGGCGATGGCCGCATTGCGCTATTTTGCCCGTTCCTTCGCGCGGGCAGGCGAAAAGGACCCGATACCCGAACTCTCCAACCTGTCGCCGTTGCCGGACGGAATTGTGAACGAGATCGAGGCCAAGGCCCTGCTTGCAGAGGCCGGAATCGGGATCGTGCGCGAAACCCTGGCCACCACCCCCGAAGCGGCAGCTCAGGCAGCGCAAGAAATGGGATTCCCGGTCGTGCTGAAGATTGCCTCGCCCGACATCTTGCACAAATCCGACATCGGGGGCGTCGCGCTTGATCTGCGTTCGGCCGAAGATGTCCGCTCTGCCGGGGCACGAATCTTGGAATTGGCGTCCGAGAAGATGCCCGGTGCGCGGATCGACGGGCTGGTCGTGGCGGAACAGGCAGCACCTGGACTGGAGGCTATACTCGGCGTGACCCAGGACCCGGCTTTCGGCCCGGTGGTCATGTTCGGTCTGGGCGGGGTGTTTGTCGAGGCCCTCGAAGACGTGTCTTTCCGCGTCGCACCATTCGGACCTGTCGAAGCGCGCCGTATGATTGACGAAATCCGCAGCCGCAAACTGCTGGACGCATTCCGGGGCGCGCCCGAACGCGACATCGACGCCCTCGCCGGCGCCCTTGCCCGACTGTCTGCTTTTGCCGCCCATCACGGGGCCGCGCTTGAGACCATTGATGTCAATCCATTGATCGTCGGAGCAAGCGGGCAGGGAGCCGTCGCCGCTGACGGTGTGATCATACCCGCCAATCGAGGAGGCCACTGACAACCGAACCCGAAATCTTTCCTGATCCCCAAGCCGCTTGCGGCGTGCCCCCGGCAGTTTTCTAACAGTTGACAGAATTTACAAGCGCGGCCATCCTTCCGTATGGAACGCTGTGCATATAACTGCACACGAAGGGAGGAGATCATGGAAACCGCGCATCAGACTTCAGCAAGAACAGGCGGCGATCAAATTGTGAAATCGGTGGCGCGCACCTGTCAGACTTTGGTGTATTTCGATGAAGTTCAGCGACCGCTTTCGGTCGTGGAAGTGTCCAAGGAACTGGGGTACCCGCAGTCAAGTACCTCGGCGCTGCTCAAAAGCTTGGTGAAGCTTGGATTTCTGACCCACGATGCCCGAAAGAAGAGTTATTTTCCCACCGAGCGCGTTCCGCTTTTAGGGTCGTGGATGAATCCAGATCTGTTCGGCGAAGGCACCATCCACCGGCTGCTCAAGGCAATTTCGGAACGCACACGGCATGTGGTGGTTCTGGCAACCAAGAATGGGGACGAAGCCGAGTACGTGCAAGTTGTCCGCCCGAAAGATTCGCCGATCCACCACATATCGCTCGGGACACGTCGTCCGCTGGGTAACTCAGGTGTCGGGCGCGTTCTGATGAGTCGTTTCAGTGACGACGAAGTGCGCAGTCTGTTCCGCAGGATCAACGCCTATCGCGCGCCCGACAAACCGGCAGTGGATGTGAAAGCTTTCGTGGCCTCGTTGGCAGAAACCCGTGCCAAGGGCTATTACCTCTCAACCGATCAGGTGGTTCAAGGGAGCGGCTTGATTTCCATGCCGTTTCCTAACCATCTGAACTCGCGGCTTTTCGCTGTCGGGGTTGGCGCTCCAACTGATGTTATCTTGAGATCCGAAAAAGAGATCGTAGGGATCATGCACGAAGAAATCGTTCGAAATCTGAAGAAGATGGGTCAACAGTCCCTGACCGCCTGACCGCCTGGATCAGCCAGCGCCGTAAAAAATGGCCCGGCTTGACGAAGACGGGACTTGGGGGGCGCGGACGAAACGCGCCACTTGCCAATGTCAGGGTCCGTTTTCAGGCGGCGGAAATAGCCTCTTCGCGTCAGGCTCAAGGTTGAGCCTGACCGGCGGGGCGTCGTTAGCACCGGCATCCCCGAAGGCCGGGCGGTGTAGGATGCGCTGCCCAGAGCAGTGCGACCACGGTTTCGGCCCGCCCCAAGAATACCGGCTTGAAGAGAGGCGCCGCGAAAGAGGCCGACCATCATCGTGTTGATCGTAAGCGGCGTCTACGCCCCACCGGAGTTCAGCTCGACGGCTTGAAGTTCCAGGGTAGCAACTCGTCGATCCGGTTCGCGGGATGCCCTGCCGCGATCGCCTCGAGCGTCGCCTTGAGATAGACAAAGGGTACGATTTCGTTGATCTTTGCTGTGGCGATGAGCGAGGCGATGCGGCCCCAGGTCCGACCACCTTCGTCGTGGCCGGCGAAGAGTGCGTTCTTCCGCGTCAGGGCGATCGGCCTGATGAGATTCTCCACGGCATTGGAGTCGATCTCGACGCGTCCGTCCTGCAGGAAGGTCTGTAGCCCGTCCCACTGCCGGTGGATATAGGCGAGTTTCTCTCCGAGGCGGGACTTGGCGGAGATCCGGCGGCGCTGGCTCTGCAACCATTCGCCGAACTGGGCCACCAGCGGCGCGGTGCGTGTCTGTCTCGCCGACAGGCGCTGTCCCGGTCCCATGCCGCGGATCTCGGTTTCGATCCGGTAGAACTCGGCGATCCGGCGCAGCCCCTCGGCGGCGATCTCCGATCCATCACGGTCGAAGACTTCCTTCAGCTTCCGGCGGGCATGTGCCCAGCAGTGCGCAACCGTGATCGGCGCGCCGCCCTTGCGCGAGGGGCGCGTCAGCCGATCGTAGCCGGGATAGCCGTCCAGCTGCAGGATGCCGTCGAAGCCCTGCAGGATCTGCTCCGCGTTCACGCCGGCGCGGCTCGGGCGGTAAGTGAAGACCACGCCGGGCGGGTCATCGCCGCCCCAGCCCCGATCATCTCGGGCCAGCGCCCAGAGGAAGCCAGTCTTCGTCCTGCCTCGCCCGGGCTCCAGAACCGGCGCCGTCGTTTCGTCCATGAAGAGTTTGCCCGAGCCCTTCAGGTGCTCGGCGAGCCGGTCGACCACCGGGGCAAGGTGGAAGGCCGCGGTGCCGACCCAATCGGCGGGCGTGCTGCGCCGAAGGTCGATCCCGGAACGCGCGAGGATCTGGCTCTGGCGATAGAGAGGCAAATGGTCGGCGAACTTGGCGACGAGCACATACGCAATGGCGCCCTCGGTCGGCAGCCCGCCCTCGATCAGGAAGGCAGGGGCTGGCGCCTGGGTGACCCCTTCGGCGTAGGCACGGCAGGCATACTTGGGTCGAACCGTCACGATGACGCGGAGCTGGGCCGGCACGATGTCCAGCCGCTCGCTGCGGTCCTCGCCGATCCGGTGCATCGTGCCGCAGCCGCAGGGACACTCCAGGCTGGCCGGCTCGATCATCTGCTCGATCCGGGGGAGGCTCTCAGGCAGATTGCCCCGATTGCGGCGGGCGACCTTGGATCGCCGCGGACCGGACGAGGCCGTGGCGTCTTCATCCTGCTGGGCCTCTGCCTCGACGACGGCAGTTTCCAGATCTTCGAAGGCCAGCTGCCGCTCGTCCTCACTCAGTTTCTCGGACCTTTTGCCATGCACGACCTGGTTCAGTTCGGCGACGAGGTGCTCGAGGCGCTTGTTGGCTTCCCTGAGTGCATCACGCTCGCGCAGGACGGCCAGAACAGCGTCACGCTGGTCTTCCGGAATGGCCGACAGGTCGAGGGATAGGGCGCTGGACATGGCGGCATCATATCCCGCTCCTGCGTTTGTCAGGCCGGCTTTCCCCGCCCTGAGTCACTCTGCCACAGCGGGGGCGCGCGTCTCCAGAGACCGCACCCGCCGCCAGTCCAGCCCGGCGAACAGCGCCTCGAACTGGGCGCGATTCAGGGTCATCGCACCATCCCGGATCGCGGGCCAGGTGAAGGTGCTCTCCTCCAGCCGTTTGTAGGCCATGACGAGACCGCTGCCGTCCCAGAACAGGATCTTCATCCGGTCTGCGCGCTTCGCCCGAAAGATAAAGACCGTCCCGGTGAACGGATCTTCGGTCAAGGTCGACTGCACCAAGGCTGCCAGTCCATCATGCCCCTTGCGGAAGTCTACCGGCTTCGTCGCCACCAGGATGCGGACCCCTTGAGACGGCATCAGCATGCAGGCGCTTCCAGAGTGCGCACGATCGCGGCGATCTGACCTGCCGACGTGTCAGAAGACAGCTCGATCCGGGTTGTTCCCTTGACGATCCGGATCACCTGCTGGGGCTTCGCGTCGGAAAGCTCGGGCGTCTCAGTCGGATCGCAAATGACCAGAGGCGCGAAGACCGGCTCTCCGAGTTCCGCCGGAGGAAGAACCAGCTGGCCCTGCTTTGCCAGACGCCGCCAAGCCGAGAGCTGGTTTGGGCGGATGTCATATCGCTCGGCAATCGCATTCACGGTCGCTCCCGGCTCCAAAGTCTCTGCCACAGCGCGAGCCTTCACGTCGTCCGGCCAGCGCCGATGACCTGACCCGTAGATCTCGACGCCCAGAGATCTGAGAAACGAATTTGTCGCGCACATTGCGAAACACACTCCCCATCATGAGATGGATATCACCTCGCAGTGCCGGAGCTCATCTACAACGTGGGGCGCAGCCGCCGCTTACTGTTGATCGGCAGGCCACGGAATCCTTTCTTTCGGCCGTGAAAGCGCTGGAGATTCCCACCCACGATTGGCGTTCGATCTTCTCTGTTGCGTCGCCGCGGATTCAGTTCGCGTATTCGCATATATGTGTGATCTCGCGACAGTTGCGCTCCCGGCCACCCATAAACATTGACCGGTTCACCGCACCATGGTGCGCTGATCGACAACGCCACAGGGAGGAAGACTGCCATGACAAGAAACACAAAACTCGATCGGTTTGCCGCAGGGGCGGCGCTGGTGATCGCGGTCGGAACGATGCCGCAAATTGCGGCGGCCGAAGTGACACTCAAGGTTGCAGATACCTTTCCGCCCGGCCACTACATCGTCGAGACCGGCACCACCTACTGGATGGACCGCGTAACCGAGCTGACCGATGGCGAGGTCAAGTTTCAGTATTTCGGTGCCGGTCAGTTGGGTTCGCTGCGCGATATGTTCTCGATGGTGCAGACAGGCGTGGTGGACATCGGCTATGTTCCGCCGGCCTATAACGGGGGCACGATGCCGCTGGCGGGCGTGCACACGCTTCCTGGCCTTTTCTCGCAGAGCGTTGTCGGGACGCCCGCTTTTTTTGAAACGGTGACGTCGGATCCGATCCTGCAAAACGACTTCCTGGCCAACGGGATGCGCCCAGTCTGGGGTGTAATGACCTCGACCTACAACCTGTTCACCCGCGACCAGGATGTTAGCGGCATTGATGACATCAAAGGGCTGAAACTGAAAACCATTGCCGGGAACATGGCGGAGTCGGTCAAGGCCCTAGGGGGCGCGCCGGTTGATATTCCCAGCCCGGAAACCTATCAGGCCATCCGCACCGGCACCGTCGACGGCACGATCTTTCCCACCACCAGCATCTATTCCTACAAGCTGGACGAGGTAATCGATACCGCCGTTCTGGGTCTGGATGTTTTTGTGTATTGGGCGCCCTACGCGATCCGCGAGGAGGTCTGGCAGGATCTGTCGCCAGAGCATCAACAGGCCATTCAACAGGCGTCGCAGGAGGCGATGCAGCGAGTTGCCGAAGAAACCGACCGATCGGCCGCCGAGCTTGAGGACAAGATGCGGGACAGCGGTATCGAGGTCATCGTTCTGGATGAAGCGCAGCGCGAAAAGGTCAAATCGGCCACAGCGCCGGTGTTCGATGCCTGGGTCTCTGGTCTGCAAGAGCGCGGACTGCCTGCGGGCGAAGTGCTGGAGATGTTTCGTGCGAACATCGAAAAGCACCAGACGCAGTAAGGCGCGCAACCGTGTCCCGTCACGATCTTGATCCCCGAGAGGACGCCGTGCCGTCGCCGAGAGTTGGATTGCACGGTCCTCTGGGCCGAGCGATGGACCGGGTGGATACCGGGATGAACTGGCTGTCGCGCGCTGCGATGATGGTCATGCTGGTGCTGATCCTCATACAGGTCTTTACGCGCTATATCCTGAATGACCCGATCGAAGGGGTCATTGGCGCTACAGAGCTATATCTGATGCCCATCATCGTGTTCGGAAGCCTGAGCTATCTGGAAATGTATGATGGCCACGTGCGAGTGGGGATAGTGTTTGATGCTCTGCCCGAAGGGCTGCGGGCCGGTTTCAATGTCGTCTTGCGATTGGCAGCGGCCGCGTTTTTTGCGCTGATCTGTTACGGTGCCTCGCGCGAGGCGCTTAAGGCGTGGGACTTCGGATATCGCACATCCGGCGACATCGACGCGCCTCTCGTCACCACGCTTGTGATTGCGCCGATTGGCTGCGTGCTGATCGTTCTGCGCCTTCTCGTAAATGCGGCGGGTGACGTTCAGCACCTTCGCGGCGCTTCGGATCGGATTGGCTGAGTATGGAATTTCTTGCACCTGTGTCGCTATTGCTGGCGGGGCTTCTCGTCGTCGGGATGCCGATAGGCTTCGCGATGGGCATCGCCGGCACCGTCGGCCTGTATCTGATCGGCGGGCTCAATCTGGCGCTCGGCATCCTGTCGGTGGCCCCGTATCGCAACACCGCCTCTTGGCTGTTGACCGCCATTCCCTTGTTCATCTTGATGGCCGAGATCCTGTCGGCCAGTCGGATTTCGTCGGACATGTTCCGCGCCGCCAACAGGTGGGTGGGCCATTTGCCCGGCGGACTGGCCGTGGCCACGGTCTTTACCAGCGCAGGCTTCGGGGCGGTTTCGGGCTCGTCCACCGCGGCGACGGCCACGATGGCGCGCACCGTCGCGCCCGAGGCTGAGAAATATGGCTATGACCGCGGCATGATCGTAGGCACGGTTGCGGCCGCCGGGACGTTGTCGATCATGATCCCGCCTTCGGTTGTGCTGATGGTTTACGGTATCATCACCGAAACCTCGATCGGCGGGCTGTTCATTGCCGGCATTCTGCCGGGTCTCATTACCGCGCTCAGCTTTGCCGGGATCACGATGGTCTGGGCGACGCTGAACCGCGATCTGGCGCCACCAGTGCAAAGCCATGGGTGGCGTGAGCGCTTCGCGTCACTGCGCGACATCTGGCCGGTGGTTCTGCTGTTCGTCTTTGTCGTGGCCGGGATTTATTCTGGCGCTGTCACCGTGACCGAAGCCGCCGCGGTCGGCTGCTTTGGCGCGATCATGATTGCCGCCGTGTTGCTCAGACGTATGGGCTGGCGCGAATTCATGGGGGCGCTCGAACGTACAACGCGCCCGACTGCAATGATCTTCACCATTATTATCGGGGCGCACATTTTCGGCTATTTTGTCACCCTGACCATGGCACCGCAGGCGCTGGTTTCGTACGTGCAAGGGCTTGAGATCGGGCCGGGCGTGGTGATTTTAATCCTGATCCTGATCTACATCCTGCTGGGCTGCGTGATGGATCAGCTGGCGATCCTGATCCTGACCATGCCGATCGTCTTTCCAATGGTCATGGAGCTTGGCTATTCGCCGATCTGGTTCGGCATCCTGGTGACCAAAACGGTCGAAATCGGGCTGATTACCCCCCCAATCGGAATGAACGTTTTCGTCGCCAGCTCGATCACCGGCGTACCTCTTAAACGGGTCTTTGTCGGGGTGCTGCCTTTCGTGCTGGCCGAGTTCGCGGTCTTGGCCCTGATCGCATTCTTTCCCGAGATCGTAACCGTGTTCTCGGGCGAATACTGACAACCTGAAGGAGCGTAACTTGGAACTGGGACTAAAGGACAAGGTGGCTATCGTCACCGGATCGGGTCGCGGGATCGGCGCAGTGACCGCCCGCGCGCTGGCCGAAGAGGGGGCGAAGGTGGTGATCACCGATATCGACCCCGAAACCACAGAAGCCACCCGCGCCGCTCTTGAGGCCGACGGATACGACGCGATCGGCGTGGTCTGCGATGTCACGAACGAGGCACAGGTCGAAGCCCTCGTCTCGCGCACGATCGAAGCATTTGGCGCCGTCCACATCCTGGTCAACAATGCCGGATTTCCGCGCGACAACTACATCACCAAGATGCCCGAACAGGACTGGGACGCTGTTGTGGGCGTGATCCTGAAGGGTGCCTATACCTGCTCGCGCGCCGTGGTGCCGTACTTCATGGAACAGAAGTGGGGCCGGGTGATCAACATCTCCTCTCGCGCCTATCTCGGCAATCCGGGACAGACCAACTATGCCGCCGCCAAGGCCGGCATCATCGGCTTCACCCGGGCGCTGGGGATGGAACAGGGGCGCTTCAATGTCACCGTAAATGCCATCGCGCCGGGGTTCATCGCCACCGAGATGATCGAGGCGCTTCCAAACTACGACCGGATAAAGTCGCGCGCTCTGGCAATGAATACCGTGCAGCGCCTTGGCAACGAACGCGACATCGCCAACGGCGTGGTGTTCCTCGCCTCGGATGCGGCGGAATACATCTCGGGCGAGACGCTTCACATCACCGGGGGGCGATATGGCTAAACATGTCCCGGCCTCCGCCTGTGTCGAGGATCAAGAGACGCGGATGCTGCGAGACAGCATCCGGGGCTTCATGGCGCGCGAGCTGACCGAAGAGCGCATCTCGCAATGCGAGGCGACGGGCGATCTGCCCTGGGCGATAATGGGCGAGCTACGCCAGTTCGGCTATCTTGGCGGGCTTCTCTCGGAAGAGGCCGGTGGCTACGGCCTCAGCTATCGCACCTGGGCGATGATGATGGAGGAAGCAGGATACCGCTGGCTTTCACTCCGGGTTCTGCTCAACACCGTGAACATCGTGATCGCACTGTTCCACCACCTGGGCGATGCGCGCCAGAAGGAAAAGTGGCTGAAACCCGTCATGGCTGGCCAGATGCCGGTCTGGGTGGGGATCACCGAACCCGACCACGGCTCTGATGTTGCCTCGGTGCAGACCCGCGCCGAGGACAAGGGCGACCACTGGCTGATCAATGGCGGCAAGCTGTGGACGACGAACGGCGTCAACGGCCGGGTCGGAATCCTGGTGGCACGGACATTCACGGAAGGCTGTGATGGCGATCTGAGTCTGTTCATCGTGGACCTCGAGGAGACCGATTTCGAAGCTTCGCGGGTGGGCACGATGTTCATCAAGGCCACCGCGACATCGCAGCTGGCCTTTCAAGACGCAAAGGTGCCAAAGGAAAACCTGTTGGGTCCTGCGGGAAAGGGCCTCAAGGCGATCCTTACGGGGTTGAATTATGGCCGGCTCAACGTGGCGGCGGGCGCGGTGGGCGCGGCGCAGCGGTCGTTGGACCTGTCCACCGATTACGTCAAGACGCGCAAGCAGTTCGGCAACGTGATCGGAAGCTATCAGCTGGTGCAGAAGCTGATCGTCGACATGACCATCCGCACCGAAGCGGCGCGCGCGTTGACTGACCGTGCCGCCCAAGCGCTGGACGCGGGTCTGCCTGGGCGCAAGGAATGCTCGATTGCCAAGCTCTATGCCAGCGAGGCGGCGCATGAGGTGGCCTCGATGGCGCTGCAGGCGCACGGCGGGCTGGGCTATTCGACCGACTACCCCGTCGAACGGTTGTTCCGCGACACGCGCGGCGGGCTGATCCCCGAAGGCACATCGGAAATCCAGACATTGATCATAGGGCGCGAGGTTCTCGGGATCTCGGCCTTCACCTGAGGAGGCGGCCATGCCGATGACCTTTCTCCAGGCCCTGAGGTTGAACGCGCGGCGGTTCCCCACGAAACCCTCGGTGGTGTTCGAGGGGAGGAGCCAGACCTATACGGATTTCCTTGACCGGGTGGAACGGATGATGACGGTGCTGGCGCGGCGCGGCATCGGACCGGGCGACAAGGTGGCGGTGATCTCGGAAAATCATCCCGATTTCCTTGCCGCCTATGTGGCGGTGACGGGGCTAGGCGCAATTCCCGCACCGATCAACTATCGCATCGCGCCCGAAGTCATGGCCGATGTGGTTGCCCGCTCGGACAGCAAAACCCTGCTGCTGGGCGATGCGGCGCTGGATCATGCCGATCTGTTCCGGACCGTGGTGGACGACATCGTCACCATCGGCGACGGGGCCCCGCAAGGACTGCCGCGCCTGTCGGACCTTCTGGCAGACACACCGCCCGATCCGCCGCAAGGGCAGGACGGCACCACGATCATGCTGCACACGTCGGGGACCACCGGCAAGCCCAAGGGCGCGCTGCGCAGTCTCTTCGGCATGGAGGAACGCGCCATCGAGCAGCGTTTCCGCCCCGACGACCGGGCGCTGTCGGCGCTGCCGATCTGCCTGTCGGCCGGCTGCACCTATACGCTGCTGCCGCTTTATCTGGGTGCCAGCGTCTATCTGATGCGCCGCTTCGACGGGGCCGCCGCGCTACGGCTGATCGAAGACGAGCGGCTGACCGCCACCATGCTGCTGCCCGCCATGCTCCAGCGGATGGTCGAGGCCGAGGGGTTCGCGAGCGCCGATCTGTCGTCGCTGGGGACTTTGCAATCTGGCGGCGGCGAGATGTATCTCGACCTCAAGCGTGCCGCGCTCGACAAGTTCGGCGATGCGCTGATGATCTATGCCGCCTCCAGCGAAGCAGGACCCTATGCCAACCTGACCGCTCGGGATCTGCGCCGCAACCTTGCGGGCAACTGCGTCGGCCGCCCCTTCTTCGGGGTGGAACTCAAACTGCTGGACGACGATGGAAACGAGGTGCCGCAGGGCGAGGTCGGCGAGATCTGCACCCGCAGCGAAAGCCGCTACGACGGGTATTACAAGGATGAGGCGCTGACCGCTGAAACCCGGCGCGGCGACTATCTGACCGTGGGCGATCTGGGCCGGATCGACGACGAAGGGCTGCTCTGGTTCACGGGTCGCAAGCGCGACATCATCAAGAGCGGCGGCATCAATGTCTACGCCCCCGAGATCGAGGAGGCGCTGGCCGGCCACCCGGCGATTGCCGAGGCGCATTGCATCGGCCTGCCCGATCCGCACTGGACCGAGGCGATCTGCGCAGTGATCGTGCCCGCGCCGGGCGCGCAGCTGACAGCGGCCGATGTGATCGCCCATGCCGAAACCCGGCTTGACCGATACAAGCGCCCGCGGCGCGTGGTCTTTATGACGGCGGTGCCGCGCAACCTGACCGGCCGCGTTCTCAAGGCTGAACTGAAAGAGGCAGTGCTAGCGCTGCCAGAGGAGGAAACCCAATGACACGGCCCGATCTTTCGGCCCTCAAGGGCCAGCAACTCTACTGGGAGGACCTGAACGAAGGCGACCAGTTCGATAGCCCCACCCGTACCATCACCGAGGCCGACGTGGCTAATTTCGCCTGCCTGTCAGGCGACTTCAACCGGCTGCACGTCGATGCCGAATATGCCGCCGATTCGGCCTTTGGCCAGCGTATCGCGCACGGGCTTCTGGTGGTGTCGGTGATGTCCGGGCTGACCACGCGGATGCTGATGAACACGTTCCTGGAACCCTCGCTTCTGGGGTTGCTCGACATGCAGTGCAGCTTTCCCAACCCCACCTTCATCGGCGACACGATTGGCGTGCGCGTTACCGTAGCCGAGAAGCGCGAGACTTCGAAACCCGAACGCGGCATCCTGTCGTTCCGGCGCGAGGTCATCAACCAGCGTGGCGAAACCGTGGTGGAAGGGGTCTGGAAACTGCTCGTCCGGCGGGCGCCGCAAGGTGGCTGAGCCGGTGGTCGCCCGCGACTTTCCCGATCTTTCGCGGCTCTTGTCGCCACGCAGCGTGGCGATCCTGGGCGCCAGTGAAAGGCCCCGTAGCGTGGGCAGCGACACCTTGCTGAACCTTGCCGAGCATTCCGACTTCGATGGGCAGATCTTTCCGGTCAACCCCGGGCGTGAAAGGGTGCATGGTTTGCGCGCCTATTCTGCAATGTCGGCCTTGCCTGGCCCCGTCGATGTGGCGGTGGTGTGCCTTCCAGCCGATGCGGTGGTGGGCGCCTTGCGCGATTGCGCGGCAGCAGGAACGGGGTTTGCGGTGGTCTTCACCTCTGGCTTTGGCGAAACCGGGGATGAGGGCCGTGCCGTCGAAGCCGAGATGGCTGAAATCGCCCGGCAAAGCGGGATGCGCATCTACGGGCCGAACTCGCCAGGGCTGAGCAACATCAACCGCCGCCTTGGGCTGACCTTTTCACCGGTATTCAAGAACGACACGCTGGGCGGCGGCATTGGGCTTGTCACCCAGGGCGGCGGACTTGGCCGCGCCTTCATCCAGGCAAGCGAACGGGGTATCGGCGTTGGCCTGTGGTGCTCTACCGGCAACGAAGCCGACCTGACCATGGCCGATGTCGTGTACCACATGGTGGGCGATCCCGACATAAAGGTAATCGCCCTTCTCGCCGAAGGCTTCCGCGACGGGCCGCGCTTTCTGGCAGCTGCCCGCGCCGCTGCTCGCGCCGGCAAGCCGGTGGTGGCGATGAAGGTGGGCAAGTCGGACTATGGCGTTGCTGCCACCCGTTCGCACACCGCCGCGCTTGCCGGATCGGCGGCGGTCACCTCGGCACTGTTTCGCCAGCATGGCATCGTCGAGGTGGAGGATCTGGACGAATTGATCGATACGGTGGCGCTGTTCGAGCGCGTCGGCATCGCCCCGCGGCGGGGGATCTGCGTCTATTCCTTCTCGGGTGGCACAGCGGCGCTGGCCGCCGATATGGTGGGCAGCGCCGGGCTGATCCTGTCCGAACTGGCCCCCGGCACCCGCGCGGGGTTGCGTGCGCTGGCCCCGTCTTATGCGGCGGTCGATAACCCGGTGGACCTGACCACCCAGGTCTTCACCCAAGACAAGCTCAACCGCGATTGCCTGTCGCTGGTGGCGCGGGACCCGGCCACCGATGTTGTGCTTCTGCCGATTCCCGCCGACTACGGCCCGATCACCGACCGGTCCGCCGACGACATGGTCGCGCTGGCGCCGGACAGCCCGGCTCTGCTCCTGCCGGTCTGGATGAGCGGGCATCGCGCCGCTGGCTATGCCACGCTGAACGCGGCAGGGCTGGCGCCTTTTCGCAGCCTCGGCAAGGCAGTGACGGCGTTGAAGCGGCTGATCTGGCGCGGCGACTGGAGCCCCTCGGGGACCTCCACGCTTGCTCTACCCGCATTTCCGCCCGGCGAGCTTGACGAGGCTGCCGCCAAGGCGGTGCTGGCCGACCTGGGTCTGACCGTGCCCGAAGGACGGGTCGTGACCAGTGCCAGACAGGCAGGCGAGGCGGCGCGCGGGATCGGCTTTCCGGTGGTGCTCAAGGCGCTGGTGCCCGGTCTTCTGCACAAGACCGAAGCCGGGGCCGTGGCCGTCGGGCTGATGGATGAGCAGGCGCTGGCGGCGGCCTGGGGCGCGATGATGACATCGCTTTCAGCACAGGGGCACAGGCTGGAGCGCGCTCTGGTTGAGCGCATGGAACAGGGGCCGGGCGTCGAGGTGATGGCGGGACTGCACCGCGATCCGGTGTTCGGCCCGGTGGTGAGCTTCGGCCTCGGCGGCGTGATGGTCGAGGCGCTTTCTGACGTCACGCACCGCGCCGCGCCCTTTGGGCGGGACGAGGCGCTGGCGATGATCGACGAGATCCGCGGACGCGCACTGCTGGGTCCGCTGCGCGGCCGCCCCGGCGCCGATCTGGGCGCGCTGGCCGATCTTCTCGTGATCCTGGCCGCCCTGGGTGCGCGCGGCGACATCGCGGAGATGGATCTCAATCCGGTGCGCGCCGGTCCGGCGGGTGCGACGGTGCTTGACGCGGTGATCCTGCGCGCTCCGACCGAGATAGAAGGAAAGGCAAGGCAATGACGGTAAAGACGGACATCGGTTTCACCACCCGCGACCGCATCTATGTGCGCGGGCGCGATCTGGCCGATGAGATCCTGGGCAAGATGGATTTCGTCGACATGATCTATTTCACCGCCACGGGGAAAGAGCCGGATGCCCGCACCCGCGCGATGACCAACGCGATCATCGTCACCGCCACCGATCACGGCCTTACCCCCAGCGCCATCGCCGCGCGGATGACCATTCTCGGCGCGCCGGAATCGCTTCAGGGTGCGGTGGCCGCGGGCTTGCTGGGCGCGGGGAACCATTTTCTCGGCACCATGCAGAACGCCGCGGCCTTTACCCGCGACGAGATCGGCGAGCTGTCCGACAGCGACGACGACGCAGCCTATGCCGCCCGCGCGCAAGAGGCCGTGCGCGCCTTTCGCGCGGCGCGCCGGATCGTGCCAGGCCTCGGTCATCCGATCCATGTCGACGGCGACCCCCGCACGCCGGTCCTGCGCCGGATCGCCGGCGAGAATGGGTTCGACGGGCGGCACTGGCGCTTCATGGCGGCCGTCGAGGCCGCCGCCCGCGAGGAATATGGACGTCTGCTGCCCATCAACGCCGCCGGCGCGGTCGGGGCCACCGTTTCGGACATGGGGCTTGCCCCGATCTGGGCGCGGGCCTTCGCCCTGATTGGCCGATCCGCCGGGCTTCTGGCGCATCTGATGGAAGAGCTCGAAAATCCGCAGGGTCAGAAGATCTGGGACATGATCCTGGAACAGGACGACTCGGCGGAATGCGCCGGGATTGCCGACCCGGACCGCGCAGACAGCACAGGAGAGCAAAAATGACCGGCACTGCACCGCTTTCGGGGCTTCGCGTTCTCGATCTGACCGAGCTTCTGCCTGGGCCCTATGCAACGCAGCAACTGGCCGAGATGGGGGCCGAGGTCATCAAGGTCGAACGTCCTGCGGGCGACGCCGCGCGCGCCATGTTCCCCGGCCTCTTTGCCGCCGTGAACCGCGGCAAGAAAAGCATCGCCCTGAACCTAAAGGATGACACAGACCGCGCGGCTTTCCTGCGGCTGGCCAAACGGGCGGACGTCGTGATCGAGGGTTATCGCCCGGGCGTGACCGCGCGGCTGGGCATCGACTATGAGACGCTTTCGGCGCTCAATCCCGGCCTCGTCTACTGTTCGGTCAGCGGCTATGGTCAGACCGGGCCGGCGCGCGACTGGCCGGGGCATGATCTGAACTACGCGGCGATGGCGGGCGCGGTGGCGATCTCGGGCGCGCCCGACGGACCGCCTGAATACACGACGGGCGTGCCGATCGGGGATCTCTCGGCAGCCATGTATGCCATCATCACCATTCTTGCTGCGTTGCACGGACGCGACGCCACGGGGCGGGGCCAGTATCTGGACGTGGCGATCACCGACGCGCTGGCCAGCTGGGTCGCCCCGCGCTACGGTGTGTGGGACGCCGGACGCCAGGCCGGGCGCGAGATCACAAAGGCCGATATCCTGCGCCGCGCCGCCTATGGTATCTTCGCGACCGCCGACGGTAAATACATCACCATCGGCGCGATCGAGACGCATTTCTTCCGCCGCCTGATCCGTGCCACCGGGATGACGGGCTTCGACGATCCTGCGCTTGACGACTTCGCCGCACGCACCGACCGCACGGATGATATCCGCGCCGCCCTGACCCCGCTGATCGCCGCGCGTCCCTATGCGCATTGGGCGGAGATCTTCGAGGCCGAGGATGTTCCCTTCGCCCCGGTCAACGGGCTGGAGGATCTGGCCCGGGACCCGCAGCTCAAGGCGCGCGGGATGGTGCGCTCAGCCGGCGCGGCCCAGGTGATGGCCTTCCCGGTGCCGATGGCTGGGATGAGTGATCCGGCGGGCCACGTCCCGGCAGTGGGCGAGCATCAGGCCGAAATTCTGGACCAAGCCGAAAAGCTGGAGTGAGGACCGATGCAGTTTGAGCTGGACGACTGGCAGGAAACGGCGCGGCGCAGCTTCCGCAAATACCTTGACGCCGAGGTGGCGCCCCTGGTCGAGGCGCACGAGGATGCCCACCGTCCGCCGCCGCCCGAAGTGTTGCAGAAGATGGGCGAGTTCGGCCTGCTGGGCGGTCTTTTGCCAGAGGCGCAAGGCGGTGCCGGGCTTGATTATCTGACATATTGCGCGCTGCTGTGCGAGCTGTCTCAGGTATGGCCGTCGCTGCGCAGCATCGTCAGCACGTCGAACCTTGTCCTGATGATCGTCGCGCAGCATGGAACGCCGGAGCAACAGGCAAGGTGGCTGGGCGATCTGGTTTCGGGTCGCAAGACAGCCTTTTTTGCGCTGACCGAGCCGAACGTCGGCTCGGACGCCAGCAACGTGGAAACACGGGCCCGGCGCGACGGTGATGGCTGGCGGCTGAACGGACGCAAACTGTATATCTCCAACGGGACCGGGGCCGATCTCGGGGTGGTTTTCGCGCGGTCGGGCGACGGCGAACGCGCGGAGGTATCGGCCTTCGTGGTCGAGGCGGGAACAGCAGGGTTTTCAACCCGAGAGGTCCGCAGCATGGGCATGAATTCATGCCCGCTAGGCGAGCTGCTGTTTGAGGACGTATTGCTGCCCGCAGACCACCTGATCGGCGCCGAGGGCGAGGCGTTCGCCATCGCCAAGCATTATCTGAACGTGGGGCGCTGTTTCGTTTCTTTCACCTGCCTGGGCCTGTCAATTGCCGCCTATGAGGCGGCGCTGCGATATGCGGGCGCGCGAGAACAGTTCGGACGCAAGATCGGCGGGTTTCAACTGGTCCAGCAGATGATCGCAGATATGTTGACTGGCGTGGAAACCTCGCGGTTGCTGGCGTGCCGGGCCGCTGACGCGCTGGATCGCGGGGCACCGGATCGCGGCCGGGCCTGTTCCATGGCCAAGCGTCACAACTCCGATACGGCTCTGCGGGTTTGCGAGACTGCCCTGCAAGTGCACGGCGGGGCCGGATACACCCGTGATTTCCCCGTCGAGCGCTATTATCGCGATGTGCGACATCTCACGATCGCTGAAGGCACCAACCAGCTTCAGGCGCTGCTTCTGGCACAGGGGGCCCTGGGCATCTCGGCGCTACGGGGCTGATCGGTCCGCAGTTTGCGCACGGTCTGTCGCCGCTGCCGGTCTGAATGGCAGGCGGAATGCGGGCACAGGGCGGGTCAGATTCCCAAATACGAACGGCGCACGTGATCGTCGTGGCGCAAGACGTCAGAGGCTGCGGCGAGGGCGATTGTCCCGTTTTCCAGAACATAGGCGCGGCTGGCGAAATCCAGCGCCATGTAGACATCCTGTTCCACCAGAAGAATGCTCAGGCCGGTGCGGCGCCGACCGTCGAGGGCCTCGTACATCTGCTCGACCATCAGAGGCGCGGGGCCGAGCGACGGCTCGTCGAGCATGATCATGCTGGGCCGGGCCATAAGCGCGCCCGATCGCCAGCATCTGCTGCTGACCGCCTGAGAGCCCTCCGGCAAGTTCGCGGGCCTTCTGGCTCAGCATCGGAAAGGGCGTCCTTTCGGTCTTTCGCGTCGAGTGCGGCGCTCGCACCCACGATCAGATTTTGCTCGACCGTGAGTGACCCGAAGACGTGCCGCGCCTCAGGAACATGGACGAGGCCGAGGCGCGGAATCTCGCTGGCGGCAAAACCGCCGATTTCCTTGCCATCGTGGCGGATCGCTCTGGAACGGGCGGCCACAAGGCCCGAAATCGTGCGCAGAAGGGTGGATTTGCCCGCGCCGTTCGGTCCGATCACAGCCACGACCTCGCCCTCGGCCGATCTCGATGCTGACGCCGTGGAGCGCGTCGAGCAGACCGTAACCGGAGACGAGAGACTCGATCGACAGCTTCATCTTGGGCCCCGGTTATAGTTTTCGCATCAGTTCAGAGGATTGGGCTCTTCCACAGCCACCTCTGGCGGCCAGATCGTGACCTTTTTCGTGCCGCCGTTCTTCCATTGCGCGATCAGGTTCTGCGATCCGACGTTCCTGCCGTGTTCGTCGAATTTGATCCGCGAGAACGGCGAGATCAGCTGATCGCCGGGGATGTCGATCTTAAGGATGGCGGCGCGAAGGTTCTCGGTCGTCAGTTTCTGGCCGGACTCAAGCGTCTTCTCCAGCACGGCCTTCAGCGTGTAGACACCGCGGTTGCACATCGACGCATAGCTTGACGGCACGATGCCGTGCCGTTACTCGTAAGCCTTCACAAAACGCTGGGCGCGGTCCATGTCGGGATTTAAGTAGTCCACCGTGCTGAGATTGACGTCCTCGACGAAGCCCCTGTCCACCAGTTGCGGGGTGCGCACATCAACCGGACCGCCACTGATTCCGACAATGTAGGGCTTGAAGTCATGCTGCTGCATTGCCTGGAGCTTGGTCACCACATCTTCGGTGTAGCCGGCCCAGATCACCATGTTGGCACTCGATGTCTGCACCCGCTTGACCGGCGGCAGAAGGTTGCGATCGCTGCGCGAATACGGCGCGCTGGCGGCGATCTCGATGCCCCGCTCCTCCAGCAGAACTTCGATCCGCTCGATGGTTCCGGCGCCGCGCGGGCTGTCTTCATAAAGCAACGCCGGGACGACGTCGCCTTGCGTCATCAGGTGTTCGAAGAATTCCACGACCGTGGCCGCCTCGGTATCGGCTGTGATCTGATCGGAGAAATACCATTTGTAACCGCGCTCGAGGAGCTCGGCCGACACCGCCGGCGAGTTCAGGTGAGGAACCCGCGCCTGCTCGGCGAACTGCGCCGCAGCCGATGTGCCTGCGCTGATCTCGCAGCCAAGGATGACCGGAGCCCGCTCGAGGCGGGTCAACCGTTCCATCACCTGGCGCACCACCCCGGGATTGCCCTGTGTGTCGTAAAGTTGGATCTTCAGCGGCCGACCGGCGACGCCGCCATCGGCGTTGATGTGCTCAAGGGCAACTGCGATCCCCTTTTGCGCATCCTGTCCGGTCACGGCGATCGCTCCCGACATGGCGACGATCGCCGGCATCACGATTTCTTCGGCTTAGGTGTTTGATCCCACGGTTTAATGGTGTGATCCTTTCGCAGGAATGGAAGGAGGCCCTATGGGACAAGTTCGTCACGGAAGCGCCACGACCACGCACGCCGTCAGAACAGCAATACAGCGATCGCAAGCTTCGCTCGCGGCGCTGCGCCCTTGGGTCGCGGGTCGACTGACCGCCAGACTACGGCGCGCATTGCTGACTCGAAGGGTGCGATACCGCAAAGGGAAAAGAAAATGGACAGTCAGCCGCAGCAGCCAGCCGAGGGGGACGGACCGCTTGCGGGTTACAGGGTGCTTGATCTTTCGGTCAACGTGCTTGGACCGGTGGCGATCCAGATCCTCGGCGACATGGGGGCCGACGTCATCAAGATCGAGTCACCCGACGGCAACTACACACGCCAGGTGGGACCGTCGCGCAACCCGAAGATGGGGGCACTGTTCCTCAATACAAACCGCAACAAACGCTCGGTCGTGCTCGACCTGAAGAAACCCGACGCGCGGGCCGCGCTCCTTGATCTGGTGCGTTCCGCGGACGTGCTGGTGCATTCGA
Source organism: Phaeobacter sp. 22II1-1F12B (assembly GCF_002210165.1). GTDB lineage: Bacteria > Pseudomonadota > Alphaproteobacteria > Rhodobacterales > Rhodobacteraceae > Heliomarina. Next base: position 68,792 of record NZ_AQQP01000013.1, on the reverse strand, counting down.
TACGCCCCGGCGCCGCCGAACGGCTGGGCGTCGACTACGAGGCGATCCGCGCGGTCAATTCCCGCATCATTCATGCCTCGTCTTCTGGCTTCCGGCTGGATGGTGAGCGCCGCGACTGGCTTGCTTTCGACGATGTGATCCAGGGCGCCAGCGGCGTAGCCGGGATGATGGCCCGGGCCACCGATGAGCCGCGCTATTACCCACGGTAATCGCCGACAACTATGCGGTTACATCCAGGCATCGTCCATCGCGATGGCCTTCGTCTGGCGCGAGCGCACCGGCCACGGGCAGCAGGTAAACGTGCCGATGATGGATGCGATGGTCAACTTCAATCTGATCGAGCATCTCTGGGGCGCAACGCTCGACCGGCCCGATCTGGGCATGGGTTACAGCCGGGTATTCTCGCCCCATCATCGGCCTTATCCAACGCAGGACGGGCACATCTGTGTGATGGCGGCGATGGACAACCAGTGGCTGCGTCTCTTCGACGCCATAGGCCGGCCCGAGCTGCGCGACGATCCACGATTTGCCACAGCAGAGTTGCGCACCGATCACATTGACTAGTTATATTGGTTCCTCGCCGAGGCAATCGCGGGGAATACAACCGCCGAGTGGCGCCGCCGGTTCGACGCGGCCGACGTGCCGAATGGACCGGCCAACAGCCTGGAGGATCTGCTGGTTGATCCCTATCTGGTTCAAACCGGGTATTTCGAGCGCCACGAGCACCCGACAGAGGGCGCCGTCGTGACGCTCCGGATACCGGTCCAGTTCTCGGACAGCCCCGGCCGGGTGCGCCGGCTGCCACCGCGGCTGGGCGAGCACACGGAGGAGGTTCTGTCCGAAATCCGCCTTCCGCGCGCCGACGCCTGACGGAACCAGGCCAGGCGGGCAGCCGGTGCCCGGCTGGCCAGGATCGGTTCGCGGCCAACCGGACCCGCCTGTCCCAAGCTTCCGGCTCCGCCCATTTTACTGCGCGGTATAGCCGCCATCGACCACCATTTCGGATCCGGTCATATAGGATGCCTCGTCGGACGCCAGAAACGGCACCGCCCCGGCTACTTCTTCCGGTTGGGCCGGGCGCTGCATGATCGTTGTCCCAAGTATATCCTTCTGACCGTCCGGGTCAGCCAGTCTGAAAGGAACCATCGCCGGAATCAAATGTGCGGAAGATCCTGTACGTTATCCATCCAGGATTTCTTTCGAGATGGTCATTCATGCGTCCTTTCGATGAAGCATGGACCGGATCAGTCATACACAAAAGGTCGGACACTCTCGCTGCCGCCCATCTGCGCCATATCGCCGAAACCCAATTCGCCCGCGCCGTTCGCGCATCAACTCGTCGCCGAGATCGGGACCGGCGAGGCGCATCTACGCCAGATCAATGTGGCCGAACGTATGCACGGCTCGCCCGGACTTCAGCTGCATAACGGACGACCAGGCTGAGTGTCGAAGGGCAGGATTCAGATGCACCCACCGGCTGACTTCTGCGCGTTTTTGGTGGCCTGGCCCGACACAGGAGCCGGGCCGACCACGATCTGGTATCAGTTCCTTTTCAGCGCGGACCGGAAGGCTTCCAGGATCTCGGTTCCGGGCTTGCCTTGGGCATCGAGTTGCTCGGCCCATTCGGACCCAACCGTCGACAGGATCTGGTTCAGCTTTTCGACATCTCCGGCGGGCAGGTCAACGAAGGTCACGCCCGCCTCGGCGATCTGCTGCTTGACTTCAAGGTTCTGGCGGTCGGCAGTTTCGCATCCTTCCCTAGTCAAATCTTCGCCGATCTCGGTGATCGCCTGCTGGACGTCTTCGGGCAGACTGTCCCACTTTTCCTGCCTGATCACGTAGGTCGCGACAAAGGAACCAAAGTTCATCCCCTGCGTACCCCAGTCAAGGAATGTTTCCATTCCGTAAGGGGTGACACTGGGATAGGGGAAGAGCCCGGCGTCGATCGTCCCGCGCGACAGCGCCTCGCGCACTTCGGGCGCCGGCATCTGCACCGGCACGCCGCCGATTTTCTGGACGGTCAGGTCAAGCGCGCCGCCAGTGCTGCGGATCTTCAGGCCGTCCATGCTGTCCAAACCGGTGATCTCACGGCTCGACGTCAGCAGGTTGTAGGGCGGCAGCACCATCGCCATCAGCAGGCGCACGCCGTTCGGCGCGAATTCGGCCTGGTCTAGCGCGCCGCCGGGCTTGGCGATCTCCCAATAGGCCATCGTGCCCTCACACGACGTCGAAAACGCCTCGGGCAACTGCCCGACCGCCGAAAGGGGCATCTTGTCGCTGACATAGGAGGGGCCGACATAGCCGATATCGGTCACGCCGGTCTGGGTCAGCGAGAGCAGGTCCTTGGCCTTGCCGAGTTGCTGAGCCGGGAAGTACGCGAACTCGGTTTTCCCGGTCCGCTCGCTCACCCGTTCCATGAAAGGTTCGATCAGGCTCTGGGCAATGTAATGGCCGGTGGGCAGGCTGTCGGCCGCGCGCAGTTCGATCTCCTGCGCTGCAACCGGCTGCACGGCGAGCGGTAGCAAGGCAACGCTCAGGGCCCAGCCCGCTGTCCGTAAGGGCGATGGGAATTTGGATATTCTGGTCATGATTTCATTCTCCTCCTGTCTTTTAGGGTTATGGACTGGCGCTATTGCGCAGGCCGACGTCGTCAGTTCATTGTCGAGGGCAGCCACAGCACCAGCACGGGAAATGCAGTGAGCAACGCGATCACCAGCAAATGCGCCAGAACATGCGGAAACGTCCCGCGAAAGATTTCGCCCAAGGGTCGCCGGGTATATCGGGCCACCACAAAGACATTCATGCCCAGCGGCGGAGTGACCATGCCGACCTCGGCCGTCACCACGACGATCACCCCGAACCAGATCGGGTCGAAGCCCAGCGACAGGACCAGCGGCAAAAGCACCGGCACCGTCAGGATGAGGATGGCGATCTGGTCCATGAAGGCACCCAGAAAGACGTAGATGATCAGGATCACCACCATCACCCCCATCGGCGAAATACCAAGGCCGCCGATCCATTGGGTCAAATCGTTGGTCACCCGCGTGAGGGTGAAGAAATAGCCAAAGATATGCGCGCCGAGGATCACGAAAAGGATCATGCAGGTGGTCTGCGCCGCCCGTCTCAGGCAACCCCAGGCTTGGCTGAATCCCAGTTTGCGCTCGTGCAGCGCCAGCAGCATCGCGCCGAAGGCGCCGATCCCCGATGCCTCGGTCGGCGTGGCAATGCCCGAGTAGATCGTGCCGGTGACGGCCAGGAACAGCAGCAGCATTGGCCCGACACGCGACAGCGACGCAAATTTATCGCGAAAGCTGTAAGGCTGGCCGGCAGGCGCGACCGAGGGATCAATCCGCACCAGAACCGCGACCGTGGCCATGATGGTCAGAGCGACCAGAATCCCCGGTATCACCCCCGCCACCAGCAGCTGTCCGACCGAGACATCGGCAATGATCCCATAGAGAATCAGCGCCACAGATGGCGGAATCAACATCGCCAGTGTGCCCGAAATCGCCACGACGCCGCTGGCCAGCTTGGGGTCGTAGCCTTCGTCGATCATCGCCGGGATCGAAGTGGATGCCAGCGTTGCCGCCGCTGCCGTGCTCGACCCCGAGATCGCGCCAAAGCCCGCCCCGGCTACCGCGGTAGCCATGGCCAGGCCGCCGCGGAGACGGCCGACCCAAATGGTTGCAGCGCGAAAGAGATCTTGCGCCACGCCCGAGATGATCACGAATTCGGCCATCAGGATGAACATCGGGATGGTGATGATTTCGTAGGAATTCGCGGTACTTAGGGGTGCAGTCTTCAGGATGCCGCCCAGTACCGCCATGCCGCCGAACAGATAGAGCCCTACAGACCCCGAAATCGCCATTGCCAAGGCCACCGGCAGCCCGATCACAAGCAGCCCGGCCAGAAGCGCAATTACCAGAGCCACCGTCACAGGACGTCCTCCCCTTGGAGCGCGGTGGTCTCGGGCGGGGGCGGCATTTCAACCAGATCGTGGCGCGAGAAGATGGAAAACGCGTGCCCGACCACCCGGTAGATCAGGCGCAGCGTCAGCAGCGCGGTGCCAATCAGGACGACCAGATAGGCCGGCCAGGTCAGCCATGGGACCAGCGCGGCGATCCGGTCCTGCCCGGCATAGGCGCTCTGGAAGCGGCCCCAGGCCTCGAACGCGATCAGCGCCATGACAACTGCCCCTGCAGCATAGCCCACCGCCTGCCCCAGATGGCGAACCCGTCGCGGAAGTATGTTTTGGAACAGATCGATTGCCACGTGCCCGTGATGATGGAGTGTGTCGGGCAGCATCAGGAAGAATACCGTGACCACAAGGTAGAGACCGATCAGGTCGTAGGACCAGCCCAGTGGCATCGAAAGCGCGTAGCGCATCGCAACATCCACGACCACGATCAGCATGATCACCGCCAGTGCGACACAGGCCAGCGCCGCAAACCCGGTCTCTAGCACGGCCAGCCCCCGCGAAACGGCCAACAGGCCGCGCGCGCCCCCCCTTTTCTTCGGCGGTTCCATTGCGGCCACCCCCCCCCTTTTTTTTGGCGCTATTTCGGGCCATTTCCATCGGCGATTTCCACGCCGGAAACGAGCCGCCTTAGCCTCATTGTGGCGCCAAACTTAGCAAGGCCCCCTTGCATGTCAACGCTCCCCGTGCAAAAAAACTAGCAATACAGTCTTTTAGTCTTTTGTAGCGTGCGGTCGGTGCAGCCGATCCGGTGCCGGGGGGGGGAATCATGTTTCAAATGCTCGACGGGGTGCGCGTGGTAGAGCTGGGCCATATTCTCCTGGCCCCCTACGCCACCCAGTTCCTGGGCGATTTCGGCGCTGATGTGATCAAGGTCGAAGCGCCGGAAGGCGACTATTATCGGCGCCTCGGCGCCTCGCGCGTGCCGGGTATGACCGCTCAGTGGATGGCGGTGAACCGGAACAAACGCAGCATTGCGCTTGATCTCAAATCCCCCGAAGGGCGTGCGGCGCTGCTGGAGATGCTGAGTCAGGCGGACATCGTGGTTCACAATATGCGAGTGCCTGCGATCGAGCGGCTGGGTCTTGGATATGACGCCGTGCGGGAGGTCAATCCGCGCATCGTCTACTGCGCCGCGATCGGGTTCGGGCAGGACGGGCCCTATGCCGACTTGCCCGCCTTCGATGACCTGATTCAGGCCCGGTCGGGTCTGGCCGAGGCCAACGGGCGCAACGCAGGTGCCCCCGCCTTTGTGCCGATGGTGGCCGCCGACAAGATCACCGGGCTGGCGCTGGGTCAGGCGATGCTGGCCGGCCTGTTCCGGCAGCGCACCACCGGCGAAGGGTGCTACATCGAAACGCCGATGTTCGAAACGATGATATCGGTGATGTTGAGCCAGCATTTCAACGGGGCGGCCTTCCGGCCTCCGGAAGGCGGGTTCGGCTATGCGCGGGTCATGAGTCCATTCCGCAAACCAGCGCAAACCAGCGACGGTTTCATCGCGCACGGGATCTACAAATTCGATCAATGGCAGCGGTTTCTGCGTGCTGTGGGTCGCGACGACGTGGCCGACGGCCCCATGATGACCGACGCGGCGACCGCACAGCGGCATTTTCCCGAACTCTATGAACTTGTTGTAACGCATATCCTGCCGCAGCGGACCACCGCAGAGTGGCAGGCGCTGTTCGATGCCCTCGATATTCCCAATGCCCCAGTGATGGCGATGGAGGACCTGCCCGACGATCCGCATGTCCGCGCCGTTGGCCTGATAGAAGATTATGACCATCCCCAGCAGGGGCCGATGCGCCGGGTCCGAAGCCCTTATACGATGCGCGGCGTCGAGATGGGCCCCGATCTTCCGGCACCTGCCCTTGGCGCACAGGGCACGGCGATCCTGGAAGAGTTCGGCTTCTCACCGGAAAGGGTTGCTCAACTGATAAAGGCCGGTGTCGTTGTGCAACCCGAGCAGGACTCGTCGGTAAACGACGGTCTGACAGGAGCGGTGCCTCGGTCCGGCGACCAGCCTTGAGCGGCACCCGGACCACCGGCGTCGGCCACTGTCCCCGCCCGGAGGAAGGCTCGGCCAGGGAACTGCTTCGGCAGCGTGACGGCATCCCCTTGTATCTCAAGCTCGCAAGCCTATTTCGCGAAAAGATTCGCTGCGGCGATTGGCCCATACACAGCCAGTTGCCAACCCTTCCGGCCCTGCGCGACGAATACGGCCTGGCGCGCGAAACCGTCCGCCAGGCTCTTGGGGTTCTGCGCAATGAGGGCATGATCGACAGCACGCGCGGACTGGGCACCTTCGTGACTGCGGCGGCCGAGGAGAGCGAGCCACGTGCGCCCGCCTACGATCCGCTGACGCTCGGGGCACAGGTGCGTATAGATATATTGTCGCGTGCGCCCTGTAAGGAGCTTCCCGATCTTGGCCGCGACCTGACGGGGATGGAAACGCCGCTGGTTCATGTGCGCAAGCGCCATCACGCCGGGCAGCAGCCGTATTCGCTGGTCGATCTGTGGCTGCCGCAACGCTATTTCGAGATGCTGCCCGAGGGCGCTGACGAAACGCAGCTATATTCGCAACTGCTGCGCGACCACACCGGCATGACGGATCTGTCGGGCGACCAGATCATCACCATCGTTCGGGCCGACATCGCCACCGCGCACCTGTTGGGCATCACCCTCAGCGAGCCGGTGGCCCATGTGGTCTCGCGCTTGTTCGATCCCGAAGGCCGCCCGGTCATGGCTCACCTCGTGCAGATCCGCAGCGACGTCTTTTCCGCCGAGCGCCAGTTCGGCAATCTCGCCACAGGAGATCCCGGCTCCTGGCGCCCGCATATGGCGGAACCCGCCCCGCCCGAGCATTCGGGCGAACCACACCCACGTCAGAAGAAGGAGTGATCGCATGGATTTCGATCTCACCGAAGAGCAACGGGCCATCCGCGACGCGGTGGCCAGGATCTGCTCGCGTTTCGACGATGCCTACTGGCTGGAACGCGAACGAACCGGGACCTTCCCCGAAGATTTTGCGGCCGAGATCGCAAAGGGCGGTTTCTATGGCGTCACGATGGAAGAGCAGTATGGCGGATCGGGCCTGGGTATCACAGAGGCATCGCTGGTCATGCAGGAGATCGGGCGTTACGGCGCGGCGGCCAGTTCCGCGGTGCATATCAATATCTTTGGGCTGCAACCGGTGGTCGGCTTCGGCACCGACGAACAGAAGGCTCGAATGCTGCCGCCTCTGATCCGCGGAGAGCACCGCTCCTGCTTCGGCGTAACCGAACCGGACGCCGGCCTTGATACCACGCATATCTCGACCTTTGCGCGCCGACGCGAAGACGGTGGGTATGTGGTCAACGGGCGCAAGGTCTGGACCTCGACCGCACAGCGCGCAGATCACATCCTGCTGGTGACCCGGACCACGCCCATCGAGGACTGCGAGCGACCGACCGACGGCATGTCAGTGTTCTACACCGATTTCGACCGCAGCAAGATCGACGTGCATGAAATTGCCAAGATGGGCCGCAAGGCGGTCGACTCCAACGCTATCTTCATTGATGGGCTGGAGGTGCCCGAAGAGGACCGCATCGGCGCGGAAGGTGAGGGTTTCAAGGTCCTGCTCCACGGGCTGAATGCCGAGCGGATCATTGTCGCCGCGGCTGCGGTCGGGTTTGGGATGTACGTACTGGAAAAGGCGGCCGCCTATGCGCGCGAACGCGTCGTCTTCGACCGTCCAATCGGCCAGAACCAGGCGATCCAGCATCCGCTGGCCTCGGTGTGGATGCGCCTTCAGGCGGCGGAACTGATGACCTACAAAGCCGCCACGCTTTACGATCAGGGCAAGCCCTGCGGGCTGGAGGCCAATACCGCGCGCAACCTCGCCGGCTCGGCGGCCTACGAAGCGGCATTCCGCGCGGTGCGCACCCACGGCGGCTTTGGCTTCGCGCAGGAATACCACGTCGAGCGTTACTTTCGCGAAAGCGTACTGAACTTCATCGCGCCGGTCAGCGAGGAGTTGATCCTCTCCTACGTGGCCGAGAAGGCATTGGGGATGCCCAAGTCCTACTGACTCTTCGCCCGTATCGCGATCACTCCGGGTCGTGCCCACCCTCGACGCTGACGAGCGCCGACGGTGGGGCGGCCAAGGCCCTTTTCAGAACGCGTTAAGCCCGGTCAGGTTGCGCCCGATGACCAGTTTTTGGATTTCGGTGGTGCCATCGGGAATCGGCATGACCTTTGCATTGCGGAAGTGCCGTTCAACGGGGAACTCTTTGGTGATGCCGTTGCCGCCGTGGATCTGCACCGCTTTGCCGGCGATTTCGACGGCCATTTCGGTTGCATACCATTTCGCCATCGAGGTCTGGGTGTCACAGCGCACGCCCAGGTCCAGAAGTTGCAGCCCGCGCTGGCACAACAGGCGCGCGGCATCCAGGTGCGTGGCCATGTCGGCCAGGTAGCCTTGAATCAACTGGTGCCCGCCGATCGGCTTACCATGTTGTTGGCGATCCTGCGCATATTTGACGGCACATTCCAACGCCGCCTGCGCTATGCCAATGCTCGTCAGGCCGACAAACACGCGAGCGCTCTCAAACAGTTTCAATGTCTGGAACAGGCCGCCGCCTGCATTACCCAGAACATGGTCAGCGCTGGTTTCGGCACGGTCGAAAAACAATTCGCAGGTCGATGCACCGACAAGCCCCAGCTTGCGCAATTCGCGGCTCTCGTAGTTGCCGGTATCGCGGTCGACGATGACCATGGAAATACCGTCGTCCAGATTGCAGACAACGATGGCGAAATCCGACTGGGCCCCATTGGAAATCCAGAGCTTCTGGCCAGTGACGAAAATCTTATCGCCCTCGCGGTCCGCACGTGTCTTGACCTCGCGTACGTTCGAACCGACCTCTGGTTCGGAAATACAGGTGGCACAGATCCGTTCGCTGCGCAGGAGCGGCTTCAGATAGGCCTCTTTCTGCGCCACATTTCCCAAGAGGTTGACCGCGAACACGGCATGACCCTGAATCAGCACCGCGATTGCCAGATCGGCCCATATCCGGGCCAGTTCCTCGTATAGGATGCCATAGGTCATGCGGTCGATTCCGGCACCGCCGTCCTCTTCGGGGATCAGGCCGCTGATCAGCCCGAATTCCTCGACCTTGGCGAACAGGGACTTCAGGGTTTTCGCATCGGGGGGGTGGCCGAGGTTCTCGTATTTCTCGGCCAGCGGCGCGAACTCTGCCTCGGCCATCTTGCGGAAGTTTTCCAGCAACATGCGTTGCTCATCTGTATAGATTGCCTGAGCGGCGGCGATCACGTTTTCCATGGTTCGTCTCCTTGTTTCAACGGCCCAGAATGGTGACGCAGGCGGCCGCTTCTTCTACCCCGTGCAACCCCCCGCCGTTTTCGGCGATGGCGTTCTTTGCCCCTTCGACCTGACGCGCGCCAGCTTCGCCGCGTAGTTGCGTGACCAGTTCGAAAACCTGCCCTATCCCTGTGGCACCGACCGGGTGGCCCTTGGATTCCAACCCGCCCGAGGGGTTCACCGGAATGCGTCCACCGATCTTTGTCTCGCCGCGCAGACTGGCGGGACCGCCCTCGCCGAATTCGACAAATCCGAGGTTCTCGATCTGGATCACTTCGCCCACGGCCGTGGCGTCATGCACTTCGGCCACCGATATATCCTCGGGGCCGATCCCGGCCTGTTCATAGGCCTCAAGCGCGGCAAGCCGGGTCAGGTGGTTCTTGTAATCTTCCGGCGGACGATCGGTGCCCGAGCGCAGGATCGCGGCCTTGACCTTGATCGCGCGCGCGGGATCTAGGCCCAGACGTTTTATCCCCTCGCCGGTGCATAAAACGGCCGCAGCGGCCCCGTCCGAGATCGGGGCGCACATCGGCAGGGTCAGCGGATAGGTGATCGGCGGCGCGGCCAATACCCGATCGACGCTCATGGCTTCTCGGTATTGCGCCAGTGGATTATGCACGGAATGCGCATGGTTCTTGGCGGCGACGGCGGCGAACTGTTCCTGAGTTGTGCCAAAGGTCTTCATGTGCAGCCGGGCGAAGCCTGCGTAGACATCCATGAACACGCTGTAGGGCTTGGGCGATTTCGATCCTTCGGGTTCCTCGACCCCTGCACCCAGATCGGCCAGCCGTTGCGCGACCTCTTCGCTGTTGCTGACGTCCCAGCCGCTGTCGAAGGCCGAAAACATCAACGCACGGTCGTCAGAATACATCTTTTCGGCGCCCACGGCGAGACAGCAGTCGCCATTGCCGGCCTTGAGGAAATCGACTGCCAGTTTGAACCCGGTCGAGGCGCTGGCGCAGGCGTTTTCGACATTCACCACCGGAATGCCCTGAATGCCCATTTCACGCAGCGCGATTTCGCCGCGGATCATGTGCTGGCCCTCCATGTGGCCCTGCACCGCGTTCGAGAAGAATGCGCCGTCGATACGATCTGCCGTCACTCGGGCATCGGAAAGCGCGGCGGCGACGGCCTCGCCGGTCATGTCCTTGATGGTTTTGTCCCGGAACTTTCCGAACGGCGTCATCCCGATGCCAACGATGTAAATGTCCTGCATCGTTTGTCCTCCTGACCTAGTATCCGCGAAACTGCGGTTTTCGTTTTTCATTGAACGCCGACAGACCCTCGTGCATGTCCCAGGATCGCATGTGCGCGCGCAGGTTCAGCATCTCTTCGGAAAGCGCGGCGGTTTCGTCCACGTCCAGCGACCGATTGGAAACCGTCTTCATGCGGCGTAAGACCGCCGGGCTTTTTTCTGCCAGCCTGTCGGTAAAGGCCTGCACCGCTTGTCGCAGGTCTTCGTCCGCGACGACCTTGTTCACCAGTCCCCAGTCCATCATGTCCCGTGCCGAAACGTTCTCGCCCGAGAACAGCAGGTATTTCGCGCGGTTCAGGCCAATCCTACGCGGCAGGATCGCCGCACCGCCGGCCCCGGGAAAGACGCCAAAGTTGGAATGTGCGTCGCCCAGTTGCGCGCTTTCGGCGGCAAAGACCAGATCGCAGGCCATCACCATTTCCAAACCGCCCGCCATCGCCAGCCCGTTCACTGCGGCGATCACCGGTTTCGGGCCATGTCGCATAAGCCCAAACGTGTGATCGACAAGATCCAGAAGATCCGGCTCGCCTGGTGCATGTTTGGCGCCAGCAACTTCTTTCAGATCGGCACCGGCGCAGAATGCCCGGCCAGAGCCGGTCAGGACAATTGTACGCACCCCATCGTCGGCCAGCGCCGATTCCAGTGCTGCCGCCATCTCGCGCAGCATCTGCGTTGACATTGCGTTGAGCTGTTCGGTGCGCTGGAAGGTAATCCATTCAGTTTTTGCGACCCGCTCAACGAATAGCGTCTGCTTTGCCTCACTCATGCTAAGCTCCTGATAATTATACATATTATTGGTTTTTCGCCTTGTCTTTTGCGGCGATTTACGCTGCACTCGGGCGGACCCGCACGTGGAAAACAAAAGAACTGGAGATTGATATGAGCACTGCACCCCTGGCCGGCCTGAAAATCCTCAGCCTTGCCGAACAGTTTCCCGGTCCCTATGCCACAATGCTGTTGTCCGACATGGGAGCCGAGGTGATCATGATTGAACGCCCGGGCATCGGTGATCCGGCCCGGCAATTTCCGCCCTTGTTCCGGGCACTGAACCGAGGCAAGCGCAGCGTTGCGTTGGATCTGAAATCGGCCGAGGGGCTGGCACGGTTTCGCGAACTGGCCAAGGAATCGGATGTCATCGTCGAAGGGTTCCGCCCTGGCAAGCTTGCGGCCTTGGGTGCCGGTTTCGAGGACATGCGTAGTGTCAACTCGCGGCTGGTTTATGTATCGATTTCGGGTTACGGGCAGGACGGCCCCTATCGTGACAGGGCTGGCCATGACCTGAGCTATGAAGGGGTTGGCGGTTTGCTGGCCGATCAGGCCGATGCAAAGCAGCCCGGCCCTGTGCCGCCGATCCCCCTTGCGGATGTTGGCGCGGCGTTGTTCGCGGCGATCGCAATCCTGTCGGCGGTGGTGTCGAGCCAGCGCACAGGGCAGGGGCGTTACGTGGACGTGTCCATGTCGGATGCGGTGGTTTCGATGTTGACCGCATTCCTCGTTCCCGCCGCCAATGGAACACCGCTGGGCGAATTTATCGCCGAGCCGGGCTATGGCGTGTTCACCTGCAAAGACGGCAAGCTCTTGACCTTGTCCATCGCGCATGAGGACTGGTTCTGGAAACCGTTCTGCGATGTGATCGACAGGGCGGATCTTGCGCCGTTGACAGGCCGCGACCGTGTCGCCCGCAAGGCCGCGCTGCGCGAAGAAATCGCGGCGATTCTGGTTGGCAAGACGCGCGCCGAATGGGGCGACCTTCTGGATAAGGCGGGGGTGCCATGGGGTCCGGTCAATTCCCTGGTCGAAACGTTGGACGACCCCCATGTGCGTGCGCGCCAGCTGCTGCGCAAGATTACGCATGACGGCGGCAAGGCCGAGACTTTTATTGTCCAGCCGTTGAAATTTGATGGCTTCGAAACCGCAACACCGAATCTGCCCCCTGAACTCGGGGCAGATAATGACAGCGTTTTTTCGGACGACGCCACCTAGAGGCGGCGGTTGGTCGATGTCTACTCTAGCAGGCAAACGAATACCCACCATTCACTGGATAGGTCTGTCCGGTGATCCAGCTGGCAGCATCCGAGCAGAGGAACAGGATCATTCCGGCGGGGTCTTCCGGCTCGCCCAGACGGCGGATCACGTATTGCGACAATGCCCGCTTCTCGGTCTCTGCATCCGGGATCAGGTCGGCGACAGCCGGAGTTCTTGTGCCCCCCAAGGCGACGCAATTCGCGGTGATCCCGAACCGGCCGCCGGCCTTTGCAATTGCCCGCATGAAGCCGGCCGCACCGGCCTTGGCCCCGGAATAAACCGCCAGATGCGGTTCACCGACACGGCCGGCGTCGGAAATGACGGTCACAATGCGCCCATAGCCACTGTTAACCATCAACGGCATGGCGTGACGGGTGCAGTTCAGCACCCCATCGAAATTGGTGGCCATCCAGCGGCGCCATTCATCGGGATCGGATTCCCAAAAAGGGACCAGATCGTCGAGCCGCGATGTCGGCCCGGCGTTGCCCGCATTGTTGACCAGAATATCCACGCCGCCAAATGTGGTCTGCGTTTCGGCAAACGCCGCGCCAACCGCGTCGAAATCCGAGACGTCGAAGGCGAGCGGCAGAGCCTTTGCACCCGCTGCCTCCACTTCCGCGGCAACGCTTTCGGCCCGTTCGGCGTGAAAATCGTTGACAACGATGGCACCGGCTCCGTGTTCCGCCAGATAAAGCGCGACTTGCCGACCAACGCCTTGCCCCGCTCCGGTTACAAATGCGGTACGACCTTTGATGGAAAGCAGGTTACTCATCTTCGCTCCTTTCTATCCCAGCCATCTCTTCCGGCGGCGATAGTGTTTGATATCTCGATAGCTTTTGCGCTCGCCCGATGCGGTTACGCCGAGATAGAATTCCTTGATGTCCTCGTTGTCAGCGAGCTTGTCGGCAGGGCCGTCCATCACGATCCGGCCGTTCTCCATCACATAGGCATAGTCGGCGATCGATAGCGCCGCGGCGCTGTTTTGTTCGACCAGGAAGAAGGTCGTGCCTTCTGACTTGAGCTGCTTGAGCACTTCATAAACATCCCGGACCATCATCGGGGCCAATCCCAACGACGGTTCGTCGATCGCGATGATCTTGGGGCTGGCCATCATGGCCCGGCCGATCAGCAGCAGTTGTTGTTCGCCACCAGACATGAAGCCAGAGGTGCGGTTGCGCAGGTCCGCAAGCCGGGGCATCAAGGTGTAAACATGGTCCAGGCGCTTTTTCAGCTCGGCGGAGTTGGGCACCATGTGCCCGCCGACGATCAGGTTTTGCTCTGACGTCAGATGCCGCAAAACGCGCCGCCCTTCCATCACATGGATGAGACCGTTCTTCACGACTTCCGAGGCTTCCATGTTCTGAATGGGAGTTCCGTCCAGAACGATGGACCCCGCCGAAACGGTTCCATCCTCGGATTTGAGCGTTCCCGAGATGGCTTTAAGCGTCGTGCTTTTTCCTGCGCCATTGCCACCGAGCAGAGCAACACATTGTCCCGCACGGACTGTCATGGACACGCCTTTGAGCGCCAGGATGACGTCGGAATATGTCACCTCTACGTTGTTGAGTTCCAGCATGGTCATATTGCCCGGGGCTAAGGATCAGAACGGGCGCCGCGACTGCGGCGCCCGGATTAATTCACCATTTCTCAACTTGCGGAACGTCGACACCCGTTGCCGCGATGGTGATTTTCCCATCTTTGACGGTGCCCACATTCACTTTGAGGCCTTCCAATGGGAACGGCGCTTCTGGCGTAAAGGACAAGGTCGGCAGGAACCCATGGGTTTCTTCGGTGGTGATCGGTTTGGCAAAAAGCGCCTCACGTACCATCTCTCCGGTCAGGCCCTCGGCGCCGTTCGCCTCGATCGCGTGATCGATCACGGTCACGGTATAGAGACCCTGAGATACGCCCATTGCGGTCACGACGTTCCAAGGTGCTTCGAGTCCGTAATCGGCAACCAATGTCTCGTAGAATTGTCGCGCGGGAGTGTCCTCATCGGCCGCAATCGCCATGCCGTAGGCTTCAAAGTCCCCCTCCATTTGCTCAAGCCCGCCAAGCGCGCCACCCGAGGCTGGAAGCCCGTTATGCGAACTCATCATGATCGGGATGTTCGCCCCGTTGGCCTGCAGCCCACGTTTCGCGGCAACCACGATAGAGGTGTTCGTTTGGATTACCAGCACCTCGGCCCCGGCTCGTACAACGCGGCGCATTTGCCCCGTCAGATCGGTGGGTTGAACTTCGGTATAGATGACCTCGACGAGGTCGATCTCCTCGGGGTGCTCTTCGGCATAGAGTTCAATGCCCTTTGCCATGTCGACATAGGCAGGCGATGCTTCTGAGGCGAGGATCGCAACCTTGAGCGGTTCGTCTCCGCCGCGCTGTTCACGCATCCAGTTCAGAAAGCCGACACTTTCGTGCGAATAGGTCGGGCGTGGGTTGAAAATCCAGGCATCCGGTTGCCAGGCAAAACCGTAGGCCGCTGTGGCCATGAACATCGGGATTTTGTCTTCCGGCAGGCGTTCGGAAAGGGCCGCGACGTCGGGCCCGCCGAGGCCGACAACCGCAATCGGGTCCAGTTCCGATTTGATCCCGGGCCAGAGACTTGCCACCTGTGCCGCGTCATAGCGGGTTTCGTAGTTTTTGTAGTTCAGCGTGACGCCAAGTTCCTTGCCGCGGGTTTCATTCCACCAGGTGAACACAGCCTCACGTCCGCCGGCCAGAATGGGCATGATGTCAGCATAAGGGCCGGAAAAGTCCGACAGCAGGGCCAGATTATAGGTCTCTTCGGCCTGCGCCTTCAAAGGCATGGTCGCCGCGGCCGCCAAGGCAGCCGCAGCCAGAAAGCCGCGAAGACCTCGATTCGATTGGTAAGTCATATTCTTCCTCCCAGGTTTAGAGCCGCTCTATTTCTCAGTAAGGAAACGGCCAGATACGGTATGACGACTTCAGGATGTTCCAGCGGTGCATCAGCCCCTTGGGTTCGAGGATCATAAACAATGCGATCACGCCGCCAAGAACGACATTCATGCCAGCGAACACGATGTCACCGCCAAGGAATGATACCGAGTCGGCGATATTGGGGCCGACCGTCGCGATAATTTCCTGGATGATGCGGATAATGAAGACGCCGATCAGGGCCCCCACGATTGAACCCATCCCGCCGACGATGATCATCGCGACGAAGAAGATCGAGTGAAACAGGGTGAACTGGTCTACCCCCACGAAGCGGATCAGATAGGCCCAAAGCGCCCCGCCGACGCCCGCATAGAAAGCGCCGATCAGGAAGGCATTTGCCTTTGTGGCCGCGACATTGATCCCCATTATACCCGCGGCCACGTCATCATCCCTGACCGCCACGAAGGCACGGCCGAAGCGTGACCGAACGATCCCGAACGCGCCCGCCACCATGATCGCGGTGACCGCGAAATTCAGATAGAACTGCGAAGATTCGCTGACAAATCGCAGCCCGAAAAGCTCGGCCGGGGGCACGGTGATACCGTTCGATCCACCCAGCCAGGTAGACGGCAGGTTCAATACGGCAAAGTGGAACAGGAACTGAGCTGCAATCGTGGTCAGTGCCAGATAGAACCCCTTGATCCGCGCCGCGGTCAAGCCAAAGAGAAAGCCGAACAGCGCAGCCGAGAGCCCGGCCAGAGGAATGGTCAGCAGAAACGTAAGGCCGGTCTTCGAGGCCAGTATCGAGGCCGTATAGGCCCCGACCCCCATGAAAGCCGCCTGACCCAGGTTGATCTGGCCCGCATAGCCGGTGCAGATCTGAAGCCCGACGGCGATGACGGCGCTGATCATCATCATATTCAGGATAGCGATGATACGGCTGCTCACCAGGTAAGGCGCCAACAGCAGTAGAGCCATGAATACGACGAGGGCCAGAAACTGCCAGCGCGTTCGGATCAAACGTCTGTCACTGCGATAGCTTGTCGGGAATACGCCGGAAGGGTCCATGGATTACACCCGTTCAATTGTGCGCCAGCCGAACAGGCCGGTCGGTCGGATCAGCAGAATGGCAAGCATGATGATATAGGGGACAACGCTGCCAAGTGACCCTCCGATCAGCGGGTCAAGATAGTTGGTTGTCAGGCTCTGGACGATGCCGATAATCACGCCCGCAAGGATCAGCCCGCCGATGGATTCCAGCCCGGCAAACAGCGCCACCGGCAGGGCCGCGAACCCGATATCCGAGGCCAGGAAGGTCAGCGATTTGCCGCTGAGAAAGATCATCGCACCAATTGTGGACAGGATTGCCCCGAGAACCCAGGCAAAGGCAATCGAGCCTTTCACCGAAATGCCCATCGAGGAGGCCACGACGTGGTCTTCCGCCACGGCGGTCATCCGCAGGCCGGACCGGGTCCGGTTGAAGAACCACGACAGGCCGACGGCGGCGACAATGGTGATGATCCCGCCTATCAGGAGGTTCATCGGGATCAACATGTCGCCGAGGAACAAGGGTTTCAGCGGGAAAATGATCGGGAAGGGCCGCACGGCGGGACCGAACACAAGCAGCACCAGACCGCGCAGCAGGATCAGAAGACCGACGGTGACCATGACCATCGAGAAAACCGATTCACCGATCAGCTTTGTCAGGAAAATCCGTTCGATTGCGTACCCGACCAGCCCGGCCAGAACCAGCGAAAGGGGTATCGACAACCAAAGGCTAAGCCCCGCTTGCATCGTTGTGAACCAGACGATGAACCCGCCGATGATCACAAGCTCGCCCTGCGCGAAGTTGAACACCTTGCTGGCGCGGTAAATCACAACAAAGCCCATGGCCACCAGCGAATACAGAAGGCCGATCAAAGCCCCGGTAATGATGTCATTGATGAAATAGACCATTGTCGCCGACCTCCTTTAAGATTTGGACTGCCGCTTGGCAGCCTTCGATGCGTTTTCAACATCCGACACGCGAACCGTGGTCTTGAGAACGCCTTGACGGCCGTCCTGATAGGTCACAGCGATTTCGAGATCTGTCTCGTCATCGCCAGCATAGATCGCCTCGACGAGCTTGGCATACCGTTCCTCCAGAAAGGCCCGGCGAAGCTTTCGGCTGCGGGTCAACTCGCCTTCATCCGGGTCGAGTTCCTTGGGAAAATTCGCAAAACGTGCCACGCGCGAGCCTTCGGGCAGGAGCGCATTGATGCGCGCCACTTCGCCTTTGATAAGGTCCAGAACTTCGGGTTTCTGCGAGAGATCGGTGTAGGTCGAAAAGCTGATCTTGTTCTCTTCCGCCCAACGCCCGAGAACTTCCATATCGATATTGATAAGCGCGCTGACGAAGCTCCGGGTTTCGTCGCCCAAGGTCATGAGATCCTTGATGAAGGGGCTATACCGCAACCGCGTTTCGATGAATTGCGGCGGATAGCTGTGCCCATTTGCCAGGCGGCGCATATCCTTGACACGGTCAAAGAACAAAAGCTCGCCGTCGTCGGTCATCGACACCGCGTCACCGGTCTTGTACCAACCGTCTTCGGTCAATTCCTCTGCGGTCTTTTCGGGCTTGCCGTGATAGCCACCGAAGCCCGATCCGCCACGCACCTGAAGCTCCCCTTCGTCCGAGACCCTGTATTCCAGCGGTTCGCCGTAGTTCGTGTTGCTTTGCATCCAGCTGCCGCTGGTTTCCAGCTGATAGCTTTCGCCGACATGCGCGGTCAGAAGGCCGATTTCGGTCGCGCCATACACGTTGCGCAGCTTAACCCCCATCGCGTGGAACATACGAAAGACGTCAGGTGCCATCAGGGCGCCGCCGCTCATTGCGTTTTTGGCCTTACCAAGGCCAAGATTGTCGCGCAGGTGATGCAGCACCAGAGCTTCGGCAAAGGGAAGCTGCAGGCGTGCGGCAAGGCTGGGGCTACGCCCCTCCAGCCGTTCCACATAAACGTCGTGGCCGACCTTCATACCCCAGTTGTACATCGCATTGCGGATTTTACCCGCCCCCAGCATCCGGGCCTGAACGATGGAGGCGAGATTTTCCCACTGGCGCGGGCTGAACACCAGTGCGTCGACCGCCAGTTCGCGAATGTTGGTCAGTACGTCTTCAGGGCCTTCGGGGAAGTTGACGACCATGGGCGCGATCAAACCGATCGACAGGCCGAAAATCTGTTCCGTGACCCAGGCCGGCGAAATGTAGGTCAGGTATTCGGTGCCCGGCGCGATTTCGATTGCCCCCATCACCCGCGAGCAATTGTCGAACAGGTAGCGATGGCTGATGACAACGCCCTTGGGTTTTCCCGTGGTACCCGAGGTATAGGACAGCAAGGCGGTATCGTCCGCCCGTCCACGTTTTACGTGTTCTTCAAATCTGGCGGGTTCCTTGGCGTGGATCTGACGCCCTGCCGCGCTCACACTTTCAAACGAATGCAACAGGGGATGATCATAGCCCCACAGACCGGAATCGTCCCAGTAAACGACCGCCAGGGCGCCCGAGTACTTGCCCGCAATCTCGATGCATTTATCGACCTGCTCCTGATCCTGTGCCAGAAAAATCCGCGTTTGCGAGTCTTCGGCCAGATACAGAATCTCTTCAGCGTTTTGATCCGGATAGACAGACAGGACTTTGCCGCCTAACGACTGGACGGCGTATTCAGCCCAGAAATGTTCGGGTTCGTTTTCGCCAATCATCATGACGGATTCGCCAGCCGACAAGCCCAGGTTCTCCAACCCGAGAGCCAGGGCGCGAACCCTGTCAAGAACATCGGCCCAGGTGAATTCACGCCAGATGCCCAGGCGCTTGTGCCGTTCGGCGAGGTTGGTCGGTGTGGATGTCGCTCGCGCGAGCAAAACCTGCGGCAGGGTTTCGCTATGTGTCACTGCTGGGTCCGAAAAGACCATTGCTGTCCGTTGTTTGACCATGCCGCTACCCCAGATATGCCTTTATGACAGCCGGGTCCTTCTGGATTTCTTCCGGGGTGCCTTCAGCGATGACCCGCCCGAAATCCAGCACCACGATCCGGTCGGCAAGGTCCATCACGACGCCCATGTCGTGCTCCACCAGAACTACCGGAATCTTGCGCGCCTCGCGCACATCGAGAATGAAGCGCGCCAGGTCTTCTTTTTCCTCCGAGTTCATGCCGGCCATCGGTTCATCCATCAGCAGGATCGACGGTTCCTGCGCCAATGCACGGCCCAGATCGACACGCTTGCGCAACCCATACCCCAACGTGCCCACGGGCCGGTTGCGGATTGCCTCGATCTCGAGAAAATCGATGATCTCCTCTGCGGCTTCACGATGTTCCGATTCCTCGCGCATCACGGGACCGAACTGGAAAAAGGCCTGGACTACATTCGATTTCATCAGCATGTGGCGGCCGATCATAATGTTTTCCACCACCGTCTGCCCGGCAAAAAGATGGGTGCCCTGAAACGTCCGCGCCAGACCGCGCCGGGCGATCTGGTCAACACGCAGGCCGGTCACGTCCTGCCCGGACAATTCGACACGGCCCTTCTGCGGACGGTAGAAGCCCGCAGTCACGTTTAGAAGTGATGTTTTTCCGGCTCCGTTCGGTCCGATAATTGCAAGCAATTCATCGTCGGCCACAGAAATGCTCACATCGTCGAGCGCGGTCACACCGCCAAATTTCAAAGTTGCACCACGCACCGCAAGCGGTGAGGATACGTGCCCGTTATTCGTGGTCATGTTGCGGCCCGTGCTTTTGCCCCACACCTCATGGAGGCGCGCATAGCCTGACCGCACGGTTTTTCGTTGGTTACGAGTTTTCCTCGCATTGTTCCTCCTCCCACCTCTAAATTCAGAGGTTTGCCTGGTTTATTTACCAAGTCTCTCCGCGAAGCCTAACAGATGTTAGAAAAATTGGTCAACAACTGAATTCGCTACCGAAGAAGACCGATCAGACGGCCGCGTACTCTGCGGAAAAGCTTCGAAGACCTTTTTGATCCTGACACCAGACTGTCCCGGAGGTGCCGGTCCCTTCATTGTGCAGTTGCAATTCGCAGGGCAGGGTGAGTGGCGCGAGGCCACGGAACGAAAACCGGTGGGGCGATGTTTTCAACGCACCCGCCGCCAGATTCAGAAGCAGCGTGGCCTGCAATGGGCCATGCACAACAAGTCCGGAATAGGCTTCGGTTTCGGTGGCGTAGACGTAATCATAGTGAATGCGATGGGCATTGAACGTCAGCGCCGAATAGCGAAACAGAAGAACAGGATCCGGTGTCAGCGTCGATCTAAGCGTGTTGGGGTCACCCGCGTCAGCTGCGCTCTCGCCCGTGCGGGGGGTGGAAATCTCACGATAAACGATCGTTTGCTGCTCCCGGATACAAAGCCGGTTGCCACTCAGATACTCATGTTCGACGGTCACAAAGACCAATGGTCCACTACGGCCCTGCTTGGCCACAATATTCCTGATCGAAGAGCGTCGGGTGATGGTTTCGCCGATTTTCAGCGGCGCGATATGCGTAACATCGCCGCCAGCCCACATGCGGGCGGGCAGCAGAACAGGGGGCAGAAATCCACCCCTCGCGGCGTGGCCATCTTCTGACAGGGCGGCAGCTGGCACGGTATCAAGGGCAAGGCACCAATGAACCCCCAGCGGGACATCGCCGGCTTCGTCCCAAAGATGCGGACCGAGCGTGGCGCGGAATTTGTCGATCAGCCCCTGCGTCAGAACATCTTCCTTGGTCTCGGTGCGTCCCAGCCAGGGCGCCAGCGCGTCAAGGTCGATCTCACCCATGTTTCTGGCCTCAGAAGGATCGGGGCATGCCGAGGATATGTTCGCCGACATAGGAGAGGATCAGGTTGGTCGAGATCGGGGCGACCTGATAGAGGCGCGCCTCGCGAAACTTGCGCTCAACATCGTACTCCCGTGCGAAACCGAAGCCGCCGTGGGTCTGGATGCAGGCATTGGCCGCTTCCCAGCTGGCTTCCGAAGCCAGCAGCTTGGCCATGTTCGCCTGTGCACCACAATCCAGTCCGGCATCGAACCGCCTGCAGGCTTCAAAGCGCATCAGATTGGCGGCCTCGATGTTCACATAGGACCTGGCGATAGGGAATTGCACACCTTGGTTCTGGCCGATGGGACGGTCAAAGACCACGCGGTCGCCGGCATAGGCGCGGGCCTTGTCAACGAACCAGTATCCATCACCGATGCATTCCGCCGCAATCAGGGTCCGTTCGGCGTTCAGCCCGTCAAGAATATGGTAAAACCCGCGCCCCTCGGTGCCGATCAGGTTCTCGGCGGGGATTTCCAGGTTGTCGAAAAACACTTCATTGGTTTCGTGGCCGGGCATGTTGGCGATGGGGCGGACCTCCATCCCGTTGCCGATTGCCTCTTTCAGATCGACCATAAAGATCGACAGGCCCTGCGACTTTTTCTTGACCTCGCTCAGCGGCGTAGTGCGGGCCAGCAAGATCATCAGGTCAGAATGCTGGATACGGCTGATCCAGACCTTCTGGCCATTGATCTCATACCGGTCACCCTTCTTGACTGCGATGGTCTTCAGTTTGGTGGTGTCGGTCCCGGTTGTCGGTTCGGTCACGGCCATGGATTGCAGGCGCAACGCGCCGCTGGCAATACCGGGCAGGTATGTCTGCTTTTGCTCATCCGAACCATGCCGCAGCAGCGTGCCCATGTTATACATCTGCCCGTGGCAATGGCCCGCGTTGCCGCCGCAGCGGTTCACCTCCTCCATGATGATCGAGGCTTCGGTCAACCCCAGACCCGAGCCACCGTATTCCTCTGGGATCATCGCGGCAAGCCAGCCCTCGCGGGTCAGCGCATCGACGAATTCCTCGGGGTAGGTTTCGTCTTCGCCGAACTTGCGATGATACTCTGGCGGAAACTGCGCGCAAAGTGCGCGCAAGGCATCGCGCAGATCGGTGTGAGTGTCTGGGGCTGACGTCTGCATCGTTCAAGCCGCTCCCGGGCCGGAGGTTTCGAGGATTTCCTCTTCGGCGCGCTGCCACAATTCATAGGAGATCGGGTTTTCGCTCTCTTCGAGGATATGACCGACCAGGCCGATGGCGCGCGCCATGACGCCAAAGCCCCGCACGATCTTCCAGGGAAAGCCGAATTCACAGCAGATCGCTCCGATCGCACCAGTGGCGTTAATCGGCAGCATCTTACCCGATTTTTCTTCGGCAACGGCCTGAATTTTCTGGATCAACTCGATGTATTCACCGGACTTGCCGTTCTCGGCAGCGATCTGGAACAGGCGCGGGGTGCGCGGATCGACCGGTTTGTGCACCGGATGTCCGAGCCCCGGCACGATCATCTTGCGGGCGCGGAATTTTTCTACCGTCTCGACGGCCAGCGCATCCAGATTGACACCGGTGCCCAACTTGTCCTGTGGCAGTGCCTCGTAAAGCATTTTCGAGGCACCTTCCATAGAACCGACAAAGACGGTGCCCAGCCCACACAAGCCAGCCGCCACAGCCGCCTGAAGCGATTCCGGCGCCCCCATATAGGTCATCCGCGCCGCCAGGGCCGAGGGCGTGATACCATGTTCGACCAGGGTAATGACGATGGCGTTGAACACCCGGCTTTCCTCGGGTGTGGCCTTGCGGCCCGTCAGTTGCAGGAACGCCAGATCGCCGAGGTTCATGTGGCCCAGGATCTCGTTGGGCAGGTCGAGGCCACGCACGCTGATCTTGTCAGGGGTGCTCCAGGCAATGCTGGAGCTGATTTTTTCTTTGCGTTTTCCCATTAGACCGGATCCCATGAAAAGACATCCGCCGAAACTTCGAGCGGCGTGAACTGCGATTTGAGCGCGGGAATGGCGCGATCGGCGATTTCATCGGCGGTCCAGCCATCACCGGAATGAACCGACCGCACCGGGCGGGGCTGGTTGAACAGGAAGATCTCGTTCTTGCGAACCGCAAAGATCTGTCCTGACACGTCAGCCGCGCGGTCGCTCATCAGGAAACAGGCCATCGGTGCAACCTTGGCCGGTGTCATCTCCTTGATCTTTTCGACCCGTGCCACCTGTTCCGGGGTGTCTGTCTTGATCGACGAGATCATCCGGCTCCAGGCGAAGGGCGCGATGCAGTTTGACCGCACGTTCCAGCGCTTGAGATCAAGCGCAACAGATTTTGAGAAGGCCGCGATGCCCAGCTTCGCGGCAGAGTAGTTCGCCTGGGCAAAATTGCCGATCAGCCCCGAGGTCGAGGTCATGTGCACGAGCGCGCCGCTTTCCTGTTCGCGGAAATAGTCGGCGGCCGCGCGGCTGGTATTGAAGGCACCATAAAGATGGACCTTCACCACCGCGTCGAAATCCTCATAGGTCATCTTGTGGAAGTAACCGTCGCGCAGAATGCCGGCGTTGTTTACCACCGCGTCGATGCGACCGAATTCCTTGACCCCGGCTTCGATCATCGCGCGCGCGGCATCGGGATCGGTGACAGAGCCGCCATCGGCAATGGCATCGCCCCCAGCGGCCCTGATCTCTTCGACGACTTTCTGCGCCGCAGTTTCTGTCTGACCGGTGCCTTTCAGGGATGCGCCCAGATCATTGACCACCACGGCGGCGCCTTCGGTAGCTGCCATCAAGGCGATATCACGCCCGATCCCACCGCCGGCCCCGGTGACCAGAACGACCTTTCCGTCAAGTGCTTTTGTCATCTTCTTGCTCCCTCAGAGTGACTTGCGGTATTTGTCCAACCCGCCGGTGTGCATGACCCGGCCCATGAGCGGCACACCGATGATCTCTTCTGCTTTGACCGCCGCTGCGATCAGCTTGTCCAGATCAATGCCGGTTTCGATGCCGAGCTCGTGACACAGGAACACTGCATCCTCGGTGCAGACATTTCCTGCGGCGCGCGCGTGGCCGTGGCCCGCGAAAGGACAGCCGCCAAGACCGGCGACGGAGCTTTCGAACATGTCCACGCCCATCGACAGGGCCGCATAAACGTTGGCGATCCCCAGCCCACGTGTGTCATGGATGTGCATACCGATGCGCGCCTCGGGCGCCAATTCGCGCAGGGCGCCGATCATCCGTTTGACCGCCTCGGGGTTTCCCCAACCCATGGTGTCGGCGACCACGAGGATCGGCACGGGGATGTTCTCTTCTTCGCATAGCTGAAGGATAAAGCGGAAATCGTCCAAGATGCGTTCTTGGGGGATGGGGCCCTCGAGGTTGCAGCCGAAAGCGGTCATCACATAGGCCGCGTCGACGGTATATCCCTCTTCCTTGTAAAGACGGACCCAGTCACGTTGTTTTTCCCGCATCTCGGCCGAGGAACAATTGTTGTTCGATTGGGCGAATGCTTCGGAAGGATAGAACAGCAGACGCGGGTCGATATCGACCTCATGCGCGGTCAGGGCCTTGCGAAACCCTTTGTCGTTCAGCCACAGCGATGTGTAGTTCACGCCCGGTTTGCGCTTGATACGCTGGAACAACTCGCCGGTGTCCGCCATCTGAGGAACGTATTTCGGGCTGACAAAGCTGCCGACCTGAATGCGTTTCAAGCCGGTTTCGCTGAGCATGTCGATCAGTTCGATCCGCTCTTCGATCGGGTAAATCTTCTTTTCGATCTGAAAACCCTCACGCGGGCCTTCTTCACGAAATTCTACGAATTTGGGAAAGTCGCTCATTTCATCACTCCTCGGATGGCAGGATCTCGGCGATGACCTGGCCGCGATCGACCATGTCCCCATTCGAGACGGATATATTGCTGGCGATCCCGGCCGCGGCCGCCCGGATCGAGATTTCGAGTTTCATGGATTCCATGACCGCGACCACGTCGCCTTCGGCCACGCTCTGACCATCGGAGACCTTGATTTCGACAATCATGCCGGTCAGCGGAGAGGTCACGGCGCGATCCGCCGCGGCATCGCCGCCGGCAAAGGCAAGGGGCGCGGCGGGCCGAAAGACCAGGCGGCCTTCGGGCGTATCCAGTTCGATCACGCCCGCGTGCAGGCGCGCGTCGATCAGATGGACGGTGTCGCCTTCGCCGACACGCCAACGGCCCGGGGTCAGTTCACGTGCCGACAGTATCAGCGCCTCGCCTTTCTCCGAATGGATGGTGTACTTGGCACCCGGTTTGACTGGACTGACGCGCAGTTCTTCGGATACCTCGTCAGAATCGGTAAGCGTCACGCGCTGCCCCGCTTCAATCGCATCGCCGCCCAGTCCAAGCCGCCAGCCGGTAAAGGCATCACGGTTGGTCCAGGGATTGGCGTCTGTGTCGCTGCGCGACTGGGTCACGAAGAGAATGGCAGCGGTCGCCTTCCACAGATCTGGGCGGGTCAGGCCGGGTGCCTGTGTCAGCTCATCCAGCCTGCCGTCGATCCAGCGGGTATGCACCTGCATCCGTTCGAATTCATGGTTTCGCGCCAGCGCCGTTAGAAAGGCGCGATTGGTCTCGACACCTTCGACCGCGACATGATCAAGCGCCGTGGCCAGACGTGCCAATGCGGTTTCCCGGTCGGGCGCGTGCACGATCAGCTTGGCGATCATCGGGTCGTAGTAGGGCGTGACGGCATCGCCTTCTTCGACGCCGCTGTCGACGCGCAGGCCCGATGGCAGGCTGAGCGTGGAGAGCGTGCCCGTCGACGGGGCGAATTGCATCGCCGGATCTTCGGCGTAAAGCCGCGCCTCGACCGCGTGGCCGTTGATCGTCAGATCGTCCTGCACCAGTCCAAGGCCCGCGCCTTCGGCAATCCGCAGGTGAAGCGCGACAAGGTCCAGCCCGGTGATCGCTTCGGTGACGGGATGTTCCACCTGAATGCGCGGGTTCACCTCAAGGAAGAAATACTCGCCACCCGCGACCAGAAATTCGACCGTGCCCAGCCCGCGATAGTCCAGCGTTTCGCCCAAGCGCACCGCGTCGTGTGCGATGTCGTCCAGAAGCGTTCGGGGCAGACCCCAGGCCGGGGCTTCCTCGATGACCTTCTGGTGGCGGCGCTGAAGCGTGCAATCGCGTTCGAACAGATGCACCACATGGCCCTTGCCGTCACCTGCGATCTGCACTTCAACATGGCGCGCCTCGGGCAGGAAACGCTCCAACAGCAGCCCTTCGGAGCCGAAGGTGGATTTTGCTTCGCGCAGCGCGCCTTCGATGTCCTCGACCAGCGTGGTCTCGTCAGTGACGAGCCGTTGTCCGCGCCCACCACCGCCGCCGACCGCCTTGAGCAGCACCGGCAGGCCCATTTGGCGCACCTCCTCGGCAATCTGCTCGGGATCGGACCGCGCACCTTCGGCGCCCGAAATCACCGGGACGCTGGCCGCCACGGCGGCCTCTTTGGCGCTGGCCTTGTCGCCGAAACGTTCAAGCGTTTCCGGCGTCGGCCCCATGAAGATCATGCCGGCGGCTTCGACCGAACGAGCAAAATCCGGGTTTTCGGCCAGAAAGCCATAACCGGGATGGATCGCATCCGCGCCCACTGATTGCGCAGCGGCAATCACCGCGTCGATTTTCAGATAGCTCTCGGATGCAGGCCCGGCACCGATACAGACAGATTTGCCGATCTCGCGGACATGCAGGGCATTGGCATCGGCCTGCGAATGCACGCCGACAGGGGTGATACCGCTGGCCCGCGCGGTGCGCGCGATCCGGCAGGCAATTTCGCCGCGGTTGGCGATCAGAAGCGTTTTGATTTTCACGGTTCGCTCCTCACATCCTGAACACGCCGAAGTTGGTATCGACCTTGGGTCTGCGCGATGTCACATCCAGCATCAGCGCCATGACGTCACGGGTCTCACAGGGCTCGATCACGCTGTCGATCCAAAGGTTGGAAGCAAAATTATAGGCTCCCTGAAAATCTTCGTATTCCTTGCGGATCGGTGCCTTGAAGGCTTCCTCCTCCTCGGGGGTCCAGCTTTTGCCTTCGCGTTCGTTGATCTGCGCGCGGACCTGAGCCAGCACGCTGGCGGCCTGTTCCGGCCCCATGATTGCCGACCGTCCCGTCGGCCAGGCGAACATTGCGTCCGGCTGGAACGGGCGGCCCAGCATCGCCAGGTATCCGGCCCCGTAAGAGCCACCGGTGATGATTGTGAATTTCGGCACCCGGGCCGAAGACATGGCCGTGATCATCTTGGCGCCAGCCTTGGCAATGCCCATCTGCTCGACCTCGCGGCCCACCATGAAGCCGTTCACATCGGCCAGGAACAGCAGCGGAATATCACGCTGGACGCAGAGATTGATGAAATGCGTCGCCTTCAGCGCGGCTTCGACGAAAAGCACGCCTGTATTGGCGATGATCCCGACCTCGTGGCCGTGGATGCGCCCCCAGCCGGTCATGATCGTGTCGCCATAAAGCGGCTTGAATTCGTGAAAATCGCTCTCATCGACCAACCGAGCCACGATTTCGCGGTTGTCGGTCGGCACCTTGGGGTCGCGGCTGATGAGCCCATAAATCTCTTCGACCGGGTAGGCGGGCGCACGGGGCGTTTCGGGCGTCTTGCGGGGTTGGGGTTTTTCGCCAAGATGGCTGACAATTTCGCGCGTGATGGCCAGAGCGTGGGCGTCATCTTCGGCCAAATGGTCGGTCACACCGGAAACGGACGAATGCATCTTGCCGCCACCCAGTTCTTCGGCTTCGACCTTTTCGCCGGTTGCGGCAAAGGTCAATTCCGGTCCGCCCAGATACATAAAGCCCTGACCGCGCACGATCACCACTTCGTCACAGAGCGCGGGGATATAGGCACCACCCGCGGTGCAGGGCCCCATGACCACGGCGATTTGCGGCACACCATCGCCAGACATGCCGATCTGTTGGTGAAAGATGGAGCCGAACTGGCCTTCGTCGGGGAAAAGGTTGGCCTGGTCGGGCAGGAAGGCACCGCCGGAGTCCACGAGGGTGATGACGGGCAGGCGGTTTTTCCAGGCAATTTTCTGTGCCCGGACGTGTTTGCGGCAGGTGATCCCGAAATAGGTGCCGCCCTTTACGGTGGCATCATTGGCGATGATCATGCACTGACGGCCTTCGATCACGCCAATACCGGTAATGATGCCGGCGCCTGGTGGAACTCCCTTGTGCATATTCAGTCCGGCCAACTCGCCGAGTTCCAGAAATGGTGTGCCCGGGTCGATCAGCCGTTCGATCCGTTCGCGCGGCAGGATTTTGCCTTTGTCCACATGACGTTTGCGCGCCATTTCGGGGCCGCCGACGCGCTGTAAGAGCCGGAGGGCATGTAGTTCATCGACCTTTTCGCGGTAAGACACGTCGTTGGCGCGGAAGTCGTCCGACCCGCTGTCGAGAAGGGATTTCATTCTAGTCATGGCAGGTCTGGATATTTCCTGAGAACGAAGGCGACCTTAGCGGCGCCAGGTTTTTCGAAAGTGTCGGCCGCAACCAGGTGAACGTCGGCCTTGAAGACCAAGGAGTCGCGAAGCCGCTGCTCAATTTTCTTTTTGAGGGTGACGTCATCGGCCGGATCGCGATCGGGGCCCCGTTCGACAATCACCGTCAGCGCGCCCTGCGTGGTATGGCCCTCGAAATCGGCCACGATGCGCATGACGCCGTTGGTGTCCGGCACCATTTCGGTAACGATGCTGTTGATCGCCGACGGGAAGACATTGGCCCCGCGCACGATCAGCATGTCGTCGGTGCGGCCGGTGCAGCGGATCTTCGGTCCGGTGCGGCCGCAGGAGCATTCGGTATCGATCACTTCGATATAATCGCCTGACCGGAACCGCACGAGCGGGCTCGCCTGGCGGCCGAGCGCGGTATAGACCATCTCGCCTTCTGCGCCTTTTTTCCAGGGAATGATCCTGCCGCTCTCCGGGTCGAGCAGCTCGGTCAGGACATAATCCATGTTGACCATGTGCATACCCGACTGGGCGTCGCACTCGGCCCAGTATGTCACGCCCAGATCGGTGCCGCCCAGCATCTCGGTGCATTTCGCACCCCAGGCCTTTTCGATCTTTGCCCGAATTGCGGGAATGCCGCCGCCGGGTTCGCCGCCGACGATCACGCGCTCGATACCCAGTTCGCTGGCCTTGCAGCCAAGTACCTCGGGAGCCTTTTCGGCCAGGTGCAGCACAAAGTTCGGGGCGCCGACCACGCAACGCGTGCGGGTGTCGGCGCAGGCGCGCAGCAGCCGTTCCGCACCGCCATCGGCGCCCACCGGGACATCGATCGTGCCCATGTACTGCAATCCCTGCATCACGGGGATGCCGCCGACAAAGCCCTTGGCGAGCGAAAACGCGTGCAGCACCATGTCGCCCGGCCGCACGCCATTGGCAAAGAAACAGCGTGCCGTCATCTCGTGCCACATTTCGGCGTCGGATTCGGTCAGGGCCACATATGAGGGGCTGCCGGTCGTGCCCGACGATGCCTGCATTTGGATGATCTCGTACATGGGCGCGGCGCGGTGTTTGCCGAACGGCGGATCGGCGGCCAGGCTTTCGCGGATCTCGGTCTTGTAGGTATAGGGCAGTTTCTGCAGGTCTTCGATGGTGCGGATATCGTCGAATTCCACACCGGCTTTCGCGAACTTCTCCTGATAGAAAGTCGAGTTTGCCTTGAGATAGGCCATCTGATCGCGCAGTCGCTCTTCCTGAATACGGCGCACCTCGTCGAGCGGCGTGCCCTCGATCGCGTGCCAGAAGCGATCATTTACCTTGTCGGCGGCATCTTCCCGCCGGAAGCGCATTCCAAATTGCATGTCGTTCTCCGTTCCTAGCCGTGGCGATCAATAGGATCGTGGCAGGCCCATGACCTTTTCGCCGATAAAGCTCAGGCACAGTTCGCGGTTCACCGGCGCTGTGCGCAGCAGGCGGACCAGCGGGTACATTTCGTAAAGTCCCGTATCTTCGGTAAAGCCCGATCCACCATGCGCCTGAAGCGCCGCGTCGACCGCTTCGATCCCGGCTTCGGCGGCGGCATATTTCGCCATGTTCGACGACGCACCGGCAGGCAGCTTGTTGTCGAACTCCCATGCCGCGCGCCGGGTCATCAGACTGGCCATTTCGACTGCCGTATGCGCCTTGGCCATCGGATGCTGCACGCCCTGGTGCGCACCGATGGGTTGGCCGAACACATTGCGCTCGGAGGCATAGGCCACGCCCTTGTTCAGGGCGAACCGGCCGATGCCGCAGCACAAGGCGGCCAGGATAATACGCTCGGGGTTGAGGCTGTCGAACAGGATCGAGAACCCTTCGTCCACCTCGCCGACCACATCCTCGGGGCCGAGATCCACATCGTCGAAGAACAGTGTCCACTGCTCCTCGGGCAGGGGGATCGAGATCTTCACCCGCTGCTTGTGGACGCCTTTTTTCTTCAGATCCACGGCGAACAGGGTAAAGCCGTCGGTCTTGCGGCTGACCTCGGTATGCGGTTTGGTCCGCGCCACCACGAGGCAGTAGTCGGCCACTTCGGCCCCGGTGATGAAGGTCTTTTCGCCCGACAGGCTGAACCGGTTGCCTCGACGCTTGGCCAGCGTAGTGGCCTTCATCGTGTTCGACCCGGCCCCCGGTTCGGTGATCGCGAAACAGAACTGGATATCACCGCGGCAGGCGGCCGGCAGCAGTTCTTTCTTGTGGAACTCGCTCCCGTGGCTGGCGATATGGGCCAGCGACATGGTCGGCCCGACCACCATCATCAAAAGCGGAATGCCGTGATTGGCGGTGCCCTCCATGAACAGGGCCATTTCAGTCATACCAAGGCCCGCGCCGCCGAATTCCTCGGGCACCATGATGCCCAGGAAACCGTCATCGGCAATCTGCTTGAACATCTCGTGCGGGAACTCATGCCTGCGCGCGTGGTCCAGCCAATACGCATTGTCGAACTTCTGCGCCAGCTGGCCGCCATAGTCGTAAATCTGGCGTTGTTCGTCGTTCAAAATGAAATCCATGTTTCGTCCTCAAGCCTTGAATTCGGGGGCGCGCCGGTTCTCGAATGCATCGAGGCCCTCCGCCACGTCATCGCTGGGCAGTGCGCGCACGGCGGCATCGCGCTCAAGCCGCATCTGCTGGTCGATACCAAGGTCCGCGCCTTCGCGCGCCAACCGCTTCATCTCGGCGATGCCGGGACGTGAACGGGTGGCGATTTTCTCGCAGTATTCCAGCGCAGACTTGTGCAGGTCCGCATCCGGCACGATGTAGTTGACCAATCCGGCCTCTTTGGCCTCGTCCGACTTGAGCCAGCGGGCCGAGAACATCAGGTCGAGCGCCCTGCGCTGCCCCATCAACCGTGTCAACCGCTGCGAGCCACCCCAACCGGGAATCAGCCCGAATTGCGCGTGCTGATCGCCAAACTGGGCGCTTTCGGCCGCGAAACACACATCGCATGCCAGCATCAGTTCGATCCCGCCGGCCAGACACAACCCCTGCACTGCCACCACGACAGGGAGGGAGGAGGTTTCAAGCGCACGCAGGTTGTTCATGCCAAAGGCGATGAAATGGTCCAGCGCGGCGGGATCGTTCAATTTACCTTTCACTTCCACCAGATCGGCACCGGTGCAAAAGTGCTTGCCCTGCGCCCGGATGAGGATCGCCCGAATAGCGGGGTTCGCCTCGAATTCCGCACGCGCGACAGAAATACGCTCATGCACCTCAAGTGATAGGCAATTGAATTTCTCGGGGCGGGCCAGTTCGATGATGCCGGTGTTGCCCTCGGAAGTGACGAGGATGGGGTCGCTCATTTCGAGGCTCCCTTCGCCTTCTTGTCATACTGCAGCGCCATGCGACCGACCTTCTCGCGGGCGATCACCAGCTTCTGAATCTGCGCGGTGCCGTCGCCGATCTGAAGGCCGAGAACGTCGTTGTAACGCTGGTGGTGGGGCAGGTCGGTGGTGTAGCCGTAATGTCCGTGCAGGATCAGGCACTGGTGCAGGATCTCGCAGGCGGTTTTGGGCAGGTACCATTTGCACATGGCAGCCTGAGAGGTGTGGGGCAGGCCACAGTCGCGCAGGTCCAGCGTGTAATAGCAAAGCTGGCGCATCATGGTCAGTTGGGTCTCGGCCTCGGCCAAGGGAAAGCTGACACCCTGATACTGCACGATCGGGGCTCCGAATGCCTCGCGCTCCTGAACGTAGGCCCAGGTTTCATCCACCGACGCTTGCGCGGCCCCCAGGCACTCCAGCCCGATCAGTGCGCGGGAATAGTCGAAGCCCGCCATGATCGTGCCAAAAGCACGGTCCTGTTCCGCCATCATGTTTTCAGCCGGCACGAAAACATCGTCAAAGAAAACCGAGCCGCGCCCGACAGGCTTGGTGCCGATGTCGTCAAAATGGGTGCGCTTGATGCCTTCCTGGTTCAGATCGACGAAAAAGGCGCTGACCCCGCGTGAGCCGCCGTCAGGATCGCCGGTACGGGCAAAGACGACCGCCGCATCCGCCTGACTGGCAAAACTCATGGATGTCTTTTCACCGTTCAGCCGCCAGCCGTTGCCGGATTTCTCGGCCCTCAGAATCAGGTTCGCCGCATCCGAACCGCCACGCGGCTCTGTCAGGCCCAGACCAATGACGGCATCACCCGAAACAACCTTGGGCACCCATTCCGACGCGATGTTCTTGGAGGCATGTTTGGCAACCATTCCGCCCATGAGAGAGCCCAGAAGCTGCACGTAACTTGCGTTGAAATCGGCATAGGCGATCTCTTCGACGATCAGCCCTGACGTGACAGAGCTTTCGCCGAGTCCCCCGAATTCCTCGGGCAGATCGGCCCCGATCAGCCCCAGTGCGCCCATCTCCTTGATCAGCGCACGGTCGAATGTATGGCCGCTGGCGCGTTCTTGATATGTGGGCGCAAGCCTTTCAGTTGCGAAGCGCTTTGCGGTCTCGCGAAACGCCTTCTGATCGTCTGTAGGCTGGAATTGCATCGGTGCTCCTCCCCATGAGCGAAAATCTTCTTTCCAAAAAAATCTAACAAATGTTAGAATGTAGATCAAGTGCAGTTTTGAGGAGGAGAACCAAAGTGAAAAATAGACCAGATGGAAGCTTTGAAACCATGCTCTCGCCCATCCGCGCAGGCCAGCATACGTTGCGAAATCGTGTCATCATGGGGTCGATGCACACGCGGTTGGAAACCGAGCCTGACGGCATAGCCAAACAGGTCGCTTTTTACTCTGAGCGGGCGCGGGGGGAGGCGGCGATTCTGGTCACCGGCGGGTTTTCGCCCAATGCCGAGGGCATATTCGATCCAGAAGGTCCGAGAATCGATGACCCGGAAGAAGCGCTTGACCTGCGCCCGATCTGCGAGGCGGTGCAGGCCGAAGGCAGCCTGATCTGCGCGCAACTCCTCCACGCCGGGCGCTATGCCAAGATCGAAGGGTGTGTGGCCCCGTCGCCGATCCGCGCCCCGATCAACCGTTTCATCCCGCGTGAAATGACCGAAGCCGACATTCTCCGTACCATCGAGGATTTTGCCGTGGCGGCCGCCAATGCGCTGGCCGCAGGCTTTGATGGCGTCGAGATCATGGGGTCCGAGGGATACCTGATCAACGAATTCACCGTCACCCACACCAACAAGCGCCAAGACGACTGGGGCGGCAGCGCCGCGAACCGCCACCGATTCCCGGTCGATATCGTGCGCGCGGTGCGCGAACGTTGCGGCCCCGACTTTCTGGTCATCTACCGGATTTCGGCGGCCGATCTGGTCGAGGGCGGCGCGCCCGCCGATGAAATTGCCGCACTGGCCCGCAAGATCGAGGCTGCGGGTGCGGATATCCTGAACACCGGCATCGGCTGGCATGAGGCCCGCGTGCCGACGATCGCCTACCCGGTGCCGCGCGGTGCCTGGCGCAAGGCGGCAGCCAACGTCAAAGCGGCGGTGTCGATCCCGGTAGTCGCCTCGAACCGGATCAACACACCCCAGCTTGCAGAAGACATACTTGCCTCTGGCGATGCGGACATGATCTCGATGGCGCGCCCGTTTCTGGCCGATCCGCATTTCGTGAAAAAGACGCGCGAGGGCCGCGCAGACGAGATCAACACCTGCATTGCCTGCAACCAGGCCTGCCTGGATTTCATTTTTTCGGACCGGCCGGTCGGATGTCTGGTCAATCCAAGGGCCGGGCGTGAAACGGAATTCCGGGATACGCCAACCGACACGCCAAAGAAAGTGGCCGTCGTTGGCGGTGGTGCCGCGGGCATGGCCACAGCCGCCGAGGCGGCGCGGCTGGGCCACGATGTCACCCTGTTCGAAGCGCAGGACAAATTGGGCGGTCAGCTGAATCTGGCCCGCGCCGCACCAGGCAAGGACGAATTCGACGAAACCCTGCGGTATTATGCCGGTCAGATGCAGAAACACGGGGTCACGCAGCGTCTGGGACAGCGGGCAGAGGCGAGCGATCTTGAGGGATTTGACCATGTGGTCATCGCCACCGGGGTCACGCCGCGCATTCCCGACCTGCCGGGTATCGACCATCCCAGCGTCGCGACCTACGCCGAAATTCTGTCCGGTGACCGCGAGGCGGGCGACCGTGTCGTGGTGATGGGGGCGGGGGGCATCGGTCATGATGTGGCCGAGTTCCTAGTGACCAAACCCGCCGAGACCGCGAATTCCGACGTCTTTTGCGAAACCTGGGGTGTGGACCCCGAATTTGTCTCCTCGGGTGCCCTGGCGGGCGACCCTCTGGCACCGAAGCCGTCGCGCCGCAAGGTCGTCATGCTGCAGCGCAAGACCGCTAAACCGGGCGCGGGGCTTGGTGTTTCGACAGGGTGGATCCTGCGCAACGCGCTGCGCAAACATGGGGTCGAGGCAATGGGCGGGGTGACCTATGAACATATCGACGATGCGGGGCTGCACATCGTCGCGGACGGAAACCCGACGGTCATCGCAGCCGATACAATTGTGCTGTGCACCGGTCAGGAACCGGAACGGGCCCTGGCCAAAGAGGTTGTAGCGCGCGGCGTCCTGGTTACGATGATCGGCGGGGCAAAGGAGGCCGCCGAACTGGATGCGCTGCGCGCCATTGATGAGGGCGTGCGCCTGGCGCAGGATCTCTGAACCGAGGCTCGGGCAAGGGGGAAACTATGCTGACCGGCGTCATCCGCGCGGGGCGCGCTGATCTGTATTCGATCTTTCGAACCCGCGCACATGACTGCGCCCGCGCCCTCGCCATCGAGGACGGCAGCAGGAAACTGACCTATGCAGAACTGCTGGAGCGGGTCGATCGTCTGGCGGCTGTCTTTCTGGCACGAGGCGTGGCGCCCGGAGACAGGATCGCGATCCTGTCGCATAACCGCTCAGAATACCTGGAGGTCGAACTTGCAGCAGCGGGAATCGGCGCGATCGTCGCCTGTCTGAACTGGCGGCTTGCCCCCGATGAACTGCGGCACTGCATCGATCTGGTCGAGCCGGTTCTCGCGGTTGTCGAACCGGAACTTTCAGAAGCTTACCGCGCCGTCGCGTCGACACCCTGTCTAACCGTCGGGCCAGACCTGGAAACGGCCATTGCCGGGGTCGAGCCGGACCCGCGCACCGGAACCATGGTTGACGACCCCGAGGCCGGTCTGACGATCCTCTATACCTCGGGGACCACGGGCCTGCCCAAGGGGGCGCATATCAGCCACCGCGCGCATATCGCCCGATCCATGGTTTTTGCGGCCCAGCTGGCGCTGGATCCCGGCGACGGGTTCATCGCCTGGGCGCCGATGTTCCACATGGCCTCCACCGATCATGCGCTGGCAACGATCCTGCGGGGTGGGACCGTGGTGATGGTGGACGGGCTGCAGCCCGCCGTCATCAACGAGGCGCTGTCACGCCACAGGATCGGCTGGTTCGTGATGATGCCCGGGGCACTGGAGGCTTTTATTAACGAACGGCACGCCAACCCTTTGCCGCTGAAGGGGATCAAGGTTTGCGGCGCAATGGCTGATCTGGTGCCGCCGCATCAGATCGCGGAACTGACCGGTCTTCTGGACACGCCCTATCTGAATTCCTTCGGGGCGACCGAAACCGGCCTGCCGCCGGGAACCGCCGATCTGATCGCGCCGGGTGTGACCCCGGACCGGCTGTCCAAGCGCATCAGCGCCTTTTGCGAGGTGCGGCTGGTCGATCCCGACGACCGCGAAGTCCCCGATGGAACGCCGGGCGAAATGGCGCTTCGGGGTCCGACGCTGTTTTCCGGGTACTGGAACGCCGACGACACCAATGCCCGTGACTTTCGCAACGGCTTTTTCCACATGGGCGATCTGTTCCGGCGCAATGCGGACGGCACCGTCGACTTTGTGGATCGGGCGAAATACCTGATCAAGACCGGAGGTGAAAACGTCTATCCGGCGGAAATCGAACGTGTGCTTCTTTCTCATCCCGATGTGATCGATGCCGCCGTGGTAAGGGCCTTCGACGCGAAATGGGGGGAAAGCCCGGTGGCCTTTGTCGCCTGTGACGATGACGGGCCGGATGCCGAGGCGCTGCTGAACTTGTGCCGCGAAAGCCTCGCTGGCTATAAGCGACCACGCGAAATTCGCTTCATCGCGTTCGAGGATTTTCCCAGATCGACCAGCGGCAAGATCCAGCGGCATATCCTCGAAGCCCGGCTCGCAGATTAATTTTCGCTCTGACCCGATCGTCAGCCAGCCACGCCAGTTCGCCCCAATAGCGATAAAAGCGTTCTTATCCTCGTTGCCACGAGTTTCTTATCCCCGCCCTTTGGAGTAACCCCCTGAAAGTGATCCACCATCTGGGATAGATTGACCCGCGATTGAAGCGCAGCCCTCTGTCGGACTACACGGCTAGGGTTTTCCGGGTGTTTGAGCTCAGGAGGATTCGTAGATCCCTGAGCCATTCATCAATGCGATCGGTGGTTTGTTCCCGGTTTCGCTGTGGGGGCAGCAGTAACCCTGCGCATCGCACGGACGGGCATGGACTGCCGGCAATTGCCGGTTGGGGCTGCTGCGGGCCTTCAAGGGAAAGTCGGCGACTATCCGATGTGCGGGACAAAGCGGACATTCGCCAAGCGACCTCAAACGTCCGGTTCTGTACTGCGGCCCGACAAAACGATATCAAGTGATCAGCGGTCAGCCGATCGCACCTGTGTAACTGTCTTCTTCGGCCCTCCTGTCTGCATGATCTGGGACAGGTAAGAATTGCGCCGTCTGATGAAGTCACGCAGAAGGGTCGGGTAATCTTCACTGACGGCATTCTTCACAGAAACCCGACGCTCCAGTTCATGTCGCCAGGCCCTTACACGGGCAAGCCCTGTGAAGACGCCAAACTCTCCGATGGTGTCAAAAACGTCGAAATAGCGGAAGACCGGGCCGAATACGATATCGACGAGGCTGAACCGGTGGCCATCGAACCATGGTCCCTCCCCAAGCTCCGCGTCCAGCCGAAGGAACTTTGCGCGGAGCGCCGCCACTTTTTCTTCCAACGCTTTCTCGTTCGGCGCCGAGTAGAACCCCGCAATGTCGTTCAAGACAGCAGATCCAAATTCAATCCAGGCACGGTGGCGGGCGCGATCGAGAGCGTCGTGCGGATGAAGCGCGTGGGGTTGTGTATCCTCAAGATATTCGAGGATAACCGCAGATTCGAAAATCGGCGTCCCGTCCACAACCAGGACAGGCGTCTTGCCCAGCGGAGATATGGCAAGAAACCAGTCGGGCTTGTTCGAAAGATCGATGTCAGTTCTCTCGAACGTGACACCTTTCTCAGTGAGCGAGATCGCCGCGCGCTGCACATATGGGCAGAGCGCATGGCTAATGAGGTGGAGGCTCATGTTGTCTCTCCCTCCATCTGCACGTTACCGGGCGCGAAGGAAGGGCTGAGGGCGAAACGGCCGTCGCCCAGAAGCCCTTGCACGATGGCAAGCAGCGTCAGATAGGCCGGGTATTCCCACCCGCCGTTCTCGTATCCGAACATCCAGCCGTTTCCGGAGTGAGCCCAGGTCGCTCCGGCCAGGATGGGCACGGTCGCCGACGCGACCCACCGCGCCTGTATGCCGAGGACCAAAAAGGCACCGGCAATCGCCTCGACTGCAAAGACCATATAAGCAAACCAGCCGGGCAGCCCGATCGAAATGAAGAACTGCGCCGTTCCGGGAAGTGTGAAAATGAAGAGCTTGAGAAACAGGCTGTGCGCCAGGAACATGATACCGAGTGCTATACGGAGCAGGAATATCCCAAATTCTGTGAGGTGCGATTTTGACATGATATGATCCTATATGTCGATGCACTTGCATCTATATATAGCGCGTTACATGCGACGTCAAGGTTGATGCACTTGCATGCACATGATAGGTGCTGGATATGAACGAGATTGACCATGCTACTGAGGCCGCCTGGACAGCCCTCATGACTAAAAGCCGCGTTTTGCTTGAGGCTGTCGAATCGTCTCTGAAATCGGCAGGATACCCGCCACTTGCATGGTATGACGCGCTTCTCGAACTCGAGAAGGCAGGCCCGGACGGACTCCGTCCATTCGAACTCAAAGACCGGATATTGTTACCCCAATACGGTACGTCGCGGTTGCTGGACCGCATGGTGAAAGCAGGGCTGGTGGACCGACGGGACTGCTCGGAAGATGGGCGAGGTCAAAACATTTCTATCTCTGAAAAGGGTAAATCTGTCAGGAGGGCGATGTGGCCGATCTATGAACGGGTTCTGTCGGAAAGGATCGGCGCAAAGCTGAAACCCAAAGACGCCGCTCAATTGGCCACGCTACTCTCAAGGCTCTGAAGTCTCGGTCGACTGACGCGAAACCTGTCTGTGACTTTCCACGCTAAGTGGCCTTGAATTTTTTCACGTTAATTGGCCGACAGTTGCCTATGTCGGTGTGCGAAGGGTATTTCGGGCTGTTTCGACGTCCTTTCGCATCCAACAGACTTCTGCGTGATCGTTGATACATCCCATGGCCGGCATGAATGCATATACGGTGGTCGGTCCCACGAATTTGAAGCCAAGCTTTCGTAGGTCTTTGGAAAGGGTCTCGGACGCTGTTGATTTGGACCGCATTTGTGGCAGTGCGTCGTCCTTGGCAGGGTTCATATAGCCAGATGAATGCGGCGAAGGAGCCTTCCTCTTGGACGACCTCGAAAGTACGGCGAGCGTTGTTGATCACGGCTTCGATCTTGCCTCGATAGCGAACAATTCCTTCATCGGCAAGTAGGCGCTCAATGTCGTTGTCGTCAAAGTTCGCAACTCCCCGAAAGTCGAACCCGGCGAAGGCAGCACGAAAGTTCTCGCGCTTGGCCAGAATGGTGCGCCAGCTCAGCCCTGACTGGAAACTCCGGCGTGACGGCAGCCCATCGGCACCGTGGGCGTCCATCCGTTCCAATTACGGTTGCAGCATCAGGCCGCTGCCGCATAAACTTGAACAGAAACCGAACCAGATCCTCCGTTACGATACAGTCTCAGCTCTCCGAAAAACCCT
The DNA here is from genome assembly GCF_002210165.1 of Phaeobacter sp. 22II1-1F12B. Taxonomy (GTDB): domain Bacteria; phylum Pseudomonadota; class Alphaproteobacteria; order Rhodobacterales; family Rhodobacteraceae; genus Heliomarina. Next base: position 28,954 of record NZ_AQQP01000013.1, on the reverse strand, counting down.
GACGACGGACAATCGGCGACCGCACTGCTAAAAGCTAACATTCCCGCTTGACAGGTCTGAGCCTGCTGGCGGCGACCTGGATACCGCGCGCGCCTACGGGAAACGGTTGGCCGAGGTCGCGAGCCGCTGGAACAGCTGATCCAGCTGTCTGAATAATCGGCCCGGCCGCCCGGATCGGATGTGCTGCGGCCGGGTTGCGCTCAGTCCGCGACCCCCGCCCGCCCGATCAGCGCCATGAGCGTTCCGGTCATCGTTGCGACGAGCTTTTCATCCTGGCCCTTCACGGCATAGGCACGCGCCTCGCATATGGTCAGCGTCCTGCCTGGTTTCACCACGTCAGCGACGAAGCGAAACCGTTCGCCGTCCGCCGGGTTGAGTAGGTTGATCTTGAATTCGGCCGTCAACACTGCCGCGTCCGCTGGCATCAGCGAAAAGGCCGCGTATCCGCAGGCGCTGTCCAGCGCTGTCGACACGATTCCGGCATGCAAAAACCCATGCTGCTGGGTCAGTGCAACCTGATGTGCCATTTCCAGAACGATGCGGCCGGGTAACAACTCGGCAATGCTGATCCCCAACGTGTTCATCACCTTCTGGCGATCGAAACTGTTGCGCACGCGTGCGTCATAGTCGGGGTTTTTCGGTTTGAATTGTGTCATGGCGGGTCTTCCTCTTCGATTTCATTCGTCAATGACCAATCTTAGGCGGTCTTTGAGGCGCGTATCTTGTAGCGAAAGGTCAAAACGACGCGGAATAGACAGAGCGCGCAACGCGCCGGGCGGTTTGCCGGCGAAGATCCGGCAAGCGGCGGACAAGTGAGATTGATCGTAATATCCGGCGTCCAGCGCCAGATCGCTCAGCGGCAGGGTCTTTGACGCAAGCTGCCCGAGAGCCCGGCGAAAGCGTCGCAAGGTCGCAAGCCGCCGCCGCGACACGCCGGTTTCCGCCCGCACCTTTCGACGTTTGGTCCGGTCGCTGTAAGCTCCGGGTGGTGCGGCAAAGCGCAGGTCTCTCGCAAGGCCGTCAAGCACCGCGATGAGCGCAGGCAGGTCATCGTCCCCGGTCTGAACCCGGGCCAGTTCTGAGGCCAGCATGTCCAGCCCTTTGGAGTCGGGAAATCGCTGCGGTCGTGACGACAGTCGCAGCCCGGCCACGACACCCTGGAATGGCCTTGGGCGGGGCGAAAAATAGGGGCGCGGTTCTGCCAGCGATACGCGCCCGCCGCCGCTGTCGTCGCGCGTTACCGAAAGGGTAAAGAGGTCGGTTGCGAACCGCCCGCGTCCACCACCGCTCAGCACACCGGTATCGCGGAACACGAACAAATGGTCGATCTGTTTGGCCGCTTCCTCAGGCGGCGCCAGTTCGAGATAAAGCGGCGCCGCCATCAGGTTACTTGACGAAAGCATCCCGGTTCTCGGGGACGAAATCGGCAAATCGGCGCGCCGGGCGTCCCATCACATCGCTGACCGTGGTCTCGATGCCGGCAAGGTAGCCCTTGGGCGCGATGGAAGCCAATTCGACCATGGCTCTGGCGACCTCGTCCTGCATTCCGCCAGCCACCATGCCCGCCTTGGCATTTTCGGCCGACAGGGGTGCGCAGGTGACAGTGCGCCCGGTCACCCTGGACAGGAGGGCGGCGATATCTTCTCCGGTAAGAGCTTCGGGCCCGGTCAGACCAAGAGCCTTGCCTTCGTAACCCGGAGCGGTCAGCGCCTCGGCGGCGACATCCGCGATGTCGCGGGCGTCGATCCAGGCCACGGGGCCGCCCAGATCGTCATAGTACACGGCGTCCTTTGCAATGTTACCGGCCTGCCACAGCAGGTTCTGCATGAAATAGGTCGGCTGGACAAAGGTCCAGTCAAGGCCGCTTTGCTTCAGCAGCTCCTGGGTTTCGGAATGCCACTTTCCAAAGGTCAGCCCCGCCTTGGGCGACGCGCCAAGCCCCGTGGCCACAACGATATGGCGCACGCCCGCGGCCTTGGCCGCCTCGATCACGTTCGCCTTCCACTGGCGCATGTTCAGATGGGCAGGCGTGACCAGGTATATCTTTTCTGCCCCGTCACAGGCCCGCGCCAGCGCGGCAGGGTCCGTGAAATCCGCGACGACCGCCTCGCATCCTTTGGCCTTTAGCGCGTCTAACTTTGAGAGGTCGCTGGTGACAGCGCGCACGGTCGCGCCTTTTGCCAGAAGCGTGTCGACGAGGGGCGCACCAGTCGTGCCCGTGGCTCCGAAAACAGTGATCATGACTTTTCCTTTTGCAGGTCTGCGATGGGCTGAATGGTTTCCGGGTTGCTGATCGACGACAGATCGCCTGGATCTTCACCGAGAAAGGCGGCGCGCACGACACGGCGCATGGTTTTCATGCTGCGGGTCTTGGGCAGCGCTTCGACAAAGTGGATCTCGCGCGGGCGGAAGGGTTTCGAGACGATTTCCCCGACACGATCCTTGAGCCGGTTCACGAGCTCCGCGTCCGGCGACACATTTGGTGCCGCCACGCAGACGCAGACGACAGCCACGCCCTTGATGTCATCAGGTGCCGCGATGGCCGCGGTGTCCACCACCTCTCCGGTTTCGGTCAGGGCCGCCTCGATCTCGGGCGGGCCGATGCGTTTGCCGGCGATGTTCAGCGTGTCGTCCGACCGGCCCAGGATATACCATGTCCCGTCCGGATCGCAGCGCACCCAGTCGCCGTGCCGCCAGAGGCCGGGGAAGGTGGACCAGTAGGTGTCAAGGTAGCGATCGCGGTCCCCCCTGATGGCCGGGGTCAGACCCAGAGGCGGCTGGGTCACGACCAGTTCGCCGACCTCGCCCGGTGCGGCTTCGCTGCCGTCCTGGCGCAGAACCTTGGCCCCGACACCCAGGGCCTGGGCCGAAAATCCGCCGGGCTTGAGCTCGTGCAGCACGGTCGAGGTCAGGATCGCGCCAAAAAGCTCGGTCCCGCCCGAGATGTTCAGCGGCACGGCGCGGCGGCGACAGATATGATCGAGCTGCCAGAGCCAGGCATCCTCGGTCCAGGGCTCGCCGGTCGAGGCGAGGATGCGCAGGGACGACAAGTCGTAGCCCGACAAAGATTCAGTATCCTGCGTCATGAACTGCCGTACCAGGGTCGGGGCCACGCCGAGATGCGTGACCTCCATCTCGGACGCAAGACGCAGCAGCCTGAAGGGATCGCCGGGCATTGATGGTGCGCCCTCGGCCAGCACCAGAGTCGAACCGGACAAGAGCACCGATAAAAGGGTGAGCGGTCCCATGACCCACCCCATGTCGGTCATCCAGAGGTGCCGGTCATCCCGTTTCATGTCGAGGCAAAGCAGGAAATCGGCCGTGGCCTTGGCCTGCACGCCCAAATGGGTATGCACGACACCCTTGGGCCGCCCGGTGGTGCCCGATGTGTAGGCGATGAGAAAGGTGTCATCGGCACTGACGGGAACGGCGGCAAACTCCGGACTGGCGCGGCCCACTGTTTCGGTCCAGTCCAGATCGCGGGCCGGATCGGCCACCGCATCGCCGAACCGTCGCAGGCTGATCACGGTATGAACCGATGGTACGTCGGTCAAAGCCTGGGCAAGGGTCGCTTCCATCCAGACCGGCTTGCCTCGCCGGGGTGTGGCATCCGCCGTCAACACCGCCACGGCATCCGCGTCGTTCAGGCGCGATACGATGGCATGGGGCGCAAAACCGGAAAACAGCGGCACCGCAACCGCGCCCAGCCGGGCAATACCCAGAAGCGCGGCCTCGATTTCGGGGATCATCGGCATATAGATGCCCACCGCCTGACCGGGCCTTACACCGCGCGTGGCAAGGGCCGAGGCGACGCGGGAGGCTTCGGCGGTAAGGTCGGAATAGGTCCAGCGGCGGCGGCTTCCGTCTTCGCCGACCCAGTCGATTGCGACCTTGTCGCCCAAGCCATCGGCAATTCGGGCGTCAAGACAGGTTTCCGTCAGATTCAAAGTACTCCCGACGGCCCACCGGATCGATTCGGGCCCTTCGGAGATATCTCGCAACCGGCTGTAGGGCCGCGCGAACCGTATCCCGGCATGGTCAATGATCTGGCCCCAGAACCAGTCTGGGTCTTCATTCGAACGGCGGACGAGTTCCTCGTAACTGTCAATGCCGCGGCCCTTCAGAAATGAGGTCAGCGTGCTTGTCCGCTGGATGTCAGAGCCTGGCTGAAACATTCGCAACCTTTCTAGAATGAAAAAGGGCCGCACATAAGGCGCGGCCAGTCGGGGAGGTAACTCTTGGCACGGTATGGCAGCAGCGCCTTGAGTCCGGCGCTGCTGCCAGCGTTTTAACCGTGCATGGACAGGCCGCCCGAAACCGAAATCACCTGGCCGGTAATGAACCCTGCGTCGTCCGACGACAGGAAGCAGATGATGCCAGGGTAATCCGTCGGCTGCGCAAGACGCTTCATCGGAATCGCCCGCTTGAGACCTTCGGCGATCTTTTGACCGGCCTCGCCCTCGGCAACCTGAGCGAACAGCGGCGTATCGGTCGGGCCGGGGGCGACCGCATTCAATTGAATACCTTTACGCGCCAGTTCGCGCGCTACGGTTTTGGTGAACGAGATGATGCCACCCTTGCAGGCCGAATACACGGCTTCGCCGGATGATCCGACGCGTCCGGCGTCGGACGCGATGTTGACCACACGGCCGCCGCCGTTCTTGACCATGCCCGGAAGCACCGCGTGATGCATATTCAGCGGACCGTAAAGATTTATGTCGATGACCTTTTTCCAAAGGTCGGGATCGGTGTCGAGGAACGGTTTGATCACGTCCCAGCCGGCATTGTTCACCAGCACATCGACCGGACCCCCGGCCTCGAACTCGGCTACAGCCTTGTCGACCTGGGCACGGTCGGTGATGTCCACCTTGAAGGCCTGCGCCTTGCCGCCGGCCTCGGTGATCAGGCGAACCGTTTCCTTCGCCCCGTCTTCGCTCATGTCAAAGATCGCAATCTCGGCACCTTCTTCGCCGAACCGTTCGCACACCGCGCGCCCGATGCCGCTGCCGCCGCCGGTCACGATCACGCGTTTTCCACTCAACCCTCGCATATGGAGGTCCTCCTCTTCCGCTATCATCTTGGCAAAGAACTTGATTCGGAACGTTCCTTGCGTTATTCTAACATTTGTTAGATTTAATGCAATGGACAGTCTCGTGTCCCGCAAGTATCGAAATGGAATGGTACACAAGACTGACCCACCCAGGACACTGAGCGAAGACTTGAGCAAGTCTGAGAGGACACGTGAGGGTATCCTTTCGGCGGCTGCGCGACTTTTTCGGTATGAAGGCTATCACGCAACGACTATGCGCGACATCGCGCAGGAAGCTGGCATTGAGGCCGGCAGCATTTATTATCATTTTCAATCCAAGGACCAGATTCTGAGCGATGTTCTCGATCTTGGCGTCCGTCAACTATATCAGGCGGTCAGTGAAATCGTTCGGTCGGCACCGACAAGTTCGGAGGATTTTCGCAAGACTTTCAGACTGCTGATTGAAACACACCTTACCTACCTATTGACCGACAGCGACTTCACGTCAGCCAATATTCGGAACTATCCGATGTTGTCGGACGAAACACGCGCCCCGCATCGCGAATTGCGTGCATCATATGCAGGGGCCTGGGGCAAATTCCTGAATGACGCCAAACGCGCCGGCCACCTTCGAAGCGACATATCCACTGCTGTGATCCGCCAGTTCATCCTAAGTGCCATGAACTGGACCGTAGAATGGTACGATGTCGACAAGTATCCGGTGCGCATCCTCGCGGAACGAATGAGTAAGCTGATACTTGACGGAATGTGTCCACATCGCAAGGCGGGTACCGGAGGCTTGAAGCTGTGCCCCGCCACTCCCGCCAAAACCCCGGATCCCGACGGCAAGGCGGCTAAGACCCGTGCAGAAATTCTAAAGGCCGCAGCGCGCGTTCTGAGGGACAATGGCTACAAGGCGACCACGCTGAGAAAGATCGCGGAAGAAGCGGACATGAAAGCGGGAAGCGTCTATTACCATTTCAACTCCAAGGAAGCGATCGTTGACGAAGTTCTAAACGCCGGACTGAGGGACTTGCTAGCAGGTGTCGAAGCCGCCGTTCGGAAATTCGATGCCCCGTACGATCATCACGCCAGGATAGCGACTGCAATCTGGGCGCACCTGGATTTCCTCTTCAAGGCAAGCGAATTCACCTCGGCGAATATCAGAAGCTATGGAATGCTCCCCAATCATTTCAGGGAGAGGCACAGGGGTATTCGCCATGAGTATGGAAAACTCTGGGATTGGATACTCCGTGAAGCTCAGGACGACGGTGCCATACGGTCGGATATCAAGATCGTACCCTTGCGCCAGGTGATGTTGGGTGCCTTAAACTGGACGGTGGAATGGTTCGACCCGAACAAGGCAGGAGTGGAAGGATATCTATCACTGCCTGAATTCTCCAGCATGCTCATCAATCTGTTACTGGAAGGCATTTGTAACCGGGAAGCGGCCCCGTCCACAGGACAAGGTAACCCTGAAAGCGGTTGCCCCGGTCAGACCAGAAGGAAGTGATACAGCCCTTCGGCAACCGCCTTTTCCCGATCCGTCTGCCAGCTGAGCACGCTGACGCTTGCCATCCGCTTGCCTTTGCGCGTGACGTTAGCGCGCGCAAAAAGCGGTCCCTTCACACCGGGTCTGAGGTAATCGACGGTCAAGTTGATCGGCTTGGCCGGAACGTCGGCGAAATCGGGCTGTACCGCGATGGCGGCAGTGGCCTCCATAAAACTCGCGATTATGCCGCCATGGTAGTACTCCATGATCGGGTTACCGATATGGCGGTCATCAAAGGTCATTTCCGCCTCAGCATGGAGACTGTCTAGACTTCTGACCTCAAAGTTGAGAAATCGGAAGAACGGCACCCGGGATACATTGGCATTGACAGTTTGCACGTCCATCACGAGGTTTTTCCTTTTGTCATTGCGTCAAACAGGCTGGTTTCGCCGCGCGTCAATGCAAACGAGGCGGTTCCCCTGGCTATTTCAGCATCCTCATGGCCCGCGAACCAGACGCTGCCGGAATTGAAGGCGATGTGACGGGTCTTGCGAAAACAATGCGCTTGAACGATGACATCCGCGCGCGAACGGGCCGGGCGCAGGTAATCAACTCTGAGGTCAAGAGTGGCCATGGTACTGACGCCTTCGATGGCAACAAAGTTCGCCAGTCCAAAGACACTGTCCAGAAGTGCCGTCAGGATACCACCGTGGAGCAGCGATTGTTCCGCATCGACGCAAAAGTCCGGATTGAACGGCATCCGAACCCGAACACCTTCGGTCGAGACCTCTTCGATCTCAAGCGCCATATGCGTTATCAGACCCTTGCCGCGCGCATTCCACATCTGCGCGATTTGCTCCATCTTCTTTTGGGTGATGTCTGACATGCGATCTTTCCTTTAACGCCCCGTGAAATTGGGTTTTCGTTTTTCGACGAACGCAGCAACCGCCTCGTGGTGGTCTTCGGTCTGATGCATGAGCGCCTGATAGGCCGCCGCGGAATTCAGGAAATCCGGCAGGTCCATCCGTTCGGCATTGCGCATCAGACGCTTGGCGACCCGCACCGCGCGCGGCGGTTTCGCGGCGATGCCAGCGGCCCGTTCGCGGGCCCGTTCCATCAATTTTTCATGAGGCACAAGTTCAAGCACCATACCAAGCTCCAGCGCTTCCTTGGCCTCGACCATGCGCCCTGAGAAGGTCAGATCGGCGGCCTTCTGGTGGCCCAGACGACGCAACAGGAACCAGCTGCCCGCATCGCCCGGAATGATTCCGAGATTCAGAAACACCTCGCCGAACCTTGCTTTTTCCGACGCGATGCGCATGTCGCACATCATGGTCAGGTCGCACCCCGCGCCCACCGCCGGGCCGTTGACTGCGGCGATGGTCGGAATATCCATGTTGTAGAGCGCAAGCGGCAGCCGCTGCACCCCATCAACATAGCTCTGGGCCGCCGCCAGCGGCTCCTTGCGGAACACACTGTCGGGATCGTTCATCTCCTTGATGTCCCCGCCGGCACAAAAGGCGGGGTCGGCCCCGGTCAGAATCATCACGCTGACCTGCGGATCGGCCTGCACCTTGGCGAAGGTCTCCAGAAGGGCAGCGATCATGTCGTTCCCGGTAACCGGATTGCGACGCTCGGGGTCGTTCAGCGTTACCGTGGCGATCCTGTCGGAAATCTCCAGAAGGACGGGCTGTTTATTCATTCTTGCCATCTCCGCGTTCGCGTTTCTCGAACATCGCGGGGTTGATCATGTCCCGCGCGTCATGACCCATATGCAAGGTCTCACCGCCGTCTACATAGATGTCCTCGCCGGTAATGAAACCGCCAAGTTTCGAAGCGAGGAAAATGATCGTGCCAGCGATGTCCTCGGCCGCCCCCATCCGGTTTAGCACTGAGCGGTTCAGCTTTTTCCACTGTTCCGGCGGAATCGGATAGCGGCCAAGCGCATCGGTCTTGATCGTGCCGGGCGCGACACAGTTCAGGCGGATGCCGTATTCGCCCCATTCGGCGGCCAGCGTTTTCATCATGCCCGTCACACCGGCGCGGGCGGCGACGGTGTGTGTAAAGCCGGTAAGCGCGGTGCGCGCCGAGATGGCGGTGACAAACACAACCGATCCCCCATTGTCGTACATGAAGTGATCGGCAGCGGCGCGTGTCATTTGCCAAGACCCTATCAGGTTGTTGCGGATCACGGCTTCGAAGCCCTTGTTGGTGATATCGCGGGCGGCCGCGATATACTGGCCGCCGGCATTGTTCACCAAGACATCCAACTGCCCGTAGTGGTCCTTGATGCGTCCCATCGCGGTTTCGATACTGTCCTCGTCGCGGGTATCTCCGGGCACGACAAAGGCCTCGCCCCCCGCCGACCGGATCATCTCGGCGGTCTCCTCCAGCGGCTCTTCCCGGCGCGCGAACAGCGCAAGCCTGGCCCCGCAAGAGGCCATTTCGATCGCCGTCGCCCGGCCCATTCCAGATCCAGACCCCGTGACCAGGGCAACCTGGCCCGCCATGAGATCCGACGCGTAACGCCTTGATTTCGCTTCGCTCATGTTCCGCCCCCTTAGTTCTTCAGCAATTCGCCGGAGATGATGAGTTTGCGAACCTCCTGGGTGCCCGCGCCGACCTCAAGCACGCGACCGGTTCGGTACAGCCGGTTCACTTCGGTATCACGCATGTAGCCTGAGCCGCCGTGAATCTGGACAGCTTTGTCCAGCACGAAGGATGTCGCCTCAGCGGCCTTGTAGATCGCCGCAGCGGTGAGCTTGTGGATTTCGCCGCGCCCGCCTGCGCCCTCTTCGAGGCCCTCACACATGGCTGCGGTGCGCAAGGACAGGCTGCGCGCGGCCTCGATCTGCGTATACATGTCGGCCAGCATCGCCTGAACCATCTGAAAACTGGCGATCGGTTTGCCGAATTGCTGGCGTGTCTTGGCGTAGTCGATGGAAATATCCAATGCCCGCTGAGCAATACCCAAGGCGTTGAAACAGACGATGGCCCGTTCCAGATCAAGCCCGGACATCGTCACGGCAACGCCGCCATCAAGTTTGCCGACCATGTTTTTTGCGGGCACCCGGCAGTCCTCGAACACCAGTTCGCCGGTGGGCGAGCCACGGAAACCCATCTTGTTGAGCTTCTGCGCCACCTTGAAACCGGGCGTGTCGGTTTCCACGATAAAGGCGGAAATGCCCTTGGCCCCTTTTTCGGGCGATGTTTTGGCATAGACCAGCACCAGATCGGCAATCGGCCCATTGGTGATATAGATCTTGGCGCCGTTCAGGATGTAGTCGTCGCCATCCTTTTTGGCCGTGGTCCGCATCGAGCCAAGCGCATCGGATCCCGCGCCAGGTTCGGTCAGACCCAGGGCGCCGATCAGCGTGCCGTTGCAAAGCCCCGGCAGGTATTTGCGGCGCAATTCGTCATTGGCGTTGCGGTAGATATTGTTGACGCACAAATTGTCATGGGCCACATGGGTCAGTCCGATGGCCGCCGAGGCGCGCGACATTTCCTCGGTGATGATACAGGCCGAAGTAAAATCCAGCCCCGCGCCGCCAAATTCCGGCGGCACGTTCAGGCCGAGATATCCCATCTCGCCCAGCTTGGGGAAAACCGAAGGCGGCAGGTCATCTGTATCGTCCATTTCCGCATTCAGATGGTGGAATTCGGACATGAAGAACTTGCCGGCCTGATCGGCCAGGGCCTGCTGTTCGTCCGTCATGAAATGTGTTGGCAGAGCGGTGTCGTTGCGCAGTTGCTTGTTCATGGTCTCGTCCCCCTCAGGCGCGCAAAAGTTCTTCGGCAATGATGATCTTGCGGACTTCGCTTGTTCCCGCGCCGATCTCCAACAATTTGTTGGCGCGGAACAGCCGGTTGATCTCGGTGTCCTGCATGTAGCCAGAGCCACCATGAATATGGCAGGCTTCGGTCACCGCCTTGTTGAATGCCTCGCCTGCGTAAAGACAGGCCGCCGCGGTCAGTTTGTGGATTTCGCCACGGCCCCCGGCCCCTTTTGGTAGGCCCGTACAGGCGGCCAGTGCCCGATAACCGAATGCGCGCGCGGTTTCGACCTCGGTGTAGATCTCGGCCAGTTTCGACTGCATCATCTGGAAACTTGAAATCGGTTTGCCGAATTGTTCGCGAATCTTGGCGTATTCCAGCCCTAGTTCCAGGGCGCGTTCGGCCATGCCAACGCAGACTGAGGCAACCATAGCACGCTCCAGATCCAACCCGCTCATTACCACCGAAACGCCGGTGTTTTCCGGTCCAACCATGGCGGATGCGGGTACGCGGCAATCCTCAAACACCAGTTCTCCGGTTGGCGAGCCGCGAAAGCCCATCTTGTCAAGCTTTTGCGCCACCTTGAAACCGGGATTGTCCGTCTCGATGATGAAAGCAGAAATGCCCTTGGCGCCCTTCGACTTGTCGGTTTTGGCATAAAGCAGGATCACATCGGCAATGGGGCCGTTGGTGATGTAAATCTTCGAGCCGTTGATGACATAATCATCACCGTCGCGGCGGGCAGTTGTGGCCATGGATCCGAGCGCATCGGATCCCGCACCCGGTTCGGTCAGGCCCAAAGCACCAACCAGCTCGCCCGAGCAAAGGCCCGGCACGTATTTCTTCACATGCTCTTCGGATCCATTGCGCAGCAGGTTATTCAGGCACAGGTTGTCATGCGCCCCGTGTGAGAGGCCCACAGCCGGATTCCACTTCGAAATCACCTCGGACACCAGCGCCTGGGTGAACTCGTTCTGTCCCGATCCGCCCAGCTCTTCGGGTGCGGTAATCCCCAGCAGGCCCAGCTCGCCCATCTGCTTGAACAGATCATCGGGCCACCATTCCTCGTCATCCATACGCGCTTGCAGCGGGTGTAGCACGTCGCGCGACACCCGATCCACGTGATCGACGATCTGGCGTTGCTCATCAGTCAAAGAATAGTTCGCCCTGATTGCTTCCAGATCAGCCGAGATGGCCTCACTTTGAGTGGTCATATCATCCTCCCGAAAAATGTCGTCCGCCGTGTTGACCAAAATCAAACACATGTTAGAAAATAGATCAAGCCAAGCTTTTGACGACCTGACGTAAGAAAGCGCGGTGTCCTAAATGCAGGGGGGAGCTTCGGAAATGACTGAGAGCGTTGTTCAATCGCAGGCACTCGGCAAAGAAGTGCGTATCACGATTCGACGTCCTGACAATCGAAATGCCCTCAACCGTGAGGTCGCAGACGGGATCATGGCCGCCATATGTGCTGCCGAGAGGGACAGCGACTGCCGCGTGATCGTTCTGACCGGCGAGGGCGAGCGCGCCTTCTGTGCCGGGGGCGACATCAAGGCGGGGGCGGATGGCGGCCCGTTTGTTCAGGATCCGGCGGACCCGGATCATTTTGCCGGAAGGTTGTTCGAGACGATACAGGCGTGCCGAAAGCCAACGATCGCGCGCATCAATGGCGTCGCGATGGGGGCAGGAGCGGGCATCATCTGTGCCTGCGATCTGGCTGTGATGGCGGATCATGCCCGCATCGGAACGCCGGAAGTGAAGGTGGGTCTGTTTCCCATGACGATCGTGCCACCCATGATACGCGTGCTGCCCCGGCGGAGGCTGATGGAGATGTTCATCACCGGCGTTCCTCTGACGGCCGAGGAAGCCCTGCAGTTCAATCTGGTCAACTATGTGACCGATGCCGCGGGGTTGGACGACAAGGTTGCAGAACTGGTTGCCCAGATTGCTGCGCAGTCGCCGAGCGCGATCCGGCTGGGAAAATACGCCTGTCACGCGATGGAGGATATGACCTATCCGCAGCAAATGCGGTTTGCAGAAACACTTTTACCGCGTGTGGCGCAGACCGAAGACGCGCGCGAAGGCTTTGATGCCTTCATTGCGAAGCGCAAACCTGAATGGACGGGCCGCTGATCAAGCGAGGAGGAGAGGAATATGTCGGAACGAAAGCTGCGCATCGGATGCGCGTCGGGCTTCTGGGGCGATACGCCGGAAGCGATCGGTCAACTGGTTTCAAAGGGCGAGATCGACTATCTGGTGTTTGACTATCTGGCAGAGGTGACAATGTCGCTGATGGCGCGGGCCCGCGCAAAAGCGCCCGAGTCGGGCTATGCGCCGGACTTCGTCAAGGCGCTGGCACCCTGGTTGCCGGATATCAAGGCAAAAGGGATCAAGGTCGTTGCCAATGCAGGGGGCGTGAACCCGCGTGGCTGCAGCGATGCGCTTGCCAAAGCCGCCGCCCAGGCCGGGATCGATCTGTCCATCGGAGTCGTGCTAGGCGATGACCTGTTGCCCAGGGCCGATGAAATTCGCAGAAACGGTCAGACGGAAATGTTCTCGGGTGTCGCATTTCCAGATGATATCTGGAGCATGAATGCCTATCTGGGTGCCCGCCCCATCGCTGCCGCGCTGGATGCCGGGGCCGACATCGTGATCACCGGACGCTGCGCCGACAGCGCGGTCGCGCTTGGTCCCCTGATGCATGAATACGGCTGGGGCGACGATGACTGGGACAAGCTCAGCCAGGGATCGCTGGCCGGCCACCTGATCGAATGCGGCCCCCAGGGAACCGGCGGCAACTTCACCGACTGGCAGGACGTGCCGGGTTGGGACAATATGGGCATGCCCATCGTCGAGGTGTCCGAAGACGGCAGTTTCATCATGACCAAGACGCCTGACACCGGCGGGCTGGTCGTGCCCGGGTCAGTCGGAGAGCAGATGCTCTATGAAATCGGGGACCCGCGCGCCTACCTGTTGCCCGACGTGATCTGCGACTGGTCCGGGGTCACCCTGGAACAGGTCGGACCCGACCGGGTGCTGGTCAAGGGCGGCAGGGGGCTTGGGCGCACCGACAGCTACAAGGTGTCGGCGACCCATGCCGATGGCTGGCGCGCGGTCTCTACCCTGACACTGGCTGCGATTGACGCACCCGCCAAGGCCGAACGTGTGGCCGAGGCGATCCTGACCCGCTGTCGCCGGATTTTCCGCGACCGCAACATGGGAGATTTCCGGCAGGTCAGCGTCGAGGTGCTGGGGGCCGAGGCGGCCTATGGCGCAAATGCGCGCGCCCGGACCCGCGAGGTGGTGCTCAAGATCGGCGCGGTCCATGATGATCGCGCCGCGCTGAACATCTTTGCCGGCGAAATCGCACCGATGGCGATTTCGACCGCGCAGGGTCTGACCGGGTTCTTCGCCGGACGGCCAAAGGTGCAGCCGGTGGTCCGTCTATTTTCCTTCCTTCAGAGCAAGGCCGAAACCCCCGTCGCGGTCGAGGTCGACGGCAAGGATGTGCCCGTGAGCGTGGCCACTACGCCAGTCCACCTTGATCCGCCTGCCGCACCGCCCGCAGATAGCCGCGAGCCCGGTCCGGACGTTGTCGAGGTCCGCCTCGTCGATTTGGTCTGGGGCCGCTCGGGCGACAAGGGGGACATCGCCAATATCGGCATCCTCGCGCGCAAACCGGACTACCTACCATATATCCGCTCGGCTCTCAGTGAAGAGGTGGTGAAGGACTATTTCTCCCATGTCTGCGACGGCAGGGTAGAACGGTTCGACTTGCCTGGAAGCCATTCGCTGAATTTCCTGTTGCATGAATCGCTTGGCGGTGGCGGCATCGCCTCGGTCCGCATAGACCCGCAGGGCAAAGGGTTCGCGCAGATGCTGCTTGATATCGAAATTCCCGTGCCAGCCGATCTGGCCGCACGTGACGGACTGAATGCCGCGGCCCGGAACTAAGAGGACGACACCATGACCATTTCGAAACTCCTGGTCGCCAATCGGGGCGAGATCGCGGCGCGCGTGTTGCGCACCGCTAAGGCCCGCGGGCTTGCGACTGCCGTGTTGCGTCATGTCGCCGAGCAAGAGGGGCCAGCGCATCTGATCGCAGATGAGGTCGTGATGATCGAGGGCCCGACGCCCGTGGCCGCCTATCTCGATATTCCTCAGATCGTCGAAGCCGCCAAAGGGATCGGCGCGGACGCGGTTCATCCCGGCTATGGCTTTCTGTCAGAGAATGCCGGTTTTGTCGCGGCGCTGGAAAAAGCCGGAGTGACCTTTGTCGGCCCGACGTCCGAGGTCATCGACCTGATGGGGGACAAGGTCCGCGCCCGCGCCTTCGTCGAGGAACGCGGGTTTCCCGTCGCCCCCTCGGCCATCGAGGATGATGATCCGGCGAGCTTTGTCGAACGCGCCCGCGCCGTTGGCTATCCGCTGCTCATCAAGCCCTCGGCCGGCGGTGGCGGCAAGGGCATGCGCGTCGTACGCGAGGACAGCACGCTGGAGACCGAAATCGAAACCGCGCGCCGCGAAGGCGAACGATATTTCGGCGACGGGCGGCTTTTCGTCGAACGCTATATCGAACGCCCGCGCCATATCGAGGTGCAGGTGATGGGCGACGGACAGGGCAACGTGGTCCATTTCTGGGAACGTGAATGTTCGATCCAGCGCCGGTTCCAGAAGATTATCGAGGAAACGCCGTCACCGGCGCTGACCCCCGAGCAACGGGATGAGATCTGCGAGACCGCTGCCGGAATTGCCCGCGCCGTCAAATACCGCGGGGCAGGGACTGTCGAATTCATCTATGCACAGGATGGGGCCTTTTATTTCCTGGAAATGAACACCCGCCTTCAGGTCGAACATCCGGTGACCGAGATGGTAACCGGCTTTGATCTGGTTGCCGAGCAGTTGCGTGTCGCGGCGGGCGACGGGCTGAGCGCCGTACAGGCGGATATTCCCCAAACCGGACACTCGATCGAACTGCGCATCTGTGCCGAGGATGCGACCGCCGATTTTCGCCCCGCGATCGGCAATATCCTGCTGCTGGACGAACCCCAGGGCGAGGGGATCCGCGTAGACAGCGGCATTCTGGATGGCGGCAAGGTAACGACCGACTTCGACCCGATGTTGTCCAAGCTGATCGTGCATGGCCCGGATCGCGCGCAGGCCATCGCCCGTGCCCGGAGCGCGGTGCAAAGCTATGTGATTCTCGGGGTAACGACCAACACCGGTTATCTGGATGCAATCCTTGCACATCCGGATTTCGCCTCTGGTGACGTTTCAACTGGCTTCCTGGCTGAAAAATCCGAAACGCTGACCGCGCCGGGCGAAGATGTCTCTGACTTGCTGATGGCGGCGGCGGCCCTATCGGACGAGCGCCTGGTGAGTGACGTAATGCAGATACCGGAAATGTACCGCAAGATGGGTGGGTGGAGAAACTGATGCAACGGATTTTTCAGATGGACGGAGAAGAGACTGATTGCTGGCTGGGTCATGATGGCAGCCGGTTCGTGCTCAATACCCCCACTGGCGCTGTTGCCTGCCAATTGGACCCGACGGGTCTGCCGGGCGGTTACAAGCTGAGGGCCAAGGGTGTTGTGCGCGAATTGCGACTGGCCGTGGGGCCGGAAGCAACTTTTGTGCACATGGACGGGCGAACCTACGAAGTCGGGCGGGTTGATCCCGCCGAACGCCTGGCCGGAAGCGACGGTGGCGCGAGCGACGACCGATTGGTGGCGCCCATGCCGGGTGTCGTGGTGTCGGTTGCGGTTAAACCCGGCGATGCGGTTGAAGAAGGCCAGCCGCTTCTGGTGATCGAAAGCATGAAGTTGGAAACCACACTGACGGCCCCGCGCGACGGGGTCGTTGCCGAAATGCCATTCGCCGAAGGCGACAGTTTTGGTCTGAAAGACATCCTGGCCCAATTGGCCCCGGAGGAGGAGTGACAATGCGCAGGATTGAAAGTCTGATCGACACCAATGCCGCCGACTACAAGGCAAACTATGCCGCCATGTCTGAACGGCTGAAGGAATTCCACGCCCGCCAGCACGCGGCGCGTTTCGAACGCCCGCAACGCGATATCGACCGCCTTGCCCGCCAGAACAAACTGGGCGTGCGCGAGCGGTTGAAACTGCTGCTGGACCCCGGCACTCCGTTTTTGGAGTTTTCCACACTTGCCGCCTGTCGCGAATACGATGGCACCGTGCCTGGCGCCGCTGTGGTGACGGGCATCGGTATTGTGCAGGGTCGCGAGGTCGCCATCCACGCCAACGACGCTAGCGTCAAGGGCGGGGCTTGGTATCCACATACGGTCAAAAAGGTCGTGCGTCTTCTGGATGTCGCGCTGGAAAACCGTCTGCCGGTCATCCATATCTGCGACAGCGCGGGCGGTTTCCTGCCGCTGCAGCACGGGGTGTTTCCCGACCGGTATCTGGGCGGGCGGGTGTTCCGCAACCAGGTCAAGCTGAGCCAGGCCAATATCCCGCAGATTGCCGTGGTCGGCGGTCACTGCACGGCTGGCGGCGCCTATGTGCCGACGCTGAGCGACTACAACATCATCATCGAAGGCACAGGGGCGATTTTCCTTGGCGGTCCCCCGCTGGTCAAGGCGGCTACCGGCGAAGAGGTCGGTGTTCAGGAGCTTGGCGGCGCGGTCATGCACACCTCGGTATCGGGCACCGGCGACTATCGCGCCGCGACCGAACAACACGCCTTTTCACTGGCCCGCGAGATTGTCGGCCAGTGGAAGCGCACGCCGAAAACGATCATCGAAACCGCGGCCTATGAAGAGCCTTACTATGACCCCAAAGAACTCTACGGGATCATTCCAAAAGACCGGAAAACCCAGTTCGACATGCGCGAGGTTCTGGCCCGGATCGTGGACGGCTCACGCTTTCACGAATACCAGCCGGACTATGGCACCACGATGGTGTGCGGCTTTGCCCATATCTGGGGTTACAAGGTCGGCATCCTTGCCAACAACGGGGTGCTGTTCAACGACAGTTCGCTCAAGGCAGCGCATTTCATGCAGTTGTGCAACCAGAACCGCACGCCTCTGGTCTTTTTCCAGAACATCACCGGCTATATGGTGGGCCGCGAATACGAAGAACGAGGCATCGCCAAGGATGGCGCCAAGATGCTGATGGCGCAGGGCGGCTCGGTCGTGCCGAAGTTCACAGTGATCGCCAATGCGTCTTACGGGGCCGGCAACTACGGGATGTGCGGACGGGCCTGGGACGCGCGCACGCTGTTCATGTGGCCCCAGGCCGAGATCGGCGTGATGGGGGCGGATCAGGCCGCAAATACCATGGCGGACGTCAAGATTCGGCAGCTTGAGCGCGAAGGCAAAGAGCTGACCGAAGAAGAAATCGCCGCGATCCGCGAACCGGTGCTGGAAAAATACAAGCGCGATGTCGAGGCTTATACCTCGACCTCGGAATTGTGGGACGACGGCATCCTCGACCCGGCGGACACACGCAACGCGCTTGGCATGTCGATTTCTGCCTCGCTCAATGCACCGATCGACGATCCGCACTACGGGATCTTCCGTCTGTAAAGGCTTGAGGGACGGCACACCGGGTCGGGGGGTGCCGTTCCGCGTCAAGGCGCTTGCATCTGGCGCTTTCGGAATCTGAAGTAGTCCTGACCGGTCCGGTTCCCGGACAGGTCAGGACGATGTCCGCCGCGCCTCCTTAATGGAGACGACGTCAGAGGCCGCCATGCCGGGCCGGTCTGCCTCGACCGCCTTCAGCGGCTCGACCGGCGTCAATCCGGCCAGACAATCGCGCGCAAGTTGCTGGTATTCCCCGGTGCCGCGCGTTTTCCACGCGATTTCTTTCTCGCTGACCTCGCGGATCACCTTTGCCGGCGATCCCACCACCATCGAACGCGGCGGAATCACGGTTTCGCCACGCACAAACGCCTGCGCGCCGACAATCGATTCCGCCCCTAGCTCTACACCGTCCATAATGACGGAATTCATTCCGACCAGAGCGTTCCGGCCCACCGTGCAACCGTGCAGGATCGCGCCATGGCCGATGTGGCCGTCGCTTTCCACCACGGCGTCGCGGCCGGGAAAGGAATGGATGATGCAATTGTCCTGAACATTGGCTCCATCCCCGATCACGATCCTGCCGAAATCGCCCCGCAAGCTTGCCCCGGGGCCGATGTAGCACCCATGACCCAGGATGACATTCCCGATCAGAACGGCCTGAGGGTGGACATAAGTATCCTCGGGCACAACGGGTATAAACCCCCTGAATTCATAACAATACGCCATTCCGATCACCTTTCGTAAGCTGAGTGCTAAACGCTTGTCGGCGGTTGCGCCGGGACCAGAATCCCTCAATTGTGTCGCCGATCAGGGCGTGTGGCCCGAAATCAAACACAAGTTAGAAAATAGCGCAAGCTCTCTACGTCACAGCTTGGCGATATTGACACTTCCCAAGGTTAGGATTAAAAATCTAACAAATGGTAGAAAATAGGCTGTCGGACCGATTAGGGTGGCCTGACCGAATTTGGGAGAGAGAGAAATGACAGACAAAGCCTATGTTGCAGGCGTTGGGATGGTCCCGTTCCAGAAGCCGGGAAAATCCGAAAGCTACGATGTGATGGCGACCGCTGCGACCCGGTCCGCTCTGGCAGACGCGGGGTTGGACTATGATAAAGTCCAACAGGCCTATGTTGGCTATGTCTATGGCGACAGCACCTGCGGTCAGCGCGCCCTGTACCATGTCGGAATGACAGGCATCCCGGTTCTGAATGTGAACAACAACTGCTCGACCGGATCGTCCGCCCTGTTCCTGGCCAGGCAGGCAGTTGAAAGCGGCGCGGTCGAATGTGCTCTGGCACTTGGGTTCGAACAGATGCAGCCCGGCGCAATCGGTGCGATGTTCCATGACCGGGTCAGCCCGTTTGCGGCATTCGACAGAGAAACCGACGAACTGGTTGGCAGTGCCGAGATCCCGCTGGCGCTGCGGTACTTCGGCGGTGCGGGCAAGGCGCATATGGACGAGTTCGGCACCCCCCTGGAAACCTTCGCAAAAATCCGCGCCAAGGCCAGCCGACATGCTGCGAAGAATCCGGTTGCCCTGTTCCGGCAGGAGGTGACGGCGGAAGACGTCATGGCCGCCCAGGTCGTCTGGCCCGGCATCATGACCAAGCTCATGGCCTGTCCGCCAACCTGTGGCGCGGCCGCCGCGATCATTTGTTCCAAGGAATTCGCCGACAAGCACGGACTGGACAGTTCGGTTCGGATCTCGGCGCAGGCCATGACGACGGACGGCCCGGAAACTTTCGAAGCCCATGACATGCGCGAAGTGGTCGGCTTTTCGATGGCCAAGCGCGCCGCCGATCAGGTCTACGAGGCGGCGGGCATCGGGCCCGAGGACGTGGATGTGGTCGAACTGCACGACTGTTTCGCCCACAACGAGCTGATCACCTATGAAGCGCTTGGTCTTTGCGGTCGCGGCGAAGCGGCGAAATTCGTTGATGATGGCGACAACACCTACGGCGGAAAATACGTGACCAACCCGTCGGGCGGTCTTTTGTCCAAAGGCCATCCGCTTGGGGCGACCGGCCTAGCGCAATGTACCGAGCTCGTTCAGCAGCTTCGCGGCCAGGCAGATGCGCGCCAGGTTGATGGCGCACGTCTGGCGCTTCAGCACAATCTGGGCCTCGGCGGGGCCTGCGTCACCACGCTTTATGAAAAAGCCTGATAGCGCCTTTCGGGAGGAATCAATATGACTGGAAAACTCGACGGGCGCGTGGCGCTGGTCTCGGGCTCGGGCCGGGGCATTGGCCACGAAATCGCTCTCAAACTGGCCTCGGAAGGGGCCCGGCTGGTGATCAACGATCTGGATGCGGATCCGGCCAATGAAACCGCCGAGGCGGTGCGCGCAACGGGAGCCGAGGCCGTGGTCTGTGCCGGCAGCGTCACCGAGGACGGTTTTGCCGAACGGTTCATCAAGACCGGCATGGACAGCTTTGGCGGGCTGGACATCATCGTGAACAATGCGGGCTATACTTGGGACAGCGTCGTTCAGAAAATGACCGACGAACAATGGCAGGCGATCATCGACGTTCACCTGACGGCACCTTTCAAGATCCTGCGCGCCGCGCAGCCGGTGATCAGCGCCAAGGCCAAGGAAGAGGCCGCTGCCGGACAGGAAGTGTTCCGCAAGGTGGTCAACATCTCGTCCATCGCAGGGACCGGCGGCAATGCTGGCCAGATCAACTATTCCGCCGCCAAGGCCGGCATTCTGGGTGTCACCCGGACGATGGCCAAGGAATGGGGCCGCTACAAGGTCAACGTCAATGCCGTGGCTTTCGGCCCGATCCGCACCCGCCTGACCGAGGGCAGCGCCGACGGAGACAGCACGATCCAGGTCGAGGAAAAAGAGATCAAGGTCGGCGTGAATCCCGACCTTCTGACCCAGATGGAGCGCATGATCCCGCTGGGCCGGGTCGGCACGCCGGAAGAGGCAGCCGGTGCCGTCTATCTGTTCTGTGCACCCGAATCGAACTTCATTTCAGGCCAGCACGTCATCTGCGGTGGCGGTTTCGTGATCTAAGGCATTTGCCCGGACCCGATGACGGGGTCCGGGCAAGCACATTAATGTCTGGGCGGCCTCTTGGCGGTCGCCAATGCGGAATTTTCCGCAAACTCTAGTCTGGCACGATCACGACGATTTACTCATTTGCGTTATTACCCTAACAGGCGTTAGTTAGGTGTTGGGGCGATACGAAAGTATATGGCACAAAACACGGCAATCAAAGTCAACGAGACATCGCGCAGCGCGGTTGGACGGGATGGGGTGCTGGACATTGCCGCGCGGCTTTTCCGCGAACAAGGCTACGGGTCCGTTTCGCTCCGAAAAATTGCCGAGGCCGCCGGGATCAAGGCGGGTAGCATATATTATCATTTCGGTTCCAAGGACGAGATCGTCGCGGCCGTTCTTGATGCAGGGATTCGAGTCGTTCACGAGAACATGAGAGACGCCGTCACCGACCTGCGGGCCGATGCCGACGGCGAAACGGTACTGCGCGCCGCGATCCGGGCGCATCTGCGCGCGCTTATTGATGTGAGCGATTATACATCGGCGAATGTGCGTATTTTCGGGCAGGTGCCGCAATCCGTCCGGGATGCCAACTTGCCCACGCGCAGGGCCTATGAGGCAGAGTGGGACAGTCTTCTGTCCCAGCTTAAGAAAGATGGCACGCTGAAGCAAGACGTCGATATCCGTCGCCTGCGCCTGATGCTGATCGGTACATTGAACGCCACGCTCGATTGGTTCGACCCGGACCGCGGTAGCGCCGATGCGTTGTCACGCACCTATGCCGATGTGTTCCTCAACGGGATACTCCAAAGACAGGATACCTGACTTCATGGCACGTCTTGAAACAGCGGTGCTGACCGCATCAGAGACCTACACCCGCAACCACGCCGCACAAAGCGAGCGCGTCGAAACGCTGCGTGCGCGGATCGCCGAAGCAACGGCTGGCGGCCGCCCCGATATGGTCGCGCGGCATCGCAAGCGCGGCAAGCTGTTGGTCCGCGAACGGATCGACCTGCTGGTGGATCCGGGCACTGCGTTTCTTGAGCTGTCGTCGCTTGCCGCCTACGGTCAATACGGGGGCGAGGTGCCCGGTGCGGGGATCGTGACCGGTATCGGGATCGTCCACGGGCTGCCCTGCGTTGTGATCGCCAACGATGCGACAGTGAAGGGTGGGTCTTTCTATCACGAAACCGTGCAGAAACACATCCGCGCCCAGGAAATCGCAGCCGAGAACCGGCTGCCCTGCCTCTATCTGGTGGATTGCGGCGGTGCCTATCTGCCAGAGCAGGACCGGGTTTTCCCCGATGCCCGCCATTTCGGCAATTCCTTTTATCGTCAAACCAACATGTCCGCGAGCGGCCTGCCGCAGATCTCGGCGGTCTTTGGAGGCTGCACGGCCGGTGGGGCCTATATCCCGGCCCTGTCGGACGAAGTCATCATGGTACGCGGCAACGCACGCATCCATCTGGGCGGCCCCTCGATCGTCAAGGTGGCGATCAACGAAGAGGTTGATGGAGAAACATTGGGGGGGGCCGAGATGCATTCGCGCTTCTCCGGTGTGTCTGACCATCTGGCCGAGGACGAGTATCATGCGCTTGCTCTGATGCGCGACATCGTATCCGAACTGGGCCTGTCGCGCCCGATGGGTCCCGATGCAACCTGCGCGCCGCCGGCGCGCAACCCAGAGGAACTGCTTGGCGTCATCAGCGCCGATCGCAAACAGCCCTATGACATGCGCGAGGTTCTGCTGCGCATGATCGACGCCGGCGAATTCCGCGAATTCAAGCCCGGATGGGGTGAGACGCTGGTCTGCGGCACCGCGCGGATTCACGGCTATCGAGTGGGCATTCTCGCAAATAATGGGGCGCTTGTGTCCGACAGTTCGCTCAAGGGCGCGCAATTCGTGTCGATGTGCGATCAACGCAACATCCCGCTTTTGTTCCTCCACAACATCTCGGGCTTCATGGTCGGCACCGAAGCCGAGCGCGGCGGCATTGCCAAAGACAGCGCCAAGCTGGTCTATGCCATGTCGGTTGCCAAGGTGCCGCGCCTGTCGGTCCTCTTAGGCGGCTCATACGGGGCAGGCAACTACGGCATGTGCGGACGTGGTTTCGCCCCGAATTTTCTCTTCGCCTGGCCCACGGCGGAACTGGCCACCATGTCTGCCGACATCGCCACAAATGTGATGCTGGAACTGCGCCGCCAGAAAGGGGGCGACCCGGGCAAGATGGAGGCCGACATGAAGCTAATCGAGGAGCAGGTTCGGGCCCAGTACGGTGAACAGTCCGATCCCTATTATGCCACCTCGCGGCTTTGGGATGACGGGCTGATCGAACCCGCGCAAACCCGCGATATCCTTGGCCTGTGTCTGGCCATCGTGACATCGGTGCCCGAAGCCGGTCGCCATACGCCTGTATTCAGAATGTGAGGCTTCAAGTTGACCAATACCTACAACACGATCCTTATCGAAACCGATGCGCGTGGCGTCGCCACGCTGACGCTCAACCGCCCCGACAAACACAATGCGCTGAATGGCGAATTGATCGCAGAGCTATACGATGCCGCCGAAAAGCTGGCTGCAGATGACGATGTGCGTATTGTGGTCCTGACCGGCGCGGGCAAGAGCTTCTGCGCGGGCGGCGATTTCAACTGGTTCGCCTCTAATGTCGAGAAAACCCGTAGTGAAAGGGTCGCACAAAGCGCCACGCTGGCGCGGCTGTTGCGCCGCCTTGACACGCTGCCCAAGCCCTTGATCGGGCGGATCAACGGCCCGGCCTACGGTGGCGGTGTCGGCATGATCTCCGTCTGCGACTACACCATCGGCGCCGAAGGCGCGCGCTTCGGTCTGACCGAGGTCAAACTGGGCCTTCTGCCCGCGAATATATCGCCTTATGTGGTGGCCCGCATCGGCAAGGTGCATTCGCGTGAAACCATGCTGTCGGGGGCGTTGTTCGACACGGCCCGCGCCGAGCGGATCGGTCTGTTGACCGAGGTTGTCGCGCCGGGCGACTTGGACGCCACGGTGAACCGGGTGGTGCATGATCACCTTCAGGCCGCGCCGGGTGCCGTGGCCGATACCAAGGCGCTGATCGCCTATGTCGCGTCCCACGATCTGGAGACCAACATGATCTACACCGCCGACCGGCTGGCCGATGCGTGGGAGACGGAGGAAGGTATCGAAGGCATCAACAGCTTCATCAACAAGGGCGTTCCGTCATGGCGGGTGAAATGAGCTTCACCCGCGTTCTGATCGCCAACCGGGGCGAGATTGCCCGGCGCATCCAGCGCGGGTGCCGCAAACTGGGGCTGGAAAGCGTAGCGGTGTTTTCGGACGCGGACCGCGACGCGCCCTTCGTGGCCGAGGCCGATCATGCCGTCTGCATCGGTGGGGCCGCCCCGTCAGACAGTTATTTGAACGTCGAGGCCATCCTTGAGGCCGCGCGGGCGACGGGCGCGGGTGCGGTGCACCCGGGATATGGTTTTCTGTCTGAGAATGCCGGTTTCGCGGCGGCGGTCGAGGCGGCGGGCCTTGTGTTCATCGGGCCGGAACCCGACGCTATCGCGCGGATGGGCTCCAAGATCGAGGCCAAGGCTGCCGCCGAAGCCGCAGGCGTGCCCGTCCTGCCCGGCTATCGCGGCGAGGATCAGTCCGACGCGCGCCTGCTACAAGAGGCCGAGGCGCTTGGCACCCCCTTTCTGGTCAAGGCCAGCGCCGGCGGCGGCGGACGCGGGATGCGGCTTGTCTCCGATCTGGGCGACGCACCCGAAGCGATTGCATCTGCCCGGGCCGAAGCGCAGAGCGCCTTCGGCGATCCGGCGGTGTTCCTCGAACGCTATGCGCCCCGTGCCCGCCACGTCGAAGTGCAGGTTCTGGGCGACACTCACGGCACCGTGCTGCATCTGGGCGACCGCGATTGTTCGCTGCAACGCAACCACCAAAAGCTGATCGAAGAAGCCCCCGCCGCCGATCTTCCCGAGGCTGTGCGCGACCGCATGCGTGCGGCAGCGGTGCGGTTGGCGCAGGCGATCGGCTATCGCTCCGCCGGGACGGTGGAATACCTCTATGACCCCGGGCGCGGTGAATACTACTTTCTGGAAATGAATACCCGGTTGCAGGTGGAACACCCCGTGACCGAGGCGATCACCGGCATCGATCTGGTCGAATGGCAGTTGCGCATCGCGCGGGGCGAGCCGCTGGCGCTGACGCAAGGCGATGTGCAGTTTGACGGGCACGCCATTGAAATCCGCATCGCCGCCGAAAACCCGGCCGAGAATTTTCACCCCGAAACGGGCGAGATCACCCTTTGGGCGCCGCCTGCGGATGTGCGGCTGGACACTGGGGTAGAGTGCGGTTCGGTCGTCGGCCACCACTACGATTCCATGATTGCGAAGCTGATCGTCCACGCGCCGGATCGGACCGGGGCGATCCGCCGGGCGATCACCGCGATCGATGCTTTTGCCGTCGGCGGCGTCGGCCTGAACCTGGCCTATCAACGCGCGTTACTGGCACACCCGGATTTTGCGGCGTTCCGTCACCATACCTCGTACCTGCCGGAGATGTTTCCAGGCGGCTGGACTGAATCGTCCGCTGATCCCCGGGACATGGCCTTTGCCGCGACGGCGCTGCATCTGCGTCTCGTGCCGGCGGGCGCGTCGCCCTGGGAAAGCCTAGGGTCATGGCGACTCACAGCCCCTGCGGGACAGTCCGGCGCGGCCTTCTATTGGGACACAACCAAAGACGAACCGATCCGCATGTACGGCTCCGGGTCGGGGTTGACTGCCATTCAACCGGACGGCCAGACCATCACGGTCGAGAGTGCCGCTTTAACAGGATGCCGTCTGAGCGGACGCATCGACGGGGTTCCGTTTTCGCGCATCGCTTACGTCGTGCGCGCGCCGAGTCACTGGCGAGTGCACCTGCAAACCCCTGCTGGAATGACCGCGACAGACCTGCGTACGCTGGAAGACCAGCATCTGCAACGTGCCACCGGCGGGTCTGGCGTCGCTGACCTGTTGTCCGCACCCATGCCCGGCGCCGTGGCCGAGGTGCGCGTCGCACTCGGCGACCGCGTCAAAGCCGGAGACACGCTGGTGGTGCTTGAGGCCATGAAGCTGTTGCAAAGCCTGCCCGCGCCGGTCGCGGGCGTGGTGACTGAAATCTATTGTGCACCCGGCGATACGGTCGCCGGGCACGCCCCACTTATCAAACTCGATCCAGAGGAAAACACATGACCAGACAAGACAGCATTACTCAGGTCACCGGCCCGTTCAACGAAGACCTCGAGATGATCCGCAACCAGTTGCGCCGGTTCATTGAAGCCGAGGTGACCGCCAAGGCCGAGCCTTGGGAGGAGGAGGGCAAGGTACCCCGCGACGTGCTGCGCCGGATGGGTGATCTCGGCGTGCTGGGGATGCGCTATGACGAACAGTATGGCGGCGCGGGGCTGGACGTGATGTCCAGCGTGGTTTTGGCCGAAGAGGTCGGGCGATCCACTTTCGGCGGGTTCTCGGCCACGGTTCTGGTCCACACCGACATGGCCTCGCCGCATCTGGAAAACGCCGGCACGCCCGAACAGAAGGCGCGCTGGATGCCGTCGATCGTCTCGGGCGAAATGATCACCGCCGTTGCTGTGACCGAACCGGGCGCGGGCTCGGACGTGGCGGGCATGCGCTCCCGCGCGGTGCGGGACGGGTCGGATTGGGTGCTGAACGGCACCAAGATGTTCATCACCAACGGCGTGCATGGCGATCTCTACTTTGTCGGTGCCAAGACCGATCCGGATGCCAAGGGGTCGCGCGGGATCACCATATTTGCGGTCGAAAAAGGCACGCCGGGCTTTTCGGTCGGACGGGCGTTGAACAAGACCGGCTGGCTGTGCTCGGACACTGCCGAACTGATCTTCGAAGATGTCCGTATCCCGGCCGAAAACGTCTTGGGCGAGGTCAACCGCGGTTTCTATTCGGTAATGAAGAACTTCCAGAACGAACGCATTGTGCTGGGTGCGATGGCCTGTGCCGAAGCGCAAACCGCGCTGGACATGACCGTGGATTATGTCAAGCAGCGCAGGGCCTTTGGCGGCGTTCTGTGGGACAAGCAGGCCGTGCGCCAACGGCTGGCCGACTGTCAGACGCGGATCGCGGCAGGACGTCAGCTGGTCTATCACGCCGCCGGTCTGGATGCCGCGGGCGGTGACTGCGTGAAAGAGGTCTCGATGGTCAA
Organism: Phaeobacter sp. 22II1-1F12B; assembly: GCF_002210165.1. Classification (GTDB taxonomy): domain Bacteria; phylum Pseudomonadota; class Alphaproteobacteria; order Rhodobacterales; family Rhodobacteraceae; genus Heliomarina. The sequence continues at coordinate 1,889 of NZ_AQQP01000013.1, read as the reverse complement.
AGCCTATTGCGGCGAACTGGTGAACAGCGTGCTTTATGACTGCGTCCAGTTTCACGGCGGTATGGGTTATATGCGCGAAACACCGGTGGAACGCATGTCACGCGATGCCCGTGTGCAGGCCATCGGCGGCGGGGCGAGCGAAGTCATGTTGGAAGAAGTCGCCAAGCGCATGTGAGCTTACTATCCAAAAAATTAACAATCTACAGAAACAAGGACGAAAAAGATGAATCTGGAAACCACTCAAAGCCAAACACTCGCAAAACTTACCCAAGAGATCTCGATAATTCTCGTCGGCACAATTCTTCTGACACTATCCGCCAAAATCGTGGTGCCGTTCTACCCGGTTCCCATGTCTACACAAACCCTGGTTGTCTTGGGTCTGGGCCTTTTCCTGGGGCCGGTGCGCAGTAGTCTTGTTGTTGTGACATACCTTTTTGAAGGTCTGCTTGGCCTGCCGGTCTTCGCAGGCACGCCTCCGGCTCTGGCCGGACCGGCGTATATTGCGGGTCCCACAGGCGGATACTTGGTAGGCTTCGCACTTGCGGCGGCCGCCGCCGGGTGGATTGTTCAAGCACTGCAAGGACTTCGGCCTGCGTTCAGAGCATCTGTCGCGGTCTTTTTGGGTTCGATAGTCATGTATTGCGCAGGGCTGCTCTGGTTGGGTGGCTTTGTCGGCTATGGCGAAAAGTTGCTGAACGCCGGTCTTTACCCGTTCCTTCTCGGGGATCTGACGAAGGCGACAATTGCTGTAGTTCTGTATACTGCTTACCATAATCGCCGCGCTGTGTGACTGCCAGCCCAAGACTGTATCAGACTGTTTCAGTCTCATACGGGCCTGGTCCAATGTAAGTTGAAATAGTCCGATGCCGGATTTGACAGGCATCGGACGCCAGCCTGAGGTTTCCGGCGCCATGCGAGAGCAATGCGCAAAACTGTGCGAACCAAATTGTTCGCAATCAATACCTGGTCGCACACAATGAAAAGAAGCAGCATGTTTTTCTCAGAGCCGGAGCCTTGCCGCGCGAAGGGAGTCGAATTGGCCCCTGGAATTCTGAGGATCGTCGCGAACAATCCCGGAAAGATGACCTACCACGGGACAAATAGCTACATCATTGATACGCCTGATGGTCGGTTCATAATCGACCCCGGCCCAGCAGAAGACAGTACACATTTCGGGGCAATCATCGAAAATTTGGGGGCCAAACCATCTGGGATTCTGCTCACACACCACCATTCTGATCATTTTGGAGTCGTCCCAGCCCTGCGAGCACGGACAGACGCACCTGTTTATGCCTCACGGGCATTCCCTGACGATGCATTTCGACCTGACCGGTTTCTGGAGGACGGACAGGTCATTGCCGGTCTTACCGTCCTGCACACACCTGGTCACGCGAGCGACCACCTTTGTTTCGCGAGACCTGACGGAGTGCTCTTCACGGGCGACCACGTTATGAGTTGGAACAGTTCGATCGTCAGCCCCCCTGACGGAAACATGCACGACTACTGCGCGCAGCTACAGCGGCTGATTGAGCGCGACGATAGGATCTACTTTCCGGGGCACGGACCTATACTCCGGGATCCGCAACCTTACGTCAAACGGTTGCTTTCCAACCGCATGCGTCGCGAGGCGGAGATCCTCGCCCACCTCTCAAACACCCCGGATTCGGTCCAGAATATCGCCGCTTCCGTCTACAAGAAAACCGACCCACAAATCGCAATGGCCGCAGGACGAAACGTTGCGGCGCATCTGGAGAAGCTGTTGTCTGAGTCGCGGGTGGTACAAGATGGCGGGGTCTGGAAATTAACATAAGAAGTCTTACGCGATTTTTGGCTTGTAGCGGGGCACATTCTAAACTGGCTTGCGACAATTCCCCTATCTTGCTGGAAAG